>NZ_CP019334.1:2027500-3227500 GCF_002163675.1 Polaribacter sp. SA4-12 | reverse complement strand
TATCTAAAGATGTTTATGTTTTTGAAGCATTAAATGTTTTAAGTGAATTAAAACTAAAACTTTCAAACCAAATAGTAAAACATTAAAACCTAAAAATCATCAATAATAGCCTGATAATATAACATTATATTATCAGGCTATTTTAAATACTAAAAAATGAGTTTTAAAGTAACATTTGCATCAAAATGGTCTGATTTTGACCCAAACAGACACATGCGTCATACAGCATATAATGACTATGCTGCAGAAGTAAGAGTTCGGTATTTTAGAGATCAGAATTTCTCTATAGAAGAATTTACAAAACACAATATTGGCCCTATTTTATTTACTGAAGAGACTTCTTTTAGAAAAGAAATACATTTAGGAGAAAATATTACTGTAGATTTTAAATTGTCTGGTTTATCAAAAAATAATGAACGTTGGAAAATAACACATCATGTTTTTAATGAAGCTGGAAAGTTATCAGCAATTATAAAAGTATATGGAGCTTGGATAGACTTAACTAAAAGAAAGCTAACAGTTCCGCCAGAAGAAGCACAACACTTGTTTGATATTGCAGAACGAAGTGACGATTTCAAAGAAATTTCACTTACAAGAAGTTAGAAACTTAAAAAAGTGTTAGTGTTTTCATTCTTGATTAGGTGAGAAACCATATTAATCTAACTTTAAGTTCCTATTCGTTTTATAATATCTAAAGTAATTGCATACTTTTAATCTTTATAACAAAAAAAATCGTCTAAATTTCTTTAGACGATTTTTTTATGATTAATTATTTGGTGATTTCTACCAGAATAAAGCATATAATACTGCAAGTAAGATACATACTATAAAAGAACCAATATTAAATAAAGGTGTAGTTTTAAATAAGTCTTTACTTAACTCAATACCTTTAGGGTCGTCAATATATTCAGTGATAATTTCAAACTTGTATGGAGATTTAGACTCAATTGCATATTGTCTTTTACTTTGAATATTACTTAAAACGATCGTAATTATCATCGTCAATAAAGTTGCAATTCCCATTTGATGCATCCAAGGTTCAAATACTGCAATAGGAATAAACTTTAATGCTAATGCAATTGGAATAGATAAAACTGCTCCCCAAATTGCTGCATTATTAGTTGTTTTCTTATAAAACAAACCTAACATAAAAACTGCTAAAATACCTGGACTTACAATACCTGTATATTCTTGAATAAACTGAAATGCTTGATCTATTCCTCCTAAAAGTGGAGCAACAATAACGGCAATCAATAAAGCAACACCTCCAGAAATTCTACCAACATTTACTGTTTTTTTATCACTCGCATTTTTATCTATATACTGCTTATAAATATCCATTGTAAAAATGGTAGATGTAGAGTTAACCATAGAAGCTAATGAAGAAACCACAGCTGCAGCTAAAGCAGCAAAAGCAACACCTTTAAGACCTGTTGGTAAAAATTGTAATAACCAAGGATATGCTTTATCAGCTTGTCCTGCAGATGGTGTATTTAACATACCTGCCCCACCTAAATTGGCCATAATATCTGGATCATTTACCATAACATATGCTGCAATACCTGGTATAACAACTATAAATGGAATAAGTAATTTTAAAAATGCCGCTAATAAGATTCCTTTTTGAGATTCTTTTAAAGATTTAGCAGCTAAAGTTCTTTGTATAATATATTGGTTGAAACCCCAATAGTATAAATTTGCAACCCATAAACCACCTACAAGTACCCAAATACCTGGTAAGTTTACATAGTTATCATTTGACTCTTCAAGTATCATATGAAATTTTTCTGGAGCTGCGTCCATTACTTTAGAGAATCCTGCTAATACTCCTTCTCCTCCAGAAACTGTATTCAATGCTAAGTACGTTGTAATTAACCCTCCTAAAACTAAGAAGACAACTTGTATCACATCTGTCCAAGCTACTGCAGATAAACCTCCGTAAAGAGAATACGCAGCTGCAAATAGAGCCAAACCAATAATAGCATACGTCATATCTACACCCATGATTGTTTCAATTGCCAAACCTCCTAGGTATAATACAGAAGCTAAGTTTACGAATACATATAGAGCTAACCAGAAAACAGCTAAAATTGTCTTTAAATTGGTAGAAAAACGTTTCTCCACAAATTCTGGAATTGTATACAATCCTTTTTCGATAAAAATTGGTAAGAAATATTTACCCACTATTATTAATGTTAATGCTGCCATCCACTCATAAGAAGCTATTGCAATACCCAAAGCAAATCCAGAACCAGACATTCCGATAAATTGTTCTGCTGAAATATTTGCCGCAATTAATGAGGTACCAATTGCCCACCATGGTAAAGATTTACTGGCTAAAAAATAATCTTCAGCGTTTTTTTGATGGCCATCTTTATCTCTTGAAACCCACAAACCAACTCCTAAAATTAAAATGGCATATGCAATGAAAACTACATAATCCCACGTTCCAAATCCTGCTGTCATAATTGTTATTTTTGTTTAGTTTAATTAATTAATTCTGTAAATATTGATTTTTTTATTTTTTGAATTGTTTACTTCCGTAAATTAAATGTGTTTTTAAGTAAATAGATGAAACAAATCGGTTTTTATTTAACTCAAATGGTGGATTTCAACAATTAAGTAAGTTTTCTTTACCATTTTATGTTCATCCAATAAAAATTAAGTAGCAAAGATGTAAAAAAAAGTATTCTTTCAAGTATAAATATACAAATATTTTTAAATAAAAACATACTAGACCCTACTAGTTGGTTTTTATTTAAAAAAGTTATAACTTTGTCTTACTTATGATCTCAATTAAAAAAAAATCTAGTATTCCAAAATATAAGCAAATAATAACTGCTATAGAAAACGCTATTTTGAATGGAGAATTAAAAAAAGGAGACCAACTACCTTCTATTAATACTCTAAAAAATAAAAACAAACTATCTAGAGATACTGTTTTAACAGCTTTTAATGATCTTAAAAATAGAGGCATCATTCAATCTGTAGTTGGTAAAGGATATTATGTCTCTAGCGAAAATATAAATGTACAGCAAAAAATATTTTTACTTTTTGATGAGTTAAATTCATTTAAAGAAGATTTATATAATTCTTTTTTAGAAAATTTAGGAGAACATATTCAAGTAGACATTTTCTTTCATCACTTTAACCAAAAAATATTTGATAAATTAATAAACGACAATTCTGGTGATTACAATTACTATGTAATTATGCCTGCAAATTTTAAAAATACTAGTAAAATTATTGAAATTTTACCAAAAGATAAAGTGTATATTTTAGATCAAATTCATGAGGATTTAGAAAACTACCCATCTATTTATCAAAATTTCGAAAAAACTATCTATACCAATTTAAATACAATTTCAGGATCAATAAAAAAATATCAAAAACTTAATCTTATAGCTTTAAACCATAATCAGCCTAAAAGCTTAATAAAAGGTTTTGTTCAATTCTGTGAAGAAAAAGAAATCCCTTTTGAGATAATAGAAAAAACATCAGAACAACTTTTAACAAAAGGTGAGTTATTTATAATTCCTGATGATAAAAGTTTATTAAGGATTATAAAAAAAATGAAAAAACAAAATTTCGTTTTAGGTCAAGATATTGGAGTTATTTCTTACAATGACACCTTACTTAAGGAAATTGTAGAAGGAGGAATTACAACAATCACAACTGACTTTAATGAAATGGGAAAAAGATTAGCTCAAATGATTTTGAATAAAGAACAATTGAAAATAGAAAACCCAAACAAACTTATTATTAGAAACTCAATATAGAAAACTGTGTATACAATAAACCACAACAAAGAGGCAAATATTTTAGAAGTAAAAAATTCTGACAATTCAGTTTTCGGAAAAATTTACTTAAACCAAGGAGCTAGTTTACAAGAATTAACTTTAGGAGGAAAAACAATTATTCAAGATTTAACTCCCTTAACCTATAATTCTACGTTCGCTTCTTCAATTTTATTTCCGTTTGCAAATAGAATTAAAGACGGAATATATTCTTTTAATAATGAAAGTTTTCAACTAGAAAAAAATCAAGAAGAAGAAAAAAATGCGCTTCATGGCTATGTTTATGATAAAACATTTAACGTAATCGAAAAAGAAGTTTCTCTTGATACCGCTAAAATAACTTTAGAATATACAGAGCATACCAAAACTGCAGGTTTTCCTTATACGTATTCGATTCAAGTAACTTATATTTTTAATAATGATACTTTAAGTTTACAACTTAATGTAAAAAACACAGATGATAACGCTTTTCCATTTACAATGGGATGGCATCCTTATTTTATAAGTGATAATTTATCAAAAAGCACTTTAAATTTTGATTGTGATCAACAAGTAATTATTGGAGATAGAAACATTACTACTGGAGTTAAAGATGTTAATTCTAAAGTTGCATTAGATATTGAAGACAAACAATTAGATGATTGTTGGGTTTTAAATTCTGATAAAGTTCAGTTTAACACTCCAAAATATCAATTAAACTTTTCTTCTTCTGTAAAAGATAACTTTTTACAAGCTTATACTCCACCGAGATTAAATACAATAGCTATAGAACCTACAACAGGTGTTTCAGATAGTTTTAATAATAAAATAGGTTTACAAACTTTACAACCAAACAAAGAACACTCCATTACTTGGAAAATAAACATTAATAACATTTAACGATATTCAAATGAGTGCAACACTAATTAAGGATGTTAAAGATACATTCATCGATAAATTTAAAACAGAACCTTTATTAATTTTTTCTCCTGGAAGAATAAACATTATTGGAGAACATACAGATTATAATGATGGTTTTGTATTTCCTGCAGCTGTAAACAAAGGAATTGCAGCAGCAGTTCAAAAAAGTGATTCTGCTAGCTCTACAGCTATTGCTTTAGATCTAGACAGTACAATAGAGTTTGAACTGGATAAATTAAAACCTTCTAAAGAAGGAAGTTGGGAGAACTATGTTTTTGGTGTTGTTGCAGAAATTCAAAATAAAAATAAAGTTATCGGTAATTTTAACATCATTTTTAAAGGAAATATTCCTGGAGGAGCTGGTATGTCATCTTCTGCTGCTTTAGAAAACAGTGTTGTTTTTGGATTAAATGAAATTTTCGATTTAGGACTTACTAAGCACGAAATGATTTTAATATCGCAAAAAGCTGAACATAATTATGTGGGTGTAAACTGCGGAATTATGGATCAATACGCTAGTATGTTTGGTATTAAAGACAATGCTTTACACTTAGATTGCAGAACTGTGGAGTCTAAACCATATAAAATTGATTTTAAAGATCATCAATTAATGTTGATTAACACAAACGTAAAACACAGTTTATCTGATAGTGCTTATAATGATAGACGTTCAGCTTGTGAAGGAGTTTCTGAATTATTAGGAATAAAAGCGTTAAGAGATGCTACTGAAGCAGATTTAGAAACTATTAAAGACAAGGTTACACCTGCTAACTATCAAAAAGCTTTATTCGTTATTCAAGAAAACGAAAGAACTCTAAAAGCAGCAAAAGCAATTGAAGATAATGATTTAGAATTATTAGGTTCTTTAATTTATCAATCTCACGAAGGTTTATCTAATCAATATTTTGTGAGTTGTGATGAGTTAGACTTTTTGGTTGATCAAGCAAAGCAAAACAAAGAGGTTTTAGGAGCAAGAATGATGGGTGGTGGTTTTGGTGGTTGTACGATCAATTTAATTTCAAAAAGTGAAGCTAAAGCATTTGCCGAAACAGCATCTAAGGCTTACAAAAATAAATTCGACAATGAATGTTCAGTATATTTTATTGAACTTTCTGAAGGAACACATATCGTAAAATAATCAACTACAAGACTAAAAGATGAGTACTACTAATTTACAAGATTATTCGCATAAGCGATTTAATATTCTTACAGGAGAATGGGTTTTAGTTTCTCCACACAGAGCTAAAAGACCTTGGCAAGGACAAAACGAAGAAGTAAATAACGAAAAAAGAGCATCTCATGATGAATCTTGTTATTTATGTGCTGGAAACACAAGAATTAACGGAGAAGTAAATCCGGAGTATAAAGATGTTTTTGTTTTTACTAACGATTTTGCAGCTTTACAAAACGATTCACCAACATTTAATGTAAATGATGGTCTTTTAAAAGCAGAAAGTGAAACTGGTATTTGTAAAGTAATTTGCTTTAGCCCAGATCATTCAAAAAGTTTAGCAGACATGTCTGCTTCAGAAATTCAAAAAGTAGTTTTTGCTTGGCAAAGAGAATTTAAAGAATTGTCTGAAAATCCTAAAATCAATTATGTTCAAATTTTTGAAAATAAGGGAGCTGTAATGGGATGTAGTAATCCACATCCACATGGACAAATCTGGAGTCAATCTTCTTTACCAAACGAAGTTGATAAAAAGAACACACAACAATTAAATTACTTTAACGACAAGAAAAGTAGTTTATTAGGTGATTATTTAACACAAGAATTAGAAAAGAAAGAACGTATTATTTTTGAAAATGATGGTTTTGTAGTTTTAGTTCCTTTCTGGGCTATTTGGCCATTTGAAGCAATGATTGTTCCTAAAAAACATCAAGCGAATATTTTAGAAATGAATGAAGAAGAAGCTTTACAATATGGAGAAGCAATTGCTGTTTTAACCAAAGCTTATGATAAAATATTTAATACTTCTTTCCCATATTCTAGTGGTATTCATCAAGCGCCAACAGATGGAAATGACAATAAGCATTGGCATTGGCATATGAGTTTTTATCCACCATTATTAAGAAGCGCTTCTGTAAAGAAATTTATGGTAGGTTATGAAATGTTTGGAACTCCGCAAAGAGATATTACTGCTGAACAAGCTGTAAAAATGATAAAAGACTGTTTGTAAAACAACAAACTTCTAAAAGCAAAAAGCTTCTCATTGAGAAGCTTTTTTTATTTGTCAGGATATCTTTTAAACCTTATAATTATCAAAAAAAAATCATTCCAAGTTAATTACAATTTTACTTGATTTTATTCCTTTTACATTCGCAATAACTTCAACTTTTCCTGCTTTATCATTCGCTTGAATAATCAATAGTGTTCTACCTTTATAAGTTGTATTTATATTTGTTTTAAATTTCTGAATACTATTTTTCCACCCATTATCAACTCCTAATAATTCTACATCTCCTTTAATTTTAAAAGTAATTTCTTTTTCATCCGTTTTAACTGGATTACCTTTCTCATCGACTAATTGAGCAATAATGTGCGAAACATCATAATTATTTGCTTTTATATTTTTCTCTTCAGAAGTCAATATAATTGCAGTTGATTTTCTAGCAGTATTTATTTCTGAAACAAATGCTTTACCCTCTTTTTTTCCTTTAGCAACCAATTTACCATCAGTAAAAGGAACTCCCCATTTGTAAATATGATCTTCAAAATCTAATAATTTTTTAAGACCTAAAGATTTTCCATTCAAGAATAATTCAATTTCATCACAATTTGAATACAATTCAACAGAAATAACATCACCTACTTTATAATTCCAATGTTCATTAATATCATACCATTCCCATAATTGTTTTTTCCATTTTTCAGGATCTTTAGGAACAATTTTTCCATTATAATCAATTTTATTTAATGACTTTTCAATGTTTTGAGTTGCAAAATAAATATGAGGATCTTTAGACCATAATGTTTTCATCATATGATAAGAACCTTTTGTAAAACCAGCAGTGTTTAACAATCCTGAAGGCTGAACCCTTGTTGGCCAAGGATCTCTTATTTCTCCCATATAATCGAAACCAGTCCAAAGAAAAATTCCAGAAATGTGGGGTCTTTCTAAAACAGCTTTCCATTCGTGATATTGTGCTAAGTTTTCTGTGCCCAAAATTGGTTTGTTTGGGTAATTTTTATGGCCATAATCGTATAATACTCTTCTGTAACTATAACCAACAACATCTAAAGCATCTGCATAACCAGATAAATGACTTGCAGAAGGTAAAATACAATTTGCAGTAACAGAACGAGTTACATCTAACTCTTTTGTCCAATCAGATAATTTTTGTGCAGTTTCTCCAATATCATACTTACCTCTTGGAAGTGTTTCTAACTGTTCTTTAATTTCATCTGTAGAATAAGGCGATTCAGACCAAAAATAGTTTCCACCCCAGCTCATATTATTAAAAAATCCGGTTGCAGCGGCATTTCGAGGATAGGTCCATTCAATTTCATTTCCAATACTCCATTGAAAAACTGACGGGTGATTTCTATGACTTAACACAACTGCCTGTAAATCTTTTTTAGCCCACTCTTGAAAATATTCTCCGTAACCACGTGTAATGTAATCTGTACTTTTAGATTCGTTTTGATTGTAACGTTTGTCTTTTGGATTGTCCCATTCATCAAAAAATTCATCTTGAACTAAAAACCCCATTTCATCACATAAATCTAATAATTCATTTGAGGCAGGATTATGTGAAACACGAATAGCATTAACACCTGCATCTTTTAAAATTTGCAGTCTTCTTCTTAAAACTCCTTTCGGAATTGCAGTACCAACCATACCAGCGTCGTGATGAATACAAACACCTTTAATCTTCATATTTTCTCCATTTAGGAAAAAACCTTTATCTGCATCAAACTTTACATTTCTTATTCCAAAATCGGTAGTATAAGAATCTACTTCTTTAGAATTTGTAAGTATTAAAGTAACAGCCTTATAAAGATTAGGGTTATCAATATCCCATAAAGAAGGATTCAATACATTTATATTTTGACTAACTTTTTCTAAAGAATTTCCTTTTAGTTTAATATCAGAAGTTACAGTATTAACTTCATTATTATTCGCATCAATAATTGTTGTTCTTACAGTTATATTTTCTTCTGAAGAAAAATCATTTTTGACTGAAACCTCAATATTTATAGTTGCTTTTTCTTTAGAAACCTGAGGTGTTGTAATAAATGTTCCCCAAACAGGAATGTGTAATTTATTTACACTAATCAATTCTACATTTCTATAAATTCCTGCTCCAGTATACCATCTACTATCAGCAAATCTAGAATGATCCACCTTAACATAAATCACATTTTTTTTTCCATCTTTATTTAAATATTCAGAAATATTAAAGTAAAATGGAGAATATCCATAAGGATGAAATCCTAATTTTGTTCCGTTTATAGAAACTTCAGAATTATTATAAACTCCATCAAATAAGATATATGTTACTTTATTTTCATCAAAAGGAATATCAAAAATCTTTTTATAATAACCATATCCTTTACTTGCTAAATATCCAGTTCCAATCGCATCATCTCCCAATGATTTATCAAACTCATTTTCAACCGCCCAATCATGTGGTAGGTTCAATGTTTTAAATTCTGAGTGCGAAATTGAATTTATATGAACATTTTCTTGAGATAACGAAAATTCCCAATTCAAATTAAAATCAGAATTTCTTGAAAACTCTACATTATTTTTTGAAGAACAACTTAGCAAAACAAAAACTGTCAAAAAAAGCAAGGATATTTTTTTCATTTTTTAATTTTTTCCTTCTGTAAAAATCAGGTTAATTATTTAGATATAATAATACATTTGATTAAAAGACGAACACTTTTAACCTATTTATTACCAAAATCAAAAAGGGAAAAACAATTTATTGCACTTAAGTTGTACCCAATAAAAAACCTTTCAAAGAAAAATCTTTGAAAGGTTTATATTGTACAGGCGGAGAGACTCGAACTCTCACACCTCGCGGCACTAGATCCTAAGTCTAGCGTGTCTACCAATTCCACCACGCCTGCAACTTATCCAATTTAATTGGGATGCAAATATAAACAATACTTGCAAACTGCAAAGCAGTTCATTATAATTTTTCTACTTTTGATATAGAAAAAAAAATATCACAATGAATAATATACAATCTTATATAAAAGACAACAAAGAACGTTTCTTAAACGAGTTAGTCGATTTACTTAAAATTCCATCTGTAAGTGCCGATTCTGCTTACAAAAAGGATGTTTTACTAACTGCCGATTTTGTTTTAAATAGTCTAAAAAAAGCAGGTTGCGACAATGTAGAAATGTGCGAAACTCCAGGATATCCAATTATTTATGGAGAAAAAATTATAGATAAAAGCTTACCAACTGTTTTAGTTTATGGTCATTATGACGTGCAACCAGCAGATCCAATAGAATTATGGACTTCTCCTCCATTCGAACCTGTAATTAAAAAAACAGAAACTCATCCTGAAGGAGCCATTTTTGCAAGAGGTGCTTGTGATGATAAAGGACAAATGTATATGCACGTTAAAGCATTAGAATACATGACATCTACAGGGAATTTACCTTGTAATGTAAAATTTATGATTGAAGGTGAAGAAGAAGTTGGTTCTGAAAGTTTAGCTTGGTTTGTACCAAGAAACAAAGAAAAATTAGCGAACGATGTAATTTTAATTTCTGATACAGGAATGATTGCCAATGATATTCCTTCAATTACAACAGGTTTACGTGGTTTAAGTTATGTAGAAGTAGAAGTTACGGGTCCAAATAGAGATTTACATTCTGGTTTATATGGTGGTGCAGTTGCAAATCCTATTAATATTTTAACCAAAATGATCGCTTCTTTACATGATGAGAATAATCATATTACGATTCCTGGTTTTTATGATAATGTAGAAGAATTATCAACTGAAGAAAGAGCAGAAATGGCCAAAGCGCCGTTTTCTTTAGATAAATATAAGGATGCTTTAAAAATTGATGAAGTTCACGGAGAAGAAGGATATTCTACCAACGAACGTAATTCTATTCGCCCAACGTTAGACGTAAACGGAATTTGGGGAGGTTACATTGGTGAAGGAGCAAAAACTGTAATTGCAAGTAAAGCATTTGCTAAAATTTCTATGCGTTTAGTTCCTAATCAAGATTGGAGAAACATTACTGAATTATTCAAAAATCATTTTGAAAGTATCGGTTCAAAATCTGTAACTGTAAAAGTAACACCTCATCATGGAGGTCAAGGTTATGTAACACCAACAAATAATATTGCGTATCAAGCAGCTAGTCAAGCGTATGAAACTAGTTTTGGTAAAACTCCAATTCCACAAAGAAGTGGAGGAAGTATTCCTATTGTTGCGTTGTTTGAACAAGAATTAAAAAGCAAAACTATTTTAATGGGATTTGGTTTAGATTCTGATGCAATTCACTCACCTAACGAGCATTTTGGGGTTTGGAATTACTTAAAAGGTATTGAAACGATTCCTTATTTTTATAAATATTTTACAGAGTTATCAAAATAAAAAACAATCACATTTAGCTTGTCGAATATAATTTCGGCAAGCTTTTTTTACACTTCTATTTAATCTACTCTTTATGAAATATCGTTTTTCTCTTCTACTTTTTTTGACATTAATCTGTTCTTTAAGTTCATGTTCTCAAGGATTGTTAGGAGAAAAAAGCAATTTCACAAGACAAGATACTTTAAGAGGTTCAATTACTCCAGAAAGAATTTGGTGGGATTTAACTTACTATCATTTAGAAGTAAACGTAAACCCTGATAAAAAATACATTTCAGGAAAAAACACGATTAAGTACAAGGTTTTAAGCGCTAATAAAACAATGCAAATTGATTTACAAGCACCTTTAACAATTACTAAAGTGATGCAAGATGGTAAAGAATTAAAAGTGATTCATGATGGAAATGCACATTTTGTAAAATTGATAAAAAATCAACATATAGGAAAAACGGAAACAGTTATTGTCTATTATCAAGGAAACCCTAAAGAAGCAATTAGAGCTCCTTGGGATGGAGGTTTTTCATGGAAAAAAGATAAAAACGGAAATCATTTTGTAGCAACTTCTTGTCAAGGTTTAGGAGCAAGTGTTTGGTGGCCTTGTAAAGATCACATGTATGACGAGGTTGAAAGTATGCGAATTAGTGTTACTATTCCTTCTAATTTAATGGACGTTTCTAATGGTAAATTAGAAAGTGTAGAAGATAATGGTAGAACAAAAACGTATAATTGGTTTATAGACAATCCTATTAATAATTATGGTGTAAATGTAAACATTGGTAATTATGCGCATTTTTCTGAAGTCTTCAATGGAGAAAAAGGTTCTTTAGACATGGATTATTATATACTAAAAGACAATTTAGAGAAAGCAAAAAGTCATTTTAAAGATGCTCCAAAAATGATGAAAGCTTTTGAACATTGGTTTGGACCTTATCCTTTTTATAAAGACGGTTATAAATTGATAGAAGTACCTTATTTAGGTATGGAACACCAAAGTTCTGTTACTTATGGAAACAAATATATGCAAGGTTATTTAGGGCGTGATTTATCTGGAACTGGTTGGGGTTTAAAGTTCGATTTTATAATAATTCACGAATCTGGACATGAGTGGTTTGCTAATAATATTACCAATAAGGATATTGCAGATATGTGGATTCATGAAAGCTTTACCAATTATTCAGAAAATCTATTTTTAGATTATTACTATGGAAAAAAAGCTTCATCAGAATATGTAATCGGTACTAGAAAAGCGATTAAAAATAAAAACACCATTATTGGTCAATATGATGTAAATAATGAAGGCTCTGGAGATATGTATTATAAAGGAGGAAACATGCTTCATACCTTAAGACAGTTAATTAACAATGATGATAAATGGCGTTCTATTTTAAGAAAAATGAACAAAACATTTTATCATCAGACGGTTACATCTGTGCAAATTGAAGCGTTTTTATCCTCAGAAACTGGTTTTGACTTAACACCTTTCTTCAATCAATATTTAAGAGACATAAGAATTCCTACATTAGAATACTCTATTAAAAATAAGGTTTTAAATTACAAATGGACAAATGTTGTTGATGCTTTTAAAATGCCAATAAAAGTTACAATAAATGATAAAGAACAATGGATTTATCCTACAGAAGAACTGAAGAAAATGAATCTAAAATCTGAAAATTCAGAAATAAAAGTAGATCCAAATTTTTATATCTACACAAAAAACTAAATCATTTAATTAAATATGCTTTTATAATGTAATCTACTTTTGGGTATTTCTCTCTTAAAAAAGTATTTCCATATTTATTGATTTTTTCTTGTTGTCTGCCTAATTTATCGCCATAACCATTGTAAAATTTCAACACATTTTCTTTCCCTTCAATTACTTTTGCAATTACAGGAAAACCAGAAACACCAGAATAAGTTAATTTATCTAAACGATAATTATCTTTTAAATTGATAAAAATCTGATTCGATCTTGTTGCTATTCCACCTCTTGCAAATGCAAGTGTCATTGCATCATTTTTCTGAATTACAGGTTCGTCTTGAATTCCTTTTTCCCAACTTTTATTAATTAAAGAATCATTGTGAATTCCGAATTGAGCAACAAAATCAGGTACTACTCTAAAAAGAGCAACATCATCATAATATCCATATTTTATTAACTGATAAAATCGATCTACACCTTTTGGCGACCATTCTCTGGTTGCTTCAATATCAAAATTTCCTTGTGTAGTTTCAAACCTAGCTTTAAAAGTTGCTGGCGCTTCTTTTTCTAACCATTTTTCTTTAAATTTTTTAGTCGCACAAGAAGTAAATAGTACAATACTAGCAATTAATAGAATATTATTTTTCATTTTTTTAATTCGTTTTCTCTTTATAACGCTACAAATATACCAAAATGAAGTTTCAAAAATGAACTCTACATTTGTAGAATCCATTTTTTTACTCTATGTTTGTAGAGCAAAAACAATATCCGATGCAATTATCTAAAACTGAAGAACAATTAATGCAATATTTATGGAAACGTAAAAAAGCATTTTTAAAAGAATTATTAGAAGATTTCCCTGAACCAAAACCAGCAACAACAACAGTTGCAACTTTGCTAAAAAGAATTTCTGATAAAGGTTTTATCGATTATAAATTGTTTGGTAAGTCTAGAGAATACTTTCCAATAATAAAGAAAACAGATTATTTTTCGAAACACGTAAATGGTTTAATTAAAAACTTCTTTAATGATTCTGCAAGTCAGTTTGCTTCTTTCTTTACAAAAGAAACAAATCTTTCTACAGAGGAATTAGAAGAATTAAAGAAGGTAATTGATAGTCAAATTAAAAAACAACAATAATGGTACTTTATCTTTTAAAATCTGCTGGTTGTTTAGCTCTTTTGCTTGCTTTCTACCATTTAGTTTTAGAACGTGAAAAGATGCACAAATTCAATCGTTTCTATTTGTTAGGCAGTGTTTTGTTTTCTTTTTTAGTTCCTGCTTTTGTTATTTATATAGAAGCTATTCCTAAAATAATAACATCAACACATTCAATAAGCTATTCTACATTAGAAACACCTGTTGAGAAAAGTATAAACTATACATTAATATTTACTAGTATTTACTTTATAATTTCTAGTGTTTTTACTTTTAGATTTGGTAAAAACTTATTTAAAATAATTAATAAAATTAAAAGGAATCAACATCAAAAACTAGATTATGCGACACTCGTTTTAGTGGATGATAAAATATTACCACATTCTTTTTTGAACTATATTTTTATCAATAAAGAAGAATACATTTCAGATAAAATTGAACCTGAATTAATAACGCACGAATTAACCCACGTTAATCAAAAACATACAATTGATGTATTAATAGTTGAATTTCTATACATCCTTTTTTGGATAAACCCATTATTTATCATTCTTAAAAAAGCAATACAATTAAATCACGAATTTTTAGCCGATAACAAAGTTATTGCTACTTATAAAAACACATCTCAATATCAGCATCTACTGCTAGGTAAAGCTGCTTGGAACAACGAATATTACTTGGCCAGTAATTTGAATTATTCACTTACTAAAAAAAGATTAACAATGATGACAACAAAGAGTTCAAACTCAAAAATATTAATAAAAAAACTCGCTATTATTCCGTTATTAGCTGGTTTTATATTCCTCTTTGCCAAAAGAGTTGAAGCAAAAAATGATAATTCAATATCAATTTCTGATTTAAAAATTAGTGAAATAAATAAAGATACAATTCCTTCTAATGTAGAAATAAAATATGAAAAACTATCAGCTACAAAATCTGAAGTAAGAGAATACAAAAAGCTATTAGCTAAAGGGAAAAAGGCTAAAATATTTAAACAGAAAGATGTACTAAAACTGCAGTATCTGTATAAAGTAATGTCTGAAAAACAAAAAAATTCTGTAGAGAATGTTTTTGATGTAATTCCACCACCTCCACCTCCAGTAAAAGAAAACAATAAGGAAATAAAATTTGCAACATCTCTTCCTCCTTCAGTTTCTCCCATAGTTCACATAATAAAAATGGCAAAAAAAGATGCTATTTTCATTTTTGAAGCTAAAGAAATCACATCAGATAAAGCAATTGAATTACTTAAGAAAAACAAGGATTTAAATATTGAGACAAGAAGTGAAAATTTAAAAAATCCGATTGTTAAAATTTTTAAAAAAGGAATTACTGTTAGAAGAATTGATACAGGAAAAAAAGTGAAACCAACTTATTACATAGATGGCAAGATTGTTTCCGAAAAAGAAATGAAAACATTGACCCCTGACAAGATAAAAAGTATAAATGTTAAAAAAAACAAAGATGGTTCTGGTTCTATTTATATAACAAGTAAAAAAACAATAACTATTAAAGAAATTGATACAAAACAAAAAAAAGAACCAACCTATTACTTAGACGGCAAGATTATATCAAAGGAAGAAATGGAAAATTTTAACTTTGAGAATATAAAAAATGTCAATGTTAAAAAAAATAAAGATGGTTCTGGGTCTGTTTATATAACAAGTAAAAAAGAGTAATCTAACCAACCTCAACTGAAAAAACCTCGAACATTCGAGGTTTTTTTATGTAACAAATTAGCTATAAACACGTTGTAACTATATAATCAAATAGAAAACTGTGCTTAAAAAATTCTTTATTACTTGTTCTGGAGTAGATAAAACGATTCTAAATAATTGTTCTGATGGCGAACAAAATAAATACGTTGGTATTGGCGCTACTGTATTTTTCACAGCTGTTATGGCTACAATTGCTGGAAGTTATGCACTATTTACAGTTTTTGATAACTTGTACGGTGCCATTTTCTTTGGAAGTATCTGGGGATTGTTAATCTTTAATTTAGACCGGTTTATTGTTTCTACAATTAAAAAGTCAGATTCTAAGTGGAAAGAATTTTCACAAGCTTCACCAAGAATTATTTTGGCAGTTATTATTGCGATTGTAATTTCTAAACCTTTAGAATTAAAGTTGTTTGAGAAAGAAATCAATCAGGTTTTATTGACAGAAAAAAACCAAATGACGTTGGATAATAAAACTCAGATTGCTGAACAATTTACGCCTGAAATTGTGAAAATAAATTCAGAAATTGATGGATTAAAACAAGAAATCACAACTCAAGAATCAAAAACCAATGCTTTGTATGAAACGTATATTTCTGAGGCAGAAGGCAGAAAAGGAACCAAATTATTAGGAAAAGGTCCTGTTTATAAAGAAAAACGAATAAAACACGACGCTGCTTTAACGGAACTGAATCAGCTTAAAAAAGACAATGCTGATAAAATAAGCACGAAAGAAACAGCAATTATAGACATACAAAAGAAACAAGAAGTATACGAAAGTAAAACACAACCTATCATTGCAAATTTTGATGGTTTAATGGCGAGAATAAATGCTCTTGGTAAATTACCTTGGTTGCCATCGTTCTTTATATTCTTATTGTTTTTAGCTATTGAAACGTCGCCAATATTTGCAAAATTAATTTCACCAAAAGGTGAATATGATTTTAAACTTCAAGATGAAGAAAGTGCTGTAAAAACGTGGGTAAAACAACAAGTTCAGCAAAGAGAAGAAATGCTGAAAGCAGATATTATTATAAATAACAAAGTTTATAAAGATATTACTGAAGAGGAAGAACTACATGCTTATAAACAAAAAATGGCTCGCGATTTAATGAAATTGCAAGCCGATTCTTTTTATAAAAAACAACAAAAAATGTTGTAGAAAA
Source organism: Polaribacter sp. SA4-12 (assembly GCF_002163675.1). Lineage (NCBI taxonomy): Bacteria > Pseudomonadati > Bacteroidota > Flavobacteriia > Flavobacteriales > Flavobacteriaceae > Polaribacter > Polaribacter sp. SA4-12. The sequence goes on along the minus strand of NZ_CP019334.1, from coordinate 3,210,492 downwards.
TTTTAAATTTACTCGTCATTGCGAGGAACGAAGCAATCTCTTAATCAATAAACAGATTGCTTCAGTCATTCTTCCTTCGCAATGACAAAAAACTACTCCTTTTCTGGCATTTTCTTAACGAAATCTGTAATAATTACAATTTGCGTTGGTCCTACTTTACCTTCAATATGTTTCGCGTTTTCGTGATCTAAAGAAATTCTACGAACTGCTGTACCTTGTTTGGCAACCAAACTAGATCCTTTTACTTTTAAATCTTTAATTAAAACTACAGAATCTCCTGCTTGTAAAATTGCTCCGTTTGCATCTCTGTGAATAATTTTTTCACTGTCATCTAAATGATCTCCAGATTCTTTTGCAAAACGTAAATCATCATCTTCTAAATACATCATATCTAGTAAATCTTTTGGCCAGCCCTCGTTTCTTAAACGAGATAACATTCTCCAAGCAACTACTTTTACAGCTCTGTGTTCACTCCACATAGAATCGTTTAAACAACGCCAGTGGTTTGCTTCTGTATCTTCTGCACTATCAATTTGAGTTCTACAAGTTTCACAAGCAAGTAAACTTCCGTCAACTCCACTACCACCAACGGTAGATGTTGGTTTTACTTCGTAAATTGCTAAATTATCTTTTGAAGCACATAATTCGCATTGACTTCCACTTCTACTTTCTAAATCTTGTTGTAAACTCATATTATAATTTTTGTGAAGCAAAAGTACATTTTTAATTTAATCTACTTATTTTTATTGAATGAAATTAGAAAGCGAAAGGTTAATTATTAGAGATATTAAAATAAGTGATGCTCCATTTTATTTTGAATTGTTCAATAATCCAGAATGGATTTATTTTATAAGTGATAAAAGCTTAAATTCTATTGATGAAACTGCTACTTATCTAAAAAAGATGCAGCTTGAAAACTCAAAATTAGGCGGATTGGGTTTCTTTACCGTAATCTTAAAAGAAACCAACGAAGCACTTGGGGTTTCTACAGCATTGCAAAGAGACAAATTAGAATTTGTAGATATTGGTTATGGCTTTTTACCTAAAGGAAGAGGAAAAGGCTATGCAGCAGAGGCTACAAAGTTAATTATAGAATATGTTCGTGCTACTTTTAGACAAAAAAAAGTATTCGCTTTTACGAAACCTGATAATGTGAATTCTCAAAAATTATTAAAAAAATTAGACTTTAAATTTATTGGGTTACAAGAAGTTTTTGGCGACGAAAAAGATGCTGTTTTTGAGTATGCCTTTTAGAAGCTATTTCCTGCTTTCACTACTCGCTTTTTTCTTATGCTGAATTTATTTCAGCATCTCTCTATTTTTAAAAAGTAAATTCATTATTGAAACAGATACTGAATCGAGTTCAGCATAAAAAAAAGAGCTCAAACAAACCGTTCAATCAGGGCTAGACTTGTTTGCTAGCTTTTTATTTATTAAGAATAAAGTGAATTTTAAAGAAGGTAACAGTTTTGTCATTCCCGAGAAATCGGGAATCCAAACTAATCTATTAAAAGGTTATCATACCAATCTTTTGCTAAATCTTGCCAACTGGCATTCTCCTTTTCTATCAATTCTATTTTCCAACTTCTATTCCATTTTTTTAATTTCTTTTCTCTAACAATAGCTTCTTCAATATTTTGAAACGTTTCAAAATATACCAATCTATTTACTCCATATTTGAACGTAAAACCTTTTTTGATTCCCATTTTGTGTTCGTAAACTCTTCTTTGTAAATCATTTGTAACACCAATATATAAAGTACCTCTAATTTTACTTGCTAATAAATAAACGTAATATTGATGAATTGTTTTCATATTAAATTTCGAAGTATGGATTCCCGATTTCTCGGGAATGACAAGTTACGAATATCATTTCGAAATGAGATTACTTTATTCCGACTGCATTCAGCAAAGGCTCACCTTACAATGACAAAGTTTTATTTAATTTCTAAAGAAATTAAATTTAAAAGAAGTTCATCGGTTTGTCATTCCCGAGAAATCGGGAATCTAAACTAAATAAAACAGAAAATCATTTACTTATTAAATTAGAGACAAATGAATTGATGCAATAATTTTTATATATCAATTATGGATTCCCACTTTCGTGGGAATGACAAAGCACTATTGTCATTTCGAAATGAGCTTTTTTAAGCGATTGAGAAATCTCCTTTTAAATTGAGATTTTTGTGAATGAGAAATTTCCACAAGGAGTTCAGAAGTTAGCAAAAAAGCAACTACTTTTAATTATGAACTAATTTAGTAATTTTTAGTACACGGCTTAAGTTAGCTTTTCGTTTTTAGTCGTTTTTCAATATTATATTTTTCACTTTTTTCTAAAACAATCAATACATTATTTTTCAAATAGTAAAACATTGATTCAAGGTAAGAATCCAATTTATCTAAATATTCAGACTCAATTCGTTCATTATTTTTAGATATTTCAAGATAATCAAGAATTCTTTTCAAGAAAATAAAAGCCCCTTCAAAATCTCTTGCTTGAAAAAGAAAAATTGAATGATTTATATAAGTCACTAAATGATATTCAGGCATATTTCTCCTGAAATAACGTTTTGGAACAATTTTGCTAAAAGTTTCAATCCAAAAATTAATATCAAATTCAATTTTCTTTTTATTTATAGTAATGAATTCATCTACAAATTCTCCTTTCAAATCATAAATTCTTAAATAATCACCAATTGGTTGAAGTGAATTAACCCAAATTTCATTTTTATCCACTAAGTAGATTCCTAATTTGACACGAATCATTTCCTTTTCGCCATTCTCATTCAAATCAACTCCAAATCGGTCAAATCTTACTATTAACTCTTCTCTTTTATTTCCACTAAATTCATCAGTTCCAAATTCGGTAGACATATTTTCTAATTCCTCAAAAACTTTTTGAATTCCGCTTTCACTTTCTTTTCTCAGTTTATTTAGTAATTCGATTTTCATAATTTTGATTAAATGAAAGCTAAAACAGTATTATCTTATCTCTAAAGAAGTAAATTTAAAAGAAGTTCCATCGAACAAACCTTTGTCCGATAATTTTAAAGACGGAATTACCAATAAAGCCATAAAAGACAAACTCATATAAGGAGCACGTAATTTACTTCCCATTTGTTTTGCCATTTTATCTAACTCAGCATATGATTTACCAATTTCCTCTGCAGATAAATCAGACATAATTCCTGCAACTGGTAATGAAACTATTTTTTCTTCTTTTGCATTTACAGCACAAACTCCACCTCTATTTTCTATAATTAAATTTACGGCTCTACAAATATCTTCATCAGAAACACCAACGGCAATAATATTATGAGAATCGTGACCAACAGAACTTGCAATTGCGCCTTCTTTTAATCCGAAATTCTTTATAAATGCGATTGCTGGCTCATCGTTTTTATAACGATTTACAACTGTCATTTTTAAAATATCTGTGGCTGTATTAGAAACTAAATTTCCATCAACAATTAAAGAATCTTCTTCAATCTGATTCGTTACTAATTCTCCATCTAAAGCTTCAATAACTCTAATTTTTTCAACATTAGAATCAAATCTAAAATCGGTTACGTTCTTTTTATCAGTATCAAAGTTATTTAAAACTTCAAAAGGAACAGATTTTACAAAACTCTCTCCGTCTTTGGCAACTAAATCACCATTTATATACGTTTCTAAAACATTAAATTTCTCTAAACTATCAACTACAATAAAATCTGCATCATCTCCTTTTTGTAACAAACCAACATCTAAATTATAATGTTTAACAGGGTTTACACAAGCTGCTTGTAATACTTTATAAACATCAATTCCTTTGGCGAGTGCTCTTTCACACAATTGATTTATATGACCTAATAATAAATCATCTGGATGTTTATCATCAGAACAAAACATCATATTTTCAAAATGTTCTGGTAATAAAGCTATTAAAGCTTCAAAGTTTTTTGCTGCAGAACCTTCTCTAATAATAACCTTCATTCCTTTCTGTAACTTTTCTAAAGCTTCATCATAAGAAAAACACTCATGATCTGTAGAAATTCCTGCAGAAATATATTTAGTAACATCATCTCCTCTTAAACCAGGCGCATGACCATCAATGGGTTTGTTATTATTTTTTGAATGTTGAATTTTAGCTAAAACCTCAGCATCATCAAATAAAACACCTGGATAATTCATCATTTCTGCTAAATACTTGATATCAGGATTTTCCATCATCAATTTAATGTCATCAGCATCTATAATTGCGCCAGCACTTTCAAAAGAAGTTGCAGGCACACAACTTGGAGCGCCAAAATTGAATTTCAACGGAACTTTCTTTCCGTTTTCAATCATAAACTCTACTCCTTTTACTCCTAAAACATTGGCAATTTCATGTGGATCAGAAACGGTTGCAACTGTACCGTGTTTTACAGCAATTTTTGCAAATTCTGAAGGAACTAACATAGAACTTTCTATGTGAATATGTGCATCTACAAAACCTGGTAAAATGTAATTTTCTTGGTTGTGATTCACTTCTTTTAAAGAAGCTATTTTTCCGTTTACAACTTCAATTTCTCCTTTGTAAATTCGTTTGTTCTGTATGTCTACTATATTTCCTTGTACAATCATTGCTTTCTATTTCTACAACAAATTTACAAAGAATAAACACGGTTTTTAAATTTTACTTCGGATAGATTACTTGATGTAAAGGAATATCAAATTCGTTAGTATCTTCAATCCTATCAATTGGCTGAAAAAAGTTTAAACCAATGGTTTTAACATCCGGTTTGCATTCCGCAAGAAATCGGTCATAAAAACCTTTTCCGTAACCAACTCTATATTTTTTTTCATCAGAAATTAATAAAGGAACAAATACTAAATCTATTTTTTTAGGATCGATTTCTATTCCGTTTATGGGTTCTGGAATACCGAACGAACTTACTTTTAATTTTGTCTTTCTATCAAACAAAAAATGGGTTAATGTATTTGTAGAAAAATCACTGACACTAACAACAATCGTTTTGTTTTTTAATAATAAAAAATCGATGATTGGGTTTGTATTTATCTCTAACAATCTTTCTATTGATAGAAAAATATGAATTGTATTTATTTTAGAAAAATCGAATTCAAAAACTTGTTGATATATATTTTCTTGAAGATTTTCAACCTCAACAGCAGATAAATCTTTACGTTTTTGTTTGTATATTTTTCTAAGTTCTTTCTTTTTCATTTTATAAATTAAGAATTCTATCTACAGTTATCACTCTAAAAGTATTAGAATTAATCGTAATTCTAATATTATATTGATTGTTCGAAATATAAAAATTCTTTCCTTTTTTTATATAGTTTTCTATGACTGTTTCTTCTAATACTTTTTTGATAAGAATTTCACTTTCATCATTAGAAAAATTGGTTTTTAATTTCTTGTTTATCCTTTCATAAACAAGTTTTGTATAACAATGATTCTTTAAAATTTCATTCTTATTCATTTTTATAATTCTTCTAATTCCTTTTGTAGTTTTTTGGTCAAACCTTTTACAACTAAATCATAAGAATGATTGATAAGTTCTCTTACCAAATCGTCTGAAACATCGCTAGAATTTATGGTAACAGTGTTCCAAAGTCTCTTGTTCATATGAAAACCAGGATTTACACCTTCGTATTCTCCTCGTAATTCTTCTGCTTTATCAGGATCACATTTTAAATTGATTTTCGCCTCGCCTTTTTCCCAATTATTTAAACCAGTAAGTGCAAACATTTTAGACATCACTTTAAAAACAAGTGTAGTTTCATCAAAAGGAAAATGTTCTGTTACTCCTTTTTTGGCAATGCAAAAATCTCTTAATTGTTCTATGTGCATAGTATCCTGTTTTGAATTGAGAAAAAAATATTTTTTTATCAATATAAAAAGTATCTTTATCTATCAAATTTACAATTATTTTCAAAATGAAAAATCAATTTTTAGACAATACATCTATTATAAGTTATTCTGATAAGAATTATGAAAAGACAAATTTTTCTACAATTTCAGAAATTGAATTGACAAAGAATAATGGTTTAATAAAATGGTTAAACACTTATGGAATTAATTATAATGAAGAGTTTAAAGCGGTTGTTAATCAAAATAAATTAGACGATTTTTTAATTAAATTGTTGATGGATGAAGATCATCCTAACAAAGTTATTTTATTAGAAGATTTGTTATTTATAACAATTCGTGTTCTAAAAACTGAAAACCAAACATTCGATTCTGAACAAATGTTTTTTATTGTTTCTTCTGATTTTTTATGGTCAATTCAAGAAAAATCTGGAGATTATTTTAGTTGGATTCGCGAACGTTTAGAAGGAAATAAAGGTCTTGTTAGAAAAAAAAGTGCCGATTATTTATTGTTTTTAGTCCTTGAATCTATTATTGATAATTACCAAGATACGTATCAGGAAAATGCTGAATTAAGTTCAGACAGGTTGCGTTCTACCAATATAAAACCAACACCTGAATTTACTTCTTTGGTTGAAAAAAGAAAGCAAGAATTATTCAACTTTAAAAAAGCAACAATTGGTTTAAAAGATGTAATTATAAAGTTAGAAAAAACAGAAATTAAAGATTTAGACAATAAATATTTTAGTGAATTAAAAGAACAAACCAATAATCTAATTTCTAACATAGATTTTGAATTACAAGAGTTAGAAAGTAAGATAAATTTAATATTCAGTATTCAAGGACATCGTTTAAATGAAGTGATGAAAACACTTACAATTCTGTCTGTAGTTTTTATTCCATTAACTTTTTTAGCAGGAATTTACGGAATGAATTTCGAGAACATTCCTGAATTAAAATTTAAGTATAGTTATTTTATTTTATTAGGTGTAATGGTTATTATTACCTTAATCTCTGTTTGGTATTTTAAACGTAAAAAGTGGTTTTAATATCAAAAATTACTTTATAATTTTATATAAAATAGGTTTACTTGGCGTTGCATCATTTTCGAAAGGAGCAATCATTAAGTTTAACAAATACTCACCATCTTCAACGTCATTTGGTACAAATATAAACTCAGTGATTGTAGCATCCATTCTTAGCGCTCCTTTAGTATTCCAAAAAGTGTTATGAACAACTAATTTACCGCCATCTTTTTCTTTATCAACAGATGGTAAATCTACTAGCAAATGTTTTATTCCTTTTTCAACTAAATAAATAGCTGCTGTTTCAGATAAATAAGCTGGATTTGTATTAAAATATCTCGTTGATTTTTTATCAGATAAATTTGGAAGTGTTCTAATAATAATAGCATCTCTTTTTTTATTTCTTAATGCCGTTTTTAGCTGTTTTTCAGAAATAACAAAATCCTTTCCTATTTGTTCTGGAGCAACTGTTACAACTTCTGCAACGAAGAAATAATGCTTTAAATTTTTATTTATAGAATGTACTTCTTTGGTAATATGCCCCACACATTCTGTATGTGTAATATGAGAATGTGGATTAAAACTGATGCTGTTAAAGTTAACAACTGCGCCGTTTGCAACACTAACTTCATAATCATCAAATTTTTCTACTTCAATTTTAGGATCATCAATTCCCCAAGCATTAACGTTCTCTTTTGTCATATCAATTGGAATTGAAATATCAATTGGTTCTGAAACATTTATGGTGATTTTTCTAGAATTGTATTCTATAACTGCTTTCATTTATGCTGTACTTTTTTTCTTTATTAATTACTTTGAATAACCTAGTTTATCATAAATAAATCTGATGCTATTCCGTCTGATAAAAACTTCCCTTTTTGAGTCGTTTTTAGTATTTCGTCTTCAATATACAATAATTCTTGTTCAATAAATTTCTCTGATTGATTTTCTAAATATTTAATATATTTTTCTCCAAAATCACTTTTTATTTTATCAAAAGAAACTCCCCAAATGGTTCGTAAACCCGTCATAATATATTCATTATAACCATCCATTTCTGTTAAGACTTCTCTTTCTAAAGGAAGTGTATTTTCTTGAATCGCTTTAATATACTTCGTATTATTTTTTACATTCCAACTTCTTTCTTTCCCGTTAAAAGAATGAGCAGAAGGACCAATACCTAAATAAGGTTTACCTAACCAATAAGATGAATTATTTTGACTAAAAAAACCTTCTTTACCAAAGTTAGAAAGTTCGTAATGCACAAAGTTTGCTTTCGCTAATTCTTCAATTAGAATATAAAACTGCTCTTGTGCTTTTTCTTCATCAACATTTTTAATTTTTCCTTTTGCAATTAAAGTTTCTAAAGCCGTTTTTGGTTCTACAGTTAATGCATAACTCGATATATGAGGAATTCCGAAGCTCAATGCTGTTTGTATATTTTCTCTCCATTCCTCATTGGTACAATCTGGAATTCCGTAAATTAAATCGACAGAAATATTATCAAAATAGCGAGTTGCAAAAGACAAACAATTTTTTGCTTCTTCAGAATTATGCGCACGATTCATCAATTTTAAATCCTTTTGATAAAAAGATTGAACGCCAATACTTAATCTATTTATTGGTGATTTTGAAAGTTCTATAATTTTTTCTTCTGATAAATCATCAGGATTTGCTTCTAGCGTAATTTCTGGTGCTGCAACAACTGTATGATTTTTATAAACAGCATCAATTATAGTTTGAATTTCATCAACAGATAAAACACTTGGTGTTCCTCCTCCAAAATAAATGGTTTCTACAATCGAATTATTTAATTCATCTTTTCTAATTTCAATCTCTTTTACAAGTGATGAAATCATTTCATCTTTCTTTTTTAAAGAAGTTGAAAAATGAAAATCGCAATAAAAACATGCTTGTTTACAAAACGGTATGTGTATATAAATTCCGGACATAAATTAGTATTCAGTTTTCAGTATCAGTTAGCAGGCTTATTTGACTCCAAACTTACCAGGATTATTAATCATATAATTTATTAATTTTCCTACTTCTAGATTTTCTGCGGATAAATTATCAAACAAACATTTATCTAAATAATTACATTTTAGGGCAAACATTAACCAAGTTAAAGTTTCAGAATTTTCGGCATCTGAATCACTTAATTTACTAGCAAAATGTTTAGGATATTGTCTTTTTCTATACGCCTCAGAAATATTTGCAGATACACTTCTCGACGACCTTCTTATTTGATCTGTAAGAGAATATTTTTCTTCTTTTGGAAAAGATTTTGAAACTTCAAATATCTTCATTGATAAAGAAAATGATTTTTTAAAAAAAAATAAATCTGTAAAACTCATATATTTTATTTTTTACTGAATACTGCTGCTACTGCTACTGCTACTGCTACTGCTACTGCTACTGCTACTGCTACTGAAAACTAAATTTTATTTTTTAACTCGTTTTTCATTCTGCTTCACAAAACTCGCCCAACCTGTATAGTTTTTTCCACCAACAACTCTTCCTGAATTGTAAAAATGACAAACTGCAGCTGCTAATCCATCAGTTGCATCTAAATTTTTAGGAAGTGTTTTTAAATTCAATAATGATTTTAGCATCAACGCAACTTGTTCTTTACTCGCATTTCCATTTCCCGTAACTGCCATTTTTATCTTCTTTGGCAAATATTCTGTAATCGGAATTTCTCTTGATAAACCTGCAGCCATTGCAACTCCTTGTGCTCTACCTAACTTTAACATCGATTGCACATTCTTACCAAAAAAAGGTGCTTCAATAGCAATTTCATCAGGATTATAAGTGTCAATTAATTCTATGGTACGCTCAAAAATGAGTTTTAGTTTTAGGTAATGATCGTCGTATTTTTTCAACATCAATTCATTCATTTGAATAAATTCCATCTTTTTACCAACAACTTTTATGATTCCAAAACCCATAATTGTTGTTCCTGGGTCAATTCCTAAAATGATTTTTTCTATCGCCAAACTCGCAGATTGTTTTTGTATTTATCATCAAACATACTGATGATTATTTATTACTTTGCAAACAATGTATAATTCGCTTTCACACAAAACTAAGCAATTCTTTTCGTTGATAATAAAACTATCGATTGTAATTGGTTGTGGGTATTTTATTTACCAGAAATTGATAGAAAACGAACAATTACAGTTTGCTTTTTTTTATCAAAATTTGATAGAAAACAATGTTTTTACACTCAAAAACAGCGTTATTCTTTTACTTTTCACCTTTTTTAACTGGTTTTTCGAAATCAGTAAATGGCATTCGTTAATTTCTTCTATTGGCAATTATTCATTTAAAAAAGCTTCAATTCAAAGTTTCGCTTCTTTAACTACTTCTTTAATTACACCAAACAGAATTGGAGAATATGGCGCAAAAGCATTGTATTTTGAAAAAAAACAGCGGAAGCAAATTTTGGGATTGAACTTAGTTGGTAATTTTTATCAGCTATTGATGACGCTAATTTTCGGAGTTAGTGGTTTTAGCTATTTTGTTTTTCAGCATAAAATTGAAATAGATTTTCAGCAAATACTGAGTGTTTTACTTATTGGAACATTTGTAATTATAGCCTTTTTTTTTGCTATGAAATACTTTAATTTCAGCAATTCATATTTTGAAAAGACAAGAGTATTTATAAAGGAAATTCCGCAGAACATTAACATCAAAGTAGGTCTTTTTTCGTTTTTACGATTCGTAATTTTCTCTCATCAGTTTTACTTTTTATTGTTGATATTTAAGGTTGATGTTTCTTATTTTGACGCAATTTCAGCAATTACATCTGTTTATTTAATTGCTTCAATAATACCAATGTTGTCTTTATTTGATGTCGTTCTAAAAGGAACAGTTGCAATTTGGGTGTTTTCATTTTATAATATAGAACCACTTACAATTTTATCAATTACATCTATTATGTGGATTCTTAATTTTGTTTTACCTGCATTTATTGGAAGCTATTTTGTGTTAACTTTTAAACCTAATTTTGTAAAATGATTTGGTTTCTAGTTTTCATATTTACTTTTTATGCAATTCTGATTGTTTCTTTAACAATTGGTTTTAAAAAAGTTGATGAATTTAATGAAATCTTAGAAAATAATTCAACTTCTTTTTCTGTGGTAATTCCTTTTCGGAATGAAGCTAAAAACCTACCTCTTTTATTAGAATCAATTACGGAATTAAACTACCCAAAAGAATTGGTTGAGTTTATTTTGGTTGATGATGACTCTTCTGATAATTCTGTTGAAATTATTAAAAAATGTCAGGTTGAGCGCAGTCGAAACCTCAAACCTCTCGACTGCGACCGAGTAGATATTCGTGTTATAAAAAATATAAGAACATCAAATTCGCCAAAGAAAGATGCGATTACAACTGCTATTTCTATTGCAAATAATAATTGGATTGTTACTACAGATGCAGATTGCATTGTTACTGAAAACTGGTTAAAAAATTTAGATACTTTTATTCAAGAAAAGAATTCTAAAATGGTGGTTGCACCTGTTAATTATAAAGTTGAAAACAACTTTTTAGAGCAGTTTCAATTATTAGATTTCATGAGCATGCAAGGAACTACGATTGGTGGTTTCGGAATTGAATTTCCTTTTTTATGTAATGGCGCAAACTTTGCTTACAGGAAAGATGAGTTCTTAAAACTAAATGGTTTTGAAGGAAACAATAATATTGCAAGTGGCGATGATATCTTCCTATTTGAAAAATTTATAAAAGCTGATAAAAGAAGTGTTCATTATTTAAAATCGAAAGAAGCAATTGTAACTACATTTCCTGTAAAAAGTTGGAGAGATTTAATCAATCAAAGAACAAGATGGGCAGCTAAAACAAGTAGTTTTAGTTCTATAAAAGTAAAGTTGATTGGCTTATTGGTATTACTTACAAACTTCTTAGTTATTTATTACTTATTTACTCAATCTATAGAAGTTCTATTGATTCCTTTTGTAATAAAAATGGTAATTGATTTGTTTTTATTTCTGCCCACAATTCAGTTTTTTGAGCACAAATCTTCTTTTTATAAATGGTATATTTTTGCAAGTTTGCTATATCCTTTTTTCAGTATTTTCGTTATCTTTAACTCACTATTCTTCAAATATAATTGGAAAGGAAGACGCTTTAAAAAGTAACTTTCATATACTAATTTACAATAGCTTGCAAACAAGTCTAGCCCTGATTAACTCTGCTTTAATATTTTCTTTGAATCGTTGAATGCTTCGCATTTGAAGCAATTGTTTGAGCTCTTTTTTACTTTTCGTAAAAAAAGCGAGTGCGTAAAGCAGGAAATAGCTTCAAAAAAATATTTTTATAATAATGCATTCATAATATCTTCAGCTTTAAACCAAAGAAATATCGCTAATGCTAAAAGCAAGATTAAAAAAATTCCTTTTGTAGGTTTTGTCTCTTTTTTTCTCCCAAATTTTCTTTTAAATTCCATATAAATAATTAGTTTTTAGTAATTAGTTTTGTAGCTCGTAACATTTCTCTTTTTCCTGGAGGTCCAGGCAAACGCTCTACTGTAAAACCAACTTCTTGCATTGCTCTTCTAACACTTCCTTTTGCAGAATAGGTTACTAAAATTCCGTTTTCTTTTAATGATTCAAACATTTTTCGGAAGATTTCTACAGTCCACAATTGAGGTTGAACACGTGCACCAAAGGCATCGAAATAAATTAAATTAAACGCATCTTTATCATCAATATCTTCAAAAAACTGCTTTCTTTTTGTGAGTGCAAATTTATCAGAAATTTGATGTTTTTCTTCCCAAGAAACGTCATGAATTTTATCAAAAGTAGCTTTATCTTTTTCCGCATTTAATATAGAAATAAAGTTCATACTCTCTACTTCTTCTGAAGTAACAGGATATGCTTCTACGCCTACATAATGAATTTCTTTTTTAGCTTCTAAATATGTTATAAAACAATTTAAACCGGTACCAAAACCGATTTCTAAGATTGAAACGGTATCAGAAGAAACCTGCCTTAATCCACTGTTTATAAAAACGTGATATGACTCGTTAATTGAACCGTTTTTAGAATGATATTGCTCATTTAAATCAGGCAAATTAATGGTTGTAGAACCATCTGAAGTTATTAGAATTTCTCTTTTCATAATTATTTTATTAATAACTTTTTAATTCTAGGTATTGGTCCTACACATGTAGTTTCATGACAAGCAATACAACTATTAACTGCATTATTGTGCTTCAAAATAAGTGAATCTTTTGAGGTTGTAAAAACCTTTTTAAAACTGTTTAAATAGAAATTTGAGAACATTTTAAATGCGGGATTTCTATTTGAAGGATCTGTTAATTGAGCTGTATGAATATTTAAAAACTCTTTTGGAAAATCTTTTGGCTCTTTCCCTTGTAAAACAAGTGTTTTGTTTTCTAAGTTTTTATCATACATTTTAAGCATTAAAGCCGCCATTTCTGACTGATTGACTCTTTTTCTTTCTACAATAATTATTTTCTTAGGTATTTCTTTTTTACAAGAAAAAATTGAAATTAATAAAAATACTAATGCTAGTTTTCTCATTATTGTTTCATTAAAACTCCATCAGCTTCAAAAGTATACTCAATTTTAGATGCTGTTATTTTTGCTATTTCTTCTTTCGTTTTTCCTGCATCTTCAGCATAATGTTGTAATTCTTTTACAGATGTTTCATTTATAAAAGCTTTACCGTTTAAAACAACTTCTCTTCCTTTAGAATCTAAAGGCATAAAGAAACCGTAATCTTTAAAACGAACCATTGTTTCTGCATCATCGCCTAAAGGAAGCTTCATCCAACATCCTTTTTTAGAACAAACTTCCTTAATACTAGAAGCAAATTTTACGTTAATTGTATCACCAGCTTTCATTGTTTTAAATTTAGCTAACAACTCTTCTGAAGTAATTGCTTTATCTAAAGATATTTTTTCACCAAAAGAATCATAAACAACTTCTTGTTTTGGTTGCTCAACTTCTTTAGCTGTTTTCTTTCCTTCTTTACAGGCTGTAAAAGCGAATAAAACTATTAAACAAAATTGTAATAAATATTTCATAACTAATAAATTTATTGGATATCCAACAAAAGTACATCTTTTAAAGAATAATAGCAATGATTTGTTATTTTGTCAGATGAATAATTTATGTACATTTGTGGGATAATCTCAATCAAATAGAATGAAATCTAATATAGAAATTCAACATATAGAAAAGTCGAAAATAGATACTGTAGATTTTGACAATTTACCTTTTGGTAGTGTATATTCTGACCATATGTTAGAGTGTGATTTTGTAAATGGCGAATGGCAAACATCTGTTATTAAACCTTATGCACCAATCTCTTTAGATCCTGCTGCAAAGATTTTCCATTACGGACAATCAATTTTTGAAGGAATGAAAGCCTACAAAGATGCAGAAGGAAATACAATGTTATTTAGACCTTTAGAAAACTGGAAGCGTTTAAATAAATCTGCAGAACGTTTGGTAATACCTCAAATTCCTGAAGATATATTCATGGATGGTTTAAAGAAATTATTAGAAGTTGATAATAACTGGATTCCTACAAACGAAGGAAGTTCTTTATACATAAGACCTTTTATGTTTGCTTCTGGAATAGGGTTTCATGCTTCTCCTGCAGATGCGTATAAATTTATAATTTGTACAGCTCCTTCTGGCGCTTATTTTGCTGGAAAAGTAAAAGTTTTAATTGAAGAAAAATATGCACGTGCTGCAAATGGTGGTGTTGGTTTTGCTAAAGCTGGTGGTAATTATGCTGCTCAGTTTTACCCTACACAATTAGCTATAGAAAAAGGGTATAATCAAGTTATTTGGACGGATGATAATTCGCACGAATATATTGAAGAAGCTGGCGCGATGAATATCTTTATCAGAATAAATGATACGTTAATTACAAGTCCTACTAGTGATCGTATTTTAGACGGAATTACACGTAAAAGTGTTATTCAAATTGCTAAAGATTTAAATATTGATGTAGAAGTTAGAAAAATTTCTGTTTCTGAAGTTATTGCCGCGGCACAAAGTGGTAGTTTAAAAGAAATGTTTGGAGCAGGAACTGCTGCAGTAATTTCGCCAATTGCTGGTTTTGGATATCAAGATACAGATTATGATTTACCTGAATTAGAAACTCCTTTTTCTGGAATTTTAAAGAAAGCAATTACAGACATTCAAACAAATAAAGCTGAAGATCCTTATGGATGGAGAGTGATGTTATAAAATAACAAAAATATTTTAAAAAAAGCATCAAGGTTACCACTTTGATGCTTTTTTTATATATATTTCTAACAACAAATATTAATTTCTAATTTCTTACAGTGATAATTACAATCCTTACCAAAATATTCTTTTTAATTGCAGTTTTAGATCCTATAGGTTCTGTACCTGTATATTTAGAAGCAACCAAAGAACTTACAAAATCTGAAAAAAAGAAAGTAGCTGTAAGAGCTTCTGTAGTAGCTTTCTTTATTTTGTTGTTTTTTATAGTAATCGGACAACTTATTTTAGAAGGAATGTCCGTTACTTTAGATGCTTTTCAGATTTCTGGTGGAGTTATTTTATTCCTATTTGCCATTACTATGATTTTTGGAGATGGAAAACCAACTCGAGAAAAAAATCAAATTACAGATTATAGACATGTTACTATTTTTCCTGTAGCAATCCCTTCTATTGCTTCTCCTGGAGCAATAATGGCTGTAGTTTTACTTACTGATAATCATTTATATTCAATTCAAGAGCAAACAATTACTACACTATTAGTGTTGTTTGTTATTGCTTTAACAGCGCTGTTATTATTGATAGCAAATAGTGTTCAAGAAAAAATTGGAACTTATGGAATTACTGTAATTAGTAAGATAATGGGACTTATTTTAGCTTCTTATGCAGTACAAAGTATTTTAAGCGGAATTAGTGGATACTTTTTAAAATAATGATGAAAATAAAATCCTTTATTCTATGTATTCTAGTTTTTGCTTTTTTATTTTCTTGTGATGAAAAGACGCTAGAAAAAAAACAACTAAACAACAAACAATATATTACTGTTTTAGGAATCGCTCAAGATGGAGGTTATCCTCATATTGGTTGCCAAAAAGAATGTTGTGCTAATTTTTACAATGGAAAAAACAGTAAAAAAAGTGTCGTTTCTTTAGGTTTGGTTGATGTAGAAAATCAACAAAAATGGTTGTTTGATGCAACTCCAGATATGCATACACAATTAGCAGCATTAGAACAAAATCATTTAAAAACACCCTCCATTATTGATGGAGTTTTCTTAACACATGCGCATATTGGGCATTATACAGGTTTAATGTATTTTGGAAGAGAAGCTTTTGGTAAAAAAGACACCAAAGTCTATGCAATGCCAAAAATGAAAAGCTTTTTAAAAGCTAATGGACCTTGGAGTCAATTGGTTTCTTTACAAAATATTCAGCTTAAAAATTTACAACACGATTCTACAATGGTGTTGAATAACAAATTAAAAGTAACTCCCTTTTTAGTACCTCACAGAGATGAATTTTCTGAAACGGTTGGCTACAAAATTGAAGGAACTAAAAAAACTGCATTATTCATTCCGGATATTGATAAATGGCATAAATGGAAACGCAGTATTATTGAAGAAGTAAAAAAAGTTGATTATGCTTTTATTGATGCTACTTTTTTGAATCAGAAAGAAGTTAAAAGAGCGATGACAGAAGTTCCTCATCCATTTATACAAGAAACAATCAATTTATTTAAGAATGAATCTTTATCAACCAAAAATAAAGTAATTTTCATCCACTTTAATCACACAAATCCTACACTTCAAAAAGACAGTAAGGAACGAAAAGAAATTGAAAAGTTAGGTTTTCAATTTGCGAGTGAGGGTGATAATTATCAATTATAAACGATCATTTTACCTTACAAATCTATAGGTTGCTTTTATTAAAAAAGTATCTTCTAAAGGTCTATCTACAATCTGATTTCGTAAACTTTTTGAAAGTGAATTTTTGGGATTATCATAACCAACACCACCTCTAGCCCAAACAAAAAATAATTCTGATCCTGGTATATATTCCCATCTTGCAACTAAGTTTGTTCTAAATTGTACGTAAGAAAAGTCTGGTTTATCAAATGTATAATCTGTAATTGCATCTAAATTTTCATCAACAGAAAAAGTATCATTGTTTTCAGAAATTTGATTTACATCATACATCCTTACTCGATCATTAATACTTGCTGCTGTTGAATTTGTTACGTAATTAAAATCAGAATATCTTCCTCTTGCAACATAAGGTTGTCCATAAAATTGAATAGACATATTTGGATTGATGCTATAATTTAAACGTAAAGTTGTAGACCAATTTTGATTATCAATCTTTCCTAAAATATATCTTTTTTGATTTCCTAAATCTGAAGTTGTAACATACTGAGTTTTATCTGTAGTTTTTTCGAATTCTGTATTTAAAGACATACTAAAAGCATCAAAAGGCTGATAATTCATTCTAAAAACATATCGCGCAAAACTATTGGCATTTTCTTCTGCTTTACTCGTTACATATCCTAAAGTAAAATTCATTTTTTTACTTCTATCAGATCCAAAAAATAAGAAAACAAAGTTTTCATCCGCAAAACGCCAACGAGGACCACCTCTTAAATAGGCGTTTCCATAAACTAAAGGTTTATGACCTAAACCCAATTCTGTCCACCAATTATTTATCCAATTAACATTTACTTGAGTTTCATATTGCATCTTATTTTGATTCCCTTGAAAATCAAACGTTGAAAATTGCTCTAATCGAAACCTAATATCTCTATACGTTTTTGTAGGAACTTGCCATAAATATCTAACATTTGAAAACTGAATCATTTCATCTGTTTGACGCAAAAACCCAACATCGTTTAATTCTAATTCTGGAGAACGCCATACAAAACCAGCATTATATCTCCAATTTCCTCCACCTTGTTTCCCTACTTCAATTCTTCCACCTGTTCCTGTAAGCGAAGTTCTTGTAGGATCTAATTCTACATGGGTTGCATCTACTCTTTGAAATAATCTAGCAATAGAAAGTTGAGTGTTTTCAATCGCCTCCTCACTTCCTACAACATGACTCATTATTGTATTTCCTTCTAAATAAAAATCTCTTTTGTGCCAAGTATGCCTAAAATCTATTCCCCCTGTGTAAGCTGCTTTGTGTAATTCTGAAAAATCGCCATCTAGATTTCTGTTAGTTGCAGTAAAAATCCCTCCTAAATAAGAATTTCTTTCATTAAAATCTTTTTGAACTCTAGTAACAAAATAATTGGTTAGAGGTTCAACAATTTGTTTTCTTGTTTCACCATCTACTTGTTTAATTTTTGCATATTCATTAGAGGTAATACTTTCTAAAACACCAATTGACCAACCACTTTTGGTTTTCCCCGAAAACTTTGCGGCTCCTAGAATAGTTGAGTTTATAGGTTCTTTAGCATATTCACCATTTTCTAAATCGGCACTTCTATGAGGGCTACCTCCAATCCTTCTACTGTAGAATAGATTGTCTCTTCCGTTAGCAAATTTATAATCAAAAATATTTTTATTCTCTACAAAAAACGGACGCTGTTCTTCGAAGAAAATTTGAAAACCATCCAAAGCAATTGCTCCAGGATCTGCTTCTACTTGACCAAAATCTGGATTTATTGTTAAGTCTAAAGTTAAATCGTTTGTAATCCCGATTTTAGCATCTAAACCTCCATTAATTTTAAAATCGCTTCCATCTCTATAAGGATTATTACCTTCTTTAGGATAAGAATCATATTGTAAAACTGTAAAAGGCTGAATTTCTAATTGCTTTTGAGGAACTAAATTAATCAATCCATGTAATTCTCCTGCTTCACTAATAAACCCCGATTGAGAATTCGGAATTCTTTGCCACAAAGATCTTTCTTGTTTTCTGAAAATAGTTCGGTTTATATTAAAACCCCAAATTTGTTCTTTTGCTTTACCAAAACGTAATTGACTAAAAGGAATTTTCATTTCTGTAGACCAACCATCATTATTTACTTTAGCATCTGTATACCAAATCGGGTTCCAACTATCATCCCAATTATCTCCATTTTGAGTTGTAATTTCTTCTCCTTTTACACCTGCAGCAGTTGTGGTAAAAACAAACGCAGTTCTTTTATCGTGGTAACTATCTATAATTACATTTACCCTATCGCCTGCAAAACCATCTCTTCTTGTTAATCTTTGTTGAATTAATTCTGGCTCTTCATCAAAGGCAACAATAGCAATATATAGGTACTTTTCATCATAGATTACTTTAAACTTCGTTTGATGACTTGGTGCTTTTCCTTCATTTGGTGTTTTCTGCACAAAGTCTGATGACCATTCTACAACATCCCAAGCTTCATCAGAAATATCTCCATCAATTACTGGTACTTTTTTTAATTTCTTAGTTGTATATATTCTTTTAGTTAACTCTTCTTCAGGTAATTCTTGAGAAGAAGCGCAAAAAGAAATACTAATTATTAATAATAAACTAGATAAATAAAGCTTCATATTGTTGGTTGATTGTTGTAAAAAAGAGCACTTTAAAACACCCCTTAAGTTCTGCAAAAATAACTTTCTAGTTTCTTAAGAAAATGTTAATTTATATAATGTAAAAATCATTAACACGTTAAGTGTAAAATAAATATAAAACACTATTTGTCAATCAAATAAAAAACGGTACATTTGCACTCCTTTTTTAAGGAAAAATAATTTATTAATAAACAAAAACTAATAGTGTAATTATGAACACATTAAGTTACAAAACAGTATCAGCAAACAAAGCTACCGTAAACAAGGAGTGGGTTTTAGTTGATGCAGACGGGCAAACGTTGGGTCGTCTAGCTTCTAAAGTAGCAAAGCTAATTAGAGGTAAATACAAACCAAATTTTACTCCTCACGTAGATTGTGGAGATAACGTGGTTATCATCAACGCAGAAAAAATTGTTTTAACTGGTAAGAAATGGACTGAGAAGTCTTACATCCGTCACACGGGTTACCCAGGAGGACAAAGATCGTTAACTGCAACAGAAATGTTTGAGAAAGATCCTACAAGATTAATCGAAAAAGCAGTAAAAGGAATGTTACCTAAAAATATTTTAGGAGCAGCTCTATACAGAAACTTGTATGTATATGCAGGTGGAGAGCACAAACAAGCAGGTCAAGAACCTAAAGCTATTAACCTTAACGATCTTAAATAATGGATATAGTACATAAAATCGGTAGAAGAAAAACAGCTGTTGCTCGTATTTATCTTTCTGAAGGAAGTGGGAACATTACAGTAAACAAAAAAGACTATAAGAACTACTTTACTACTGGAACTTTACAGTATAAAGTACAACAACCTTTAATGTTAACAGAAAACTTAGAATCTTATGATATCAAAGTTAATGTATACGGAGGTGGTGTAACTGGTCAAGCAGAAGCAATTCGTTTGGCAATTACTAGAGCTTTAGTTTCTATTAACGAAGAGCACAGATTAGTATTGAAACCAGAAGGTTTATTAACTCGTGATCCAAGAATGGTTGAACGTAAGAAATTCGGTCAGAAAAAAGCACGTAAAAAATTCCAATTCTCGAAACGTTAATAGTAATCAGAATTTATTCTGTAATACATTATATCGAGAACTGTTATTATATTTTAATATTAAACAGTTTAGCATCTAAATAGTTAGGACTCGAAAGACTACCTAACTATTGATTTCAAAACAGAAAGTAAACACATTTAGAAAAAATGGCAAACGTAAACATTCAAGAATTATTAGATAACGGTGTACACTTTGGACACCTTACTAGAAAATGGAACCCAAACATGGCTCCATACATTTATACAGAACGTAATGGTGTACACATCATTGACTTGTATAAAACAGCAGCAAAAATAGAAGAAACTTCAGAAGCTTTAAAAAAGATTGCTAACTCTGGACGTAAAATTTTATTTGTTGCTACAAAAAAACAAGCAAAAGATATTGTTGCTGAAAAAGCAAAATCTGTAAACATGCCTTTCATTACTGAAAGATGGCCTGGTGGTATGTTAACTAACTTTGTAACTATTAGAAAAGCTGTTAAGAAAATGGCTCATATTGATAGAATGAAGTTAGATGGATCTTTTGATGCATTATCTAAAAGAGAAAAATTACAAATCAATCGTCAGAGAGAAAAATTAGAAAAGAATTTAGGTTCTATTTCTGATATGACTCGTTTACCTGGAGCATTGTTTATTGTAGATATTAAGAAAGAGCACATTGCAGTAGCAGAAGCTAGAAAATTAAGCATTCCTATTTTTGCAATGGTTGATACAAACTCTGATCCTAGATTAGTAGATTTTATCATTCCTGCTAATGATGACGCATCTAAATCTATTGACAAAGTTTTATCTTTTGTTATTGATGCAGTTGCTGAAGGTTTATCAGAAAGAAAATCAGACAAAGAAAAAGTAAAAGAAACTAAAGAAGTTGCAGCTCCAAAGGCAGTAAAAGTAGCTCCTGAAGTTGAAGAAGCAAAAGTTGAAGAAACTAAAGCTGAAGTTACTGAAACTCCTTCTGAAGAAAAAAAATAATTATAATTAAAAAATATAAATAGCATGGAAACAGTAAAGATTAGTGCTGCTGATGTTAAAAAATTAAGAGAAGCAACTGGAGCTGGAATGATGGACTGTAAAAAGGCATTAGTTGAGGCAGTTGGTGATTTTGATAAAGCAATTGATATTTTACGTAAAAAAGGTCAAAAAATTGCTGCAAAAAGAGCTGATAGAGATTCTTCAGAAGGTGTTGCAGTAACAAAAATTAACGCAGACAGCACTGTTGGTGTTGCTATCGTTTTAGCTTGTGAGACTGATTTTGTTGGTAAAAACGATGCATTTGTTGCATTAGGTGGTCAATTCGCTGAAATAGCTTTAAATTGTGCTGACAAAGAATCTTTCTTAGCTGCAGATTTTGGAGGTATGACTGTTGCTGAAAAATTAATTGAGCAAACTGGTGTTATTGGAGAAAAGTTAGATATAACTGCTTTTGAGAAAATCGAAGCTGCTTATGTTGGTGCTTATACTCACATTGGTAAAATTGCTGCTTTAGTTGGTTTATCTGCTGCTGTAGATAATGCTGATGTTTTATCTAAAGATGTAGCTATGCAAGTAGCTTCTATGGGTGCAACAACTTTGTCTTATAAAGATTTTGATCCTACATTTGTAGCCGCTGAAACAGAAGCTAGAATTGCGGTAATCGAAAAAGATAATATTGAATTAGGAAGATTAGGTAAAACATTGAAAAATGTTCCTCAATTTATTTCTATGTCTCAATTATCTGAAGGAGTATTAGCAAAAGCTGAAGAAGCTGCAAAAGCA
Source organism: Polaribacter sp. SA4-12 (assembly GCF_002163675.1). Classification (NCBI taxonomy): domain Bacteria; kingdom Pseudomonadati; phylum Bacteroidota; class Flavobacteriia; order Flavobacteriales; family Flavobacteriaceae; genus Polaribacter; species Polaribacter sp. SA4-12. Next base: position 3,188,239 of record NZ_CP019334.1, on the reverse strand, counting down.
GAATTAGCTGCTGAAGGAAAACCAGAAAAAATCTGGGAAAGAATTTTACCAGGAAAAATGGAAAGATTCGTTTCTGACAACACAACTTTAGATATGGAGCAATGTCTTTTAGACCAAGCTTTTATTAAAGATGAAAAGAAAAATGTTGACCAATATGTTAAAACATATGGTGACGTTTCTGTAAGTACTTTTAAAAGAGTTACTTTAGGATAACATTTATCTATTATTCCTGTAAATACAGGAATCTAAATATTTAAAACCTCGCATTCTATAATTTTAGAATTGCGAGGTTTTTTTGTTTCCCAAAAAAAGGAAACTCAAAAAAAAAGCTTAATTTTGCACAACTTTCAAAACAAGCTATGGAATACAATAGAATTCTTTTAAAATTAAGTGGAGAAGCATTAATGGGTGAAAGACAATATGGAATAGATCCCAAACGTCTTTCTGAATATGCAAAAGAAATTAAGGATGTCGTTGCTAAAGGTATTCAAGTTGCTATCGTTATTGGTGGTGGAAACATTTTTAGAGGTGTTGCTGGAGCAGCTAATGGTATGGATCGTGTACAAGGAGATCACATGGGTATGCTAGCAACATGTATTAATGGATTGGCACTACAAAGCGCACTTGAAGACGAAGGAGTTGATACACGTTTACAAACTGCTTTAGAAATTAAAGAAGTTGCAGAACCATATATTAAAAGAAAAGCAATTCGTCATTTAGAAAAAGGTAGAGTTGTTATTTTTGGAGCAGGAACAGGAAATCCTTATTTTACTACAGATACAGCGGCTGTTTTAAGAGCAATTGAAATAGATGCAGATTGTATTTTAAAAGGAACTCGTGTAGATGGTATCTATAATGTAGATCCCGAAAAGGATAAAGATGCTATTAAATTTGAAACGATTACTTTTAAGGACGTTATTAAAAAAGGTCTTAAAGTAATGGATATGACTGCATTTACATTAAGTGAAGAAAATAAATTACCTATTATTGTTTTTGATATGAATACTAATGGAAACTTATTAAAACTAGTTTCTGGAGCAAAAATTGGTACTATTGTTGATAATCATTAATCATAATCTTTTAAAAAAACACTAAAGATGAACGAAGAAATTGAATTTATTCTTGATTCAGCTAAAGAAGCAATGAATAATGCTATAGAGCATTTAATTAAAGAATTACGAACTATTAGAGCAGGTAAAGCAACTCCAGCAATGTTAGCAAATGTTATGGTAGATTATTATGGATCTTTAACTCCATTAAGTCAGATAGCAAATGTTACTACTCCAGACCCAAGAACTATTAGTGTTCAACCTTGGGAAAAAAACATGTTACAGCCAATTGAAAAAGCAATTCAAGTAGCAAACTTAGGATTTAATCCTATGAATAATGGTGATATTATTATGATTAATGTACCACCATTAACAGAAGAAAGAAGAATTGGATTAGCTAAGCAATCAAAATCTGAAGCAGAACATGCTAAAGTTGGTATTAGAAATGCACGTAAAGATGCAAACAATGATATCAAAAAAACAGATATTTCTGACGATATGAAGAAAATCGCAGAAGACGATATTCAAACATTAACAAACACTTATGTAAAACAGATAGAAGATAAACTAGCTGTAAAAGAAGTGGAAATAATGAAGGTTTAAAAAAACCTAAATAATAAAAAGAGAGTGTTTATTAGCACTCTCTTTTTATTTACAAACAATATATAATTTAATTACATTTTCGTAAATTTATAAAAATGAATTTCTGGACAAAAGTTGCTGGTACTATCTTAAGAAACCGATATTTGGTTTTACTAGGTATTGCTATCGTTACAGGGCTATTAGCATCACAAATGAAGTATATGAAGTTTTCATATACAGAGGCTAATTTATTGCCAGAAGATCATGAGGCAAATTTACAATACAATCAATTTTTAAAGATTTTTGGTGAAGAAGGGAATTTAGTTATTCTTGGAATAAAAGACTCAACAGTTTTTACACCAAAAAAGTTTAATGCATGGAATAATTTAGTTAAAAAATTTGATAGTTTAGAGGAAATAGATTTTACACTTTCTATTGCTGATGTTCAGGAATTAAAAGCAGATAGAAAGAACAGAAAGTTTGTATTAGAACCTTTATATGAAAAAAATCCAACTACAACAGACGAAGTTTTAGAAATAAAAAAACAACTTTTTGAGAAACTTCCTTTCTACGATAACTTACTATTTAATAAAGAAACAGGAACGCTACAAACTGCTATCTATATAAAGAAAGAAATTATTAATACGCCTAAACGTAGAGATTTCATTTTTAATATTTTAATACCAACAATAAAAGAGTTTGAAAAAGAGAATAATGTAGATGTTCGAGTTTCTGGAATGCCGTATATTAGAACACTAAATGCTCAAAATATACAAGATGAAATTATACTTTTTGTAGGTGGTGCATTAGCTATTACGGCTGTAATATTCTTCTTTTTCTTCCGCTCTTTCAGAGCAACATTTATCACTCTATTAGTAGTAATGATTGGTGTTACTTGGGCTTTTGGTTTTATAGGATGGTTTGGTTATGAAATTACTGTTTTATCAGCATTAATACCTCCTTTAATTATTGTTATTGGGGTGCCAAATGCAGTTTTCCTTATTAATAAATATCAACAAGAAATAAAAAAACACGGACAACAAGCAAAAGCTTTACAACGTGTAATTTCTAAAATAGGAAACGCTACTTTAATGACAAATATTACAACTGCATCTGGTTTTGCAACCTTTGTTTTTGTAAAAAGTAGTTTACTACGTGAATTCGGAATTTTAGCTTCTGTAAACATCATAAGTATCTTTATTTTAGCTTTATTAATTATTCCTATTCTATATAGTTTTATGCCGCTTCCAAAGAAGAAACATTTAAATCATCTTGAAAGAAGATGGATTGAAAATGTTGTTGACTGGATGGAAAAAATGGTAAGAAACCGAAGAATTACAATATATTTTACAACTGTAATTGTTATAATTGCAGCTATTATTGGCGTTTATAAAATTAAAGTATCGGGTAGTTTAATAGAAGACATGCCAAAAAGCTTAGAATTTTATCAAGATATTAAATTCTTTGAAAGTGAGTTTGGAGGAATCATGCCTCTTGAAATTTTGATTGACACAAAGAAAGACAAAGGTGTCATGAAACTATCCACTTTAAAAAGGATGGAGAAGATTAATGAAGCTATAGAAACTTTTCCAGAATTATCTAAACCAATATCTGTAACCAATCTAGTAAAATACTCTAAACAAGCATATTACAAAGGAAATCCAAGATATTATCAATTACCTACAAGCCAAGAGCAAAGTTATATTTTTGCATACACGAAGAATTCGAACAGTGAAGCTGGTATGCTTAAAAACTTTGTAGATTCTACAGGTCGTTATGCCAGAATAACCACTTTTATGAAAGACATTGGTACTGAAAAAATGAATGTAATTCAGGAACGATTAAAAGCAGTTATCGCAAAAGAATTTCCTTCAGAAAAATACGATGTTTCTCTAACAGGAAAAGCATTAGTTTTTATAAAAGGAACTAACTATTTAATTAAAAACCTAGTGATTTCTTTATCATTAGCTATCTTTTTAATTGCCATTTTTATGGCGTGGATGTTTAGATCACCACAAATGATTTTCATTTCTTTAATACCAAATATATTACCATTATTGATTACGGCAGGATTAATGGGCTTCTTAGACATCCCTATAAAACCATCAACAATATTAGTATTTAGTATCGCCTTTGGTATTTCTGTGGATGATACTATTCACTTTTTAGCAAAATATAGGCAAGAATTAATTGCTAATAAATGGCGTATAAAACCTTCCGTTTATGCTGCTCTTCGTGAAACCGGGGTAAGTATGTTTTATACTTCTATTGTATTGTTTTTTGGGTTCTTAGTATTCACTTTATCAAGTTTTGGAGGTACTATTGCTTTAGGTGGATTAGTTTCAATTACTTTATTATTAGCAATGGTTTCTAACTTGTTATTATTACCCTCTTTATTATTAACTTTTGAAAAGAAAATCGCAAATAAGAAAGTTTTTAAAGAACCTGCAATAAAAATTTTCCCTCCAAAGGAAGAAAATACAGAAAAGTAAAATTGAATTTCTATTTTTAGTTTTTAGAAAAAATAGTATCAAATAATAAAAACCGGATGTTTATTAAAACATCCGGTTTTTAGTCTAACAAAAAATCAAAAAAATTGGATTAAATAAATTATGTGAAAAAGATTCATATAATAAACTATTATCTTTAATTGCACAAAAGTATAAAATAATGCAATAAATTTTACAGGTATTTTAACCCTAAATTCAATAATAAACTACTTAAAAATATCATTGCTCATCTTAACCCAAAAAAGTATCTTTACTTTTTATTAATAACATATATTTATATCAATATTATAAGAATATGATAAACAAAAGCGTTGCCGAACTTATAAAGTCGGAAGGATTATTACTACAAGAAGTACAACTAAAAGGATGGGTTAGAACATTTAGAAGCAATCGTTTTATTGCTTTAAATGATGGTTCTACCATTAATAATATTCAATGTGTTATCGATTTTGAAAACACATCAGAAGAAACATTAAAAAGAATTAATACGGGAGCCGCAATTTCTATAAAAGGAACTTTAGCTGCAAGTCAAGGTAGAGGGCAATCTGTAGAGATTCAAGTTTCAGAAATTGAAATTTTAGGAGATTCAAATCCAGATGAATATCCTATTCAACCTAAAAAACATAGTTTCGAGTTTTTAAGAGAAAATGCACATTTACGTGTAAGAACAAACACTTTTAGCGCAGTAATGCGTGTGCGTTCTAAATTATCTTTTGCTGTTCATCAATATTTTCAAGAAAGAGACTTTAACTACGTTAACACGCCTATTGTTACTGGTTCTGATGCAGAAGGAGCAGGAGAAATGTTTAGAGTTACAAATTTTAAAGACAATGAAGCACCGCTTACAGAAGATGGAAAGATTGACTATTCTAAAGATTTCTTTGGAAAAGAAACGAACTTAACTGTTTCTGGACAATTAGAAGCTGAAACTTATGCGATGGCTTTAGGGAAAGCATATACTTTTGGACCTACTTTTAGAGCAGAAAACTCAAATACAACACGTCATTTAGCAGAATTCTGGATGATTGAACCAGAAGTTGCCTTCATGGATTTAGATGGCAATATGGATTTAGCTGAAGATTTTATAAAAACAGTTTTAAATTCGATTTTAGAAAGTTGCAAAGACGATTTAGCCTTTTTAGATCAACGTTTAACACAAGAAGAAAAAAGTAAACCACAAGCTGAAAGAAGCGAAATGAGTTTGTTAGAAAAACTTCGTTTTGTGGCTGATAATAATTTCAAAAGAGTTTCATATACTGAAGCAATTGATATTCTACGTAATTCGAAACCAAACAAAAAGAAGAAATTTCAATTTCCAATTAATGAATGGGGAGCAGATTTACAATCTGAACACGAGCGTTATTTAGTTGAAAAACACTTTAAATGTCCGGTTATTTTATTTGATTATCCAGCAAATATAAAAGCATTTTATATGCGTTTAAATGATGATGGAAAAACAGTTAGAGCTATGGATGTTCTTTTTCCAGGAATTGGAGAAATGGTTGGTGGTGCTCAACGTGAAGAACGATACGATGTCTTATTAGAGAAAATGAAAGCCATGAATATCGATGAAAAAGAATTATGGTGGTATTTGGATTTAAGAAAATTTGGAACTGCAGTTCACTCTGGTTTCGGATTAGGTTTCGAAAGATTAGTACAATTTACAACAGGGATGAATAACATTAGAGATGTAATTCCTTTTCCAAGAACTCCACAAAACGCTGAATTTTAATAAGTATTTTGTATATTTAAGTCTATGCTAAAACAAAGTTTACATTATAAACTCTTACAAAAATTATCTCCTCAACAAATTCAGTTGATGAAGTTAATTCAATTGCCTACACAAGCTTTTGAAGAACGCCTAAAACAAGAAATTGAGGAAAACCCAGCACTAGATACTGGTAAAGAAGATTCGGATTCGATAGATGATGATTTATCTAACGAATTTGATGATGCGGGTACAGAAAAAATTGAAGCCGAAGACATAAATATTGATGAGTATTTGAGTGATGATGAAATACCTAATTACAAAACTCAAGCAAATAACTATTCAGCAGATGATGAAGAGAAAAATGTACCTTATGCAGCAGGAACAAGCTTTCATCAATCATTAAAAAATCAACTGAACACCTATAGTTTTGATGATGAAGAGCGTTCAATTGCTGAGTTTTTAGTAGGTAGCATTGATGATAGTGGTTACATTCGAAGAGATATTTTAGATTTAGTGGATGACTTAGCTTTTACTGCTAATGTTTTTACTACAGAAGAAAAAGTTATTGGCATTCTAAAAAAAGTGATTCACACTTTAGATCCAATTGGTGTTGGAGCTAGAGATTTGAAGGAATGTCTTATTATTCAACTCAAAAGAAAAGAGAGTACAAAAATAAGAGCTTTAGCAATTGATGTTTTAGAATTAGCTTTTGATCATTTTGTGAAGAAACATTACAAAAAGTTACAAGAAAAATTTAATATTTCTACAGAAGAATTAAAGGAAGTAAATACTGAGATATCTAAACTAAATCCTAAACCAGGAAGTTCTTATGCAGGAAATAATAAGATTGCAGAACAAATAGTACCTGATTTTTCTATCAAACTTGTGGATGGAGAATTAGATTTGATTTTAAACTCCAGAAATGCACCTGAATTGCATATATCTAGAGAGTATAATAATATGTTAAAAGGATATCAAGAGTCTACTGTAAAAAGTAAATCTCAAAAAGATGCCGTATTTTTTATCAAGCAGAAATTAGATTCTGCAAAATGGTTTATTGACGCAATAAAACAACGTCAACAAACATTATTGGTAACCATGAATACGATCATGCATTATCAATATGAATATTTTTTAACTGGTGATGAACGCAAGTTAAGGCCTATGATTCTAAAAGATATTGCGGATAAAATAAACATGGATGTTTCTACCGTTTCTAGGGTAGCAAATAGCAAGTTTGTTTCTACACCTTATGGTACAAAATTGATTAAAGAATTCTTTTCTGAATCAATGAAAAATGATCAAGGAGAAGATGTTTCTACAAAAGAGATAAAGAAAATTTTAGAAACAGTAGTCCTTGAAGAAAACAAGAAAAAACCATTAACAGACGAAAAATTGGCAGCCATTTTAAAAGATAAAGGATATCCAATTGCAAGAAGAACAGTTGCTAAATATAGAGAGCAATTAGATTTACCAGTAGCACGTTTACGAAAAGAAATTTAGTGAAGTTTTATAAATTCATATCAATAATGTTACATCCAATTGTAATTCCTACAATTGGTGTACTATTGTACTTTATATTAATACCTAATGTCTTTAATAGCGATCAACGATTAGCTGTTTTGGGCTTAATATTTGCAACTACTTACATTGTACCTTTAGCAGTTTTAATTCTTTTTAAGAGACTTAAACTAATAAAATCTTTTAAAGCAGATACTATTGGAGAAAGGAAAGTTCCTATTGCAATGATGATTGTGTTATTCTATTTGTTAGGTAATACAATAAAAGGAATTCCTAATCTTACAGACATTGGCTTACTATTTTACGCAACGACTTTAGGTTTAGTATGTGTATATATACTATTCTCATTTAAATTAAAGACAAGTATTCATTTACTTTCATTAGGTATTACTACAGGATTCTTTTTTGTATTAAACGCTATATATAATAAAAATTTGATTGCTGTAATTATATGTTCATTGCTACTTTCTGGTATTCTAGCAAGCGCAAGATTATATTTAAAAGCACACACACAGACTGAAGTCTATTTAGGGTTTATTTTAGGGTTTCTATCTCCAATTATTGTTTTCTATTTTTTATAGAATATAGAAAATAAGTCCAAATTTTAAAATTTTAGTATTAATTTCTTCCCCATCTATCATACTGTTTTTAAAAACAGGCGTTAGACCATAAAACAGATTAATATTGAATTCATCATAACCCGCAGAAAGAGTTAAACCATATTGAAATTTATTGTAATTAGAAATATCCGAATACTTAAAAGTAGTATTACTTGCGTCTTCAAACTGAAAATTATTAGAGATATTATAGAAGAATTTAATCCCTGTATATACTCTCCAAAAATCATATTTATTAGCATTAGAAGTTCTCCATCTTAACTCTAGAGGGAATTCTAAATTATGTGATTTAAATAAATTACCACTTATTGTATCATCACTACTAAAAACAGTTGTATTGTTACTTTCTTCAACTTTTAATTTATGATTAAAAAAATCGACCCCATAACCAATACCAGCTGCTATAGAAATATTTCCTTGTTTATTTAAAATTAAATCTTTTATAAAACCAGCAGATAGGGAATAAGAGAAGTTACTTTTAGAAATTGGTGTTGGTTGATCAAAAAACTGACCATAAGAAACAGCTATATAAACCTGATCATCTGCATATCTATCTCCAATATTTAGTGAATCTTTTTGAGCAAAAGAAACACCTACTAAAAACATAAAGGAAAAGAAAGTGGCTATTATTTTCATGATAAAGTTAAACGTATCATAAAGATACAATATTTCATTTTATAGTTAATAATTCAAAATAAAACATAAAAAAAAGGATAACTCAAAGAGTTATCCTTTTTTTTTATTATAATATACTAATTAATCTGCCGTTTTAGATGCAGAGTAACTAATTTTAAGAGCATTTACATCTCTTAGTTTTAATCTAATATCAACTATAGTACCTACACTAGATTCTTTATCAGCTTTAATAGAAGTTGTCATAAATGGTACTTCTGCATCAGAAACTTTAGATCTTGCATTTATAATAAAGGCAGGAACATCATCTGCAGATGCTATTTTATCATTCAACTGGATTCTATTAAAACTAGTTCCGTATTTAGTATCTTTTGCTTTACCAACGTAAATAGTAGTTACCAAACTTTTATGTTCTAACTTTTTTACTTCTAATGCAGAAGGTAACCTTGGTGCATCAATTTGTAAAGAAGTTTCTCTCATAGTAGTAGTTACCATGAAGAAAAATAACAACATAAAAACAATGTCTGGTAAGGCAGCAGTATTCACTGCTGGCATTCCTTTTTTCTTTTTTCTAAACTTAGACATATTGTTAAATTTTAAAAATTAATTTGTTGGTTCTGCATCTGAAATAATTTGAGGATAACTAGTTTTGATAAACTCAACCTTTTTCTTCAAACTTTCATTGCTCTTATCATCTTTGTAAGCATCTTCAAGTTCAGTAAAAGGTATTTTATACTTAGCCATACTTAACCTATTCCTCAAAGCAGAATAAGCTCTTAACAATTGATCTTGAACTGCTAGATACGTTCCATATTCTGTTAATCTGTCACTCTGTACCGATATAATTGCTTTGTTTGGGTGATCCGAAGAAGATTCACTTCTTTCACCTTTACAATAATTACATGGCCCAGTTGCAACACCATTTTCAACTTTACCTTCACCTCCACCATTGTCTATAAATGCAATAGCAGCTTCTTTTAGGTTTTTAATATCCATTCTTTCGCCTTCAACTAAAAGCTCATTATTTCTATTAATACCAACCTCAAAAATGTTTTTTTCTTTAATAACAGGTGGCACATAATCTGCCGGTGGTTTTTCAGACAGTTTTTTTGAAACTCCTGAATCAACATTCATTGTTGTTGTTACTAAGAAAAAGATTAACAGCAAGAATGCAATATCTGCCATAGAACCTGCATTAATTTCGGGATTCTCTCTTCTTGCCATATTTTTATGATTTTACTAGTCCTTTTAATAAATCGTATACAAAGAATAAACTTGCAACTAATCCTAAAGCAATACTATACCAGATTCCAGTACCAACCCATTGGTTTGTAGTTGAACCCGCTTCTCCTCCTTCAAGAATTTTACCAGCTGTATCTAAAACAGCATTACTATCTGCTAAGAAATAAGCAAATACTAATACTACACCTAAAACGGCAAGTCCTAATAAAGTCTTTTTTAAATTTTCAGGATTTCTAAAAAGCCCAATTAAAGACAAAATTACTGTTGCTCCTACTGCAAAATAAAGCAGTATCGTAGAAAACGAAACGATGTTTCCTACAGAACCATTCAATGCTTCTACATCATCTCCATCAGTCATAAAAATTCTGACAAAGAGAAAAGCACCAATCAAAGCAACTAGTGCAATGAAGATATTTAAAATTTTTGATAAATTATTTTTCATAATATATCTTATTTTTTATATTTTACTAATAAGTCTATTAATTGAATAGATGCATCTTCCATATTATTTACAATACTATCGATTTTAGAAACGATAAAATTATAAAAAATTTGTAAAATAATAGCTACAATTAAACCAAATACAGTTGTTAATAAGGCAACTTTAATACCTACTGCTACAACTCCTGGAGAGATATCATTTGCTACAGCAATCATATCAAAGGCTTTAATCATACCAATTACAGTACCCATAAACCCAAGCATTGGTGCTAATGCAATAAATAAAGACAACCAAGAAATATTTTTCTCTAAAAGTCCCATTTGAACTCCTCCATAAGAAACAACTGCTTTTTCTGCTGCTTCAACTCCTTCATCTACTCTATCTAAACCTTGGTAAAAGATAGATGCTACTGGTCCTTTAGAATTTCTACAAACTTCTTTTGCAGCTTCAATACCACCTGAACTTAAAGCATCATCAACATTTGCTACTAATTTCTTAGTATTAGTTGTTGCCATATTTAAATAAATAATTCTTTCAATTGCAATTGCTAAACCTAATATTAAGGCTACCAATACAATTCCCATAAATTCTGGGCCACCTTCAATAAAACGAAGTTTTAATTCTTGGTGAAAAGTTCTTGCTTCCTCAGTTCCTGCTTCTTGTGCGAAAGTTGATTGAATAGCTCCAAAAAACATAAATCCTGTAACGGATAGGACATTTACTACTTTTTTCATCTTTGTTATAATTAATTTTAATAGTTAACGGATTATAGATATAAATTTTTTAATCTCAAAGAACAGCAGAAAAGCCAATTTCCCTATAATTATAGAAAGATTCAACCTCTTTTGTACTTTTGAGACTGCCAAGTAACAAAAAAATATTGAGGATTTAAAAAAAAAATCAATCTATTTATGCATTAAACGTTGATTTTCTTCAATTATACAACTAAAAATGATATTTATCAGTTAATTCACCTCTTAATGAATTTTCGAAAAATATTTTAAAATCTTCATTTGATAAATCTTCATTTAAAAGATACATCAACTTTGCAATTGCAGATTCTGTAGTAATGTCTTTACCATTAATAACACCTATTTCCCTGAGCAGCAAACTTGTATCATAATGCCCCATCATAACACTTCCACTTTTGCATTGTGTAACATTTATAATTTTAATTCCTTTTTCAATTGCTTTTTTCAATAAAAATATAAAATTCTCTGAATTTGGTGCATTACCAGATCCATAGGTTTCTAACACGACTCCTTTTAAATTTCGAATATTCAAAATACTTTCAACAACCAATTTCGAAATACCTGGAAACAATTTTAAAATAACAACTTCATCTATTAAATTCTTTCGAACAATTAGATTCTTTTCTCTGTTTTTTGGTTGATAAATTAAATGTTCATTAAATTTAAGATGCACACCACTTTCTGCAAGTGGAGAAAAGTTTAGTGATGTAAACGCTTCAAACTGTTCTGAACTTATTTTGGTTGTTCTATTAGCTCTGTATAATTTATATTCAAAATATAAACAAACCTCAGAAATTACTGGTATTCCTTTTTTGTTAGCACTTGCAACTTCTATAGAAGTAATTAAATTCTCTTTAGCATCTGTTCTTAAATCGCCAATTGGCAGTTGAGAACCTGTAAAAATAATAGGTTTTCTCAAATTCTCTAACATAAAACTAATTGCTGAAGATGTGTAAGACATAGTATCTGAACCTGTTAAGACGACAAAACCATCAAAATCCTTATAATTTCCTTCAATGATCTCAACAATGTCTACATAATACTTTGTATTCATATTTGATGAATCAATAGGTTCATCAAAAGAAATACTTGTTATATTACAGTTTAACTGTTGCAATTCTGGAATTTTCTCTACAATCTGACTAAAATCAAACGCCTTTAAAGCATTCGTCTTATAGTCTTTAATCATACCAATAGTTCCACCAGTATAAACAAGTAATATATTTGGTTTGTTTGTCATTTTGTCTTTTTTTATTCCAAAACAAAAATTGGAATAGTTTATGTTGTAAATTTATCAAACAAAAATGAAATACAATTTTAAAACAATATAAATTATGATAGGATTCTATATTTTAATTGGCGCAATATCTTTAGTGAGTTGGTTAATTAGTAATAAATTAAAAAGTAAATTTAAAAAATACTCGAAAGTTCAGTTAAGAAACGGAATGAGTGGAGCAGAAATTGCAGAAAAAATGCTTGCTGATAATGGTATTTTTGATGTAAAAGTAATTTCGACTCCTGGTAGATTAACAGATCATTACAATCCAAAAGACAAAACTGTTAACTTAAGTGAATCTGTTTACAACCAAAGAAATGCTGCCTCAGCTGCTGTTGCTGCGCATGAAGTTGGTCACGCAGTTCAACATGCAAAAGCATATAGTTATTTAACAATGCGATCTCAATTAGTGCCAATTGTTAGTGTTACTTCTAAATTCTCTCAATGGTTAGTGATTGGTGGTTTAATATTAGGAGCTGCCTCTGGAACTGCTGGAATTGGTTTTTACATTGCTATAGCTGGTTTAATTTTTATGGGTTTTGCTACACTTTTTAGTTTTATTACTTTACCCGTAGAATATGATGCTAGTAACAGAGCATTGGCTTGGTTAAAAGGAAAAAACATGGTTTCTCAAGAAGAATTAACAGGTGCAACAGACGCACTTAAATGGGCTGCAAGAACGTATTTAGTTGCTGCCTTAGGTTCTTTAGCAATGTTATTATATTGGGGCTTACAGATTTTAGGTGGAAGAGATTAACATCGCAGATACTTTTAGTCTTTTACGCTTGTAAAAATTTATAAAACACTCTTGATTATTTATCGAGAGTGTTTTTTTTGTAACGTTTTGCCGTTTTAGTGCGTCTTTATATTTATAGGATAAAAATTTAACCAAAATTTTATTGCTAACCAACTCATTTATCCTGATAAAAAATATAAAGATGAAACCAACCATTACAACTGTCTTACTATTATTCTTAGGTCTATTTTCAGCAGCAGCACAAAACACAATTAGTGGAAAAATTGTTGATGAACAAAACCAATCATTACCTTTTGCAAACATTATTTTACATAAAATAGGAAGTGAAGAAATTCCTAAAGGAGTTATTTCTGATGATAAAGGTGAATATAAAATTGAAAATATTTCTTCAGGAAAATATAAAATTGAAATTTCAATGTTGGGTTTTGAAACTCAAAACATAAAAGAGTTTGAATTAAACACCAACAAAATATTTAACTTCACTTTAAAAGAAGAAAGTCAGCTTTTAAATGAAGTTGTTGTAAAAAGTAAACGCCCAGTTATTAAACAAACAGCAGAAAAACTGATTGTAGATTTAGAAAAATCTGAAATGACAAATACCAGTTTGCAAGATGTAATGCGTAAAATACCTGGAGTATTGGTTACTAATAATGGAATTTCAATTGCGGGAAACAGAGGCGTTCGTATTTTGATTAATGGAAAAACTACAGAATATATGGATGTAGAAACTTTATTACGCGATTTTCCTGCGGATAATATTTCTAAAATTGAAGTTGTAGAACAACCTGGTGCAGAATATGAAGCTTCTGGTTCTGGTGCAATTATCAACATTATTTTAAAGAAAAATGTTCGTTTAGGAACTCACGGTAGCACAAATGCTTGGGTTGGTGAAGATGAAGGTTTTGAATACGGAACAGGTTTTTCTATTGCTAGTTACAAGAACAAATTGAATTGGCAATCGAGTGTAAATTTTTCGCAACCAACTTGGAGAGAAGATTTATTTTTAGACAGAACTGTAGGTAATGAAACGTACGATCAAGAAACGATAGAACCTTATAACCCAACAAATTTTAGAATTGGCGGTAGTATAGATTATTATATCAACGATAAACATTCTTTTGGAATTGGTGGACGTATTAGTACAAGAACTTCGGATAGAATTACAAGTAGTAAAACCATTATTTCTGATGTAAACAATACAAATACATTGTTCTCTGAAAATAGATTTGATAGAGATAGAAAGAACTTTAATATCAATCCTTATTACGAATACAAAACTGACACAGATAAATTAGTTATCGATTTTAATTATGTAGATTTTACAAATGATAACACTAATATATTAGCTGATGTTGCTGGTAGTACAATTGACTATGATGACAGAAAATACATTCAAGATGGAAAATATTCTATAAAAACCTACAAAGCAGATTATACAAAAACGTTTTCAGATAATTTTAAATTAAGTGCAGGAACAAGATTAGCAAATGTAGAAACTGATAACGATTTACAATCTTTTAGTCATAATAACAGTGGTGTTTTTGAGTTTAATGAAGATGAAAGTAGTCAGTTTTTAATTAGTGAAAATATTTTCGCCTTATATTCTAAAATAAATGCAACTTCAGGAAAATGGTCTTTTTCTGGAGGTTTACGTTACGAAAACAGTAATACAGATGGTACTTCTATTTATATGTTAAATGGTTCAGAAAAAATTGAAGTTAAGAAAAGACCCATTAAAAAAGTTTTTCCAAGTGCATCAATTAGTAGAAAATTGACTGAAGAATTAGGTGCAAGTTTATCTTACAGTTATAGAATTCAGAGACCTTCTTATAATACTTTAAATTCTTTTGAAACGTATTTAGATCCTTATTCTGCCGGTGAAGGAAATCCGAACTTAACACCTTCTTACACTAATAATTATCAGTTTAATTTAACATATGATGGTCAACCCTTTTTTACAATTGGTTATAGTGAAACTGATGATGTTATTTTTGATCTAATAAGACAAGATAATGCTACAGCACAAATTAGACAGCAAGAAGTAAATGTAGAAAATAATGCAAATTGGAATTTTAGATTATTCGCGCCTTTAAGTTTCACAAAAGGGTTGGAAGGTTATACTGGCGTTATTGTTACGAATACAGATTACAGATCTTCTACTTTTAATGTAGATTTAAATAAATGGAACTTAATTTGGTTTGTTCAGGCGAGTTACGAATTACCTTGGGACATCAATTTTGAATTGAGTGGAAACTACGGAACAGGAGCTTTAGAAGGTCAAATTGAAGTAGATTGGCTAGCTGGCTTAGATTTTTCTTTTGGTAAAAAGTTTTTAGATGATAAACTAAAGGTAAATCTTGGTTTTAACAAAATGCTAAACAGAGGTTTTGTTGGTAATATTGATTACGGAAACGGAATTGCCGCTGTTGAAAGCAATGATTCTAGACAAAATATTCAGTTGAAATTCGTTTATAGTTTTGGTTCTAAATTTGGAAAAAAGAAATCTGGAAGAAACTCTAATAATGATGAAGAAGATAGAATTAGAGATGGTAATTAAGATTACTGCTTTCGCAGGATAAACAAACAGACTGGGAAATAAATATAAACCTGATTGAAATCGTTCGAATAACTGTTGATACTATTAACCTTATTATTGCTTTTTAATATGCGTCATCCTATGTTTGTAAAAATAAGGATCTGTTTTTAAAAAGCTTAAATTAGATTTAATATTTAACAAGAAAAGTAAGGGTAAAGGAAAAGATTATAGTCCGTCATTTGTCATTAAAGACCGTTCGCAATGCTAATCACTTTACCCCTTACTACATAAACTTGAACAGATCATTAGACCATCAAGTCTGTATTTAGGATTGATAAGTAAATGTAGTAATTTTTCTATAAAAACATTTGATATGAGTAAAATTATAGGAATTGATATTAGTAAGCAAACCTTTGATGTTTCTTATTTAGAAAAAGATAAATGGATTCACAAAATTTTTAAGAATCAAAATACAGGTTTTGAGCAATTTATTAAATTGATTAGTGCATCAGACTGGATTGTAATGGAGGCTAGTGGTCCTTATTATGTTCAGTTAGCAACTTTTTTACATGCATCTAGTTTTAATGTATGTGTATTAAATCCTTTGATAATTAGAAGATATAGTCAAACAAGATTATATAGAGCAAAAACAGATAAAAAAGACGCAAAGACAATTGCCGAATATGGTGCTCAATATGAGTTAAAAAGATGGTGTCCAGAGAGTAAACCTAGTATAGAAATTAAACAACTTTACACAGCTTTAGAATTACTAAAAAAACAAAAACATCAAACAAAAAGACAATTAGAATCCTTTGAAGCAACAGGTTTGTTGAGTTCGGATCTTAGAAAAGAATTAAAACAAGTACTAATATTATTAATAAGACGTATTGATAAGTTTGAAAAAAAGGATAGAGCAAATAGGAAGATTAGCTTATAAAGACACGGTTGAAAGAATAAAAACGATACCAGGAATCGGGCTAAAAACGGCTATTATGATGAGTGTTATTACAGATAATTTCACAAAATTTGATAACTATAAACAACTGACAGCTTTTGTAGGATTTAGTCCAAGGCTATATCAATCAGGAACAAGTGTAAAAGGTAAAGGACATATTTGTAAAATGGGCAAACCTCAAATTAGAAAACTTTTGTATTTATGTAGTTGGTCTGCAAAAAGAGTAAATAAAAATTGTATCGAAATGTATGAACGACTTAAAGAAAAAGGAAAACCCGAGAGAGTAATTAAAATTGCAATAGCTAATAAATTAATAAAGCAAATTTTTTCTATTGCGACTAACAAACAAATTTACAATGAAAATCATCAAAACTTATATTTTCTGAAATAAAAGAAATTTTAACAATAAATAATAGTTTTTTAACACAGATCATTGCGAGGAACGAAACAATCTGTTTCTAATTATGAGATTGCCACAGTTTACAAAAAAGTAAACTTCGCAATGACAGCGATAAAAAGAAACAGCTGCAAATAAAAAATTATCTTGATTTTAAAGGAATAACTATTTGTTAGCAAACTAGTCTAGCCCAGAGTAACTCCGCTTTAATATTTCTTTTGAGTCGTTGAATGCTCCGCATTTGAAACGGTTTGTTTGAGCTCTTTTTTATTTCTTTTTAAAATAAAAAAAGCGAGTAGTGAAAGCTGGAAATAGCTTCAAATAAAAAACCTTCTTGATTTCTCAAAAAGGTTCTGTCTTGTATCTTGATTCTAAAAATCTAAACGTCTAAAAATCGAATTATCTAATTTAATCATTCAACTTTAAAACTGCCATAAATGCTTCTTGTGGAATTTCTACATTACCAACCTGACGCATTCTTTTCTTACCTTTTTTCTGCTTTTCTAATAACTTACGTTTACGTGAAATATCTCCACCATAACATTTTGCAGTAACATCTTTACGCAACGCTTTTGTAGTTTCACGTGCAATAATTTTTGCTCCAATTGCTGCCTGAATAGGAATATCAAACTGTTGTCTTGGTATTAATTCTTTTAGTTTTTCAACTATCTTTTTACCAATTGTATACGCATTATCTGCATGTAAAAGTGCAGAAAGTGCATCTACTCCAGAACCGTTTAATAAAATATCTACTCTAACCAATTTAGATTCTCTCATACCAATCGGAGAATAATCGAAAGAAGCATATCCTTTAGAAACTGTTTTTAAACGATCGTAAAAATCGAAAACAATTTCTGCCAAAGGCATATCAAAAGTTAATTCTACTCTTTCTGTTGTTAAGTAGGTTTGATTTGTAATTTCTCCACGTTTTTCGATACACAAACTCATTACTTGACCAACAAAATCTGATTTTGTAATGATAGAAGCTTTAATAAAAGGCTCTTCTACTCTATCTAATCTTGATGGATCTGGTAAATCTGTAGGATTATTTAATAAAAGTAATTCATTTGGATTTTTCTTAGTGTAGGCGTGGTAAGATACATTGGGAACCGTTGTAATAACAGTCATATTAAACTCACGCTCTAAACGTTCTTGAATAATTTCCATGTGTAACATTCCTAAGAATCCACAACGAAAACCAAAACCTAAAGCTGCAGAACTTTCTGGTACAAATACTAAAGAAGCATCGTTTAATTGCAGCTTTTCCATTGAATAACGCAATTCTTCAAAATCTTCTGTATCAACTGGATAAATACCTGCAAAAACCATTGGTTTTACATCTTCGAAACCATCAATAATTTCTGTTGTAGGATTCACTGCATCTGTAATAGTATCTCCTACTTTTACTTCTTTTGCTGTTTTAATTCCTGTAATTAAATAACCAACATCACCTGCTTTTACAGATTTTCTAACAACTTGCTCTAATTTTAAAGTACCAACTTCATCAGCAAAATACTCATTGCCAGTTGCCATAAATTTAATACGTTGTCCTTTTTTGATTTCTCCATTTAAAACACGGAAATACGTTTCAATTCCTCTGTAAGAATTGTAAACTGAATCGAAAATTAAAGCTTGTAATGGTGCATCAACGTTTCCTTTTGGAGCAGGAACTCTATCTATAATTGCTTCTAAAATGTTCTCTACACCAAAACCAGTTTTTCCACTTGCGTGAATAACATCTTCTGGGGCACAACCTAATAAATCTACAATATCGTCTGTTACTTCTTCTGGGTTTGCAGAAGGTAAATCTACTTTATTTAAGATAGGAATAATCTCTAAATCGTTCTCTAAAGCTAGATATAAGTTAGAAATTGTTTGTGCCTGTATACTTTGCGCTGCATCTACAATTAGTAAAGCACCTTCACAGGCAGCAATTGAACGAGAAACTTCGTAAGAAAAATCTACGTGACCTGGAGTATCAATTAAATTTAAAACATATTGTTCTCCTTTATGCTCAAAATCCATTTGAATAGCATGCGATTTTATGGTAATTCCGCGTTCGCGTTCTAAATCCATATTATCTAATAACTGATCTTTCTTTTCACGATCTGTTACAGAGCCTGTATATTCTAATAATCTATCTGCCAACGTACTTTTACCATGATCAATATGTGCGATAATGCAAAAGTTTCTAATGTTCTTCATACTTCGTTTTCTAACTGCGTTCAACTTACAAAGATATGCTATTTACAGACCTTCTCAAATAAAAAAAGTACAATGAGATTCATTGTACTTTTTTTTTGGAAATATATTCTTTTATAAATCTCGTTCTAATTCTTCAATTGCGACTTTAAACTCTTCCCAGTTTATAGTATCATCACTAGATTTATCGTAGCCTTTTAATAGTTCTTTAGCAACAACACCTCTTATAAAACCATTTACTGCAGCACTTTTTAGTAATTTTTTTATCTCAGATTTCTTTAACCTTCCATCTTTGTCTGAGTCAAAAAAACTAAAAGCTTCTTCTGGTGAATCGAATTGATTGGTAATTAAAATTCTAATTTTTCTTAAAATATTTTCTTTTGCCCCCATATTTTTTCTTTTTAAATAAGTAGGGTATTAAGATAATAAATAAAGTTGATTTACATAATAAAAATAAACTATTTTGAACATTTTATATTACAAAAAGAAACAAAGAGACTTGTATAGCTTATAAAACATTAATTTGACGTTCTAACTCATCATTTAAACCAAAACCAATAATTCTATAAATAATAAACCAACTTAAGGTTAAACTTTAAAACCATTTTATCTATATTCTCATAGAATTCAATAAGTTATAATAATTCTCTAATTTTGTAAAAAATAACATTATGAAAAATATCCTATTTTTAATCTTTTTCTCTTTTATAGTTTCTTGTAAACCAATAATTAATCAAGAAACTAGAATTAAAGAAGATGTATTATTTTTAGCTTCGGATAAATTAGAAGGAAGACAAACCGGTACAAAGGGCGAAAAAGCTGCTGCCGATTATATTCAAAAAAGATTTAAAGAGTTAAACTTACAAGCAAAAGGAACGAAAGGTTTCTTACAACCTTTTACTTTTAAACCTAAAACAAACCCACATGATGAAGTGAAGTTTGATGTAATGGTGATGGAACAATTACTGGAAATAACGTTATCGGTTTTGTAGATAATAAGGCAAAAAACACTGTAATAATTGGAGCCCATTTTGATCACTTAGGTTTTGGAGGCGAAGGTTCTTTATACAGAGATTCTATAAAAGCAATTCATAATGGTGCAGATGATAATGCTTCCGGAGTGGCTATTTTATTAAATTTAGTTGCAAAACTGAAAAAGAAAAATACAAAGAATAATTATCTATTTATTACTTTTTCTGGTGAAGAAATGGGACTTCTTGGTTCTAATTATTTTGTAAAGAACCCAACTATTGATACTAAGAAAGTTTCTTACATGATTAATATGGATATGGTTGGAAGATTAAAAAAAGATACTGCTTTAGCTGTTTATGGAACTGGTACTTCACCTATTTTTAAACAAACTTTAAAATCTCATAACGACAGTTTTAAACTAATTCAGCAAGAATCTGGTGTTGGACCAAGTGATCATACTAGTTTTTATTTAGCTGATATTCCTGTTTTACACTTTTTTACGGGTCAGCATGAAGATTATCATAAACCTGGAGACGATGCTGAAAAGTTGAATTACGAAGGGATGGAAACCATCAGTAATTACATCTTTAATATTATTTCTGATTTAAATGATAATGGAAAATTAGTTTTCAAAAAAACAAAAAATGAAGGTAAAAACTCCCCACGTTTTAAAGTTGGCTTGGGTGTAATTCCCGATTATATGTTTGATGGAAAAGGAATGCGAATTGATGGTATCTCTGAAGATAAGCCAGCACAAAAAGCTGGTTTACAAAAAGGTGATATTGTTATTAAACTAGGTGATAGTTTGGTAACTAATATGATGAGTTATATGAGAGCTTTATCTGTTTTTGAAAAAGGAGACAAAAGTAAGGTTATTGTAAAAAGAGGCGAAAAAGAAGTGGAAAAGGAAATCAACTTTTAATTTAAAATGATAAATACAAAGCAAGACTTCATTCATAAAATTCATTTAATAATTTCTGTTCTAATTGTAGTTCCTGTTTCAATATTTTACGGATTTGATCCAAGTTCTCAATTCGACATTCATTTAAATACAATAGATGAGCATAATTTTTTTAAAGCAATTATGGGATTATATATAGGGTTTTCAACTTTATGGATTTTAGGAATCTTTAAACCTACTTACTTAAAAACTGCAATCTTAACAAATATGATTTTTATGCTAGGTTTAGGTTCTGGAAGAGTGATAAGTCTGTTTTTAGACGGAACCCCAACTTTTGGCTATATCTTTGGAACTTTTGCAGAATTATTTTTAGGTTTCTATAGTTTTTGGCTTCTGACAAATAAAAACACTAATTTCGCAAAAAATTAAACAGTTTTGGTAAAAATAGGCAACATAGAACTTCCGGACTTTCCATTATTATTAGCACCAATGGAAGACGTATCTGACCCACCTTTTAGAGCATTGTGTAAAGAACATGGTGCAGATGTTGTGTATACAGAATTTATTTCTTCTGAAGGATTGATTCGCGATGCTGCAAAAAGCATTATGAAGTTAGATATTTACGAAAAAGAACGTCCTGTAGGAATTCAGATTTTTGGCGCCAATTTAGAATCGATGTTAAAAACAGTTGAGATTGTTGAAAAATCGAATCCAGATATTATTGATATTAATTTTGGATGTCCTGTAAAAAAAGTAGTTTCTAAAGGTGCTGGGGCAGGAATTTTAAAAGACATAGATTTAATGGTTTCACTTACAGAAGCCATGGTAAAACACACCAATTTACCTGTTACTGTAAAAACTCGCTTAGGTTGGGATCATGATTCTATTAGAATTGTAGAAGTAGCAGAACGCTTGCAAGATGTTGGTTGTGCGGCAATCTCTATTCATGGTAGAACGCGTGCACAAATGTATAAAGGTGAAGCAGATTGGAAACCAATTGCTGAAGTAAAAAACAACCAAAGAATGCACATTCCTGTTTTTGGAAATGGAGATGTAACTTCTCCTGAAAAAGCTATGGAGATGAGAGATTCTTATGGATTAGATGGTTGTATGATTGGTAGAGCTGCTATTGGTTACCCTTGGTTTTTTAATGAAATAAAGCATTATTTTAAAACGGGAACCTATTTAGCAAAACCAACAATTGCACAACGTGTAGAAATGGCAAGAAGGCATTTACAAATGGCTATTGATTGGAAAGGACCTGTTTTAGGTGTTTTTGAAACAAGAAGACATTACACGAATTACTTTAAAGGAATTCCGCATTTTAAAGAATATAGAATGAAAATGGTAACTTCTGATGATGCAAAAGATGTTTTTGCTACGTTTGATGAAGTTGAAGCTAAGTTTGGGAATACTATTATTCCACAATTTTAAATATTTTACTTTTCCTCTACTTTAAACGATTGCACTATTTTTTCTACTTCGGATAAAAAAACATCATAATAATTATCTAAAGCTGAATATTCGATTGCGTATCCATAGTTTTTGTAAAAAAACAAGAAAGATGCATTTGTATAATTATAAGTTCTAATATCTTTAAATTTCACCAAATAAGATTTACCATATCTAGTATGCTTTATATCAATTATATTATTTTTAAAATCTTTATATTTCCCTTTAAGTTTTACAAATCGCTCTAAATAATCTTCAATACTAATTGGTTTCTGCCAACCTTTATTTACTCGATTGCTATGTATATTAATTGAAACTGTAGAATAATTTGATGGAACACTATCTCCTGCAACTTTTATATAATAGTAAAGCGCTCCAAATTCAGGTGTAATTTTGTTGTGCGACAACCAGTTTTTACCGTCTATTTTAACAGAATAATTTATAATTCTTTTTGTTTTTTTTAAACTATCCAATTTTTCGAATGCTCCATCTTTTTTAATACTATTTTGATTAATAGAAGCACATGAAAAAATCAATAGTAAGCAGAAAAAAAGAATGATTAACTGTATATAATTTTTCATGAAATTATCTTTCAATAAACTCTTTCGTAATTCTACTACTTGCAATTTTAGATGCTATAAAACCTAAAACTGTAATTGTAGCAATCACAATAAAAAGATTAGAAAATCTAAATTCTACTGGATAAGGTAAATTTTGAGTTATCATAAATAATCCAAACTGTTTTTGAATAATAACTAATAAAACGCCCAATGTTAAACCAATTAACATTCCTAAAAAAGTCAGCAAAAAACCTTGCATTACAAAGATTTTTTTAATTTCTTTAATGGTTGCTCCCAGACTAAAAAGGGTTTTTAAGTTTGATTTTTTATCGATAATCATCATAATTATCGCTCCAATTACATTGAATAAAGCAATGATTACAATCAATGTAAAAATAAGATAAGACACAAAATTTTCTGTATTTATCACCTTATAGAAAACTTCGTTTAATTGTTGTTTGGTTTGCACTTTAAATTGACTACCTAATTGTTCTTGAAGTTCTTCTGCAAACAAATCAGCTTCTGAGGTATCTTTTAATTTAATTTCAATTCCTGTAAATTGATTTTCTTTATACTTCAATAGATTCTTAGCGTCATTTATTGAAACAAAAACAAACTTATTTTCAAAATCTTCAGTTCCTGAATATAACCCAACAATTTGTACATCCATTTTATAGAATGCATTATTTGGATTTATAAAACCAACTCCAGGTTTCGGAACCATAATAGATAAAGGTGCTCCAAAATTCAAAATACCTAAAGACAGTTTTCTAGAAATACCGTTACCAACAACTGCTGTTTTTGGCAACTCTTTATCTAACCAATTCCCTAAATTTAAAACGGAATCTATATGTGTAATCGAATTATAATTCTCTTCTACTCCTTTTATAAAAGCGATTTCACTTTTGTCATTATACTCTAAAAAAACACGTTCTTCAACAATTTTAGAAAAAGCATCAATTGAAGTATTATTTTCTAAATTCTGCTGAACATTTTTTGTATACAGAAAGGTTTTTCCTTTACTAGCTGTAATTTTAATATCAGGATCTGAAACATCTAACAAACTATAACTAAAAGTACGCAACCCAGAAAAACCAGAAAGAATTATAAACAAAGCTAAAGCGCCAACAATTACTCCAAAAGAAGCAATTATTGTAATAATGTTTATGGCATTATTACTCGTTTTTGAAAATAAATATCTTTTGGCTATGTATAAAGGAAAATTCAAATAAGTTCTCTGAATTTATTGTTTTTTACGTCTAGGTAAAACACTAGGGTTTTTAATAGGATTCTCGTCATCTCCTTTTAAAGACTTATCAATACCTTCATTATAATCTAAAGTGTCATCACCATAAAACAATAACTCTGGCATTCTACGTAGTTGGTGTTTCGTTCTAGACGCCATTTCATAACGTATTGTAGCAGTATTAGACTGCACACCTTTAATAATATCTTCTCTTTTATCTGAAGGAAAAACACTTAAATATACTTTAGCGATTCCTAAATCTGAAGTTACATGAACTTTAGATACAGAAATAATTACTCCTCTCATACCATCTTGTGCTGCCTTTTGCAGAACGTCTACTAAATCTTTTTGTAATACCCCTGCAATCTTTCGCTGTCTATTCGTTTCTTCCATGCTGCAAATTTACACTTTTTTTATGGAGTGTAAATTTTATTTTTAATAGCATACATGACTAATCCTACTCTATTTTTTACATTCAGTTTTGTAAATAAAACATCTCTATATCCGTCTATCGTTTTTGGACTTAAACACATTCTATCTGCAATTTCTTTATAGGTTAATTCAGAACAAGCATGTTTCATAAAAGTAACCTGTCTATCATTTAATAGAATTTCTTCTTTTCCATTACCAGAAAGTGATTTCATTAATAAATTTGTCACACTTTTTGTGTGATAAAATCCGTTTTCAACTATTTCTACCAACGCACTTTCTAAAACCGCTTTTTCTGTATCTTTTAACAAATACCCAATAGCGCCAACTTTTAGCATTTTTAGAATCGTTGCTTCTTCATCTTCAACAGAAAGCGCCATTACATTAACTTCTTGGTGGTTTTTAGTAATCCATTCTGTAGTTTCAATTCCGTTCATTATTGGCATATTAATATCCATTAAAACTACATCAGGAATAAATTTGGGAGATGATGAAAATTTATCAATTAATTCTTGTCCGTTTTTACAAGTATATAACACTTTAAATTTACTGAATGTATTAACCATTGCAGCTATTGCTTGGGAAAGCAATGTATGATCATCTACAATAACAACTGAATATTTTATCATAACTTATATACTATATTTAAGGATGTTCCTTTATTTATTTCGGATATAAAAACAGCAGTAGCCCCGATTAATTTTGCTCTATTTTTAATATTTTCTAATCCAATTCCGGTAGGTTTATTTTCTTCGGATGAAAAGCCAACTCCATCATCTTTTACTAAAATATATAATACACCTTCATTAAATGATATTTCAACAAATAAATTAGAAGCTTTCGAATGTTTAATCGTATTTGAAAAAAATTCCTGCAATATTCTAAAAATAATAATACTCGCTTTTTCGTTTATCTTTTGCTCTTTACCAGTTACTATTAAAGTTGATTTGATAAAATTTAATCTATTAAATCGGTCAATTTCTAGTTGAACAGCGTCCTTCAGGTTTATATTTTTTATTGCTTCTGGATTTATCAATTTTGATAAAGCTCTTACTTCTGTTAAACCTTTTGTTATCGTTTCAGAAACATCATTCAAATTATCAACTGTAGCACTTTGCAATTGAATTTTTGCCAACGTTAATAACTGACCAATATTATCGTGCAACTCCCAACTAATATTTCTTAGGGTTTCTTCTCTAATCTCTATTTGAGTTTCAGCAATTTCTCTTTCAAAACGTTTTTTATTTTCCGCTTGTTGTTGTAGCAATAAATTTTTCCTTTTTTGAAAAAACCCAAATAACAAAACTATAAAAATAACGAACAATACTATTATTAATGTTGTTGCATAAAGTATTATTTGACTCGCTTTTGACTCCATAAGGCTCCGAATATAAAACAACAATACATAAATATTGTTAAAAAAAATTGAACTTTAATCAAATATATTTTACTTGATTGTGGAATATAATTCAAAAAATTAATTATGCTAGTAAAAGGAATTGTTCCTAAATAATAAAACAACAAACCAAAAGAGATCCAAAAAGAAAGAGTTTTCCTATAATTTAAAATTTTATCAGAATTTAAAAAATCTCTAAAAAACAAAAATATAACTATTGATATTAAAAAACTTCCTGAAATTGACGCAATAGAGTTATAAGTTACAAAATAATCTTCTAACCATAAATAATATATATTAGTTAGAATATAAATAGTATTGAAGATGTACACTATATACAATACTATTTTTTTAATTTTTATTGATAAAATAACCCCTATTAAAAAAAAGAATAAACAATTAAACTCAATAAAGGTAAGGCTGTTATAAACCCACAAATTATCATATCCTAGATATTTAACATACTTCGCAATAACCTCAAGTAAAAACATAAAAAACAAATATGCTGAAAAATATCTTAAATTTATATCGAAAGATTTTCTAAAATAGAAAACGACATAAATTAATGTAGATATGAATGATAATAAATAGATAATATTGATTAACATATTACATTGGTGGTGTAGGATCTAATCTATTTGCTCCAGAACTAAGTAATAATTTAACCTGTGTATTCATAAATGGAATAAAAGAAGCTCTATTAACTTGTTTCGTTTCTTTGCCACTATATTTATCTAAAAATTCTGTAAACTGAATAGGTTGTCCTTTTTCAGAATATAAAGGTTCAAAAGCAACATCATATTTATCACCAATTTTTGCAGTTGGCATAAAAACTAAAGTGTGTCTTCCTCTTAAAGATCTATCTGAATGCTCTCTTGGGTATGCTGCTGAGAAAATTCTTATTCCTGTTAATTTTATTTCTTTTTCTTTTGATAATTTTTCTAAATAAGCAATGTATTGCTTTAAATCATTTAGTTCATAAAAGTGAGAAATACTTTCAATTGCATCTTTAGGATCTTTTGTAAACTCTCCTCTATATTTATCTAACACCTTTTTCTGGCCAATATCGTATTGATTAAACATACTTGCCATTTCTTGATAACTGATTGCGTTAGAAGGTCTAGAATCATTAATTTTATGATCTTCATGATTGCATTCAGTTTTACAACTAAAAATGAATAATGAGATAAATAAGATTGAAAAAAAATTATAAGATGTTTTCATAAATAAAAATTAGATTAATTTCTATGAAAATACAATATAATTAGAACTTACAAAAAATAAAAAATAAAAACACACATAAAACACTATATACCTACACTTTAACCCTAAAAAACCAACTTAACACTTTCTTAAAAAGGGTGTTTTACCTGTTTAATTATCATGGTTTACACTGATGCATTATTGAAGAAGAATAATCAATTTTGTAATAGAAATTAAGAAAAAGTAGTCAGGGGAAATTGCGCAAAAACACCTTACTATAAAAGTGTTTTAATTAAAAAAGGTCTCAAAACATAATTGTTTTGAGACCTTTAATTTATAATTATTTTAAGAATTTAATCTGCTAAAATAATTGCTTTATTATCATTTAATTCTAATGTTCCAGAATTAATAAGTAGTGTTAAAATTTTATCATCAGCTCCATCAGGAATTAACTTTCCATCCAACTCATCTAATTTTAAATTAGTTTGAGAATGAACGTGAATTTTAACTGTTCCTTCTATTAAATTAGAAACAACTGGCGCGTGATTATTTAGCATTTGAAACTCTCCATCTACTCCAGGAACTGATAAAGAATCAACTTCTGATGAAAATAAAATAGCTTCTGGTGTTACAATCTCTAAATACATATAGTATATTTTAAACGATTACTATGCTTCTGCTAACATTTTCTCTCCAGCATCAATTGCATCTTGAATTGATCCTCTTAAGTTAAATGCTGCTTCAGGATATTTATCTAACTCACCATCCATAATCATATTAAATCCTTTAATAGTGTCTTTAATATCAACTAAAACTCCTGGTATACCAGTAAATTGTTCAGCTACGTGGAAAGGTTGAGATAAGAAACGTTGTACACGTCTAGCTCTATGAACTACAAGTTTATCTTCTTCAGATAATTCTTCCATACCTAAAATTGCGATAATATCTTGTAACTCTTTATAACGTTGTAAAATTTCTTTTACAGCCGTTGCAGTGTTATAATGTTCATCACCTAAAATATCAGCAGATAAAATTCTTGAAGTAGAATCTAAAGGATCTACTGCAGGATAAATACCTAATTCTGCAATTTTACGAGATAATACTGTTGTAGCATCTAAATGCGCAAACGTTGTTGCTGGTGCTGGATCTGTTAAATCATCTGCAGGTACATAAACCGCTTGTACAGATGTAATAGAACCTTTTTTAGTTGAAGTAATACGTTCTTGCATTGCCCCCATTTCAGTTGCCAATGTTGGTTGGTAACCTACTGCTGATGGCATACGTCCTAAAAGTGCTGACACTTCAGAACCTGCTTGAGTAAAACGGAAAATATTATCTACGAAGAAAAGTACATCTTTTCCTTGTGCTTCTCCTGCTCCATCTCTAAAATATTCTGCTATAGTTAAACCAGATAATGCAACACGTGCACGTGCTCCAGGTGGCTCATTCATTTGTCCAAATACGAAAGTAGCTTTAGAGTCTTTCATTCCAGGTTTATCAACCTTAGATAAATCCCATCCTCCTTCTTCCATAGAATGCATAAAGTCATCACCATATTTGATAATTCCTGATTCTAGCATTTCACGAAGTAAATCATTTCCTTCACGAGTTCTTTCACCAACACCTGCAAAAACTGATAAACCACCATGTCCTTTTGCAATATTGTTAATTAACTCTTGAATTAGTACTGTTTTACCTACTCCAGCTCCTCCAAATAATCCAATTTTACCTCCTTTTGCATAAGGCTCAATTAAATCGATTACTTTAATTCCTGTAAATAATACTTCTGTAGATACTGATAAATCTTCAAATTTAGGTGCAGATCTGTGAATTGGCAAACCATCTTTACCTTCTTTTTTCAAATTCCCTAAACCATCAATAGCATCACCTGTTACATTAAACAAACGACCATAAATATCGTTTCCAATTGGCATTTGAATAGGACTTCCTGTAGCGACAACTTCTGTCCCTCTACTTAATCCATCAGTAGCATCCATTGAAATAGTTCTAACTGTATCTTCTCCAATATGTTGTTGTACTTCTAGTACTAAAATAGAACCGTCAGCTTTTTTGATTTCTAAAGAATCGTAAATTTTAGGAAGTTCATTTTCAGTATTGAATTCAACATCAATTACTGGCCCTATAATCTGAGAAACTTTACCTGTTATTGTAGACATTATGTATCTAATTAAAGTTATTATTTTATTTACGAGACTTAACTCTCATTTTCAGGATGCAAAGGTAATTTTTTAGAATGAAACTAAAAAGTTTTTTTACTTTAAAACGAAAATTATGAATATAAAAAAAAGCCTCATCAAATTGATGAGGCTTTTAAATTTTATTTAAAAAAGATACTAGTTAGTAACTTTAATCTCAACTCTTCTGTTGTTAGCTCTACCTGCTCTAGTTTTATTAGAATCAACTGGGAATCCTTCTCCGAATCCTTTTGCTTCTAATCTAGTAGCATCTACACCTTTTCTAACTAAGTAATCTCTAACAGCAATTGCTCTTTTATTAGAAATATTTAAGTTAACTGATGCAGAACCAGAACTATCTGTATGACCTCCAATAGCAAATGTTGCTCTTGGGTTTTTATTCATAATAGCTACAATAGCATCTAATTGTTTAGTAACTCCAGATTTAAATGAAGATCTTCCAGTATTAAATAATATAGATTTAGCTGTAAATGCAATTGCTGCACTAGCTTCTTTAGTTATTACTTTTTCTGGACAACCACCCTCAGAAGCAACACCTGCAACATTTGGACATTTATCATCTTTATCTAAAATGCTATCTCCATCAGTATCTGGCCAAGGACAACCTGCATTAGCAGCTGGTCCAGCTATAGAAGCACATTTATCATCTTTATCAACAACACCATCTCCGTCAGTATCAGGACAACCTTTGTTAGCTTTAGTTCCTTTAGAATTAGCACACATATCATCTTTATCAGCTACACCGTCTCCGTCAGAATCAGGACAACCATTCATAGCTGCTAAACCTGCAACATTAGGACAAGCATCATCAGAATCTTTTACTCCATCGCCATCAGCATCAGGACAACCGTTAAATTCTTTTAAACCTGCAACCTCTGGACAAGCATCATCTTTATCATATACACCATCAGAATCAGTGTCTTTTCCGCCAAATTTAATTACTAAACCTAAAGCAGTTTGGTAATGAGATCTAACATTATCAGAAAAACCTACTTTTGTTCCTGTTTGAAAATTTAACCCTAGGTTTTCATTAAACCAAGTATTAAAACCAAAACCTACGTTAGCCATTCCTTCACCATTAGAATCAACAGAAGTATAACCTCCACCTAAATATACATAAGGATCAAACCAAGAAGTATCACCTACTAAGTTATTTAAATCATACTTAACAATTGCATCAAAAGCCCAATAAAGAAAATCAGAATCATCTTCTATACTTACAGTTTCTATTTTATTTATAGACCCAGCTAATTGTAAAGAAAAACCTTTATCTAAATATTTTTCTCCAGAAATTCTAGATATAGAAGGTAAGATATTCCAATCTTTATTCCCTACTAAATCTTCAAGTTGTTTAGTAAAATCATCTCCATTATAGAAATCTACTATGTTTACACCAAATCCTACAGCCCAAGGGTTGTTTTCATCTTGTGCGTTTACGTTACTAACTGTTACCAACGTAAACAAAGCTATCACAGCTAATTTTAATTGTTTCATTATCAAATTTTTAAATTAAAAGTTCGTTATTATTATAAGCAAAAGTAAGTTCTTAAAACTTATCTACAAAGATAAATCTATAAAATATTACTAAAACCGCAAGTTTTTATCTATTCTAAATTATTTTCAACTCCCTACCCACTTCAATAAAGGCAGTAATAGCTTTATTTAGATGATCTTTGGTATGAGCAGCTGATAACTGCACCCTTATCCTCGCTTTTTCTTTAGGAACAACAGGAAAAAAGAAACCAATAACATATATTCCTTTTTCTAATAACTTATTTGCCATTACTTGAGACAATTTAGCGTCATATAACATAACAGGAACAATTGCTGCGTCTGCACCAACTAAATCGAAACCTGCTTTTTCCATTTCTGTTCTAAAGTAATTGGTATTCCATTCTAATTTATCTCTAAGTGAAGTATCATCAGAAATTAAATCGAATACTTTTAAAGTTGCCCCTACAATTCCAGGTGCTAAAGAATTTGAAAACAAATAAGGTCTTGATCGTTGACGTAAAATTTCAATAATTTCTTTTTTACCAGTTGTATAACCTCCCATTGCACCTCCTAAAGCTTTCCCTAAAGTACCAGTTACAATATCAACCCTGTCCATTACATTCTTTAATTCAACAGTTCCTCTTCCTGTTTTCCCTATAAAACCAGTTGCATGGCATTCATCAACCATAACTAAAGCATCATATTTATCTGCTAAATCACAAATCTCATCTAACTTAGCGACAATTCCATCCATTGAAAAAACACCGTCAGTAACAATAATTTTAAATCTGTGATTTTGTTTATTTGCTTCAATCAATTGTTCTTCTAAAGAAGTCATGTCATTATTATTATAACGATAACGTGCAGCTTTACACAAACGAACTCCGTCAATAATTGAAGCATGATTTAAACTATCAGAAATAATTGCATCTTCTTTAGTTAACAAAGGTTCAAAAACACCTCCATTTGCATCAAAAGCTGCTGCATATAATATCGTGTCTTCTGTTGTGTAGAAATTAGCAATTGTTTTTTCTAGCTGCTTGTGAATATCTTGTGTTCCGCAGATAAATCTTACAGACGACATTCCGAAACCATGCGTATCCATAGTATCTTTTGCTGCTTGAATTACTTCTGGATGATTTGACAACCCTAAATAGTTATTGGCACAAAAGTTAATTACCTCTTCGCCAGTAGAAATTTTTATAACTGCATCTTGTGATGAAGTTATAATTCTTTCAGACTTATATAAACCAGCATCCTTTATTTCTTGAATCTCTTTCTTTAGAGTATCTTTAATTTTACCGTACATTTTTTATCAAATTAAGAAATGCGAAGTTACAAAGTTTATTTTTTTTGATTATACTTCAACTACATCAATTTCATTATTAATATATATTAGTATTTTTTTTCCAACTTTATAATTCATCGACATTAAAACTCTTTCATATTTTAAAAGCTGTTGATGATGTTCTGTTGATGGATTTCCTGTCTTATAATCAATAATTACAACTTCCCTTTTTGCAGTAAAAACGAGTCTATCAGGAATAATCACTAAATTGTCTATATCTACAATTTCTCTTTCATTAAAAACCACAACATTATCAGAGAAGTAAATTGCTAAATCTGGGTGATTTACAACATCATAAATACTTTTTTTGATAAACGCTGTTTGATCATCATCTAAAACACCTTGCTGATTGTATTGAGAAACAACACTATCAACATCTTTTTTAGTGATAATTTTAGCAAATATTTCATGAAATAAATTTCCAAAATTAATAGCCTCACCTTGTTCTGTATTCCATAATTTAGAAGAATTCGCTAATAAAACGATATTATGTTCTTGCCAAGGTGTTGAAATAAATTTCTCGTGAATTTCAGCTACAGAAGTTTCTGTTTCATTTTTACTCACTCTTTTTTCATCACCAAAAGAATATTCTAAAACCTCATCATTCCAAAGATCTTGTTGTTTTAAATAATTAATAAAAACACCTGAATAGAAATTTGCATTCTCTTCACCTTTGGAAGATAGTTTTTTCTCAGTTATAACGTGTAATTGCTCTACAGCTCTAGTTAAAGTAACATATAATAAATTAAAATTATCTAGTTCTAATTCTTCTCTTTGATGATTATAAATATCCAAACCTCTTTCGCTCACAATACTTAAACTCTTACTATAATCTACCAAAAGTTCACTAAAACCATCATAAGATTCTGGCAATTCATTTAGCCACGATTTTGGTTTTATTTGTCTATAAATATCAACATCACAAGGAAAAATAACGACAGGAAACTCTAATCCTTTAGATTTATGAATCGTCATTATCTGAACAGCACTTGCGCTTTCTGGCGCAACAATACTCAATCTATCTTTTTTGAGTTCCCAAAATTCTAAAAACTCACCAATATCAGTTCCATTTCTTTGTCGTTCTAAAACGACATCTAAGAAAAACTGAATATAAGCATCCGAAGAATTAACCAAATTAAAACCTCTAATTATCTCTTCTATTTTTTCGTAAAATGGTAATTGATGAAAAGACGAAGCATCAAACGAAACTCCGTAACTTTTTAAATACTCTAAAATAGTTTGATTATCAGCTTTAGAAAATTCTTTAAAAAAATCATTTTTAGGACCTGCTATTTCTAAATGTTGATGTAAAAAATAAAGCATTTCAAAACGAGACTCTTCATCACTTGGGTTTTGAAAAACCTTTAGAATGTCAATAATAAAAGAAACCTTTCCACTATTTTGAAGCAACAATGTTTCTGAAGAAACAATATTCACACCTTGCTTTGAAAGATAATTTGCAACAGCAACTCCATCTTTTCTTGTTCTTGTTAAAACACAGATTTCATTTAAAGAAAAGCTCTCCTTTAATTGATTTATTTTTTCTAAAACTTTCTGTGGATATTTTACTTTCTCAATGTCTTTATCTTCATTTTTATCAAGAAAACTTAACGAAACATAACCACCTTTTTTAGAATTTTCTATTTGCTTATTCCCTTCTACAAACAAATGTTTATACGATTCATTTTGAAGGAAATTAGCAGTATGCTGAAAAAATGTATTATTAAAATTGATGATTTCGGAATAACTCCTGAAATTGGTTTCTAAGTTTTTAATTTCTTTTGAAACATGAAAAGGATTTACTCTATCTGAACCTAACTCAATAAACTGTTCTGCTTTTCCTCCTCGCCATCTGTAAATTGCTTGTTTACCATCGCCAACCAACAATAAATTACTATTTTCTTGCGCTAAAGTATTATCAATTAACGGAACTAAATTTTGCCATTGTAACACAGAAGTATCCTGCATTTCATCAATAAAATAATGTTGAAATCGCTGCCCAATCCTTTCATAAATAAATGGCGCTGGTTGGTCTTTTATGTTATCAGAAATAAGCTGATTAAACTCTGCGTTCAATCGAATGTTATTATCTTCTTTTATAGTTTCTAATTCAGAATTGATATTATTTAAAACAGCTAAAGGAATGATACTTTTCAACGCTAATTTATTCATTGAAAATTGCTGAAAAATTAACTCAGACTCTTTAAATAATCGGATAATATCAGGAATTATTTGTTCTATGGAAGCTGCAACAGCATCTAAAGTCGATTTTGAATAATATTGATTATTATCTATCGCCTTTTTGATTGTTTCACTTCGTTTGATAAAATCAATATTGACAGATTTTGTACTTAAGTCGTTAAAGAATTTAGGAATAGTTCCTCGCATAAAATCTTTATGCTCTAAATCATTATTCTCAATAATTTGAAGACATTCTGCACCAATCTCTTTAATCGATTCTTTTAATTCTTTCTGTTGATTATAGAGCTTCGTCTTTAAATTTGTAAAATCGTCTAATTGTTTATCTGCTAAACTTCTAAAGTGTTTTACGTCATCTTCATTTAGTAAAATTCTTGCAAACTCACTTAAATCTCTAGAAATATCCCAAGATTTATCATCATCAGTTTTATCTAAAGAATAATCAATCAATAGATTTGTCAGTTTTTTATCTGTTCCAATTTTAGAAATTAACACATCTACAGCTTCGTTAAGTAAAGAAACTGCATCCATTTCTACTTCAAAATTAAGCGACAAACCTAAATCGAAAGCAAAGCTTTTAATGATTTTATGTGTAAAACTATCAATAGTTGTAATTGAAAAAGCAGAATAATTCTGTAAAATCGCGTCTAGTATTCTCTTACTTCTTTCCTGAATTAATGATTTATCAACAGAAATTTCCTTGATTAGGATATTAAATAAGTCATTTTCTTTACCATCAGCAAAATCTTCTAAGCTAGACAAAACACGCTCTTTCATTTCACCAGCAGCTTTGTTGGTAAACGTAATTGCTAATATTTTTTGAAACGAAAAAATATCATCAGAATTTAATAAAACTTTTAAGTACTCTTTTACAAGTGTAAACGTTTTACCACTTCCTGCTGAAGCATTATAAACTTGAAATGTAGATGAATTTTGCACAGAACTATTTTTACTGCAAAATACAAAAAGCCAAACAGTTATTGTTTGGCTTTATAATTATATTTTTTAATTAAGCTCTATCCTAAACCTACATCTAAAGACATCATCACAATAAATCCACCAATAAAACCAAGTGTAGCAATATCTGTATATTTATCTCTTTGTGTTTCTGGAATCACTTCTTCAACAACTACAAAAATCATTGCTCCTGCTGCAAATGCTAAAGCATAAGGTAAAATTGGTGTAAAAAATGATACTGCTAATGCTCCTAAAACAGCTGCAACTGGTTCTACAACTGCAGATAATTGTCCATACCAAAAACTTTTTAACCTACTAACACCTTGTCTTCTTAACGGCATTGCAACTGCAAAACCTTCTGGAAAATTCTGAATTCCGATACCAATTGCTAATGAAATTGCAGCAATTACCATTTCTGTTTGCTCCACTCCTACTAAGGTTGATGCTGCTCCAAACAAAACTCCAACTGCCAAACCTTCTGGAATATTATGTAATGTTATTGCTAAAACCAGTAAAGTGGATCTATGTAATTCTGTTTTAACACCTTCTGCTTCATTTTCTTTAAAGTTGATATGTAAATGCGGTAAAATTTTATCCATTCCGAAAAGAGATAAAGCTCCTAAACCAAAACCAATTGCTGCGGGTAAAACTTTAACAAAACCTTCTCCAGGACTGTTATCTATTGCTGGTGCTAATAAACTCCAAAAACTTGCAGCTACCATAACTCCACCTGTAAAACCTAACATTCCGTCTAAAACTGCTCGATTTAATTTTTTAAAAAAGAATACTAATGCTGCTCCTGCAGCTGTTAACCCCCAAGTAAAAAGAGATGCATATAATGCAGCCCAAATTGGATTTTCTTTAGCGTACTCTACTAATTGATCAAATGTACTCATAATATTAAATCTACTTATTTTATTTATTACCCATTATGGGCTTTTTGTATATATAAATTGTTAGCAATTTTATTTGAAATTGAAAGCCTCTTATTATCTATTTGAATTGATAAAGAATCATCAAAATCTTCTTTTTCTAATACTATAATTTGTTTTCCTAAAGTGATTCCTTTTTTGTCTAAGAATTTTAAAAATTCTGATGAAGAATCATTTACACCAACACAAATTCCGATTTCATTTTTCTCTAAAGTTGACAATAAACTTTTTTCAATCGTTTTTAAATTCCCATCTTTATCAGGAATAGGGTCTCCATGAGGATCATGTGATGGAAAACCTAAAAAAGCATCTAATTGATCTACTAATTTTGGAGATTTAATATGTTCTAATTGCTCAGCAACATCATGTACTTCATCCCAAGAAAAATTTAATTTTTCAA
Source organism: Polaribacter sp. SA4-12 (assembly GCF_002163675.1). Taxonomy (NCBI): domain Bacteria; kingdom Pseudomonadati; phylum Bacteroidota; class Flavobacteriia; order Flavobacteriales; family Flavobacteriaceae; genus Polaribacter; species Polaribacter sp. SA4-12. The sequence continues at coordinate 3,151,352 of NZ_CP019334.1, read as the reverse complement.
CTAAAAAAACTTCCCATAATCTATGTTTTCTTACAATATTAGCTGCCGTTTTCTTCCCAAAATTCGTTAACGTTACACCTTTATACTTTTTATAAATCACAACTTCTTTTTCAGATAATTTCTTAATCATATCTGTAACAGAAGAAGCTTTCGTTTCTATTTTTTTAGCAATTGCATTTGTACTGATTCCTTTATCAGCATCTAATTCTAGATGATAAATTGCTTTTAAATAGTTTTCTTCAGAAAGTGTAAACATCTATAAAGTTTAGACAACAAATATATACTTTTTATTTTTATTAAAATAAATTTTTAGACAAGTCTAAAAATTAAATTATATTTGCTGAAAAATATTTTTTTTCATATTCAAACATTAAAATGATAAAGCACATTACACTTGTAATTTTATTGATAACTATTACAATAAATAGTCAAACAATAACAGGGAAAGTAACTTCTACAAAAGGAGAAATACTTCCATTTGCTTCAGTATCAATTAAAGGAACACAAATAGGAGCAACTACTGATGAAAACGGATTTTATCAACTTAAAAGCAATAAAAATAAAATTGTTTTAATAGCTTCATTTACTGGTTTTGTATCTCAAAGAAAAGTAATTACAATAAATTCATCAGAAGAAAGTAGCGTTAATTTTAGATTGACAGAACATTCTGAAATGTTAGATCAAATTACGGTAACAGGAACGAGAACTGATAAAAGAAGAACCAATAGCCCAGTAATTGTAAACGTAATTAATAGTGTTACTTTAGACAATGCACAAGCATGTAATTTATCTGAAGGTTTAAAATTCCAAACAGGTTTACGTGTAGAAACCGATTGCCAAACTTGCAATTACACACAATTAAGAATGAATGGTTTAGCTGGTGGATATTCTCAAATTCTAATTAATGGTCGCCCAATTTTTAGCCCATTAACTGGTTTATATGGTTTAGAGCAAATACCTACAAATATGATTGACAGAATTGAAGTTATTCGTGGTGGTGGTTCTGCTTTGTATGGATCTAGCGCTGTTGGTGGAACTGTAAATGTAATTACTAAAATACCGAAAAAAAATAACTATTCTATTGGCTATACGTATCAAAATATAGATGGAATTTCTGATAACATTATTACTGGAAATGCGACTGTTATAAATGAAGATAGAAATGCTGGAGCTTCGTTTTTTATCAACAACAGAACTAGAGGTTTGTATGATGCAAATGGAGATAACTTTTCGGAATTACCAGAATTAAAGAACAATTCTTTTGGTACAAATATTTTCTTTTTACCTACTGATGATCAAAAACTGGAAATCAACTTCAGTAAAATGAATGAATATCGTTATGGTGGAGAAATGGTAGATGGTGCTCCCCATTTTGCATTGCAATCGGAAGAACGTACGCACGATGTTTATGTTGGTAATGTAGATTATCAAATTAATTTTAATGATGATAAAAGTTCTTTAATTACTTATTTCGCTACTCAATATACAGGGAGAGAACATTACACAGGTATTCGTCCAGATGTTGGCACGCCAGAAGACACAGCTCATTTAGCAAATCCTCCTTATGGAGATTCTGAGACTACAACGTATCAGGGTGGAATTCAATACAATCATAAAGTTGAAGATTTTTTTAAAGGAAATAACTTTTTTACAATCGGAACTGAATTTGTACAAGATGATGTTTTTGATGAAATTCCTGCTTATAATTACGAAGTAGACCAATTAACTAAAAACTACGGATTCTTTTTTCAGAGTGATTGGGAAATCACAGAGAAAATAAATTTATTAACAGGAGTAAGATTAGACAAACATAATTTGGTTGATAATGTAATTGCGAGTCCAAGAATTTCTTTTTTAGCAAAACCTTTTGGAAACGCTCAAATTAGAGCAACATACGGAACAGGTTTTAGAGCCCCTCAATCTTTTGACACCGATTTACATATTGCTTTTGCAGGTGGAGGAATTTCAAGAATTTCTTTATCGGATAAATTAAAAGAAGAGCGTTCTAAAAGTTATAACATCTCTTTTAATTATGACAGACCTACAGAACATTATATCTATGGATTTACAATTGAAAGCTTTTACACACATTTAAACGACGCATTTACACAAGTAAATATTGGAAGTGATAAATTTGGCGAATTATTTGAAAAACAAAACGGAGATGGAGCAACAGTAAAAGGGATTACCCTAGAAGCTCGTTTAAATTATGATGGAATTTTTCAAGTAGATATAGGCTTTACGCTTCAATCAAGTGAATTTGATACTGCTGTAGAAAACTCAGATATTTTAGACCCTAAAAAGAAATTTTTAAGAACACCTAATACATATGGTTATGCAACATTGACTTATACACCGAATCAAAAATTTAAGACATCAGTAAACTTAGTTTATACAGGTAAAATGGATATTCTTCATTTGGCTTCACCTCAAAATTTAATTACAGATGCATATTTCACGTCCCCTACTTTTGCTGAAGTTGGTTTTAAATCTAGCTATACATTTAATGTTGAAAAATTGAATACCAATATTGAATTATTTGCCGGAGCTAAAAACCTTTTTGATGATTATCAAACCAGTTTTGATATTGGTAAGGAAAGAGATAGTAACTTTATTTACGGTCCGGCAACACCAAGAACAATATTTGTTGGTTTAAAATTCGGTAATTAATAGTATTGGTGTTTTAAGCGTTGATTTAAATCCAAACTTTTAATTAAATTTAAAAGAAATGATTATTCAACAGATAAAAAAGTTTTATTATTATAAACTAAGATTAGGCTAACGATTGCTATTCCAAAGTCTTGGAACAAGGGAGCGCCCTTTAAAACTATAAACCAGTCCTAATGAAGGCATTATATGTGACTTCTGACTAGCAAATTTATCTTGAGAATATTTATACATCATCTGAATATTTAATCCATATTTATCAGAAAACCAAAAAGTATTACCAGCTCCAAAGTCAAGAGTAGGTGTTAAAGACGCAGCTTTAATAAAACTACCTCCAATAAAGATATAAGGCACTACATTATTTTGAGATGTTCCAAAATCATAACGAGCAATTCCGTCAAAAGTTGTATATTTTTGATTATCTCCTATTGCAGTAGAAACCGACCCAACAAAAGTTATTCCAGAAAACATATACTTTGCCAAAGAAAATCTAGGTGTTTGACTTATAAAGGAACCTCCAAGATTTGCACCATCAGCATCTGAGTATTTAACAGAAGCTAAATCTAAACCGAAAGTCCACTTGTTATCTGCACTTTGACTATAAAGTGACATTGTCAAAAATAAGAAGAGAATATTTAAGTAATTAAATTTTATTTTCATTGCATATAGGGGATTAGTAAACAATATTAAAACTTCCTAAACGCAAATATATTGTATTATATGAGAAAACATAATAGTTAATGGTTTTTTATTTACATAGATATACTTTTGAATAGTAAGCTATTAATAAGTAACTCCGTAAAGTATTTTTCTTATAAATGATAAAAAGCTAAAATTAAAACGAAATACAACCCCTACTGTAAACTAAAAATAAGAACGTATACTTTCAAATCTATTTTTGGAAATCTATAAATAGATTATGTACTTATTCCAAACATTTTATAAATAACAAAATCAAATTAATATCTTTGAACAAAATATTTCAGGTTGAGTACCCAGAACATTGTAAATCAATATCAAAATTCTGCGAATGTTTCGCAGATAATTAAAGCACTTCAACAAGACAAAAACCATTTTCAAATATCGAATTTGGTCGGCTCTTCGTTGTCTTTTGTTATATCAGAAAGTTTCAAAAAAGCAGACAAACCCTATCTTTTAATCTTTAATGATAAAGAAGAAGCTGCTTATTACTTAAATGATTTAGAGCAATTATTAGGCGAAAAAAATGTACTATTTTACCCTGGCTCATACAGAAGACCTTATCAAATTGAAGAAACTGATAATGCAAATGTTTTATTACGTTCTGAAGTTTTAAATAGAATTAACTCTCGTAAAAAACCTGCAGTAATAGTTACTTACCCAACTGCTTTATTTGAAAAAGTAGTTACCAAAAAAGAATTAGAAAAGAACACCTTAAAAGTTACGGTTGGCGAAAGTTTATCGCTCGATTTTGTAAACGAAGTTTTATTCGAATACAAATTTAAACGCGTAGATTTTGTTACAGAGCCTGGAGATTTCTCTGTACGTGGAGGAATTATAGATGTTTTTTCTTTTTCTAATGACGAACCTTACAGAATTGAATTTTTTGGTGATGAAATAGATAGTATTCGTTCTTTTGATGTAGAAACACAGTTATCTAAAGAAAAACTGAAGAAAGTTTCTATAATGCCTAATGTTGAAAACAAAACATTAGAAGAAAATAGAGAAAGTTTTCTAAAATATATTTCTTCAAAAACAGTCATTTTTACGAAGAATATCGATTTATTAGTTGGTAATTTAGATACTTTCTTTGAGAAATCTAAAGAAGCTTTTAAAGATTTATCCAAAGAAATAAAACACGCAAAACCAGAAGAATTATTTTGTAATGGAGATTTTATTAAAAAACAATTACAAGATTTTACCTTGGTTAATTTTGGAAATCAAAAATCAGAAAACCAAAAAATTGAATTCAATACCATTGCACAACCTTCTTTTAACAAGCAATTCAATTTATTAATTGAAAACTTAGAAGAATATCATAAAGGAAGATTTACCAATTATATTTTTTGTGCAAATGAGCAACAAGCAAAACGTTTTCACGATATTTTCGATGATGCTGAACAAGAAGTTCATTATGAAACTGTTGTTTTTTCTTTGTACAAAGGTTTTGTAGATGTCGATAATCGATTAGTTTGTTATACAGATCATGAAATTTTTGAACGTTACCATAAATTCAGATTAAAAAATGGGTACGCTAAAAAACAAGCAATCACAATTCAAGAATTAACCAAACTAGAAATTGGCGATTATGTAACACATATGGATCATGGAATTGGAAAGTTTGGTGGTTTGCAGAAAATTGATGTTCAAGGAAATAAGCAAGAAGCAATAAAACTTGTTTATGGAGAAAGAGATATTTTATACGTAAGCATTCACTCGCTTCACAAGATTTCTAAATTTAATGGAAAAGACGGAAAAGCACCTAAAATATACAAATTAGGTTCTGGAGCTTGGAAAAAAATCAAACAAAAAACAAAAGCCAGAGTTAAACATATTGCATTTAATTTAATTCAATTATATGCAAAAAGAAAACTACAAAAAGGATTCGCTTTTGGTCCAGATACTCACATTCAACATGAGTTAGAAGGTAGTTTTATGTATGAAGATACGCCAGATCAATTTACATCTACTCAAGATGTAAAAAATGATATGGAAAAAGAACAACCAATGGATCGATTGGTTTGTGGTGATGTTGGTTTTGGTAAAACAGAAGTTGCTGTAAGAGCTGCTTTTAAAGCAGTAGATAATGGAAAACAAGTCGCAATTTTAGTACCTACAACAATTCTTGCCTTTCAACATTACAAAACCTTTACAGAAAGATTAAAAGATTTTCCTGTTAGAATCGATTATTTAAATCGCTTTAGAACTGCAAAACAAAAAACGGAAGCCATAAATGGTGTAAATGATGGTTCTGTAGATATTATTATTGGAACACATCAATTAACTAATCAACGTTTAAAATTTAAAGATTTAGGTTTATTAATTATTGATGAAGAGCAAAAATTTGGTGTTGCTGTAAAAGACAAGTTAAAAACACTAAAAGAAAATGTAGATACATTAACGCTAACTGCAACTCCAATTCCAAGAACGTTACAATTCAGTTTAATGGCGGCAAGAGATTTATCTGTTATAAAAACGCCACCACCAAACAGGCATCCAATAGATAGTAATGTAATTCGTTTTTCTGAAGAAATAATAAGAGATGCTATTTCTTACGAAATTTCCAGAGGAGGTCAGGTTTTCTTTATTCATAATAGAATAGAAAACATTAAAGAAGTTGCTGGTTTAATACAGAGGTTGGTTCCTTCCGCTAAAGTTGCCATTGGTCACGGACAAATGGAAGGTAAAAAGTTAGAAGGATTAATGCTCAGTTTTATGAGTGGCGAATTCGATGTTTTAGTTTCTACAACAATTATAGAAAGTGGTTTAGATGTACCAAATGCCAACACTATTTTTATTAATAACGCCAATAATTTCGGACTTTCAGATTTACACCAAATGCGTGGTAGAGTTGGTCGTTCTAACAAAAAAGCGTTCTGTTATTTTATAACGCCTCCTTATCATATGATGACCGATGATGCCAGAAAACGTATCGAAGCATTGGTTTTATTTTCAGATTTAGGAAGCGGAATTAATATTGCCATGAAAGATTTAGAAATTCGTGGAGCAGGAGATTTATTGGGTGGTGAACAAAGTGGATTTATCAATGATATTGGGTTTGATACATATCAAAAAATACTACAAGAAGCAATTGACGAGCTTAAAGAAAACGAATTTAAAGAATTATATCCTACAGACGATTCTAAGCCAAAAGAGTATGTAAAAGACGTAACTATTGATACTGATTTCGAAATTTTATTTCCAGATGATTATATCAATTCAATTACAGAAAGATTGAGTCTATACAACAAATTAGGCGAGCTAAAAACGGAAGAAGAATTACTAGTTTTCGAAACTGAAATTATAGATCGTTTTGGCGAAATCCCTACACAAGTAGAAGATTTATTAAATTCTGTTCGTATAAAATGGTTGGCAAAAGAACTCGGTTTAGAGAAAGTTATTTTAAAGCAAAAAAGAATGATGGGTTATTTTGTTGCCAATCAACAAAGTGATTTTTACCATACAGAAGCGTTTACTAGAATGTTAGAATACGTTCAGAAAAATGGAAAAAGCTGTGTTATGAAAGAGAAAGAAAGCAAAAACGGTTTGCGTTTATTAGTTACTTTTATTCGAATTGATAGCGTAAAAACTGCCTTAGATATTTTAACGAAGATTTAAATTAATTTTTAGAAGCTATTTCCTGCTTTCCACTGTATCTTTTTATGAAAAATAAAAAGGATGCCGTTTCAATCAGGGCTAAACTTGTTTGGAAACTTCTGTCATCCTATGTTTGTAAAAATAAGGATCTGTTTTTAAAAAGCTTAAATTAGATTTAATATTTAACAAGAAAAGTAAGGGTAAAGGAAAAGATTATAGTCCGTCATTTGTCATTAAAGACCGTTCGCAATGCTAATCACTTTACCCCTTACTACATAAACTTGAACAGATCATTAGACCATCAAGTCTGTATTTAGGATTGATAAGTAAATGTAGTAATTTTTCTATAAAAACATTTGATATGAGTAAAATTATAGGAATTGATATTAGTAAGCAAACCTTTGATGTTTCTTATTTAGAAAAAGATAAATGGATTCACAAAATTTTTAAGAATCAAAATACAGGTTTTGAGCAATTTATTAAATTGATTAGTGCATCAGACTGGATTGTAATGGAGGCTAGTGGTCCTTATTATGTTCAGTTAGCAACTTTTTTACATGCATCTAGTTTTAATGTATGTGTATTAAATCCTTTGATAATTAGAAGATATAGTCAAACAAGATTATATAGAGCAAAAACAGATAAAAAAGACGCAAAGACAATTGCCGAATATGGTGCTCAATATGAGTTAAAAAGATGGTGTCCAGAGAGTAAACCTAGTATAGAAATTAAACAACTTTACACAGCTTTAGAATTACTAAAAAAACAAAAACATCAAACAAAAAGACAATTAGAATCCTTTGAAGCAACAGGTTTGTTGAGTTCGGATCTTAGAAAAGAATTAAAACAAGTACTAATATTATTAATAAGACGTATTGATAAGTTTGAAAAAAAGATAGAGCAAATAGGAAGATTAGCTTATAAAGACACGGTTGAAAGAATAAAAACGATACCAGGAATCGGGCTAAAAACGGCTATTATGATGAGTGTTATTACAGATAATTTCACAAAATTTGATAACTATAAACAACTGACTGCTTTTGTAGGATTTAGTCCAAGGCTATATCAATCAGGAACAAGTGTAAAAGGTAAAGGACATATTTGTAAAATGGGCAAACCTCAAATTAGAAAACTTTTGTATTTATGTAGTTGGTCTGCAAAAAGAGTAAATAAAAATTGTATCGAAATGTATGAACGACTTAAAGAAAAAGGAAAACCCGAGAGAGTAATTAAAATTGCAATAGCTAATAAATTAATAAAGCAAATTTTTTCTATTGCGACTAACAAACAAATTTACAATGAAAATCATCAAAACTTATATTTTCTGAAATAAAAGAAATTTTAACAATAAATAATAGTTTTTTAACACAGATCATTGCGAAGTTTACTTTTTTGTAAACTGTGGCAATCTCATATTAAAAATAGAATACTTCGTTCATATTAATGACGTTAATTTAAAAAGAACATAAAAGGTTAGACTTGTTTGCTTATTACTTTAATCGTTGAGTTATTAAGGATTATAAACAAGCTTACTTATGGATTCCTGCCTTCGCAGGAATGACAAATAGAAATACTTATTATTTTAAAAAAGAACAATCGCTAGCAAACAAGTTTAGCCCTGATTGAGCGGTTTGTTTGAGCTCTTTTTTAGTTGTCAGTTCGAGTGAATTTTCTTTTTTGAAAATTTGTATCGAGAACACAACTAAAAAAAGCGAGTAGCGAAAGCAGGAAATAGCTTCTAGACAATTTCCATTTTCTTCAACAAAAAAGAAGCATTCATATTTTTACAAATTCCGTTTTTAAGCGTGTAATCGAAATGCAATTCATCGTCTATAATTTCTGCATCAAAATAGTAATTTTTGATATCTGAAAATTCGTTTTCTAATTCACATAAACTCACATCATGCGTTGCAATGATTCCTGTAGATTTCGATTTCGTTAATTTCTCTACAAACTTTTTAGAACCAATTGCCTTGTCTTTACTATTTGTTCCCTTTAAAATTTCATCTAAAATGATAAAATAATCTGTTGTTTTAATTTCATCAACAATAAATTTTAGACGCTTTAATTCAGAATAAAAATACGACTCATCTTCTGTTAAAGAATCTGTAGTTCGCATACTTGTAATCAGTTTTATTGGCGAATATTTAAAACTTTCTGCACACACAGGCAAACCACAATTCGCCATCACAATAGACAAAGAAATGGTTCTTAAAAAAGTACTTTTCCCTGCCATATTTGCACCAGTAACAATAAAAAACTGCTCTTTATAAATGGTAAAATCATTATCAATTCTTTTATCAACCTTTAATAAAGGATGTCCTAAATTAGTCGATTTGATAATTCCTTTTTGATCTGTAATTTCAGGAAAAACAAAAGCTGTATGATTAAAATGAAAATTTGCTAACGAGTTTTGAGCATCAAAAAAAGCAACCACAGAAAACCATTTATCTACAGTATGTTTATATTGAACAATCCATTTTTCAACCTTGCAAGCATTAAAAATATCAATTAGAAAAAGTCCATTTCCAACAACTGCAATTAAAATATTATTTCGTTGATCGAACGCATCTAAAACCCTAGAAAACTCTTTAAAAATAACTGATGCTTTTTTGGTTTCAGAATTGATAATTCCTTGTTTTTCTTTTAGAGTTTTGGATGAAAAATTTTCATTCTCGATTTCATTTAACAAAACATGATATTGCTTAAATGTTTCTCTTACTTTATCAGTATCTGAATATAAGTTATTGGTTTTCTTCAAAAACCTTCCCGTAACAAAAAGCCCTATAAAAAACCAAATTAGTATAATTGAAAACGGAATAATTCCAAAGGAAACCAAACCAATTAAAGTTAAAGAAATAAGAGAAAATAAGATTTGAATTTTAGATAAAACTGGAGTATAATTATGTACCCAATCTGTAATAAAACCTGAAGTATCTTTTGTGGTAATTAAACTCGCTAAAGCAGAAAAATGTTGTCTCCACTTAACTTTAGCTGCTAATTCTTTAATGGTATTTTGTTTTTCTACAATTCCATCTGTACTATTTTCTGTGAATGCATTTGCAAGTAGTTTTTTACCTTCAAGAGTAACAGTTCTGTTTGCAAACTGAAAAAAAGAACCTACACCAAACAAATCAATATCATTACTATAATAATGAGTAGGGTTTACAAATTCTTCTCCTGATTCTAAGTGATGAAAGTCTCTTTGTAAAACTTTCAGTTCTGTTTTATTAATGTTAATTTTAGAGGTTACGATTGCTCTTTCTCTTTGTAAACTAACATGTTTTACAACTAAAAAACTAAATAATAAAATACCTAAAAAGGCAATTATAAAAACATCGGGATAACTACCAAAAGTCAGATACATTAAAAAACAAGTCGTTAAAAATACCCCAAACCTAAAAATACTTAAGTTTACAGATTTACGTTTTAATTGCTTTGCTTCTATTTCTAATTCTGACTTTTCTTTACTATAAAAATCGAAAGGATTTTTCATTCTTTAATTTCTTTCTAAAAATTTAATTTCTAAGTTTTTGGCTAAATCTCTACCGTAATCAACCGCATTATCTATTTCTTCAAAAACAGCAATCTTATATCTTTTGTTTCTTATATCCCAAATATTAACTTCGCATTCTTCTCGTAAATTTAGAAAAGTAGAAACTCTGTCTAATTTCTTGATATCTTGCCATTTTCCAACCCCAAAAGGTCCAACAGACAAATAAACTCTATACTTCATTAAAGCAAAATCAAAATGATGATTAACCACATAAGAAAATCGAATTCCGAAACTAATCACAATAATTAGCGATGATAAAATTCGAAAGCTTTTGATATAGTATTTTTCTGAAAAAGAAACTGAGTTATTTAAATAAAACAAGAAAATTACATAAACTGCAACTGAATAAAAAACAGCAGCTAAAAGTCTCTCATACCAAGCTCGTTTTTCAGAAACGATTTTCAAAACACCTTTTCTTTTCATTTTAATAACCTGAAATCCCTCCAGTTAAACTTAAAACATTTAACTCTGGATATTTTGCTTTCAACATTTTTGTTGCTTTGTAACTATTAAAACCTCTTTGACAAACCATTACATAAGTTTTGGTCAAATCTACTTTAATTTTATCGACATCAAATTGTTGAATAGGAATTGTTTGATTTACCTTAAAAGGTAATTTTAAATTTGGTAAAACAGCAATAATTTCTAAACTTCTCGACTGCGCTCGAAGTGACAATTGCTCTTTTAATGCAGCTGAAGATATTTGCCAATCTGAATTTTGAGTAGCACAAGCAGCATCAAAATAGGTTTGTATTTTAAATAATTTTGCAATCTTATCTTTTAAAACTGTTGGTTTTAACTTCATCTTTAACTGTGTATTTTGAAGCGAATTGTAAATCAATAATTCATTTGCTAACGGTTTTCCAATTCCTGTTATCAACTTTAAAACTTCGTTTACTTGTTGCGTGGCAATCATACCAACAATAGAGTTCATTGTACCAGCTTCTGAGCAATTAGGTACATCTGTTGCCATTTCTGGAAAAGCGTCTCTTAAATTAGCTGAATAACTTCCATCATTTTGCAAAACATTAAAACTTGCAACATAACCATCAAACTTATACAAAGATCCATAAACCAATGGTTTGTTTTCAATCACACAAGCATCATTCAATAAGTATTTTGTAGGTAAAGAATCTGTACCATCAACAATAATATCAAATTCAGAAATCAGGTCAAATACGTTTTCTTTTGTTATTGGTTTATTGGTAAAACTAACGTCTGTAAAAGCTGCTCTTTTTTTTATAAATTCTGATAAAACTGCTGCTTTAGATTTGCCAACATCATCTAAACTATAAAAAACTTGCCTGTGTAAATTAGAAACATCTACAGTATCAAAATCTACTAAATGAATTTTTCCTATCCCACTTGAAGCTAAGTATACAGCAATCGGACTTCCTAAGCCTCCACAACCAACAACTAAAACAGATGCGTCTTGTAGTTTTTGTTGCCCGACTTCACCTATCTCAGATAAAGTAATTTGACGTTTAAAAAGTTGATTTTTTGTTACACTCATTCAGCTGACAAGATAGTTAAATAAAAAAAGCCATTGCAAAATTGCAATGACTTTTAATTATATCTGAGATCTATTTTCTTATTTATATTTTAACTTCATAAAAATTAAATATAAAGCTAAAATTGCAGTAATCGAATTCGCTAAAATTATTGATAAACTGTTTATATAAATACCATAAACTGACCATAAAACAACTCCAATAAAAAAGACAATGTACATGGTTAATGAAAGTCCAGATGTATCTTTTGTTTTATATGTTTTAAAAACTTGTGGCAAAAATGATGCGGTTGTAAGAACAGCTGCAACTAAACCAATAATTTCATTAAAATCAATCACTATTTTATATTTTTTACTTAATTAGATTCTTAATTCTTTTCTACAAAGGGAAAGAATTAAGAATCTATAAAAACTTATAATTAATGAGATTTCTCAATCGCCTAAAAAGGCTCATTTCGAAATGACAGATTTGATAACTTTTTATTTACAAAGAAAAGCACACTAAGTATACTAGATTACGATGTTTATAATTTTACCAGGAACAATAATTACTTTTTTAGGAGATTTACCTTCTAATTGAGCAATTGTCTTTTCATTTTCCATTACTGTCTTTTCTATTTCTTCTTTCGATAAATCTAAAGGAAGTTCTAATGTAAAACGCATTTTTCCATTAAAAGAAATAGGATAATTCTTAGCACTTTCTACCAAGTGACTTGCCTCAAAAACTGGGAAACCAGCTGTAGAAATACTTTCTTTATGACCTAGTAAACTCCATAATTCTTCTGCAATATGAGGAGCATAAGGAGATACTAAAGTTGCTAAAGGCTCTAAAATTGCACGTTTGTTACATTTTAAAGCAGTTAATTCGTTTACTGCAATCATAAATGTAGAAACCGATGTGTTAAATGAGAAATTCTCAATATCTTCTTCTACTTTTTTAATTGTTTTATGTAAAGTTTTTAATTCGTCTTTTGTTGGTTCTGCGTCTGAAACCTCAAACGTTTCTCCATTAAAATATAATTTCCATAATTTCTTTAAGAATGATGAAACTCCAGAAATACCAGAAGTTTTCCAAGGCTTCGCTTGTTCTAAAGGGCCTAAAAACATTTCGAATAATCGTAAACTATCTGCTCCATATTCTTCACAAATAGCATCAGGGTTTACAACATTATATTTAGATTTAGACATTTTTTCTACTTCACGCCCTACTTTATAAACTCCGTCTTCTAAAATAAATTCGGCATTTTTATAATCGCTATTTAAAGCATGATTCTTAAATCCATCAACATCTAATTCATCAGAAGCATTCACCAAAGAAACATCAGCATGTAAAGCAGTTTTTGTAATCATTACTAAATCTGCAAAATTAGGATCTAAAAACTTATTATCTAATAAGTAATTTTTAACCACTGTTTCAAATTCATCATCAGAATTAAATAAATTTTTCGAAACTATTACTGTAGGTATCTTCGCTATAACATCATCATTAGATTTTTCGTCAGAACAACCACAACCATTTTTTACAAAAGGAGTTGCTTTATAAACAAATGCAGAAGTTCCTAAAATCATTCCTTGATTAATCAACTTTTTAGCAAACTCATCTACAGGTACAATTCCTTTATCGAATAAGAATTTTTGCCAAAAACGCGCGTACAATAAATGTCCTGTCGCATGTTCAGATCCTCCGATATATAAATCTACTTCTTTCCAATATTCTAAAGATTCTTTGCTTGCAAATTCGTTAGAATTTGTTGCATCCATATATCTATTAAAATACCAAGAACTTCCTGCCCAACCAGGCATTGTGTTTAATTCTAAAGGATAAACCGTTTTGTTTTTTAACTTATCGTTAGAAACAACTTTCTTTCCTCTAGAATCCCAAGCCCATTCTGTTGCGTTCCCTAAAGGTGGTTTTCCATCTTCAGTTGGCAAGTATTTTTCAACTTCTGGCAACACAATTGGCAAGTGTTCTGCATCAATCATTTGTGGCATTCCATCCTTATAGTATACAGGAAATGGTTCTCCCCAATAACGTTGTCTGCTAAAAACCGCATCACGCAATCTGTAGTTTATTTTTCCATAACCAAAACCACGTTTCTCCATTTCAAAAATGGCCAGTTTTAGTGCTTTCTTGTATTTTAATCCTGATAAAAAGTCAGAATTTGCAATTTTTGTTCCGTCTTTACCTGTATGTGCAGCTTCAGAAATATCTACACCTTCAAAAATATTCGGAATCGGAATTCCAAAATGTTTTGCAAAGTCATAATCACGTTGATCTCCACAAGGAACTGCCATAACTGCACCCGTTCCATAATTTGCTAAAACGTAATCTCCAATCCAGATTTGTACTTTTTCACCAGAAAAAGGGTGAATTGCATACGCGCCTGTAAAAGCACCAGAAATGGTTTTTACATCTGCCATTCTATCACGTTCAGAACGTTTTGCTGTTGCAGTAATATAAGCTTCAACTTCAGATTTTTGAGCATCTGTTGTAATTTTAGAAACCAACTCATGTTCTGGAGCTAATGTCATAAAACTTACACCGTAAATTGTATCTGGTCTTGTTGTAAAGACATCAATTTTATATTGATTTTCTTCTTTAACTGCAACTTCTTTTTTCTCAGTTTTTTCAATTGCTTTTGGAAATTGAATTGCTGAATTAATTTTAGAAACTACGCCAAGTACATTTTCAATTACTTCTTCGTTTGTAAAACGGATTACATTAAAACCTTCATTATTGAAAAATTCAGTTCTTGCTGCTTCATCTTCTTTACCAGAAAATTCAACAATTATATTTTTTGAGATACATACATAATCTACTAAAAATGTACCAATTGTGTACTTTTTTCTAAATTTTGATGCTCCTTTTTTATTCTTTAATTCATCCCAAAGCCTTGATTCTGCTTTTGATAAATTCTGACGTAATTCTTTTAAAGCTTCTAGTTCTTTATAAGTTAATTTTACTTCAGAAGATGATTTTTCAGCACCATTATCAACATTAAAAGAAACCATTGCTCCTTGAGAACGTCCAATCCAATTGGTTTGAGAGTCTTTTAAAGGTTGTGGCCAATCGATTTTTTCTAATCCATCTAACAAACGTTGTGCATAAGCAGAAATTCGCATAGACCATTGTGTCATTTTTTTACGAATAACAGGATGACTTCCTCTTTCTGAAACTCCGTTTACAATTTCGTCATTTGCTAAAACGGTTCCTAAAGCAGGACACCAGTTTACTTCTGTATCAGACAAAAATGTTAAACGGTATTGTAATAAAATTTCTTCTTGTTCTACTTTCGAAAAAGCTTTCCATTCATCTGCAGAAAAAATAGTAATTTCTTCATCTGCAACTGCATTTACAGTCGCATTTCCTTCTTTTTTAAAGATTTTAATCAACGTAGAAACATCTTCTGCTTTGTCTGTGTCTTTATTATACCAAGAATCAAAAAGTTGAATAAAAATCCACTGAGTCCATTTATAATACTCAGGACTTGAAGTTCTCACTTCTCTGCTCCAATCAAAAGAAAAACCAATATTATCTAATTGTCTTCTGTAAGTTGCAACATTTTCTTCCGTTGTTTTTGCTGGATGTTGTCCTGTTTGAATTGCATATTGTTCTGCCGGTAAACCGAAAGAATCGTACCCTTGAGGATGCAAAACATTAAAACCTTTATGACGCTTGTAACGTGCATAAATATCACTTGCGATATATCCTAAAGGATGCCCAACATGTAAACCTGCTCCTGAAGGATAAGGAAACATATCTAACACATAATATTTAGGCTTCTCCGATTCATTACTGGCTTTGAAAGTTTGGTTTTCTGCCCAAAATTTCTGCCATTTCTTTTCTATATCTAGGTGATTATATTGCATTTTTTCTGCTTTTAAGGGTGCAAATTTACGTTTATTCTACAAAAGAGTCTTATTTATAAACAACAAAGACCTTATCTATTTTAATTGAGTATTAAAATTGATGAGGTCTTTAAAAAAAACATGAATTTCTACTCTACTTTAAATAGAAATTCTCTTGTAGATTCTTCTATATATAACCAAGAAACAGCTTCACAATTTAGAAACCCTATTTGTTTTGGATGTCTATCTATTGGATATGCTTCTGAAATAGATAAGTTTCTTTCTACATTTTGAATTTCACCATCTAAACCACTAATAACAAAATCTCCTGTGAATTTTGGTTTTAAGCCTAATTTGTAAGTATAAAATAATTGATCTTTATCTAAAATAGCATCCGCAAATAATTTTGAATTTTCGCAAATTCCAAGAAAAGAAAACTCACCAACTTCGTAAATTAATTCAAAACTATCAATTGCATCTTTGGCATTTGAATGCTCTGTTGGTGTTATAAATTTAGATATATAAAATGAGTTGGCTTGATTGTTATCATTAAAGATAGAGTCATTAATTGCTGTATCAAAAGCTTTTGCAGAAATTCTACCTTCTACCCAAATAGTATCGTTTAAAGAAAATGTTTTTTTTGGTGTTATCTTAATACTGTATGTATTGTATTCGATTGTAGATATTAACTCATCATCACATTGAAAAGCCATTAAAAGTGGCGTTAAAAAAAGGTATTTAATTAACTTTTTATAATTATTGAACATCATTTTTGAATTAAAAACAGAAAAATAGGATCTATACTTTTTAAAATACTGCTTACAAACAGTCTTTATAATTTGAGTTTCTTTTGTAAAGTGTAGTATTTACTTCTTCATCTTTTAAAAATTCTACAATAGTATTGTCGCAAGAAAACCTTATTTCATAAGTAGCTACGTTACCAAAATTAAAATCTAACGTTAAAAGTTCTCCACTAACTGTATAAACTTGTGTTCCAGGAATCGCTTCATCTGTAAATTCATTATCAGTACCATAATATGTAAGTCTTTCGCCTGCAACAAATGTATGCATTACTCTGTCTTCAAAACCTTTTAATAGCCATTCACTACTTTCTAACAACTTTACTTTGTTTTGAATGTTTAATTCTAGAGAATTATCATCTGAGTTATTACAATTTGTAAATGCTATTGTACTTACTAAAGTGATAAAAAAGAATATTTTGTTTAAGATAGTTTTCATAATTTTTAACTTAATGGTTATTATTTTATTTCATACAAATAAAGCATATGAAAGGCTTTTTCGAAATAAAACTTTATTAAAAGGGTGAAAAACACCTTTAAAAAGGAAAAAAACCATCTAAAAATTAGATGGTTTTAAAAATTATTGAAAATAAAATTATTTGATAGATACAGAAACTACTGTATTTGCCCAACCCATTTTTAATGTCATATCATCAGCAAATAGCATAGAAAATGCTTCTATACTTTTTTCTGATGTAGAAACTGTTCCTGAAACTCTAACAACGTCTTGGTTTTCTTTATAATAATAAGAACCCCAAACATTCTTCGCTGTACTTAAAATAACTGTCCAATCTCCTTCTGTTTTTGGTATTGTAAATAAAGAATAAGTTCCTGCTTTTACAGCTTTACCACCGAAAGTTACATCTTTATAAAATGTAATTTCTGCAGCTTCATTTGCACCAGTTCTCCAAACTTTATCAACTGGGGCTAATTTACTTAATGCTCTTCCTTTTAATTGTGGTCTTCCGTAAGTTACTTTTACAACTTTGTCAGAAATTTTATAACTACTTGGATATGATGCTGCATCCATTGGACTTTTATCTAAGTCTTTAAATTCTTGACCTGTTACTTCTGTTGAACTAATTAATGTGATTGCAAAAATAGCAATTGCTAAAATAGATTTTTTCATTGTTTATATGTTTATATTGATTGAATAATAGTCAAGTCTTTCAAAAAAAGGAAACCTTACAATTGCTATTACTAATTTTGTGTTAATATTTCATTTTGATAAAAACCATAAAGACTTCTCTATATCAATTATTGAATATTTTAAATAAAGCGCATAAAAAAAGTCGAGATTTCAGCATGCTGAAATCTCGACTTAGTATATAAGTTTTGAAATTACTATTTCAATTTCTTCTTAACTGCTACTTCTTTATAAGCTTCAATTACATCACCTTCTTCAATGTCGTTGTAGTTTTTAAGTTGAAGTCCACAATCGAACCCTTTACCAACTTCTCTAACATCATCTTTAAAACGTTTTAACGATGTTAAAACTCCATCATGAACTACAATTCCATCTCTAATAATTCTAATTTTAGAATCTCTAAAGATTTTACCAGACATTACCATACAACCTGCAATGTTACCAACTTTAGATATTTTATAAACTTCTCTAATTTCTACATTACCACTAACTTCTTCTTTCATTTCTGGAGATAACATTCCTTCCATGGCGTCTTTTAAGTCATTGATAGCTGCATAAATAATAGAGTATGTTCTAATATCTACTTCTTCTCTATCTGCTATTGCTCTTGCATTTCCTTGCGGACGTACATTAAACCCAATAATAATTGCATCTGAAGCTGTTGCTAATAACACATCACTTTCTGTAATGGCTCCAACACCTTTATGTAAAATATTAACTTGAATTTCTTCGGTAGATAATTTCTGGAAAGAATCTGTTAAAGCTTCTACAGAACCATCTACATCTCCTTTTAAGATAATGTTTAATTCTTTAAAGTCTCCTAACGCAATTCTACGTCCGATTTCATCTAACGTTAATGTTTTCTGAGTTCTTACAGATTGCTCACGTTGTAATTGAGATCTCTTAGAAGCAATTTGTTTCGCTTCTCTTTCATCGTCAAAGACAACAAATTTATCTCCTGCTTGTGGCGCTCCGTCTAATCCTAAGATTGATACTGGTGTTGATGGTCCAGCTTCTTTTAAATTAGTTCCTTGGTCATCAAACATTGCTCTTACTTTACCACTGTGTTTACCTGCTAACAAGTAATCTCCAATTTTTAAAGTTCCAGCTTGTACTAATATCGTAGAAACATATCCTCTACCTTTATCTAGTGAAGCTTCAACTACTGCTCCAACTGCATTTTTATTAGGATTCGCTTTCAATTCTAAAATTTCAGCTTCTAATAAAACTTTTTCTAATAATTCAGGAACTCCTGTTCCAATTTTTGCTGATATATCTTGAGACTGAATGTTTCCACCCCATTCTTCAATCAACAAATTCATTTGAGATAATTGTGTTTTCACATTATCTGGATTCGCATTTGGCTTATCAATTTTATTGATAGCAAATATGATTGGAACTCCTGCCGCTTGTGCGTGAGAAATAGCTTCTTTTGTTTGTGGCATTACATCATCATCTGCTGCAGCTACAATAATTACTAAATCCGTTACTTGCGCACCACGTGCTCTCATTGCTGTAAAGGCCTCGTGACCAGGTGTATCTAAAAATGCTATTTTTTGATCTCCAACATTTACTGAATATGCTCCAATGTGTTGTGTAATACCTCCACTTTCACCTTCGATTACATTTGCTTTTCTAATATAATCTAATAAAGAAGTTTTACCATGATCTACGTGACCCATTACCGTAATAATTGGTGCACGAGTTACTAAATCTTCTGGTTTATCAATAACTTCTTCTATAGACTCTTCTACTTCAGCTCCTATAAACTCTACTTTATGATTGAATTCTTCAGCAACAATTACTAATGTCTCAGCATCTAAACGCTGATTCATTGTAACCATCATTCCTAAAGACATACATGCAGAAATAATGTTGGTTACTGGAACCTCCATCATTGTAGCAACTTCACTTACAGTAACGAACTCTGTTACTTTTAATATTTTATTATCTAATGCTTGAGCTTCTAATTCTGCATCAGAATGTTCTCTATGCGCATCTCTTTTATTTCTACGGTATTTTGCACCTTTTCCTCTAGAAGATTTCCCTTGAAGTTTCTCAAGCGTTTCTCTAACTTGCTTTTGAATTTCTGCTTCTGTTGGTTCTTCTTTCTTAACTGCTGCTGGTCTTGCAGCACCTCTTCCACCTCTATTAAATGGAGGCCTACCACTTCCACCTCTGTTTTGTGCTGGCCTAACAGGTCTAGCTGTTGCAGAACCTGGCGCTCCTGCTTTAGTTACAATTCGCTTACGTTTCTTTTTATCTGCGTTTGCGTCTTTTTTAACTTCTGGCTTCTTTTTCTTTGGTCTCTCAAATTGTTTTAAATCAATTTTCTTACCTGTAAAGTTTGGGCCGTCTAGTTTTTTATACTGAGTTTTGATAGCTTCCGCATTTTCTGGCGTAACATCTTCAGCTTTTTCCTCTGCTCTTAAAGCTTCTTTTTTACTCTTAGGTTTATCTCCAACCTTAGAAACTTCTTTTTCAATTTCAGAAACAGATTTCTTAACTTCTGGCTTTGCAGCTTTTGATTTTTCAACAACTGGTACTTCAACAACCGGAGTTTCAACAACTGCTTTCTCTTCAACTGATTTTTCCACTTTAGGCTCTTCAGCTTTAGCTTCTTCAATTTTAGGTTCTTCAGCTTTAGGGGCAACAACAACCTTTTTAGGTTCTTCTTTTACCTCTTCAACTTTAACTACAGGTTTTTTACCGATATTATCAATATCAATCTTACCTACAGTTTTAAGTTCTAATTTATCTGCTTTGGCTTTTAAAACCTCTTCCTTCTTAACCTCTTCCGCTCTTTTTTTCTCTAACTTAGCTTCTAGATCTAAACGAATTGCTTCTTTCTCTTTACGTTTTTCCTCTCCAACTTCTTTAGATGCCGCTTTCTTGTTAGCATCTGTTTCAAAGCCATCAAGTAAAACTTGATAAACATCACCCGGAATTTTAGTGGTAGGTCTCGCTTCTATTTCGTGACCTTTATCCGCTAAATATTCGACTGCTCTATCAAGAGAAATATTTAACTCTCTTAAAACTTTATTAAGCCTCATTGTTTTGCCTACAGACATATATTCTTTTTAACTTTATACTTGTAAAAATATAATTTTTACTTTACTTCTATACTATACTTAGTCTTCAAATTCTTCTTTAAGAACTCTCTGAACATCCATAATTGTTTCTTCCTCTAAATCGGTTCTTTTCACCAACTCAGCAACACTAGTTTCTAATACGCTTCTTGCAGTATCTAAACCAATCTTTTTGAATTCAGTAATAACCCAATCTTCAATTTCGTCAGTAAATTCTGTTAACTCAACATCTTCTTCCTCCAAACCTTCTCTTTGAACGTCTATTTCGTAACCTGTTAACTCACTCGCTAAACGAATATTTACACCACCTCTACCAATTGCTTTAGAAACTTCTTCTGGTTTTAAAAGAACTTTTACGCGTCCTTTTTTACCATTTTTCTCTTCATCATACATTTCAATTTCCATTGACGTCACTTTTGCAGGACTCAATGCTCTTGAAATGAATAATTGTTCGTTCTTGGTATAGTTAATAACATCTATATTCTCATTCCCTAACTCACGAACTATACCGTGAATTCTTGAACCTTTTACTCCTACACAAGCTCCAACAGGATCGATTCTATCATCATAAGAATCTACCGCTACTTTTGCTTTTTCACCTGGTATTCTTGCAACTCCTTCTACAGTAATTAAACCGTCAAAAACTTCTGGAATTTCTTGCTCGAATAATTTATTTAAAAACAATGGAGATGTTCTAGACAATATAATTGCAGGTTTATTACCTCTTAATTCTACTGTTTTTATAACACCTCTAACAGAATCTCCTTTTCTAAAAAAGTCTGACCTTATTTGTTCACTCTTAGGTAATACAATTTCATTTCCATCATCATCTAATAGAATAATTGCATTGTGACGAATGTGATGCACTTCTGCACTATATAACTCGCCTTCTAATTCTTTAAATTGCTTAAAGATATTTGTACTATCGTGTTCGTAAATTTTAGAAATTAAGTTCTGACGTAATGCCAAAATAGCTCTTCTTCCTAAATCAATTAACTTAACTTCTTCAGATACATCTTCACCAATTTCAAAATCTGGCTCAATTAATCTTGCTTCTGCTAATTCTATTTCTTCATTATCATCTTCAGAAAAACCATCTGCAACAACAATTCTATTTCTCCAAATCTCTAAATCTCCCTTATCAGGATTAATAATAATATCAAAATTATCATCAGACCCAAACTTACGTTTTAAGGTAGCTCTAAAAACCTCTTCTAAAATAGACATCAATGTTACTCTGTCTATACTCTTGTTATCTTTAAATTCTGAAAACGAATCAATTAATGCTATATTCTCCATTACATTTTTTACTTAAAATACAATCTTCACTTTTGCTTCTATAATATCTTTATAGGCTATAGTTGCTGCTTTACTTACAGTAACTTTTCCTTTCCCTATTGGTTTTGGCTCTCTAGCCTTCCAATTTAAAACAATTTTATCTTCATCTGCTTCTACTAAAGTCCCTTCAAATTCTTCTACCGAAGTTTTCACTTTAAGTATTCTGTTGATGTTTTTAATATATTGTCTATTTACTTTTAATGGATGTGCAATATCAGGTGTAGAAACTTCTAACGAGAAATCTTCTTCTTCTCTATCAAAATTATTATCTACGCTTCTACTAATTCTTATACATTCACTTAATGGAACTCCATTATCACCATCTACTGTTATCTGAATCTTATTGTTTTCTGATATTACGAAATCTATCAAATACAACGATTCATTCAGTGCTAGTGCTTCATCTACTAAATCTCTTACCTTTGTTTGGTCCATTTTTAATCTTAAAATAAAGTATAAAAAGAGGGGACTCTTAGTCCCCTTCCTTCTTCATTTACTGTAAATTTCGCTGCAAAGATACTAAATGTTTGGGATTTACCAAACTAAGTTCAAGTCAAATATTTTTCGTAACTTTAGATACATTGATATTAACCTTTAAATTTTTGTAAGATGAAATCGATTTTAGTTCCTACAGACTTTTCAAAAACATCTGAATACGCTTGTAAAATAGCAGCAAAAATTGCTAAAAAAACAAACGCAACAGTTTATCTTATTCACTTAATTGAACTCCCAAAAGGAGTAATAGACATGACAGCAAGTAGTAAATTCAGCATTCCTGAAAGCATGTTATATTTAAGAAAAATTAGAGAAAAAATATTGAATTTTAAAGATACTTTATTTAGTAAAGATATTAATGTAGAGTACTTTATAAAACTAAACAACCCTTTTGATGGAATACAAAAATATGCAGATAAAATTGATGCAGATTTAATAATAATGGGGTTTAAAGGTCATTCTGAACTTGAAGAAATGATCATTGGATCTAATACCGAAAAAATAGTACGAAGTTCTAAAAGACCTGTAATTGTCGTAAAACAAGATAGCAAAAATTTTAAATTAGAAACCTTAGTTTTCGCTTCTAACTTTAAGGAAGAAAACAAAGAAGTATTTGGTAAATTTGTCGATTTCGCAAATACTTTTAAAAGTAAAATTCATTTATTAAAAGTAAATACTCCCGCTAACTTTCAGTCAACTGCTGAAGCAAAACAAAAAGTAAAAGATTTTATCTCAGGTTTTAATCTACCCAAACACAAAATAAACGTGTATAGTGATGTTTCAGTAGAAAAAGGTATTTTAAATTTTTCTAAAGATATTAATGCAGATTTAATTGCTTTAAGCACTCATGGAAGAACTGGTTTAGCACATTTATTTACAGGCAGTGTTACCAAAAACTTATCTAAAAACGCACTAAAACCCATGCTAACCATTAAGGTTTAACGACTTAGGTAATTATTGATTATATAATATCAATATTGTTAAATATCATTTAAAACGGATAACTATACATCAATAACATAAACTCAAGTATATTGCAATAATAAATTACAATTATGAAACTAAACTTATTGTCTTGTGATACTCAAAGACCAGATAGAAGAGCAATAGCCAAATGTATTTCAGAAATCTCATCTAACATTAGCGATTCCTTATCAAATGAACTTACAGACATTCTTTTAGAAGGAGACACTGTAGAAATTGAAGTCGAAGATAAAAACGCTGGCTCTGCCTTAAGATCTTTACGGAAATTAAGCATTGACTACGAAATTATAGAATAAAAACTTGTTCTTAGAATTTCATAAAAAAACCTCCATAAATGGAGGTTTTTTTATTTTATATAAATTTCTAATTATTCTTACAAAAGATAATCTGTATTGATAAAATTAGAAGCCTTTTTATCTAATAGCTCTTCTAAAATAGCATTATTATAAGGAGTATCTTTAGACGCTACAAATGTTCTAATAGAAAAAGAACGTAAAGCATCATGCACACTTAAAGTTGCAACTGCAGAATCTTTTCTTCCTGTAAAAGGATACACATCTGGCCCACGTTGAGCAGCACTATTTAAGTTTACTCTACACACCAAGTTTACTAAAGTATCAATTAATGGAGCTAACGTTTTTACTTCACTACCAAAAACACTTACTTGTTGTCCGTAATTAGATTCTGCCATATCATCTAAAGGCTCTTGAATATTTTTAAAAGAAACAATTGGAGTAACTGGTCCAAATTGTTCTTCTTGAAATACTCTCATATCTTTAGAAACTGGGTATAAAACTGCTGGAAAAATATAATTATCCGTAGTTTTCCCTCCTTTTTTATTGATCACTTTTGCTCCTTTTGCACTAGCATCATCAATTAATTCTTGAATATATGCTGGTTTTCCTGGTTCTGGCAGAGGAGTTAACTTAACACCACTTTCCCAAGGGTTTCCAAATTTTAAACTATCTACTCTTTCTGCAAATCGTTTGTTAAATTTATCTACAATATGCTCATGAACATACATAATTTTTAAAGCTGTACAACGTTGCCCATTAAAAGACGTTGCTCCAGAAATACACTCATCTATTGCTAAGTCTAAATCTGCATCTGGCAATACAATTGCAGGGTTTTTAGCTTCTAAACCTAGAACTAAACGCAATCTATTTTTAAAAGGATGATTTGCTTGAATTGCATTTGCAGATTTACTATTACCTATTAAAGCTAATACATCTACTTTACCTGTTTTCATAATAGGAGTTGCTAAAACACGACCTCTACCATAAATTACATTTACCACACCTTCAGGAAAACTATTCTGAAAAGCTTCCAATAACGGAGACAATAATAAAACTCCATGTTTTGCGGGTTTAAAAACAGCTGTATTTCCCATAATTAAAGCAGGAATCAACAATGCAAATGTTTCATTTAAAGGGTAATTATAAGGCCCTAAACACAAAACTACACCTAAAGGACCACGTCTAATATGAGCATGAACTCCACTACTTTTTTCAAACTTCGCAGAATCTCTGTCCATTTGCTTGTAGTCTTCAATAGTATCGTAAATGTAATCAATGGTTCTATCAAATTCTTTTTCAGAATCTGGCAATGCCTTTCCAATCTCCCACATTAATAATTTTACAACCTCATCACGCTTGGTTTTCATTTGCTCTGCAAACTCTTCCATACATTCAATTCTATCAACAACTCTCATTGTTGGCCACAAACCTTGCCCTTTATCATAAGCTCTGTAAGCAGAATTTAAAGCATCTAAGGCTTCAGTTTCTCCCAAATCTGGCACAGTTCCTAATAAAGTTGGTTTATACTCTTTAGTTGATGAAATTGTAGAATAAACCTCAGCAACATCGCCTTTCCACTCTTTTAATTCACCATTAACTAAATATGTTTTTTGATGTAAAAGTGAACTGATTTTATATGCTTCTGGAATTTCCGTAAATTGTTTCTTCATAAAATGTTTTTAAAATTAAAACTCTGAAAAACAGAATTTAATTAATTAATTTTTTCAAACTACTAAGTCCAAATTAACGAAAAATAACACTAAATTACCTTTGTAATTAGATTTAAATAGTCATTTATTCACGAAAAGGATTTCGAGGTTTTCGTTGATTTCCTTATAAAAAGGAATAAATATTATACCAAAAATTGAAACAAATCTGGCTTATCATTTAGGTAGTCGCCAAAGAAATTACTTTCTTTCATTCTATTTATTAATGGTTGTAAATCTTCAGAAGATTTTAACTCTAAACCAACAACAGCAACACCATTTGTTCTGTTATTTTTTTTTGTATATTCAAAATGAGTGATATCATCATTTGGACCTAAAATTTCTGCCACAAACTCTTTTAAAGCTCCTGCTCTTTGAGGAAACTTTACGATAAAATAATGCTTTAAGTTAGCGTACAATAAAGCTCGTTCTTTAATTTCTGGAGTTCTTGTAATATCATTATTACTCCCACTTACAACACAAACAACATTCTTTCCTTTAATTTCATCAGAAAAAAGATCTAAAGCAGCAATACTCAAAGCACCTGCAGGTTCAACCACAATTGCATCTTTATTATAAAGATCTAAAATTGTTTGACAAATTTTTCCTTCAGGAACCGTAATTACTTCCGTTAAGTTTTTCTGACAAATAGCAAAGTTTAAATCTCCTACTTTTTTAACCGCTGCTCCATCAACAAAAGCATCAATAGTATCTAAAGCTGTATTTTTTTTATTCCTGATTGATGTTAGCATAGAAGGTGCTCCTTCTGGCTCAACGCCTATTATTTTAGTTTCTGGTGATAAATATTTAAAAACAGATGAAAGTCCTGCTGATAAACCTCCTCCTCCAATAGGAACAAAAACATAATCTATTTTTTTATCAGTTTGACTCAAAATTTCTAAACCAACTGTTGCCTGACCTTCAATAACTTTTTCATCATTAAAAGGATGGATAAAAACTTTCTCTTTTGCATCACACTCTAACTTCGCTGCATTAAAAGCATCATCAAAAGTATCGCCTTCAATAACAATATTGATAAAATCTTCACCAAACATTTTTACTTGGTTAATCTTTTGATTTGGCGTTGGAGACGGCATAAAAATAGTTCCTTTTATCTGTAATAATTTACAAGATAAAGCAACTCCTTGCGCATGATTTCCCGCACTTGCACAAACAATTCCGCGTTGTTTTTCATCCGAAGTTAAAGAAGACATTTTATTGTATGCTCCTCTAATTTTGTATGAACGAACAACTTGTAAATCTTCTCTTTTAAACAAAATTGTTGCGTCTAACTCTTTAGAAAGATTAAAGTTTTTAGCTAACGGAGTTTCAATAGCAACTCCTTTTAAGTTCTCTGAAGCAGCTTTTACGCTATCTAAACTTGGATAATAATTTTGTTCTGTTTGCATGGGCCGAATATAAAAAGAAAACCTGTCAGATTTTGAAATCTGACAGGTTTTTATAAAAGTTAAAATTTCACTTTATTTATGCCGATTTAATCACTTTCATTGCTGTCATCGCTGTTCTTAATTTTGTACCAACGATTTCTACTGGATGATTTCTAATAATCGCGTTAATTTTAATTAACTCTTGATTATCAACTCCATTTTCTGAACTAAATGATTTACCGATAACGTTTGTATTAACTGTTTTCATAAAATCAGTTAATAAAGGCTTACAAGCATGATCGAATAAGTAACAACCATATTCTGCAGTATCAGAAATTACACGGTTCATTTCAGCTAATTTCATTCTTGCAATTGTATTTGCAATTAACGGAGTTTCGTGTAAAGACTCATAATAAGCAGAAGCATCAATAATTCCTGATTCTGTCATTGCCTCGAAAGCTAATTCAACACCAGCTCTTACAAAAGCAACTAATAAAGTTCCGTGATCAAAGTATTCTTGTTCTGGAATTTCTTGATCAGTAACTTTTTGCTTTTCGAATGCAGTTTCTCCTGTTGCAGCTCTCCAAGTTAATAAGTTTTTATCATCATTTGCCCAGTCTTCCATCATTGTTTGAGAGAAATGACCAGTCATAATATCATCCATATGTTTTTGGAACAATGGACGCATAATATCTTTTAATTCTTCTGATAATCTAAAAGCTTCTACTTTAGCAGGATTAGACAATCTGTCCATCATGTTCGTGATTCCTCCATGCTTTAAAGCTTCAGTTACAGTTTCCCAACCATATTGAATTAATTTAGCAGCATAACCAGCTTCAATTCCTTCTTCAACCATTTTATCAAAAGATAAAATTGCTCCTGTTTGTAACAAACCACATAAAATAGTTTGTTCTCCCATTAAATCAGACTTTACTTCAGCAACAAAAGAAGATTGTAAAACTCCGGCTTTATGACCACCTGTTCCAACTGCATATGCTTTCGCTTCTGCCCAACCTTTTCCTTGTGGATCATTTTCTGGGTGAACCGCAATTAATGTTGGTACACCAAATCCTCTTTTATATTCTTCTCTAACTTCAGATCCCGGAGACTTTGGCGCCACCATAATTACCGTTAAATCTTCACGAACTTTCATTCCTTCTTCTACGATATTAAAACCATGAGAATAAGATAAAGTTGCTCCTTTTTTCATTAAAGGCATTACTGCTTTTACAACATTTGTATGTTGCTTATCTGGAGTTAAATTAATTACTACATCTGCACTTGGTAACATTTCTTCATAAGAACCAACCTCAAAATTATTTGAAGATGCATTGATATAAGACTGTCTCTTTTGATCGATAGCAGCTTGTCTTAATGTATAAGAGATATCTAAACCAGATTCTCTCATATTTAAACCTTGGTTTAAACCTTGTGCACCACAACCTACAATAACAATTTTCTTCCCTACTAATGCTTCTACTCCGTCTTCAAATTCTGAAGCGTCCATAAATCTACATTTTCCTAACTGCTCTAATTTTTCTCTTAATGTTAATGTGTTAAAATAATTTGACATTTTTATTTATTTAGTTGTTGTATGTTTCTAGTAATGTTGATATTTTCATTTCTTCTTTGGTAACAGCAATACGTCCTGAACGTGTGTATTGCATAATTCCAAAAACGCTTAATTTCTCATGTAAATCAACCAATTCTTGTTTTCTTCCTGATTTTTCAAGAACAAAGAAATTAGTGTTTACAGTTACAATTCTAGCGTAACTTTCTTTAATTATATTCTGAATTTGAGGTTCTTCAAATAACAATTCAGATTTAATTTTAAACAAACCAGAAATCTGATAAATTGTTTCATCATCATTATGATAATACGCTTTAATAACCTCTACTTGTTTTTCTATTTGACCAATGATTTTCTTAATATTTACCTCTGTCATACTTACAACAATAGTAAATTTAGAAACACCTTCAATTTCTGATGGAGAAGTATTTAAACTCTCTATGTTTACATGTCTTCTTTGGAAAATTGCTGAAATTCTATTCAACAACCCAATATTATTCTCAGTATAAACTGATATTGTAAAAAATTGTTTTTCTGTACTCATTTTTTTAAAAGATATTAGATGAAAGATTTTAGAAAATAGACTTAAAATGTCTTAGTCTTCAATTAAATCTCTACTCTTTGTTCTCTATTCCTTGTTCTTCTTTTATTCTAATCTTACGTCTGAAACACTTGCTCCTGAAGGAACCATTGGAAATACATTACCCTCTTTTTCTACACAAACTTCTAAGAAATAGGCTTCTTTACTTTCCATCATTTCCTTAACAGCTGCAGCTAATTCTTCACGCTTTGTAACTTTTTTTGCTTTTATATAATACCCTTCTGCAATTGCTACAAAGTTTGGATTCGTCATTTCTGTTGAAGCATAACGCTTATCAAAAAATAGTTGTTGCCATTGACGAACCATTCCTAAAAACTCGTTATTTAAAACTACTACTTTTACAGCTGCTTTTTGCTGAAAAATAGTGCCCAATTCTTGAATTGTCATTTGATAACCTCCATCACCAGAAATAGAAACCACTTCACGATCTGGAGCCGCCATTTTAGCACCAATTGCTGCAGGCAAACCAAATCCCATTGTACCTAATCCACCAGAAGTAATATTACTTTTAGTTTTATTGAACTCAGCATATCTACAAGCAATCATTTGATGTTGACCAACATCTGAAACTATTGCAGCTTCTCCTTTGCTTTCAATATTTATTTGGTTTATAACTTCACCCATTGTTAAACCTTCTTTGGTTGGGTGTATATCATTCTTTATTACTTTCTCGTATTCTATAGCATATAAGTCTGCAAACTTCTGACACCATTCTGTATGAGAATTTTCATTTATTAAAGGAAGTATTGCTTCTAAGCTTGCTTTTGCATCACCTAAAACAGCTACATCCGTTTTTACGTTTTTATCAACTTCTGATGGATCAATTTCAAAATGAATAACTTTTGCTTGTGTTGCATATTCATCTAATTTACCTGTAACACGATCATCAAAACGCATTCCGATTGCAATTAAAACATCACATTCGTTTGTTAAAACATTTGGCGCATAATTACCATGCATACCAACCATACCTACATTTAAAGGATGTTTTGTAGGAATCGCAGAAGCCCCTAGAATTGTCCACGCAGAAGGAATTCCTGCTTTTTCAATTACTGCTTTAAACGCTTCTTCCGCTTCACTCAAAATTACACCTTGCCCCCAAACAACAAATGGTTTTTTAGCTTCATTTATTAATTTTGCAGCAGCTTCGATAGATTTTACATTTGTTTTAGGAACAGGAACATAACTTCTTACTTTAGTACATTTTTCATAAGAAAAATCAAACTCTTCAAACTGAGCATCTTTAGTAATATCAACCAAAACAGGTCCTGGTCTTCCACTTCTTGCAATGTAAAATGCTTTTGCTAAAGCAGCTGGAATATCAGCAGCTTTTGTTACTTGACAATTCCATTTTGTAACTGGCGTTGAAATACCTACAATATCTGTTTCTTGAAAAGCATCACTTCCTAATAAATGAGAAGGAACTTGACCCGTAATACACACCATTGGTGTAGAATCTATTTGTGCATCTGCAATACCAGTAATTAAATTGGTTGCTCCTGGACCAGAAGTTGCAATTGCAACACCTACTTTTCCAGAAATTCTTGCAAATCCTTGTGCAGAATGCGTTGCACCTTGCTCATGACGTGTTAAAACATGATGAATTTTATCTTGATATTTATATAACTCATCGTAAACTGGCATAATTGCTCCTCCAGGATATCCATAAATTATTTTTATATCTTCTTCAATTAAGCATCTTACGATTGCTTCGCTTCCAGAAATTCTTTCTGTAGCTTTTTTTGAAGTTTCTTTGTTTTTTATGGTTTGTGTTTCCATATTATTATGTTTTAGATTCCTACTTATGTAGAATTGATCGTCTTTTTATTATTCGTCAGTGATACATCCTTTAGATGCTGATGCTACCATTTTAGCATATTTGTACAAAATTCCTTTTGAATGTTTTAATGCAGGTGCAACCCATTTAGATTTTCTTTCTGCAATTTCTTCATCAGAAATTAAAACATTTATTGAATTGTCTTCTGCACTAATTCTAATTTTATCACCTGTTTCTAAAATACCAATTGTTCCTCCAGATTGTGCTTCTGGTGTAATATGACCAACTACAAAACCATGAGTTCCTCCAGAAAAACGACCATCAGTAATTAAAGCGACAGATTTACCTAAACCTGCTCCCATAATTAACGAAGTTGGTTTTAACATTTCTGGCATTCCTGGACCACCTTTTGGACCAACATATCTAATAACGACTACATCTCCTCTTTCTACTTCTCCATTTGTAATTCCTGTATTTGCAGCCTGCTCTCCATCATAAACAACCGCTTTTCCTTCGAAAAGTAATCCTTCGTTTCCAGAAATTTTTGCAACAGCTCCTTCAGTAGCAAGATTTCCGTATATTATTTGAATATTTCCTGACGATTTTAATGCTTTATCCTTCGGATAAATTACATCTTGCTCATCAAATTCAATTGCTTCAACATCTTCTAAGTTTTCTGCTAATGTTTTTCCAGTAACCGTCATACAATCTCCATGTAAATATCCATTTTCTAATAAATACTTCATAATTGCAGGTGTACCACCAACTCCATGAACATCTTCCATTAAGTATTTTCCTGATGGTTTTAAATCAGCAATTAATGGAGTTCTATCTGAAACTTTTTGAAAATCTTCTAATGTAAACTCAATATCTGCAGCATGTGCAATTGCTAAAAAGTGTAGCACTGCATTTGTAGAACCCCCTAAAGCATTTACCAATGCAATTGCATTTTCTAAAGATTTTTTAGAAATGATATCTAAAGGTTTTAAATCTAATTCTAATAAGTTTTTAATTGCTAAAGCGGTTCTTTCTGCTTCAGATAATTTATTAGGATTTTCTGCTGGTATTGATGAATTATAAGGCAAAGCAAAACCCATACATTCTATTGCAGAAGCCATTGTGTTTGCTGTATACATGCCACCACAGGCTCCAGCTCCTGGAATTGCTCTTTTTATAATTTCTCTATATTCTTCTTCTTCTATTTCTCCTGCCATTTTTTGCCCTAAAGCTTCAAATGCAGAAACAATATTTAATTTTTTTCCTTTGTAATTTCCTGATGCAATTGTTCCTCCATACATCATTATTGATGGACGATTTAAACGCAACATTGCGATAACTGCTCCTGGCATATTTTTATCACAACCAACTACAGAAACTAATGCATCATAACTCTGAGCATTCATCACTGTTTCTATTGAATCTGCAATAATATCTCTTGAAGCTAATGAATAGTTCATACCAGAAGTTCCCATAGAAATACCATCTGAAACTCCAATTGTATTGAATCCTAAACCGACTAAACCTGCAATATTGCTTTCCACCTTGACCTCTGCAGCCAAATTGTTTAAATGCATATTACATGGGTTACCATCATAACCAGTACTCGCAATTCCTATTTGCGCTTTTTGCATGTCTTCGTCAGTTAAACCAACTGCGTATAACATTGCTTGTGATGCAGGTTGAGATTCATCTTGCGTCAATCTGCTACTGTGTTTGTTTAGTTTCATTATTGTTTTCTTCAATTTGTTGTCTAAATTAATCTATTTCTCTATTTTTATTGAATATAATTCAATATTATCCTTTAAATTCAGGTCTTAAAAAAATGTATCAAAATACTGATAATCAATTAATTAACACCACTTAAATATGATACTCAATCCTTAAAAAAAATTCATAAAAAAACCTTCCATTTTACAGGAAGGTTGTATTTAAAAATATATTATAAATATCACTTCCTTATCATGTCGTAATAATTACGATGACTATGACAATAGAAATTATATTTAATAAATGTTTATTCATTGGTCAAATATTGTGAATTTTTATTTAATTACACAAATAATTTTCTTTTTTATTATAATTAGCTAGCAAACAAGTTTAGCCCAGATTAACTCCGCTTTAATATTTCTTTTGAGTCGTTGAATGCTCTGCATTTGAAATGGTCTGTTTGAGCTCTTTTTTGCTTTTTCTGCAAAAAAAGCGAGTAATGAAAGCTGGAAATAGCTTCTAAAAAATATTAGATTCCTGTTTTCAAAGGAATGACAGTTTATTCGTTTTTTGATAAAATTTTTTAAATAATGGTACTTTGTCCCATATAAATATTTTGAAAATTTAGATTACTATCTTCTTGATTTTGAATGTAATCCGCAATAAAGTCACCCACTTTTGCAGTAGAAGCTGAATACTGATTTTTAACTTTTAAATCTTGAGTTGTAATTCCTAAATCTAACGATTTTTCTACTGCTCTTTGAATTGCATCTGCTTCGTCGTGCAAACCTAAATATTCTAATAGCATTGCTGCTGATAAAATAGATGCGATAGGATTTGCAATATCTTTTCCTGTTACTTGTGGATACGTTCCATGAATTGGTTCGAATAAAGCGTTTTTTCCGCCAATTGAACTAGACGCAAGTATACCTATTGATCCTCCAGCAACACATGCTACATCAGAAATAATATCTCCAAAAAGGTTTTCTGCTAAAATAACATCAAACTGTTTTGGATCTATAATAATTTGCATTGCAGCATTGTCTACAAACATAAAATCTAAGGTAACATCTTTATACTGTTTTGCTATTTCTGCAACAGTTTTTCTCCATAAACGAGAAGTTTCTAAAACGTTTGCTTTATCAACTAAAGTTACTTTTTTCTTTCTTTCTTGAGCTGCTTGGAAAGCTAAATGAGTTATTCGAGAAATTTCTTCAACAGTATATGAAGATACGTCATAAGCAGATTTACCATCTTTACTTAATTCTTTTTTTCCAAAATACATGCCTCCAGATAATTCTCTATAAATAGCAATATCTGTTCCTAAAATAATTTCTTTTTTAAGTGGAGAGTTTTTTACTAACTTTGGATACGCCTTTACAGGTATTACGTTACAAAATAAATCTAACTCTTGCCTTAATCGTAAAAGACCTTGTTCGGGTCTAATTCTTAGGGTTGGATCATTATCATACTTTAAAGCTCCAATTGCTCCGAACAAAATTGCATCTGCTTTTTTACATATTTCAATTGTTTCTTCTGGTAAAGGGTCACCAGTTGCATCAATTGCACAAGCTCCCATTTTAGCTTCTTTATATATAAAAATGTGATCGTAAACCTCAGCAATAGCATCTAATGCTTTTTTTGCTTGGTTGGTTACTTCTGGTCCAATACCATCTCCAGGTATAACTGCAATTGTATATTTCATACTGTAAGTGTAATCTCTAAATTATTCTGTTATCAAAGATAGTTGATTCTTTTAAATAGTTGGCCTAAAATTCACAACTACCCTTGAAGACAAAGTTCCTTTAGTTTTTTTATGCCATTGCTATCTTAGAAGTTTTACTAACTTCTTTCATAATAGCATGTATATCATCGTCTTTAACTTCTTTTTGCCTATCTGCTGTTTCTAAGAAAGCATCATAAGCTACATCTAATTGTACTTTAGTTAATTCGTAACCAATCTTTTTTGATCTGTAAGCTAAAGCTGCTCTACCACTTCTTGCTGTTAAAACAATAGCACTTTCTGTAACACCAACATCTTCAGGATCCATAATTTCGTATGTTTCTCTGTTTTTAATGACTCCATCTTGATGAATACCAGAACTGTGAGCAAAAGCATTTGCACCAACAATTGCTTTATTTGGTTGCACAGGCATCCCCATACTTTCACGAACCATAATACTTGTATCATACAATAGTTTTGTATTGATACTTGTTTCTAAGTTTAAATATGGATGTTGTTTTAACACCATAACTACTTCTTCTAAAGCTGTATTACCAGCTCTTTCACCAATTCCATTAATTGTACACTCAATTTGACGAGCTCCATTAATTACACCAGCAATTGAATTTGCAGTTGCCATTCCTAAATCATTATGACAATGACAAGAAAGAATTACATTTTCTATACCTTTTACGTTTTCACGTAAATATTTCATTTTTGCTCCATATTCTTCAGGTAAACAATACCCTGTTGTATCTGGAATATTTAATACAGTTGCACCTGCTTTTATAACAGCTTCACAAACTCTTGCTAAATACTCATTATCTGTTCTACCTGCATCTTCTGCATAAAACTCTACATCTTCTACAAAAGATTTTGAATAAGTAACTGCTTTTACAGCACGTTCTATTACTTCTTCTCTAGATGAATTAAATTTAAATTTTATATGAGAATCACTTGTACCAATACCAGTGTGAATTCTTGGATATTTTGCATATTTTAAAGCTTCGGCAGCAACTTTAATATCATTTTCTACAGCTCTAGTTAAACCACAAACTGTTGCGTTTTTTACAATTTTTGAGATTTGAGTAACTGAATTAAAATCTCCTGGGCTCGAAACCGGAAAACCTGCTTCTATTACATTTACACCCAATAAATCTAATCTTTCCGCAATTACTAATTTCTGAGCTGTATCTAACTTACATCCAGGAACTTGCTCCCCATCTCTTAATGTCGTGTCAAAAATTTGAACTTTGTTATCTTGCATAATTTCTGTAAAGATTATCTTATTTAATCTCAAATGTATATATAGAGATTAAAATAAATAGTTATTTTTACAGAACTGTACGATTTCTAATATCATTTACAAAATCATAACAGATTAAACCTCAGTTTTTTATGAGCAAAAGTGTTACATCAGCCAATCAACAAAATGATGCTCTTTTTGTTTTGATTAAGTCTTTAACTAAATCAGAAAAGAGACAATTTAATTTATACGTAGGTAGATTAGGTGGAAACATCGATGCCAAATTTTTCTCATTATTCAAATTTTTAGAAAAGCTAAAAGTATATGATGAAAAGGTAATTATTGGAAGTGGAATTGTTTCTAAACAGCAACTTTCTAACCTAAAAGCTCATTTATACAAACAAATTTTAATTAGTTTACGTTTGAATCCTGCACACAAAAATGTACGAATTCAAATTAGAGAACAATTAGATTTTGCAACTGTTTTATATCAAAAAGGATTATACAAACAGAGTTTAAAATTATTAGAAAAAGCCAAAAACATGGCTTTAGATAATGAAGAAAAAAATATTGCCTACGAAATAGTTGAACTCGAAAAAGTAATAGAAACACAATATATTACAAGAAGTTTAAGTACGAGAGCAAATCAACTCTCTATTCAAGCAAAAGAATTAAGTCAAGATAATGTTATTGCGAGTAAGCTATCTAATTTATCTCTTCAATTATATAGCCATCTAATACAGAACGGTTATGTAAAAAATAAAGAGGAGCTAAAGTTTGTTGATAAGTACTTTAGTGATAGAATGCCAAAATACGATTATCAAACCTTAGGTTTTAGAGAAAAATTATGGCTTTTTAAGGCACATTTATGGCACAGTTTTTTAGTGCAAGATTTTTTGTTGAGTTACAAATATGCTAAAAAATGTGTAGATTTATTTGATAACCAAAAACTAATAAACGTACATCCAGTTTTCTATTTAAAATCTAAAAATTACCTTTTAGAAGCCTCTTTTTTAGTGAAAAAAGTTTCTACTTTTAAAAAAGAATTGACTCTTTTTGAGCACGAAATAGATCAGAAATCAATACCAATGAATACCAATACAGAATTATTGATATTCTTGTATTTTTATTCTAATAAGTTACACCTTCACTTCTTAGAAGGTTCCTTTGAAAAAGGTGAATATTTGGTTGATATTATCAATAATAAGATTGATAAATATAAAAACAGACTCGATAATCACTATATCGTTTTACTATACTATAAGATAGCTTGTCTGTATTTCGGAATGGGTAAAAACAAATTATGCATTACCTATTTGCAAAAAATAATTCGATCTAAAAACATCGGTTCTGCTGAAGATTTACAATGTTTTGCACGTATTTTAAATTTGATTGCACATTATGAATGTGGTTTAGATTATGATTTAGAAAGACAATTTGTAGACACTTACAAGTTTTTATTGAAAATGGAAAACCTACAAGAAGTTCAGAAGGTTTTCTTAGCTTCTATTAGAGATTTGAGTGATGTTTTTCCACATGAAATTAAAAATGAATTCAAGAAGATTCATTCAAAGCTGAAAAAGTTTGAAAATCATCCTTATGAAAAAAGGGCGTTCTTATATTTAGACATTTTATCGTG
This sequence comes from Polaribacter sp. SA4-12, assembly GCF_002163675.1. NCBI lineage: Bacteria > Pseudomonadati > Bacteroidota > Flavobacteriia > Flavobacteriales > Flavobacteriaceae > Polaribacter > Polaribacter sp. SA4-12. The sequence goes on along the minus strand of NZ_CP019334.1, from coordinate 3,113,968 downwards.
GTTAGAAAGCAAGATTCAAAATAAACCTATTGCTTTAATTATTAAAGAAAAAACAAATCAACTCACTAAATAGTAGCAAAATAACATTTGAAATAGCCGTTTTCTAACAATACTGTATAAATTACTTAAAAAAAGGAAATAATCTCTACTGAAAGGCTAAAAATTAAATAATACTCCTATTTTTGCTATGTGAATTTATCTAATACACATACTAACTCTTCAAAAACTACAAATGTAGTTTGTATTTCTATGCGCACAATTATTAGCACATCTACAACAATTACCCTTTAGGGGTTCTGCTAAATTCATATCATCATAGGTTATATATTGTTTCGAACAACAGCGAAGCAAACTCAATAAAAAATTAAATTACACTAACTATTCATTCAAAATGAAAGTATTAAAATTTGGCGGCTCATCTGTCGCAACTTCAGAAAACATACAAAAAGTCTTAGCAATTGTTGAGGCAGCTTCTAAAAAACAAAAAATCGCAGTCGTAGTTTCTGCTTTCGGAAAAACGACAAATAATTTACTGGCAGGTGCTAATGAAGCTTTAGAAGACATTATCTCAGCTAAAAAAATCTTAGATGCAATTAAAGATTTGCACTTTGACATAATTGAAGATTTAATTACAAAAAACTTAAAAGAAGTTGATAAAGAGGTTGCTTATCTTTTTGATAGATTAGAATCAATTTATTCAGGTATCTTTTTATTACAAGAGTTATCTGACAAAACATTAGCAAAAGTTTCTAGCTTTGGCGAAAGACTTTCATCATATATCATTGCAAATGCTGCAAAAGAGTTATTTGATGCGAATCATAAAGAAAGTAGAGATTTAGTAATTACAAATGACGAGTACTTAAATGCTCAAGTTAACTTTAAAGTTACTAATAAAAATATAGCTTCATTTTTTGAAGAAAACAAACATCAAGTTACTGTATTAGGTGGATTTATTTCTTCAAATGTATTTGAAGAAACTACAACATTAGGTAGAGGTGGATCTGATTTTACAGCCTCAATTTATGCTGCTGCTTTAAATGCTGATGAATTACAAATCTGGACAGACGTTAGCGGAATGTATACTGCAAATCCTAGAGTTGTAAAACAAGCGTATCCTATTTCAGAAATTTCTTATGAAGAAGCAATGGAATTGTCTCATTTTGGTGCAAAAGTTTTGTATCCTCCAACAATTCAGCCTGCATTAAGAAAAGAAATTGCGATTAGAATTAAAAATACTTTTGACCCAGAAAGCGTTGGAACTTTAATTTGTAAGAACCCTGAAAACGGAAATGAAGTTAAAGGAATTTCTCATATAGAAGATATTAGCTTAATTACTTTAGAAGGTGGTGGAATGATTGGAATTCCTGGATTCTCTAAACGTTTGTTTGAAACACTTTCTGTAGCAAAAATAAATGTTGTTTTTATTACACAAGCTTCTTCTGAACATTCAATTTGTGTCGGTGTTTATGAAGACGATGCTGCAAAAGCTAAAGATCTTCTAGACGAAACTTTTAGCATAGAAATAGACAAGAAAAAAATAAAGCCAATCATTGTAGAAAAAGAATTGGCAATTATTGCTGTTGTTGGCGAGAGCATGAAAAATTACCAAGGTTTAAGCGGACAAATGTTTAGCGCCTTAGGAAGAAATAATGTAAATGTTAGAGCAATTGCACAAGGTTCATCAGAAAAGAATATTTCTGCTGTCATCAATAAATACGATGCAAAAAAAGCTTTAAATATTTTACACGAGCAATTCTTTGAAGAAAGAAAAAAACAATTAAATTTATTTGTAACTGGTGTTGGTAATGTTGGAGAACGCTTTTTAGCGCAATTACAACAGCAAAAAGATTTCTTAAAAGAAAACTTAAAATTAAATATTAGAGTTATTGGAATTGCTAATTCTAGAAAAATGGCTTTTAATGATAATGGTATCGATTTAGATAACTGGAAAGAAGCATTAGAAAACGGAGAGCCAACAACTTTAGATAGTTTTCATAAAAAAGTAAAAGAATCTAACCATAGAAATAGTGTTTTTGTAGATAACACAGCAAACCAACAAGTTTCTGAAATCTATGAAAAATATTTAAGAGATAGTATTTCTGTAGTGACTTGTAATAAAATTGCTTGTGCTTCTAGCTTTGATAATTACAAAACCTTAAAAGAAGTTTCAAGAAAATACAATGCATCTTTCTTATTTGAAACAAATGTTGGTGCAGGTTTACCAATTATAGATACTCTTAAAAATTTAATCAATTCTGGAGATAGAGTTCAAAAAATTCAGGCAGTTTTATCTGGAAGTTTAAATTTTGTTTTCAATAACTTTAATGAGAGTTCAACTTTTCATGATGTTGTTGCAGCTGCTCAAAAAGAAGGATATACAGAACCAGATCCTAAAATTGATTTAAGCGGAGTTGATGTTGCTCGTAAAATTTTAATTTTAGCTAGAGAAAGTGGTTATCAATTAGAATTAGAAGACATCGAAAACAATGCTTTTTTACCTGAAGACAGTTTAAAAACTGATAATAATGACGATTTTTACACTTCACTTACTAAGAATGAAGGGCATTTTCAAAACATTTTTAAAGAAGCAAATGACAAAGATTGTCGCTTAAAATATGTTGCAGAATTTGTTGACGGAAAAGCGAATGTTGGTTTACAACACATTCCTTCTGATCATCCTTTTTATAATTTAGAAGGAAGTGATAATATTGTATTATTTTTCACAGACAGATATCCAGAAAATCCTTTAATCATAAAAGGTGCTGGTGCTGGTGCAGATGTTACTGCTTCTGGTATTTTTGCTGATGTAATTAGAATTGCGAATCAATAAGTTTTCAGTTAGCAGTAGCAGTTTTCAGTAATCAACTTACTGAAAATTATTTCTGAAATTGATAAACTAAAAAAATAAATAAAATGAGTATTTAGTTTTCAGTTAACAACTGACTGCAAACTGAAACTGAATACTGCAAACTGAAATTATGAATTATTTAAAAATATTTGCTCCTGCAACTGTTGCTAATGTTTCTTGCGGATTCGATTCTCTAGGTTTTGCCGTTGATGCAATTGGAGATGAAATGACGTTTACCAAGACAACGGAAAAAGGTGTTAAAATAACAAATATCACAGGTGCAGATTTAACATACAATGTTGATAAAAATGCTGCAAGTGCTGTTGTTAAAAAAGTTTTGAATGAAGCAAATGCCGATTTCGGAATTGAATTAACAATTCATAAAGGTTTTTCCCCAGGAAGTGGATTAGGTAGTTCTGCTGCAAGTGCTGCTGGAGCTGCTTTTGGCGCAAATCAATTATTAGGAAATATGTATTCTGATTTAGAGTTGACAAAATTCGCTATGTTTGGTGAAGAAGTTGCTTGTGGAACTCCAATTGCAGATAATGTTTCTGCAGCTATTTATGGAGGTTTCGTTTTAGTGAGAAGCTACAATCCTTTAGAAATTATAAAACTACCAGTTCCTAGTGAATTGAGAGTTGTTGCGATTCATCCACAAATAGAAGTAAAAACAAAAGACGCTAGAGATGTTTTACCTACAGAAATTGCGTTAAAAGACGCAGTTACGCAATGGGCAAATGTTGGTGGTTTAATTAGCGGTTTATATACTGATAATTACAATTTAATCAGTAATTCTTTAGTCGATATTGTTGTTGAACCTCATAGAAAAAAATTAATTCCATTTTTTGACGATGTTAAAAATAGCGCAACAAAAGCAGGTGCTTTAGGAGCTGGAATTAGTGGTTCTGGTCCAACAATTTTTGCTTTATGTAAAGGTGATGAAGTTGCAGAAAACGTTTACAAAAGCATAGAAGAAAGTTATAAAAATACTGGAATTAAATTTGAGATGTTTATTTCAAAAGTGAATCCAGAAGGAATAAAAATATTAGAATAATCGTCATTACGAAGGAAGAATGACTGAAGTAATCTCTTTCTAACAAATAGATTGCTTCGTTTCTCTCGCAATGACAGACAAAATCAAAAAAAAAATGAACTATTACAGTTTACATCATAAATCACCAATTTCAACTTTTAAAAACGCAGTTGTTCAAGGTTTAGCAAAAGATAGAGGAATCTATTTTCCTGATAATATCACGAAACTTTCAAAAGATTTTATTGAAAACATTTCTGATTATTCGAATCACGAAATTGCTTACAAAGTAATAAAACAATTTGTAGGTGATGAAATTCCTGCTGAAAAATTAAAAGACATTGTTGCAAAAACGGTTTCTTTCGATTTCCCTTTAGTAAAGGTTGATGATAATATTGCTTCTCTAGAATTGTTTCACGGACCAACAATGGCTTTTAAAGATGTTGGCGCTAAATTTATGGCACAATGTTTAGAGTATTTCAATAAAGATAGTGATGATGAAGTTACTGTTTTAGTAGCAACTTCTGGAGATACAGGAGGCGCAGTTGCAAATGGCTTTTTAGGAGCAAAAGGCGTAAATGTTGTTATTTTATATCCTTCAGGAAAAGTAAGTGATATTCAAGAAAAACAATTAACAACTTTAGGTCAGAATATTACTGCACTAGAAGTAGATGGCGTTTTTGATGATTGTCAAGAAATGGTGAAAACAGCTTTTTTAGATGAAGAAATCACAAAAACATTAACCTCAGCAAACTCTATAAATGTTGCACGTTGGTTACCACAAATGTTTTACTTTTTCTTCGCTTATAAAGAATTACACAAAAAACATAAAGATTTAATTTTTTCTGTACCAAGTGGAAACTTCGGAAATATTTGTGCAGGAATTATGGCACAAAAATTAGGTTTACCTATTAAACACTTTGTAGCATCTACAAATGTGAATGATACGGTTCCTAATTATTTAGTTGACGGAGTTTACAAACCAAAACCATCTAAAGCTACTATTTCTAACGCTATGGATGTTGGTAACCCAAGTAACTTTATTAGAATACAAGAATTGTTTAATAATGATTTAGAAGCTCTTAAAAGCGCTTTTTCTTCGTATAGTTTTTCTGATGATGAAACTCGAGAAACAATGAAAAAAATCTACAACAATTCTGGTTATGTTGCAGATCCTCATGGTGCTGTTGGTTATTTAGGTTTAAAAAAGCACGGATTAAAAGAAAACGAATTTGGTGTTTTTCTTGAAACTGCGCATCCAGTGAAGTTCTTAGATGTTGTTGAAGAAACTTTACCTGTTAAAGTAGAAATTCCAGAACAAATTAAAAAAGTAATAAATAATACTAAAGTGGCTATAAAAGCTTCAACTTATGAAGATTTGAAAGCTTATTTAATGAAATAATCAAATACGTTATTTCTATAAAAGTAAAAAAGTCCTAACAAATTAAATTTGTTAGGACTTTTTTGTTGGCCTACAAGGACTCGAACCTTGAATGTCGGTACCAAAAACCGGTGTGTTACCAATTACACCATAGGCCAATGCGCTAATGCGGGTGCAAATTTAATCCATTTTATAGAACTTGCAAACATTTTTTAATATTTTTTCAATTTAACAAACATTTATGATGAATTTGTCACGTATAAAAACAGTTCTCAACTAATTTTATTCATATTTATTAGTAAATTCGCCACACATTATCAAACAACTATGACATCAGCAAACTTTAAAAAATGGAACATCATCTTAGGATGGGCTACATTTGCCATTGCTTTAATAACATATTCCTTAACATTAGAGCCAACTGTGAGTGCTTGGGATTGTGGAGAATATATTTCTACCTCTGTTAAACTAGAAGTAGGACACCCTCCAGGAGCACCTTTATTTCAAATGTTAGGAGCATTTTTCGCAATGTTTACCTCAAGTTTAGATCAAATTGCTAAAATGGTAAACTTTATGTCTGCTTTAGCAAGTGCGTTCACCATTTTATTTATGTTTTGGACGATTACGAATCTATCTAAAAAACTAGCTTTAAAAACAGGTGGGTTTTCCGAAGGAAAATACATTGCAATTTTAGGTAGTTCTATTGTAGGTTCTTTAGCGTATACATTTTCTGATAGTTTTTGGTTTAGCGCTGTAGAAGGTGAAGTGTACGCAATGTCATCATTTTTAATGGCTTTATTATTTTGGCTAGGTTTAAAGTGGGAAAGCGAAATACATACTGCTAGAGGTAACAAATGGTTAATTTTAATCAGTTTTGTAGTAGGTTTATCATTCGGAGTACACATTCTTTCGTTATTGGTTATACCAGCAATTGTAATGCTGTATTTCTTTAAAACGTATAAAGAAATCAATTTAAAAACCACTGCAATTGCAACCGTAATTTCTGTCGTTGTTTTAATGTTTGTCTTTAAATTTTTATTTCCTTTTACATTGAAGTTCTTTAGTGCATCAGAATTGTTCTTTATCAATTCAATTGGAATGCCTTATAACTCTGGATCTATTATTGCTGCACTTATTTTAGTCGCTTTATTCTATTTCGGATTAAACTTTACACGCAAAAAAAACAAAGTACATACAAATACATTAATTCTTTCTGTATTATTTATTATGATTGGTTTTTCATCTTGGATGATGTTACCAATTAGAGCAAATGCAAATACTACAATTAATGAAAACGATCCTTCAAGTGCAAGAGAATTATTAGCATATTATGAACGTGAGCAATATGGAGATGCTAATGTTTTTTATGACACATATTACTCTAATTCTTATGAAAGAGAACAGGATGCAAATAAACCTTACAAGGATGACAAACCTAAGTATGAGAAAAGAAATGGCAAGTACGAAATTGTAAATAATTACGAAGGCGTTATACCTAATTATTCTGATAAACATAAAGGTTTTATACCAAGAATGGTAAACTCTGCTTCAGAGAAAATGTACAAATCTATTGCTGGTATTCCACAAAATAGCAAACGTAGACCTACATTTGGAGAGAATATAAAGTTTATGATGAGCTATCAATTTGGCTACATGTATGGACGTTATTTTATGTGGAATTTTGTTGGAAGACAAAATGATATACAAGGAAACTTAGATATTTTCAATGGAAATTGGATTAGCGGAATTGATGCTCTTGATGAAATAAGAATAGGTTCTCAGAAAGATTTACCTTCTCAAGTTTTAAATAATAAAGGAAGAAACAAATACTACTTCTTACCTTTAATTTTAGGAATCATTGGCTTGTTATTCCAAATAAAATGGGACAAAGAAAATTTCTTTACACTATTTTTATTCTTTGCTTTTACAGGTTTTGCTATTATTTTTTACACAAACCCTAGACCATTTGAGCCTAGAGAAAGAGATTACGCAATTGTAGGAAGTTTCTACATTTTTGCAATTTGGATTGGCTTAGGAGTATTTGCTTTGTATGAATACTTAAAAAACTTTGCAAACAAAAAAACAGTTGCAATTGCAGTTTCTGTTGTTTCACTTTTAGCAGTACCAACATTAATGGCTTCACAAAACTGGGATGATCATGATCGTTCTAACAGATACACAACACATTTAAATGCGCAAGCTTATTTAGAAAGTTGTGACGAAAATGCAATTATGTTTACCATTGGAGATAACGATACGTTCCCACTTTGGTACATGCAAGAAGTAGAGAATATTAGAACTGATATTAAATTAGTAAATACGTCACTTTTTGCTACAGATTGGTATATTGACCAAATGAAGCGTGCAACTTATGAAGCACCTCCTATTCCATCACAACTAGAACACGATCAATATAAATATGGAACGTTAGATGTTGCATATTCTTTAGAGCATCCTCGTTTTAAAGATTCTGTGATGACCATTAAAAACTTTATGCGTTGGATTGCTTCTGATAGTGACGCTACGTATGTTGAAACTGAAAATAATTCTAAAGAAAAATTTTATCCAACAAATAGAATTAGAATTCCTGTTAACAAACAAAAAGTGTTAGCAAACGGAATTGTAGCTCAAAAAGATGCAGATAAAATTCTACCTTATATTGATATTACTATTGATGATAGAGCCTTATTTAAAAACCGTATTTTAATGTTAGATATTCTTGCCAATAACGATTGGGAAAGACCTATCTACTTTACTGGTGGCGCAAATGCGGATGAAGAATATATCTGGTTAAAAGATTATTTACAATTAGATGGTTTAGCTTATAAATTGGTACCTATTAAAACACCAATGGCTAAAAAGAGTTTGTTTGACATGGGAAGAATTGACCCAGAGAAAATGTATGCAAATATTCAAAAATGGAATTGGAGAAACATTAATGATGGTAAAATCTATTTAGACGAACAAACTAAAAGAAATTCAATTTCTATGCGTAATAGTTTAATGCGATTATCTGAAGCTTTTGCTAAAAAAGGAGATACTTTAAAAGCAATTGAAGTCTTAGATTTAAGTTTAGATAAAATGCCAATTCAAGATTTTGATCATTATAGCTTATCTTTGGGATATCCAGAAATGTATTTAAAGTTGGGTAATGTAGAAAAAGGAAGACAAACCGTAGAAACTTTAATTACTTTGTTTAAAGAAAAAGCAATTTGGTTGAGTACTTTTTCTGAACAAGACACAGATTTAATTTTTGATGAAATTGATACAACTTTATACATGTACAGAAACATTATTGGTCAAGTTGAAAAAGAAGGAAAAGACGACAAATATTTAAGTAAATTACAAAATGAATTTATTGAAATTGTAAAGCTTTTTAGGCACTTAATGCCAGATGAAGAATAAGTTTTAAATGAAACAATATTTCCCCAGAACGCCACGTTTTATAATGAGATTCTTCTCAAAATATACGTGGCGTTTTCCATCTAATAAAAAAGAAATTTTTCTCACTTTTGATGATGGACCCACTCCAGAAATTACCGAATTTGTTTTATCTGAATTAAAAAAACACCACGCAAAAGCTACTTTTTTTTGTATTGGAAAGAACATAAAAAATCATCCTGAAATATTTAAGAAAATTATTTCTGATGGTCATTCTATAGGAAACCACACACAAAACCATTTAAAGGGCTGGAAAACGAACACTGAAGATTATATTGATAATATTTTAGAGTGCAACAAAACAATTACACAATTCAACGATTCAACAATTAAACAGCAATTGTTTAGACCTCCTTATGGAAAAATCAAAAAATCGCAGGCAAAAGAGTTACTAAAAAGAGATTACAAGATTATTATGTGGGATGTTTTATCTGCTGATTTTGATATTACAATTTCTAAAGAAAAGTGTTTACAAAATGTACAGGAGAATACTAAAGAAGGAAGTATTATTGTTTTTCATGATAGTGTAAAAGCTGCTGAAAGAATGGAATATGCGCTTCCAAAAGTTTTAAAAACCTTTTCTGATAAGGGGTTTGTTTTTAAAGGAATTTAATGTTTTTTATTCTTGAGGACTTAGAAATTCACCCTCTCCTTTTTTATTATTAATTGACTTACTATGGATTCCTGTTTTCACAGGGATGACAAATAGTTTCTAAATAATAATTTGATATTACATTCAGAGATTGCTTCGTTTCTCGCAATGACAAATAGCCAGCAAACAAGTTTAGCCCTGATTGAAACGACATCCTTTTTTATTTTTCATAAAAAAGATATAGTGGAAAGCAGGAAATAGCTTCTAAAATTAAATGTATTGTTGCACCAAACCGATTAAAGTATTTGCATCTTGAATACCTGTTTGACGCCATTTCATTTCGCCATTTTTATAAATCATAAAAGTAGGATTTCCTTTGACACGCAAGGCATCTGCGAGTGTTTCGTTCTTTGTAATATCGATCTTAATTACTTTGGCTTTATCACCCAAAGCTGCAGCAACATCTCTTAAAGTGTGTACTGTGTTTTCTGCATCGTTATAATCTGTATAGAAGTCGATTAGAACAGGCTTTTGAGCACTAATTAATTCTCCAAATTTTGCCATAATATAAAGTTTTTAAGGGGGGAAAAACGTATAAACAGTTACTGGTTAAAGAACAAAGATATATAAAAGCATTTAAATAGTCTGATTATCAGGCTTTTTTCAATTCTATAACGGTAATTTCTGGCCAAATACCAACGCGACCAGGAAATGCATGATATCCAAAACCTCGGTTTACATTTATATATCGTCCAAACTCTTCGTACAAACCTGCCCACTGTTTGTAAGCAAATTTCGATGGACTCCATTTAAACCAACCAGGAATTTCGATTCCCATTTGCAAACCATGTGTATGACCACTTAGCGTTAATTGATAATTAAAATCGTCTTTTTTAACGATATGTTCCCAATGACTTGGATCGTGAGACATTAATATTTTAAAATCTTCTTTGTTAATACTGGAAGATGCTTTTTCTAAATCTCCTGCTTGGTTGAATCCTTTTCCCCAATTTTCTACACCAACAAGCGCTATTTTTTGTCCGTCTTTTTCTAAATAACGGTGTTCATCTAATAATAAATCGAAACCTATTTCTTTATGAATGTCTTTTACTCTCTGAAAATTATCAACTTTATCTTGCGGATTTGTCCACTCCATATAATCACCATAATCGTGATTACCAAGAATTGCATACTTACCTTCTTTTGCTTCTAATTGAGAAAAAACATCAATCCAATCATCCATTTCATCTGCTTTATTGTTTACAATATCTCCTGTAAAAAGCATAATGTCTGATTTCTGTTCGTTGATTAAATCAACTCCATATTGTATTTTCTTTTTGTTAGTGAAACTTCCAGAATGAATATCTGAAATTTGAGTAATTGTATATCCATCAAAAGCATCTGGCAAATCTTTAAAACTTAACTGATATTTTAAGACTTTGTAATTGTACTTTCCTTGAATAATTCCATAAATAAATGATGCAAATGGAATTGCCGCTAAAAATAATGCCGACTGAGAAATAAACTTTCTTCTTCCTGCTATTGGTTTTGTTTCTTCGGATGAGATAAAAGAGAATAACTTAAAAATTCCCCTGTAAATATCTTCACCAAACATTGCTATTAGAATAACTAATTTTGGTAATAAGACAGTCAACATTACGCCCATTGCCATTTGAAATTGGGGCGTTTGACCTTGTGTTTTATCGTATGTAATTGCAACGTAAAAGAAGTTTATATATACTACAACACTTATTAGAATCCAAGAATATCTAATTATTTTACTATTTGATACTGTTTTTAATGCTTGAAAAGCATAAAATTCTAAAGCAAGAACAATTACAAATAAAATAGTTAATCGAATAATCCAACGCATACAAAGTAAGTCTTTTAAAGATTTTGACAAATATACCTGTTAAATAATGAATGAATTTTAACGTCTTGTTAAAGTTTTGTACCTTTCTCCGATCTCTAAAAAACACTGTTTTAGAGATCGTTTTAAACTACTAAATCCATAAAATGTCAGATCAAAAAAGAGTTTTTTTAGTTGATGCTTTTGCATTAATTTTTAGAGGATATTATGCTTTTATAAAGAACCCAAGAATTAACAGTAAAGGTTTAGATACTTCTGCAATTATGGGGTTCATGAACTCTTTATTAGATGTAATAAAGCGTGAAAGACCAGATCATTTAGCGGTTTGTTTTGATAAAGGAGGAAGTGTAGACAGAGTAGAAATGTTTGAAACTTATAAGGCTAACAGAGATGAAACTCCAGAAGCTATTAAGTTAGCGATTCCTTACATTCAAGAAATTTTAAAGGCAATGCACATACCAATTATGGTAAAAAATGGTTTTGAAGCTGATGATGTAATTGGAACTTTAGCAAAACAAGCAGAAAAAGAAGGTTACAAAACTTTTATGGTAACGCCAGATAAGGATTTTGCACAATTGGTTTCTGATAATATTTTTATGTACAAACCTCGTTTTGGTGGTGGATATGATATTTGGGGAGTACCAGAAGTACAAGAAAAATTTGGAGTTACAGATCCTTTACAAGTGATTGACTTTTTAGGAATGATGGGAGATGCTGCAGATAATATTCCAGGTTTGCCAGGAGTTGGAGAAAAAACTGCCAAAAAGTTTTTAGCGGCTTATGGTTCTATGGAAAACCTTTTTGAAAATACACATGAGCTAAAAGGTAAAATGAAAGAAAAAGTAGAAGCTTCAAAAGAATTAGGCTTACTTTCTAAAAAATTAGCAACCATAATGTTAGATGTGCCTGTAACTTTTGAGGCAACAGATTTTGAATTAAATCATCCAGATGTAGAAAAGGTTACCGAACTTTTTAATGAGTTAGAATTTAGAAATTTATTAACCAATTTTATTAGAACTTTTAGTGTTGAAAATGCTAAAAAGACAAATTCAGCAGAAAATAAAACAGAAGAAACTTCTAAAGTTGCTGCTAAAAAAGCAGCTCCGATACCTGAAGGACAATTCGATTTATTTGCTGCTCCAGGAACAGGTTCTGTTTCTGAAGAAGCAATTTCATCAGGATTTAAGACTATAAAAGATACCAGTCATTTTTATCAACATATAGATTCGCCTTTATCAAGAAAATTATTTTTACAGAAATTAGCGAGCCAAACTTCTGTTTGTTTTGATACTGAAACTACGGGTTTAAAAGCTTTAGAGGTTGAGTTAATCGGAATTGCATTTTCTTTTGAAGCTGGCAAAGGATATTATGTTTCCTTCCCAGAAGATCAAGAAGAAACAAAAGCTATTTTAGAAGAGTTTAGACCGTTTTTTGAAAGTGATATTGAAAAAGTTGGTCATAATTTAAAGTATGATATCAAAGTTTTATCAAATTATGATATGCCTGTAAAAGGGAAATTGTTTGATACGATGATTGCGCATTATTTGATTAATCCAGATATGCGTCATAATATGGATATCTTGGCAGAAACGTATTTAAATTACCAACCAGTTTCTATTGTAGATTTAATTGGTAAAAAAGGGAAGAACCAACTTTCTATGCGAGATGTTCCTATTGCAGATCAAACAGAATATGCTGTAGAAGATGCAGATATTACGTTTCAATTAAAAGAACACTTTACCAAAGAATTAGAAAGCGGTAATGTTACCAAACTTTTTAATGAAATAGAATTGCCATTAGTTTCTGTTTTAACAGCGATGGAAATTGAAGGAATAAACATCAATATAGATTTCTTAAAAGAATTATCTGTTGCGTTAACGGATGACATCAACAGATTAGAAAAAAACATTTACGAACAAGCAGGAGAAGAATTTAATATTGCTTCACCGAAACAATTAGGAATTGTCTTGTTCGAAAAAATGGAATTGGTAAAGAAACCTAAAAAGACAAAAACGGGTCAATATAAAACAGGTGAAGATATTTTATCTGCTTTAGCAAGAGAGCATAAAATTATTAGAGATATTCAAGAATATCGTCAGTATAAAAAATTATTGAGTACTTATGTAGATGCGTTGCCAAATGAAGTCAACCCAAAAACAGGAAGAATTCATACTCAATACATGCAAGCAGTAGCTGCAACAGGTAGATTGAGTTCTAATAATCCGAATTTACAAAACATACCAATTAGAACAGAACGTGGTAAAGAAGTTCGTAAATCGTTTATTCCAAGAGATGAAAATTACGTTTTATTAGCTGCGGATTATTCGCAAATAGAATTAAGAATTATTGCTGCTTTAAGTGAAGAAGAAAACATGATAGAAGCTTTTAAAAATGGTGAAGATATTCATGCTTCTACCGCTGCAAAAGTTTTTAATGTTCCTTTAGATGAAGTTACTCGTGAGCAAAGAAGTAATGCCAAAACGGTAAACTTCGGAATTGTTTATGGGGTTTCTGCTTTTGGTTTAAGTAATCAAACGGATTTATCTAGAAGTGACGCTAAAGAGTTAATTGATACTTATTACGAAACGTATCCGAAGTTAAAAGCATACATGTCTAAGCAAGTAGATTTTGCTAGAGAACATGGTTATGTAGAAACGGTTTTAAACAGAAGACGTTATCTAAAAGACATCAATTCTAAAAACGGAATGGTTAGAAGTGGCGCTGAAAGAAATGCGGTAAATGCACCAATACAAGGTTCTGCAGCAGATATTATTAAACTAGCAATGATTAATATTCACAATCGTTTTCTAAAAGAAGGTTTTAAATCTAAAATGCTATTACAAGTACATGATGAATTGGTTTTTGACGCGCATAAAGACGAATTAGAAACGATTACACCAATTATAAAATACGAAATGGAAAACGCTTTTAAAATGAGTGTTCCTTTAGATGTTGAAGTTGGAATTGGAGAAAATTGGCTACAAGCTCACTAAAATTAACACTATCACACTGAGCTTGTCGAAGTGTTTTTCTTAAGAATATTAAAAATAAAAAATGGAAGTAGATTACCTTGATGATATAAATGGTCATGACCAAAATATTGTTCGACTATATAACTTTAACAAAGCAGAAGCGATTCTGTTTAGAGATCTTTTAATAGATACAATTATTGATAAAAGGCAAAAATTAGATTTATCTCAGATAGATTTTATTGAACCTCGTAATTGTAATTTAATTTTCGGATTATTTAAATCTGATGAAGGGATTTTAACGAAAGATAATGAAACTTTTTTCTGCATTTTAACTTTAGATGGTTTCAACAAAATGATAGAATTGATAGAACCTTTTTGTAAAAAAGAATCTAAAGGGTATCAATATTTATATGATATTGACAACCCTACTGATTTAATGTTTTGTCCTTCGGCAACTTATGATGAAGATGATGATTTACTTGAAGATGATGATTTCTTAAATTAGGTTTGAAATAATCTTCTTATAATTAATTAAACTTATTTCCATATTCTTTAAATCATTAATAAAATTCAACTCGTTCTGAAACATAAAAATAGAAAAATAATACTCATAACTTTTTATCTCTAAATTAAAATGTTTAGTAAAAGAATCTCTGTCCCCAAATATTAAAGAACTAATTGAATCAACCTTATTTGGTGTAAAATTTGCTAAATAAAATCTAAAAAGAACTTTATCTTCATAATTACCAATTTTTTCCCCTCTTAAAGATTCTTCTTTTAAATAGTTTAATAAGTGATTACTAGAAATACTTTTTATCTGACTTTCGTCAAGGTTAGACTTTTTCAACGAATCCGCGTAATTAATTCTTTTAGCACTCAAATTAAACAATAATTTGAAATTTTCAGGTTCAAACTCACTTAAAATCAATAAATATAACGTTAAGTATGTTTCAAATAAAGTTCCTGAGTTATTATGAATAATATTGGGTAGAACTAAGTTATCAGAAGACTCACTTTCTTTTAATCTTTTAATTATTAAATATTTATTTAAAATTTTCTTTATTCTTCTTGGGTTTTTAAAATGAAGATCATCAAAAAAATCACTTATTAAATCTCCTATTTTTTTTCCTTCAACAATTTCATCATCATTAAAATATTGTTTCACCAATTTTGAAGCATCAACAGTTTCTGGCATCGAAAAAGAAATATCAAAAACCTTTTCTAAATACTCATTTGCTTTTACAATTTCACCATACTTCGTTTTTACAGCTTCTCTTATTGCCTTTTTATCAATACCACACAGAAAAATAGTTTTCTTCCCATATGTAAAGAAGAGTTTCATCGCAGAAAGTAGATTCAAAATATTTTCGGGTTCACATCTATCTAAATCATCAATAAAAACAATATTATAGTCAGGTGATTTATCCTTTGTTGTAATTTTATTCTCCCAATCTATAAAGTCAGCTTTAAATTGTTCTTTCAATTCTAAAAAAGAATCTTCTTTTACTTCTTCTAAAATTTTATCTGTATTAATATTTACAATTGGAGTTTTAATAGTTAAAGATTTTGCAAAACCTTCAAATAATTTCCTTGCATTCTTTATTAATCCATCGGTAGATGAATTCGTATCTTTTGTTAGGGTTTCTAATAGAGAAAGTGATAAGTTCTCATCACTTTCAAACTCCCAAGATTCAAAGAAAAAAGTATTGAACGAACCTTTTAATTCCTTTTCTAAATACTTCATCAAAGTACTTTTTCCACTTCCCCACTCACCATAAATAGAGAATATTTTCATTTGAGAAAATTCGTGTTTGTTGTGCAAAAAGAATGATCTTAGAAGATTTCCTTTTTCAATGATTCCGATATAATCATTTTCAGTAGTTAAATTTTCAATAGGTAAATTGGGTAGCAATTTTGACATTTTCTTTTTTAGTAAAAGTACTAAAAATAGGGTTTACAAATAAAAATCCTTTGTCTTCATATAGATTTATCTATTTTTATAAAACTATAATTTATCCATAAAAATGAAAACTAAAATTAGATGTTTTTTATTACTAGTTTCTATCATCACTTTTTCAAATTGTGGAAGTATTAATACTTTGTTTATGAAAAGTACAACGCCTTTTTTAGATAATTTTGATGATAAAACCAAATTTGAAAACAATTGGATAGACAATTCATGGAAAAGTCCTGCTTCTTATTCCTTAGAAAATAAGCAACTAAAAATAACTACAAGAGCTAATTCTATAGACAGAGTTAAAGTAAGAAGCAAAAGAAAAAACTTTACAACAGGTATTTATAAATGGCGCATTTTTGTTCCAAAATTTAAATTGTACGAACAAGTTAGTATTGGTGCTTTTTTATATCACAACCAAAAAGAAGAGTTTGAATTCGATTTTGAAATTGGTTCGGGACAAAAATTAGATCGAGAGAAAATCAACTTAAAAGCTGATGAAGGAATTGTATATTGTGTTTCTCAATTTTCACCTTCAAGCTCAAGTCATTTTGCCGTAAAAATGGATACTTATTCCGAATTTAAAATGGAATTGATTGATGTTGATGGATTTTATTTGGTAAAATGGTACATTAATAATCAATTGGTAAAAACATTACAGACCAAAGTAAAAAGCAACATCAAATTTAAAGTGCACAATAGTTTAGAGAATTTGCATTTTATGGGTGATGTAAAAACAACTTCAGAAAATTATGTTCTTTTTGATTCTTTTAGTTATGAAACGAATCTGCAATAATTTCTTTTTTAGTCAAAGTACTAAAAAATAGGGTTTACATATAAAGATCTTTTCTCTTTATGTAGACTCATAAATTTATAATTTATCCCTGAGAAATGAAAATTAAAATTTCAACTATATTTTTTTTAATTAACAAAATTATAAACTATATTTGGTAAACCAAATTGGTAAACCAATTTAATTTACTAAAAAATATACTAAAATGAAATTAAAAATTACTAAAACTAAAAGTAGCTTATTTAAAAAATTTCATATTAAAATCTTCATATTATTATTAATTTGTAATTATAATACATTTTCTCAAAATACTCATAACATTGATGGAGACGATGAACTTGAAGCTTTTGACTTTTCAACTCTAGGAGCAGGAGATACAGTTATTTTAGCAGACGGAACCTATACTTCAGAAGATAGACTAGTAATTAACCCTACAACTGGTACATCAGATTCGCCAATTACAATTAAAACGGCAACTCCTGGAGGAGTTACATTTACCAATGGTATGCCAATGAGTATCGCTGGAGATTATATTATTGTTGATGGTTTTTATTGGAAAGGTGGTTATGGAACTAGTAATTTTATTCAATTTAGAAATGGTTATGTTTTTGCGAATCACAGTACAATTCAAAATTGTGTAATTGATGGTTTAGGAGTTGAAAATGCCGAATTAATGGAAGGTTTATCACCGGATGACCCAGAAGACACACCAGCAGTAGTAAAACATAGATGGATTGTTTTATATGGAACTTATAACACCGTAACTAACTGTTCACTTATGAATAAAAAAACTGCAGGTGCAATGATATTAGCTGAGTATGAATATAATGCATGGGAACCTCCTTATAATGAACCTGAAGATGGTGAGCCAAATAATGGTTATCAAACTGTTAATAACCGTTGTGAAACAGTTGGTCATATAATTACTAATAATTATTTTTATAATTTTGAAAAAATACTTGAGCTTTATGCTGATTATGTAGTTGATGGAAACTTATCAAATGCAGGAGATAGTGAAACCATTAGAATAGGAACAAGTGAATATCAAAATGTAAATAGTGTTGCCACAATTAGCAACAACTATTTTGTGAAGGCTGATGGTGAAAATGAAATTATTACGAATAAAAGTTATGGTAACAAATATACCAATAACACGTTTAGACGCTGTAGAGGTTCTTTAGTACTACGTCATGGTTCGGATGCTACTGTTGATGGAAATTACTTTTTAGGAGAAAACACCGAAGGTACTGGAGGAATTAGAATTGTTGACAGTAACCATAAAATTACGAATAATTATATTAAAGATTGTATTAATGTTGATTCTCAGGCCCAGTGGAATAATGGTATCACATTTTTAGGAGGAGGTGATAATGCTGATGTTGATTGTTCTTCTACAGGTGTTTCAAACGGGTATCAAAAAGTAGTAGATATAAACGTTTCTAATAACACAATTATAAACACGAATTCTCCTTTTTACTACAACACAGCTAAAGGATCAAACGACCCAACAGGTATAATTGAAAATAACTTAATTTATTTTGCTGATGGTAACTCAAATTTAACTGACGTTATTACGGGTGATTATAATGATCTTGGTACTGCATTATCTTACACTGGAAACGTTTATAATGGCACTTCTTTAGGCGCTACTAACACTGGTCTTTCTGAAGATACAGGAATTACTGCTGCTGCTGATGGTGAAATTTTCACTTTTTCAGGAGCAACAGGTAAAGGTGCTAATATGGGTACTTATGCTCCAACAACTGATGATATGGTTGGTTACGGAGTTGGAGCGTGTTTTGTAGATTATTCAGGTACTAATATTCTTGATGGTGATTGTACTATTGTAATTGGTGAGACTTTAACCGTTAGTAGTTTACCAACGCTTACTCAGGTTGCAGCTAGTTACGATGTTTCTGTTACTGCCAATGTAAGTTGGACTGCAACGTCTAATGATAATTGGATAACTATTGATATAAGTTCGAGTTCTGGTAATGAAAAAGTTGTAGTTACGGTTACAGAAAACACAAATACAAGTAGTAAAACTGGCACGGTAACTTTTACTCAAGATGCAGGAGGTGATGATATTATAAGAACGTTAACTGTTACTCAAGAGGCTGCTGCTCGTACAAATTTAATCAATACAGGTGTGTCTGGTGATCCTGTTACAATACATTCTTTTTCAAGTGATAATAGCTCTAAATCAGAAATAGCAACGAATACTTTAGATAAAGACATGAGTTCTGTTTGGACTGCAGAAGATGGAAAAGTCTTAGATGGAGATTATAAAGGTGATGGAGAATATGTTATTTACGACTTAGGAGATGAATATACTTTAGATTTCATTCAATTCAATACCACAAATAAACCTGATTCTTTCGGAATTCAAATATTGGTATCAACGACAGGTACAAATGTTTCTGATTTCTCAATGGTTTTACCGACTTCTGATGGATTGTTATTTACAGAAACTGGTACAACAGAGTTTAATGAGTTTGAAGTTGATACAGACGCTCGCTATGTAAAATTAATAGGTTACGGAAGGTATAATATTAATAGAGATAATAGAGAGAGTGCTTGGTCTGCTATTGGAGAAATTGAATTCTTTGGAACATTGTCTACATTATCAAACGATGAATTTACTCTTTCGGAATTAGGGGTAAACTTATACCCTAACCCTGTTAATCAAGGTAAATTATATATCAAAAGAGCTTCAAACGATTTTAACACAGTTAATGTGTTTTCTGTTTTAGGTAGTAAAATTTTACAAGTTCAATTAAACTCAAATGATTTATTAGAAGAAATAGATTTGTCTTCTTTAAATTCAGGGTTATATTTTGTTGAAATTAGCAACGGAAAGGAAAAAGCAATTAAAAGAATATTAGTAACCGAATAATTATACAAAAGAGTAATATTAAAAAACAGTTATCTAATTTAGATAGCTGTTTTTTTTTGGTAAAAACATTTTATTTAGGTGATTAAAAAGGTGTATTTCTCTTACAATATGAATAAAATAATTTTCACTTGTAACTATATTTTAAGACTAGATATTTTTTTGAAAAATCTAGGTATTTTATACGTAATTTTGCAAACGAATTATGAGCATTATTTCTAAAGACATACAAAAAGCAATTACGCTATTAACCAATGAAGAATTGGTTGCAATACCTACTGAAACAGTTTATGGTTTAGCAGGTAATATATTTAGCGAAAAAGCAATAAAATCTATTTTCTCAACAAAGAAAAGACCATTTTTTAATCCGTTAATTGTACATATTCCTTCTATTGATTCATTGAAAGATATTGTAATTCATGTTCCTGAAAAGGCAAAGTTATTAGCAGCTGCTTTTTGGCCAGGTTCTATGACTCTGGTTTTAAAAAAGAGTGATAAAATTCCTGATATTATAACAGCAGGAAAAGACACAGTTGCTGTTCGTGTTCCAAATCATCCTGTAACTTTAGAGTTATTAAGACAACTTCCTTTTCCTTTGGCAGCACCAAGTGCAAATCCTTTTGGAAGTATCAGTCCTACAAAACCAGAACATGTAGAACGTTATTTTAAAAATGATATTCAGCAAGTTTTAGATGGTGGTTCTTGTACAAACGGAATTGAATCTACCATTATTGGTTTTGAAAATGAGGAACCAATAATTTACAGATTAGGTGCTTTAGCTTTAGAAGATATTGAAGCTGTAGTTGGTGAAATTAACATCAAAAATAAAGAAGAAGTAAGTCCTGATGCTCCTGGTATGTTAGCAAGACATTATGCGCCTTCTACTCGTACTTTCTTGGTTGATGATGTTGCTAATGAAGTTAAAAAACATCAAGGAAAAAAAATTGGAATTCTTGTTTTTAAAGACTCCTTAAACGATGCTTATTTAACAGAAATTCTTTTATCTGAAAAAGGTTCTATGCAAGAAGCTGCATCAAAATTGTATGATTCTTTACACGAATTAGATCATCAAAAATTAGATGTAATAATTACAGAAAGATTTCCTGATAACGGTTTAGGAAAATCTATTAATGACAGATTGCAACGCGCAACTTTTAGTTTGTAAAAATAATACAGGAAAACCAACATTTCTTAAACATCAATTTTCCTGCAATTATTTATTGAATTAATTTACAATACTAAAATTGGTTCGGTTTTTAGTTATCAGATTTTACTGGTACATCATCGATATTTGAACTACCATAAGTAAAACCTCCTTGTCCGTTCCAATCATTATCAATTGCCATATGTGCAGAGAATTTACCTAAATAAGATCCAATTGCTGGTGGTGGAAATGATACAAAATATTCACCTTCTAAACTTACAACTTTAGTTATTTTACCAAATCCTGTTGCTCTAATTTGTCCTTTTACATTTTTAACAACAATATTACTTGTTGGTCCAGAAATTGCTTGCGTAATTTCTACGGTCCCAGAAACACTGTTTGCTCCAGGTACAACTACTAAAGAAAAGTGAGCAATTGGTGCTCCTGGCATTCCAACATTTCCTATTGTCCCTTTTGTTAAATATGCTCCTACTAATGCTGTTGATTTTGCTGCTGTATTACTCATTATATTAAGTTTTATTTTTTATCCTACTCTATTTTAAAGGTTTTTCGGTTTCACCTTTGTAAATTATAATTGCGGCCTTTCAACTAAATATTACACCACAAAACTAGATAAATAAACAAGTGTTTTTCAAAGTACTAATACCTGTTTTAAGAAACCAGTACAAGCATTCAAGTGAAAACAATTGTTTCTTTATCCTTTTTAATTATTCTCGATACGTCTATCTTTGCGACACATTAAGTAATTTACTCTGAATTGAATTCTAAACATTTTATCAAATTTTCTAGCCCAATAAAAGAAATTGAACTTCCAGAAAAGTTTACATTTCCATTTTATTACAAACCTCATTCTTTGGCAAAAATTGCCACAAAAGAAATTCAAGAATACTTAGAAAATAAAACTGATTTTACACATAATTTTGGATTATCCGAGGATGAAACAACATTGCCAATTGGTAAAATGTTTGGTGTTTTGGTTGTAAAAAACAACCAAAATGAAATTGGATATTTGGCTGCATTTTCAGGAAAACTAGCTGATAAAAGTTTACCTAAAAAGTTTGTTCCACCTGTTTTTAATATGAGAACAGAAGGTAGTTTCTATATTAAAGGGGAAAAAGAAATAGACGAGATAAACATACAATTGTCTGTTCTAAAAAAGGATTACAGTTATTTATCTTTAAAGAAATCGCTTAAAAAAATATCAAAAAGTATTGATGATGATTTAGCGTTGGTTAGAAAAAAGATGAAGCTTAACAAAGCTGATAGAAAAGCTAGAAAGCAACATGGACAAGCAACTTTAAGTGAACCTGAATTTAATTTACTGAACACAAAATTAGTTCAAGAAAGTTTTAACGACCAGTTTTTCTACAAAGAACTACATGAATATTACGAAGATAAAATTGCAAAAAAAAGACAGGAACTTACTGTTTTTGAAGACGGAATTGCATCGTTAAAAAAGCAGCGGAAAGAAAAATCGAATTATTTACAACAAACACTTTTTAGTAAATATGCTTTCTTAAACAAAGAAAAGAAAAAGCGTGATTTGTTAGATATTTTTGATAATCCAGCAATAAAACCACCTGCTGGTTCTGGCGAATGTTCTGCTCCAAAGCTTTTACAATATGCTTTTTTAAATGATTTAACGCCTATTTGTATCGCAGAATTTTGGTGGGGAATTTCGCCAAATTCAGCAATTAGACAACATAAAAACTATTACCCAGCTTGCCAAGGTAGATGTAAACCTATATTAGCACATATGTTAGAAGGTGTTGAAATGGATGACAATCTATTATTAGAAAATTTAGCAGAAAAACAAGATTTAGAAATTGTTTATGAAGACGATGTTTTACTGGTTGTAAACAAGCCTACTGAGTTTTTATCTGTTCCTGGTAAAGATATTACAGATTCTGTTTATACACGTATTAAAGAGAAATACCCAAATGCGACTGGTCCATTAATTGTACATCGAATAGACATGTCTACTTCTGGAATTTTATTACTGACAAAAACCAAAGAAGCGAATAAAGTTTTACAAAGTCAGTTTATAAAAAGAACTATTAAAAAACGGTATGTTGCTTTATTAAATGGAGAATTAACTGAAAATAGCGGAACCATAAAACTTCCATTACGAGTAGATTTAGATGATAGACCAAGACAATTAGTCGATTTTGAACATGGTAAAAACACTGAAACAAATTGGGAAATCATCAAAAAAGAAAATGGAAAAACGAAAGTTTATTTCTATCCAATTACAGGACGAACACATCAATTAAGAGTGCATGCTGCTCATAAAGACGGATTGAATACACCTATTGTTGGTGACGATTTGTATGGAAAAAAAGAAAACAGATTGCATTTACACGCTGAGTTTATTGAGTTCTCACATCCAGAAACAAATAAAATAATGAGTTTTACGGTTGCTCCTGATTTTTAGAAAAAAGAGAAACCGATTCCAAAAGAAATACTATCTAATCTGTTATTTTCAAAACCATAAATTGCTTTACTATGGAAATCTAATCTAACAATTGTATTCCATCTTTCTTCACCAGCTAATTGAACCCCAAAACCGATTCCATAATAATTTCCATCAGGATAATTAGAAGAAGGCGTCCACATTTTACCGTAACTTACTTCTGTAAAAAAAACATCATCATCACTTTCTGAAATATTATATTTTAAACTTCCATAAGTAGGAAACGCACTTACTGCGTAATTCCAATGGTAATCAAAACCAGTATTAAATGCGATGGCAACTTTTCTCTTAAACTCATAACCGAAACCAACTCTAAATAATAATGCCGAAGGTACAATCAAAGGTCCATTATCATCATCAGAACCAATTTCATAGTCTTCATTAATTCCTAGTGTAAAATTTACATCTCCTGTAAAAAAAGGTCTTCCTATTTTATCTTGTGATAATAAAGTTGATGTTGAACAGAAAAGTAAAACTAAGAGTCCTAATTTTTTCATAATATAGTTTTGGGTTGCTACAATTGAAACAACAATTATTCCAATTTTTACTATTCTCAAAAAAAATATAAAAACTACGCTTTCAAAATTTTTAAAAAAGAATCTCTATCAATTTCTCTTGCACCTAAACTTTCTAAATGCTCATTATAAATTTGACAATCGATTAATGTGTAATTTTTCGTTTTAGCTAAATGTATAAATGCCAATTTAGAAGCGTTAGAAATTTTACTAAACATACTTTCTCCACAGAAAATAGTATTTATCTCTAAACCATATAAACCACCAACTAACTCGTCGTTAAGCCAAATTTCTATCGATTTTGCAACTCCTGCTTTATGTAAGTTGATGTATGCCTGCTCCATATCATCAGTAATCCAAGTTCCAAAACCATCACTTCTTGTAATGTTCTTACAATTATAAATTACTTCTTTAAAAGCCTTGTTTTCAGTTATTGTAAACTCATTATTCTTAATGACTTTTCGCATCGATTTTGATACTTTTATTTCATTCGGAAATAATACCATTCTTTCGTAGGGACAATACCAAACAATAGGATCTCCTTCAGAAAACCAAGGAAAAATTCCGTTTTTGTAAGCATACGTTAATCGTTCTTCAGATAAATCTCCACCTAAAGCAATAATGCCATCATCCGTAGTAAGTTCATAAGGAGGGAATTCTATGTCTTCTGTTAGCCAAATCATTTTGCAAAAATAGTTAACAAAAAAACCTCATCAAAAATTGACAAGGCTTTTCTTAAAAATATTGGGGGAATATTAATTTTGTATGACAATCATTTTTGATTGCTTCTCTTTTTTAGAGCTTAATAAATAAACAGAAATTAAACCTCAGAAAAATTAAACTTACTACTCGTTTTTGGGAAAAATAAGTTTGTTTTCATTGTTTTTTTCGGTAAACCAATCTGGTTAACCAAATGTATGAATATTATTTTAATTATTAGCTTCTTAAAATTATATTAATCTACGTTAATTTTAGTGTTTATATGCTAGAAGTCCCTATTTTTGCAAACTATTTTAAGAATGGATGGATGTCTAGAATGACGAAGAGAAAAAGAATAAAGACTAAAAAGGAGAGAGCTAAATTAATGCATAGCTACTACTCTAGAACTGGCTTTTATATGTTTATTTGGGAAAGCCTTAAAAAAGCTTTTATCCCAATAGTATCTGTTGTTGTAGGTCTTTTTTTAATAAACAGCTATGTTTATAATATTAATGAAGGTTTAGAATCTATTACAGAAACGTTTTCTAAACTCGGTATTTTTTCTTTCTTCTTTTCTTCTGAAACGCTTTTAGGATTAATTCCGCCAGAAATATTTATAGCTTGGACTAAAAAAACATCAGAACCAATTTTAAACTTAGCAATACTTGCAACCCTATCTTATAGTGGTGGTTTACTTTCTTATTTTATAGGAAAAATGGTATTAAAAATAGATACTGTAAAAACTTATTTAGAAGTAAAAATGGCCAAACACCTAAAGAATTCTAAAAAGTGGGGAGGTTTCTTAATTTTAGTTGGCGCCTTATTGCCTGTACCTTTTTCAATTTCTTGTATGGCTGCTGGTATGATTAAATATCCTTTTAAAAATGTTGTTTTATTTGGATTGTTTCGTTTTGCGAGATTTGCAATTTATGCCTGGGCAATTTTTCAAGTAGTTGATTAAATTCAGATTAAAAATAATTATATTTACATTATGGGATTAACAAATAATGACATTTTAAAAAAACTACGTGTAGCTCATAAATTACGCGATACAGATATTGTAGACATTTGCGCTTTGGTAGACTTTAAAGTAAGCAAAGCAGAATTAGGTGCTTTATTTAGAAGTGAAGATCATGACAAATATGTGGAATGTCAAGATCAAATTTTACGTAACTTTTTAAACGGACTCGTTGTTCATTTACGTGGACCAATGCCTAAAAAGGGAGAAAAGAAGTAGTTTTAGATTTAAGAAACAAGACGAAATTTTATAAAAAAAGAGTGTAAATTTAGTTTACACTCTTTTTTTTATATCTAGAAATCTAACTTTCTAGTAATCTATTTTATTTCCTAGAAAGGTAAATCGTCTGGTTCTGCATCAGAAACATCTGCTGCTGGCTGAAATTGATCTACTGGAGGTAAGTTACTACCAGCTCCTGCTGCTTGAGATAAATTCTCAATTCTCCATCCTTGAATAGAGTTAAAGTATTTAGCTTCACCTTGTGGGTTAATCCATTCTCTACCTCTTAAATTGACAGCTACTTTTACATCTTGTCCAACAGAATAGTTGTTTAATAAATCACACTTATCTTGTGTAAACTCAATCATTATCATTTGAGGATATTGATCATCTGTTGTAACTACTAATTCTCTTTTTTGAAATCCGTTAGCTCCAAAAGTCTGAACGTCTCCAATTAATTTTACTTTACCAATAACTTCCATAGTTTCTAATTTAATAAAAGTACTTTCCAAGCACTTTCTACATCATTCTTTGTTAAATACGCTTGCGCAAATGTATGTTTTTTTGTGGTTTCAAGTCCAATAAATTCAGGATGTTCTTTCCTAAAGTTATCAACATCGTCCTTTGTAGGTAATTGTTCTACATTACCTAACACACCTAAATTATTACCTGTTAAAACTATACTGTGCCTAATTTCTAAAGGAATTTCATCAACACCAATACCTAAAGTAGCAATTGGTTTCTGAATTTCGAAAAAGCCATCTCTTGCTCTTGTATAGTAGTTCCCCCCTGCTCTTGCAACCAAATCAATCTTATGTTGATCTATGCTTCCATCATCCGCTAAAACGTCATCAGAAACATGAATTTTCACGACTTCACAAATAATTAAATTCCCTGCTCCTCCTTCACTTCCAGTAGCAATAATCTCATTTACTTTGCATTCAAATTGCACAGGAGATTCTGCTACTCTAAAGGGTTTTATTTTATCAGAAGGCAACATTGTAAAACCTGCTTTTTCAAACTCATTTACACCCTCAGGATATTCCGTACTACTTAAAGACATTTGTTGTACAATTGCATAATTCACCACATTTATAACAACTTCTTTGGTTGCTAAAGCATTATCTAAAGTGTGTTTTGTTGTATTATCTCTAACTCTTCTTGCTGGAGAAAAAATTAATAATGGCGGATTAGTACCAAACACATTAAAAAAACTGAAAGGTGATAAATTAGGATTTCCTTCTGCATCAATTGTACTTGCAAAAGCAATTGGTCTTGGTGCAACAGCACCTAATAAATAACCATGTAACTGTTTAGTAGAAATCTCTTTTGGATCGATAGAAAGCATACATAAATTTTTAGTTAGGTAAATATACTATCAAATCTTTAAACGAGTTATATAGTGGAAACCTTTATATTTGTTTTAATGAAAATCTTCTCAAACACACTTTTATTTAAACGAATTACCATTGTTGTTTCGTTTGTTATTGTTTCTTTAATTTTATGGAATACCTATACTTTCTTTCAAAAGTTTAAACACGAAGAACGAATTAAGATGGAAATTCTTGCCACTGCTCAAAAAGAAATAGCAACTAATACAAATTTAGATGCCAATGTAGATTTGCCTTTAAAAATACTTGAGAATAACAATAATATTCCAATGATCTTGGTAAATGAGAACGGAGAAATAGAATATTCTCAAAACCTTGATGCTAAAAAATCTTTAAATCCAAAATATTTAGAGAAGCAATTGGCAATAATGAAGGAAGAAAACGAGCCTATTGAAGTGAGCTATCAAGGAAAAAATAGGCAGTTTATTTATTATCGAAATTCAGATTTATTAAACAGATTAACGTATTACCCAATTGCTTTAATTTTAATTTTAGTCCTTTTTCTAAGTGTTATTTATATGTTTTACAGCTCTAATAAAGTTGCTGAAACTAATAAACTTTGGACAGGTATGGCAAAGGAAACTGCACATCAAATAGGTACACCTTTGTCTTCTTTATTAGGTTGGATTGCTATTTTAAAAATGGAAAAAGTAGATGATCAATATGTCGAAGAAATACAAAAGGACGTTAGTCGATTAAATACAATTGCGAATCGTTTTTCAAAAATTGGTTCTGCACCCGAATTGAAAAGAGAAAACATTGTTGCCATCACAAAACAAGCTTTCGATTACTTAGAATCTCGAAGTTCTAAACAAATATCTTTTTCGTTTACATCTGAAGAAAATGAAATTTACAGCAATCTAAATACAGAGTTATTTGGTTGGGTTATAGAAAACCTCATCAAAAACGCTATTGATGCCATGTTAGGAAAAGGCGAATTGAAAGTGAATATAGAAAACACTTCTAAAAAAGTAAAAATCACCGTTTCTGATACCGGAAAAGGAATGCCTAAAAAATTATATAAGCAAATTTTTAAACCCGGTTTCACAACCAAAAAACGTGGTTGGGGATTAGGTTTATCACTTTCTAGACGTATTGTTTCCGATTATCATAAAGGAAAAATATCTGTTCAGAAATCGGAAATCGGTAAAGGAACTACTTTTGAAATTTTGTTGGATAAAGTTTAGTTTTTTAAGAAGCTATTTCCTGCTTTCCACTATATCTTTTTATTTGTCATTGCGAAGTTTACTTTTTTGTAAACTGTGGCAATCTCATAATTAAAACAGATTGCTTCGTCCCTTTAGTAATAAAAAGGATGCCATTTCAATCAGGGCTAAACCTGTTTGCTAGCTATTTGTTTTAAGTAAAACTAGATACTACTCTAAAAACTTGAATAACCAATATCATTAAGCTAATGAAAGTTAATGTGAATACAATTCCCAAATTATTCCAATAACTATACAAGCTACGTTTTTCCATATCTACATTATAAGCTTTTGGTAAAGCTGTCTTAATTAAATAGACAGAAAGTAAAAAGAATATAATTCCAGTAATTATAGGAAAACCTTCTAAAACATAAAAAAAACCTCTAAAAAAATCTTTCAACAATTCTTTCACTGCAAAATATTATTACTCAAATTTATCAGCAATACTTTTAGCTAACCCAACAAACTCATCATTAGATAGCTTTACTTTTTGATGAAACTGAATATCTGCCATTGCATTTAAAGGAATTAAATGAACATGTACATGAGGTACTTCTAAACCAATTACACTTTGTCCAACTCTATTACAAGGAACTGCTTTTTCTAATGCTTTTGCAACTCTGTAAGAGAAATCCATTAAACTTAAATATTCTTCTTTAGATAAATCGAACAATTTATTTACTTCCTTTTTAGGAACCACTAAAGTATGTCCTTTTGCATTTGGATTAATATCTAAAAAAGCAATAAAATTATCATCTTCTGCTACTTTATAACAAGGAATCTCTCCGTCAATTATTTTTGTAAATATGCTCATCGTATTAATCTTTGGTTGTTTGTTTTTGTTCTGAAGTAAATATAAAAAAGAATTCGGGTTCTAGCAATGCTAAAACCCGAATTTATAATTTTAAAATTCTATTAATTTATAGAAAAACGTAAATAGTTTATCAACTAGTTTAGCCCTGATTGAAGTGACATCCTTTTTTTATTTTTCTTAAAAAAAGATATAACGGAAAGCAGGAAATAGCTTCAAAAAAAATTATCTAGAAATATTTACAATTTCAAATTTCATAATTCCATTAGGAACCTGAATCTCTGCAATATCGCCAACTTCTTTACCTAATAAACCTTTACCAATTGGTGAGTTTACAGATAATTTTCCATTTCTAACATCAGTTTCAGAGTCTGCTACCAAAGTGTAAGAAAACTCCATTCCGTTTGCTACATTCTTAATCTTTACGATCGAATGAATCAATATTTTAGAAGCATCTAACTGAGATTCATCTATAATTCTTGCACTAGAAATTACATTTTTTAATTTTGCAATTTTAAATTCTAAATGAGATTGTTCTTCTTTTGCTGCATGGTATTCTGCATTTTCACTTAAATCACCTTTATCTCGTGCATCTGCAATTTCTGTAATTACTCTTGGTCGTTCAACTTGTTCTAGCTGTAACAATTCATCTTTCAATTTCCTTAATCCTTCTGCTGAATAATATGATATTTCACTCATGATGTTTAAATTTAAAAATCCCATTACCTAATAGGAATGAGATTGTCTTACAAATGTACAAAATATTTGTAAATTGCAGTCGTTATTAAGTTAACAAAGATACTTATGATCAAAAAAACACTTCTTTTATTTTCTTTTTTAACCTTATTTAACTGTGTCGAAGATAATCTTCCAGAAAACTGTGTTCGCCCATTTAGTTTTTCTCAACAATACTATATAACATCTCTAAGAACCGTAAATAGATTTGCCGAAGTTTCAGGTGGTTTAAAAGGAATTCTAATCATTAATGTTGGGCTCGATAGATATATCGCCTACGACAAAATATGCCCAAATAATGATTGTACTTCAGCTATGGTTTATGACGAAAATAGGCCTAATATTTTAAAATGCTCTTGTGATGGAAGTGAATATGGTTTAGGTATTGGAATTGGTGGAGCACCCCAAACTGACGGTTTTGATTGTCCTGCGATAGAATATAATGCTGTAAAACTCAGTGAAGACAATTTTCTAATCAGTAGCAATTAATAGTATAATTAAATTGAGTTGCTTATTTTTGCCCAAACACAACAATATTCAACGTGAAAAACTATTTTTCTTCAGATTTTAAACTAGGTGTTCTTGGTGGTGGGCAATTAGGTAGAATGCTTTTAGCAGAAACTCAAAAACTAGACATACACACTTCTATTTTAGAAAGTAATAAAAACGCACCTTGTGCAGAAATTTGCAACACATTTGTAATTGGAGATTTATTAGATTTTGATGCCGTTTATAACTTCGGAAAAACAGTAGATTTATTAACTATTGAAATTGAAAATGTAAATCTTGATGCTTTAGATAAACTTGAAAGTGAAGGTTTAACGATATTTCCTAAACCAAAAGATTTAAGAATTATTCAGAGTAAAGCTGTACAGAAAAAATTTTATGTAGCAAATCAGATTCCTACAGCAGAATTTTCTCATTTTGTAAATTCAACTGAAGTTAAAGACGCATACGAAAAAGATTTACTTGTATTTCCTTTTGTTTGGAAAGCGGCTCGTTTTGGTTATGATGGTACAGGAGTTAAAATTGTTAGAACTACTGACGATTTAGAAAGCTTACCAAATGTTGAATGTATTACTGAAAAACTAATTCCTTTTAAAAATGAATTAGCTGTTATTGTTGCAAGAAATGCTAAAGGTGAAGTAAAAACATATCCTGTTGTAGAAATGGAGTTTCATCCAGAAGCTAACCAAGTAGAATATGTTATTTGTCCTGCAAGAATAAATTCTCAAGTTGCTGAAAAAGCAAGAGAAATTGCTTTAAAAGTAGTGAGTGATTTAGATTTTGTTGGCTTATTGGCTGTAGAAATGTTTCAAACTGTAGATGATAAAATCTTAGTGAATGAAGTTGCTCCAAGACCACATAATTCTGGGCATTATTCAATTGAAGCAAGTTATACAAATCAATTTGAACAACATTTAAGAAGTATCTTAAACCTTCCTTTAGGAAATACTGATAGTAAAGTTGCCGGAATTATGGTAAATTTAGTTGGTGAAGAAGGTTTTTCTGGTGATGTAATTTATCAGAATATAGAAAACATTTTAAAGATTGATGGAGTTACGCCTCATATTTATGGGAAGAAAGAAACACGTCCGTTTCGTAAAATGGGACATGTTACTATTGTAAATCCTGATATTGATATCGCTAGAAAAGTAGCACAAGAAGTTAAAGAAACAATTAGAGTAATCTCTAAATAAAACAAAATAGTTTCCTGTTTTCACAGGAATGAAAAATAGAAATTATGGTAGGAATAATAATGGGAAGCGATTCTGATCTTCCAATAATGCAAGAAGCAATTGATATTTTAGAGAGTTTTAATATTGCAATAGAAGTAGATATTGTATCCGCTCACAGAACTCCAGAAAAGCTAGTTGACTATTCTAAAAATGCACATAAAAGAGGTATAAAAGTAATTATTGCTGGTGCTGGTGGTGCAGCGCATTTACCAGGAATGGTAGCTTCTATGAGTCCGTTGCCAATAATTGGAGTTCCTGTAAAAAGCAGAAATTCTATTGATGGTTGGGATTCTATTTTATCAATTTTACAAATGCCTGGTGGTGTACCCGTTGCAACTGTAGCTTTAGATGGCGCAAAAAATGCCGGTATTTTAGCTGCTCAGATTATTGGAGCTTCGGATGAACTTGTGTTAAATAAAATTATAGCTTACAAAGAAGAATTAAAACTGAAGGTTGAAAAAGCTTCAGAACGTGTAAGGAAATAATCATTTTTTTATAAAAGCAAAAAACTCAGAATTGAATTCAATTCTGAGTTTTTTAGTTTTATATATTTATACTATTTAAAAATAGTGTTTGATTTAATTAGCAATCATTATTTTTTTATTGAATACACTGTTATCTTTCAATGTAGCAGCTACAATATAAATACCCGTTGACAAATTAGAAACATCTTTAGTTTGCGCTCCTAAAAAAGCAGCTACTTTTCTTCCTTGAATATTGTATAAAGAAATTTCTTTAACGTTATCTACATCAAAATCATATGCTACTATTAATTCTTTTCCTCCATCAACGTATACTGTAAAATCTTTAGAATCAATTTCTTCAACTGTAAAAGATTGTTTTCCTTCAGTTTTACCTGATATCGATTTTCTCTTCTTTTTTGTATAAATCACCTTGAATCTTGTATTGTTTTCTCCAATAGAATCAATAGTAAACGGATAACTTCTTTGCCTTAAATCTACAGTAATCTTATTTTCTGTATCTCTTAAATAAATGTAATAATCTTCATCAATTAATTCATCTTGAATTCCGATTGAATAGCTCCCTACTTTATCAACAACAAAACCTAATTTAACCACTTTTTTATCTCTTTTTAAAACTGGTAATCCTTGTATAGAAACTTTGTCAATTCCCTTCACTAAAGAATAAAAGCCTAATGATTTTTCATTAATATCAAATTCTGCATCAAATAATCTATCAATTCTATTGGTAGCTCCTTTTAAAAAACCAACTAAAATTGTATTAGTTTTACCTTCATGATTGAACGTAAACCATGATCTTCCATCTTTATTTAATGTTTCTTTAGATGCTGTTCCTCTAAAAAATTGAGTATTATTAGCAACTATTTGATGTGTTGTTTTAAAAGTTATCTTACTATTAGAAGAAGTTTTAACGAAGAAACCTTGACCTGTCCCAATTTTACCTGTTGCTGTATTTGAAGTACCACCAGTTAAATTATATTGCAAGTAATCTGAAACATTATTATCTCCATTTTCAGCAGTATTTTGGTTCCAAAAATATACAGTACCATCTATGTCTGCATTATCTGTATCAGCTGCAATTAAATCCCAATCAATAGCAGAAGCATATGGATTACCTACCAAATTATCTCCAGCTAAAGACCATACATTGTTCGAATCGGTACTTGCTAAATTGGTATTATAAAAAACGTCTACCTCAACATCACCTTCATTAATTTTCCCTGTAAAGGTTCTTAATTGACCACCTAAACCTTCATTCTGAATTGCATAACCAAGTCCTGTTTTTAAGTTCGAAGCACCATTATAAACCCAGTCTGCATTAGAAACTCCTGCTCCAAAAGAATATATAAGTTCTGCATCAGGAAAAATTACACTTGGGCTAGAATTCGCTTCAATTAATGGAGAACTCCAATAAGAATAAAAATCATTACCAGCATATGTAGGTGTTTGCCTTTTAATATTAAATGTACCAGAACCAGCTATTGTAGTATTACAACTATGAAAAATTAAAGCTCCTCCATCTTCAACTGTAATAGTACCATTGTTTGTTAATTCATAAAATATATTTAAAGTTGCGCCACTTTGAACAATCATTTCTGCACCAGAATTCACCGTAAGTCTACCTATTTTCACTTCAGTTGTTAAACTAGGAGTGCCATTCTGAATAATTACTGTTTGTGTTTTTGTTACATCTGGAAAGGTAGTTCCTAACCAATTTGCAGCAGTATAAAAACTTCCACTTCCACTCGTCCAAGTATAAGATGTTCCACTTCCATTTGCTGTAGTATCTGCATTAATGGCACCATTATTATTTGAATCATAAATCATTGAATCTCCATCTTGATAAGCAACTAACTTATCTACTAAATTTGATATTATATATTCAGATTTATTAGTATTTATTTCACTTTCACTTCTTGCAGTATTCCAAATTCTTAATAAAGAAATATTTCCTTCAAAATTATTACTTGCTGAATTCTGCCCAGTAAAAGTTCCATTATAAGTTCCTATTCCACTTCCACCCCAACTTGCATTAGCAAATGTAGAAGGGTATCTAATATTTCCTCCATTTCTTCCAATTGAAATATTTCCAGAATGCTTACTTACTTGTAATCCATCTTGCTCATCTTGTTCTACACCATCAAGAAACCATTTAAAAGTAATGTCTGGTGAAGTTGTATCTTCAATTGTAAAAGCAATATGTGTCCATTTATCAACTGCAATATCTCCAATTGCAGATCTAAAAAAACGTCTTCTTGCAGCAGTATTTGCATCATTTCTATACCCACCAACATACACTCTTCCATCTTCAATAAAGAACATAATAACATTTACCTGGGCTCCTTCTTCATATAACACTTGCCTTGTTGAAATATCTGAAGGCTTAAACCAAAACTCAACAGTTCTATTTCTTGTATTCTGTAAATTAATTGCATCTGTATTGGGTATCGTTATATAATCGTTTGTTCCGTTTCCTGTAAAACCAGCAGAACAAGGTATTTGTGCCATTACAATATGAGTAATAAATAATAATATAAGCGAGAAATGATTTTTAATGTTTTTCATAATTCTGTTGTTTCTCTTTTCAATTTCACAAGAAAAGAAGTATGCAAACATAATAATAGAACAAAGTTAAAACTCTAAAATTTCGTTGAATGGAATTGTTTATCCGTTAAACAGATGTTTTTTGGTTGATTATTGATAAAAAATTGATAGAATATCTATATTTGACTCTTATTTAAATAAAACACATGAATTCTCTTTTACAAGATTTTAATACACCTCCATTTTCTAAAATTTCTAATGATGATTACAAACCTGCTATTAAAAAAGCAATTGAAATTGCAAAATCTGAAATTGATGAAATTATAAATAATTCTGATACACCAACTTTTGAAAACACAACGGTTGCATTAGATTTTACAGGTGAAAAATTAAATAGAATTACTAGTATTTTTTTCAATTTGAATTCTGCAGAAACAAACGATGAAATTCAGAAAATTGCACAAGAAGTTTCTCCTTGGTTAAGTGAATTTTCAAATGATATAACTCTTAATGAAGATTTATTTAAAAGAGTAAAAGTTGTTTTTGATGTTAGAGAAACTTTAGATTTAACTCCAGAACAAGAAATGCTTTTAGATAAGCAGTACAAAGGTTTTGCCAGAAACGGTGCTAATTTAAAGGAAGCTGATAAAAGCAAACTTCGTGAAATTGATGCGAAACTTTCTAAACTTTCTTTAAAATTTGGAGAAAACGTATTGGCAGAAACCAATGCTTTTGAAATGCATATAACAGATGAAAAAGATTTAGCAGGTCTACCAGAAAGTGAAAAAGAAGCCGCTAAAGAAGTGGCAAAATCTAAAGATAAAGAAGGTTGGGTTTTTACGTTAGATTACCCAAGTTATATTCCTTTCTTAACCTACGCAGACAATAGAGAATTGCGTAAAGAAATGGCAATTGCTGCTGGTAAAAAAGCGTTTCAAGATAATGAATTTAACAATGAAAAAACAGTCCTAGAAATTGTAAATCTTCGTCATAAAAGAGCAAATTTACTTGGCTATAAAACACATGCTCATTTTGTTTTGGAAGAAAGAATGGCAGAAACACCAGAGAAAGTAATTGAGTTTTCTAATAATTTATTAGAAAAAGCAAAGCCTGCTGCTCTAAAAGAATTTAAAAACTTAGAAAATTTTGCTAAAAAATTAGACGGAATTGATCAACTTCAAAAATGGGATGGTTCTTATTATTCAGAAAAACTTAAAAAGGAGTTATTCGATTTAGACCAAGAGTTATTAAAACCTTATTTTAAATTAGAAAATGTTATTGATGGTGTTTTTGAAATTGCAAATCGTTTATATGATTTAAAATTTGAAGAAGTTTTTAACATCGACACCTATCATGAAGATGTTAAAACTTATAACGTAACAGATATAAATGGAAATTTTGTTTCTGTTTTTTATGCTGATTTTCATCCAAGAAAAGGAAAAAGAAATGGTGCGTGGATGACTTCTTACAAGTCTCAACAAATTAAAAACGGAATTAACGAAAGACCACAAGTTTCTATCGTTTGTAATTTTACAAAACCAACCGAAACAAAACCGTCATTATTAACTTTTAATGAAGTTACAACCTTGTTTCATGAATTTGGCCATGCATTACATGGGATGCTAGCAAACACAACTTATAATAGCTTATCCGGAACTTCTGTTTCTTGGGATTTTGTAGAATTACCAAGTCAAGTTTTAGAAAACTGGTGTTACGAAAAAGAAGCGTTAGAATTGTTCGCAAAACATTTTGAAACTGGAGAAGTTATTCCAATGAAATATGTTGAAAAAATTAAAGAATCTGCAAGTTTTCATGAGGGAATGCAAACATTAAGACAATTAAGTTTTGGTTTATTAGATATGCAATGGCATGGTCAAGATCCATCAGAAATAAAATCTGTAAAAGAGTTTGAAAACAATGCTTTTGCAAACACAAAATTATATCCAGATGTTGCAGAAAACTGTATGAGTACTGCTTTTTCTCATATTTTTCAAGGTGGATATTCCGCAGGGTATTACTCTTACAAATGGGCAGAAGTTTTAGATGCAGATGCTTTTGAATACTTTTTAGAAGAAGGGATTTTCAATAAAGAAGTTGCTACAAAATTTAAAGAAAATGTACTTTCTAAAGGTGGTACAGAAAAACCAATGATTTTATACAAGCGATTTAGAGGTAAAGAACCAAAACCTGATGCTTTATTAAAAAGAGCAGGTTTAATCTAATAGACAGCGAGTAGTTATCGTAACAAAATTAGTACAAAGAATGAAATTTATGCCTTTCTAAAAGCATGAGTTTCATTCTTTTTTTGATGTAAACAACACCTACAGTGTAAATTAAGAAATTCACCTATTGAGTTACCTTACATTGTTAGATACATTTGTACTGTATTATTTAAATACATAAAATAAGTACTAACATCAAATCCCCATTAACGATGAAACTACAATATATTTTACTCTTCTTACTCTTAACAAAAAGCACCCTGTTTTTTAGTCAAAATACTTTTGATTTAGCAGTTCACCATGATACTAAATTCTTTTTTACTGGAGATGAAAGAGGTAACCATGCAGGAACATTAGATCTTCTTATAAAAGTAGAAATCCCTATCGTTAAATTCATTAAAAGTTACATCGTTGTTTACCCTCTATTAGAACATGTAAACCTACATACTGGTTCTTTAAAACGATATGCATTAGGTTTTGGATATATTCGTGAAAATCTATTTTTAAAAAAATTAAATATAGGCGTATTCCCAAATTTTGGAACTATAAGAAGATTCGACAACACCACAACCAGTTTTGGTTTTGATTTTGAAATTTCTTATCAACTTTTTAAAAGACTCTCCATAAGTTATATTCATCAAATTGTAGAGAGAACAGACTTAAAGTTTAAATATAATGAAAGCTCGTATATAAGACCTAGTAGTTTTATTGGTTTTAAAGTTCACTTTTAACTTTTATTTTTTACTTCAATCCATTTACTCATATACTTTGTAGCTTGCAATGTTTGATGCTGCAATAAATTTCCTAAAAAGTTTTGAGTTCTATGCCTATCTAAATCCCCTTGAATTTCTTTTATTTTGTTGATAAAAAGCACTCCTATTTTCTCTTTATCATAGATTTGATTGATAATTTCAATTCCCTTTTCTTGAGATGATATCCAAAGTGTTTCATCAGTATATAACTGAACAGTTTTTTCTGAAAATTTAGAATAATCAGCTTCTATAAACCCATTCCAAGGCAATGTATTATGCATTCCTTCTGCTCCAATTTCTGATGTAACACTTGGCGTACCACAAACCATCGCTTCTATTAACTTTCCTTTAATTCCTGCTCCAAAACGTAAAGGTGCCAAAACTACTTTAGCATTTCTCACAACCTCTTTTGCATTTCCTGCAAAACCTTTAATAATAAATCCTTCCTTTTTATTATGTAATTGATTTATTTGTTGATTTACATACGCCCCATAAATATGGACCTCAGCTTTTGGAAGTAATTTTCTAATTTTACTCCAAATTTGAGTTTTTAAAGTTAAAACAGCATCAACATTTGGCTTATGAAAGAAATTACCAATAAAAATAAAGTGTTCTCTTTCGTCAAAAGACTTCCATTTTTTTGTTTGATGTTCATCAACTTTATCTAATAAAAAAGGCAAGTAATAAAGAATTTTTTCATCAATCTTAAAAACATCTTTTAACAAATCCATTTCAAAAGTGGAAATAATTAAACTCATATCACATCTTAAAATGGATGCAATTTCTCTTTTAGCATCATCAGATTTTAATAAAGCTTCTGTTGTAAACGCTTCTCCTTTTTTTAATTGTTGATGTCTCGTCTTTCGTAAGAAATGTAAATCTTCAGTATCTAAAATCCGAATTGCTTTTGGGCAATTTTCTGCAACTCGCCAACCAAATTGTTCTTCCATCATAAAACGATCGAATAGTACAATTGTTGGTTGTAGTTCTTTTATAAAATCATCAAAAGAAGCATTGTTTAATTCAATTGAAACTTCATCGATTCCTAAAGAACTTAAATTGGACGCTTTTTCGCCTTTTTGAGCAGGAGAAGCAAACGTAATTTTATAATCTTGTTGTAAAAATTGTTCAATAAGTTGTAGCATTCTACTTCCTGCTGCAGAAGAATTTGGTTCTACCCAAACATAACCAATTATTAATACTTGTTGTTTATTCAATTATTTAGAATTCAATTGTTGTTTATAATCTGCTGGTAATTCATTTTATTAAGCAAAATAACTAATCAATAATTAAAGCGAAAAATAAAAAGTAATCTATAATTTCCAGATAGTAAAACTACTGAATTCTCACTTTATTCTGTGAAAATATCCGTATTTTTGTCAACTATTACTAAAAAACAAACCGAAAGATTAAAGATTACGCAAAACAAACACACTCATGAAATACGATATTATTGTAATTGGATCAGGACCTGGAGGATATATTGCAGGAATTAGAGCTTCACAATTAGGAAAAAAAGTAGCACTTGTTGAAAAATATTCAACTTTAGGAGGAACGTGTACAAATGTAGGTTGTATTCCATCAAAAGCTTTGTTAGATTCATCACATCATTTTTATGATGCAACTCATCATTTTGAAGAACATGGTATTTCTGTAGAAAATCCATCTTTCGATTTTGGTAAAATGATTGGTCGTAAAGATAAAGTTGTAGAAACTACAACTGGTGGAATTAAATACTTAATGGACAAAAACAAGATTGATGTTTATGAAGGTTTAGGTTCTTTTGAAGATGCTACACATATAAAAGTTACTAAAAATGATGGTTCTTCAGAAATAGTTGAAGGAACAAACATTATTATAGCAACTGGTTCAAAACCATCTACATTACCTTTTATCTCTCTTGATAAAGAACGTATAATTACATCTACAGAAGCTTTAAAATTAACTGAAGTACCAAAACATTTAATCGTTATTGGTGGTGGAGTTATTGGTTTAGAGTTAGGTTCTGTTTATAAGCGTTTAGGTGCAGATGTTACCGTAGTAGAATATGCTCCGAAAATTACACCTACAATGGATGCTGATGTTTCTAAAGAACTTACCAAAGTTTTAAAGAAACAAGGTATTAAATTCGCAGTGAGTCATGGAGTTACTGCTGTTGAAAGAAATGGTGATGAGGTTACTGTAAAAGCAACCAACAAAAAAGGAGTTGAAGTAGAATTTAAAGGAGACTATTGTTTAGTTGCAGTTGGTAGAAAAGCATATACTGAAGGTTTAGGTTTAGAAAAAGTTGGTGTAGAAGTTAATGAGCGTGGGCAAGTTGCTACAAACGATCATTTACAAACTAACATTTCTAATATTTTTGCAATTGGTGATGTTGTTGCTGGTGCAATGTTAGCTCACAAAGCGGAAGAAGAAGGTGTTGTAGTAGCAGAATATTTAGCTGGTGAAAAACCACATATTGATTATAATTTAATTCCTGGAATTGTTTACACATGGCCAGAAGTTGCTGCTGTTGGTAAAACGGAACAAGAATTAAAAGATGCTGGAGTTGATTATAAATCAGGTAAATTTTCTATGAGAGCTTTAGGTAGATCTCGTGCAAGTGGAGATATTGATGGTTTTGTGAAGATTTTAGCTGATAAAAATACGGATGAAATTTTAGGAGTTCACATGGTTGGTGCACGTGTTGCAGATTTAATTATGGAAGCTGCAGTTGCTATGGAATTTAGAGCATCTGCTGAAGATTTATCTAGAATTTGTCATGGTCACCCAACATATGCTGAAGCTGTAAAAGAGGCTGCAAAAGCTGCTTGGGATGGTAAACCTTTGAATGCTTAAAATAAGATAACATACTATTTAAAAAATCTCGAAATAAAATTTATTTCGAGATTTTTTTATTTTCATCAATAGCTTCTAAAGCTGTGTAATCTAATTTCCACCCAATTGTTTCTACTAAACTCTCTATTAATAAAATAGCTTCTAAAGCTTCCTTATTTGCAAGTTCAATTAAATTGCTATTCGGTATTTTATTTAAGACATATTCTTTAGCTTCCTTATTTAAAGCTGATAAATCTTCTGTATCAAACTTGTTTAAATAACCATTTTGAATATCATAAAACTTAGTATCTGTTTCTATTGATAAAACTTCTGGTGATGGAAAATCCGATAAAACAATTTCCTTTTTCTTAATATCTGAATGCATTTTTATTTTCCTGAAATCGAAACCAATGTGTGCTTTTGCAGTAATTAAAATAATTGCTTTTTTCTTACTTACAATGCTTCCCCAAAATTTCTCTTTTGTGTTTTCATGATGATAAATTTCTGAGAAATCACCTTCAACAGTAATCAATTTTGATACTTTTCTAATTTTATCTAACAAAATAACGGATTGTTTTTTTGTTAAACTTTTTTTGTTTGATAAAGAGAATTTCTTAGAGATAAGATATGAAATTCCTAAACCACTAATTAATCCTAAAATAATTAATTCCATTTTGTAAAGATAGTATAGAATAAATAAAAGCAAACTTTGTGCCAATGCTTTTTCTTTTTACAAAGTTTCTTATTTTTATGCCATGAAAAAAATTGCTATCGTATTTTTTACTTTCTTCATTTGTTTAAATTTAATCAGTCAAGAAAATACAAACCCAAAATCGCAACCTTCTAACTTTTTATCGAAGTCTTATTATAGTATTAATTTCGGGGGAATCTTTTATCCATTTTCTAATGGAAATTTAATTGACGGCTACTCAAGTGAATCTTTATCTAGAAATTATTTTTCTGGAAGAATGTTATTAGGTTATAAAATTCAACCAAATTTAGCAGTTCAATTTGGTACAATAAGACCTGCAGCTTGGTTTAAATACGATAATGTAAATGGTATTGGTTATGAAAATAGCGTTTGGATAAATGCTTGGTCATTGTCATTAAAGAAAAACATAAACCTAAATAAAAAGCTTTCTATTTATGGTGAAGCTGGTATTGCAAACGTTACAAGAGTTGGGTTTTCAATAAACGAAAAAGTAATTTATGCTAATGCTCATTATGCAAGTTTACTATATGGTTTTGGATTCAATTATAAGTTAAATGAAAAATGGCGTTTAAATTTATTCGGAACATTTTTACCAAAGTCAACAAAAGAAAATCAACCTTCTATTTCTCAAGTTTCTTTTGGTTTTGAATATCATCTTAATAAATTATCCAAAGAAGTCGTTGAGAAACACGAAAATAACGGACATTTCTTTCCCAAAAACATGGTTCAAGTTAGTTACGGAACAAGCAAAATTGGTTTTGGCGCAAATCGTTTTTTCGGAATGAGTTTAAAGGTTGGTAACTTCGAAAGTTTTGGAGTTCCTGTGTTTTGGGTTGGAGAAGTGAAAGCTGAAAACTCTGTTTCTGTAACGTATCAAAGATTGGTTTTTAGAACAGAAAAGATTTTTTCTTTAGATTGGGGAGTAAGTGTTACCGCTTTTAATACAGAAGCAACCAATGAACAAGT
Source organism: Polaribacter sp. SA4-12 (assembly GCF_002163675.1). Classification (NCBI taxonomy): domain Bacteria; kingdom Pseudomonadati; phylum Bacteroidota; class Flavobacteriia; order Flavobacteriales; family Flavobacteriaceae; genus Polaribacter; species Polaribacter sp. SA4-12. The sequence goes on along the minus strand of NZ_CP019334.1, from coordinate 3,071,729 downwards.
ATTGGCTTTTTCTATTTTTCCAACAATGCGTTTTTATTTTTTGAGAAGAAAAGGGTTTGATATGTATGCAAATTACTCATTAATAGGACCAACATTGTTAACAAAAGGAAATTTAGATAATTTAAATGCAGGTCCTAAAATCACGTATCAAGACACAATGGGTTTAGGTATTTTCTTCGGAAAAAAGAGAAGCTATAATGCAGAACTTAGAATTATGCATTATTCTAACGGTAATATTTTTCCGCAAAACGCGGGAGTTGCAGTTCCAATTCAGTTTACGTTAGGAAAAACATTTTAAACTTCTTCAAATTCTAAAGAAATGATTATTTCAAACCAATAAGAATCGTATTTTTGACGAAAATATGCAAAGAACAATTCGCACTTTTTCTGTTGATGATATCATTGAATTCAAGAACAATTTATTGTCTTGGGCGCAACAGTTTGAAACTGTACTTTGGTTAGATTCGAATAACTATCATCAAAAGTATTCTAGTTTTGATGGTGCTTTGGCTGCGGATGATTTTACATCGATAAAAACAGATCATTACAATGCTTTCGAAAAGCTAAAAGAATATCAAACCATTACCAAAGATTATATTTTTGGTTATATGACCTATGATCTTAAAAATGATGTTGAAAGACTTTCTTCATCAAATTTTGATGGTTTAGAGTTTCCTGATTTATATTTCTTTCAACCTAAGAAACTAATTTTCATCAAAGGAAATGATGTTGAATTTCATTATTTAAGAATGGTTGATGATGAAATTGAAAGCGATTTTGAAATTATTCAAAAATTTAAAGATTTAAAGATTGAAGAATTAGGTTTCGACTCCGCTCAACCAGACATTCAACAAGAAAACATCAAAATAAAACTACGAATCCACAAAGATGAATATCACGCTAAAGTAACCAAGGTTTTAGAGCATATTCATAGAGGAGATATTTATGAAGCCAATTTCTGTCAGGAATTTTATGCTGAAAATTCGACGATAAATCCTGTTGAAGTTTACAAACACCTCAACCATATTTCTGAACCTCCATTTGCTTCTTTTTTAAAGTTAGACGACAAGTTTGCCTTGTGTGCTTCACCAGAAAGATATCTTAAAAAAGAAGGAACAAAAATAATTTCTCAACCCATAAAAGGAACCGCAAAAAGATTGATAAGCGAATTTGATGACGCTCAATTAGCTTTAGATTTACAGCGTGATGAAAAAGAGCGTGCAGAAAATGTAATGATTGTAGATTTAGTTAGAAACGATTTATCTAAAACAGCCAAAATAGGAAGTGTAAAAGTTGAAGAATTATGTAAAGTATATTCTTTTAAACAAGTACATCAATTAATATCTACAGTAGTTTCTGAAGTTGAAGAAAACACACATCCTATAGACATTATTCAAAGTACGTATCCAATGGGAAGTATGACAGGAGCTCCAAAGGTTTCTGCTATGAAAATCATAGAAAATCTAGAAGAAACGAAGCGTGGTTTGTATTCTGGAACGATCGGGTATTTTACACCAGATAATGATTTCGACTTTAATGTAATTATAAGAAGTATCTTATATAATGAAGAAAAAAAATACATTTCGTATTCTGTTGGTGGCGCAATTACAGCAAAATCTATTGTAGAAAAAGAATATGAAGAGTGCTTGCTAAAAGCAAAAGCAATGAAGTATGTTTTACTGAATTCTAAGTAAATTAGATTTTTTATATTTATAAAAAAAAGAAAAATGATTAAGTTTTGGGCTTCTAAAAACACTAAAAACCTTGATATTGTTTTAATTGATGAAAGCAATATTTACAAGGGAAAAATTAAAAACGAAGATTTAAATAACTTCTCTAAGCAAGTAGAAAACAATAAAGTTCCTGAAGGATTATTTGGTATTCCTTTTCCCTATATAACTAGAATTGAAAGTCAAGAAGGCAAAAAAGATATTAAAGTATATTTCAATAGTGATTCTGAGGAAGAACTGATTTCTAAAAATTCAGAAATAAAAAAAGAAATATTTAATTATTTAAAAGAGGTGATTCCTAATATGAATTACACTAAAAAAACACCTTCTTTTTTTAAATATGTAAAACCTCAATTATTTGCCATATTATTTACTACAATTATATTTTTATGGTCATTATATTATGCCATTCAAATCGAAAGCGGTGCAGAATATGTGCTTGAAGGAAGAGCAGGTTTACTAGCTTTAATTTTTACAATTGGCTTGTTAGGTGTTGTAAAGGTTGTACTTTTATTCATTTCCTTAATAGGAATTATAGTTTATTCTTTAATTAGAAAAAATAAAACGAGATCAGAAATAGAACAATTAAATAGATTTAATAAATGATCATAAACCAAGAAGAACTTTTTCAAAAAACTTTAGAGAGTTTAGAAGAAAAACCAACAGAACAAAATATGTTTAACATGTTTTTAAAGCTGTACCCAAAAGAATGGAAAGCTTTAAAAGTTACGTTTTCTAAATTTAACAGAAGTAAACAATTTGGTAGAACGATTCCTTTAGCAAAGCCTGAAGTTTCTATCAGAAAAGACATTCGTGTTTGGTTGAGTAAACAATAGAATTAATGTCTGATTTAATTTCATTTATTTTAGAAATTTTCCTTGAAATTAAGTATTGGATAAAACATGGAAAACAACGTAAACACGAGAAGGAAAACAACCTTCCAAAAAGTGTTGTTTGGGCTCCTTATACAAAACAATTTATAATCATTTTTATAATTTTTATTCCTGTTTGTTTTGTGTTTATTTTTTTTAATTCTATTGGAGAAAATGAAAAAAACACTAAAAAAAGAATAATGAAGGTTTCTAATTTATTAGAGGCAGAAAAGAAACAATTTGGAAAATATCCTTCAGAATTAAAAAATATCATCAGAAATAATCCATTGAGAAAAAATATAGAAATAGATTCTTGGAAAACTACTTTTGTGTATACTACTTCTAATGATAGAAAAAGTTACCAATTGATTTCTTTAGGAGGAGATCGAAAACTAGGTACAAAAGATGACATTTTACACTCTTCTAAATAAAATAGTAGCAACACATTTAAAAATAGTATTTTTGAAGTACAAATGCTAGAAAAACTCACAAATCACATCAACAAGAATCTTCCTTTTTTAAAGGATAAAAAACTATTAATCGCCATTTCTGGCGGAGTAGATTCTGTGGTTTTAACACATCTTTTATCAACATTAAATTTTGATATATCTCTTGCGCATTGCAACTTTAATCTTCGCGGAAAAGAAAGTGATTTAGATGAAGAGTTTGTTGTGAATTTAGGAGAAAAACTAAACCTCAACGTTTTCAAAATTCAGTTTAATACAGAAGAGTTTGCGAAAGAAAATAAGCAATCTACACAAATTGCAGCAAGAGAATTGCGTTACAATTGGTTTCAAAAATTAATTGAACAAAATTCTTTTGAATACGTTTTAACAGCACATCATGCAGATGATAATTTAGAAACTTTTCTAATTAATTTAACGCGTGGTTCTGGTTTAGATGGTTTTACAGGAATCCCTGAGATTAACGGAAATATTGTTCGTCCGCTTTTAAAGTTTTCTCGTGAAACAATTTTATCCTTTGTAAAAGAAAATAATATCAATTGGAGAGAAGATAAAAGTAACGCATCAACAAAATACATCAGAAATAAAATAAGACATAACGTGCTTCCTGTTTTAAAAGAAATCAACCCGAGTCTTTTAGAAACGTTTGCAAAAACAACAGAGCACTTAAAAGAAAGTCAGCAAATTATTGAAGACCGTATTGAAAAGGTAGCATCAGAAGTTATTCAAAAAGATTTCTCGACTGCGCTCGAAATGACAAAAATTAATATTGAAAAAATCAATCAACTTTCTAATCCGAAAGCGTATTTATATCAACTTTTAAAAGAATATAATTTTACAGAATGGAATGATGTTTATCAATTACTTTCTGGGCAATCTGGTAAACAAGTTTTATCTAAAACACATACTTTATTAAAAGATAGAGACTTTTTATTGCTGTCTGAAATAGATTTCTCGGCTGCGCTCGAAATGACATTTCAGATACAAAAAAACACATCTGAAATTACAGCACCAATTCATCTTAAACTTGAAGAAGTACAAGAAAAATCAACAGAAAATAAACAAACCATTTATGTTGACAAACAGGATTTAGTTTTTCCTTTAAAACTAAGAAAATGGGAAAATGGCGATTTTTTCTATCCTTCAGGAATGACAGGTAAAAAGAAATTAAGCAAGTATTTTAAAGACGAAAAATTCTCGCTTTTAGAAAAACAAAATACTTGGTTGCTTTGCAATAAAAATGGAGATATTATTTGGGTTGTTAATCACCGACAAGACAACCGTTTTTTAGCAAAAGAAGCATCTAACAATCTTTTTAAACTTTCCTTGATTCAATAACTCAAAGGTTTTGTATCTTTAAATCTTCAATCTAATAACACCCTATTTATGAAAAACTTATGGCTTCTTGTTGCGCTTGTAACAATCGTCTCTTGCACACCAGAAAAGAAAGTAGATTACACTATTATTACTGGTAAAATTGAAAATGCTAAATCTAATAAAGTCACTATTTTTAGTGCATTTGATAGAGATGCTAAAATTGAAATAACTTTAAAGGAAGATGGTACTTTTAAAGACACTTTAAAAATGGATACAGATTTTTATATCTTTCGTCAAGACAGAAATTTAACAGAGATTTTTGCTCCTAAAAATGGTGATTTAAGAATTGAATATGATGCAATAAAGAAAGATTCTACGATGCAATTAATTGGTAGTTTAAGCGCTATTAATACGTACATACTTAATAAAGAATCGGTTTCAAAAGCTACTAGAGGAGATCAAAAAGAAATGTTTTTAAAAAATGAAGAAGATTTTAAAGAACATCTTTTAAAAATAAAAACAGCTCAAGAAGATTTATTATCAAAAGCAAACGGAATTTCTGATGATTTTAAGACGAGTGAGCTTAGGAGTATCAATTATGAGTATTTATCATTTTTAAGTAATTATCAAACTTATCATGGTTATTATATTAAAGATAAAACTTTTAAAGCTTCAGAAAACTCTTTAAATGAATTGAAGACTGTAGGTTTAGAAAATGAAAAAGATTTTCTTTTTTCGCAAAGTTATAGAAGTGTTGTAAGCTCTATAGTGCGTAATAATGCCAATGAATTGGTTAAAAAAGATTCTATTACAGATGATATTGCTTATTTAAAAACGGTTTCAAAAATAAAAAACGACATCATTAAAAATAAGTTATTGTTTGACGATGCTAAATACGGAATTACGTACACTGAGAATTTAGAAGAATACTATGCTCTTTATTCTAAAAATTCTACAAATGAAGAAAACAATAAAAAAATTGCAGAAGCATACAAAAAATTAAAAGCTCTTTCTAAGGGAAGTCCGTCTCCAAAATTTGTGAATTATGAAAATAATGCTGGCGGAAAAACTTCTTTAGATGACTTAAAAGGAAAATACTTGTACCTAGATATTTGGGCTACTTGGTGTGGACCTTGTATTGCAGAGATTCCTTCTTTAATAAAGTTAGAAAAAGAATTTCATAGTAAAAACATTGAGTTTGTAAGCATTTCCATTGATAGAATAAAAGATCATGAAAAATGGAAAAAGATGATTATTGATAAAGAACTAAAAGGAATACAGTTGTTTGCAGATAATAATTGGGATTCTCAATTTATTAAAGATTATCTGATAAAAGGAATTCCGCGTTTTATATTGATAGATCCACAAGGAAATATCATTAATGCAAATGCACCAAGACCTTCAGATGAAAAATTAGTAGAGACATTAAAATCTTTAAAATTATAAGTTCATCTTATTTTAATATTCAGAAAACCTTCAATAAAAAATTGGAGGTTTTTTTGTGTTTAAAAGGCTCAAAAAAAACAAGGAGCAACAGAAATTAGATATTTGATAAAATTTAAGTGTAATTTATATCGTTTTCGTAAATAAATCAATGATTATTCATTAAAAGGTAGGTTCAATCACTTCTGTTTTTTGTAATTTTATTCCCGTAAAAGCAATATAAAATGAACAACTTACCTAAGTTAGATCGATTTAATGAAAACGTACTGTCTAAATATCAAATTTATAACAGTATTTTCACAACGCTACCTTTTGACACTATAGATGATACTGGGGTATTATTACCACTTTTGCATAAAGTTTGTGAAAAAGGTTTTGAATTAGAAAAAAATCCTACAGAAATTGTAGATCATTTTTTTGAAAAATATCAGGAAAATCCAACTGAAAAAGAAAAAACAGATTTACTTTTTCGTTTTATTCAATTTATAGAACGTCAAGTAGTATTGTTTGATGCTGTAGAAGATGCTGCTTACCCAGTAATAAATAATATGAATGGATTTGGAACACTTAGAAATTCTAAAGACGCTGCATATCTTAACAATAAGAAAGACGAATTAAAAGCCCATTTAGAAGATTTTAAAGTTCGTATTGTGTTAACTGCGCATCCAACTCAATTTTACCCAGGTTCAGTTTTGGGTATTATTACAGATTTAGATAAGGCGATACAAAAGGATGATTTATTACTCATCAGAAAGTTATTAGCTCAACTAGGAAAAACTCCTTTCTATAAAAAAGTAAAACCATCCCCTTTTAATGAAGCTGTAAGTTTAATCTGGTATTTAGAGCATGTATTTTATCACTCTATACCAAAAATTTACAATTACATTCAACATCATATTTACGATGGTAAACCAATAGAAAATGAAATTATTGATCTTGGTTTTTGGCCAGGTGGAGATAGAGATGGAAACCCATTTGTAACTACAAAAATCACATTAGATGTTGCAGAAAGATTGCGTCAAACAATTTTAAAAAGCTATTACAGAGATGTAAGACGTTTAAAAAGACGTTTTACTTTTGATGGTGTTCAAGAAATTTTAGCAAGAGTAGAAAAAAGATTATACAAGCATGTAATTAGAAGCTATGTTGAAATTAACTTTTCTCAAAAAATTCTTTTAGAAGAATTATATGCTGCAAGAGAAATTATTGTAAACGAACATCAATCTTTATTTGTTGAGGAGTTAAATGATGTAATCAACAAAGTTAGAATTTTTGGTTTCCACTTTGCAACATTAGATATTAGACAAGATAGTAGAGTGCATCACCATGCATTTGTACAAATTGTAGAAGACTTACAAAAAACTGGAGATACAACGTTCCCTAAAAATTATTTAAGTCTTTCTGAAGAAGAACAAGTTGAGGTTTTATCTGTTGTAAAAGGTAAAATTGATCCAAGTATTTTAACGGATGAAGATTCTGTTAAAACCATAGAATCTATTTACGCGTTAAAAGAGATTCAACATAGAAATGGAGAGCGTGGAGCAAACCGTTACATTATTAGTAACAACCAAACTGCTTTACACGTAATGGAAACATTTGCAATGTTAAACTTATGTGGTTTTGAAAATGAATTACCTGTAGATGTAATTCCGCTTTTTGAAACTGTAGAAGATTTAGAAAACGCAGAAGAAGTAATGAGAACTTTATATTCTAATAAAGTTTATAGATATCACGTATCTAAAAGAAAAGACAAACAAACGATTATGCTTGGTTTCTCTGACGGAACAAAAGATGGTGGTTATTTAATGGCAAACTGGGGAATCTTTAAAGCAAAAGAAGCTTTAACAAGAATTTCTAGAGAATTTGACATTGAAGTAATTTTCTTTGACGGACGTGGTGGACCACCTGCACGTGGAGGAGGAAAAACACACCAGTTTTATGCTTCTTTAGGCCCAACAATTGAAGATAAAGAAATTCAATTAACAATTCAAGGACAAACAATTAGTTCTAATTTTGGTACTGAAAATTCTTCTCAATATAACTTAGAACAATTAATAAGTTCTGGTATTAAAAACGAAGTTTTTACCAAAGATCAGTTAAATGATAAACATAGAGATTTAATAGATGATATGGCAGCAACAAGCTACCAAACCTATGTAGATTTCAAAAATCATGATAAATTTTTACCGTATTTAGAAAAAATGAGTACGTTAAAATATTATGCAAAAACCAATATTGGAAGTAGACCAAGTAAGCGTTCTAATTCTGATACGTTAGATTTCTCTGCACTTAGAGCAATTCCTTTTGTAGGAAGTTGGAGTCAGTTAAAACAAAACGTTCCTGGTTTTTATGGAGTTGGAACTGCATTAAAAAAATATGAAGACGCTGGTAGATTTGATGAAATTATTGAATTTTACAATGCTTCAGATTTCTTTAGAACACTGTTAGAAAATAGTATGATGAGTTTAACAAAATCTTTCTTCGGATTAACATCTTACATGGCAGATGATGAAGAGTTTGGAGAATTTTGGAAATTGATTTTTGCAGAATACGAAACAACTAAAAGATTACTTTTAAAGCTTACAGGAGAATCTGAATTGATGGAAAACTTCCCAGTAGGAAAAGCATCCATTGTAATGAGAGAAGAAATTGTATTGCCTTTATTAACAATACAACAATTTGCTTTAAAGAAAATTCAAGAACTTCAAAAAACGAACGGAAGCCAGAAAGATATTGAAGTTTATGAAAAAATGGTAATGCGTTCTTTATTTGGAAATATTAATGCAAGTAGAAATTCTGCTTAAGGTTTTATTTATCAAATAATTACAGTATATTTATAAAGTAATAATTCGTACTATGAAAAAATACGCTTCTTTACTTTTAACTTTATTTGTTGGTAGTTTTTGTTTTTCACAACAAAAAACTACCAACAATAATTTTATTCCAGTTAGTATATACACAACTTCTTTTTCGGTTAAAACAGACATTAACCCTTCTTATGCTTCTCTTAAGAAAAATTTAAACTTCAAAAATTATTATAAATTTTCTACTATTTCTTTTGAAGATATTGACAGTGGACAATTTTTAATTTCTGATAAAAATCTCAGTACAAAGGCTACAATATTCATCTATGACGATTACAAAAGTTATAGAGATGAAAATCTTCTAAAAGGCTTTTTACAGAAGTACGATCCTACAAGATGGGATCCTTGCAACTTCAGACAAGCCAACATCAATTAATTTTCTTTATCTTTAAAGAAAAAAAATGCTTGTTAAAGTCTATGGTTCTGCCGTTTTTGGTATAGAAGCCACCACAATTATTGTAGAAGTAAATATTGATAAAGGTATAGGCTATCATTTAGTCGGTTTACCAGATAACGCTGTTCGTGAAAGTTCCTATCGGATTTCTGCCGCTTTAAATAACAATAGTTACAAACTTCCTGGTAAGAAAATCATCATTAATATGGCGCCTGCTGATATTAGAAAAGAAGGTGCTTCTTATGATTTAACTTTAGCTGTAGGGATTTTGTCTGCTTCTAATCAAATAAAGTCAGACAAGATTGATGAGTATGTAATTATGGGCGAACTATCTTTAGACGGAAGTTTACAACCTATAAGAGGCGCTTTACCTATTGCCATAAAAGCAAGAGAAGAAGGTTTTAAATATTTAATTCTACCAAAAGAAAACGCTAAAGAAGCTGCAATTGTAGATGAGTTGGAAGTTTTAGGTGTAGAAAATATTCTGGAAGTAATCAATCATTTTAATGGTGATCAAAAAATTGAACCCACTATTGTAGATACAAGAGCTGAATTTTATAAAAACATCGATTTCCCAGAGTTTGATTTTTCTGATGTTAAAGGGCAAGAATCTATAAAACGTTGCATGGAAATTGCTGCTGCAGGTGGACATAATATTATTTTGATTGGTCCTCCAGGATCTGGAAAAACAATGTTAGCGAAAAGATTGCCTTCTATTTTACCTCCGATGACTTTACACGAAGCTTTAGAAACCACAAAAATTCATTCTGTGGTTGGTAAAACTAAAAAAGAAGGATTGCTTTACCAACGTCCTTTTAGAAGTCCTCATCACACAATTTCGAATGTAGCACTTGTTGGTGGAGGACAATATCCAAGACCAGGAGAAATTTCTTTGTCTCATAATGGTGTTTTATTTTTAGATGAATTGCCAGAGTTTAAAAGAGATGTTTTAGAAGTTATGCGTCAACCTTTAGAAGATAGAGAAGTTACTATTTCTAGAGCAAAGTTTACAGTTACATATCCAAGTAGTTTTATGTTGGTAGCAAGTATGAATCCTAGTCCTTCAGGATTTTTTAACGACCCCAATAGCCCGATGACATCTTCTCCACAAGAAATGCAACGTTATTTGAGTAAAATATCAGGGCCTTTGTTAGATAGAATCGACATTCATATTGAAGTGACTCCTGTTCCATTTTCAAAACTATCCGAAGAAAGAAAAGGAGAATCTAGTGTAGATATTAGAGCACGAGTTACAGCATCTAGAGAAATACAATCTGAACGTTTTAAAGATTTTGAAAACGTACATTATAATGCACAAATGAGCGTAAAGCAGATTCGTGAATTTTGTAAATTATCTGAAGAAAGTAAAACACTTTTAAAAACTGCGATGGAAAAATTAAACCTTTCTGCAAGAGCTTATGACAGGATTTTAAAAGTATCTAGAACAATCGCAGATTTAGCAAATTCTAAAGATATTACTCCTGATCAAATTGCAGAAGCAATACAATATAGAAGTTTAGATAGAGATGGTTGGTTGGGTTAAAAACCTAACCTTTCTTTCTTTTTAAATAGATGTTATATATTAAACCTAGCATTATAAGAAAGATACCTAATAAGGTCCATAAGTTATAAACTTCATCAAACCAAAAAGCACCAATTATAATCATAAAAACAACTTCTAAATACTTTAAAGGAGCAATTACATTTGTTTCATGAGATTGTAATGCTTTTGTCATATACAATTGACCAAAATACCCAAAAACACCTAAACTCAGTAGAAGTAACCATTCTGTTAGATTGGGAGTTTTCCAATGATTAATAGACATTATACCTCCAAAAACGAAAGCCATTACCATAAAATAATTAATAATAACTAATGGGTTTTCTGAATTTCCAATTTTACGAATCACAACAAATATTAAACCTAAAAATACTGCTGATAGTATTATAAAAAACAACCCTAGAGAATGCATGTCTGTGCCAAATCCTTTTATAATTAAAACACCTATAAAAGCAATTAAAAACAACACCCACTGAATAGGTTTCACTCTTTCTTTTAAAAATATTAAAGCAAAAATCGCAGCAAAAATGGGAGAAGTATATCGTATTGAAACAGCTGTACCAACTGCTAAATAATTTAATGATTGAAAGAAGCACGTTAAAGAGATTACACCAAAAAGTCCTCTTAAAAACAACCACTTTTTATTGTTTCCTAAAATTGGAATTTTAGCTTTTAAAATTAACGGAATCGTAAACATTAAAGTCCCTATAGATCTAAAAAAAACAATTTGGTACGCATGAAATGCACCTAAATATTTTACAACAGCATTCATTAAAGAAAAAGCGATTACGCTAATTATCATATAAAGTATTGCAGTAGAACTTTTCATAAATGCTTATTTAGTTTTGGGCAAAAATAGTATTTTTAAAATTGGTTAACCAGTTTGATTTTAGATATTCTAAAAACTCCAGTTTTTATAACTGCTAGATTTTTCTAAGGTATCTTCGATAGAATCGTCTAATTCTTTAAAGAAATCGATACCTGTTAACGCTTCTATTTTATCTACAGAAACTACAAATTTGTACAAAGGCAAGTTTGATTCTTTATGAGGCATTAAAAAAGCCAACATTTTAATGCTACCGTTTGTTTTGTCTAAGATTACTTTATAAAATTGTTCTGGTACAGAAACAGATTCGCTACCAATTGTTTTTAAATTATTTTCTAAAACACCACCTGTAATTACAAAAATACCATCGTTTTTCTTTGCCCAATAACGTACTTTCTGTTCTAAACGATTCCAAATGCCTGCGTTAAACTGATGTTCTTGCGGACTAATATTACTTGTTAAAAAGGTTTCGTCATGTGCCGACTTTGCAAAACGTCTGTCTCCTGCCGGACATAAATGCCCTTTATCGAAACCAGACTTTTTATAATTACGCCAATGTGCCGCTTTCGTTTTTACAGCATTGTCTATTTGAAAATAAGGTCTTTTGTGGTTTGTTTTACTTAAATGTGCAGTTTTTAACTCGTAAGCAACCCATTCTGCTTGTTCGTGTTTTTCACTATATGATAACGAGTAATTTTCATGATGTACAACTTGATTAGTAGTACTTGTTGGTAAAAAATACTGGTTTGTTATTGCTTTTGGTGTTTTACCTGCTTCTATTAGAACGCCTTCTTCATTAGAATTTAAAAATTGTTCGTAACCATAAACTGCAATTAAAATAACTACAGAAATTATAGAAAGCAATGTTTTTTTCTTCAAAATAGATTTTTTTAGTATTCTTGATTGCTGCAAAGATATAGAAGTAAAAAAATAGAATCTACTTTTTTAAAATACTCTTTACAATCTTTAGGTGATGCTTTGTATGTGTATCCATAAAACGGAAAACTCTCTTCTTATTTATATGTCCGAATAATGGATGTCTGAAATAAGCATTGTCTTCTAAATTATTAATTCCTTTTATATGTTGTCTTGCTTCTGCTAATTGTGAAACAATTGCTGAATCTAAAATTACTTCTGGTGGTTTTACATATTTTGGTGCTTTCGCTTTTCCTCTTGGAAAAAAACCAATTTTAAGACATATTTTTCCGATGAAGGTAAAGTTATTTCTGAATAATGTTGGATCTGAAGTTTCCATACTTTTTGCCACAGCATTTAACACTTTTAAACTGTGATCTAAATGCCATGCAACATCAGCTTTAGAAATAGTTACATCTACACTTTTACTATGTGGAATATAACTTTCTAAAGTTTTTAATCTGTTTTCTAAAGTTGAAGTATTTACGGTTTTCATTCAGGATTTATTTTTTTGAAAGGTACTTAAAATTGATGAAACTCTTTTTATGATTAAAGAATCGATCGCGTTAAGGATTGAACGGTTTGTTTGAGCTCTTTTTGTTTTTTCAACAAAAAAGCGAGTAGTGAAAGCCTGTTAAAACGCCCAAAAAGATAAAGAGAGATTCCTCAATAGTTTATCTTGAGCGAAGTCGAAAGACCTAAAAAGGCTCATTTCGGAATGACAGAAAATGAAAAAAGCAGAAATGACAGACAAAGAAAAACCCTTTCAAATGAAACTGAAATAAATTCAGCTCAAGTGAAAGGGTTTTTGAGTTTTAATATTTGAGATTCCTCAATCGACTAAAAAGTCTCATTTCGGAATGACAATTATTTAGTATCTATAGTGTTCTGGCTTAAAAGGACCTTCTACTGTTACACCAATATATGATGCTTGATCTGGTCTTAATTCTGTAAGCTCAACTCCTATTTTTGCTAAGTGTAAGTTTGCTACTTTTTCATCTAAATGTTTTGGTAACATATACACGTCGTTTCCGTAAGCATCTCTGTTAGTCCAAAGTTCTATTTGAGCCAAAGTTTGATTTGTAAATGAGTTAGACATTACAAAACTTGGATGACCTGTTGCACAACCTAAGTTTACTAAACGTCCTTCTGCTAAAAGAATAATATCGTTTCCGTTGATGTTATATTTATCAACTTGTGGTTTAATAGTATCTTTTGTATTACCATGGTTTTTGTTTAACCAAGCCATGTCAATTTCGTTATCGAAATGTCCAATATTACAAACGATTACTTTGTCTTTCATTGCTTCGAAATGACGACCTTGAATAATATCTTTGTTTCCTGTAGTTGTAATAATAATATCAGAATTACCAACAACAGTTTCTAAACGCTTCACTTCAAAACCATCCATTGCTGCTTGTAAAGCACAAATAGGATCGATTTCTGTAACCGTTACAATAGAACCTGCTCCTTTAAAAGAAGCTGCTGTACCTTTACCAACATCACCATAACCACAAACAGTTACACGTTTACCTGCTAACATAATATCTGTTGCTCTACGAATTGCATCTACTGCAGATTCTTTACAACCATATTTATTATCAAATTTAGATTTTGTAACAGAATCGTTTACATTAATTGCTGGCATTGGTAAAGTTCCTGCCTTTACTCTATCATACAATCTGTGAACTCCTGTTGTAGTTTCTTCTGATAAACCGTTGATTCCTGCAGCTAATTCTGGATAACGATCCAAAACCATGTTTGTTAAATCTCCACCATCATCTAAAATTAAGTTTAATGGTTTTTTATCTTCTCCAAAGAATAAAGTTTGTTCTATACACCAATCAAATTCTTCTTCACTTAATCCTTTCCAAGCGTAAACAGCTGTTCCTGTTGCAGCAATTGCAGCAGCAGCTTGATCTTGTGTAGAAAAAATATTACAAGAACTCCAAGTAACTTCTGCTCCTAAAGCTTGTAAAGTTTCAATTAAAACTGCAGTTTGAATTGTCATGTGTAAACAACCAGCAATTCTAGCACCTGCTAATGGTTGAGAATCTCCATATTCTTCTCTCAAGCTCATTAACCCAGGCATTTCAGCTTCTGCCAATTTAATTTCTTTTCTTCCCCAATCAGCTAAAGAAATATCTTTAACTTTGAAAGGTACGTAAGCTGTATCTTTACTCATAATTATGTATATTTATATTCTAATTTTTTCGAACTGCAAAGTTACGACATCCATTTTAAAAAAGTATGCCTCTTTACAAAAGTTTAACGATTGATGAAAAAACGAAAGTTCTAATCTGGAAGATTGAAGAATCTTTTAATGTTTTAAACACGAACGTTTTACTTTCTGATAAAAGCCAGATTCGTTTAGATAGTATGAAATCTGAACTACACCAAAGAGGTTTTTTGAGTGTACGTCATTTACTAAAAGAAGCTGGTTATTCTGATGCTGATTTAGTTTATGATGAATTTGGAAAACCGCATTTAAAAGACGGAAAGCATATTTCTATCACACATTCTTTTACTTTTTCTGGTATTATTGTTTCTGATAATAAAACTGTTGGAATTGATATTGAAAAACAGCGTGATAAGATTCTGAAAATTGCACATAAATTCACACAAGTTGAAGAATACAAAACCATTGCAAATGCGGATGCTTTAATTAGTAAATTAACGATTGTTTGGGGCGCAAAAGAGAGTTTGTATAAAATTTATGGAAAGAAAAAACTGCATTTTATAGATCATATTTATATTGAGGACTTCTCTTTTGAGGATGAAAAAACAACTGGAGAAATTCGTTACAACGGAGATACATTACCTTATAATATTCACTTTTTAGAGTTTGAAGGTTTTACGTGTACGTATGCTTATTAATTAAGTTGCAATAATTTTTAGAAAACAAAATTCGTATTTTCGCAATTGTGAATATTTACCAAAACATTTTATCAGCAAAAAAGGTACGCAGGAAACTGTTAGCAGTTTTAATAGATCCTGAGAAAATTGATCTTAAAAATATCCCTTCTTTTTTTGAGAAAGTGCATCAATCTATTACTACGCATATTTTTGTTGGCGGAAGTACCGATGATAACAATCAAACAGAAAACGTAGTTACTGCAATTAAAAAGGCAACTCATTTACCTGTTATTCTTTTTCCTGGTGATGTTTCACAAATCTCAAAAAAAGCAGACGGAATCCTATTTTTGAGTTTACTTTCTGGCAGAAACCCTGAGTATTTAATTGAGCAACAAGTTAAGGCTGCACCTATTTTAAATAATTCAACTTTAGAGATTTTACCAACGGGTTATATTTTAATCGATGGAGAAACAGCAACGGCAACTCAAAGAGTCAGTAATACAAAACCAATTGCTCAAGAAAATTCAGAATTAATTTTAAACACAGCTTTAGCGGGTCAATTTTCTGGAAAAAAATTAATCTATTTAGAAGCTGGTTCTGGCGCGACGAAGGTCGTCTGCCAAGAAATTATAAAAGAGGTTTCTGATAATTTGAGTATTCCTTTAATTGTTGGTGGAGGAATTCGTTCTAAAAAACAACTCAAAAATGCTTTTAATTCTGGCGCAGATTTAGTAGTTATTGGAACTGCTTTTGAAAACGATGAAACTTTTTTTGAGGATTTAAAAAAATAAAACTTCTCCTTCTCAGTTTTTTATCATTTCAATCGAAAAAATGACTCGAACTGACAAAAAATATTAAATTTACATTCTTAAAAAAAATCAATGTCAGAAATTATTGACTTCCTTTTTGGACAATACAAAACGTATGAAACAATAGATATCGTTTTAGAAATTATTGCGGTAATTTTTGGTTTTTTATCTGTTTGGTTTTCTAAACAAAATAAAATCTGGGTTTTTCCAACAGGAATGATTAGTACCGTTATTTTTGTTTATTTATTACTGAAATGGGAACTTCTAGGTGATATGATGATAAACGCTTATTATTTTATAATGAGTGTTTATGGTTGGTATATTTGGACTTATAAAAGTGATGGAGAACACGCAACTCCAATAACTCGCACAACTTTAAAAGAAAAAAAACAAAGCATTGTCATTTTTATTGCAACACTTATTTTTGTGTATGCAGTCTATACTTATTTTGATAAATGGACAAGTTGGACCGCTTATGTAGACACAATTACAACCGCAATTTTCTTTGTAGGAATGTGGTTAATGGCAAAACGAAAATTAGAAAATTGGATTTATTGGATTATTGGAGACATTATTTCTGCTCCTTTATATTTTTATAAAGGGTTTACTTTTACTAGTTTTCAATATTTAATATTTACTTTTATAGCAATATTTGGTTACATCGCATGGAAAAGAAACTTAGACAAAAACCCATCAATCTTGTAAAGGTTGTTTTATTTGGGCCTGAATCATCAGGGAAAACGACACTTTCTCGTCATTTAGCACGTTATTATCATACTGTTTGGGCGCCTGAATTTGCGCGTGAATATTTACAAGAAAAATGGAATAACGAACGTAAAACTTGTGAAGCAGAAGATTTACTTCCTATTGCTGTTGGGCAAATGAAATTAGAAAACAAATTGGCTAAAAGAGCTGATAAAATTCTAATTTGTGATACAGATTTATTAGAAACTAAAGTATATTCTGAAGAATTTTATGGTGGTTTTGTAGATGAAAAATTAGATAAAGCAGCAAGCGAAAATCAGTATGATTTATATCTTTTAACTTATATAGATACTCCTTGGGAAGAAGACGATTTACGTGACAGACCAGAGTTACGCTTAGAGATGTTTAATGCTTTCGAAAAATCTTTAATAGACAATAACAGACCTTATATTTTATTGAAAGGTGATAAAGAAACTCGTTTAAAAAATGCGGTTGAAGCTATTGATAAAATTATTGCTAGCAAAGAGAATCTTTACTCTTTTTCTGATTCTTTACTAGATTTAGATATGCATTTTATGCATCAAAATAATGATTTTGGTAATTCACCAGAATATTAAATGAACACTTCTGAAATTATAAAAGAATTAAATTTTAAAGCGATTAGAAGTTCTGGCGCTGGAGGACAACATGTAAATAAAGTGTCGTCTAAAATTGAATTGACTTTCAATTTAGAAAACTCAAACGCTCTTTCTGACAGAGAAAAGGAGCTTTTAAAAACAAAGCTTTCTTCTAAATTAACGAAGGAAAACAACCTCATCTTATTTTGTGACGAAACACGTTCTCAACACAGAAATAAAGATCTTGCTATTAAACGTTTTTTAGATTTATTGAAGACGAATCTAATTCGCCCGAAAAACAGGAGAAAAACGAAACCGACTAAAGGTTCTATAAAAAGAAAAACAGAAAACAAAAAAAGAGTTTCTGTAAAAAAAGCACTTAGAAGAAAACCAAAATTGGATTAAACTCTAATAATTGGCAAACAAGTCTAGCCCTGATTGAACGGTTTGTTTGAGCTCTTTTTTATTCCTTTTTAGGATAAAAAAAGCGAGTAGTGAAAGCAGGAAATAGCTTCTAAAAAATTTAAGAATTCATTTTCTTTAAATATTCTCCCATTTTTTCATGCACAACGTTTACTGCTTGCAAAGGTCTTACCATTACTTTAATTTCTTTCAGTTTTCCGTCTTTTGTAAATTGAATCATGTCTACACCTTCTACCGTAATTCCGTTTATTTCTGTCTCGAATTCTAAAATTGCATTCTCGTTATCACAAACTTCTCTTACGTATTTAAAACTACCGTTTCCAATAATTTCTGCTGCTGCCATTAAATACATTCCCACCATAAAACTGCCTTTAATTGGTCTAAATACAATTGGAGAATATAGAATTGCATCGTCGTCTATAAAATCACTAAAGTCTTCGTAATTTTTATTTTCTACAAAATTGTGCCAAGTATCTAATCCTTTTAAAGTGCTCATCTGCTATTTTTTATTTATCAAATTTACAAAAAAATACGTTTGTTGTTTTCTATGTCAAAAATCTAACTTAATTTCGCCGCGTTCTCATAAAGGGGTGCTTTAAAAAGCTGAGATCATACCCAATGAACCTAGAACAGATAATGCTGTTTAGGGATTTTGAATGTTTTTTCGAGAAAGTATCGTAATTTACTTATACTTTTCTCGTTATGACAAACACTAATTATTCAATATTAATCACAAGAATAATTACCTCTTTTTATTCGTTTTAAAATTTTTTAAAATGAAAAAAATTACCATTTTTTTATTCTTGTTTGTAAGTACACTTGCAAACGCCCAGTCCTTTACGCTTTCAGGAAAAGTAGTAGACGAAAACAATGATTTTTTACCAGGAGCAACTATTTTGGTGAAAGAAAGTAAAAAAGGAACGTCCACCGATTTTGATGGTCAGTTCTCTGTAAATCTTTCAAAAGGAAAGTACACAATTCAAGTTTCTTTTATTGGTTACAAGTCTGTTTCTAAGGAAGTTTCTTTGACTAAAAATGATGAAATTGAGTTTTCGTTATTGCCAGATTCTACGGTTTTAGAAGAGGTTTTGGTTTCTGCAGTTCGTGTAAAAGCGAATTCACCTGTAACACACTCTAACTTATCAAAAAAGGAAATTGCTAAGCGTAATTTAGGGCAAGACATTCCTATTCTGCTTAACTATTTACCTTCTGTAACTACATCTTCTGATGCAGGAGCTGGTGTTGGTTACACATACATTCGTGTTCGTGGTTCTGATGGAAGTCGTGTAAATGTTACTGTAAATGGAATTCCGTATAACGATGCTGAAAGCCAAGGGAGTTTTTGGGTAAATATGGGAGATTTTGCTTCTTCTACAGAAAGCTTACAATTACAACGTGGTGTTGGTACATCTACAAATGGTTCTGGTGCTTTTGGTGCAAGTTTAAATATTTTAACCGATGCTATTTCTGAAGAAGCTGGTGGAGAAATTTCGAACTCTTTTGGTTCTTACGGAACAAGAAAACACACTGCAAAGTTTACAACAGGAAAAGTAAATGACCATTTTGAGTTTGCCGGACGTTTGTCTAATGTGTATTCTGATGGTTATATCGATAGAGCTTTTACTGATTTAAAATCGTATTTCTTACAAGCTTCTTACGTAGATGAAAATACCTTAGTAAAAGCATTGGCTTTTAGTGGTAAAGAATATACATACCAAGCTTGGTTTGGTTTAACCGCAGAAGAATTAAAGGAAGACAGAAAACAGAATCCTTATACGTATGATAATGAAACTGACAACTACCAACAAGATCATTATCAATTACATTGGAACGAGAAATTAAACAAAAACTGGTCTACAAACTTAGGTTTAAACTATACAAGAGGTAAAGGTTATTTTGAACAATTTAAAGGAGAAGAGTCTGCAGCAGATTTCAATAATTTAATTGAAGAAGATAGCGATGTTATTGTTAGACGTTGGTTAGACAATCATTTTTATGTAGCAAATTTTAACGCGACTTATAAGAATGATGAGATAGAGATTATTGGGGGAATGTCTTACAGTAACTATACTAATGATCATTATGGAGAAGTAATTTGGGGAAGTGATTTATCTGATGGAACAACTATTAGAGATCAATATTATTTTAGTGATGCTAAAAAAACAGATTATAGTTCGTTTGTAAAAACGACCTATAAAGTAACAGATCAATTAACTGCTTTTGTAGATTTACAAGGAAGATTTGTAACTTATAAAACAAAAGGATTAACATCTGATAGAGATGCAATAGATGTAAATTCTAATTTTAATTTCTTTAATCCTAAATTAGGATTCACATACGCACTTAACGAAACAAATAGTTTTTATGCCTCTTATGCAAAAGCAAATAGAGAACCTAATAGAAATGATTTTGAAGTAGGAACTACACAACATGAAAGTTTAGATGATTATGAGTTAGGTTGGCGTTTAAAAAACGAAAACATTAAATTAAGTACCAACGTTTACTATATGAATTATAAAAATCAGTTAGTATTAACTGGTGCTTTAAATGATGTTGGTTCACCTATTAGAGCCACAAGTGGAAAAAGTTACCGTTTAGGTTTAGAGGTTGATGCAGATATTCGTATTAGTGATCAATTTTCTATGAGACCAAATGTAGCAATTAGCTCTAATAAGAACGTAGATTTTAACGCTCCCATAAATGGTGCTTTAATAAATTTAGGAAATACGCCTATTTCTAATTCTCCTGATATAATTGCTGGTAATGCTTTTGTTTTTCAGCCTTTAAAAAACTTACAATTTTCTCTTTTATCTAAATATGTTGGTGAACAATATATGGGTAATTTAGGCGGTGCAATTGTTAATGAGCCTTCAGTTCTTTATAGCGAAATATCTACAAATAACGAAAAATTAAAAAGTTACTTTACAAGTGATTTTAATGTAGTTTATGAACTAGAAACAACTAAAATATTTAAATCAATTGTGTTTTCTGCTTTAATAAATAACATTTTTGATACAAAATATGTAGACAGAGGTTATTATTACACGTATGATGATACTTGGTCTGTAGCAGGTGAAACTACTACGATAGATGGTGCTGGTTATTACCCACAAGCAACTAGAAACTTTTTAGTTGGTGTAACTTTAAAGTTTTAGAAAATTAATTAATTCTATGAAAAGGAAGAATCCCAAGTATAAAAGCTTAGGATTTTTTTTGGTTTAAAAACTGATGGTTTACTGATGGTTTTCTTATCTAAGTTTACTGTTGTAAGTCATTAAACAGATGTCATCTCAGTTTAAAACGTTGACCACAATCTAACATAACAACTAAAATGCAAACAATAAAGTTTACTTTATTTGTTTTTTGTAAACAAATATAATTACTTTTTTATATATTTGTACACACATAAGTTTACAAATATACCTTTTTGTAAACTTACAGATTTAGAAAAAAATGAGAAATAAGCGAAAACTTTTAATTGAGCAACTAGACCAAAAGCTTCAACCATTTTCTGAAGCTAGTAAGGTATTGGTCCCAGAACGTGGATGGATACATACAATTCGAACGACATTGAATATGACAATGGCACAACTTGGCACCAAATTAAATATAACTAGGCAAGGTGTAAAAAGAATTGAAGAGAGTGAAGCTAATGGTACAATAACACTCAAATCTTTAAAAAATGCAGCTAATGCAATGGACTTAAAATTAGTTTATGCACTGGTTCCAAAAAATGAAACCATCAACAATTTAATACAACTAAAAGCAGAATCACTGGCAAAAAAAATAGTTTTAAGAACCAACCAAAATATGAAATTAGAAAACCAAGGAATTGGAGATGAAAAGATCGCTAAAACCATAAAGGAACTTGCGGATGAAATAAAACGAGAGATGAAAAAATCATTATGGGATTAGAATTCGATTATAAAGTCGGACAAACACCTTTAGACGAAGAAGAAAAAGAAGGGCTTAAAATAAAGTCAATTACTACTCAAGGAGAATTGGATGAATTTGAGCAATTGAATATTGAAAAAGCAGTGGAATGGACGATTCATACAAAAATAAAACCTGAAAAAATTTTAACAGAAAAGTTTGTAAAAAACTTACATAAAAGAATGTATGGCGATGTATGGAAATGGGCAGGCGAATTTAGAAAGACAGAAAAAAACATTGGAATTCCGTGGACGCAAATTGGAATTGAATTAAAAATTTTACTTGACGACACTAAATATTGGATAGAAAACAAAACTTTTTCGCCTGAAGAAATAGCTATACGATTTAAACATCGCATAGTATCCATTCATTGTTTTCCAAATGGAAATGGAAGGCACTCTAGAATGATGGCTGATATTATAATGGAATCAATATTTGGAAATGAAATATTTTCTTGGAACCAATCAAATATGGTTAAAGCTAACGAAACAAGAAATCAATATATAAAAGCCTTAAGAAAAGCTGATAAAGGCAATTATAAACAGTTAATTGAATTTGCAAAAAACTAAAAAAGGGAGCAATTTGCTCCCTTTTTTAGTTTTTTATAAACCAATTATTAAGTTTTATTTCTCTGCTTCTTTAACATAATGGAATGTTGGATCATTCTCGGTAATAGTACCTGCTCCTTTTTTATTAATCTTAAAAGTAACATCTTTTGTTGTAGTAAATAACAACACAGACAAAAAAGGATTTTTAAGATGTTCTTTTAAAACATCAAAAGCCTCCTCTAAAGTAACTTCTGTTTCTACATCTTCTGTTTCTCTAGGTCTATAGCTAAACTTCAATAGAACTTTAACGTCGCCCTTAGAAGCAACGGGTCTTAGAAATATATTTTTCAATTCGAGTTTACCAATAGTTTTTGCCATTGTTAATTTAGCAAATTCACCTTTTTGTACACTTTCTTTTACTTGTTCTAAGAAAAGAACAAACGCATCTTGATATGGCATAAATATCTTATTTTGGTTCTAATAATAATACTATTTTATTAAAATCTGCTGCACTATTAATTACAGTTCTATATTCTTCATACATTGCTACTTGTACAATGTTTTCTCTATAATGTTCGTCTGCAGTTACTGTTACAGTATTTCCTTCTAATTGATAAGAAGACTTAAAAGAGAACAATTCTTTTCCGTTTTTAGAATATGAATTATCAATATTAATATCATCTAAATTAGTAATCTTATAACCTTCAGGAATATTAATTGTTAAGGTTCTTAAATAACTTCTATGAAACTGCTCTTCTAAAGGCAAAACTCTTTCTTTTTCTTGATATAATTGTACTTGTTGTCCAATTAAATCGCCCAACTTAAACAAATATTTTCTTCCTGCTTTTTCTACAAAAGCTTCCGTTGTAAAATCTACAATAAATTGCAATGGTTTTACACCAAACAATTCTGAGTCATCATTTATAAGTTTTCTATCTGTAATTTCGAATTCTGTTGTAATACCTTCAATAAAACTATCTACCAATTCTTCTCGATCATCTCCTTGTATTAAATGCATAAAAGGCTGAATATTCATAGCATAATATCCGCTGAAAGCTCTATCAAAATTAATACTATTCTCTGTTAAGTTTTCTTTATCGAAATCGATTGTTACTTTCATAACATCTACAACTTCATCTGCTTTTACAGGTTCAATATATTTAATTTTTCCAACGGCAGATTTAAAATCTCCAATAACAACTTCTTTTATAAATAGTCCATAATTATCCATCATATAAGGCATCGGAAACCCAAATCTTGTTCCTGATGCATTTGGTGATACATACTTTTTAGATTTTGGAAAATACAGTAAAAAGTCCGTTAAAAAATTAGTCGCTTCGAATTCTGTATCGAATCTCATTTGTTTTCTATCCGTAGTTAAAACAAGTTCGTGCTTTATATTTAAAGTTCTTAAAACTGCAATATATAGTTTGATAACTCCCGTTTCATTCGCTACACTTTCTGTTAGAATTTTATCTAAATCTTCCAAATCTTCACTATAAACATCTTGCGAATACACATTTGATTTAATGTAAAAATCTAATTTTCTAATAATGCTTTCTTCATCTGCATTTTTTGGCAATTCTAATTCTTTAATATAATCGCGAATTAAACCTGCTGTCTTACTTGAATATTCTTTATAATATCTACTATATATATTTTGTGAAACATTGTTATATGAAACCATATCTGCACCATTACCTGCTGTGTTTTTATCCATTTTATAAACAATAAAAGCTCTAGATGCATTGTAAGGTGCTTGGTATTCGCTTTCTAGTTTTTTAACTTTATCGATATGTAGTTTATAATGTAGTTTTTCTTTAGTTAAAGTATCTCTTTCTACTGTTGCTAAATCATTAAAACTCTTAAACTTGAACAGTAAATTACTTGGCGAAAACAAATCGAACTGAACTTTATCTTTATTATAAGAATCTTGAATGTAGACTTTTTTGCCGGTATAACTTGGTGGTCTTTTTACAACATACATATACTCTATAAAACTGCCTTTTGTAATTCCTTCTAAGGCATAATACTTATACGTTCTTCCTGTTTCTTCATCTTCTGCAGTTAATATTTTAGATTGATCTAAAGTGATTAATTTCCCTTCTGGAGTAATTACTCTTGCTTTGTTTATTTGCAATTCTGCTCTCGATGAAAAAGGCAAATATATTTTGTTATATTCTTCAATTGCATCATCAGAATTTAGCCACAAAACTTTGTGTTCTAAAAAATATTCTACTAAATCTTTTTCTTTAAAATAAAACTCTGTAACTGTTTTTTCTTTTACAGCAATCATATCTTCTGTACTTCCTTTTTCTACTGTATAATTTGGAGTTTCTTCCCAATCATAACTTTCAAAAAAAGGTTCGTTTTGCGCTACTGTAATTTGAAAGGCAAATAATACTGCCACTAATATGCTAAATTTCATCTTCATAATTCTCTTTTATTCTTTTTTTAAAACTACTATTTCTTTGTAATTTCTTTCAATTTTTTTAATCAGTTTGTTTACTTCTTTTTGTTGCTCTAAACTTAAAACTAAAAAATTTAATTCAATAGTATGATTGTAAATTACTTTATTCCCTTCTACTACATAAGTGATTTCACTTGTTAAAAATTCATTAGAAACTTTTACAGCTTCTGGTAAATAATCTACTTTATAACCTGTAGGAATTTCTAAATTTGTAGTGTATTTAAAATATCTTTTATAATCGTATTCTATTGCGTTTTCACGTTTTTTGTCCGTTTTATAATACGTTAAATCTTTGTTTAAGTTTAGGTTGATATAAATTTCATCGCCCAATTTTTTAGAATAATTTTTAATTTCGAAATCGTAATCAACTATAAAACCATTGTCGTAATGATATTTATTCGCTTCTTTAAAACTACTGACTAAAAACTTGTTATTCCCTTTTTCGAACATTCTATTATAGAATTGTTTCAATTTTGTTTGGGTATTTTCGTTTTCTAAATCATTAAAAACATCAATTTTTGGATACCCAGAAATACTTGTTTTTGAAGACCCAATTACACTTCCGTTTTCAATTTTTATGTTTGTAATATCTATAATTGCGTTTTCTTTAGCAGCAACAACAGGTACTTTTTTAATCTTAAAATCTTTACCATAAGAAACCAATGCTTCTTTTCCTTGAATAAAAGAAGTCGGAATTCCGAATTTAATATATCTTCCTGTTGCGTCTAAATAATACGTTCTTCCGTTGTTTTCATAAGAAAGAATCATGTGATTATCTACCACTGGCGTTGGCACTTCTTCATAGGTATAAGGAATACTTCTTGTACCAATCCACGTTAAATTTCCTTTTACGCCTGCAATTTCTAACATTCTGTAAAGTATACTTGAGTTATCTTTACAATCGCCATATTTTTTTCTAAAAACCTCGTTAGATTCTCTTGGTATAAAACCTCCAAGAGCATACTCGAAAGCAATATATTTTATGTTTTTCTGTGTCCAATAATAAATTGCTTTTACTTTTTCTAGATCGGTTTTTTTATCCGCAGTAATTTTAGCTACTAAAGTGACCAATTCTTGATTTGCAGGTTCTATATTCACGTTTTCAACCAAAGAATAATACCAATCATATAAATCGGATACTTCACCCAAAACCTTTTTTGTTTCCTTTTTAATTTTATAAGAAGTGATGATAGGCACAATATGAGGCAAAATGGTTTTATAGTTTGGCGTATATGCTTCATGCTCGTATTTTTCTTGATCATTAAGCTCCCAAGTATAAATTGTTTGTTTACGCTTTTCTTCCTTTGTAAATTTTATTTTATCATCAGAAATATTGAATTTTCTGAATTCTAGATTCACACCTTTATCTGCAATAATGGTTATTTTATTCTTTTTGATGGGATAATATTCACCAAAATAAAAAGGCATTAAAAAACGAGGGTTTTTAATTTTCTGTGAATATTTTAATTTTGATTTTGATCCTTTTCTTAAATTAGGATATACATAGTTTAACGATTTTGTGTCGTCATAAAAAGAAGTATTTAACTCATCCTTTTCTGTAAATTTTACAACTTCTTTTTCTACATATTCATTGTTTTCAAAAGAAAATGAGGAAGCTTCAATTTGATTCAATTCAAAAAAAGCAGAGAAATTTAATGTGTTTTTAGAATTATATGTTGCAGCTTGATTTAGATACAAATCTTCTTCTAAAAATTCTTGATTTATTTCTAAACCTTCTTTTGTAGCTTCTATTGTAATAACTGTTTCTTGTTGCAAGCGAATTCTTGCGTCTTCTGGATGCAGTTTACTATACTTTAAAAACTCAGTAGAATATTGAGCATTTAAGCCTGTAACTACGAATAAAAAAACCGCAATTAAACTTGATTTATATATTTTCAACCTTGTAAACTTTTCCATTAAAATATTCCTTTTTCGTTTTTACTTTTCCTGCTTCATCATAAATAAACGACATTCCATGTTCTACATCATTCGTAAACATCAATTCTTCTTTCTTATTTCCGTTTTCGAAATATACAATTTGTTTTCCATGCTTTTCTCCATGACTGTAATTTGTCTCTTTTTTTACATTACCATTCGAAAAATATGTTCTTTTTACACCATGATAATTACCATCTAGATAATTAATTTTTTCAATTAAACTTCCATCATAAGTATACGATTTGTAGCTATTTATAAACTCTCCGTTTTTAAGTTCTAGTGTTCTTGAAACTTTTCCGTTATCGAAAAAACCTTCTATCTTACCACTTTCTTTATCTAATGGAATCATTGCAATTTCTGTTCCGTTTTTATCTAAATAACTATAACCAATAATTTCTCCATGGTTATAAAAACGAATTAACTGAAGTTTTCCTGAAGTATCATAAAACACATGTTTACCATGTTTTTTTCCTTCATAATAATCAACACTAAACTTTTTAACACCATTATCGTAGTATTTAAAGCTAGTTCCTACTTCTAAATCATTTTCATAAGTATAAGTACCTTCTATTTTCCCATTTTCATAATAGTTGATTAATTTACCATGAACATTTCCTCTAGAATAATCAACTTTACTCTCTACGTTTCCGTTTTCGTAATACCATGTCCAAGTTCCGTGTTGTTTTCCATTCAAATAACTTCCCTTAATTTTTGTTTTACCATTAAAATAGAAAATCTCATAATCTCCATGTTTTATTTCATTTACATAAGAAAGATTCGTTCTTATATTTCCATTATAGTGTTTAGAAGTTATTTTATATTCGTTTTCTTTAGATGTATAATTTATCTTTTCGAACAAAATTTCATCTTTACCAAGAATGTTTTCTGAAATTAAATCGCCAAATTTATAAAAAGTAGTAGACGTTAATTTACCTCTTACCCCATAAGATTCTTGGGTTCCATTAAGCGCTCCTTTATGATAAAAATTAATGGCATTTAAACTACCATCTAAATTATAATACTTCCATTCTCCCTGTTGATTTCCTTCTTTATACCAACCTTGAGTACTCATTTGTCCATTATCATAATAGCCTACATAATAACCGTCTATGATATCTTCTTTGTAGGTTGTTACATTATCAATTTTACCGTTTTTAAAATAGGTAAAATACTCGCCTATTATTTTATCTTCCTTAAAGTTTCCTTTATTTTTTAAAACGCCATTATTGGTATAGAATTTCCATTCACCAACTTTTCCACCAGAAATATCATACAATCCTTCAATTGTTTTATTTCCTTTAGGAGAAAATCCTTCATAATAAAAGGCACCACCTTTCTTTTTCCCTTTCTTTAAAATAGTTGCATCTTTATTATAAAAAGTAAAAGCAATAATTTCTCCTTTTCTGTAGATATAATCATAATACAATTTACCATCTGTGTCATAGTAATTGTACAAATCACTTAAATCTCCTTTTTTATAAGAAGATTCACTTTCTAAGGTTCCGTCAGAATAATACGTTTTCCAATCACCTGTATAACTACCTTCTAAACTTTGCCCAACTTCATTTGGTTTTCCATTAGAATGAAACGATTTATAATCACCACTTATCTCACCATTTACATAGTTAATTTCTGAAGAAACCTTTTTATTATAATGATAAACTGTTTCTACTCCGTTCTTTTTACCAGCAAAGTAATACGATTTTGCATATAAATCTCCATTTGCATAATACTCTAAAACTTCACCATCTACTTCGCCATCTTTATACGGAATCTTAAATTCTAACAATTTTTCTCCTACACTAAAATAAGATTTATAGATACCATCTACTTTACCAGATTTAAAATATTTTCTTTGTACTAAGGCTCCTTTGTTATTGAAATATTCATATTGTCCGTCCAAAGAATCATTTCTATAAACAGCATCTACATATTTTTTTCCATTTGTATAAAACATAAAGTTCTTACCATCTAACACTCCTTCTTTATAAAATGCAATCTCTTTTATTTTATTAAATGAAGAATACCAAGTCCATTTACCAATTCTATCTCCAGAATCATCAAAATTCCCTTCTGCTGTTAACTTACCTAATTCATTATAGAATTGCCAAAAACCAACTGCTTTTCCATCTTTATAATTACCAATTGCATCTACATAAGAATCACTATATTCATAAAGAACATCTTGTTGTTTTCCATTAAAAATAATGTTGTTTTTAGATACGTTATTTGCCCATTTAATTTTTAAAGCTGATAAAAAAGCAATTATTTGTTTGGTGTTTTTCTTAATTACTTTTTGATAATCTTCATTTTCAATAGAATAAGCTAACGTATAAATAAAATCATCGAATTTATTATTTGTAGCAATCCACTTATAAAAAGGAAGATACGTTTCATCCCAAAAACCACCATTTCCTTCAAAGTTTTTTAACTGTTCAATCATTGCATGATTCTGTTTTGCTAATGAAATATCAATTGGGTTTCCTGTTTTGTAATTCTTATTCAAAGCTACATTACTACTTAGTACTAAATCTATATCTTCAAAAGAATCATCTTGATCATCTAAAATAATAGTTCGATCTCTTTTATTAGTGTTTTTAGATTTAACAACATTATTTAAAGACTTTAAAACAGAAAAAGCTCCATCTACATCTGGCTCTAAAAGTAAATACATATTAAAACACATTAACGCTTGTGTTAAACGCTCTTGTTTGTAGTAAATATTACCAATTTGTAAATGTGGTTTAGTATAAATTGGGTTTAAAGTAATTGCTGTTTTATATGCATTTACAGCTTCATTTAACTTTCCTTCTGTTTCTAATGCAAATCCTTTATTAAACCACAATAAATAGTTCTTTGGATAAATTTTAAGGCCTTCATTATAATTTTTTAAAGCTTCATCATTTCTTTTTAAATTTGATAAAGCAACTCCCTTATTTGCATAAAAATTAGCTTTAGGATAGTCATTATTGCTATTTAGACCTTCGTTTACAACATTCAGTGCCTCTTCATACTTTTTTAATTGCAGTAAATAATATGACTTTGAAATAAGTAATGAATTATAAGCCGAATCGTTTTTATTAAGTGTCTTAATAATTTCTACAACTTTATCATTGCTTTCTTCTTTAGAAATTTTTTGAATGATTTCATCATAATCTATGAACGGAATTTTTTCTTGTGAAAAGCTAAAATTAGCCACAAGTAACATAGCAATCAATATTTTTTTCATGAAACTAAATTAAGAAAAAAGAGGGAACAAAAACTTGAAATAATAAGTTTTTGTTCCCTCTTTTTAAGAGTTTAATTTTTTTAAGAATCCATTCTACCAACAGCGCAACTCACAAACGATTTTGCCTTGTGTAAAACAGTGTTTTTATCACCAACTTCTGGATATCCTAATTTAGATAATTTTAATTTAATTTCTTCTAAATTATCATTTTCTGATGCAATTGAAACAATTGATTTTTCAATATCAATTTCTATTTCACTTACGCCTTCTATTGCTAATATTCCTTTTTTAATAGTTGCAGCACAACCACCACATTTTAAATTTTCTATTTGTATTTCAGCTTTCATTATTTCTTGTTTTCTTGTTTCCACTTATTATATCCGCCTAAAACATTATAAACTTCAAATCCTTTATCTTGTAATATTTTAGTTGCTTTACCACTTCTATTACCAGTTCTACAGTATACATATACTGGTTTATTTTTGTCTAATTTCTGAATCGCTTTTGCAGTAAAGTCAGTATCAAAAAAATTGACAAAAAGCGCAGTTTCTATAGCTCCATATTTTACCTCTTTTTGAGTTCTTACATCAATTAATTGAATTTTATCTTTAGATAATAACTCTTTTAATGCTAGTGTTGTAATTGCATTTCCTTCTTGTACTTCTGCACAATTGATAAAAAGAAAACTCGCAAAAAGTATAAAAATTAATTGTTTCATATTTCTATTTTAAAGTTGATGGACAAACTGCGTATGTTCTATCAATATTTGTGTTTCTTATTGCTGCATATCCTCCAGCAACATCAATTACGTTATGATAACCTCTTGCTTTTAAAATAGAAGAAGCAATTACAGAACGATATCCTCCCCCACAATATACATAAAAATCTTCTTTTTTAGGAAATTCAGCAATGTGATCATTTAAGAAATCTAAAGGTGTGCTTTTTGCAATTTTAATATGCTCACTTGCAAATTCACCAGGTTTTCTTGCATCAAAAACCAACGCATTTTCTTTAATTTTTTCTTCTAAGAAATCCGCAGAAACAGAAGTTAATGTGTCTATTTCTTTACCTGCTTTTTTCCAAGAGTCAAAACTTCCTTCTAAATATCCTAAAACATTATCGAAACCAACTCTTGACAAACGTATAATTGTAGCTTTTTCTTCTCCTTCTGGAGTTACTAACAAAATTGGTTGTTTAATATCTTTTATTAATGCACCAACCCAAGGTGCAAAAGTACCACCTAAACCAATAAAAATAGATTGTGGTATAAAACCTTTTATAAATTCTGATTGGTGACGAACATCTAAAATTAATGCATCTGTTTCATTTGCATGAATCACAAATGCTTCTACAGACAATGGTTTTGCACTGTTTTCTATAACATCATCTATATTTTGATATCCTTCTTTATTCAGTTTTACATTTAAAGGAAAATATGCAGGAGGAGGCAATAAACCATCTGTAACTTCTTTTACAAATTCCTCTTTTGTCATATCTGCTCTCAAAGCATAATTGGTTTCTTTTTGATTACCAATTGTACCCACAGTTTCTGAACTTAAATTTTTACCACAAGCAGAACCTGCTCCATGTGCAGGATATACTATAACATCATCTGCTAAAGTCATTACTTTATTTCGTAAACTATCAAATAAATAACCTGCTAAATCTTCTTCTGTAATATCTCCTTTTTGCGCTAAATCTGGACGACCAACATCACCTAAAAAAAGTGTATCACCACTAAAAAGAGCATGATCTTTTCCGTTTTCGTCTTTTAATAAATAGCAAGAGCTTTCCATAGTATGACCTGGAGTATGTAATACAGTAATTGTAATATCACCTACTTTAAAAACTTGATTATCTTCTGCAATAATTGAATCGAAATTGGTTTTAGCTGTTGGACCATACACAATTTTTGCGCCTGTTTTTTCAGCCAAAGTAACATGTCCACTCACAAAATCTGCATGAAAATGTGTTTCAAAAATATATTTAATTTTCGCATTATTTTTATCTGCACTATCAATATAATCTTGTACTTCTCTTAACGGATCTATAATGGCAACTTCACCATTACTTTCTATATAATAAGCTCCTTGAGCTAAACAACCTGTATAAATTTGTTCTATTATCATTTCTTTTCTCTTTTTAACACCTTAAAGTAACTTCAGAAAACAACGTTTTCAAATGATCCTTATCAGTTTTTGTTTTTTAATTAATGGTATGCTTGATGAATGTATTTTGCATATTTTTCTTGTTGTGCTCTATCTCCTGTTTTATAAAATTTTACAGCATCATTTGCACGCATAAAAAAGTGATTAACATCTATAATTGATAGAATTCCACTTCTAAACAAATCGTCTCTTACAGGGCCTTTAACACCTGCTAAAAAGATAATAATACCTTTCTTTTTATAGAACTTAATTCGCTCTTTCAGCATTTCTACTCCTGTACTATCAACTCTATTTATACTTTCTGCATCTAAAACTATCAATTTTAAAGCAGCTCCTTTTTTAAGAGCCATATCATCTAATTTATCTCTAAAGTAACTTGAATTTGCATAAAAAATTTGTGCATCAAACCTAAAGATTAAAATATCTTCTTCAATAATAACTTCTTCAAAACGACTTCTATTTCTATAAAAATCTGAGTTCGGAACTTTTCCTAATTCAGCAACATAAGGTCTAGATGTTCTAAAGATTAATACAATTAATGACAGCCCTACTCCAACTATAATACCAAACTCAATTCCTAATAATAAGGTTCCTATAAATGTGGCTAGCATCAACCAAAAATCTAAATGATTTGCTTTCCAAAGAAAGGCAGCTTCCTTAATATTTACCAATCCAAAAACCGCAACAATAATTATTGCTGCTAAAACAGTTTTTGGTAAATGATAAAATAATGGTGTTAAAAACAATAATGTTATAACCACCATTACAACTGAAATTAAAGCAGCCATTCCTGTTTTTGCGCCACTTTCTTGATTAATTGCAGAACGCGAAAAACTTGAAGTAGTAGGAAAAGCTTTAAATAATGAGCCAACCATATTACTTAAACCTAATGCTATTAATTCTTGATTTGGTCTTATTCTATATTCATCTTGTTTTGCTTCTAATGATTTTCCTATAGAAATGATTTCTAGATAACCAACCATTACCAAGGTAAGAGCTATTGGGAACAATTCTCTAATTAAATCGATATCAAATTCTGGGATTCCAAAACCAGGTAATCCTGATGGAATATCTTTTACAATAGAAACATCACCAAAAGACTTGCCAAAATATTTCATTATTAAAATACCAAAAATCACAACAATTAATGCGTTTGGTATTTTTTTATTAATTTTTCTGAAGATAAAAATCACAACAACAGAAATAAGTCCAATAATAGTTGTGTGATAATTTAAACTGGAAATTTGAAGCCAAATATCTCCTATAACATATTGTAATTGATCGCTCTGAACAAAATCTACTCCAAATAAATTTCGAAATTGATTAAAACCAATAATTAGTGCTACTGCAGATGTAAAGCCCGTTATTACAGGTTTAGAAAGGAAATTTACAATGAAACCTAAACTAAAAACGCCCATTATAAATTGAATTGCTCCAACCATTAAAGCCAACAAAATGGCAATAGAAATATAACTATCAGAACCCGCCAAAGCTAAGGTTGAAACACCCGTTGCTACAATAAGTGAATCCATTGCAACAGGACCAACTGCTACTTGTCTAGAAGAACCAAAGATTGCATACATTACTTGTGGAACTAATGCACAATACAAACCATAAATTGGTGGTAAACCTGCAATTAGAGCATAAGCAATACCTTGTGGAATTAAAATAATACCAACAGTAATACCTGCTACTAAATCTCCTTTAAATAGAGACGTATTGTAGTTTGGTAACCATTCTAAAATTGGTATGATTTTTTTAATATTCATTAGCCCATCTTAACCTTCCAAAAGGGAAGGGATTCTTACTCTTATCTTTTTTTAAACTCTTCTTTCTTTTCTCTATTTTCTTAATCTAAAATAATTCTCCTTGATTTTTTCCTTTTACTCTCCCTAAATGTTTGTACGCTAAATCAGTAACTTCTCTTCCTCTTGGAGTTCTCATTATAAAACCTTGTTGAATTAAAAAAGGCTCGTAGACTTCTTCAATAGTTTCTGTATTTTCAGAAACTGCAGTTGCAATAGTACTTAAACCTACTGGTCCTCCTTTAAATTTATCAATAATGGTTTTTAGAATTTTATTATCCATTTCATCTAAACCATGTGCATCAACATTTAACGCTTTTAAAGCATATTTTGCAATTTCTATAGAAATAGTTCCATCTCCTTTAATTTGTGCAAAATCTCGAACTCTTCTTAATAAAGCATTTGCAATTCTTGGTGTTCCTCTACTTCTACCTGCAATTTCTATGGCAGATTCCATTGAAATAGGAACTCCTAAAATATATGCACTTCTTTGAATAATTGTAGTTAATAATTCCGTTTTGTAATAATGTAATCTACTACTAATTCCAAAACGAGCTCTCATTGGCGCTGTTAACAATCCTGAACGAGTTGTTGCTCCAATTAAAGTAAAAGGTTCTAAATTGATTTGAACTGTTCTGGCATTTGGGCCAGATTCAATCATAATATCAATTTTATAATCTTCCATCGCAGAATATAAATACTCTTCTACAATGGGACTTAATCTATGTATTTCATCAATAAATAAAACATCACGCTCATCAAGATTTGTTAATAACCCTGCTAAATCTCCGGGTTTGTCTAAAACAGGACCAGAAGTAACTTTTATACCAACTTGCAATTCGTTTGCTAAAATATGTGCAAGTGTCGTTTTTCCTAAACCTGGAGGTCCATGAAAAAGTGTATGATCTAAAGCTTCTTCTCTTTGATTTGCTGCTTCAACAAAAATCTTTAAGTTATCAATAGCTTGGTCTTGTCCTGTAAAATCATCAAAAGAAAGCGGACGTAATTTTTTTTCTACGTCTAAATCTTCGTTTGAAAGATTGTCGTTTTCAGGATTTAAGTTTTCGTTCATAACTACAAAGATAAATGATTTTCAACTACAGTTTTGTATGTTTTGTTACACAAAAATATTATAGACTAACTATAAATAGCTGCTTCTATAAATGCTTTTTTTGAAGCTTCTGTAACACATCACCTTCAAACAGTTTTTCATAACGAGCATCTAAAACATAAGCTTTTACAACCACTTTTTATAAGAATCAATCGCTTGATTGGTTTATAAGATTTTAGACGAAGGATAAATATAAGTATTTGCATGCCACAAAGAAGTTCTTTCGTCTCCATGGTTGTTAACTACTAGAAGAGGAAGTTTCACAATTATCAAAAGCAAGTTCTAAATTTTTTAACTCTTCTTCTCTATTATTTAAAAATCTTTGTTTTGTATTGCATACAAAGTAAAACGTTCTAAATATTCTTCTGGAAGTTGAATTTTTTCTTCAGCTTCTTCAATAATTGAAACTTACTTTTTTCTTCTATATCAAAAAATTTATAAAGAAAGCTGATGGTATTTTTGAATTTTGCTATTAATAGCTAATATAACAAATCAAAATGACTCTTTTAAAGCAAAAAACCTTTCTGAAAAAGAAAGGTTTAAAATCATTTATTAAACGATTATTCTCTTAGTATTTTTTTCATAAACATCATTTCTTTAGATTTTACTTTAACCATATAGATTGATGTTTTTAAATTACTTGCTTCTAATTCTAGGCTTTTAGATTGTTTATTAAGATTCCAAGTTTTAATTTTTTTTCCTAAAATATTAAATGCTTCAACTTGTTCTATATATAAATTTTCTTTATTAGAAATAACGATTTTATTAGCTTCATGATTCATGTAGATGTCTAAGTTTCTTTCTAATAGTTCGTTATTTGAACTCAAAACTGTATTTTCATTAAACACAAGAAAAAATCTATCTTCATAAACACCCTTAGACAGTTCTAATTTTATTGTACTATCAATAAATATTTCTTTGGTTGTATTTTTGACAGCATCATATAAAAATATAGTTTTTTCTATATTTTCTATCTCATCAACTCTTAAATAAACAGGGTTATTAGAATCTATTATAAAAGCAAGAGGAACTTTTAAATTGTCTTTGATATCTTCTACACCAGCTATAACCAACTTCTTACTATCCATTTCATCAAAACTCCAATAAGCATCTGTTGGCTGTATATCTATCATTTCGCTCTCATAACCATAATCGAACTCAAAAGAATGTTTATTATTGAAAGAAATACCTAATTGCCTGTGAATAGTTAAACCATTTTTGTTACTAAAATCTATTCCTAACTTTAAAATAGAGAGTTTATCTGAAACTACATTTTTTGAAGATTCTTTAAAAAAGTACGGTTCAGTTGCTTGATAACTTCTTTGTTTATTACTAAATGCAATTGTTCCTCCATCAATATCTGAAGTCACAAAGAACCCTTGACCTGCTGCAATGTACCTTGATGGCACACTATATGTATAGCCATTTGTTAATCCAGCAATACCAGTAACAAGACTGTTTGCTGCAGTACCCATAGAAAAAGTTAACTGTGCATAACCACCTTCATAACCAAATTTTGAGTGCCCAAAGTCTACTGATTCACCTGAATGTTCCCAAAAATAAAGTGAACCGTCTATTGAATCTTCATTATTTAGTATGAACGCGTGTCCATCTAAAGTTCCTGCATATGGATTACCTACTAGACTTGTAGTCTCGCCAGTAATCCCAAAAGTTATATCTCCATCTATTGGACTTCCAGAAAAAGTAAAATATTGTGGATTTTCACCCGTACTTTTCATTGTAAATCCTAAACCTCTATCTAAATAACTAGTTTCTTTTAACTGTACCCAATCATCTCTTGTTTTATTATCAAAGAAAGCCCATATCCAATAGTTAGATATTTGAATAGGAGAACCTGTAGCTCCATCATAACCAGATATAAAATCAATATCATTAATCATTGATAAAGCAGTAAGATCTCCTCCAGCATCCTTTAATATGTTCGAAACTCTATATGTAATTCCATTAGGAAATTCTACTACTGGTGAAGACCAATAATTATATCTATAGGTATTTGGTAATTCACTTTTCTGGCTTATTAATAATTTTCCACTACCAGAAACATCAGAAACACCTTCATGAATTTGAATAAATTGTGCTGATCCTAAAATCCTTATTGTTGCGTCTGTATTAATATTGGTATTATTAAATACTATTAATGGGTTGTTACTTACACTTAAAGTATTACTTCCTTGAACATCTATTTTTCTAGCTTTTAAACTATTGCTGAAATTTTCATAATTCTCTTGAATAATTACACTTCTCGATTTATCGGGATAACCATTACTCCAAGCATTAGAAATTCTGATTGTAGGATCTATTCTATGCAATCCTAAACCATTGTTAGCTTGAGCATTTGGGCTTTTTACTTCTGATAAAAGTGGCGCATTTGCGTGCCTTGTTGTTGCAGGAATTGGATCTGTATCACCTAAAACTGGAATACTGTCGTCTATAAAATTAATCCATTCTGATGATGTAAATTCAGTATTTGCTTTGGTTACTTCATCTATTCTTACAAAAGAAGATTCATCTTCTATATTACTAACTACATCATAACGATTTGTCCAAGATGTGTTATCTGTTGTAGTTGAAAGAAACAAAGTGTCATTTCCTGCTGCTATCTCTGTAATATTTACATCTTCTATTTCTAATGGACTATTTATAATGGTTGTACCAGTTAATGAACCTGAAAAAGATTTTATAATAACTGAACTACCAGCAGCTAAAGGAGGAATTTGTAAAGTTGCTGTAGGTATGGTATTACCCGGAGATACATCTTTAAAAAAAGCTAGAATTATACTACTAGTTGTAATAGAAGCACCAATATTAGTTAATTCAATAACATTACCAGCAGCAGTTTGATAAACTTGACTAATTATTACTGGAGGTAAACTACAGTTTGATGGTGTTACTGAGCCATTTTGACTACTACCAATATCTTGGCCACTTGCGGTCGCGATTAAAGGAATACCGTTATTGTCTACTCCACCCTTTAACATATTATTACTATCTAAATCTGCTAATGTAAAATTAGCTCCTCCTTCAAATGCATCTGGGCAACCATCTGCATCACTATCTGTATCAAGATTATTTGTCAACAGATCTCCATCTGGATTTGCTGTACCTTCGTCTGTATCTAAAATACCATCATTATCATCGTCTAAATCAACAAGATCTATGTAGCCATCTGAATCTGTATCTGAGGTATCACACGATTTAGTTCCAGCAATTTGACTATTACCAATTGCTTGTCCGTTACCAGAACCAGCTTCTGCCAAAATTGGAACTCCATTCGCATTTACTGCACCGGTAATTACAAAATCCGAGTCTAGTTGAGATTCGACTACAGTTCCTGCAGCTTCTAGTGCATCTGGACATTGATCTCCATCACTATCTAAATCGAAATGATTTGGAATACCATCATTATCTGAATCTAAACTCGTCCAAACACCAAAACTATTAATTGTATCGCTAACAACTCCTGTATCAAAATCTGGGTCTTTGTAATTGGGTATTAAATCTGTATCGTGATCTGCAGAAGGATCAAAACCACCAAATTCATCTACATCTAAAATACCATCATTATCATCATCATCATCACTAGTGTCTATTACACCATCACAATCACTATCATTACCAGTTTCAGATATTGTTAATGTGTTATTACTTAAACTACTGTCTTCTTGAAAAAGAGGTTCTGCAACTGCAGTAAAACTTATAGGAAAAGGAGCAGTAGATACAGATGTATTAGCCGTTAAGGTTACACTTTCTCCTGGCAATAATTCTATAACTGTCCATTTACTTTCTAAACCACTATAAGAAGCGTAAGATAATGGCACACCTGCTTGAGTGAAACTTGCACTACTACTTGTTGCTGTTGCAGTAGAAGGTATTTGAAAATCGACTTCAAAATCTTTAGCTACTTCGGTAGAATTATTTCTAATTTTTGTTGTGAAAGTCGCTGTAGTTGGCAAGCAAAAATCATCTGCAATAATGGTTGAAGTGACAACTTCTAATTCTATTGGCGGAAAACTAATTTCTACACTATCTGAACTATAAGCAGTAAAAGCAATGTCTGTAGTACCAGATATAGTATGAACAAAATTACTTATTTGACTAAAATTTGTTGTAGTTATACCAAAATCACTTAATCTAAAACTTAAAACTCTTAAATCTCTGTAGGTATCTATACCAAAAGCACTGTTTACCAATCCTGAAGAAGGATTAACTTTATATATAGACCAATCTGTTCCCGAGACTATTGAAACACCATTAAAACTTACATTTAGTTCACTACCAACAGTATCTCCATTAACATCTATAAATTTAAATTTATCGGTTGCAGAACTTGGAGCTCCTGTTTGAGTAACAATAATGTCTGGTTTTGCATCGTTAATACTTACGGCTTGATTTATAACAATAGCTTCATAAGTAATTACTTGACTCTTAATATTAAAAAAATTTGTTGATAACTCTAAACCTCTATTACCATCTCTAACAAAAAAAGAAGGAACAATAGGGCTAAATGTTTTGATATAATCTCCAGTACCGTTATTTTGCGAAACTCCTCCCCAATTGGTAGCAATACCTATAAGTTCTTGTGAATTATAATTGATATCGGCAGGCATAGGAAAAGCTAGATAATTTCCTATAGTAAATGCAACACTATTTGATGTTAAAATTGGATCGTTAACACCTGTTGAATAAGTAATCCCATCAACAGTAAAACCTAATAAATTATTAGAATCATCATAAGTATTTTTTGATGACGAGGAAGATTGAAAAAAGCCACCCAAATCTCCATAAATAGAAACTACACTTTGTTGTGCTTCAATTAAATAACTTAACGAAAAGAAAGTAAATATAAATGCATTACGTAAAAATCTATTTGAAACTAACATATATTTAAACAATAAGGTATTTATGTAAAGAGAATAATTGCTATTAATGAAACAAATATAAGTGAAATACGTAATTTAAAAAAATAATCGTTTAATAAAATAACTATATCGTTAAACAGATATTGAATATAGGAAACACATTTTTATTGATAAATAAGTTATTTCCATTTAGGTATTAAAAGTAAAAACCTTTCCAAAATTGGAAAGGTTTTTGCATATATATTTTCTTTACTATTTATGATGGATCTTCACCATCTAATAGAGGTGTCGTTTGTAAAACGTAATCTTCACCATGTAAGTAATCACTATCATCATCTTTAGGATCTACACGTTTACTATAATCGTATGCCCATCTATGAACTTCAGGAATCTTTCCTGGCCAGTTACCATGAATATGTTCTACAGGAGTTGTCCATTCTAATGTATTAGATTTCCAAGGATTTTGTGTTGCCTTTTCTCCTCTATAAATAGAGATAAAAAAGTTAGCAATAAAAAATATTTGAGCGAAACCACCTACTAATGCAAACAATGTAATAACAACATTAATGTCAGATAAATCATCAAACATTGGAAAGTTAGTATTTGTATAGTATCTTCTTGGTAAACCTGCTAAACCAATAAAGTGCATTGGCCAAAAAACTCCATAAGCACAAATTATGCTTAACCAAAAGTGCCAATAACCTAATGTTTTATTCATCATTCTTCCATACATTTTAGGAAACCAATGGTACACACCAGCAAACATCCCAAAGATTGCAGAGACTCCCATTACTAAATGAAAATGCGCTACTACAAAATATGTATCGTGAATATTAATATCTAAAGCAGAATCTCCTAAAACTAAACCTGTTAAACCTCCTGTAACGAATGTAGAAACTAATCCGATAGAAAATAACATTGCTGGATTTAATTGTAGATTTCCTTTCCACAAGGTGGTGATATAGTTAAATGCTTTTACTGCTGAAGGTATTGCAATTAATAATGTTGTAAATGTAAATACAGAACCTAAGAAAGGATTCATTCCAGAAATAAACATATGGTGACCCCAAACAATTGTAGATAAAAATGCAATTGCCATAATAGAACCAATCATTGCTCTATAACCAAAAATTGGTTTTCTAGAGTTTGTTGATATAATTTCTGATGTTATACCTAGTGCTGGTAATAATACTATATATACTTCAGGGTGACCTAAGAACCAGAATAAGTGTTCAAACAATACTGGTGAACCACCTTGATAATGTAAAACTTCTCCAGAAATAAATATATCTGATAAATAAAATGATGTTC
Organism: Polaribacter sp. SA4-12; assembly: GCF_002163675.1. NCBI lineage: Bacteria > Pseudomonadati > Bacteroidota > Flavobacteriia > Flavobacteriales > Flavobacteriaceae > Polaribacter > Polaribacter sp. SA4-12. The sequence continues at coordinate 3,030,540 of NZ_CP019334.1, read as the reverse complement.
CAAAACTTCTATCAAAAATCAACAATAGAGCTGCTGATAATAATACAGGAAAAGAAACTACACCAATAATTGCTGTAATAAAGAATGCCCACATTGTTAATGGCAATCTTGTCATTTTCATTCCTTTCGTTCTTAAATTGAAGATAGTTACAATATAGTTTAACGATCCAATTAGAGAAGAAGCAATAAAAATTGCCATAGAAACTAGCCATAAAGTCATACCTGCACCAGAACCTGGTATTGCTTGTGGTAATGCACTTAAAGGAGGATAAATTGTCCATCCTGCAGATGCTGGTCCTGCTTCAACAAATAAAGAAATCACCATAATTACACTCGAAATAAAGAATAACCAGTATGATACCATATTTAAGAAACCAGAAGCCATATCTCTAGCTCCAATTTGTAATGGAATTAATAAATTTGAAAATGTACCACTTAAACCTGCAGTAAGTACAAAGAATACCATTATTGTACCATGGATTGTTACCAATGCTAGATAAATATCTGGATCCATTATACCATCTGTTTGATGTGAACCTAAAAACGCTTCAACAATTGAAAACGATTTTTCTGGCCATGCAATTTGCATACGGAATAACATAGACATTAATACACCAATGATTCCCATAAACATACCCGTTACAAGGAACTGCTTAGATATCATTTTATGATCTTGGCTAAAAATATATTTTGTTACAAATGTTTCTTTATGATGATGTTCTGACATAATCTTATTATTGATTTGTAGTATCTTTTAATTATAATTATTTAATAACTGATGCTAATGTAGGTTGCTCTGCAATCCATTCGTCATATTCGTCTTGCTCTACAACAGTAATCTTCATTTGCATGTTGTAATGAGAAGCTCCACAAATTTTATTACATAACAATAAATAGTCAAACACATAAGGATCTTCTCCTTTCGCTTTTCTAATTTTATTGATTCCTGCCGTTTTTTCTATAACTTCAGATTGACCTCTCATTTCTTCAGTAGTATACTTGGGTGTAAAACCAAACTCAGTAACCATACCAGGAACACAGTTCATTTGTGCTCTAAAGTGAGGCATATAAGCTGAATGTAAAACATCTTGAGAACGGAATTTGAAATGAACTTTTCTACCTTTAGGTAAATACAATTCAGTAACTTGTTTATCGTCTTGAGAGTTTTTATCAGTCATATCAACACCTAAAGTGTTAATTCCTTTTATATAGTTTACATTTCCTAAACCTAAAGTATTATCTTCTCCTGCATAACGTGCATCCCATCTAAATTGTTGAGAATATACTTCGATAACTACGGCATCTTTTTCATCGGATAAATCCATGATGTTATTCCATTGCCATAATCCATATCCGATTAAAACAACTAAAACTACAGCTGGTGTAATTGTCCAGATTGCTTCTAACTTATGACTATCTGCATAAAACTTAGCTTTCTTTCCTTTTTCACCTTTATATTTAAAAGTAAAGTAGAAAATTAAAAATTGCATAATAAATTGTACAACACCAATTAACCAGAAAGTAATATCAAAAAGGTTATCATCATGTTCTCCTTCAAAAGAAGCAGATTCTGGCAACATAATTACGTTCATAAAAATTAAACAATAAATCATTATTGCATATAAAAAAACCATAAAATATATGGCATTTTTACCTTGGGTTGCGTTGTCTTTATCAGTAGCTATTACGCTTCTTAAGTTCATTATTCTGGTTATTTGCCAGAAACTTACACCGATTGCAACAGCTATAAAAATATAAAATAGAGCTAGCATATTTATCTCGTCTTAATTATTTTAATTCAAATTATTTATTAATGATGATCTCCTGAACCTTCTCCTCTGTGTTCAATGTTATAGTAGTGGAAATGTTCACTCTCTTCTAAGAATGGATTTCCTTTTGGTATAGGATTTGCTTTGGCAAATGCACTAAATGTAGCGTAAATAAAGATTCCTAAGAAGAATAACAATGAGCCTAATTCAGCAATACCAAATGACCATTGTGCTCCTACAGTTGCTGGCATTATCATTACAAAAACGTCAACATAATGTCCAAAAAGGATAACAATACCTCCAATAACTACAAACCAAGGAATACTCTTAAAGTCACTATTTAAAAGTAACAATATAGGAAAAACAAAGTTCATACCTACCATTGCTAAAAATGGTAACTTATATTCATTAAATCTTGCAACGAAATATGTAGTTTCCTCAGGAATATCTGCATACCAAATTAACATAAATTGAGAGAACCATAAGTATGTCCAGAATACAGAGAAACCAAACATAAATTTCGCTAAATCATGAATATGACTATCATTTACAGCTGGTAAAGCACCTTTAGAACGTAAGTAAATTGTTACAAAAGCGATTACTGTTACTGCACTTACTAAAAGACTTGCTAAAACATACCATCCAAATAATGTAGAGAACCAGTGTGGGTCTAATCCCATAATCCAATCCCAAGACATCATAGATTCTGTAATCATAAATAAGAAAATAAAACCAACAGAAACATTATAATTTAACTTATAAATTTTACCTCCATCATTTGCTGTATCTTCTTTTATAGAGTTTCTACGGATAAACCATCTGTAAGCATTCCATATTGCTAAATAAACAATACTTCTAATAGCCCAACCTGGTACATTCATCCACCAAGATTTACCATCTACAATTGCATCGTAATTTTCATGACCTACTGTAACTGTTCCTTCTGCCATCCATGGAAACATGTGATTCCAATGCATAACAGCAGCAATTACAACAAATACCATAATGATAGATGTTGGTACTAAATTCGCAGTTATTGCTTCCATCACTCTAAATAAAACAACAGACCAACCTGCTTGTGCTACTCTTTGAATAGCATAAAATGCCAATACTAGTAACGATATTCCTAAAAAGAAGAATAATGCTACATATAATGCAGACCAAGGTTTGTTCTGTAATTGATGAAAAACATGTTCATCATGAGCTGCGTCATGATGTTCTCCATGTGCTTCAACAGCACCGTGTGCTTCAACAGCTACATGAGCATCTTGTTTATGCGCATCAACTTTTACTTCATCGTGAGAAGTAGCATGTTCATCTCCATGAGATGTTTGATGTGCTATAATTTCTTTAGCCTCTTCAACCGTTTTAGGTGCTGAATAAAAGCCATATGCAATACCCAAAGCTCCTAATATAATTAGTGCTATTGAGAGTGTTTTTAATTTACCTGAGAATTGATACATATCTTTTCGTATTCTTTCTTTTTGTAATTATTTTGCTAAATCTAAACGTAAAACTTCTACGTACTGTACTATCTGCCAACGTTCTGCATACGTTATTTGTGATGCATGAGAACCCATTAAGTTTTTACCGTGCATAATTACATGATAAATACTACCTGCGTTAATATCTCTATCCTTATAGTTTGGAATACCTGAAAATTTTTCTCTTTGAGATAAAACTCCATTTCCATCACCTTTTTTACCATGACAAGAAGCACAGTATATTTCATACATTGCTTTTCCGTTTGCTAAATTTTCTTCAGTTGCTTCTAACGGATTTGTTAGTGAAGTTTTAGCCAACTCATATCCTTCGTTTGTATCAGCAATATCATAAGCAGGATGTCCTCCTCTTGCAATTGTACCTGCAACAGGTTCTGAATTTACTGGATTTCCATTTAAACCTTCTGCACCATTAGGATTGTAAGGTATAGAAACATACATATCTGGCATGTATTGTAACTGAGGCGTACGTTTATCATTACAAGAAATAATACTTGTAAGAGTAACTAAAGCGATAATTAATTTAAAATTCTTCATTATCTATATATTAGTGCTTGTCTACTACATTAATTTCTACAGCTCCTGTTTTAACTAATAAAGCAGTAATTTCAGCTTCATTATTGTTTACAGGGATTTCCATTAAAAAATGATCATCTGTAGTTCTTGGATCTGGGTTTTCAGCTTCTTTAAATGGCCATAATCTACTTCTCATATAAAAAGTAATTACCATTAAATGGGCAGCAAAAAACACTGTTAATTCAAACATAATTGGCACAAATGCTGGCATATTAGCAAACCAACTAAAGTTTGGTTTACCACCAATATCTTGTGGCCAATCTTGAATCATCATATAATTAGTCATCCAAATAGCAAAGCATAAACCTGTAATTCCGTAGAAAAATGCAGTTATTGCTAATCTTGTTGGAGCTAATCCCATTGCTTTGTCTAAACCATGTACAGGAAAAGGACAAAATACTTCTTCTATATGAAGATGTTCTGCTTTTACAGCTTTCACTGCGTCCATTAGAACTTCGTCATCATTATAAAATGCGTGAATAACTTTTGATGATTCCATAATTATTCTTTATTAGATTTATCAGATGTACCTGCTACGTTTGCTAAATTAATAGCTGGTTTAGTTGGTATACCTTGTTCTCTTCTCTTCTTGTAAAATTCACCAGAAGATTTTAAAATAGTTTTTACTTCCGCTTGCGCGATAACAGGGAATGTTCTTGCATATAATAAGAATAATACAAAGAAGAATCCTATTGTTCCAACAAAAATACCAACATCTACAAACGTAGGTTCAAAACGCCACCAAGTAGAAGGTAAATGACCTTTACTTAATACAATTGCAATAATATCGAAACGCTCAAACCACATACCAATATTAATAGCGATAGAAATAATGAAAGTAATTATAAAACTTCTTCTAAATTTCTTAATCCATAATAATTGAGGAGTAATAATATTAAATATTATTAGCGACCAGAATGCCCAAGCATAAGGCCCCGTTGCAGCACCTACAGATAAATATGTATAGTTTTCGTAAGGAGAACCTGTATACCAAGCAATAAAGAACTCTGTTGCATAAGCTACAGCTACAATACCACCAGTTAAGATAATTACAATGTTCATATACTCAATGTGCATACGTGTAATGTAATCTTCTAGGTTAGTAACCTTTCTCATTATACCCAATAACGTCTGTACCATTGCAAATCCTGAAAATATTGCTCCTGCTACGAAATAAGGAGGGAAAATTGTTGAGTGCCAACCTGGGTTAATTGATGTAGCAAAATCCATAGATACAATTGTATGTACAGAAAGTACTAATGGTGTTGCTAAACCTGCAAGTACCAAAGAAACTTCTTCAAAACGCTGCCAATCTTTAGCTCTACCTGACCAACCAAATGATAATAATGCGTAGATTTTCTTTTGGAAAGGCTTCACAGCTCTATCTCTAATCATTGCAAAATCGGGTAATAAACCTGTCCACCAGAAAACTAATGATACAGATAAATATGTTGATATTGCAAACACATCCCATAATAATGGCGAGTTAAAGTTTACCCACAAAGAACCAAATTGATTCGGCATTGGCAATACCCAATATCCATTCCATGGTCTTCCCATGTGAATAATAGGAAACAATCCTGCTTGAAATACAGCGAAAATTGTCATTGCTTCTGCAGAACGGTTAATTGCCATTCTCCATTTTTGACGGAATAATAATAGTACTGCAGAAATAAGTGTTCCTGCGTGACCAATACCTACCCACCATACAAAGTTGGTAATATCCCAAGCCCATCCAATGTTCTTGTTTAATCCCCAGACTCCAATACCAGTTCCTACTGTGTAGAAGATACATCCAAATCCCCAAAGCATTGCTGCTAAAGAAATATAAAATGCTATGTACCAGTTTTTATTTGCAGCACCTTCAATCGGTTTTGCAATGTCTTCTGTAATATCGTGATAACTTTTATCACCTAATACTAAAGGTTCCCTTATGGGTGCTTCGTAATGAGACATATTTTTATTACTTAGTTTTAACTTTATTTGTTTAAAGCTGAATTTAAAAAACCCTAACTTTCTACTTGTTTACGCTTCGTTTGTATTTTTTACTTTTACTTGATAGATTACATTCGGTTTTGTCTGTAAATAATCTAACACGCCAAAAGTTTTCTTATCTTCAACTAATGCAGCTACTTTATCTTCTTCGTTATTAATATCTCCAAAAACCATAGCTCCAGTTGTACATGCAGATGAACAAGCTGTTTCAAACTCATCTGTATTAACAGCTCTTCCTTCTTTTTTCGCTTTTAGAATTGTTGCTTGTGTCATTTGAATACACATAGAACATTTTTCCATAACTCCTCTAGAACGAACTACAACATCTGGGTTTAACACCATTTTACCGTATTCGTTATTCATATTGAAGTCAAACTCGTTATTATTTGAATAATTAAACCAGTTAAAACGACGAACTCTATAAGGACAGTTGTTTGCACAATATCTTGTACCTACACATCTGTTATAAGCCATTTGATTTTGACCTTGACGACCATGAGATGTTGCTGCAACTGGACAAACAGTCTCACAAGGAGCATGGTTACAGTGCTGACACATCATCGGTTGAAAAGTAACCTCAGGATTTTCTGCTTCAGTTTCTATCGCTTTGTATAAATCTCCCCCACTTAATCCTTGTGCTTTCGCTTCTTCACGAGTTGCAATTTCAGAAGAGTAATATCTATCAATACGCAACCAGTGCATATCTCTACCAACTCTAACTTCTTTTTTACCTACAACAGGTACATTGTTTTCTGCATGACATGCAACAACACAAGCACCACAACCTGTACAAGACGTTAAATCTATTGATAAGTTAAAGTGATGACCAATCTCTCTGTTATGCTCATCCCATAAATCAATTGTTTTTGCTTCAACTTCTTTATGATCATAAGATACAAATGCTGGCTTGTTCCAAGAATGTTTTGGATCGGCACTACTTGTAACATCTTTTAAAGAAGCAACTTTTAAAATATCATGACGACCAGCAATTGTTTTTTGCACTTGTGTACAAGCAAATTGATGCGTTCCTGATACTTTTTCTATTGTAACTCCGTACTGAATATTGTTTCCGTTAGTGTATAATGAATACGCATTTACACCAACTTGCATTTCTTTATTTAAACCAAATGTTTTTCCATAACCTAATGCTAAACCTACAGAACCAATTGCTTGACCTGGTTGTATCATTACTGGAACAACAACTTCTTTTCCGTTTACAGATACTTTGGCATAATCACCATCAATAGCACCGTTATCTTTTATAGGATTTGTAAAACCTAATTCTCTGGCATCAGCCATAGACATCATTAAGTAATTATCCCAAGAAGCTCTTGTAATTGGATCAGGAAATTCTTGTAACCAAGGATTGTTTGCTTGTTTACCATCTCCTAAACCAGTTTTGGTATATAAGTTTAATTCAAAACCTGAAGCTTTTTTAGCTGAACTAGAAAGTTTAGCAGCTGCATCTGATACAGAAAATTCGCTTAAAGTAGCTTCAGAAAGAACAACTTCTTTTGTAAAGAAACCATTATGTAAAGCTTTGTTCCAAGAACTAAGTCCTAAAACATTTGCAGTAGCAAAAGATTTTAAATAATCGTAATATTTTGTAGTATCTCCAGACCAAGTTAATAACGAATCTTGAACTTGACGCGTATTAAATAATGGCTGAATTGTTGGTTGCATTAAACCATAAGTAACAGAATCGAACTGAGCATCTCCCCAAGATTCTAAAAAGTGTGGCGTTGGTAATACAAAATTAGAAGCATTTACTGTCTCATTATTTTCTGTTGATAATGCTACCGATAATTCTAATTTTTTTAATCCTTCAGAAAAATCTGATGAATTTGATAATGAATAAATTGGATCTACATTGTAAGAAATTAATCCTGCAACTTTACCAGCTTTCATATCAGAAACTAATTGAGCAACTTCAGCATCATTTCCTTGACGGATATTTAATGTGTTGTTTACATCTATAATTTCACTATTTAATGCTTTGTTAATTGCTAATGCAATTAGTTGCGCATTTTTATCATTTAGCCCTGTTAGTACAACACCCTTAGAACCATCTTTCTTTAATTGAGTAGCTAAATCTTCTATAACTGCATCTACAGGAGTAGATTTAGAAGAAACGTTAGCACCAGTTATAGCGTTATATAAGTTTAACAATGCAAATACTTGATCAGATGGTTTTACAACCACTCTTTTATCAGAGTTTGCACCAGTTAAAGACATGTTACTTTCAATCTGTACATGATAAGACATGTGTCCTGTATCTGATTTTCTACCAGCAACATAACTTTTTTCAAATCCACCATGAAAATCTCCAAGGAAATCCGCACCAAAAGAAACAATTGTTTTTGCTTTATCTAAATGATAATTTGGTAATGCACGTTTACCGTACATTGCCATAAAAGCATCTGCTGCTCCAGATTCTGAAACGGCATCGTAAACAACGTGTTTTGCATTTGGATTAGCAGCAATAAATCCTTCAATTATTTTATCTGTAGATGGACTTGCCATCGAACCAGTTAATAAAACTACCGATTTATTTGCTTCTTTTAGTTCGTTTAATTTAGTTCCAATTTCTTTATCAGCATTTGCCCAAGAAATTGTTTTTCCATTTTTAGTAGGTTCTTTTAAACGTAATTTTTCATCATATAAAGATAAAACAGCAGCTTGTACTCTTGCGCTTGTTGTTCCGTTTGCTTCTTTATTTGGCATTATTTGAATCGGACGACCTTCACGTGTTTTAACTAACACATTTGCAAAATCGTAACCATCTGCCATTGATGTTGCGTACCAATCTGCAACTCCAAGAGTAACATCATCTGGTTTTACAACATAAGGAATAGACTTTCTTACTGGCCCCTCACAAGCTGCTAAAGAAGCAGCTGCAGTAGTAAAACCAACATATTTTAAAAAGTCCCTACGAGAAGTAGAAGAGTTTTCTAACGTTTCTTTATCACCTAAAAACTCATCCGCAGGAATTTCTTCTACAAATTCGTTTTTACTTAACGTTTCAACAATAGAACTACCTTTAAGTTCCTCAACACTTTGCCAGTATTTTTTGTCTGAAGCCATTTATACTTTTTATTTAATGATTGAAAGATTTAAAAAATTGTAAACCAATTTTTTAAACTTTTAATTTTTAATTTTTTAAAACTAGTAGTGACACTTACCACATTCTTTACCACCTAATTGTGAAATAGTAACTTGATCTACATTGAATTTCTTTGCCAAATCTTCATGAATTTTTTTGTAATAATCATTACCTTTTAAATCCACTTTAGTTTGTTTATGACAATCGATACACCAACCCATTGTTAATGGAGAATGTTGATACAATTCATCCATTCCCTCTACAGGTCCATGACATTTCTGACATTTTAACCCTGCAACTGTTACGTGCTGTGAGTGATTAAAGTATACAAAATCAGGTAAATTATGGACTCTCACCCATTTAATTGGTTGTGTTTTACCTGTATACTCTAAGTTATCTGCATCCCAGCCAGCAGCTTTATATACTTTTGCAATTTCTAAATCTAATTCTTCTTTTCCAAGAACAATTCCATCTTCTAATTCAACAACAGTATTATCTGCAACTTCAGAAATGTTTTTATGACAATTCATACAAACATTAACAGATGGAATACCAGATGTTTTACTATGTTTTGCTGATGAATGACAATATTGACAATCTATCTTATTATCTCCTGCATGTATCTTGTGTGAAAATGCAATTGGTTGAATTGGCTGATAACCTTCATCTACACCTACTTTAAATAAGGTTCCGAAAAAGATATAAATTCCAATTAATACTAAAAATATTGTTGACAATACTTTTAAGAACGTATTCTGCTTTAAACCTACCCAAAGTTCATGTAAATCTGTTTTAAGATTAGAACTTTCTCCTGGAGCAACATTTCCTTTTAACTCATTTACTTGTTTTAATAAACTAGCAATCATTAAAAAGGCAACTATAATAGCTGCTGCTAAAACATAAATTAACCAACCTGGAGCATCAGAAGAAGCTTTAACTACAGTATCTGATACAACTTCTTTCTTTTTAATTTCACCAACAGTTGTGTAGTATAAAATATCATCGATATTTTTATCTGACAACTGTGGAAAAGCAGTCATAGAAGCTCCCTTATACTCATCAAAGATGGCATTAGCATCTGAATCGCCCGAGGCTCTTAATTCTGCATTGTTTTTAATCCAAGCTTTTAACCAATCATTCTCTCTTCTTTCCTCAACACCTCCTAAAGCAGGACCAATAAGCTTCTTGTCTAACTTATGACAAGCAGCACATAAAGATTTGTATATTTTCTTACCTTCTTTTTGGCGAGCTTCATCTATATCTTGTGAAAAAGAAGACAAGCTAAAAGCAAAAAACAAAAGGACTGTAAAACTTTTTAGAAGTAATGTGGTTAGTCTATTGTGCAATTTTACACTTTTCATATTTAAACTTTCTTTAAAAATATCTAATAAAAAATGATAAAAGTCATTTTTTTTCGTTCAGCAAAAGTACTACTTCTTCCTAAAGTTTGAAAAGCTAAAGGAATGTTAAACTTAATTTATAATTATTCTAAATAAGGGGTTTTACTAATTTATTACTGAACTTGTCGTTATTTTTGTAGAAAATATTGAACACCATGAAAAGTAAATCTATAGCACTTTTGTTTTTGATTGTTTTATTAACAACAAGTTACAGTGCATTTTCTCAAAATAAAACAAACAAATCAAAAGAAATTAAAAGCATCATTTCTAAAAAAAGAAGCTATAATAATACCTATGGCTTTGGATATAGAATTCAACTTTATAATGGTAATGAACAAAAAGCGAGGAAATTTAGAGCTCTTTTTGGTATTGAGTTCCCTGGAAATTTTTCGAAATTAGTTTATAATGCACCTGAATGGAAGGTACAAGTAGGTAATTATAAGACAAAATTAGAAGCTGATAAAGATTTAATAAAGTTTAGAGAAAAATTTTCTGGAATTATAGTTGTTCCAATGGGAAAATAATTATTTTTCTTCTATTTCTTTAACGGAAACAGATACTATCGTTTTCCCCCACCCTAAATACATGGTAACAGTTTCTTCTTTATTTTTATTAAAAGTTATTGAAAAAGCTTCAATATTTTTTTCTGATTCAGATACTTTACCCAAAACTCGAAGAACGTCATCTTTCTTATCATAAGTATAATGACCCCAAACATTTCGAACAGAGCTAAGAATTAATGTCCATTCTTTTTTAGCAGGAATTGTAAACAAAGTATACGTGCCTGCTTTAACTTTTTTACCAGCAAAGAGCACATCTTTAAAAAAAGTAACTTCTGGAGCTTCGTTAGCACCAGTTCTCCAAACTCCTTTAGTAGAATCTGCAACTGCCAATGTAGACATTGCTCTTCCTTTTAATTGCGGCCTACCATAAATGACTTTTACTAATTTATCAGGATCTTTCCAACTACTAGGGTAAGAAGCTGCATCCAAGGGACTGACATCTAATCTTGAAAATTTTTGAGCAAAAGAATCTGTAGTTGAAATAAGTGTCATTGCAAAAATTGCAATTGATAAGATTGTATTTTTCATCTTTAGTAATTTATTATGAAGTAGAATTTCAAAAATAGAAAACCCTACACTGTGAAGTTACTAATTTTGTGTTAAAGAAATAAGGAGCTTATAAACTCTTTATTTTAGATTAGATTAGAAAAGATTACTTAAATCATTAACAACCACAACCTGAATCGCATCCATTACCTTTTTTAGAAGGAAAAACATATTTCCTCACTAAAAAAACAACTGCTAAAACAACTAACGTATATGCTATAATTTCTTGCATTAACTTAAAATTTGATAGGTAATAAATGAAGCTAAATAAGCCAGTAACCCCATACCAAACAACTGAATTAAAGGCCATTTCCAAGTTTTGGTTTCACGTTTCACAATAGCCAAAGTTGCCATACATTGCATTGCAAAAGCATAGAAAACCATTAATGACATTCCTACAGGAAAATTGAATCTCTTCTTACCAGTGTCTGGATTGACTTCGGACCTCATCTTCTCTTTAATAGTAGAAGTGTTTTCATCATCTGACTCTACACTATAGATTGTAGCTAAAGTACCTACAAATACTTCTCTTGCTGCTAATGATGTAATTAAAGCAATTCCTATTTTCCAATCATAACCTAAAGGTCTAATTGTTGGTTCTATTGTTTTTCCTAAAATTCCGATATATGAATTCTCTAACTTAACGGATGCTATCTTTTGTTGTAATTCTTGGCTTGATAAGTTTTGATTCGCAACATTTTCAATCGTATTTTTCTCAGCATTATCAAAAGATACAGGTCCGTTTGATGCTAAAAACCATAAAATAACAGACAATGCTAAAATAATTTTACCTGCTTCCAAAACAAACGATTTTGTTTTTTCTACAACTTCGAAAAATACATTTTTGATAGACGGTAGTTTATAATTTGGCATTTCTACCACAAAAAATGATTTCGATTTTATTTTTAATGTTTTATTTAAAATATACGCTGCTACTATTGCTGTTGTAAACCCTAAAGCATATAATGATAATAAAACTAAACCTTGTAAATTTAAGAATCCAAAGATTTTAGTATCAGGAATAATTAAAGAAATTAGAATTGCATAAACGGGTAAACGTGCAGAACATGTTGTAAAAGGAACTACTAAAATAGTAATCAAACGCTCTTTCCAACTAGAAATGGTTCTTGTTGCCATAATTGCAGGAATTGCACAAGCTGTTCCAGAAATTAAAGGAATTACACTTTTTCCATTCATACCAAAACGACGCATAATTTTATCCATTAAAAACACAACACGACTCATATAACCAGTCTCTTCTAAAATTGCGATAAATAAAAACAGAATTGCAATTTGTGGTATAAAAATTAAAACACCTCCAATACCTGGAATAATTCCTTCTATTAATAAATCAGTAAGCACGCCTGTTGGTAAACTACTTTTTGCTAAATCTGCAATTTCTGCAAAAGTACCGTCAATCAAATCCATAGGCAATGTTGCCCAATCAAATATTGATTGAAAAATCACTAATAATAAAAAGACGAAAAATACATATCCAAATACTTTGTGTGTAAAAATTCTATCTAGTTTACCACGTAAATCTGTAGCTTTACTCTTATCTATAATATACGTCTTTTTAAGAATTTTATTAATTTCTTGATAACGATAAATAGTTTCTTTATGTTGATACTTCTTAAGTTTAGAAGTGTCTTTTTTAAATGCTAGTAACTTCTCTTTTTCTTCTTTTGTTACAGAATCTGGATAATTACCTTGCGTAACCATCAACCATAATTGATACAAAGAATAATTAGGACTGATTTCTTTTAATTTTGTAAAATAATCTGGATCTATTTTATGATCAATACCACATAAAGGCGATGCTTTTGCAGCAACATGACAACGAATAATAGCAGCTTTCACTTCATCTATTCCTTCATTTTTCCTTGCACTTATTAAAATTACTTCTGTATTTAATTCTTTCTTTAATAAAGACAAATCAATGGTAATTCCTTTTCGAACCATTTGATCAGCCATATTGATTGCCAATACAGTTGGAATTTCTAAATCTTTAATTTGAGAAAAAAGCAGCAAGTTTCTTTTTAAGTTCTCGACATCTGCAACCACCAAAATAACATCTGGAGATTCTTTAATATCCTTTTTTAATAAGGTTTTTAAAACAATACTTTCGTCTATAGAAGTAGGATTTATACTATAAGTACCTGGTAAATCTGTAATAATTGCATTCTGAGTAGAAGACAATTTACTAATACCTTCTTTTTTATCAACAGTAATTCCTGGATAATTTCCTACTTTTTGATTTAAACCAGTAAGTTGATTAAAAAGTGAAGTTTTCCCTGTATTAGGATTTCCTATTAAAGCAACTTTTATATCGTTTTTAGCCATTTAGGATTAGCTTTTCAGGATTATAATTTTAGATGCAGTTTCTTTTCTAATTGCCAAATGACTACCATTAACACATATATATAAAGGATCTTTTAAAGGTGCAATTTGAACTAATTGAACCTCCGCACCAGGTAAACAACCCATTTCCAATAATTTCAGAGGAATAGAATCTAATGATTCTTCAGAAATGTATCCTATTTCTCCTTTACGTAATGTAGCTATAGTACTCAATGAATTTTATTTGGGATACAAATATAAGAATTTAGAATGATTCTAAACAAGTTATTGCGAAGCATATTCTTGTTTTAACAAAACAATATCTTCTTTAAGCTTTTTCATGTCTTTTTTCTCTGTACCATCATAATAACCACGAATACGTCTTTCTTTGTCTACCAATACAAATTGCTCTGTATGAATAAAGTCGTTTTCATCTCCATTTCCTTCATCTAAAACAGCAAAATAACTTTTTCTAGCTAGTTCGTAAATGTGTTTTTTAGGCCCAGTAGTTATATTCCATTTACCATCAATAACACCTTTTTTCTCAGCATACGCTTTTAAAACAGAAACACTATCCATTACAGGAGTAACAGAATGTGATAAGAACTTAATATCATTATCCTTTTTATAATATTCTTGCAACTCACTCATATTATAAGCCATAGCAATACAAATTGTTTGGCAACGTGTAAAGAAAAAATCTGCTACATAAATTTTATCTTGATAATCATTATTAGTAATCGTTTTTCCATTTTGATTGATCAATTTAAAATCTGCGATCGTGTGATTTTTTTGAACATGCAACATACTTTCATCAACCAATCTAGGGTTTACATCTATAGGATTATAAATTTTAAGATGATTATCAACTTTTAAAAGGTGATAAAAAACGGTGAGTGCAACTGCAGAAAATACTACGAAGAAGATAAGCGTAGGTATAGACTTTTTAAAGAATTTTAGCTCCATAAAACATTTTATATAAGTACAAATTTACGACTTAAAAATCCCACAGAAAAACAAACAAAAACAAATACTTTCTAAAATCTTTGTTAAAATAAAAACCAAGTTCTATTAGCCCTTTTTATACTCTCTTTAAAAACGTACATTTGCGACTATTTTAATTATGATTTAACGCTGAATGGAAATATTAATAAAAGTATCGCAATTTATCTTAAGTTTATCTTTATTGATTGTATTGCATGAATTAGGGCACTTTATCCCTGCAAAATTATTTAAAACAAGAGTAGAAAAATTCTACTTATTCTTTGATTATAAATTTTCAATTTTTAAGAAAAAGATTGGAGATACTGTTTACGGTATTGGATGGATTCCATTAGGAGGATATGTAAAAATATCTGGAATGATCGATGAAAGTATGGATACTGAGCAAATGGCTTTACCTCCACAACCTTGGGAATTCCGTTCTAAACCGGCGTGGCAACGACTAATTATAATGTTAGGTGGAGTTTTTGTAAACTTTGTTTTAGGTATTTTTATCTACATTATGTTAATGTATGCGTATGGAGAAAAATATTTACCAAACGAAAATGTAAAGGATGGAGTTTGGGTACAAGATTCTTTAGCAATGAATTTAGGTTTACAAACTGGTGATAAAGTTTTGACTATTGATGGTGAAAAAATCAAAAAATTTAATGAGTTAACATTAGGTTTTGTAAATGGAAATAATTTTCAGATTGAAAGAAACGGATTAGTTATTGATAAAGAAATTCCTGAAGATTTCATCTCTCAATTAGTTGACAGAAGTAAAGATGCAGGTCCTGTGATTGCAGTTAGATACCCTTTTGTGATTGCACAAATTCAAAAAGATTCTTTAAATGCTAAAGCAGATATCCTACCTAAAGACATAATAACTGCCGTTAATGGATATCCAGTTTTATACTATGACCAAGCTAAAAGCGAAATAGCGAAATACAAGGGTCAAAACATTTCTATCACATTAAAAAGAGAAAAAGAAATAAAAGAAGTACCTGTTAAAGTCTCTAATTACGGAAACATTGGAGTGGTTTTTGGCGGAACTTCTTATAATGATTTAGAAAAATTGGGTTATTATGATTTAGCAAATATTGAGTATTCTTTTGCAGAAGCAATTCCTGCAGGATGGAACAAATCTGTAAAAACACTTACAGATTATATAAAACAATTAAAGAAGATATTTAATCCGAGTACCGGTGCTTATAAAGGTTTGGGTGGTTTTATTTCTATTGGAAGTATTTTCCCTTCTGAATGGAGCGCAGAAGCATTCTGGAACATTACAGCATTCTTATCTATTATGTTAGGGTTTATGAACCTGCTACCAATTCCTGCTTTAGATGGAGGACACGTTGTGTTTACCCTTTGGGAAATGATTACAGGTAGAAAACCAGGAGATAAGTTTTTAGAATACGCACAAGTAACAGGGTTTATTCTTTTAATAGCACTATTACTTTTCGCAAACGGAAATGATATTTTTAGGCTGTTTAAGTAAAACACCTTGTACTATAATATAAAAAAGAGCCTCACATTTGTGAGGCTCTTTTTTATATACTGAAAGAACGATTGATAAAAGAAACCCAAATATATTCTACATTACACTTGTCGCAAGCAAAAGCTTTTGTTCTTGGAATTAATTTAGCAAACGCACCTCTTTTCATTCTGTGATTAGATTCAGATTTACATTTTGGGCAAGATATCATATTAGAAAACTATTTATTTTACGTCTGCAATCTACTAAAAGCGACTAAAATAAACTTATTCCAAATTAACTAATTTATATTTTATTTCTTCTAATTGTTTTATATGCTAACACCTCTAAAAACATACTATAATAAGACAAATTCGAATAAAAAAAGCCTCACGTTTGTGAGGCTTTTTTTAAACTCTTAAAGAACGATTGATAAAAGGAAACCAAGTATACTGTGTATTACACTTATCGCAAGCATAAGCTCTTGACCCTGGCACTATTCTAGCAAACGCTCCTCTTCTCATTCTATGCCTAGACACAGATTTACATTTAGGACACGCTTTCATATTGGGGAATTAGTTGTTTAACACCGGCAAGTTACTAAAAACTAACTCATTATTACTAAGTAGTTATACCCATTTAATCATTTTTAGACATTTTTTTTACCAATATATTTTGAAGTAATAAGAAACGAATAACTACATTTCTGTCAAAATAAATAGTTGATAAAAAAAGCCATCATTCAAAAAGTTGAATGATGGCTAATATCTAAAAACTAAGTATTGTTATTCTTAAGCAGGTAAATTATCTTTAGTCTCAGTAACCTCTGTAGATGCTATAACCTCAGTAGTTTCTTCGGTAGAGATTTCTTCTGCAGGAATATTTTTTCCTTTTAGATAATTAGGCAATTCCATTCCTGCCATATTAAACATTTCTTGTAAAGGCGGAACTGCTTTATACATTCCAGAAATAAAGTTAGAAGTAGATGTTTTTCCGTCTTTTCCTCCTCCATTTTCCCAAACAGTAACTTTATCAATCTTAATATTTTTAATTGCTTCTGCTTGTATCTTAACTAATTCTGGCAATTTATCTGCAATTAATAATAATGCTGCATTTTGAGAATTGTTTCCAGCTGCTTTTACAATTTGATCGAAACCAGCTGCTTGCTTTGTTAAAACTTCATACAAACCATTTGCTTCTGCCTCTGCTTTTAAGAAAATAGCATCTGCATCACCTTTTGCAATTCTTCTAATATTTTCTGCTTGCGCTTCTGCATCAATCTCTACTTTCGCTTTTGCAATTTCTGCAGGAATAACAATATCTGCATATTTTGTAGCTTTATCTCTAGATGCACGTGCATTTTCTGCCTCTTGCTCTGCTGCATATGCTTCTTCTAGTGCTTTTGCTGCTTGTACTTTTTCTGTTGCAATTGCTCTTTTTTCTGCTTCAGCTTCTCTTTCTCTTCTTAAAGCATCTGATTCTGCAATAGAAATTTTAGCGGTATTTTCTCCCGTTATCGCAAGTGCATCTGCTTCAGAAGTTTTAATTCTTTCTGCTTTTAACGCTTCTGCTTCTCCAATTTTTGCTAATGCAATCGCATTTGCTGTTTGTACTCTCTCATTTTGATTAGCATTTGCTTCTCCAATTTTTGCTTCTGCCATTGAAGCTGCAACTAGCGTTCTTTCATTTTGAGCCGCTTTTGCTTCTCCAATTTTTGCCATTGCTTGTAACTGAGATACTTTAATTCTTTCATCTTGTACAGCATCTGCTACACCAATAGAACCATCTCTCGTTTTTTCTGCTACAGATTTACGTGCTGCGTTAATTGCATGTGCCGCTGCTTCCTTACCTAAAGCTTCTATATAACCAGATTCATCAACAATATCTGTAATATTTACGTTGATTAATTTTAAACCAACTTTCTTTAATTCTGATTCTACAGATTTAGAAATATTCGTTAAAAATTTATCTCTATCAGAATTTATTTCTTCGATATCCATAGATGCAACTACCAAACGTAATTGACCAAAAATGATTTCTTGTGCTAATTCTTGAATATCAGCTTGTGCTAAACCTAATAAACGTTCAGCTGCATTTTGCATGATTCCTGGTTCTGTAGAAACTCCAATTGTAAACCTTGAAGGTACATTTACACGAATATTTTGTTTAGAAAGTGCGTTTACCAAATTCACTTCTATAGAAATTGGTGTTAAATCTAAAAACTGATAATCTTGAATTACAGGAAAAATAAATGCGGCTCCACCATGAATACACTTCGCAGATTCTCCCCCACTAACTTTTCCATAAACAACCAAAATTCTATCTGAAGGACACCTTTTGTATCGTTTTACCATTGCAACAAGCAATATAAAAATGAATAGAATAGCAATTCCGATTCCAATTAATCCAGCAAATTGGCTAGCTTGTAATATCATTAAATTTAGCATAGTTTTTTTATTATTTTTGAGGTTCTATAATTAATATTCCGTTGTTTGTTACTTCAATCACTTTTATGACATTTCCTTGTGTTAAGTCTTCATCATAATCTGTTAAAGCGTCTAATTCTCTTAACGCTCCCTGCACTTTTACTTGTACTTTTCCGATACTTGATCTTTTTGCTCCTACAGTTAAATAAACTTCTCCAATAGTATTTAAAGCATTTTTCATTTTTAAAGTTCCACTAGAAGTTAATTTACTGATGTAATAAAACATTGCTGCCATTACAAACATCATTGCCAAACCACAAAGAAGTGAAATAATAATTGTTGTAGTTTTTGAATTTCCTGCATCTATACTTGAAATTCCGCTCCAACCAAAAATAGTAAAGAATGCTACTAAATTTTTCAATGTAAAAAATTGAAAACCAGCACCTGTATCTGCTTCTATTTCTGCATCTACATCACCAATATCATCTGCATCTGCACCAATAAAAGTACTGATTAATACGATAATAAAGATAAAGGTAGAAATCCCCGTAATTATCCAATACGTCTTTTGAAAAGACGACAATTCTTGAAACCATTCCATCATAGCAAGTTCGTTTTAAAAGTGATTAAATATAAAGGTTTTTGACTAAATAAGACCACTTATTTTATCAATATAAAGAGAAACTCTTTTTTACTGAAATCAACTTTTAAATGCGCTGTTTTTTGATGATTTCAAACTTCAATTAATACCATTTTATCCTAGAAATAAAAGTATTGAAGAGTTAAAGTGTGGTTGAGCTTCTATTATTAGTAGTTTAAAACTTGATTTTGTTACATAAAATTTTCAATAATTTTAAAAAACAAAAAGCCTTGATACAAATGTATCAAGGCTTTTTTTAATTTTTATATAAACGTCTTCTTTAGAAACTATAACGCAATCCAAATAAAACATTACTTGGTGGCATTGGTACAAAACCAGATTCTATATAGTCTGCATCAAAAATATTATTAGCAGTAGCTGTAAAGCTAAATTTATTAAAATCTACAATTACAGAAGCATCCCAAACATTATAACTTGTACCGACAGTTCTTTCTGCATGTTTATAAATAATATTTTGTCTTACATTTTTAAACAATTTACTTGTAAAACGTGTTATAAACTGATGTTTTAATGTGTTTAAAGAATAACGAGATAAATCTTTATTCTGATCTAAAATATCATCATTTAAAAAATTATATCCAAAAGATAAAGTCTGGTTAAAGTCATTTAATTTAAAACGATAATCTGCATTAAACTCAAAACCTTGTGTATTTACTTTTGCAATATTTGTTGCTTCATACTTTGATGTTACATCTGGTCTAATAAAATCGATTAAATTATCTGCATCTCTATTAAAAATTGCTACAGAAGCTGTAAATCTTTCTGAATTATATTTTAATCCAATTTCTTGAGCAAACGCTTCTTCTGGTTTTAAGTTCGGATTACCAATTGTACTTCTATCATTATAATACAAATCTGTATATGTAGGTATTCTGTAAGTAGCACCTAAGTTACCATACGCTTTTAAATTATCAGACAATTTAAAACCAATATCCAACCCTGGAAAAGCATGGAATTTAAAATCAGAAAAATAAGTAACAGCAACTCCTGGAGTAACATCTATTTGACCATCTGCAAATTTAAAACGGTGTTCTAAAAACAAATTTGCCATCGTTCTATTTCTGTTTCCTAAATTATTACTACTGATAAAAACTCTAGAAATATCTACACCAAAACCAGTAATACCTAAATCTGATGTGTAAGACGCGTTTGTTTCTACACCTACTTTATTTGTAATATGTAAGTTTCTATAAACACTTGGGTTATCTCTAATATAAACATAGTCGTCTTGCCCTCTTTTCCAATAAACTCTTGGCGTAATTTTAAACTTTTCTGTTTTAAAAGTAGTAGAAGCACCTAATAAACTACTCTGCGTTTCTTCATATTGTTCTGTAGCAGTTGCACTTGCATAGAATCCATTTGCTCCGAATTTTTTATCGAAAAAAGTAGCTAATACTTCTATAGGTTGTTTTTTCTTATTGAAAGTTCCTTTTAATACATAATTTTTATTTTCAAAATCTGAATTATGTCTATAACCATTCGACTGTAAAACACCTACGTGTGCTATAATAGAAGTATTTTCATATTCTTTTCCAACAGTAATAGAGCGATTAATTTGACCAAAAGAACCAACTTCAATATTTGCAGAAACGGTGTTTGCTAATTTCTTTTTAGTTACAATATTTATTGCTCCAGTAAATGCATTCTGACCGAAGACTCTAGCAGCTGGACCTTTAATAACTTCTATTCTTTCAATAAGCTCAATAGGTAAAGCAGCATTTAATGTGTGATGTCCTGTTTGAGAATCATCCATTTTAATACCATCAATTAAAAGTAACGTTTGATCAAAACCACCACCTCTAATATATAAATCTGCTTGACTACCTGCAGTTCCTCTTCTTCTAATATCTACACCTGCAACTTGTTGTAATAAATCGGCAACATTTGTAGCTGCACTATTTTTTATAACTTTAGATGTAATAACATTAATCGTTCTAGAGTTCGCTTTAAAAGGTAAATCTATTCTAGAAGATTTTATTAAAACTGTATCTAATTCTTGAACCTCCTTTTTTTCCTGAGAAAAAGAAGCCATAGACAATGCTAAAAGAGCAATAATTAAAAATTTATTTCGTGTCATTTTATTTTGATTTTAAAACGCTACAAAAGTCGTAACTTTCCGGACGATTAAACTAGTCCAGTTTTAAAATGAAAGATAGTCCGGTTAACACGTTATTTAAACAACTCATAGATTTTGATAAAAGTCTATCTCAACCTTTATATATACAAGTCTCTCAGCAGATTATAAATGCGATACAACGCAGGTATTTAACCAAAGGTGCAATGTTACCAGGAACCCGTGTTTTAGGTGAGTTATTAAAAATTCACAGAAACACAGCAGTTGCTATCTATGAAGAATTAGCTTCTCAAGGTTGGGTGGAGATAATACCCAATAAAGGCACATTTGTTTTAGATCCTGCGGAACAAACAGCAAAAATAAAAGCAACTTCTCAAAAAGTACATCAAGCTTACACCTACTCTAAAACAACAGGTTTTCCTTTTCAAACATCATTTAATCTAGCATCAACTACTCAATTAACAGATGCTAAGTATACAATTAATGACGGAAAACCAGATTTACGATTGCATCCTGTTCATGAATTTACAAGATGGTACAGCGCTGCCATGAAACGAAAAACGTTGGTAAATAAATGGAACAGACACAATGAATCTTCCTATTCATTATTTCAAACGCAACTATGTAATTATTTAAATGCAACTCGAGGTTTTCATATAAATCCAAATAATTTAATAAATACACGTAGTACAGAAATGAGTTTGTACATCGTATCTCAATTATTAATGAAACAAAACGATATTGTATTAGTTGGACATTTAAGTAATTACGCATCAAATATGATTTTTCAACAAGCAGGTGCAAGTATCAAAACAATTCCTGTAGATAAAGATGGTTTGGATGTTGATTATATTAGAAAACATTTTGTAAAAAAAAGTATCAGATGCGTTTATGTTTGTGCTCATAGAGATTACCCAACTGTAGTTACATTAAGCGCAGAGCGTCGTTTAGAGTTGTTACAACTTGCCAAAGAATACGGATTTGCTATTATTGAAGATGATTACGATTACGATTTTCAGTTTGAAGGTTCTGCAATGTTACCAATGGCAAGTGCAGATGCGAATGGAATGGTCATTTATTTAGGGAAATTAGGAAGGTCTTTATTTCCAAGTTTTCAAACAGGATTTGTAGTCGCACCAGAAAATCTAATTTCTGAAGCAAAAAATTATCTGCAATTATTAGACAAACAAGGTGATTTAATTCAAGAACAAATGTTGTCTGAATTAATTCATGAAGGTGAGATATATCGTTTGATGAAAAAAAATATCATCATCTATAAACAAAGACGCGATTATTTATGTGAACTCCTAACTGAATATTTTTCAGAAATTATTCAATGGAAAGTTCCTTCGGGAGGGTTAGCTATTTGGTTAGAGTTTCAATCGAATATATCTTTAGTAAAACTAGCAGAAGAAGCAGAAAAAAATAATTTATTTCTACCAAAAACGATTTTGTATCAAGATAGAAACACCTGTGCTATTCGTTTTGGATTTGGACATTTAGAGATAGAAGAGATAGAAACTGTGATTAAAAAATTAAAAAGTGCTTATAATAAGGTTGTTGATCTTCTTGAAAACTAATTTTATTTTATCCGATTAAGATATTAACAACGCAATTTTGCCTGCTATTTTTTGATACTTTTATAACATGTTTGCACTCGTAGATTGTAATAATTTTTATGCTTCTTGTGAACGGGTTTTTAATCCGAATTTACAAGGAAAACCAATTGCTATTTTAAGCAATAATGATGGTTGTGTTATTTCTATGAGCGATGAGGCTAAGAAATTACAACTGCCTTTTGGTGCGCCAATTTTTAAATGGGATGCATTCTGTAAAGCAAATAATATTACCGTTTTATCTTCTAATTACCCTTTATATGGAGATATGAGTTCTAGAGTTATGAATATTCTTGCAGACTTTTCACCAGATGTAGAAGTCTATTCTATCGATGAATCTTTTTTGAAATTAGATGGTTTCGAAAATTATGATTTGATTGAATATGCAACCAAAATGAGAAGCAGAGTTCTAAAATGGACAGGCATACCAACTTGTGTAGGAATTGCACCTACAAAAGCATTGACAAAAGTTGCCAATAAAATTGCACGTTCTAACCTAAAACAATCGAAAGGAATTTGTGTAATTGATTCTGAAGAAAACAGAATTAAAGCATTAAAATGGACCAAAATTGGAAATGTTTGGGGAATTGGAAGTCGTTTAAAAAAACGATTACAAGCAAAAGGTTGTGTAACTGCGTATGATTTTACACAATTACCAAGTGATTTGGTTTTAAAAGAGTTTTCTATTGTAGAATGGCGTTTACAAAAAGATTTACAAGGAATTTCTAAAATTCCGTTAGAAGAAGTTTCATCAAAAAAGATGATTGCAACAACCAGAAGTTTTGAATATACATATTCTGATATTGATAATATTAAAGAACGTATTTCTACGTTTGCAGCAAGTTGTGCAGAAAAATTACGGAATCAAGAATCGAGTTGTCACATGTTAATTGTGCAACTTTCTAGTGATCGTCATAAAAAAGAAATGCAACAACATAGAGAAAGTACAACGGTTGTTTTTTCTTATCCAACAGATTCTACTTTAACGATTGCTAATGCTGCTGTAGCTGCTGTAAAATCTATTTTTAAAAGTGGCATAAAATATAAAAGAGCAGGCGTAATTGTTACTGGTTTAGTACCTAATGATAATTTTCAACTGAATTTATTTTCAAGCGAAAACCCAAAACACAAACCTTTAATGTCTGCTATTGACAAGTTGAATAAAAAGTTTAAATCTGATAAAATCAAATTAGGAAATCAAGATTTAAATCGAACTTGGAAAATGCGTCAAGAAAGATTATCTTCTAAATTCACGACAAATATTAATGAGATTATAACTGTAAAATAAACCTTCTTTTTATGAATGATAATTATAAAATTTTAGCTGTTTTTGAATATTCAACAGAAGCACATGTTACAAAATCGAGATTAGACTCAGAAGGTTTTAAAACGATGTTGATGGATGAAAAAACAATAGATTCAGATCCTTTAATTAGTAATGCAATTGGTGGCGTAAAACTATTAGTTCATCAAAATGATTTTGAGAAAGCTCTTAAAATTTATAATGAAATTAGAACCTATCAAAAAGATAAAAACGGGAATGATATTTTTTGTCCTAAATGTAATTCTAGCAGCGTGTTAATTGCTCCTATTCAAAGAAAAAATGTGTTTTATATGTTATTTCCTTTTTTTGAGAAGACAAGACACATCTGTAATGATTGTAAGACTATCTTTTAATTGTAAAATAATATCTAAAAGATTTAAAGAAAAGTTATAATTTGCAGTCAAATGAAAACAATAATAATGAAATATTTTACACTACTTTTTTTAATTACAATAGGGCTTTTAACAGGTTGTAAGGACACTGAAAAAGCAAAGCCTACAGAAGAAAAAGTTTCTGTAGAAAGCATAGCATCTTCAAATGCACATGAAGTTGTTGTACTAGAAAAAATAGCAGCCGGAGGATATATTTATCTTAAAGTTTCTGAAAATAATAAAGAATATTGGATGGCAATACCAGGTAGACCGATAGAAATAGGAGCTACTTACTATTATGACCAAGGAATGGAAATGGGGAAATTTGAAAGTAAAAGTCTAAAACGAACTTTTGAAAACATTGTTTTTGCTCAAGGTGTTAGAGATAATAAGGATGCAGTTAAGACTGCTACAAAGAAAATTATTAATAAAGGGAATTCAAAAGTAGTTAACGTTGATAAAGCTGCTAACGGAATACGAATTGCAGAACTTTTTGAAAACCCTGAAGCATATCAAAACAAACAAGTTATTATCAAAGCAAAAGTTGTAAAGGTTAATAACGGAATTATGGGTGTTAATTTTATGCATTTACAAGATGGTACAAAAGGAAACGGCCAATTCGATATTACAGTTACAAGTAATGATAGGTTTAGAGTTGGTAGCGTTGTTACCATAAAAGGAACTGTTGTTTTAAATAAAGACTTTGGAGCAGGTTACTCTTATGACGTACTTGTTGAAAAAGCCGTTATTTTACAATAAAATCGAATAAATTCTATATATCCGATTTTTATCATGCTGATAAAAATCAGCGACTATTTGCAAAATCAGCGGGAAAATAAATATAAAAGGAAATTGTCCCGCAGATTCAGCAGATTTACGCAGAATAAAAATAAATATTTGTTTTTTGTAACGTTACAAAGTAGACGCCGTAAAACAACAATTTATGGGTTTATGATACTTAGGGATAATCAAAAATAAATTTAAAGAAGAGCTGTAATTTACATTCAAATGGAAACATCTAAAACACTTACTTTTTTTACACCAAAAGCTTCCACTGGAAATGGAGCTGTATTTGTAGATGTTGGCATTTCTGCCGGATTTCCATCACCTGCAGATGATTTTAGAGAAACCAGAATTTCTTTAGATGATGAGCTTATTCAGAATAAAGACGCTACTTTTTTTGCAAAAGTAAAAGGTCAATCTATGATTGATGCTGGTTTAGACGACAATGATTTATTAGTTATTGATAGAAGTTTAGAACCTGCAAACAATAAAATTGCAGTCTGTTTTTTAGATGGTGAATTTACTGTAAAGCGTTTACGAGTAGAAAAAAATGAAGTTTGGTTACAACCAGAAAACCCTAATTATCCGATTATAAAAATTACTGAAGATAACGACTTTATGATTTGGGGAATTGTAACTAGCGTCATAAAAAAAGTATAAATTTCTACCTTACCTTTTATTCTTTTCTACAAAAAGAATACCTTTATTTAAAAATTTAAAATATGGAAAATACGTTTCAAAACAAAGTATTATTAATTGAATCTACAGATCAAGTTCGTGTAGAATTTTACAAAAAAACATACGCACACGTTGCTGGTGGTGTTTTAGTATTTGTGCTTTTTGAATATTTATTACTTCAAAGCAGTATGATTGTAGACTTTATGATGTCTATGACACAAGGTTGGCGTTGGTTAATAATGTTGGGTGGTTTTATGCTAGTTACAAATTATGCAGAAAGTACCATTTTAAAAACATCCGATAAAAACACACAATATTTGGCGTATGCGCTTTATATTTTTGCACAAGCACTTATTTTTGTTCCGCTTTTATACATCGCAATTTACTATACAGATAGTTCAGAATTGGTGCAACAAGCGGCAGTAGTTACTTTGGCATTATTTGCTGGTATATCTGCAGTTGTTTTTGTTACTAAAAAAGATTTTTCATTTATAAAAGCAGGTTTAACTGTTGGCTTTTTTATTGCAATGGGATTAATTGTTGCAGGTTCTTTATTTGGTTTCGATCTAGGTTTATGGTTTTCTGTAGGAATGTGTGTATTGGCTGGAGGTTCTATTTTATATCAAACTTCTAACTTGGTAAATAAATACGGAACAGAAGATTACATCCCTGCTTCTTTAGGTTTATTCGCATCATTAATGTTACTTTTTTGGTATGTTTTACGAATATTTATGTCTAGAGATTAAGATTTAATTTTATATAAATTTAAAGAAATCAGTACTTTTTAGTGCTGATTTTTTTTGCTTAAAATTAAAATAATTATCATTTTTAAATATTTTATTATTGTTTTTCGATAATTTATATATACATTTGTGAAAATATTTAAAGAAAAAAACCATGAAGTTTAAAAACGTATTGTATTTAGTAGTCTTATCTATAATGTTAAGTAGTTGTGCAGGAGCAAAAGTAAGAAAGATCCTTAAAGTGGGAGAAGTTACTCAAAAAAACTACAAAGTAACATTTCCGTTTGAATATACTAAAACAGGACATATTCTTTTAAAAGTAACAATTAAAGGGGAAGTTTATGATTTCATTTTAGATACAGGGGCCACTAATATTATTTCTAATGAATTAGCAGATAAATTAAATCTTATTACTGCTGGTTCATCTGATATAGCTGATATTAATGATAAGTCAGCGAATTTAGCATATGTAAAATTAGATGATATTGAGGTTGGTGGAATAAATTTTAAAGGAACTATAGGTTCTATATTAGATCTTAAAAAAGGAGATCTAGCTTGTTTAGAAGTTGATGGACTAATAGGTTCTAACCTAATGAGACATGCAGTTTGGGATTTTGATTTTCAAAACAAAATGATAACCATTACTGATAACGAAGAAACTTTAAATATACCAACGGATCATTCTGAATCAAAAATATTTGTAGGTGATGCCTATCAAGTATCAATTATTACAAAAGTAAATGGAGAAAAGGTATTAAATAATGTAATAGATTTAGGGAATTCTGGTGATTCTCATTTGAGCTATAAAGTTTTTAACGAACAAAAAGAATCAAAAAAAATTAGCAAATCTATTAGAGGTTCTGGTGGTTCTGGTTTTGGAGCTTTTGGAAAAAGTGCAAAATTAAGAAAATCACATTTGGCTAGAATTGAGAGTTTTAAAATAGGAGATTATGATATAAACGATGCTATTGTTATCGTAAAGGATCTAGACAATAATATAGGATTAGAATTTCTTAAAAATTATAGAGTTATTTTTAACTGGAAAACAAAAAGTTTAAAACTAATTAAACAAAGTAAAAGAGAAAAAAATGAAGGAGTCGCTTTTGGTTTTAACCCTACATTTGAGAAAAACAAACTCTTTGTTGACTATATATATGATGATATTGATGCCTCAAAATTTTTAAAATACAGAGATCAAATTCTAAGTATAAATAAAATAAATTATTCACACGTAACGCAAGAACAATGGTGTAAAATTGTACAAAATGGTCTTTTCAACGATGTAGAAACGAATACGATAAAAATAAAGGTATTAAGAAATGGTCAAGAACTTGAATTCATTATAGAAAAAGCAAAATTACTGTAACGCTCTTAAATTTATTTAATAAATTTAGAAAAAATAAAACTTTATGAAAAAAATTATTTACATCTGTGCAAAGTCTTTCTTTTACATATTTAGTACTTTCTTTTTGTTTGTATTTTTATTTTCAATTTTATCATTAATTGAACAGTATCGGTTTTTTGACGCTCCTTTTGTAGATGTTTTAGAGAATGACGTAAATGGTTTTAATGCCCAAATTAGTATTCCATTTATAAAAGGAGTTATTAAATACCAGTTTTCGTATACGATTATTTTTATGTGGCTTTGGCTATTGTTTTATTCAATATACTTTTATGTGTTAAAAGAATTTTTTAAGATTTTTATAGAAGACGAGCTGTTTACAACAAAATCTTTAAATAAACTTAAAATATTCTTTAGACTAAATTTTATTCCAATCATTTTAAATACTGGTATTATAATTATGGGTTGGATAGAAAATGAAAAAGTTAGTTTCGAAGAAGAATATTTTTATCTTTTTATTCACTCTTGTATAGCACTTATAATTTATACATATATCGATATTTTTAAGAAAGGGCAAAAACTACAGGAAGAAAACGATTTAACAATATAATATGGCAATCATAGTAAACTTAGACGTAATGCTTGCCAAACGCAAAATGCGGAGTAAAGAATTGGCAGAAATAATTGGTATTACAACTGCAAACTTATCCATTTTAAAATCGGGTAAAGCAAAAGCAGTTCGTTTTTCTACTTTAGAAGCAATTTGCAAAGCATTAGAGTGTCAACCTGCAGATATTTTAGAATATATAGAAGATTAATTCAAGTTTCTTTTTTCAACAAAAAAACGCTTTAAAAGCTGCGAACATTCGTTTTCTAAAATTCCTGCTACTACTTTTGTCTTTGGATGTAACGTAGTATTTAAGTTTTTAAAACCTCTTTCTGGTTCTGAAGCTCCATAAACAATCTTACCAATTTGAGCCCAATAACTTGCACCAGCGCACATTTGGCAAGGCTCTAAAGTAACATACAAAACACACTCTTTTAAATACTTTCCGCCTAAAAAATCTGCAGCAGCAGTAAAAGCTTGCATTTCTGCATGCGCAGTTACATCTGTCAATGTTTCTGTTAAATTATGTGCTCTTGCAATAATTTGATCTTTAAAAACAATAACAGCTCCAACAGGAACTTCGCCTTTATCAAAAGCAGTTTCTGCTTCCTGTAAAGCTCTTTTCATAAAATAAGTATCGTCGAAAGGTTGTATCATTTTTTTGAATATAAAAATCAATATTACAAAATTTGATGTTGTATTTTTGTGTTTGAATGAAGAACTTATTAGAAAACATATCAAATCCGTCTGATTTAAGAAAATTAAATCCAGAACAATTAACTCAAGTCGCAAAAGAATTGAGGGCATTTATTATTGATATTGTATCTACAAAAGAAGGTCATTTAGGTGCTAGTTTAGGTGTTGTAGAAATTACAATTGCTATTCATTATTTATTTGACACTCCTAATGATTTATTGGTTTGGGATGTTGGCCATCAAGCATACGGACATAAAATTTTAACGGGAAGAAAAGATAATTTTCATACCAATAGACAATTTGGTGGAATTGCAGGTTTTCCGTCAATAAAAGAAAGCGAATTTGATGCTTTTGGAGTTGGGCATTCATCAACTTCTATTTCTGCAGCATTAGGAATGGCAATTGCTTCTAACCTAAAAGGAGAAATAGAAAAACAACATATTGCTGTAATTGGTGATGCTTCTATTGCTAGCGGAATGGCTTTTGAAGCCTTGAATCATGCAGGGGTTTCAAATGCGAATTTACTCATCATTTTAAACGATAATGCTATTGGAATCGATCCTTCAGTTGGTGCTTTAAAAGAGTATTTAACAAAGGTAAAAACCGATAAAAGATTAGCAGTACAAAATAATATTATAAAAGCGTTGAATTTTGATTATTCAGGTCCTATTGATGGACATGATTTACCAAAAGTTTTATCAGAATTAGAAAGATTAAAATCTGTAAAAGGGCCTAAATTTTTACATGTAATTACCACAAAAGGAAAAGGTTTACAGCAAGCAGAAGAAGACCAAGTTACCTATCATGCTCCAGGGAAATTTGATAAAATTTCTGGAGAAAGAATAAAAAAGGAAGAAAGTTTATATACCAAATATCAAGATGTTTTTGGAAAAACAATTGTAGAATTAGCTGCTCAGAATGATAAAATTGTTGGTATTACACCAGCAATGTTAACAGGAAGTTCACTAAAGTTTATGATGGAGAAATACCCAAAAAGAACTTTTGATGTTGGTATTGCAGAACAACATGCTGTAACTTTAGCTGCAGGAATGGCGACACAAGGTTTAATACCATTTTGTAATATTTATTCTACGTTTTTACAACGTGCTTACGACCAAGTAATTCATGATGTAGCATTGCAAAACTTACCTGTTGTTTTTTGTTTAGACAGAGCAGGTTTGGTTGGTGAAGATGGAGCAACACATCATGGTGTTTTTGACTTGGCATATTTACGTTGCATTCCTAATCTAATTATTTTTGCGCCAAGAAATGAAATTGAATTGCGTAATATTATATACACTTCTCAATTAGTATTAAAAAATCCGATTGCAATTCGTTATCCAAGAGGAACAGGAACTATTATTGATTGGCAAAAACCTTTTGAAAAAATAAAAATAGGAAAAGGAATTCAATTAAAAAAAGGAAGTAAAACAGCAATTCTATCTGTTGGAACAATTGCTAAAAATGTTTCTGAAGCATTTAAGTTAATAGATAAAGACTTCGATAACCTCAACTCAAGCTCTTTATTTTCTCATTACGATATGCGTTTTGTAAAACCTTTGGATGAAAATTTATTACATACTATTTTTTCAACCTATAAAACAATTATTACAGTTGAAGATGGCACTATAAAAGGTGGTTTTGGAAGTGCTATTTTAGAATTTGCTTCTAACAACAATTATCAACATAAAATAAAGAATCTCGGAATTCCTGATGAATTTATCGAACACGGAAGTGTTTTAAGATTACAAAACGAAATTGGTTTAGACTCAGATAGTCTAGCTAAAAACTTTCAATTATTATCATAAAAAAAGACGCTTTTAAGCGTCTTTTTTTATGATAAATCAATATTTTCAAATCATTACATCGGAACTCCTCTTGTTTTCTTTTTAGTCAGTACTACTTTAATATACTTCTGTTTTCCGTTAATCAAACAACTAACTACAGCTTCGTTTTCATTTAAAACAAAAGGAATCTTCTCTTCTTTAGACACCTCTTTTTTATGATCCTTTTGAGCATCAGACACAAATCTATCCGAATTACTCTTATTTTTAAAAAAAGCCTGATAACTCCCTAAACCTTGTAATTTAAGACTGGCATATTTGTCCTTAAAATAAACGCCTTTTAGTTCAATCTTTTTATCATCAAGAGTATCACTTTCATCCATTTTTAAAAAGACACTAAAGCCAGAACCTCCACCTTTTACACCAGAGGACCAAGAACTATAAGATGAATCCGTAAAACTTAAAACAGGTTTTTTTTCTAATTTATAAGTATTTGCACACCCAAAAAGTACAATTAAAAAAAAGACGCTTAAAAGGTTAATTTTAGACATAATTTTTAATTAGTTTTTAATAAACTTAAAATTTTGTTGTTTACCATCAACATTTAACTTGACAAGATAAACTCCAGAATTCAAGTTTTCTACATTAATTTTTTTGTTTTCTACGGCTCCTTTTTTAACAACCTTTCCTGTAATATCAGAAATATTATAAATCAGGTTCTTACTTAAATCTAAGGTACTACTCTGTAGGTTTAATTCCTTTTTAGTAGGATTTGGATAAAACGATAATTCAATTTTATCACTATTATAATCAGAAGTAGAAAGTGTACCTTTTACAGTGGTTTCAAACATTCCATTACCATGAGTTCCAATTAATAATTTATTGTCAGAGGGTCTATATGCTAAACTACTAATTAAAGCAAGCCCTATATTATCTGCTCCTTCCATTTCCCAATCTTTAGTTGTAGGATCTGTTGAACTATACAAACCTCTTGCTGTACCTACAAAATAAACAATTTCATCTCCCACTTGTGTTATTGCTGCAGAACGAATTGAATGTGCAGATAAATTTCTTTCAACTAAAGTCCAATTTGGTGTTGCTGTAGTTGCATTTGTTGACAAAAATATACTAGGAATATCATAATTAGAATAAACCGCTAAAACAATATCTGGGTTTGTAGGATGAATTGCAATGTCATTAACTATTGCACCTGCTGAAGTTGTTGCGCCTGATGGTGTAATATTAATAGCCTCCGTAGTTAAACTTGTTAAATTTTGTGGATCGTTAACTTTAAAAACACCTCCGCTACTACCTCCAATTAATAAAAAACTAGTTAAAGAATTGTATGTTCCTCTAGTTGTTTCAAAAGTTCTTAAATCTTCGGAAGTACTTAAGGTACTTGCATTTACCCAAGTATCTGAAGCAACTGAAGCAGCATTACTTGTTCTATATAATTCACTTTTTGCAGCATAATATAAATTATCATTATTATCTGGATCTAAATAATAATAGGTAACAAATTGGGCATTCTCTTCTACTGGAGCGTCAGTAGGTGTAATTTCTCTATAAACATTATTTGGGTAGTTTGTATAAATTACTCCTTGTTGATAACCCAAAAATAATTGTGTATCTAAATCTGCATTTCTTCTTGCTATACCAACAGCAACTCCATCACCAGGTCCAACACTACTCATTGTAGTATTATCTATTAAACCTGCATCTGTACCTCCCATAGTTGTTCCATTATCTTGTGCTCCTCCTAAAACCATATTACTTCCGCTTAAAGGATCTATAGTAACATGATAATATTGATAGGTAATGTAATTATTATTTAAATTTTCCCAGACTACATCTGTAGCTCCAATATTTATAGTTCTATGCACACCTCCATCTGTTCCACTAAAAAGTTTGTTTGTATCATTTGTGTCAAACTCTATAACATGAATATCTGGATGATGTTCTACACCACCTTCATCATAAATATAATAACCAGAATTATTTTTATATCCTCCTATTCTAACGAATGTAGCATCAGTTGTAATGTTTGCTATCTTATAAATATTTGTACCACCAATTACTACAAAATTTTCATTATCTGGTTTTACAGACACCACAAGATCATAACCTCCTTGAACTGCAAAAGGATCATTACCCGGAGAATCTCCATCTGGCTCATCTGGTAATTTAGAAGAATAATCTGTCCATGCACTTGTTGCAGGGTTATATTGCCATAAATCTGCTTCTTTTCCTTCAGAATTTCCATTTACATATAATGCATAGATCATTCCATCAACAGAAGGTGCTTCGCCTAAAACTATTCTTCCTGTAGCTGCCCAATCAGTTGGAGTACCATTCTTAGAAATCTGAGACCAAGAACCATTTCCTGTTAGTGATAACCAAACTCCTTCTAAATCTGTACCTCCAGCAAAACTTGCGTATACTTTTCCGCTTGTTGTAACAACTACATCAGTAAAACCTAATGAGTTACCAGGTAATTGTAGTTCTATCGTTAAACTAGTTCCATCATACCTATAAATTCTACCAGTTGTAGCAATAAATAAATCACCAGTTATTGAATTCACTTCTAGTGCATTTGTATAATCAAAAAAACTATCAAAAATTGTATGATCAGAATCTGTACCAGGTATAATACTCCAAGTTAATCCACTATCAATAGATTTCCAAACACCTTGTCCTCTAAAAGTCGCTGTCTTTAATGAAGCACTGTTTCCAGACCATTCTCCAGTAGCATAATACCATATATTTTGAAAACCTACTCTTGTGTCTTGTGCTAAAGCTGTAACGTTATGGATTTCACCTGAAGGACTTACTTTTGTCCAGCTTGTTCCTCCATTTGTGGTTCTAAACACACCGCTACTAACACCTCCAGAAAGTATCGTATTACTAGTCGCATCAGAAACATCTACAGCAAAAGCTCTTGTTCTTCCTCCTAAATTAGAAGGGCCTCTTGTTGTATAGCTACTAGAAGTAGTTCTTTGAAGTCTTTTTTGTTTCATTAGAGATAAAGACATATTATTCTCTTTTGCTTTCTCTTCCAGAGGAATTTCTCCTGTTATAGGGTTTCTCTGCATATTTAATTCATATTTTTCTCTTTCAATGTTATATAATGCTCTCGCATTTTCAGGTTTATTTTTTTGTTTGATTTCAACTTCTGGAATAATAACCGATGACTCGCTTTTGTTACTTTGTTTTGTAACATAAAAAATAGCGATTGCTATAATAGCAAAGAATGGAATTAATAATTTTTTTTTCATAATTTTATCTACTTTTTAATAAAGGCAGGTTGTGCAATTATTAATTATTTTAAATAATATTTCCCGTTAATTTTTTATGCATTCTTATTGCATAACTGTCTGACATTCTAGAAACATAACTACAAATTTGTAGTATTCTATCGTATAAACTAGCTGTTTCTGTTTGATACTCTTGTGGTAATAAATTTAATACTAATTTATCAAAATTAGAAGAATTTCCATCAAATTTATTATTTAAAGCTGTTACAAATACATCTAACAAGTCAGCTATAATTCTATAACCTGCTACTTCTTTTTCAACAACCTCTTTACTTCTATAAATTTTATCAACACTTATCTTAATGATGTCGTTAATTTGAGCCTCATACTTACATTTATCTAGTAAAGATTTTTCGAAAGTTCCATTTAAAAGCGCTTCTTCGTTTTCTAAGAAAATAGTTACAGCTTCATCAATTAATGACCCAATAGCTAAAGCTCTTAAATATGCTGTTCTATCTGTTGTATGTTTTAATGCGTAATATTTATCTCTATCTATATTTTTCACCAATTTAGACATATACTCTAAAGTATAACTTTCATCAATTAAGCCTAAATTAATTCCGTCTTCAAAATCGATAATTGTATAACAAATGTCATCTGCAGCTTCTACTAAATAAGCCAACGGATGTCTGTAAAATGAAACAGACGAAGTCGATTTTTGTTTCATTCCTAGATCTTTAACTACATCTAAAAATTCTTTTTTTTCTGATTGAAAAAAGCCATACTTTTTATCAACAATATGATTTGTAGGTTTTTTAGGAAGACTTTCTTTTGGATATTTTAAGAATGCTCCTAAAGTTGCATAACTTAAACGCAAACCTCCAGAAATACCTTCTCTAGTTTCTGTTAAAATCTTAAAACCATTTGCATTTCCTTCAAAATCTATTAAATCTTGATATTCTTTTTCTGTTAATTGGTCTTTGTATTTTGAGCCATTTCCTGACTTAAAATACTCGCCAATAGCTTTTTCTCCAGAATGCCCAAAAGGCGGATTACCAATATCGTGCATTAAAGAAGCAGTACCTACAATAGCACCAAAATCATTAAAAGTATATCCTAGTTTTTGTAAATTCGGATGACGTTCTAACAACTCTTTACCAACTCTTCTACCCAAAGTTCTACCAACTACAGAAACCTCTAAACTATGTGTTAAACGTGTATGTACAAAATCGGTTTCCGATAAAGGAATTACTTGTGTTTTATCTTGCAGACTTCTAAATGCTGATGAAAATATAATTCTATCAAAATCTACATCAAAACCCAAACGGGTTTCGTCTTGTGCTATTCTTTCGCGTTTTTGGGTGTCGCCAAAGCGTTTTAAAGAAAGGAGTTGTTCCCAGTTCATTGTTTTATTTTAATTATTCAAAAATACAAAAAAGAAGCTACATAAAATTTCTTGTATTTATCAAAATAGTAATTGGCTACCAAACAAGTTTAGCCCAGATTGAACGGTTTGTTTGAGCTCTTTTTTATTCTTTTTTTGGAATAAAAAAAGCGAGTAGTGAAAGCTGGAAATAGCTTCAAAAAAAAAAGAGAAGTATTTCTACTTCCCTTTTTATGATCTTTAAATTATGAGATTTCTCCGTAAAGTCGAAATGACAATTTTACAAAAATTATTAAACTATCCTTCGCAAGAAGCACATTCTTTCTTTTGTTTAAATTTCTGTGCAGCATTCATACTGTGTTGGTAATACATAGATTTTACACCTAATTTCCAAGCATTTACATACACTGCATTTACTTCTTTAATTGGCATATCTGGATGCACCATAATATTTATAGATTGTCCTTGATCTATATGATTTTGTCTATTTGCTGCTTGATAAACAATTACATTTTGATCTATTTCTGAATACGTTTTAAAAACATCTTTTTCGTGTTCTGATAAAATACTTAAATGCTGAACAGATCCATCATTATCTCTAATACTTTTCCAAATATCAGAAGTATTTTGTCCTTTTTCTTCCAATAATTGTTCTAATACTGGATTCTTAATCGTCGTTTTAATCTTCGCAATATCTTTTACATAAATATTAGACCAAATTGGCTCAATACCCTGAGATACTTGTCCTAAAATAAAAGCAGACGATGTAGTTGGTGCAACTGCATTTAATGTTGCATTACGTCTTCCATATCCTTTTAAAACAGCTGGTTCGCCATACATTTTTGCCATCTCTTCTGATGCTTTGTATGATTTTTCTTTAATTACTTTAAATATTTCACTGTTTAAAGCATAAGCTTCTGCGCTATCGAATCCAAGCATTTTAGATTGTAATAAAGAATGCCATCCTAAAGCACCTAAACCTAATGCTCTGTTTTCTTTTGCAAAATTATATGCTTTTTCCATAAAACGAAACGTAAACTGATCGTCTCTATCTTCTGAATCTTTATATACTTCTAATTTATTGATAAATTCTTGCATTACTGCATCTAAAAAGAAAGCCAATGTTTCTACAGCATCTGTATCTTTCCATTTGTCATAATGCACCAAGTTAATTGATGATAAACAACAAACAAAAGACCAATCTTCGTTAGAAGGTAACATTATTTCTGTACAAAGATTACTTGCATAAATTTCGTGGCCTTTGTCTTTATAAACATCTACCGTTCCGTTATTTGCATTGTCTCTAAAAAGAATATATGGATACCCGATTTCTCCTCTTCTTTGTAATACTTTTGCCCAAAGACCTCTTTTTTCTACATCACCATCAATCATTTCTTGCATCCATTGGTCACTTACCGTAACACCGTGCGTTAATTCTTGAATTGGATTTCCTTCTGTTCCTATTTCTAAAAACTCTTTAATATCTTGATGATCTATTGGTAAATATGGCGAAAAACGACCACGTCTTACAGAACCTTGACTTACAACATCAACCATTTTTTCAAACAATTGCATAATATGAACCGAACCAGATGATGAACCATTATTTTTAACATCGGCTCCTCTTTCTCGTAATTTACCAAAGTAACCAGATGTTCCTCCACCTAATTTAGACATCATACCAACTTCTGATTGTGAGAATAAAATATCTCCCATATCATCTGCAACGTGCGAACCAAAACAACTTATAGGTAAACCTCTCTTTTTACCAAAGTTAGACCAAACTGGCGATGCTAAAGAAAAATACCCAGCAGCCATATATTTGTAAAACTTATCAGAAAAACCATCAATCTTTAAAATACGTTCTGCATTATCTGCAATTTCACGTATTCTTTCTTCTGGTGTTGTATTTCCTGTTAAATACCCTGACTCTAAAAATTTACGGCTATTATCTGTTAACCATTCAATTTCTGGTTCATTATTGTTTTTAAGCATTTCTTTTCGAGCAGCATTTCTTGCTTTAATCATTTTTTCGTACTCAGTAAGTTCGGTCGTAGTGGTCTTTTGATCGTGTAGGTTCATAGTTTAAAATAAGTCGTCGCTAGTTATACTTTTAGTTCTTTTGCTATAGTTTATAGATCTCTTTACGAAGAAATCACCGTGTTTGGTTCCAATAATTTCATCATCAAACCAATCTGTTTTAGATAATAATGTTTCGTCTACATCAAATACTTTTGAGATACCAATACTCTCTAAAGAGTTATTAAATCTATTTTTTATGAATTCTTTAATTACATTTTTAGGTAAGAAATCTAATTCTCCTTTTTCAAAAATCCAATCAATTAGTTTACTTTCAGAAAGAAAAGCTTCTTTACAAGTTTCTTGTACTAATTTATTATGATCTTCATTAAACCAATCTGGATTTTCTTCTTTAATAATTTTAATAAGGTCTATACCAAAATCTCCATGAATTTGCTCTTCTTTAGAAGTAGCTTCTACAACATTAGAAATTCCTTTTAATACATTTTTATGCTTATTAAAAGCCATAATAATCAAAAACTGAGAAAATAAAGATACATGCTCTATAAATAGAGAAAATAAAATTATAGACTCTGAGAACTCTTGATTGTCTTCGCTATTTACGTTTTTTAAAGCTGCTTCTAAGTAACTAACACGTTTCATAATTACAGGCTTCTTCTTTAAGTTTTTAAACTCATTGTTTAACCCTAAAATTTCTAATAAGTGTGAATACGCATCATGATGACGAACTTCACTTTCTGCAAACGTAGCTCCAACAGAACCAATTTCTGGCTTTGGCATCTTTTTATAGATGTCTCCCCAGAAAGTTTTAACAGCAACTTCTATCTGAGAAATTGCTAACATTGTATTTTTTATCGCATTTTTTTCTACCTCAGTAAGAGATGTCTTAAAATCTTGAATATCGCTTGTGTAATTAAATTCTGTATGAATCCAATAAGAGTGTCTAATAGCATCTACATATTCTCCTAAAGCAGGATAATCATATGGTTTTAGATTTATTCTCTTTTCAAAAATATTAGGCTTTCTACTTCTTGTTTGTTCATCTCTATATAATATGTACGCCTTTGCAACATCATGAAAAGGACTATCCATTAATTTATACTCTACAATGTCTTGCACTTGCTCAACAGTTGGAGTATAACTAGGTTCATTTAACTTTCTTTCTAGTAAAGTTCCATTAACAATATTAGTTATAGCAATAGCGTCTTCTCTAGTACCATTATTAACACTTAGCATTGCTTTTTCAATTGCGTTAATAATTTTTTCTAACTCAAAAAGGGTAGTTTCAGAGTCTCTTTTTATAATCTGGGTAATTTTCACGGTAAATGGATGTTATTTGAAAGTTAGATAATCGCCAAGAACGACTTCTACAAAGATTGGTTTTTTTGTTCCAAAATGAAAGCCATACTTATTCACAAAACCCTTGAAGTTTTTAACAAATTAGTCCTTTTTGCAATTTAAAGGCCTAAAATTTGATTTTTTTAAGAATCTTACTATCAAGATAATATCAATTAAAAAACGCTACAACTACTATTTCTATTGACATTCTTAAACCACCGTAAACAAAGGGTTTTTTATCACAAAAAACCACCATAAACATTCATTTTTATGACATTTATTTTTATCAAAATTGATAAACAAAATTATTTAAAACAGTCTTTTTGTAAAACCAATTAATTATAACCTTATATTTGTACTATTATTAACATTTATATTATATTATTTTGAAAAAAGGAACAGTAAAATTCTTCAACGAATCTAAAGGATTTGGATTCGTAACAGAAGATGATTCAAACACAGAGTACTTTGTGCATGTATCAGGATTAATTGACGAAGTTAGAGAAGGTGACGCAGTAGAGTTCGACCTTAAAGAAGGTAGAAAAGGTTTAAATGCAGTAGACGTTAGAGTAATCTAATTCTATTCTTTTAAATTTTTTGAAAAGAACAAGTCGCTTAATTTTTTAAGCGGCTTTTTTTTGTCTTATTTTTACAGAAACATTTACCCTAAATGAAAAATAAATTCTCAAAAACTGTACAGATTGCTATTATATCTGTTTACTTAATTTTTTTAGCAGGTTCTGTTGTTAGAATGACAGGTTCTGGAATGGGTTGTCCCGATTGGCCAAAATGCTTTGGTTATTACATTCCACCAACTTCTGAAGAACAAATAACTTGGAAACCAAACTCAGAATTTAAAGAAGGTTTTATTATTATTAAAGATGAAACTTTATTTGTTGCAGAAAAAAACATTAAAACTTCTTCTGAATTCAACAAAAATAATTGGGCAAACTACACAAAACACGATTACGCTAAATTTAATAAATATCATAGTTGGACAGAATACATCAACAGATTATCTTCTGTTTTAGCTGGCTTTGTTTTCTTATTTCTAATTTATGGAGCAGCAAAATTTTGGAAAACCGATAAAAGGATTCCTTTTTTAGCTTTTACAGCATTCTTTTTAATGTTAGTTGAGGCTTGGTTAGGAAAAACGGTTGTAGACACTAATTTAAAACCTACAATTATTACCATTCACATGGTTATTGGCTTAGTAATAATTGCACTTTTACTACAACTAAAATTTAATCTTTCTGATAGAAAAAAAATATACAGATACAATGCTGTATTTAATAAACTACTAATTGTTTCTGTTGTATTTTCTTTGATTCAAATTGCAATGGGAACCCAAGTAAGACAATTTATAGATGAACAAGTAAAACAACTAGGTTTCGAAAACAAGAATTATAGTTTGATGGATCCAAGTTTTAAATTCTATTTTCATAGATCGTTTACAATTGCAATTGTATTGGTAAACTTAGGTTTATTTTACCTAAATCAAGTAAAAAACTTAGGTTACAAACTCGTAAATTGGATTGTTTTGTTAATCTTTATAGAAACGATTACAGGAATATTAATGTACTATGCAGAATTCCCTATAGGAACACAAGCTATACATTTATTGTCTGGTGCTATTTTATTTGGATTGCAGTTTTATCTGTGGTTGCAGAGTAAGAAGACGGTTAGTAATTAGTAATTACTAATTATCAAGAATAAAAAGGCTTAGACAAACTCAGTCTGACAATTGTTAAAAATTATCAACTTTAAACCTTTGTCGCTTTGTAACTCTAATACTAATTACGGATGTGCATTTACCCAAACTTCACCATCTGAAAAATATTCTTTTTTCCAGATAGGAACCGTTTCTTTTAAAGTATCAATTGCAAATTCGCATGCTTCAAAAGCAGCTTTTCTATGCTTGGACGAAACAGTAATTATAACAGGAATTTCACGAATCTGTAACATTCCTTCTGCGTGATGAATTGCAATTTTTTTGATATCGAACTTTTCTAAAATCAAATCTGCAATTTTTTGCATTTCTTTAATTGCCATCGGTTTGTAAGTAGAAAAATCTAACTGTGTAACTTCTTTTCCTTGTGTATCATTTCTAACAGTACCAATAAAAGCCGAAATTCCACCACAAGAATCATCTTCTACAAAACGGTAGCATTCTTGTAAATCTAATTTTTCTGAAGTTATTTTTATTGAAGTTCTTATCATTCCTTGAGATACTGAAACATTTATTCTGAATTTAGTTCAGGAAGTTCAGTACTAAGGCAAAAATAGTAAAACAAAGTTGTATTTTTGCAAATCAAAACTTTGAAAAATAGTAAGTATGAAAAATATATTTAGAATTGTAAGCATATTAGAAGGAGTATCTTACTTATTATTACTTTTTATTGCAACTCCAATGAAACATTTTCAAGGTGATGCTTCTTATGTAAAGATGTTAGGAATGCCTCATGGAATCCTTTTTATGCTATATGTTGTTTTGGCTTTTATGCTTAAAAAAGAAATGAATTGGGATAATAAAACTCTCGGAATTGTTCTACTTGCTTCTATTTTACCTTTTGGTACTTTTTATATTGATAAGAAGTATTTAAGATAATCTTCATTAAAAGAAGTTGACCACATAGACACATAGAAAACATAGTTTTGTGAGTAAGAGTGTTTCTTCCCTTTGGGAAGATTAAGATGGGCTTTTTTCACCCTCCACTTACAGGAGGAATAATGGCAACTACATCATTCTCTTTTAAAACTAATTCATCAGTTGCATAACTTTCGTTTACAGCAATTGCATAAGAATCGATGTTTTCTAGTTGAGGATATTCTTCTTTCAATAAACTCTTAAAACTTACAACAGTTATACCTTCAACAACTTCTAAATCTAAATTTGAAGTTCCTATTAAATCTGTTGTAATTCCGAAAAGTAATATTTGAATTTTCATACTTCAAAATTAATTAAAACATACTTAATCTAAACAACAAACCATCGTTTTTAATTCCTCCATAGTTAGAACGAACATAATCTATTCGTAAAAAACGCCATTTCCCAAAACCGATGTTATCTAAACCTACAGAATACTCTGTATACGGATTTTTACCAGCCATAAATAAAGTTTTTGCACCTCCCACTAAATGGAAATTCAATTTATTTATCAACGGAATTTTACCCAAAATTGCTCCTTTAAAATTATGTTCTACGTGTGCTTCTGCATATTTATCATTTGTATAAAACTTATAATACTCTAACAAACCAAAACTATTCAATTTACCATCTAAAGGAAACCTAAGCTGATTTCCATTTGCTTGTAATTTATCCATAAAAGCAAGATATTTCTTCTTAACAAATATTCCTCCTCTTATATTATATGAGAAATTTCCATAATTACCTGCACTAATATCTTGTCTTAAATTTGCAGTAAATAAATCTGAATTATACTCAGAATTTGACGCTCCAAAAGTTTTTCTATAATTTACATTTAATGATGGATATTTATCATTTCCGATATTTTCTTTTCTATCAGGGTAAGACAAATATTTTTGATTAAAGATAAAAGTTGCTCCAACATTTAATGTTGCTATTTTATGCTCTGTAAAAGCTGCATTTGTAAAATCTGTTGGGTCTAATGGATTATTAGAAGTATAAGGTTCGTTTTTACTTTGACGAGCAAAGGAATAATCAGTTGTATTAAACAGTGGTTTTCTATTTGCATACTCTAAAGATGAAGAAAAATAAACTCCGTTTTTAATTTCTTCTGAATAACTAATTCTACCAAATTCCTTTTCATATATTTTTAAATAATCATTTCTATAAAACAAAGAACTAATGGCATTATTTAATCTCATAATAGGATTTCTATCATTAAATTGAGGTGTTGTAATACCTCCAGAAATTGTCATTCTAGGTTTAGAAAGGTTATTCCATTTTTTACTAAAAAAGAACGTTGGTCTTAAGCGTTTATCAGATAAACCATAATTTGCTTTTATTCCTGCATTCCACCATTTCCCTGTTTTATTTTGTTGATTAAAGTAGCTAAAACCTAAAGAAGTATTAAACCCTTGAACCGTATTAAAACCTAAATCACTTATTAAACCATTGTAAGATAGAGACCACTTTTCGTAAGAATTTCGATATGTATATCCTGTTATTGGCGAAAGTAAATTAAATTCATTTTGCTTTTTATTTACAGAGTCTAAATACTTCTTAGACTTACGAACAACCTTAATACTATCTTTAATTTGATAATCTTTAACCTCCTCTATCGTTAAAGGCACTGGTCTTAACTTATTCCAATAAAGAGAATCTTTTTTTGTAGCCTCTTTCTCAAAAGTTAATACTTCATTTGTAAATGTATTTTCTTCATATACAGGTTTAAAATTATAATCTGAATATGCGTAAGAAAATTTTCCACTAGGTTTAAAACCAAAAACAGAAATATCGAAATCTATTGTCTGACTGATTAAAACCCACGCATCTATTTCTTCTGAATAATTGTAACCTTGTTTTAGTTTTAGTAAATTTACAACAGGAATGTTCACTTGCGCTCCTGTTGCAACAATATCTGCACCGTACAAAGCCCAATCATCTTCTACAACATAAATAAAACCATCAAAAACTCGATCGTTTTTTCGCTTAGGAATCAATTTTATTTTGTTGATTAATTTTCCGTTTTTATCATAAAAAGTCCCTTCTAACTTAAATCGATAATAACTAAATGCATTTGTAGAAATTGGAGAAACCAAATTATTAAAAACTTCTACACTATTATCATACAAATTAATATTAGACTCTTCTGCCCTATTAAAACTGATACCGTTGTCTTGCCCAGAAACTTTAGATGCAACTATTCTCTCTTTAAAATTCTTCGGCTTTTTTTGAAAACTAATATCAGACACCGTTTCAGACAGATAAATAATTCCTGTTCTTGTCGAATCTAAACCACCTCCAAAATCTCCAGTAGTTTGCCCAAAGAACTTCTCTGGTGCATCTTTAATTTTCATTAATCCTCTAGAATAAAACTTAGCTGTGTAATTAGAATACTTATCTGTATTCTTCTCTTTATTTGCAATTACATTTCTAATAATTCTATTAGCAGGATTATCTTTTGTAGAGATAGAAATTTCATCTAACTGTACATTTTCTTCTTCTAATTCTACATTTAATTCAAAAGGAAAA
The DNA here is from genome assembly GCF_002163675.1 of Polaribacter sp. SA4-12. Lineage (NCBI taxonomy): Bacteria > Pseudomonadati > Bacteroidota > Flavobacteriia > Flavobacteriales > Flavobacteriaceae > Polaribacter > Polaribacter sp. SA4-12. The sequence goes on along the minus strand of NZ_CP019334.1, from coordinate 2,985,985 downwards.
GAGGTAATATTTACTTCCTTTTTTAGTGTTTTATAACCTAATATTTGATAAATAATGATGCTTTTTCCTCTTTTAGAGATATTTAAAACATAATCTCCATTATCATTAGAAGTAGTTCCTGTAACCGTTTTATCTAAATAAATACTAACAAAAGACAAAGGCTCTCCTTTTTTATCAGTAATCTTCCCTTTTACCTGTCCAATAATTGTTGACGTAATAAAAAGTAACAGTAGAAAAGTAATTTTTTGCATAGTCTAGGTTTAGTTAATAGACGCAAACATAAAGTTTATGTTACAAGAAAATGTTTAACTTTTGTTAAACCAAGTATAATTTTTTCTTAATTTTAATGGACTTGTTTTTAATTCTTTATACAATAATTAGCTTTTAGTAGAGTCCCTTTTTATAAGTTCTGTTTCTAAAACCAATTCTTTATAGGTAATTGTTTTCTTTTGCTTTCTCGCTTTTATTTCTTTATATAATAATTTAAAAGCGTTTTTACCCATTTCAAAACCTGGCTGATTAATTGTTGTTAAAGAAGGTGAAATTACAGAAGACATAAACCAGTTACTAAAACCAACAATACTAATATCTTCTGGTACTTTAACACCCAGTTTAGCAAATTCCGTCATTGCACCAATAGCAACTAAATCTGTATTTATAAAAATACCATCAACATCTTTATGGTCTTTTAATAGTTGTCTTGCATTTTCCTTTCCTTCCTCAAAACTCATATCTCCACACTGATTAACGTATACTAAAGAAGGGTCGTACTCTAAATTATTATCTAATAAAGCTTTCTTATAGCCAAGAAATCTATCTATAGAATTTTGAGGCAACAAAGCCCCTCTAAAATGAGCAATTCGTTTACAACCAATATCAATTAAATGTTTCGTTGCTATATACGCAGCCTTTCTATCATCAATAATAACCTTAGAACACTTTACCACTTTGGCAATTTTATCAAACATTACTAAAGGAGTTTCCTGTTCAATAATTTCTGTTAAGTGCTTAAAATCTCCTGTTCCGTTAGCTAAAGAAATTAAAATTCCATCTACTCTTTTACTAAGTAATAAATCTATTTGCTTTTTTTCTAACTCGTAAGATTCATCAGACTGAAGAATAATTACCAGATATCCTTTTTTTTCTGCTTGAGAAATAATTCCTTTAATAACACTAGAAAAAAAGTGATGCACAATTACAGGTATAATTAAACCTATAATTTTAGATTCTTTAGTTCTTAAATTAACGGCAAAAGAATTTGGTTTATAGTTTAATAAAGAAGCCGTTTCTCTCACCAACTTTCTTGTTTTTTTACTTACATCTGGGTAATCTTTTAATGCTTTTGATACGGTTGTTATAGAAATACCTAGCTGTTCTGCAATTTGTTTTAGTGTTACCAAAATATAATTGTTTATTTTTTAGAGTAAATATATGCTTTATTACCTTATAAATATAGTAAATTACCTCAATCGAAAACGTTTTCGTTAAATCGAAAACGTTTTCGATTTAAGAATTTGATAAAATTATACTTAATAAATTTAATTTTACTCAATATACAATTAACTATTTATTAAATTCACAATTACAATGAAAAAACAAATACAATTAAAAAGACTGTTTTTAATGCTGTTGGTATTTACATCTTCAGCCTTACTAGCACAATCTACTATTTCTGGATCTGTAAAAGACCAAAATGGTGAAATGATTCCAGGAGTTAACATTATACTTAAAGGTACAATGTTAGGAACAACAACAGATTTCGATGGAAATTACGAAATTAAGAATGTAGAAAACGGAACTTATAGTTTAACAGCTTCTTACATTGGCTTCGATAACTATACTAAAGAGGTTATTGTAAACTCTTCTAAAGTAACTTTAAATATTGTTATTAAAGAAAATGCCCAATCTTTAGATGAAATTATAGTAACAGGAGTTGTAAATCCTAAATCTAAATTAGAATCTAGTGTTTCTATTTCTACTATTGGACTTAAACAAATAGAACAAGCTTCTCCAAGAACAACTGGTGAAATTTTTAGAAACATTCCTGGTATTCGTGCAGAATCTTCTGCAGGTGAAGGAAATTCTAACTTTAACGTACGTGGTGTACCAGTTTCTTCTGGTGGATCTAGATATTTACAATTACAAGAAGATGGTTTACCTTTAAATTTATTTGGAGATACTTCTTTTGGTAATTCAGATAACTGGTTAAGAGCAGATAGAAATGTTGCAAGAGTAGAAGCTATTAGAGGTGGTTCTGCATCTACGCAAACATCTAATGGTCCTGCAGGGATTATCAATTTAATTAGCAAAACAGGAAGCACAGAAGGTGGTTCTGTAGCTACAACAATGGGATTAGATTACAATACAAATAGAGTGGATTTTGAATACGGAACTCCTCTAGAAAATGGTTTATCTTACCATATTGGTGGATTTATGAGAACTGGAGAAGGCCCAAGAGCTACTGGTTTTAATGCTAATAAAGGTGGACAAATAAAAGCAAACATTACAAAAAGATTTAAATCTGGTTACATTCGTACTTATTTAAAGTTTTTAAATGATAAAACGGCAATGTATATGCCAATGCCAATGCTATTATCTGGTACAGATGCAAACCCAACTTACGGTAACTTACCTGGTTTTGATATTACTACAGATGCTTTACAATCTAAATATTTACAAGAAAGTTCTGGTCCAACTAGTAGTGATAGAAACAGAGCTTCTAGAGATATTAGAGACGGGAACAATGCAATATCTAAATCTGTAGGTGTAGAGTTTTCTTTTGATCTTGGTGATGGATGGAAAGTTAGAAACAATGGTAGAGTATCTTTAAATAACGGTGCATTTATTGCTCCTTTCTCTGCAGGTTTTGGTGAAACTGATAGCTTTGTTGCAGGTCTTCCAATTCCTCAACCAGCAACTTTAAGTTATGCTGATAATGGTGATGCTTACAATCCTTCAAATGGTTTAATTCAAAATATTCACGTATTTGATACTACAATAGACGATTTAAGTAATGTAATTAACGATTTAAAAGTTAGTAAAAAAATTAATGATAACGTATCTGTTACGGCTGGTTATTTTACTGCAACTCAAAACACAAAAATATCTTGGCAATGGAATTCTTTCTTACAAGAAGTTAAAGGTGGTGGAGATGCAAGATTAGTAGATGTAGATGGTTTATCTAGAGGTGGTCAATATGCATACGGAACACCTGTTTGGGGTAACTGTTGTCAACGTAAATACAATACACAACATACAGTTAACGCTCCTTACATTGCAATAGATGCAGATTTAAGTGAAAAATTAAACTTTTCTGGTAGTATTCGTCGTGATAATGTAAGAGTAGATGGAACTATTGCTTTAGGAAATGAAACAGGCGAGTTTGATGTAAACAGCAATAATATTATTGAACCAATTGAAATGGCTGTACCAATTGTACAACCAAATCAAAATCAAATTATTTCTGATAAATATAGTTACACATCATATTCTGCAGGTTTAAACTACAAAATGAATGATGACTCTGCTGTTTTTGGTAGAATAAGTTCTGGTGCTTCTGGAAGAGCTGCAGATAGAAATGGTTATAATACTGATGGAACTGCTGATGTACAGTATGATCAAGTTTCTCAATTTGAAGTTGGGTATAAAAGACGTTTCGAAAAAGGGAGTCTTAACGTTACTGGTTTTTCTTCTATTACAGATGAAGCTGCAGGTTTTGAGCTTCAAAAAACAGTAGGTAGTAAATATACTGCAACTGGTTTAGAAGTAGAAAGTGCTTTTGTTTTTGGTGACCTATCAATAAACGGATCAGCAACATATACAAATGCTAAAATTAAAGAAGATAGAGGTGGTAATGGAGCTAACGATGGTAATAAACCTAGAAGACAAGCAGATTTACTTTACAGCATTGCTCCTACTTACAATTTTGGTGTAGAAAAACAACATTTACTAGGATTTACAGTCTTAGGAACTACAGAATCTTATGCTACAGATACAAATGATTTAGTACAGCCAGGTTACGCTTATATTAACTTCTTAGGAAGAGTAGGACTTACGAAAGGCTTATCATTATCTTTAAACATAAACAACCTTTTTGATACAGTTGGTATTACAGAAGTTGAAGGTCAAGATGGTATGGCAATGAATGGAACAGATCGTTATGTAAGAGCAAGATCAATTACTGGTCGTTCTTCATCTTTATCATTACAGTACAGTTTTTAAAGTTGATTAATTATTAATTGAAGTTTGAATTATTGAATAGAGCCAATATTATTTTCTATTGGCTCTTTCTTTTTCTAATTTGATTTCATTAGTTTAAAAAACCTATTATGTTTAAAAAACCCAATTTAAGTTTTTGGCAAATCTTTAATATGAATGTTGGATTCTTAGGAATTCAATTCAGTTTTGGATTACAACAAACGGCAGTAAATCCTATATTTTCATTTTTAGGAGCTCATCACGAAGACTTACCTCTGTTAAATCTAGCAGGTCCAGTTACAGGTTTAATTATTCAACCTATAATCGGAGCTATTTCAGATAAAACATGGTCTCCTCGTTGGGGAAGAAGAAAACCGTTTTTTCTAATTGGGGCATTAATAGGAAGTTTATGTTTATTTGCTTTTCCTTACAGTCCATCCTTATGGTTTGCAGTTGGTTTACTATGGATTCTTGATGTTGGAAACAACATGGCAATGGAACCTTATCGTGCTTTTGTAGGTGATAAATTACCAAACAAACAATTAAGTTTTGGTTACCAAATGCAAAGTTTATTTGTTGGTGCTGGTATTGTTTTGGCAAATGCTTCCATTTTCCTTTTTCAAGATTGGTTTGGAGGAGAAGAAACAGCAAGCGAAACAGTAACATCTATTCCACAATGGTTGTATTATTCATTCTTTATTGGAGCAGTATTATCAATTGCCACAATACTTTGGTCTGTTTTAAAAACCCCAGAAATACCTCCTTCTGATAAAGAATTAGAAGAAATTAAAAAACACAATGCATTACCCTTTGTAGAGAGAATAAAAACTCCTTTTACAGAAATTGTTCAGGCAATAAAAGACATGCCTAAATTTATGTGGAAATTATCTGCTGTTTATTTATTTCAGTGGTATGCTTTATTTATCTACTGGCAATTTATTTCTCCAATGTTTGAAGAAAGCCTGGGCTTTAACAAGTCTGAAGCTTTAAGTCAAGCTGCAAAAATGAATACAACCTACAATATTTCAACTATTGTTTTTGCATTAGCATTAGTCCCATTTGCATTAAAGTGGGGAGGAAAAAAAGTATATATATTAAGTCTATTTTTTACAGGAATAGCAATGCTTAGCATCCCTTTTATACAAGATCCAGTACTAGTTCTTTTACCAATGATTTTATTTGGTATTGGTTGGGCTGCAATGATGGGAATTCCATATTCTATGGTTTCAAAGATTGTACCTCAAGAAAGACGAGGCGTTTATATGGGAATCTTAAATATGATGATTGTAATTCCTATGGGAATTCAAACTGTAACTTTTGGACCAATAGTAAAAAACCTATTAGATAACAGTGCTGTTAATGCAATATTATTAGGTGGTGTATTTTTTGTTATTGCAGGTTTTTTAGCATTCAGACTAAAAGAACCAAAACCTATTGTTGAATAAAAATAAATCTATCAGTTAGTTTAAAATAGATTTATTAAGAAAGAAAAATAATTTTGAAAAATAATATTAGAAATATAGACATCTTATGTGTGGGTGAAGTTTTAATTGACTTTATCGGGCATCAAAATGATGTACTCATAAACGAAACTAGAGATTATCACAGATATTTAGGTGGTTCTCCTGCTAATGTTGCCATGAATTGTAAAAGGTTAGGATTAAATTCAACCATGGTTTCTGCTGTAGGTAATGATGGTTTTGGAGAGTACATTTTTAAAAGATTAGAAGAAGTTGGAATTAATCCAGAAAACATCAAAAAATTAGATAATAAGTCTACAAGTGTCATTTTTGTATCAAAATCTAACGGAACACCAGATTTTATTCCTTACAGAGATGCAGATTGCTCAATTTCTGAAGATCAAATTACTGATGAAATGCTTTCTCAAACAAAAATTTATCATACAACTTGTTTTGCTTTAAGTAAAAAACCAGCACAAACTACCATCTTAAACAAAGCTGAAGAGGCTTTTAAAAAAGGCTGTAAATTAAGTGTCGATTTAAATTACGCTAAAGAATTATGGAACAGTAAAGAAGAGGCTTTAGATGTTATTAAAACGTATTGTAAATTTAATCCTTTAATAAAAATTAGTGAAGATGATATGTTAAGGCTTTTCGAAAAAGAATTACCACATCAAGAAATATTTAATTTCTTTCATAATTTAGGAGTAGAAACAGTTTGTTTAACCTTGGGAAGTAAAGGTGTGAAGCTTTCTCAATTAAATAAAGAAATCATTCATTTACCAGCAATAAAAATAGAAAACGTAATGGATACAACAGGAGCAGGAGATGCTTTTTGGTCTGGTTTTCTATTCGCTTATATTAAAGAAAAACCAATACAAGATTGTTTACAAGTAGCTTTAAAATTAGCTGCTTTAAAACTTCAAAACGTAGGTAGATTACCTGATAACATTAATATTTTATCTAAACTTTTATAAGTTACTAAACAACATCCTTCTTATGATAAAAGAAAACAGCAACATTATTTCTAACGGAGTAATGCTAAACGCTTACCCAGATAGTATTGGTCATAAATTAAGTGACACTGTAAATATGCTTCAAAACGAAGCCTTTAAAGATGTGTTTTCTTTATTTTATGTATTGCCAACTTTTTTTAATAGCGATTTAGACAGAGGTTTTTCTGTAATAGATTATAATTTAAATGAAGAATTAGTTTCTAAGTCAGATTTAAAAGCATTAGAAAATTTAAATATTGAATTAAAATTTGATATTGTTCTAAATCATTTATCTGTTAATTCTCCTCAATTTAAAGATTTATTAAAGAATGGAGAAAACTCTAAATACAAAGATTTTTTTATCAACTGGAATACTTTTTGGAAGGAAAGTGGAACCTTAAATAAAGAAGGAATTGTTATACCGAAAGAAGAATTTCTTAATAAATTATTTATGAGAAAATCTGGACTTCCAATTTTAAAAGTTCCTTTTCCAGATGGCAAAGAAAAACCTTATTGGAATACTTTTTATCAAGAAATAAATCAACAAGAAATTGATGTAGAAGATTTAAAAAGCATCAAAAACATTAGTAATTTGGATGCTCATTTAATTTGTGATAAAGTAATTTTTACAATTATAAACAACATTGATTTAGCAACTTTTAATTTTAAAGCATTTGAAAAACACAAAAAAGAAATTCTTGAAATTGTTTATAAAAAAAGAACTTTTTTAGGCCAAATGGATGTAAATGCCAAGTCTGAATTGGTTTGGGATTTTTATGAAGAAACTTTGGCAAAAGTAAAAAGCTTTGGTTGTAAAATTTTACGCTTAGATGCTTTTGCTTATTTGCATAAAGAAATTGGGCAAACTAATTTCTTCAACAAACCAGGAACTTGGAATTATTTAGATAGAATTAATGAAATTGCGAAGAAAAACGATTTAATTCTTTTGCCAGAAATCCATGCAGAATACGGTATAAACCTACATGATGAAGTTGCAAAAGAAGGTTATCAAATTTATGACTTTTTCTTACCAGGATTAATGATTCATACGCTTGAAACATCATCTAATAAAGCAATTGTTACTTGGGCTAAAGAAATTATATCCAAAGGTTATAAAACAGTAAATATGTTGGGTTGCCACGATGGAATTCCTGTATTAGATTTAAAAGGAAAAGAAGTTAACGGAACTTATAACAAAGGTTTGTTAGAAGATGCTGAAATAGAATCTGTAATGAATACTATTATAGAACGAGGTGGTAGAGTAAAAAATTTATACGATCCTTCAGGAAAGAAAATTTCTTATTACCAAGTTAACGCTACTTTTTTCAGTGCTTTAGGCGAAGATGAAAAAAAACTATTATTAGCAAGAGCCATTCAAATGTTTATGCCTGGAATTCCTCAAGTTTGGTATTTAGATATTTTTGCTGGTAAAAATAATTATGAAGCTGCAGACAAAGGCGGAAGTGGTGGACACAAAGAAATTAATAGAACTACATTAACAAATAAAGATATTGAAGAAGGTCTAAAAACAGCTATTGTTTTAAATCAGCTTAAAATAATGCGATTAAGAAATACATCTAAAGCATTTTTAGGTAACATTAAGATTAACACTTCTAATGAAAACGAACTAGATATTATCTGGGAAAACGGTAATGAATTTGCACAATTGAAAGCAAATCTTACTACTTATACTTTGGCAATAACTTTTTCAGAAAATGAAATAACTAAAAAAATGACTTTCTAAACACTGCTTCAACAGATTATTCTTTGTTTATTTAATTTACTCTTTCAATGAAAATCATATATTTGTAAGTTAAACAAGCAAACAACAATTTTATGAGCGATTCTAGAAAGAGACACGAAGCTTTACTATACCACGCAAAACCAAAACCAGGAAAAATTGAAGTTGTTCCTACTAAAAAATATGCTACTCAGCACGATTTAGCTTTAGCATATTCTCCAGGTGTTGCAGAACCTTGTTTAGAAATTGCAAAAGATAAAAACAACGCTTATAAATATACTGCTAAAGGAAATTTAGTTGCTGTAATTTCTAATGGAACTGCAGTTTTAGGTTTAGGAAACATTGGTCCTGAAGCCTCTAAACCAGTAATGGAAGGAAAAGGTTTGTTATTTAAAATTTTTGCAGATATAGATGTTTTTGATATTGAAGTTGATACAACTGATGTAGAAACTTTTATACAAACTGTAAAAGCAATTGCGCCAACTTTTGGAGGAATTAACCTAGAAGATATTAAAGCTCCTGAAGCTTTCGAAATAGAAAGAAGATTAAAAGAGGAATTAGATATTCCTGTAATGCATGATGATCAGCATGGAACAGCAATAATTTCTGCTGCTGCTCTTAAAAATGCAATTGACATTACAGAAAAAGACATTAGTAAAGTAAACATTGTTGTTAATGGAGCTGGAGCAGCTGCAATTTCTTGTACACGTTTGTATTTAAAACTAGGTGTAAAAAGAGAAAATGTGGTAATGTGTGATAGTAAAGGTGTTATCAGAAAAGATAGAGGAAACCTTACTTCGCAAAAAGCAGAATTTGCAACAGATAAAGATTTAAATACTTTAGATGAAGCAATGCATAATGCAGATGTTTTTATTGGTTTATCTAAAGGAAATGTAGTTTCGCCAGAAATGCTTTTATCAATGGCAAAAGACCCAATTGTATTTGCTATGGCAAACCCTGTAGCAGAAATAGAATACGATTTAGCGGTTGCTACAAGAAAGGATATTATTATGGCTACTGGTAGATCAGACCATCCTAACCAAGTGAATAATGTACTCGGATTTCCGTTTATTTTTAGAGGTGCTCTAGATGTGAGAGCAACTAAAATTAATGAAGAAATGAAAATGGCTGCTGTACATGCTTTAGCTGATTTAGCAAAGAAATCTGTACCAGAGCAAGTAAATATTGTGTATGATGAAGTCAGTTTAGCTTACGGAAGAGAATATATTATTCCAAAACCATTTGATCCTAGGTTAATTTATGAAATTCCACCAGCAATTGCAAAAGCTGCTATGGATTCTGGTATTGCTTTAGAACCAATCGAAGATTGGGATAAATACCGAGAAGAATTAATGGAACGTTCTGGTTCTGGAAGTAAAGAAATTAGACTTTTACATAACAGAGCAAAAAGCAATAAAAAACGAATTATTTTTGCTGAAGCAGACCATTTAGACGTTTTAAAAGCTGCACAAAGAGTACATGAAGAAAGACTCGGTAACGTTATTTTATTAGGACGTAAAGACGTTATTTTAGAATTAATGGAAGAAATTGGCTTTATTGCTAATGTTCCTATTATAGACCCAAAAACTGACGAAGAAACACTACGTAGAGAGCGTTTTGGAGAAATTTATTGGAAAAACAGACGTCGTAAAGGACGTACATTATCTGAAGCACAAAAATTAATGCGTGAGCGTAATTATTTTGCTGCAATGATGGTAAATGAAGGTGAAGCGGATGCTTTAATTACAGGATACTCAAGACCTTACCCAACAGTTTTAAGACCTATTTTAGAACTGATTGAAAAAGATAAGGGAATTACAAAAATTGCAGCGACCAACCTTATGTTAACAAAACAGGGGCCTTTATTTTTATCAGATACAACGATTAATGTAAATCCGACTGCAAAAGATTTGGTAAAGATTTCTCAAATGATGGGGAACTTTGTTAAAATGTTTGGTATGAAAGCAAATATGGCAATGGTATCGTTTTCTAACTTTGGATCTTCAGATTCTGAAACTTCTAAAAAAATTAGAGAAGCTGTTTCGTATTTACATCGTCATTTCCCTGATACAGTAGTTGATGGAGAGTTACAAGCAGATTTTGCCCTAAACCCAGAAATGTTAGCAAAAGAATTTCCTTTTTCTAAACTAAATGGGAAAAAAGTAAATGTTTTAATTTTCCCTAATTTAGAATCAGCAAATATTACTTACAAATTATTAAAACAAGTAAATAACGCAGAATCTATTGGACCTATTATTTTAGGTTTAAGTAAACCTGTACATATTTTACAATTAGGATCTAGTGTAGATGAAATGGTAAATATGGCTGCTTTGGCTGCTGTAGATGCACAAGAAAAAGAAAAAAGAAACAACAAATAAAAATGGCTACATTAGAAGCCTGAAAAACAGTTCTATGATTACACAAATTAGAGGAAGATTAGTAGAGAAAAACCCAACAGAAGTTGTTGTAGATTGCAATGGTGTTGGCTATTTACTCCATATTTCACTAAATACTTTTTCTAGCCTACCAGATGATGAAGCTGTTATTTTATATACACATTTATCTATAAGAGAAGATGCACACACACTTTTTGGCTTTTTTACGAAGACAGAAAGAGAAGTTTTTAAATTATTAATTTCAGTTTCTGGTGTAGGACCAAGTATTGCAAGAACTATGTTATCTTCTATGACCGCAGAAGAAATACAACATGCAATTGCTTCAGAAAATATTCCGCTAATTCAATCTGTAAAAGGAATTGGAGCAAAAACAGCACAAAGGGTCATTGTAGATTTAAAAGATAAAATTCTAAAAACCTTTAGTATTGATGAAGTTTCTACATTTACGAACAATACCAATAAAGATGAAGCGTTATCTGCTTTAGAGGTTTTAGGCTTTAATAAAAAGCAATCTGACAAGGTTGTTTCTATGGTTTTAAAAAATAACCCAGATGCTTCCGTTGAAAATTTAATAAAATTATCTTTAAAGAACTTATAATAAATTGAGTAATTTTTTAAAAAGAACATTCTTATTTCTTGCTTTTGCTTTCATAGCAAACATTTCTGTGTATGCGCAAACAAGTGAAAAAAATGATTCTTTATCCGTAGAAAAAGACAGTCTAAAATTAAGATATAATTTTAAAAAAGAGCAAACTGGTGGTCTCTTTTTAGATTATTTGGCAACTAAAGAAATCATTTTTGACAAAGATTTAAACAAATACGTAATTATAGAAAAAATAGGTGATTACTATACAAGAACTCCTGTTTTTCTTACTCAAAAAGAATATGCAAAATATCGCTTAAAGAGAGATATGACGCAATACTTTAAAGACAAAGTAAGTGCTACAAATTCTAAGAAAAAAGGTTCTAAAGATGCGCAAAAAGATTTATTGCCAACTTACTATGTGAATTCAGATTTTTTTGAAACTATTTTTGGAGGAAATGAAGTTAAAGTAACTCCAACTGGAAGCCTGAATTTAAAATTAGGATTTATTTATCAGAATACAGAAAACCCACAATTATCAGAAGAAAACAGAAGTAGTTTTACTTTTGATTTTGATCAACAAATTAATGCTAGTATTCGTGCACAAGTTGGTACACGTTTAGATTTCACAGCAAATTACGACACACAATCTACTTTCGATTTTCAGAACTTAGTGAAAATTGGTTATGAGCCTACTGAAGATGATATTTTACAAGGAATTGAAGCTGGTAATGTTTCTATGCCAATTAAAAACTCTTTAATTAATGGTGCTCAAAGTTTATTTGGTGTAAAAACACAATTAAAATTTGGTAACACCAATATAACCGCTGTTTTTTCTCAGCAAAATTCAGAAAGTAAAACCGTTGTTGCAGAAGGTGGAGCTTCGATTCAGGAATTTGAATTACAAGCAACAGATTATGATAATGATCGTCACTTTTTCTTATCACAATATTTTATTGATAATTATGCGAACTCATTAAAAAATTATCCACTAATTAATAGTCAAATAAATATCACAAGAGTAGAAGTTTGGATTACCAACAGAAACGCGAGTACAGAAGATTATAGAAGTATTGTTGCTTTTGCAGATATTGGTGAATCTGATACAGATGTTTTGGTAAATCAAACTGGTGAAGTACAACCAATAGGTTCACCACCAACAACAACTGGTGGAAATATTCCAGCAAACGGATCTAATAATTTATCAAGTTTATTAACACCAACTAATGGTATTAGAAGTATTTCTACCTTAAATAGCACATTAAGCTCTTTTAGTAATAATCAAATGAATGAAGGTACAGATTATTCTGTATTAGAAAACGCTAGAAGATTAGACCCAAATGAATTTACCTTAAATTCTCAATTAGGTTTTATTTCTTTAAATAGAAGATTAAATGATGGTGAAGTTTTAGCAGTTGCTTATGAATATACAGTTGCTGGAGGTATTACAAATAGCTCAGATACTTCTTTTAAAGTTGGTGAATTTTCTAATGATGGAATTTTAGCACCTCAAACTTTAGCTGTAAAATTATTACGTAGTGAAATTTTAAAAACAAAAAGAGATAGAGTTGTAAATGGTGTTACTATTGAAGAGTCTTTTCCTACTTGGCGTTTAATGATGAAAAACGTGTATGCATTAGGTGCGTATCCTTTATCACAAGATGGCTTTCTTTTTGAAATACAATATAGAGATGATCAAACAGGAATTCCATCTAACGTTTTACAAAATGCACAAACTGTTGGAATCCCAAATTTACCATTAATTCAAGTTTTAAAATTAGATCAACTAGACCAAAGTCAGTTTAGATCTGCTGATGGGTTTTTCGATTATGTTGAAGGTATTACTGTAAATTCCCAGAATGGATATATCTTTTTTCCAGAACCAGAACCTTTTGGAAACGATTTAGTCCAAAAAAACTCTAATGATATTGGTTTAGATGAAACTGTAGATGAATCTTATTTATTTAAAGAATTATATTTAAACACCAAGATTAACGTACAGAACAATTATCAAAATAAAGATAAGTATTACTTAAAAGGATATTTTAAATCAGAAAATTCTGGCGGAATTCCGATTGGCGCATTCAATGTTCCTAGAGGTTCTGTAAAAGTAACTGCTGGAGGGAGGCAATTAGTAGAAGGAGTCGATTATGTTGTGGATTATCAATTAGGTCGTGTACAAATTATAGATCCAGGTTTACAAGCATCAGGGACTCCAATTAGCGTTTCAACAGAGAATAATGCTGTTTTTAATCAACAGAGAAAAACCTTTATGGGTGTAGATGTTGAACATAAGTTTTCTGATAAATTTATAGTTGGTGCTACCATCTTAAATGTAAATGAAAGACCAATTACAGCAAAAGTTAATTTTGGTTCAGACCCAATTAACAATACCATGTTTGGGGCAAATATAGATTACGCTACAGAAGTACCTTACTTTACAAAACTAGCAAATAAATTACCTTTTGTAGATACAGATGTACCTTCTAACTTATCAGTTAGAGCAGATATGGCTTATTTATTACCTGGAACGCCAAGTGGAATAGATGTAACTGGTGCTGCAACAACTTATATCGATGATTTTGAAGCATCACAAATACCTATTAGTATATTATCTCCATTAGATTGGTACGAAGCTAGTACACCTCAAAATAAAGCAAATGATGTTTTTAATGGAACAAGTAGCGATTTAGATTACAATTATAAAAGAGCAAAATTAGCTTGGTATAATGTAGATCAAATTTTTTATGGAGCTGGAGACACACCATCAAGCATTAATGCTGATGAGCTTTCTAGAGCAGAAACAAGACAAATAAATTACGGCGAATTATTTCCTAATGTACAATTAGATATCACTCAAAACTCTTTAATTAGAACATTAGATTTAGCTTATTTTCCTGAAGAAAGGGGTTCTTATAATTATAACCCAAATGCAACTTTTATTGGTGAAAGTGTAACCTTACCAAATCCGGAAACAAACTGGGGTGGAATTATGCGTCCTTTAACTACAAATAATTTTGATCAAGCAAATATTGAGTATGTTCAATTTTGGGTAATGGATCCTTATGAAAATTACTCAATGACTAATGAAGAAGGTTTACCTGCAGGCATGAATCCTACAGACCCTTCAAATCAAATTGGAGATTTATATATTAACTTAGGTAACGTTTCTGAAGACATCTTAAAGGATAGTCGTAAAATGTATGAAAATGGAATGCCAGAAACTGGTGGAGATATAAATACAAACGCAACAACTTGGGGTAAAGTACCATCAAACGCATCAATTATTTATGCGTTTAATGAAGAAGATGACGCAAGAACAAATCAAGATGTTGGTTTTGATGGTTTAAGTGATTTAGAAGAAAGAGGTCTTGATGGAATTAGCGGAACTAATTACGCGAACTTAATTGATCCTGCTTCAGATAATTTTCAATTTTTTAGAGGTGCTGAATTAGATGCAATTGATGCTTCTATTATTACCAGATATAAAAACTACAATAATACTGAGGGGAATTCACCAACATTAAATCAATCAACAGAAACGTATCCAATATCTTCAACAACATATCCAGATGTAGAAGATATCAACAAAGATCAAACAATGAATACCGTAGAAAGTTACTACGAGTATAAAGTTTCTATGAATAGAAATGATTTAGTTGTTGGAAAGAATTTTATTGTTGATGAAAAAATAACCAATGTTACTTTAGATAACGGAGGAACTCAAAAAACAACATGGTATCAATTTAGAGTTCCTATAAGAAGTGGAGTATCTGTAAATGAGATTTCTGATTTTAATAGCATCCGTTTTATAAGAATGTATTTAACAAATTTTAAAATGCCCGTTGTAATTAGAATGGGTGAATTAGATTTGGTACGTGGAGATTGGAGACGTTATACTAAAACTTTAGACGAAGATCTTACAACTCCTATCGATTTAGATGATGATGAATTAAAAGATTTTGAAGTAGGTGTTGTTAGTATAGAACAAAACGAAGGAAGCTACATACAACCTCCAGGAATAGAAAGAGAGCGTTTACAAGGAAGTACAACTGTACAATTACAAAATGAACAATCTGTTACCTTAAAAGTAAACAACTTGCCTGCAAATGAAGCAAGAGCAATATATAAAAATATTAGTATCGATTTAAGACGATTTAAAAACTTAAAAATGTTTATGCATCTTCAAAAAAATGAAGGAGCACTTGCTATAAATGATGATGACTTTTCTGCAATAATAAGATTAGGAACAGACTTAAATGACAACTACTACCAAATAGAAATGCCTTTAAAAGTTTCTACAAACGGAACTTCTGCTTTAGATCTTTGGCCAGAAGCAAATAACTTAGATGCTTTTTTAGAAACTTTTGGGTTGGTAAAACTAGAAAGAGATAAAATAGATTTTTCAATTATAGATTTATTTACATCAACAGAACAAGACCCATCAATACCTTATACTATTTCTGTAAAAGGAAACCCAACTTTAGCACAATTAAAAACAATTGTATTAGGAATAAAAAATAAAACAACTGCACCTATAAGTGGAGAAGTTTGGTTTAATGAATTACGTTCTTCAGGGTTTGATAATGATGGTGGTTGGGCAGCTGTTGTAAATGCTGATGCTAATTTTGCTGATGTTGCAAACGTATCATTATCAGGAAGTATGTCTACAATTGGTTTTGGTAACGTAGAAGACAGAGTAGGACAACGTAGTTTAGATGAAACTAAACAATACGATTTTGCTACCACTATAAATTTAGGTAAGGTTTTTACTCCTAAAGAATGGGGAATTCAATTACCAATGAGTTATAGTGTAGGAGAAAAATATATTGATCCAAAATACGATCCTCAATATCAAGATGTAGAATTGGCTGATGCTTTAGAAGCAAATGATAATAGTGAGTTCTCTAGAGATTATACAAAAAGAACAAGTATTAGTTTTACCAATGTTAAAAAGAATAGAAATCCTAATTCTACTAAAAAACCTAAATTCTACGATGTAGAAAATTTAGCAGTTTCTTACGCTCATAATAAAGAGTTCCAAAGAAATTACAACATTAAAAAACGTATTAACGAAAGTGTTAGAGCTTCTGCTTCTTATAACTTTAGTTTCGATTCTAAACCTATAGAACCTTTCAAAAACTCTACAGCTTTAGAAAGTAAATACTTTAAACTAATTAAAGACTTTAACTTTAACCCTATTCCTAAAACATTTGCTGTAAATTCTAGCATCAATAGAAATTATAACGAACAGCAATCTAGAAACTTAATAGAAGGATTATCTCCTCAACCAGAATTAAAACAACGTAGGTTTATGTTTGATTGGGACTATACGATTGGTTTTGATTTAACAAAGTCGCTACAATTAAACTTTAACGCAACAAATAGTTACTTATACGATACCTTTAATAACAGTGATGATATACAAGTATTTGACGATTTCTTTAATACAGGAAGAGCAAATCATTATCACCAAAAATTAAACGGAACGTACAATTTACCAATTGATAAAATTCCTTTTTTAAAGTTTATAAAAGCAGATTATGCCTATACAGCAGATTTCGATTGGCAAGCAGCACCACAAAGCACAATAAATATAAATGGTGTTGATGTTTCTTCTGTAGAACTTGTTGGAAACGTTATTCAGAATGCAAATACACACAATATAAATACAACACTAAGTTTTGATAAAATTTATAAAAGCTTAGGTTTCGAAAAATTATTATTAACCAAAGCGCAACGTAAAAATTCGAAAGGGTTAAAAGGTACTGGTTTACCAAGAACTCCGGGAAGGGTTAATAAAAATAAAAAATTATCTATAGGTAAGAAGATCTTAAAAGGAACTTATGATATTCTAACTTCTGTAAAACAAGGAAAAATAAGTTATTCAGAAAATAACGGACAATTATTACCAGGTTATAGTGAAGATATTGGCTTTTTAGGAGGAGCACCAAGTTCTTTTGCATTCGGAAGTCAAGTAGACATTAGAAATAGAGCTTTAGAAAATGGTTGGTTTGTAACAAGAAATCAAGGTGATGAATATTATAGTAAAACGTTTAGTAAAACGCATTACAATAAATTAGATTACACATTTACTTTAAAACCAATAAAAGATTTAAATATAGATGTTAGAGGAAATAAAATTCAAACTAGAGATATTTCTCAGCAATTGGATTTACTAAGTGGTAGCAATCAATTTGAAGACACACCTTTCTTTGAAACAGGAAACTTTAGTACAAGTTATTCTATGGTATCAACTGCATTTACAGATGGAGATGCTTTATTTCAAAAAATGAGAGATTATAGAAGTATTCTTTCAAACAGGTTAGCTACAGAAAATGGAGTACCTGTAAGTGGTTTCGGAGAGAATAGTCAACAAGTTTTATTACCAGCTTTTATGGCTGCATATTCTGGTAAAAGTCCAGATAAAGTAAATACAGGGTTGTTTAGAAATATTCCAATTCCTAACTGGACATTACGTTATAACGGATTAATGAAGTTCAAGTTCTTTAAGAATAACTTTAGTAATTTTGTAGTTTCACATGGTTATAGATCTTCATACACAGTATCTAGCTTTACCAATAACTTACAATATGATGCAAATAATCCTTATGGAAATATAAATGTTGCAGACAATTATGAACCTGAATTATTAGTCGCTGCTGTTACTTTGGTTGATGAATTTTCACCTCTAATTAAATTAGACATGAAAATGAGAAATTCTTTTTCATTAAGAGGAGAAGTAAAAAGAGATAGAACACTTACCATGAATTTTAACAATAGTACTTTAACTGATATTAAGGGTACTGAATTTATATTCGGAATGGGATATGTTTTTAAAGATGTAAAATTCAATACACGTTTTACAGGAAAAAAACAAACCTTAAAAGGTGATATAAATTTAAGAGCAGATGTATCTTTAAGAGATAATTTAACACAAATTAGATCTGTAGATGAAGATAATGATCAAATTAGTGGTGGTCAAAAATTATTTTCCATTAAATTTACAGCCGATTATAGATTGAGTAATAGTTTAACAGCATCGTTTTATTACAATCATCAAACATCTAAATATGCAATTTCTACCACTTTCCCTAGACAGGCTATAAATGGTGGATTTAATATTATTTACAACTTAGGAGGAAATTAAAAATAACAACATCAAATTATTAAAAGAATGAATTTACCATCAGAATTAAAATACACTAAAGACCACGAGTGGATTAAAATTGAAGGCAATGTAGCAACAGTAGGTATTACAGAATTTGCGCAAGGCGAATTAGGAGACATCGTTTATGTAGATGTAGACACTTTAGATGATACTGTAGAAGAAGGCGAAATTTTTGGATCTGTAGAAGCTGTTAAAACAGTTTCAGATTTATTTATGCCTTTAACTGGTGAAGTAACAGCTTTTAACGAAGAATTAGAAGACGAACCAGAATTAGTAAATTCTGATCCTTATGGTAAAGGTTGGATGATTAAAATAGAAATGTCAGATAGTTCACAAATAGCAAACTTATTAGATGCAGAAGCTTATAAAGAGCTTATTCAAGGATAATTTTTTTATCATAGCTATAGGCATCACAATTAGTATTGCATATTTAAGCTTGATGAAAATGCCAAAAATTGAAGTAAGCTATAGTAATATTGATAAAGTGTATCATTTATTTGCTTACTTTATGCTGAGTTCTTGTTGGTTATTCTCTTTTTATAAAAAACCAGCTCTAAAATACATAATAGTAATTTTTTGTGTAATTTATGGCATAATTATTGAAGTATTACAACACACATTAACTTTGTATAGAACAGGAGATTTTAAAGATGTCCTTGCAAATACATTAGGAATTGTCTTAGGATTGTTAGTTTTTAATCTAATTTTTAAAAAAATTGACTATAATTCATAATAAGACTTGTAATTAAACAAATAATTTAATTAAATTAGCGAACTATTAAAAACTCTTTACAATGGAAATCAAGAAAAACCCAAAGTCAAACTTAGAAAATTATAGCAAGATTTTTATGCAAATCGGTTTAGTTTTAGCCCTTTTTGTAACTTATGCTTCAATAGAAAAGAAAACTTACGATAGAAATATTGGAGACTTAGGTTCTGTGAATATGAATGCTGATATGGAAGAAGAAACGGTAATTACTGAAAGAGTAGAGCCAGTAAAACCAAAATCTCCACCACCACCAGCTCCAGAAAAAATTGAAATTGTTGAAGATGAGAAAGAAGTTGAAGAAACTGTAATCGAATCTACTGAAACAGATGAAACTGAAGCTGTAGAAGTTGAAGAGATTGTAGAGGTTGAAGAAGTTGAAGAAGTTGTAGAAGATGTAAGTTTTATGATTATTGAGGATGTACCTGTATTTCCTGGTTGTAAAGGATCTAAGGCTGAACTAAAAGCTTGTTTTAGTAAAAAGGTTCAAAAACACTTCTCAAGAAAATTTAATACAGATTTACCTAATGAATTAGGTTTGTCTTCTGGTAGAAAAAGAGTATTTATTGGTTTCAAAATAGATAGACAAGGTAATGTTGTTAATATTAACGCAAGAGCTCCACACCCAAAAATTAAAAGTGAAGTTATTAAAGTAATGAAACAATTACCAAAAATGAAACCAGGTAGACAAAGAGGTAAACCAGTTGGTGTAAAATATAGTATTCCTTTTACTTTACTTGTAGAGTAAAACAATATTAAAAATATATAAAAACGTTTAGAATGTTATTTCTAAGCGTTTTTTTTATGCCCTAAACTTAGCTTAAAAATCATCAAATAAAATTCTAAACATTACTTATAAAGCTAGAAAAGACCGTAATTATGGCTAAACAATTTATTTATCAATATAAAATTTCAAATAAATTTGATATATTTACTACATAAAAATTTAAATACATATAAAAATCATGGCTATAATGAAGGTTATTGAAGTATTAGCAAATTCTGAAAAAAGTTGGGAAGAAGCTACAAGAAAAGCAGTGAAGCAAGCAGCAAAATCTGTAAAGAACATTAAATCTGTATTTGTACAATCGCAAAGTGCTGTTGTTAATGGTGATAATGTAACAGAGTTTAGAGTAAACTTAAAAATTACTTTTGAAGTAAATTAAAAGCATAAAAACGAACTACTAAAAAGCGATTTAATATTAGAATTAGATCGCTTTTATTATTTTAAACCATATAATCATGAATGAAATACAAATCATCTTTATTAGCTTAGTTGCATTAATACATATTTACATTGTTTATTTAGAAATGGTTATTTGGACATCAAAGAACACGATGAAAGCTTTTGGAATACAAACAAAAGAGTTTGCAGAAGAAACAAAAGTAATGGCTGCTAATCAGGGTTTATATAACGGATTTTTAGCCGCAGGTTTAATTTGGTCGTTAATTGCTGATAAAGCAGATGTTGCAATGTTCTTTTTAGCTTGTGTTGCTATTGCTGGAATTTATGGTGCTTATTCTACAAAAAAGATTCGCATACTATATATACAGACTATACCAGCAACTTTAGGTATAATTTCAATCTTATTATTATAACTAATTTCTTCATTCTTCAACAAGAAACCATTATTTTTGCATTTAATTTCTAAGAAAAAAATAAAATGAAAGAATATATTGAATATTTGAAAAAGTTAGTCGTTGAGTTTACTCCACAAGTATTAGTAGCATTAGCAATGCTAATTATTGGTCTAATAATTATAAAACTAATTGTAAAGGCTTCTAGAAAAGTAATGGATAAAAGCGGTATTGACATTACACTTCAAAAATTTTTAGGAAACCTAATTGGTTGGGGATTAAAAATAATATTAATAATAGCTGTTATTTCTAAACTAGGTGTAGAAACAACTTCTTTTGCAGCAATTCTAGCAGCAGCAGGTTTAGCTGTTGGTTTAGCGTTACAAGGATCTCTTGCCAATTTTGCAGGTGGTGTTTTAATAATGATTTTCAAACCTATTAAATTAGGAGATTTAGTTGAAGCACAAGGTGAAATTGGTGTAGTAAAAGAAATCGAAATTTTTACAACAAAACTTACTGGTTTATCTAACAAAGAAATTATAATTCCAAACGGAACTTTATCTAACGGAAATATTATAAATTATTCTACAGAAGGAACTCGTAGAGTAGATTTAACTTTTGGTGTAGATTATGCTGCAGACATTAAACAAACAAAAGATGTTTTAATGAGTGTAATAACTTCTCATCCTAAAGTATTAAAAGATCCTGCTCCTGCAGTTACTGTTTCTGAATTAGCAGATAGTTCTGTAAATTTTGCAGTTAGACCTTGGTGTAAAACTGAAGACTATTGGACCGTATTTTTTGATGTAACAGAAAGTACTAAAATAGCTTTAGATAAGGCAGGAATTGATATTCCTTACCCACATCAAGTAAACGTTAAAAAGTAGGTTTCTTTTTCTTTTCAGGAATAGCAACAAAATCTTTTAAATAAAAAGGTTCAAAATAAGCGACATCTTCGATGTCGTTTTTTTTGTACTTATTATATGATAAAATTGCCATTTCTTTAGATGAAGGAAATTTATCATCAATAAAAACAGCATTTTTATGAGTGATTATTTCTTTACATTTATGAGCACCATCACCTAAAAAATAAACTTTACTCGTTTTTAAATATTCAGAATAAGAGTTTTCATCAATAATTTCTGCTTTAATCTCTCTTACTTCGTTATAATTTACATCAAAAACAGCAGCAAAAACTTCCATTCTTCTTGCATCTAACATTGGCACTATAATTCCTTCATCAACAGAAATAGCATTTGCTAAAGATTCTAATGTTTTTATAGAGATTAATGGCTTGTCAAAAGCAAAACAAAGCCCTTTTGCAGCAGAAACTCCAATTCTTAAGCCCGTATAAGAACCTGGGCCTTTACTTACTGCTACAGCATCAATTTCATTAGAATTAAGATTTGCTTCTTTTAAAATATCAACAATAAAAGGATGTAAAACTTCTGCATGAGAATAATTACCATTATTCAATTCTTTTATTGCTAAAATTGCTCCGTTTCTTGCAAGACTTACAGAACAGTTTTTTGTTGCAGTTTCTATGTTAAGGATTATTGCCAACTTGTAAATTTTTATGCAAATATAAGTGATAGAAAAAAGAAAACCTCGCAAATATGCGAGGCTTCATCAGTAATCTTTATTTTGTCTAATCTAAAACTAATTCTCCAGAATAGAATTGTAATACTTTCGTTTTAAAAACATAATCATATTTAGAACGAATAAGAGTTGCTTGTGCATTTACCAAACGTGTTCTAACTTGATCGAAATCGAACTGTGTCATTGCACCATAATTATATCTTTCTTGTGCATTTTTAAAAGCCTCTTCTTGTGCTTCTAAAGATATTTTAGCTGCTTCATAAGATTTTAAAGCTGTTTTTACATCTAAAAAGGCCTGTTCTATGGTTTGTTTTAAACTTAATTTTTCGCTTTCTAATCTTGTTTCTGAAATTTCTTTATTAATTTTAGATTGTGCTACTCTATTTTTAGTTTGAAAACGGTTAAATATTGGAATATTTAAAGAAAGACCAATATTATAACCTAAATTATTATCAAGCTGATTAGTAAACCTGTTATCTATCACAAAAGGATTACCTGTTGCATCTACACCTGCAAAAACTTCTGGTTCACCAAGAGTTGTATTATAAAAAGTATTTGCACCAAAAGAATAACTTAAAGTAGGTAAAAAAGCTCCTTTAGAAATTTCTATGTTTAAATCTGAATTTTCTATTGCTAATTTTGCTCTTTCTATTTCTGGCATTCTATCTAAAGATTTATTGTAGACAGTTGATGAGTTTTTGTAGAACAAATTAGCAGACGGTGTACCAACATCAATAGAAGAAACATCAAAACCTTCTACAGAAACCTGTAATAATTGCGCTAAATTTAACAACGCTAAATCCAATGCGTTTTCTTGAGATATAACAGTTTGTAGATTAGTAGCTGCAGTAGATTGTGTATTTAATAAATCTCCTTTAGCAATTACTCCTGACTTAAATCTACTTTCAGCAGCTTCAATTTGTTTTTTACTGATTTCATACTGAACTCTCCCAGCACTTAGGTTTTCTTTCGCAAACAATATATTTAAATACCCATTGACAACAAATAATGAAATATCATTTTCTATTTTCTTTAAATCTAAAAGACTTGATTCTACACCTAATTGAGCTTGCTTATATGTATTTGTATTTCTATAACCATTAAATATAATACCACCTCCATTTAATCCTAATGATAAGCTATATCTATCTGCTGAACTTCTAGTATTGTCTCCTCCGGTAGATAAACCAAAACTTCCCGAATTATTTAAATTACCATTAAAGTTTGGTAAAAAGTTTCCTTTAGTAAATTCAACATCTTTTTTAGCAAGTTCTAAACTTAATTTATTTTGTTGAATTGAAATATTTCTCTCTAAAGCTTGATCTACACATTCTTTAAGAGTCCATTTTTTTTGTGAAAAAGTAGCGACAGAAATTAACAGTGCTACAAATAGGATAAGTTTAGTTTTCAAAACGTATTATTTTTAATTGATAAAATATATTATACACATCAAAAAAAGAATTCTCTTGATAGTTTATATAGGACGACTAAAAGTAAAATTTGTTACAAGAAATTACACTTATATAATGTTAAATTTTTCCCTTTTTTTTATATCTATAAATAGCATAAAATAAAACACCAATTAAAAGATAAGGAAATACCATTAGATAGGTTATTCCATTATTAACACCTTCTGCCATAAAAACATCTCCGTTTTCTACAACTGCTTTACACATGGCACATTGTGAGAATGAAAATTTTGATGTAAAAACCATCAATAAAACTAGTAAAATGCTTTTTTTATACATAATAAGGAGAAATCATTAAATAGACAACAACACCAGTAATAGCAACATAAAGCCATAAAGGAAATGTAATTTTAGCAATTTTTTTATGCTGTGGAAAATTTCCTAATTTTGCTCTCATAAATGTAGTTAAAACAAACGGTATTATAACTATTGATAAAACAATGTGCGTAAAAAGAATAAATAAATAAATATATTTTATAACACCCTCACCACCAAAACTAGTAGAGTCTGATGTCATGTGATACCCAATATACATTACTAAAAAAAGTAAAGAACAACCTATTGCAAAAGTGGTTAATTGCTCGTGTAACTTTTTATTTCCTTTTTTTATTGCAATTACTGCTGCAATTAAAACAATTGCTGTTAAACCATTTATAGACGCATAAATTGGTGGTAAAAAAGTTAAAGGTTCTACATTAAAACCTAACTTTCTTAAATTAACAAGAAATAAAGCTGCTACAGCTATAGGAATAACAATAGATAATCCTGTAATTATTTTCTTGTACTTTTTTTCTTGTGATAAATTACTCATTCAATAAAATTTTAATATCCTCTTTTAATTCAGTTATTTGATCTGCAAAAGTTTGTTCTTTTAATGCTCTGTAATACATAATTGGGTTTCCATACTGATCTTTTCTAGATCTAATATTCCCTTCTTTATCTACCAAAGCAAACAAACCAGAATGTTCAAAACCTCCATGATCTTCATCTCCTTTTCCTACATACAATTTAAATCCTTTGTTTGATAAAGCATAAACTATTTCTTGAGATTTACCAGTTAATAAGTTCCAATTCTTATGTGTTATCTTATGTTCTAAAGCATAAGCTTTCATTACTTCTGGAGTATCAATCTCAGGAGTTATTGAAATGGATGCAATTCCGAAATCATTATTTCCTTTAAATTCATTTTGAATCTTTAACATCTGTTTATTCATCAAAGGACAAATAGTAGGACACGTTGTAAAAAAGAATTCAACTACATATACTTTTCCTTTGTAATCATTATTACTAATAGTAATTCCGTTTTGATTTATGAATTCAAAATCTGGAACCTTATTAAATTTGAATAAACTACTATTTGTACTAGTTGATTTCTTATCAATTTTATTCAATCTATCATCTTGAACAAGATCGTTTTCATCTATTCTTCTATCTAAGTTTCTAACAACATAAATTCCGAATAAAAGTATAATAAAAGAAATACCTATGTAAGAATACTTTTTTTTCATAACCCAACTTCTTTTCTTTGTGCTTTATTTTCGTTTTTCTCTTTAAATGCAGCATAGTACTCATAAAAAAGCACTAAAATATCATCTTTCATTATCTTATTTAAGTCTGCAACAGAATTCATATCATAACCAAGAATTTCTCTGTTTGGATTTTCTTTATCATCTGCACGCC
This sequence comes from Polaribacter sp. SA4-12, assembly GCF_002163675.1. NCBI lineage: Bacteria > Pseudomonadati > Bacteroidota > Flavobacteriia > Flavobacteriales > Flavobacteriaceae > Polaribacter > Polaribacter sp. SA4-12. The sequence goes on along the minus strand of NZ_CP019334.1, from coordinate 2,960,350 downwards.
CTCTTAAATCTCCATTTTTATCAACTAAAAAAGTTTTAAAAGTATACGACGAACTAGAAAGTGGATAACTTGAATTAAAACTAGCATGCAAAGCAGAAATATCTTCCTTACTACCTGGAATAAAATTCCACTTTACCATATCTGTAAATGCACTAATTTCCTTTTTAAGTTGTTTTGCTTCCTCCTCTTTTCCTTCAGGATAAATAGCAATTATTTGAAATTTATTATATTCAATAAATTTCTTGTAGATTTTTTCATTCAAGTTAAAGAAACCTCCTTTATGAGCATTCATATCATCACCTAAAAAACAAACTACAGAAATATTATCTTTAAATGTTTTTGCAGCATCTATTGTAGAAATATCAACAACATTTGTAGTAGCTACAGGTAATTTAGTAAAGTTGTTTGTTCCTGTAGACATTAATAGAAAACAGATTAAAGGAAAAATAAACAGTAAAAATAATACAACTCTTTTTTTTGTAAGTTTCATCATCTATATTTTATTGAAATACTGAATAAAGTTTAATGCAAAAAAAAGGTGGATAAAACCACCTTTTTAATTTTTTAAATTACCATTTTACAAGTGGGGCTAATGTGCTGTGTAAATAATTACCTTCTATTAACATAAGAGCCATTAAATAGCAGATTAAGAAAACGGCTGTCCAAACGATTGAACGTCTAAACCATTTTTTCTCACCCTCTAAGTGCATAAATGCCCATGCAATGTAATATGCTTTTACTAGTGTTAGAATAATAAACATCCAGTTTAAAGGACTTATACCTAAAAAACTAGTTAAGTGTAAAGATGCAGGTTTAACAATACCAAATGCAACCTCTACAGTTGTTATTACTGTTAATATTATTAAAACTACCCAAATTCTTTTTGTGTTCGATTCGTGTGCGTGTGCCATTTTAATTTCTTTTATAAATTAAACTAAATAGAAGAATGTGAATACGAATACCCAAACTAAATCTACAAAGTGCCAATATAATCCTACTTTTTCTACCATTTCATAATGTCCTCTACGTTCATAAGTACCTAGAATAACATTGAAGAAAATAATGATATTAATTATAATTCCTGAAAGCACGTGAAATCCGTGAAATCCTGTAATAAAGAAAAAGAAATCCGCAAAAATGGTATTTCCATATTCATTTACTTGCAAGTTTGCACCCTCAACAACTAATTTAGTTTTAGCTAACTGAGCCAAACCTTCTTCTCTTGAAAGAATTATTTTTTGTTTGGTAACAGGATCTATCAATTCGGAACGAACTAGTATCTCTGAATTAGATTTATAAGAATTTTGAATTTGAGCTATAGAATATGTAGCTATAGTTCCTTCCTTCTCAAACCATAATCCGTTTTCTCTTTCGTGTTGAACTCTTCCATCGGTTCTTTCTCCAACAACAAAGTCTGACAAAGCAATTTGATGACCATCTTTTACAAATTGTAAAATTTTACCATCAGTAGTTTTTACTGCTCCATAAGATCCATTAATAAAGTTTTTCCACTCCCAAGCTTGAGATCCAACAAAGATGATTCCAAAAATAATAGTAGCAAACATATACCAAGCTACCTTTTTTTGTTTCTTTTGATGACCAGCATCAACAGCTAAAACCATTGTTACAGAAGAAACAATAAGAATAAATGTCATTAATGCAACGTAATACATTGGTGCATGTACACCATGCAATCCAGGAAAGTGAGTAAACACTTCATCGGCAATTGGCCAAGAGTCTATAAATTTAAATCGTGTTAAACCGTAAGCTGCTAAAAAACCTGTAAAGGTTAAAGCATCAGAAACGATAAAAAACCACATCATCATTTTACCATAACTTGCTCCAAATGGTCGTTGTCCACCACCGCTCCAAGTTTCTTTACCATCTTCAGGTATAGCAATATTTGCTTCCATATAATAATTTCTATTAATTAGTGTTCTTAGTTAGTGCGCCAAAAATAGCTATTTTTCATCACCTAATAAAATAGAAAAAGAAAAATAGGTAAATCCATAGTATATCTACAAAATGCCAAAAGATTGCTCCTAGTTCAAAACCAAGCATATTGTCTGATTTGTATTTGTATTTAAAATGATTATAAATAACAACCAAAAGCACTAAAAGACCTGCTAACAGGTGTAAAACGTGCATAAATGTGATTCCTATTATAAAAGATGTTGACACCGTACTTTCTGGTCCTGTAAAAAAAAGACCAACACTTTTTAATTGATTAAAACCAACATATTGTTGCCACACAAATCCTATTCCTAGTAATAAAGTTGCAATAACAAACACTAATGAGAGTTGTCTTTTATCATTTTTTAAGAATTTTTGCGACAAAAACAGCGTAATACTACTTGCAACGATTAGAAAAGTACTTATATAAAATGCTCGTGGTAAATCAAAAGAAACCCAATCATCTCTTTTCATACTTATTACATATGCACTTGTTAATCCTGCAAAAAACATCACCATACTAATCATGGAAATCCATAACATAGGTTTTGCCGATTTTCTCTTAGCAACCGTTAATTCTTCTTGTAAATCTTGTTCTAATATCATTATTAATGTAAAAATTTATCTACTACGTATATAATTTGCACTGCTGTAATATACAAAACACTTGATAACATAAGTTTTCTTGCATCAATGTTTTCTTCACTTTTATGTAATTTAAATGCAAAGTACAGCATATAAATCCCCAACAAAGCAACAATTACTGCTGTTATAGGATGAATATAAAATGCTCCTGATAATTTTAAAACGGGTGCAATTGATACAAGTATCATAATTATAGTGTAAAATATAATCTGTTTTACTGCTCCTTTGTCTTTTTCTCCCATAGGCAGCATATTAAATCCTGCTTTTTTATATTCTTCATCTTGCAACCAACCAATTGCCCAAAAATGAGGGAATTGCCAGAAAAACTGAATCATAAATAAGAAACCTGCTTCTAAACCAAAATTATTAGTGGCTGCCACCCAACCTAACATAAAAGGAATTGCTCCTGGAATTGCACCAACAAAAACAGATAATGGTGTTACTGGTTTTAAAGGCGTATAAACACTTGTATATAAAAATATAGAAATAGCACCAAACAAAGCTGTTTTAGGGTTTATACTATATAAAATTGATAAACCAAGGATTGTAAATAGAATTGCGATGGTTAATGCAACATTAACAGACATTCTACCTGTTGGCAAAGGTCTATTTTGTGTACGTTTCATAATAGCATCTGTATCTTTTTCTATAATTTGATTAAATGCATTTGATGCACCGACCATAAAGAAACCACCAATAGCTAAAAGAAAAAGTGTAAAATAATTAACGACATCTATTGCTAATAAATATCCTGCAACAGAAGAAAAGACCACACTTAAAGACAAACCAACTTTTGTTAGTTGTTTAAAGTCAGAAAAAATAGCTTGCATAGATGTTGTATTGTTTGTAATTAGTGTTGTGCTCATTTTACAAAATAGTCTGCAAAGATATTTGATAATTATGACTTTACAATGTTTTTAGCCAGCTTTTAACTTTTACATATAAAAAAACCCACTCAATAAATTGAGTGGGAAAATTGCTATGAAAAAGAAAAAGTGTGATTTAATAAAAAATCACACTGCAAATATATATAATATTGTTTGTTAATACCAAATAAAGATATAAAATTTAAAAATCAAAATACCAATTAAATAAATCTGCTTTTACCCCTACACTAAACCACACATTTGATCCTGAAGGAGAGCTTATTATAGGTGTATCTGGTGAGAAATTTCTATAAGATAAACTTGCAAATAGATTTGTATTATTAGATGGGTTTATTAAATAGTTAGCTTGTATATCTGCAATAAATATGTTTGCAGTGTTACCTTGAGCAATTTCAATACCGGTATCCGCTAACCTATCTTCATAAGATTGATAAAGATCTCCACCATAACTTATTATTTGATCATCTAAATCAAAACCTTTTTTACCTAAGATAATTTTAGCACTACCACTCCATCTATCTTTTTTATATCTCGCAATTGCAATTGCTTCCCAAAAGTTAGCTCCCCATAAATGCCCAAGTGGCTGACTATAGTTACCATAATTTAAAATTGGCGATTTATGTGCAAAAGTATAAGGACGAGCACGATTGTATTCTAATTGTAAAAATAAATCTTTAACATTAAAAGCATCAAAATACTTTGCTCCCATTTGGTAAGCAAACTTATGTTTCCAATCACTTAAATCACTAAAGTTTCCAAAAGAAAACTCATCAATCATAAATTGAGAATATAAAGAAATATTATCGTTCAGTTTATATTTTCCTGTTAAACCAATAATTGCATTACCTGCATCTTCACCTCTATTAAACTCTAAAGATCTATAAAATATTATTGGATTTAAAAAACCTGCATCTATACCATTTTCTCCAGCAGAAATTGCTGTTTCAAAAAAGCCTAAATTTAATCGATCTGTAATATTAACACTCAAATAATGGGCTGCTACGTATTTTCTTGCATGTTCATTTGGGTCAGAAACAGAACTAATAGATGGTTCTGTATTCCACATCCAAATATTTGTGTATTGAAATTTCCATAAATCAACCTTCATTTTTAAATAGGTTGTTGGAGAAGAAACATCTGATAAAATAAAAGATCTATAACCATCTCCAATAAAGTTTTTACCATTACCAAATTGAAATTGCATGTGTTTATTTGGCGTGTATGCTAAATAAGCCTCTGCAACAGGATAATCATGAGAATCTGTTCTATGTCCTTTAGTCTTTCCTCTACCAGGAACTAAACCTTCTGAATTTTTAGGTTTAAAATTTGCTGCTGGGTTTGTAACGTAACTATTTACATACTCTGCAAACCTACCTTGACTTTCTGAATACGTTGTAGAGAATGAAAAATTATTTCCAATTTCTCCATTAACATTTACAATTCTAGAATTATTGAATGTATACGCTAAATCTGAATTATCTTTTCCTAACTGAACATCAAATAGAAAGTCTACTGTTAACCAATAATCTTCCTTTTTAATTTGTAATAAATGTTCGTTCCAAACTTTATTACCTAACCAAGTTCTTTTATTTGGTTTTAAAAACTTTTTCTTCTCTTCTGTTAAGTTATAATACTCACCAACTTCATTGTAAGTATATGGTTTAGAAGCAGTATGTGTTCCTTTTGCTTTATGTAAAGCAAACTCATAGTCTACATAGTTCTTATGCGTAAACGGAATATTTAATTTACTGCTATGCTCTAAAAAGGTAGAATCTGCAATTCTATTTTTTTCCACAACATCTAATAAGTTTTCTTTCTTAATTTCTATTGAAGGTTTTACATCGTAACTAATAGAATTTTCTATTATAGGAAACTTAATAGGAAGTTCGAACTTCATTTCTATTGCGTGGTTATTGTACCAACCTGGAGTAATTTTCGGAAAAACTTTAAAAGCTCTTTTTACTTCTTCTCTAATTCCTTCATAAGGAGTGTTAACGTAAATCAATTTAAATTCACCTTCTGCAGTAACTGCAAAAATAGTATTAACTGTTCCATTAAAACTTTCATTTTCTACAATTGCTGGAGTTTTAAATTCTGCAAAAAAATGTTTTCTTGCTGTTGTGTAGAAACAATCTTTTAAAGATTCTATTTCAGCTCCTTTACAGACATCAAAGATTGGATATCTTTCTTCTTGAGCAAAAAATAGTGTGGGAAATAATAAAACTAGAAATACGTATTTTTTTATCATCCTATAATTTTATAACAGTGTTATTTTTTAATTGATATTTTTGATTGCTTTCCTTACAAATTGCAATTCCGTTTTCATTAAACTCTAAAGTATGGCCATATTCACTTACCCAACCAATTTGTTTTGATGGGTTACCAACTACAAGTGCAAAAGGTAAAACTTCTTTAGTAACGACAGATCCTGCTCCAATAAAAGCATATTCGCCAATAGTATTACCACAAACAATCGTTGCATTAGCACCAATACTTGCACCTTTTTTTACTAAAGTTTTTTGATATTCGTTCTTTCTTTTGATAGCACTTCTTGGGTTTATCACATTTGTAAAAACCATTGAAGGACCTAAAAAAACATCATCTTCACAAATTACGCCTGTATAAATAGAAACGTTGTTTTGTACTTTAACATTTTTACCTAAAATTACTTCTGGAGAAACCACTACATTTTGACCAATATTGCATTGTTCACCAATAACACAATTAGACATAATATGACTAAAATGCCAAATTTTGGTATTTTTTCCAATACTGCAATCTGCATCTATTACAGCGGTTTCATGTGCAAAATAATCTTTCAAAATTAGTAACCTGAATTTGAATTATTTTCTTTATTAACAATCTCTTTAGAAGATGATGTACCAATTCTATCTACTCCTAATTCAACCATTTTTACAGCAGTTTCATAATCTCTTACTCCTCCAGCTGCTTTTATTTTTAATGGCTTTGCATTTTCTACTATTAACTTCATAGTTTCAAACGTAGCTCCATTTGGCAAATTGTTTTCTGTTTTAAAAAAACCAGTTGATGATTTTACAAAAACTTTATCTGCATTTTCTTCACCAAAAACATCAAAAACAATGTCTTTAATTAATTGCGAAATTACAATTATTTCTTTGCTTGTTAAGGCAGCTACCTCAATTATCCATTTTACAACCTTATTATTAGCTAAAGAAAGTTCAATTCCTTTTGTAATTTCATTTTTAACTAAATCTATTTCTCCTCTTTTAAAAGCTTCATAATTTACCACAAAATCTAACTCATCGGCACCTAAATTAATCGCTTTTTGTGCTTCTTCTAATTTTTCTTCAACGGTATAAGTTCCTTCATGAAAGCCAATAACTGTACCTATAAGGTTACTTTTACTTGCTTCTTGAAGCATTTCTTTTGCTAAAGGAATATATTTTGCACGAATCATTATTAATTTATAATCATACAAAATAGCTTCTTTGATTAGATCAATAACTTTTTGTTGATTCTCTTCTTCTGAAAGGTTTGCTTGACTTGCTGTTTTTAAGTAAGTAGCGTCTAAATATTGATTGATTTCCATATTACAAAAATAATAAATTATAAACCGTTTTCAACAAAAAACCCAACCAAATGGTTGGGTTTCTATATTACTCAATTTTAAAAGTAATTGGTAATAAATATCTAACTTTTACTGTTCTACTATTTTGCTTACCTGGTTTAAACTTTGGAAGCTTATTTATAATTCTTTGAGCTTCATTTTTTAATTTTTTATGAGGCGCTCTTATTTCCACATCTATAATACTTCCTTTTTGGTTGATGATAAACTGTGTTTGTATTCTATGATTACCAGAATGTAAACCTAATTCGTTTGCCAAAGAAATATCGAAATTACGTTGCACAAATTGCTTCATTTTTTTATCAAAACAAACTTTATTATCTTCTTTTGATAAATTTTCACATCCTTTAAAAACCGGTGCGTTTTGTAAATTCACAAAAGGAACTGCATCTTCTGGGTTAAATTTCTCAGGTTCTTTTACTACAACTAAAGCTTTAATATCTATTATGGTTGGGAGTTCATCAGGAGTATCATCAAAAATAATTTCTTTAATAGTATTATCTCCTTTTACAACTTCATCAATTAAAAGCGGTGCTATTTTTACTATTTCTGCTTTAGGAATAACTTTCGGTTCTCTTTTAAAAATAACGTCTGCGTCTGGTTCTATATTAACCACACTACCTTTATCTAAAAAGACACAACTTACAATAGTCTTTTGTTCTGTTTTATACTCTAAGGCTACATATACTACAAAGAGTACTAAGACCAACCCTAACTGCATAAAAATGTTAGAGAATTTCTCTAATTGTTTGCTTGGTAACTTTTTTACATTTTTCATAATCAGAAAGTTTTTAAATGTTAAGACTTTGTTAAAACAAAGAATATGCCACAAAAAAAAACATCACTAAAAAGTGATGCTTTTTTAATATAAATTGGTTAACCCCCTACAGTTAATCAATCAATAAACTTAATTCATTTTTATTTTTTGCATTTCCCCCAAAACGCTCTACAAAAGTAAGGGAAACAAACTATTTAAAAATTCACTTTTGTATGAATGGCACTAAATACTGTATAAATTGCATAAAAAATAAAATAAAGAATATCTATCAAATTAATAAAGCAACCTAAATTCAAAAATTACAGTATCTTTTATATTAATAGAAAAATTAGAGTTTTACAGAGTTATCTTGGATAATTATCAAATAAATTAAATTAGATCTTTTAATAACTAAAAATATATAAATGAATTCCACTAAAAAAGCATCACTAAATAGTGATGCTTTTTTACTATAAATTGATTATCCCCCTACAGTTAATCAATCAATAAACTTAATGTTTTCTTAAATTTTTGCATTTCCCCCAAAATGCTTTACAAAAGTAAGAGGAACTATCTGTTTTAAAATTCACTTTTGTATAAATGGTTTTAAATCCTGTATAAATTGTATTAAAAACAAAGCATCTTGTATTTTCTATTTAATTAAAACAATCAAAATGTAAATATTATAGTATTTTTGGTTAAAACATTTTTTATGCTAACATCAGTTATTGTTGATGACGAACCAAAAGCAATACAAGGTTTATCTTGGGAATTATCAAATTTTAATGACCAAATAAATGTAATTGCTACTTTTAATGACCCTGAAAAAGCTTTAATTTATTTAGCTAATAATGAGATTGATTGCCTGTTTTTAGATATTGAAATGCCAACTATGGATGGTTTTCAGTTTTTAAAGAAATTAAAATCTCGAGATTTTGCTGTAGTAATTACAACTGCTTATAATGAATATGCTATTAAAGCATTAAAAAACGATGCTATAGATTATCTATTAAAACCTATAGACACTGATGATTTAGAAGAAACTATAGCAAAAGTAAAGAAGTATAATATTAGATCTTTAAACTCTAACAAAGTAGAAAAAGTATTATTGAATTTTAATGAAAAATTAAACAATAAAAAAATTACAATTAATACAGATGGTAAACTAATTTTTTTAGAGCCTGAAGAAATCCTTTTTATTGAATCTGATGGGAATTACTCATCAATTTATACTACAAATAATAAAAAAATTGTTGTTACAAAAAAGCTGAAAGAAGTTAATACATTACTACCAGAAGAAGTGTTTTTTAGAATTCATAATTCTTATATTATCAACTTAAAAAAAGTGAAAGAATTCTTAAAAACAGATGGTTATGTCGTTTTAGAAAACAATCAGAAAATACCAGTTTCTCGCCAAAAGAAAGCAGAGTTTTTAGATAAATTTTAATTTATGAAGTCAAAATTATTTACGCTTACTTTTTTGTTTTTAAGTATTATCTCTTTTTCTCAAAAAAAAGAAAAAAATAAACAAATAGAATACCTTGTTGAGAATAAAATTTCTTCTTTAGATATTATTGACTCTGTTTTTAGAAAAAAAAGAGAAGACAAAGACCTCTTAGAACAACTAGTAAAAAGAAGTAAAGAAAACGCATATTTAGAAGGGCAGTTTTATGGTTCTAATGCTCTAGGCAGGCATTATAGAGATCGTTCTCTTTTTAACAAGTCTCTTTTTCAATATGAAAAAGCATTAATTATTAGCGAAAAAATAAAAGATACCGTTTCTGAAGTAAAAGTATTAAATGCTATTGGTTCTGTTTACAGAAGACAAGATGATATTAGAAATGCTTTAAATTATCATCAAAGAGCATTAGATAAAGCTATTCGTATTAAGAATCCTACAGTTAGTATTAAAAAAAGTATTAGTATTTCTCAAAATAGTATTGGTAATATCTACGTTTCTTTAAGACAATATAAATTAGCACTAAATGAGTTTAGCAAATCGATTATTACACAAAGAGAACTTGGTCATCAACTTGGTCTTGCTATTAACTATCAAAATATTGGAAGAGCAAATGAAGGCTTAGGTAATTTAGATAAAGCACTTTTAAATTATCACAAATCTTTAAATTATAACAATAAAATAGATTCTAAGCTTGGTAGAATAATTTGCGGATATAGAATTGCGAATATTTTAATAAAACAAAAAAAGTACAATCAAGCTCTTACTACTGTAGATACCGTTTTACAAGCAGCAATCAAGGAAAACGACAAGTATTATCTGTCTAAAACATATAATGCTTTAGGTTTAGCTCAATTACACTTAAATAAACTTACTGCATCTAAAGATAATTTAACTACAGCTTTAAATATTGCAACAGAATTTAACATACAAGCTATTATAGTTCAAGCAAATGAAAACCTAGCACTGTTAAATGACAAGAAAAAAGATTATAAAAAGGCTTACTTTTATTACAAGAAAGCAAAAGAAGAAGGTGCTAAAACACTTAACGACAGAAACGTACTATATGTCAGTGAGTTAACTAGTAAATATAACAAAGAACATAGTGAAAATCAAATAAAAGATTTAGCAAAAAAGAATCAGATTGCTCAATTACAAATTACAAGAAACAGAAACTTATGGATTATGGCTTTAAGTATTTTTGCTTTAACTACTGTAGTTGTCTTTTCTGTTAGTAAACAAAAACGTTTAAAAAATGAAAAAAGAATTCTTTCATTAAAACAAGATGCTTTAAGAAGTCAGATGAATCCTCACTTTATGTTTAATGCCCTAAATTCTATTAAACTATACATTATTGAAAACGATAAGAAAAAAGCGACTTCTTACCTAAACAAGTTTTCGAAATTGATGCGAAAAATACTAGAAGCTTCTTCTATACAAGAAACTACGTTAGCTGAAGAAATAGAAACGATGGAGCTTTATATGAGTATAGAGAATATTCGTTTTTCAAATGAAATAGACTTTTCTGTTATAGTTGATCCTTCCTTAAATTTAGAGTCGATAAAAATTCCACCTTTAGTGTTACAACCTTTCTTAGAAAATTCTTTATGGCATGGTTTATCTTCGAAAGGAAAAGATAAAAAGATGACAATTCATATTCATAAAATATCTTCTGATTATATTCAAATTGATATTGCAGATAATGGAATTGGACGTGATGCTGCTGCAAAAATAAAAGCTGAAAAATCTATTAATAGAAAATCTGTAGGAATAAATTTAACAAAAGATAGATTAACCAATTTCTCAAAGAATTTAATAAACGATTATTCTATAATTTATAAAGATTTAAAAGATGAAAATAATAATGCCCTAGGAACTAAGGTTGTTATTAAGTTCCCATTATTTTAAATGCTTTTCAGCTACTTTCTCTAATTCGTCATACCAATCTTGTCCGAATTTTCTTACTAAGGCTTGTTTTACAAACTTATATACGGGTACTTGTAACTCTTTCCCTAAAGAACAAGCATCATCACAAATTTCCCACTTGTGGTAATTTACTGCAGAAAACTCGCTATATTCTTTAACTCTTACAGGATATAAATGGCAAGAAACAGGTTTTTTCCAATCTATTTCACCAGAATTGTAAGCTTCTTCAATAGCACAAAGCGCAGTATTTTTTTCATCAAAAATTACATAAGCGCAATCAGCTCCATTAATTAAAGGAGTTTCTAACTCTCCCCATTCACTTGTAACCCAAGTTCCTTCTTTTTCAATTACATCTATTCCTTCTTTTCTTAAAAAAGGTTTTACTTTGGGATAAATTTTTTCTAAAATTTTAGTTTCCTCTTTATCTAATGGAGCACCAGCCTCACCATCTACACAGCAAGCACCACCACATGCAGAAAGATTACACACAAAATCTTTTTCTATAATATCTTCTGAAACTATTGTTTTTCCTAGTTGAAACATACCGCAAAAATAGTATTATTTTTTTCTATAACTTTACGTTTAGCTAAACTAAGTTTTTTAATTTTGCATAAATCTAAATTCATTTATCATGAACTTTAATCTAAAAGAAATTATTACTGCCTTTATGGTTCTTTTTGCTGTAATCGATATTATTGGAAATATTCCAATAATTATTGATTTACGTAGAAAATCTGGACATATTCAATCTGAAAAAGCATCAATTATTGCAGGTTTCATTATGATCCTTTTTCTTTTTGTAGGACAAAGTTTACTTCATTTTATTGGTATCGATGTACATTCTTTTGCTGTTGCAGGAGCATTAATTTTATTTTTTATTGCTTTAGAAATGATTTTAGGTATTACTTTATATAAAGATGACGCAAGTTCTTCTGCTGTTACTGCTACCGTTTTCCCACTAGCTTTTCCTTTAATTGCTGGTCCAGGAAGTTTAACAACGTTACTTTCTTTAAGAGCCGAATTTGCTATACAGAATATTATTGTTGCTGTTGTTTTAAATATGATCGTTTTATACATCGTTTTAAAAACATCCTCAAAAATTGAAAAATTAATTGGCCCAACAGGAATTCAAATAATACGTAAAGTATTTGGTGTAATCTTATTAGCTATTTCTGTAAAGTTATTTGCAGCAAATATTAAAATGCTTTTTTAAAATGAAATTTGATGCTCTTATTATTGGTGGTGGTGTATCTGGAATGCAATGTGCTTTAGTATTAGGTTCTGCAAAAAACAAACCTTTTGCTAAACCCAAAAATATAGGGATTATTACACATCAAAGAGCTTCTCACTTACAAGATGCTTTATTTAATAATGTATTAGGCTTACCTCCCAAAACTTTAGGGAAAGATATTTTAATAGAAGGTAAAAAGCAACTCTCATCTTTATATCCTCATGTTAAACAAATAAAAAATGAGAAAGTTGTATCTATACTAGAGGATGTAAATGGTTATCAAATAATATCCAATAACAACACCTACATAAGTAAAATAGTAATTATTGCATTAAACTACTCTAAGCCCTTTACAATAATAGGTCTAGACGACTTAATAGAACCTCATCAAAGAGCAAACCCTACAAAAGATAGAATTCAACTTAAAAACAATAATCACCTTATAAGAGAAGGTTTATATTGTTGTGGCACCATTGCTGGCTGGAGAAGTCAGTTTGCAATTGCAGCAGGAAGTGGTGCAAGTGTGGCCACAGACATACTTACGTTATGGAATAACAAAAGACCTACAAAAGTACATGATAAAGTATGATGGAAATCATATTTTAAAGCCCTTATAGTTTATAATTTTACAGTCATAAATCAAATTATTAAGAATTTGATAATTTATGGCAAACTATTTTAAGTAATATTATTAAAATCATAAACTTTAAAAGGGTTACAAAATGGAAATTAAAAAAAATCCAAAACAACAATTAGAAAATTACAGTAAAATTTTCTTGCAAATAGGGTTAGTACTTACCTTATTTATCACCTACACATTAATTGAGCATAAGACTTACGAAAGAAATGATTTAAAAGGCTTAGGTCAAGCAAACATGTTTGATGATATGAAAGAAGATATTCCTATTATCGAAATTCAAGAAGTAAAGCCACCGCCAAAAAACACACCTCCACCTGTAGTTGAACAAATAACAGTTGTGGAAGATGAAAAAGAAATCGAAGAGACTGTAATTGAATCTACAGAGACAGATGAAGATGAAGGTGTAATTATAGATACTGAAGATATTATTGAGGTTGAAGAAGCTGAAGAAGTTGAAGAAGATATTCCTTTTATATTAATTGAAAATGTACCTGTGTATCCAGGTTGTAGAGGTAACAATACAAAACTAAAAAAGTGTTTTACTAAAAAAGTAACTGAACACTTTGGTAGAAGATTTGATACCAATTTAGCAAATGAATTAGGTTTACAACCAGGTAAAAAGAAACTATTTGTAATTTTTACAATTAGTAAACAAGGTAAAGTTATTAATGTTAGAGCTAGAGGACCACACCCAAGACTAGAGAAAGAAGTAGTCAAAATAATTACCTCACTTCCAAAAATGACCCCAGGTAAACAAAGAGGAAATCCTGTAGGTGTTAGTTACAGTATACCCATAACATTTGAGGTTAGAACATAAAAAAAGAAATCCAGCTTAAAGCTGGATTTTTTTTTGCTAAACAAATTACTCAACAAAAACAGACTCCTTCTATTTCTAAATATTATGTAAACCATTAACTACACTTCCCTCTTCTTTACAACAAGAATATTATATAAAAACACCCACCTATTCATTTTATTAAAATCCTTAAAAACATTTGCATCATCTGGTTCAAGTTATTGAAAAATATGGTGCTGATAAAGGAATCTTAAATTATGTTTTATTTAATTTTTTATGATCTAAACATAACCTCAGTAAACACCTTCTTTCTCACCCATAATGGAAAGATTAAGAAAATTACCTATTGAATTTCCTTAGAATCTTATATATCTTTATAGTGTACTTATTAGTATATGTATAATTGATTTTTAACCCTCAAAAACCTTTATTATGAAAAAATTACAACTACTTATTACAGTTATAATAATAACTTTTTCAACTGGAGCCCAAGACTTAGCATTGAATACTCAAGCGAGTAATTATGATAACGTTAATTATAATGAAGCTAATAAAAAGATCATTCCTTTATTAGAGGAAACTACTTATACTTATAAATATAAAGGAGATAATGTTTTAGTCGTTTTTACTAAAAACAGACATATAGAATACTTTAATAATAAAAAACATTCTATAAAATCTAATCTTGTATGGACTTCTGAAACGGAATGCGAGATGACAATACTTGAATCTAATCTACCGAATTTCCCTTTTAGAAACGGAACTAAATTAAACATGAAAATTAATAAAGTTAAAAATGGGTATATCTATTACCAATCTACTTTAGGTGGTAGAAGCTGGACAGGTAAGATGAAAAAATTAAACTAATCCTTTTCATATAAAAAAAAGAGGGCAAAGGAGATCGTTCTTTGAGATATGGGGATATCTTTAACTTTCTTCTACCTCTTTCTTATTAAACAAACCCCCTTGCAAAGATCCAGCTTATAGCTGGATCTTTTTTTATAAAAAACAAATTGATCAACAATAAAAACTTATTAAAAGTCCTCTTTTTTTAACTCTAATTAGAAAGATTAAGAAAATTACCTATTGAGTTGCCTTATAATCTTATATATCTTTATAGTGTACTTATTAGTATATGTGTAATTGATTTTTAACCCTCAAAAAATTTTTATTATGAAAAAATTACAGCTACTTATTACAGTTATAATAATAACTTTTTCAACTGGAGCCCAAGACTTAGCATTGAATACTCAAATGAGTAATTATGATGACGTTAATTATAATGAAGCCAATAAAAAGATCATTCCTTTATTAGAGGAAACTACTTATACTTATAAATATAAAGGAGATAATGTTTTAGTTGTTTTTACTAAAAACAGACATATAGAATACTTTAATAATAAAAAACATTCTATAAAATCTAATCTTGTATGGACTTCTGAAACGGAATGTGAGATGACAATACTTGAATCTAATCTACCGAATTTCCCTTTTAGAAACGGAACTAAATTAAATATGAAAATTAATAAAGTTAAAAATGGGTATATCTATTACCAATCTACCTTAGGTGGTAGAAGTTGGACAGGTAAAATGAAAAAATTAAACTAATTATTTTTATATAATAAAGCAGAGGACAAAGGAGATTGCTCTTGATACGTAGGGGTCTCTCTAGCTTTCTCCGATCCTCTTTCTTTATGACGTGAACCCCCTAGAAAATCCAGCATAAAGCTGGGTTTTTATTTATAAAAAAAACTTAACAAAAGAGCTTCTTTTTAATCTTGATTAGAACGATTAAGAAATTCACCTATTGAATTACCTCACAATCTTCGATACTTTTATAGTGTACATATTAGTATATGTACAATTTACATAAACCCCCAATTATGAAAAAAATATTATTTACTTGCTGCTTTATGCTTGGTCTTTATAGTTATAGCCAAAACAATATAGAAATATCTCTACAACAAGATGTAAGACTATTCTTAGTAGGAGACAACAAAGGAAACGATCCTTTAACTGTTAATCTTTTATCTAAGGTTGAAATTCCTGTTTACAATCTTAAAAAAAACCATTTATCAACTTACCTTTCTTTAGAGTATGCAGATTTAGTTGGTAAAAACTACAAGCGTTACGCTATTGGTGCAGGATATGTTGTTAAAAGTGTTTATGGAAAAATAGGTGCTGGCGCCTATGCAGATTATGGAAAAATATACAGACAAAAAGAAGGTTTTTACAGTTTTAGCCTCAGTGGAGAACTTAACTACAAAATAAATAATAAGTTAAAGTTAATTTGTACATGGCAACTTACAGAAAGAGAAGACTTAAAAGTACTTTATAACTGCGAAGAAGATTATATAGTTAGTGGTTTTATTGGAATAAAATATCGACTATAAATTAAACTATTAAAAAAACAATAGAGGACAAAGGAGATCGCTTCAGGAGATGTGGGGATATCTTTAACTTTCTCCTACCCTCTTCCTTATTAAAAGATCCGGCTTATTGTTGAATCTTTTTTTCTATAAAAACACAAATTACTCAAATTAACAAACTCACTAAAAATCATATTTTTTTATCTTAATTGAATGAATAAGAAAATTACCTATTGAGTCGCCTTAGAATCTTATATATCTTTATAGTGTACTTATTAATATATGTATGATTGATTTTTAACCCTCAAAAAATTTTATTATGAAAAAATTACAACTACTTATTACAGTTCTAATAATATCTTTTTCAACTGGAGCACAAGATTTAGCAATGAATACTCAAGCGAGTAATTATGACAATGTTAATTATAATGAAGCGAGTAATAAAATAGTTCCTTTATTAGAGGAAACTACTTATACATACAAATACAAAGGTGATAATGTTTTAGTTGTTTTTACTGAAAACAGACATATAGAATATTTTAATAATAAACAACACTCTATTAAATCTAGTCTTTTATGGACTTCTGAAACGGAATGTGAAATGACGATACTTGAATCTAATCTTCCTAATTTTCCTTTTAGAAACGGTACTAAATTAAACATGAAAATAAATAAAGTTAAAAATGGTTATATCTATTACCAATCTACCTTAGGTGGTAGAAGCTGGACAGGTAAAATGAAAAAATTAAATTAATGTTCTTTATATAAAAGAATAGGGGACAAAGGAGATTGCTCTTGATACGTAGGGGTCTCTCTAACTTTCTCCGATCCCCTTTCTTTATTTAAATGAACTTATTAAAAAACAGAATTGATTAGTAAACTTGATAAAATAAAAAATTAAAAGAATACATTTTTTCATGTAAAAAGAATAGAGGAAAAAGGAGATTGCTATAGACACGTAGGGGTTTCTCTAACTTTCTCCAATCCTCTTTCTTTTTTATTTGAATCATTAAAAACAGATTTTATAGTTAGACGGGGAAAATAAAAAAAACAAACAAAAATATTTCATATAAAAAATAGAGGACAGAGGAGATTGCTCAAGATACGTAGGGGTCTCTCTAACTTTCTCCATTCCTTTTTCTTTATTATATGAACCCCTAAAAAATCCAGCTTTAAGCTGGATTTTTATTTTATAAAAAAACAAATTATTCAAATAAACAAACTCACTAAAAATTATATACTTTTTTACCTTAATTGAAAAAATAAGAAAATTACCTATTGAGTTGCCTTAGAATCTTATATATCTTTATAGTGTACTTATTAGTATATGTATGATTGATTTTTAACCCTCAAAAAATTTTATTATGAAAAAATTACAACTACTTATTACAGTTCTAATAATATCTTTTTCAACTGGAGCACAAGATATAGCAATGAATACTCCAACGAATAATTATGACAATGTTAATTATAATGAAGCGAGTAATAAAATAGTTCCTTTATTAGAAGAAACTACTTATACATATAAATATAAAGGTGATAATGTTTTAGTTGTTTTTACAGAAAACAGACATATCGAATATTTTAATAATAAACAACACTCTATTAAATCTAGTCTTTTATGGACTTCTGAAACGGAATGTGAAATGACAATACTTGAATCTAACCTACCTAATTTTCCTTTTAGAAACGGTACTAAATTAAACATGAAAATAAATAAAGTTAAAAATGGTTATATCTATTACCAATCTACATTAGGTGGTAGAAGTTGGACAGGTAAAATGAAAAAAATAAACTAATACTTTTCATATAAACAAACAGAGGACAAAGGAGATTGCTCTTGATACGTAGGGGTCTCTCTAACTTTCTCCTATCCTCTTTCTTTATGATATGAACCCCTTAAAACAAAACTTATAATTAGACCTAATAAAACAAAGAATTAAACGAACACATTTCATATAAAAGATAGAGGACAAAGGAGATTGCTCTAGGTACGTAGGGGTCTCTCTAACTTTCTCCAATCCTCTTTCTTTATGATATGAACCCTTAAAAAATCCAGCCTAAAGCTGGATTTTTTTTATATTAAATAAAATCTCAAAAATCTTCTCTTCAAAAAAGGTTTTACTTAGAAATTTTTATGGATTTATTTACTCCTAAGATTAGAAGATATTTGTGTATCTAATTAGTAGATTATTGAAGAATATGATATTGGTATTTACTTCTATAATTTTATTAAAAGAAAAGTAAAACTAACCTATTAACACCTAACTTTTTGTAATTGCTAAACTTAGTCAAAATAAAAAGATATTAGAATTGTTAAATTTAAAGAAAAACCACTTTTTAGTTAAGCTGCTTTAATCGTTTCAATTAATTTATCAAAATCATTCGCTTTATCGAAAAAAGCAGAAGCTCCATATCTTAAACAAATTTTTTTTAGTTCTGTATTTACAGAAAAAACAAAAACTTTAGTTTTTATTTGTTTTTCTTTAATCAATTTCAATAGCTCTAAACCACTTCCATCTGGCAAATTTAAGTCAAGGACAATTACACCAAAATTAGTAACATTTAAAAAAGAAATTGCTTCTTGTAAAGTTTCTGTTAAATGAAGAGCACCTATACCACTATGTTCTTTAGCTGCATTAACAATACTTTCCCCAATAAAAGGGTTATCTTCTACTATTAATAAATCCGTTAATGTTGAGTCCAGTACCAAAGCTAGATAATTTAAAAAAGTTAACGGGGGATATATTCAAATATACGTCTATTTTATAGATATTTATATTAAATAATCGTTAATTTATTCATTTTTACGAAGTAAAATATTGATACAATAATTCTTAAATATCTAATGTGGTTAATCCTTTTTGAATAGCATATTTTGTTAATTCAGGAATAGTATGTAAATCTATTTTTCTCATAATATTATTTCTATGAACATCTATCGTTTTTGAGCTTAAAAACAATATTTCTCCTATCTTTTTAGAAGAATTTCCTTCTGCAATTAACTGTAAAACTTCTTTCTCTCTAGAACTCAAAAGTGCTTTTACAATATCTTCTCCACTTTTAAGTACCGCAAGAAACTCTTGGTTAATGTCTTTTGATAGGTATCTTTTATTTTGAACTACGGTAGTAATTGCTGTAATCAATTCATCTGCATCTCCATCTTTTAACAAATAACCAAAAGCACCCGCTTTAAACATACCTTGTATAAATTGCTTACCAGAATGCATAGAAAGACCTATTATTTTTATGTCTGGTTGCGCTTTATGAATCTGTTTTGCTGCTTCTACTCCATTCATACCAGGCATTGCAACATCCATAACAATAACATCTGGCATTAATTTTGAAGATACTTTTATAGCTTCTCTACCATCAGAAGCTTCGCCAATTATATGCATATTCGACCTTTGTTCTATAATATTTCTCAAACCATCTCTAAGTAATTTATGATCGTCAACTAATATTATTTTAATTTCGTTTATATAAGTCATATAGCTAAAGGTATAAAAATTTTAACAGATGTTCCTGTATTTATTTTTGATGTTATTGTAAACTCTCCTTGTATGTTTTTAACACGTTCTTGAACAGCAAATAATCCGAAACCAGATCCTGAATGATTTTGATAATCATTTAATGTAGAAGTATCAAACCCACCACCATTATCTGTAAGGATAATATTAATTCCGAGTTTGTTTTTATCAAGATTTAAAGTTAATAAAGATGCATTGGCATATTTTACAGCATTTTTTATTACTTCTTGTATACACCTATAAAGTAAAATTGAATTAGCATCACTCAGTTTAATACTATTTACATTACTATTAACGATACATTCAATCTTGTGAGTAGCTTCCACATCCTCTAACAACCAATTTAAAGCATCAATAATACCTAATTGATATAAAACTGGTGGTGAAAGTTCATAAGTAATTTTACGGCTATTTTCTAAAGCTTCAGAAATATGTGATTCAATAAATTTTAAATCTTCATTAATGATTTTTAACTCAGATTTCTTTTTCATTTCATTAATTTTCATTTTTGAAATAACTAAAGATTGACTTAAATGATCGTGTATATTTGATGCGATTTCTTTTTTCTGTTTTTCTTCTATCAAGGTCATTTCAGTAGTCATTTGTTGAAGTGATGTTTGATATTTTTGAATTTCTAATCTTGCTAAAACCCATTCTGTAACATCTCTAGAAGAGGTAACAAAATAACTAATTTCATTATCTTTATAAACGGGAGACGACAGAGATTCTAACCAAATATAATGCCCTTGTTTATGACGAACTCTAAAAGTAGCAGCATCTTCTACACCATTAGTAATTCTTTGTTCCATAGCATCTACTAAAGACTGAATATCATCTTTATGGACTAGATCAAAAATTTGTTTACCTAAAAAATCGGACTGTTCATAACCCAATAGACTTTTTATAGAAGGACTAATATACGTAAAAGTACTATCTAGCTCTTGCAAACAGATTATATCGTTAGAATTGTTAGTCAATAGACTATACATTTCTTCGGCTTTTTCAATTTCACCAGTTGCTAATTTCTGCTCTGTGATATCTTGATTACTACCCGTTAAACGAATAACATCTCCATTATCTCCAAAAACAGGTTGACAAATACCTCTTATCCATTTTTGCTCTTCATTAGGCGGACAAATTCGAAACTCAATATCATAAGGAATTCCTTTAGTAATCCCTTTGTCTACTGAGCTTTTAAATAATTCTAAATCATCTTTATGAATTCTGTTTAAAAGGATATCCAACCCAGGTGCGTCTTTCTTTAAATCAAACCCCCATATAAAAAACATTTCTTCAGACCAAGTTGATTTTTGATAAGATATATTAAATACCCAACTACCAACATTTGCTAATTTTTCTGCTTCTTTTAATTTCTCTATTGATTTTCTTTTTTCTAACTCTGCATCTTTTATGCTTTGTATACTTTGTATACTTGCAGGAACTGATTTTTGCTCTAATTTTGTTTTTGGAATAGAAACAGAAAACAATGCTATAAACTCTTCTCCTTCTAAAGTTTTAAAATTTACTTCTGAAGTAAACGTTTTTTCTTTATTCCATATTGCAGCTAAAAGATTACCAAATACTTTGTAAGCCCCTTTACCAAAGGTATTTTGAATACCACCTAAAAATTGTTGATAATCTTTTGCTTTAAATAATTCTAAAGTAGCTTTGTTTACTGTATTTACTTTCACTTTTTCAAGTAATGAAAACAATACTTCTGGATGTTGTTCTAAATATATTTTAAAATTAGGTATCTCAAGTTTTCTAAGTTCATCTATTTCTTTAAATACATCCGTTAAATCTTCGTTCCAAATAGAAATTGTAGCATTCTCAAATAATCGTCTATAATTATCTTTTATTCTTAAATGTTCTTCTTCAATCTTTTTTCTATCAGAAATATCTTGTATAACACCTCTTCTACCAACAATTTCATTTTGGTCGTTATAAACAGGCTGAACTACCATTCGTATCCAAGCTTCTTTTTTCTTTATATTATTAAATATTTTTAACTCAATATCATAAGGGTTACCTTTAGAAATAAGTTCAATGTTGGCTTGCTCAAATTCTTTTATAAATTCTTTATCAATAATTGATATACTTTCATCTCTTGAAGGAACTCCATCTTTTATATCAAATCCAAGAATATCATAAACATAATCAGACCATATAATAATATCATTTATAGTATCATACCCATAATATCCTATTTTTGCTACTTTACTAGATTCTTTTAAGGAGTATTCACTTCTTTCTAACAGTTCTAAAGACGTTTTAATTTCTTGTCTAGATGCTTCTAATGCAAGTTGTGCTACTTTAGAAGCTGTAATATTCTGAAAAGTACCTCTTCTTCCAATAACTACGTTTTGGTCGTTATATACAGGCTGAACAACACTTCGTGCCCAAACGTCTTCTTTTCTTTGGTTGATAAATTTCAACTCAATATCATAAGAAGTACCATTCGTTTCAAGTTCTAAAACAGATTCTAATATCTTATTTTGTGATTCTTCATCAAAAAGTGTTAGAATTTCACTTCGTGGCGGAATTTTCTTCTTTGAATCAAATCCAAAAATTTCATACAAATAATCTGACCAGACAAAAGTATCTGATGCAATATCAAATTCTAAATGCCCCATTTTAGCCATCTTACTTGCCTCATTCTTAGAACGCTCACTTTTCCCTAACATTTCTAGAGATATTTGAATCTCTTGTTTAGAAAGCTCTATTTCAAATTGTGCATTTTTAGAAATTGTAATATTCTGAGTAACCCCTCTTCTACCAACAATCTCATTTTGTTCATTATAAACAGCTTCAGCTATGTTTCGTACCCAAACCTCTTCATTTTTTAAGTTGGTTATTTTCAACTCAAGATCATAAGGAATTCCTTTTAAATCAAGATCTAAAGTAGCTTTTTTCATCTTTTTCTGAGATTTTTCATCAAAAAGTGGCACAATTTCTTCTCTTGGAGGAACTCGCTTTGTTTTATCGAATCCAAAAATATCATATAGATACTCAGACCATATAAAAACATCTGTTGCAATATCATATTCATGGTACCCAATTTTAGCTACTTTACTCGCCTCATTCTTGGTATATTCACTTTTTTCTAACTCATATAAAGAGGTTTCAATCTCTTGTTTAGAAAGCTCTAACTCAATTTGTGCATTTTTAGAGGCTGTTATATCTTGTACAACACCTCTTCTTCGATCAATTTCATTTTGGTCGTTATAAATGGGCTGAACTATAAGTCTTACCCAAACCTCCTCATTTCTTAGGTTTATTAACTTCAACTCTAAATCAAAAGGAATACCTTTTAAATCAAGATCTAAAGTAGCTTGTGTCATCTTTTCTTGAGATTCTTTATCAAAAAGTGGCACAATTTTTTCTCTTGATGGTACTTCTTCTTTTGGGTCTAACCCAAAAATACGATAAACATAATCAGACCATTTATAATTTTTGGTTGCAATATCTTGTTCCCAATACCCAATTTTAGCTACCTTACTTACCTCATTTTTGGTATATTCACTTTTTTCTAACTCATATAAAGAGGTTTCAATTTCTTGTTTAGAAATCTCTAACTCAATTTGGGCTTTCTTAGAAGCTGTTATATCTTGAGTAACACCCCTTCTTCCAACAATCTCGTTTTGGTCGTTGTATACAGCCTGCGCTACATTTCTAACCCAAAATACTTCGTTTTTAAAATTTATTAATTTCAACTCAATATCAACAGAAGTACCTTTAGAATCAAGCTCTAAAAGAGCTTCTGCCATTCTTTCTTGAGATTCTTTATCAAAAAGCGGCACGATTTCTTCTCCTGGGGGAACTTCTTCTTTTGGATCTACTCCAAAAATATGGTAAATATAATCAGACCATATATAATCATTCGTTGCAATATCATTTTCCCAATACCCTATCTTAGCTATTTTACTCGCTTCATTTTTAGTAAATTCACTTCTTTCTAACTCATATAAAGAGGTTTCAATTTCTATTTTAGAAATTTCTAAATCAATTTGTCCTTTTTTAGAAGCTGTAATATCCTGAAAAACACCTCTTCTTCCAACAATCTCATTTTGGTTGTTATATACAGGCTGAACAACAATTCTAGCCCAAACTTCCTCTTTTCTTAGGTTGATTAACTTCAGCTCCAAATCAAAAGGAACTCCCTTCGAATCGAGTCCTAAAGTGGCTTCTTCCATCTTTTTTTGAGATTCTTCATCAAAAAATGCTGCAATTTCTTTTCGTGACGGAACCTTCTCTTTTGGATCGAATCCAAAAATATGATAAAGATGCTCAGACCAAATAAAAGTATCCGTTGCAATATCATCTTCGAGGTATCCTATTTTAGCTATCTTACTAGCTTCGTTTTTAGAATACTCACTCTTTTCTAACAAATTAAGAGAAGTTTTAATCTCTTGTCTAGAAAGTTCTAATTCAAATTGTGCATTTTTTGAGGATGTAATATCTTGCATAACTCCTCTTTTACCAATAATTTCATTTTGTTCGTTATAAATTGGTTGAGCTACATTTCTAATCCAAACAGTTTCATTTC
The DNA here is from genome assembly GCF_002163675.1 of Polaribacter sp. SA4-12. Taxonomy (NCBI): domain Bacteria; kingdom Pseudomonadati; phylum Bacteroidota; class Flavobacteriia; order Flavobacteriales; family Flavobacteriaceae; genus Polaribacter; species Polaribacter sp. SA4-12. Next base: position 2,936,004 of record NZ_CP019334.1, on the reverse strand, counting down.
TAATATTTACAAAATACAATTCAATATCATAAGGAATGCCTTTAGAAGTAAGACCTAAAGTTGCTTGCACTATTTTTTCTTGAGATTCTTTATCAAATTTATCTAGAACTTCTATTCTCCCTGGAACTCCATCTTTAGGATTTGAACCAAAGATATAATGAACATAATCAGACCATATTACACTATCTGTTATAAAATCATGTTCCCAATATCCTATTTCAGCAATTTTACTTGCTTCACTCTTAGAATATTCACTTTTTTCTAACAGCTCTAAAGAAACTTGAATCTCTTTTTTAGATAGTTCTAATTGAAACTGTGCGTTTTTAGATGCTGTAATATCCTGTATAACACCTCTTCTTCCAATAATCTCATTTTGGGCGTTATATACAGGTTGCACTACATTTCTTACCCAAACTACTTCCTTTCTTAAATTGATAACCTTTAACTCAACATCATAAGGCATACCATTTAAATTTAGATCTAAGGTTGCTTGTGCTAGCTTATTCTGAGATTCTTTATCATAAAATTCCAACATTTCTTTTCGTGTTGGAATTCCGTCATTAATATCTATTCCATAAATAGTATAAACATACTCAGACCATGTAAATAAATCTTTAGCAATATCATATTCCCAATACCCAATCTTAGCAATATTACTGGTCTGTTCTAAAGAATAATCTTTCTTTTCTAACAACTCTAAAGAACTTTCAATTTCTTTTTTAGATCGTTCTAATTCAAACTGTGCCTTTTTCGAATCTGTAATGTCTTGCATAACACCTCTTCGACCAACAATTTCATTTTGTTTGTTGTATACAGCCTGAATTACTCTTCGTTCCCAGACTTCTTCATTTTTTAAATTGGTAAATTTCAATTCAAGATCATAAGAAGAATTCTTAACACCAACATCTTTTACAGCTTGTGCTATTTTTTCTTGAGATTCTTTATCGTATAATGATATGATTTTTGTTAGTAATGGAATTTCGTCTTTTGTATCTAATCCATAAATTTGATATAAATAGTCAGACCACGTAAAAGTCTCTGTTGCAATATCAAGTTCCCAATACCCTATTTTAGCTATCTTACTTGCTTCGTTTTTAGAACGTTCACTTTTCCCTAACAAGTCTAGAGAGGTTTTAATTATTTCATTTGCTTCTACTCTTTGGGTAATATCTCTAGCAGAAGTAACAAAATAGCTAATTTCTTTCTCTATATAAACAGGAGAAGTTAGATATTCTAACCAAACAAAATGTCCGTCTTTATGACGAGCTCTAAAAGAATAAACATTGTCTGTAATTTCTCTACTAAATACTTTTTGTTCAATCGCATCTTTTAAAGACTGAATATCATCATTATGAATTATACTAAAAATTTGTTTCCCAATAAATTCTGATGGTTCATAGCCTAATACTTTCTTAATAGAAGGACTCATGTATTTAAAAGTACTATCTGGTTCTTGCAAACAGATTATATCATTAGAGTTATCAGTTAATAAACGATACAACTCTTCAGCTTTTTCAAGCTCATTAGATGCTCGTTTTTTTTCTGTAATATCTTGATTGGTTCCTTTTAAAAGAACCACGTTACCTTTATCATCTAATATTGGCCTACAGATAGATCTAATCCATTTTTCCTCATCGTTAGGCAAACAAATTCTATATTCAATATCATATGGGACTCTCCTGTTATAAACTAACTCAGCAGCGTTCAAAAATAATTCTCGATCATCAATGTGAATTCTATTTAGAATTATATCTTCATTTGGTGTAATTTCATTTAAATCAAAACCCCAAATGCGATACGTTTCGTCTGACCATTCTGATTCTTTAGTTACAACATTAAAAAACCAGCTTCCTACTTTAGCTATTTCTTGAGCTGCATTTAAATCTTTTATAGATTCTCTTTCTGCTGATTTTGCATCTTTTATGTTTTGAATACTTTGAATACTAATAGGAATTGTTTTTTGTTCTATTTCTGTTTGAGGAATAGGAATAGAAAATAATGCTACAAATTCATCTCCATTTAGTTTTTTATAATTTACTTCTGATGTAAATGATTTCTTATTGGTCCATATAGATTCTATTAGTTTTATAAATACCTTATCTGCACCTTCACCAAAAGTAGTGTCAATATTATTAAAAAAGTCTTCACTGTTTTTTGCTTTAAACAATTTTAAAGTGGCTTTATTTACACTATTTACAACCACTTTTGAAATTAATGATGATAATACTTCTGGGTTTTCTTCTAAATATATTTTAATATTAGGTATGTCTAATTTTCTAAGTTCTTCTATTTCTTTAAAAACTAGCGTAAAATCTTCATTCCAAATAGAAATTGTTGCATTATCAAACAAACTTCTATAACTATTCTTTATCCTTAAGTTTTCTTCTTCAATTATTTTTCTTTCAGTGATATCTTTAGTAACTCCAAAAACATTCTCTTGAGAATTTTTTTCAAGAGCCATAATATATAAGTTTCTAATTTCACCAGACGGTCGCTTTATTCTAAACTCAAAAGGAACAAACATTTTATCTATTAATAATGAGCTTAAACCTTTCTCTAGTTTATGTAAATCTTCAGGTAATACCGTTTTCATTACATTATCATTAGAAGGATAAAAATTCTCTTTAGTTACTCCATAAATATGATACATTTCATCAGACCATTCTGCTTTATCTGTTGCCATATTCCATTGCCAACTACCAATATGGCTTAATTTCTGCGCCTGATTTAAAGCATCATTTAATTCATATAGTTTTTCGGTTTTATGATCTAATTCGTCTTGTCTTCGTTTTTGTTCTGTAATATCTTGGTTAACTCCGTTTAAACTAATCACCTCACCATCAGAACCAAAGATAGGTTTACAAATAGATCTTATCATTTTTACCTCATCATTGTCTAAACAAATTCGATATTCAATATCATATGAAGCTCCTTCACTATAAACTAATTCTGTAGCGGTATTAAAAATATCTAAGTCATCTTTGTGAATTCTACCTAAAATAGTATCTCCATCTGGTGTTGGTTTTTTTGGATCGAAACCCCAAATGCGAAATGTTTCATCAGACCATTCTGATTTTTGACTTGAAAAATCATGGAACCAGCTTCCAACATGGGCTAATTCTTGAGCGGCGTTTAAAGTATTGTTTAATTTATAAAGTTTTTCGGTTTTCTGGTCTAACTCATCTTGTCTTAATTTTCTTAGAGTAATGTCTTGAAAAACACCTCTTCTTCCAACAATTTCATTTTGCTCGTTATAAATGGGCTGAACTACATTTCGCACCCAAACTTCTTCTTTTCTTAAATTGATTAATCTCAACTCAAGATCATAAGGAATACCTGTTGAATTAAGTTCTAGGTTAGCTTGTTCTATCTTTTTTTGAGATTCTTTATCATAAAGTGCTAGAATTTCATTTCGTGACGGAATTTCTTTGTTTGATTCGTACCCAAAAACAGAATAAATAGAATCTGACCAAACAATAGTATCAGTTGCAACATCAAACTCCCAATAACCAATCTTAGCCATTTTACTTGCCTTATTCTTAGAAAACTCAGTTTTTTCTAATAAATCTAGGGAAGTTGATAATTCAAGTTGTATTTTTTTAGATTCTGTAATATTGTGTAAAACACCTCTTCTACCAATAACTTCGTTTTGCTCGTTGTATACAGGCTGAACTATAGTTCTCAGCCAAATTTCTTCTTTTCTTCGGTTGATTAATATCAACTCAAGATCATAAGGAATATCCTTCGAGTCAAGATCGGAAGTGGCTTTTAATAACTTTTTTTGAGAGTTTTTATCAAAAAACACCAACATTTCTTCTCGTGTTAAGGCATCTTCTTTTGGGTCTAATCCAAAAACATGATAAACATAATCCGACCATGTAAGAAGGTCTGTTACACTATCATATTCCCAATACCCAATTTTAGCCATCCTACTCGCTTTACTCAAGGAGTATTCACTTTTTTCTAATAACTCTAAAGAGTTTTTAATTTTTTCATTTGCAACCACTCTTTCTGTAACATCTCTACCAGTTGAAACAAAATAGCTAATTTCTTGTTCCTTATAGACTGGTGATATTAAAAATTCTAACCAAATAAAACGTCCTTCTTTATGACGAACCCTGCAAGAAATAACATCTACAATAACACCATTACTAAACACTTTCTGTTCAATTGCTTCCTGTAAAGGCTGAATATCATCATTATGAATTATATCAAAAACCTGTTTACCTAAAAACTCTGATTGCTCATAGCCTAAAAGATTTTTTATAGAAGGACTGATATATTTGAATGTACTATCTGGTTTATGTAAACAGATTAAATCAGTAGAATGATCTGTTAATATACGATACATCTCTTCAGCTTTTTTAATCTCGTTTTCTGCAGATTCAAACTTTTGCTTAAAGGTTAGTAATTTAAATACATCTTTTGTTTTCAAGAAAGTTGATTCCTTTTCTTTTAGATCAAAATATTTTAAATAAACATAAAAAAGAATACTGTAAAAAATAACAAAAACTCCTTTTGAAATTAAACCAGATATTATAATAAAATTTAAGTTCTCAAAGTCAGAAAGAGCAAAGATTGAAAAAAAAGCAGTATCGAAACTCACTACAATTAACATCGTCAAACAAATCTGCAAGAATAAAAACTTCACTCGTTTCGATATAAATTCGAACATAATTATTATCAACAAAGAATCTAAAAAGAGTACTATTGTACCAATAATTAAAACCTTTCCACTAATATCAAAAAGACTTGTTGATACATTAAAAGGGTTATGTGTTGATACTTCTCTAAGACTCCACCCCAATGTCTGTAGAATAATAGCCATTATTACGTTTACAATAAATAAGGCGTAAATTATTTTTCTTGTTTCACTAGCGTCTTCTTTTATATATATGATTAGCAATGCAAAAAGACTTGCTGTAAAAAAAACGGCAGAACCTGGTGATACAAAAAAGTTATTAGTAATTGATACATAAACAGTACTTGTTAGAAATACCTGCACGAATTGAAATAACCCCAAGCAAGCGAATAAAACACCTATTCCTAATCGTCTTCGAAGTCGAAATAATAAAAGTATTGTAAAGGCAACTAAAGTACCTTGTAAAAATAAGATTGCTATCTGAGAATAATTCATAACTTAAGATTTTTAGAGGTAGACCTTAGAATTAATTTCTACTAATAATTTTTTAATGCCTAAGATAGGCATAATTTCTATCTTATTTTAAACATATAATCTTGTTTAAAATATTTAAATTGATGTCAATCAAACTCATAAATTGTAATTATGACTTTTAAAATTAAAGAAAATATTCCCTTAGTTTAATTTAAAATATACTTATTTATTTTGGTTATAAAGAAGAAAAAAGAAAGGACTTAAACATTGTTTTATTGAAGAATAAACTGCCTTTTTTTGATAACATTTTCAAGTAAACCTGTGTATAAAGTTTGTTAAAAATACCTATTGTTTTTGAATTTTGGGAATAAAAAAATCCAACTAAAAAGCTGGATTTTTCTTTATATCAAAAAACAATACTAGCTACTCAACAGTAACTGATTTTGCTAAATTTCTTGGTTGATCAACATTTTTCTCTAACATTACAGCAATATGATATGATAATAACTGAAAAGGAATTGTAGTTAATAAAGGTGTTAATGCTTCTTCCGTTTCAGGAATTTCAATAACATGGTCTGCTATTTCTTTAACCTGTGTATCTCCTTCAGTAACAATAGCAATTATCTTACCTGATCTTGATTTTATTTCTTGAATATTACTAACTACCTTTTCATAATGACCTTTATTTGTAGCAATGACAAAAAGCGGCATATTTTCATCAATTAAAGCAATTGGCCCATGTTTCATTTCTGCAGCAGGATACCCTTCAGCATGAATGTAAGAAATTTCTTTTAACTTTAAAGCTCCTTCTAAGGCAACAGGAAAATTAAATCCTCTTCCTAAATACAAGCAATTTTTAGCGTCTTTATATACAGCAGCAATTTCTTTAACTTTTTCATCAATCTTTAAAAGCGCTTCTACTTTTGCTGGAATTAATTCCATTTTTTGCAAATACATTCTAAAAGCAGAATCAGACATTGTTCCTTTTGCTTTTGCTAATTTTAAAGAAATTAATGTAAGAACAGTAATTTGAGTTGTAAATGCTTTTGTTGAAGCTACTCCAATTTCTGGTCCTGCGTGCGTATAAGCACCAGCATGAGTTTCTCTTGCAATAGATGAACCTACAACATTACAGATTCCAAAAACAAAAGCTCCTTTAGATTTTGCTAATTTAATAGCGGCTAAAGTATCTGCCGTTTCACCAGATTGAGATATTGCAATAACAACATCATCTGGTCTTATAATAGGATTTCTATATCTAAATTCTGATGCGTACTCAACCTCTACAGGAATACGTGCCATATCTTCTAATAAATACTCTCCAACCAAACCAGCATGCCATGAAGTACCGCAAGCAATAATTATAATTCTATTGGCGTTCAAAAACTTATTAATATTGTCGTCTATACCAGACATTTTAATAATACCTTCTTTAGGTAACATTCTACCTCTATAAGTATCAATAATAGCTTTCGGTTGTTCATGAATCTCTTTTAACATAAAGTGTTCATAACCACCTTTCTCTATTTGATCTAAACTCAGTTTAAGTTTTTGAACATTGGTATCAACCATAGAATCGTCCTTAATCTTACGAATTTTTATGCCTTTACCAATCTTAATAATTGCTAATTCTTCATCTTCTAAATAAATAGCATTTTTAGTATACTCAATAAAAGGTGAAGCATCTGAAGCCACAAAAAACTCTTTATTATCTTTTCCTACTCCAATAGCAATAGGACTTCCTAAACGAGCTACTACCAACTCATTTGGCTTTGTTTTATCAAAAACAGCTATAGCATAAGCTCCAATTACATTGTTTAAAGCCAATTGCACAGCTTGTCCAAGTTTGCAGTTTTCTTGCTTCTTTACTTCCTCTATAAGATTAACAAGAACTTCTGTATCTGTATCACTTTTAAAGGTATATCCTCTAGAAATTAATTCTTTTCTAAGAGAATCATAGTTTTCTATAATTCCATTATGAACTATTACTAAATCTCCAGACTGTGAAAGGTGTGGATGAGAATTAACATCATTTGGAACTCCGTGAGTCGCCCAACGTGTGTGTCCAATTCCTATATTTCCTTTTCTTCTTCCTTCTTCTTTATTAGTTATTGCTTCTAAATCAGAAACTTTTCCTTTCGTTTTAGACAGCTGTATATCTTTACCATCATACATCATTATTCCAGAACTATCATACCCTCTGTACTCTAGTCTCTTTAGACCATTAACAACAATTGGGTACGCATCTCTAAAACCAATATAACCCGTTATTCCACACATAACAATTCTTTTTTTTGTTAATTGATTATTTTTTTTCCTCTGAATACGAAATCTTTAGTTCCATCTTTTTATCATCATTAATAGCAGAATGATTAAAAAGAGTAACAGCTTTTGGGTTCCAATTAAAATTACTAAAAACAGTATCTGTAACTGCCTGTAAATCTGTCGCGTTGATTACTTTTAATCTTAAAGTTGGAGAATAATCTGTCTCTCCACTTAAAATATCTGAAATATAATCTGTAATTCTAAAAGTATATTTCTCTGGTTCACCGTCACTATTCCTTTCTAATAAACCACCAAAAGTTGTTGTGCCTTCTGTATAAACATCTTTAATATGACTATAAACTGGGTTCGCACTCTCGTCACTTTTATATAGAAATAATTGATAAGGTATTGCTGTAATATCTGCCGATTGATTAATATAGACTGTTAAAGAGGCATCGTTAATTAATAAATTTTTAGCTCTTAATTCTTCTATCTTATCTGCTAATCCATTTCCATCAGTGTCAGCTCCAAAAATATTTATTGTAGCTTCGTTTCCTGCCGCTCCTTGTAATATCACATTTTCATTTACAGGATATACTTTATCTTCCATCTTATAAGTACTTGCTCTGATTCCTGATAACAAAAAACTATCATTTTTCTGAATTGTATCTATAATTGCACCTCCTGTAAAAACAGTATTTGTATAATAAACTTCTATTGATGGTCTAATTGTACTACTAAAATTAAGAGAAACTAAAGAACCTTCGTCTCCTGTTGCTTCTAAAATAACTCCTCTAAAGTAATTATTAAATGCTCCTTGAGAATTAAATTCTGATGATTCATATTTATCTAAAAATAATTCTTTAATTTTATCTTCTTTTAAAGGTATTACCGCAAAAGGAAGAGGAATTGTTGAAGTTGTAGAACTTGTGTAACTAATAGTGTCGTTAGAAGACAACGCACCATTACTTAACCATCTTTTTATTACAATTGCTGTATCTGTAGCTTTTGGAATAAACTGAAAATTGTTACTAATATTTAGCTCAGTTCCTGTTTTTTCAAATACATCATTAGAATAATAACTATTTATTTTTGCAGGATTTGCTGGATCTAAACTACTTAAATAAGTACTTGTTTCATAAATATTTAAATTAAATGCTTTTGATTTATCACCAATTATAGAATCTAAATCATAACCAGTACTATCATCATTTAAAGTTGCTTGGTAGGGTAATCTTAAGAAAACAGTATCTATTGTAGTTACAACTGTAGTATCAGAATCATAAACATTTGCATCATCAATTACTTGAAAACCTGTATTGATTAAAAGTTGTGAAACAATTGAAGCTTCAATTTTCTCATAATCATCACTTGCATGAACTCCTAATAAATATTGCCCAGGTTCTGCAGATAAATTATCTGATTTAACCTTAGTAATAGCACTATTATTCATCTCAACATCTACAGTCATAGAACTTGTAGAAAATTTTGTATTATCAATAATACTTGAACCAATGTCTGTAAAATCTTTTTCACAAGAAATAACAGCTGTAAACACCAATATTAAAGCGACAACATATGTGCTTTTTTCAAAAATTCTCCTCAACATATAATAATTAGTTCGCTGCAATTAAATCAGCATAAAAATTTAAATAACTTTCTTTCATGTTTTCAACTTGATGCTCTAAAACAGGTATTTCCTTTCCTTCTAAGAAAGTAGACAATTCTTCTGAAATTGTTTCACTACCATGTATAATTGCATCAGAGTTTTCAATGGCACTTTTTAATATATTAGTAAAGCTAGGTATTTTAACTGTTGCTATTTTTTCGTCATTTATGTTATCAAACTCTAACTTTTCAGCTAAAGCTTCATCTAAACTACCTTCAAAAGGGTTATCGTATAAAGAAGTAATAATTTTACTTTCTGTAAACAAAGGTTCTTCTTTATAAAATTCTTTTAAATAAAGAGGTAAAAGAGAGGCCATCCATCCATGAACATGAATAATATCTGGCGCCCAGTTTAATTTCTTTACAGTTTCTACAACTCCTTTTGCAAAGAAAATTGCACGCTCGTCATTATCTTCAAACAACTCATCATCTTCATCTGTAAAAACGGCTTTCCTTTTAAAATATTCTTCATTGTCTATAAAATAAACTTGCATTCTTTCTTTAGGAATAGAAGCTACTTTTATAATTAAAGGCATATCCATGTCGTTAACTACCAGATTCATACCAGATAAACGAATTACTTCGTGTAATTGGTGTCTACGCTCGTTAATAACGCCAAACCTTGGCATAAAAATTCTTGTTTGTACACCTTTAGAATGTGCGTTTTTGGCAACATTAAAAGCTGTTGACGATAATTCTGTTTCTGGTAAATATGGAACTACTTCCGATGAAACAAATAATATTCTCTTGTCCTTCATTAAATCAATCTCTTTTATACGAAGCGCAAAAATACAAATTATTATGCTAATATCGTGTTAAAATGGTAAGTTTGCAGACTTTACTTAATTTCTAAGGATGAAAATATTCAATACTAAACAAGAAATAAAATCTTACTTAAACGCTCAAAATGAGGCTAATAAAACTATTGGTTTTGTCCCAACTATGGGTGCATTACACGAAGGTCATTTGTCCTTAATTAAAAAAGCAAAGAAGAAAAATGACTTAGTTGTTGTCAGTATTTTTGTAAATCCCACTCAATTTGACAATAAAGAGGATTTAGTAAAATACCCAAAAACTTTTAAAAATGACACTAAATTATTAGAAAGTGTATCTTGTGATGTCTTATTTTTTCCTTCAGTGGAAGAAATTTATGCAGAGAATATTTCATCTGAAAAATTTGACTTCGATGGTTTAGAACATCAAATGGAAGGAAAATTTAGAGATGGTCATTTTGATGGAGTTGGTACCATTGTAAAAACATTGTTCGAAATTGTAGCACCTCATAGAGCCTATTTTGGTCAAAAAGATTTTCAGCAGCTACAAATCATTAAAAAAATGGTAAAAAAGCATCGTTTAAATGTTAAAATTAAAGGATGTGCTATTTTTAGAGAAGAAGATGGTTTGGCTATGAGTTCTAGAAATACAAGACTTACTAAAGAACATAGAACTGCAGTACCTTTTATTTATAAAACGCTAAAAAAAGTTCGTAGTAAATTTGGCACAGAAAATGCTACTAAAGTAACTGAATGGGCAGAAAATCAATTTAAAAAACACCCTTCTTTGGAGTTAGAATATTTTACGATTGCTGATGAAAAAACATTAGAAACCGTAAAAAAGAAAGAATCTAACAAAAAATACCGCGCTTTTATTGCAGTATTCGCAGGAGAAATAAGATTGATAGACAACATTCGATTAAAAAACGATTAACCAAAAAAAATAGTATTTTTGCCATATGTTAGTACAAGTTGTAAAATCAAAAATCCATCGTGTAAAAGTTACAGGTGCAGATTTAAATTATATAGGAAGCATTACCATTGATGAAGATTTAATGGATGCTGCCAACATTATTGAAGGAGAACGTGTTCAAATTGTGAACAATAATAATGGAGAGCGTTTAGAAACATACGCAATTCCAGGACCTCGTGGAAGCGGAGAAATTACATTAAACGGAGCTGCTGCCAGAAAAGTTGCTGTAAATGATGTTTTAATTCTAATCGTTTACGGATTTATGGACTTTGAAGAAGCAAAAAACTTTAAACCATCTTTAGTTTTTCCTAACGAAAAAGATAATACACTTACATAGGTTTGAATATTAAAAAGATTTTAAAAATCATATTACCTCTCGTTTTGGGAGGTTTTTTAGTTTGGTACTCTATCTCTGGTATTTCTTTAGAAGTATTAGGTAAATATTTTAAAGAAGCAAAATATGGTTGGATAGCTTTAGGGCTTTTCTTTGGTATTTTAAGCCATTTATCTAGAGCTTACAGATGGAAATTTATGCTAGAACCATTAGGTTTTAGACCAAAATACACAAACAGTGTTTTAGCAGTTTTAGTTGGTTATTTAGTAAACTTAGCATTGCCAAGAGCAGGAGAAGTTTCTAGAGCATTGGTTTTAACAAACTACGAAGACGTTCCGTTTGAAAAAGGATTTGGTACCATTGTAGCAGAAAGAATTGCCGATTTAATTATGATGTTATCCATCATTGTAATCACACTTTTTGTGCAATTCGATTTTATTTACGAGCTCTTAACAAAGAATTTCAATCCTACTAAAATCATTATTGGTTTAGCAGTTGTAATTCTTGGTTTTTACATATTAACTTCATTTGTAAAGAAAGCAAAATCTGGATTTTTATTAAAAATAAAAACCTTTGTTTCTGGTTTAGCAGAAGGAGTTACCAGTATTTTTAAAATGAAAAATAAATGGGCGTTTATCTTTCACACCGTATTTATTTGGGTAATGTATATTGCAATGTTTTGGGCAACAATCCCTGCAATTGAAGGTTTACACATTCCTTTTGGCGGAATTTTAATCGGCTTTATTGCTGGTGGATTTTCTATTGCTGCAACAAATGGCGGAATTGGTTTATACCCAATTGCTGTAGCTGGCGCCTTGGCTTTGTTCGATATTCCTACAGAACCTGCAACCGCTTTTGGTTGGATTATGTGGACCGCACAAACTGCAATGATTATCGTTTTTGGAGGTTTGGCATTTTTACTTTTACCAATTTACAATAAGAATAAATAACTTCGAATGATTTTTTTTTAAAAAATTGTATCGAGAAGTTGGGCGTTCCCTAAAGGTCGCGCTTTCATTACTCGCTTTTTTATAAAAATAAAAAGAGTTCAAACACGCCATTCAATCGCTAACGCGAGTGTTTGCTAACTTTTAGAAAAATAGAGCAGTAAACTCCTATCTTTTAATTCATTATCTTTGATAAAAAGCAACTTCTATGGACTCAGAAGAAAAAAGAAAAACCTTAGAGAAACAGAATTCAGAAACAGATAAAAATGTTTTGAATGAAGTAGCCGCTATCTATAATGTTTCAGACAACATTATTTCTGATGAACATAAAAAAATATTAGACCACAGATTAGAACTTCACAAAGAAAACCCAACAAGTGGTAAAGATTGGAATCAAATAAAAGCAGATTTATCAACTAAATATGGCGTTTAAAATCGTCATTAAACCAAAAGCTGAAAAAGAACTTTTAGAAGCTTTAGATTGGTACAATACTAAAAACATAAATTTAGCCGCAGAATTATTCACTGAAATTTCAATTGTTTTAGATACAATTAAAGAAAACCCAAATCTATTTCAAAAAAGATATAAAACTATTAGAATTACTTTTACAAAGAGGTTCAAATACGGAATTCATTATACTTTAGAGAATAACATCATTTTCGTTCACGCAATTCTTCATACAAGTCAAAAATCACCAAAATAAAAGTTATTTTTAGTTTATCCATTACAACTGATAAACTTTGTAACTTTGTTACTTTCAAACCTTGCAACTTATATAAAAATGGCTAAAACCAAAACAACTTTTTTCTGTCAGAACTGTGGAACGCAACATGCAAAATGGGTAGGGCAATGTGGTGCTTGTAAAGAATGGAATACCATTGTAGAAGAAGTAATACAAAAAGAAGAAAAAAGAGTTTGGAAACAGTCTACAACTGCAAAGCAGAACGTAAATAAACCTTTAAAAATTGCTGATATTCAGTTAAACCCAGAAGAAAGAGTTGTAACTAATAACAACGAATTAGACACCGTTTTAGGTGGTGGATTGGTAAAAGGTTCTGTAACACTTTTAGGAGGAGAACCAGGGATTGGTAAATCTACTTTATTATTACAAGTTGCTTTAAATATCAGTCAGAAAGTATTGTATGTTTCTGGAGAAGAAAGTCAATCTCAAATAAAAATGAGAGCAGACAGGTTAGAAGCTAATAGTTCTAATTGTTTAATCCTTACAGAAACCAACACACAAAATATCTTCAAAAATATTGAAGAAACAGAACCAGAAGTTTTAGTAATAGATTCTATTCAAACATTACATACAAGTTCCATAGAAGCTTCTCCTGGAAGTATTTCTCAAATTAGAGAAACTGCTGCAGAACTTATAAAGTATGCCAAAGAAACTGCAACTCCGGTTTTATTAATTGGACATATAAACAAAGATGGAAACATTGCTGGACCAAAAATTTTAGAACACATGGTGGATGTTGTTTTACAATTTGAAGGAGACAGAAATCATACTTACAGAATTTTAAGATCTCAAAAAAACAGATTTGGATCTACATCAGAATTAGGAATTTACGAAATGCTTTCAAACGGATTAAGAGAAATCTCTAATCCGTCTGAAATTTTAATTTCTAAAAAAGATGCTGATTTAAGCGGAACTGCAATTGCTTCTACTTTAGAAGGAATTAGACCTCTAATGATAGAAGTACAAGCCTTAGTTTCTACTGCTGTTTATGGAACACCTCAACGTTCCACAACCGGTTATAATTTAAAAAGGCTAAATATGATTTTAGCGGTTCTCGAAAAAAGAGCCGGTTTTAAATTAGGTGCAAAAGATGTCTTTTTAAATATTACTGGAGGAATAAATGTAGATGACCCAGCAATAGATTTAGCAGTTGTTGCTGCAATTTTATCGTCTAACCAAGATGTTGCCATTAACCCAAATGTTTGTTTTGCCGCAGAAGTTGGTTTAGCGGGAGAAATAAGACCTGTTTCTAAAATAGACCAAAGAATTACAGAAGCAGAAAAGTTAGGTTACAAAACTTTAGTTGCCTCTAAATACAATAAGATTTCTTCTAAAAACCACGGAATAAGATTGGTTTTAGTTGGTAAGATTGAAGAAGCTTTTGCAACCTTGTTTGCTTAATTTTTTTTCTTTAAAATTGATTAGCAGTAAGACAGAAAATAACTAACTTTTAAATAACAACGATTATTCTAAATTTTAGAATATAATAAAACAGGAAAACATATTGTTTTCCTGTTTTAATCTAGAAAATTTAATGGTTTATAAAAATTTACCATTAGCATCAGTTTTAACTTTTAAGCGTTTGTTACCATTCTCTAAGGTTAATTTATATACTTTTTTAGCCTTTTTTTTATCATCACTATAACTCACTAAATAAACATCTTTAGAGATTACCCATTTTGGAAAACGCTCTACAACAGCTGTTGCTACTTTTTTTGGTATTGCTATATTTTTATACTTTTCTATAGTACGAGTAATATTACCAACTTTATCATAAACTGCAACAATTTTTCCTTTAGGAATAAAAAATGAAACTGTATAGTAATCATAATCATCATCATAAAAATCTGATTTTGTTACATCATAAGCAGCAGCTTTTCTTTGTAGTAATTTAACTGGTACAGCTACTTTTTCAGAATTAATCTTATCTAAATACCTATAATTTCTAGATAGAATAGTTATTTCAGACAACTCTATTGGATCTTGGGCAAATGCTGGCAGAGATATACCAACAACAAATAATAAAATAATTAATTTCTTCATAATTTATTTTTTTAAAATTATTAACAATAATGGATATTTTCACATCCTTTTATTCAAAATTAATACACTTATTATCTTCCCACAATGACTCTAGTCAGCTAGATAATAATGATTTATAAATAATTATTATTCAATTATTTAATAGACTACTCTCACTTAGAAAGAGTTATTGATAAGATATGTAAATATGGAAACCCTCTACATCAGTTGTTTTGTCAGACGTAATGTCTAACGAAAATATTATAGACACTTCTCATTTTTCCTGATTTTCGCTAACGTTAACAGTGATATAACGCCCGTTTTAATCACTTATATAAGTAGTTATTGAATTCAGTTCATCTCACGTAGAGGAGTTCGTTTTTTTGAGGTGAAAAAATCAATAATAAAAAAGCTAATTTCAATAAAGCAGATAGCCAACAAACAAGTTTAGCCCGGATTGAAACGGCATCCTTTTTGCTTTTTTGCAAAAAGATATAGTGGAAAGCAGGAAATAGCTTCTAAAAATAATTTATCTTTTAATTTTTCCAGAAGTATTACCTCCCATTAAACTCGTTACGTTTTCTACAGAAACCATATTTACATCTCCTTCTACTGTATGTTTTAATGCACAGGCAGCTGTTGCAAAATTTAAAGCGTCCATATCATTATCATAATGTAATAATCCATAAATTAAACCAGAAGCAAAGGCATCTCCAGTACCAACACGATCTATAACATGTGTTACATCTAATGTTTCTGCTTTAATAAATTTTTTACCATTCCACATTTTACCTTGTATTTGTTGATGTGAAGCACTAATAGATTTTCTTGTTTTACCTACAACCTTTTGAATTCTTGGAAATTTTTCCATTAATAATTTAGCTGATTTACTAAATCCACCTCCAAATTCTCCAATACCAAACATTTCATAAATTCCACGATTACTAGAAATTACAATGTCTGTGTTTTTGACTAATTCTGGCATAACTTCTTGCATGGTTTTACCGTATTTCCACATATTTTTACGCGAATTGATATCACCAGAAACTTTAATACCCATTTTATTTGCAGTTTTTATAGCTTCTAAACAACACTGAGCAGCACCTTCTGAAATTGCTGGCGTAATCCCTGTCCAATGAAACCAATCTGCACCTTCTAGCACTTCTTCCCAATTGACCATTTCTGGTTTTATTAGAGAAAAAGCAGATCCTTCTCTTTCATAAATGACTTCACTAGGTCTATGAACAGCTCCTTTTTCTAGAAAATATTTACCGATCATATTGTCTTCATAAATAACATCTTTTGTACCCAACCAATGTTTACGTAAAAATTGAGTAGCTGCTTTGCCAAGCGCATTCTCTGGAAAACGAGTTACATGAGCTGCTTGCATACCCAAATAACCACAAGAAATTGCAACATTTGCTTCACCTCCACCATAGACAAGGTCTAAAGAAGTTGTTTGAGAAAATTTTGAATATCCTGGAGGAGATAAACGCATCATTACTTCACCAAATGTTATCAATTTTTTAGCCATCTTACTGTGTTTATTTTTTGTTAATTTATTCTGTTTGAATATATTCAAAAAATAGGAAACTCACAATAATATTGGATTCAAAAGCCTACTAGTAAAAAACTGTATAAAACAAAAAACCGAACATTTCTGCTCGGTTTTCATCAATTTTATAATACGTTTCTGAATTACACATCGACAAGCTCAGTGTAAGAATTTAGAAGAAATTATTTCTTATTTACAATTTTAATATAATTATCTAAAGCCATTGTCATAGAAGGTGTTTCTGGTGAAGGTGCAGTTATATCGCACTTTAAACCTGCTTCTGTAGCTGCTTTCACTGTAGAATTACCAAATACTGCAATTCTTGTGTTTTTTTGTTTAAATTCTGGAAAATTCTTAAATAAAGAATCAATTCCTGATGGGCTAAAGAACACTAAAACATCGTAAACAACATTTTCTAAATCAGATAAATCACTAACTACAGTTCTGTATAAATCTAATCGCGTCCATTTTACTCCTAACTTATCTAATTCTGTAGGAATTAATGGTTTTAATTTATCTGAACTTGGTAATAAGTATTTTTCAGTTTTATGTTTCTTTATTAATTTTGTTAGATCATCAAATGTTCTGGTACCAACATAAATTTTACGTTTTCTGTACACTACATATTTTTGTAAATAGTAAGCTACAGCTTCAGACTGACAGAAATACTTCATTGCATCTGGCACCTTGAAACGCATTTCTTCAGCAATTCTAAAAAAATGATCTACGGCATTTCTACTTGTTAAAATAATAGCAGTAAAGTTATTTAAGTCAACTTTTTCTCCTCTTACTTCTTTAACAGTCATACCTTCTACGTGAATAAAAGGTCTAAAATCTATCTTTACTTTTTGCTTATCAGACAAGTCAAAATAAGGAGATGTTTCTGTCTTTGGTTCTGGTTGCGATACTAAAATCGTTTTCACTTTCATACGCTTTCTTTTTGTAGTTAAAACAGCAATTTAAACAGTATAAATAGCGGCGCTATTTCGAAGGCGCAAAGGTACAAAATAAAATAAAACAACTCGCTAAAAACCAGCTTTTTATTACGAACGATCAGTAATATAAAACGAATTGAAAATAATAACACTGAAAAATAAACTAAAAAACGAGTGTTTAATTGAGAGTACTCAACTAAAACAAGACCTATTAGCAAAATAAATGAAACAGAATACAAATAACTCGACTTAGAAAATAAAAAGAATTTTACTTGCTTTTCGATCTTAAATAAATGAGAAAACAAAAATTCTAACAACCATTTAATAGAAAAATAAGAAAAAACAACACCTGTAATTTTCATAAAGACATAAAACCCTTGCTCTATTGAGGAAGCGTAAAACAACAAAATGGTATACATTAATAACGATAAGACGAGCATTGAAAAAACAAAAATCACACTTTGAAATAAATTGAAAAAAGAATAATTCTCTTCTATTTCTGTTTCAATAAAACTATTACTTATAATAGAGAATGCATTTCCTTTTAATCTAAGAACACTTAATCCTTTTAAAAGAAAAATACAGGCTAATAAGACCACCAATAATATGGTAATCCAGTTAGTATCAATTATAGTTCTTTCTAGTGCTTGCACCTTTTTTTGTTTTGGTAAGATTAACACAAAATTAGTAATTAAATAATGTATATTTGCTTTCTTACTACATGAAAATTAATTTATGTCAGACACGTTAGTCATAATTCCCACTTACAACGAAAAAGAGAATATAGAAGCTATCATTAAAGCTACTTTTAACCAAGAAAAGGACTTTCATATTTTGGTTGTTGATGATAATTCTCCTGATGGAACATCAGAAATCGTAAAAAACTTAATTTTAGAATTTCCAAATCGTCTTTTTTTAGAAGAAAGATTGGGTAAACATGGTTTAGGAACTGCTTATATTCATGGTTTTAAATGGGCAATTGCAAAAAAGTATGATTATATCATAGAAATGGATGCCGATTTTTCTCATAATCCAAAAGATTTAATTCGCCTATATAACGCTTGTAAAAAAGAAGGTGGTGATGTTTCTGTTGGTTCTAGATATGTTAATAATCAAGTAAACGTTGTTAATTGGGATATGAAAAGGTTGTTACTTTCTTATTTTGCATCAAAATATGTACGTTTTATAACTAGAATTCCGTTGTTTGATACCACTGCAGGTTTTGTTTGTTGGAAAAGAGAAGTTTTAGAAAAAATACAATTAGATAAAATAAAGTTTATAGGCTACGCTTTTCAAATAGAAATGAAATTTAAAGCATGGAAACATGGCTATAACGTAAAAGAAGTATCTGTTGTTTTTACAGATAGAACTTTAGGAACTTCTAAAATGAGTGGAAACATAATTTCTGAAGCTTTATTTGGTGTAATAAAAATGAAGTTAAAAGGTTTACCTAAATAAATGAACCATTATGAGTGAAATTTCAATTAGAATTGCTAATTTAAATGACTTACAAACACTCTTAGAATTTGAACAAGGAGTTGTTGCAGCAGAAAAACCTTTAGATCCTTTTTTAGGTGAAGGAACTTTAAGCTATTACAACATCCCAGAATTAATTGCTGCAGAACATATTTATTTTATCGTGGCAGTTTCTAATGAAGAAATAGTTGCTTGTGGTTATGCTAGAATAGATAATTCTAAAATATACCAGAAAAACCCACAACATGGATATATTGGTTTTATGTATGTAAAACCAAACTTTAGAGGACAAAGAATTAGTACTCTAATTTTAGAATCTTTAAAAGATTGGGCTAAAGAAAAAGCTCTAAAAGAACTAAGATTAGATGTATATGACAATAATATTAGTGCAGTAAAAGCTTACGAAAGTTTTGGGTTTACCAAAATTTTAGTTAATATGAGAATGGATATTTAAGAAGAAAAAATGGCAAAATCAACTTTAATAAAAAACGCAAGAATCGTAAATGAGAACAACACTTTTTTAGGTGATGTTTTAATTGAAAACGAAATAATACAAGAAATTTCAACAGAAATAAAGGCGACAGAAAATGTTGAAGTTATTGATGCTGAAGGTAAATTTTTAATTCCTGGTTTTATTGATGATCAAGTTCATTTTAGAGAACCTGGTTTAACACACAAAGCGAATATTACCACAGAAAGTAGAGCTGCTGTTGCTGGTGGAATTACTACTTTTATTGAAATGCCAAACACAGTTCCTCAAGCTACAACCCAAGAATTATTAGAAGATAAGTTTACAATTGCTTCAAACGATTCTTATGCAAACTATTCTTTTATGTTTGGTGGAACAAACGATAATTTAGAAGAATTATTAAAAACAGACCCTAAAAAAGTAGCCGGAATTAAATTATTCTTAGGTTCTTCTACAGGAAATATGTTGGTTGATGACGAAGCTGTTTTAGAGAAAATTTTCTCATCAACAAAAATGATTATTTCTGTTCATTGTGAAGATGAAGCTACTATCAGAAAAAATACACAAGAATTTGTAGATAAATATGGTGATGATATTCCTGTAAAATATCACCCAATTATTAGAAGTGAAGAAGCGTGTTATTTATCGTCTTCAAAAGCAATTGAACTTGCTAAGAAAACTGGTGCTAGATTGCATGTTTTTCATGTTTCAACAGCTAAAGAAACGGAGCTTTTTAGAAACGATATTCCTTTAGAAGAAAAACAAATTACATCAGAAGTTTGTATTCATCATTTATGGTTTTCTGATAAAGATTATGCTGAGAAAGGAACACATATTAAATGGAATCCTGCTGTAAAAACAGAAAAAGACAGATTAGGTTTATGGGAAGCGCTTTTAGATGACAGAATTGATGTTTTAGCAACAGATCATGCTCCTCATACTTTAGAAGAGAAAACAAACGTATACACAAAAGCACCAAGTGGCGGACCTTTAGTACAACATGCAGTAACTGCTATTTTAGAGAAAGTAAAAGAAGGTGTAATTTCAATTGAAAAAGCAGTTGAAAAGATGAGTCATAATCCTGCAAAATTATTTCAAATTGAAAAACGTGGTTTTATAAAAGAAGGCTATTTTGCTGATTTAGTTTTAATTGACACAAATAAACCACAAACAGTTTCTAAAGACAATATATTATACAAATGTGGTTGGTCTCCTTTTGAAGGGACAACTTTTTCATCAACAATTACACATACATTTGTCAATGGAAACTTAATGTATAATAATGGTGTTTTTAATGATGAAACAAAAGGGAAAAGAATAACCTTTAATAGATAAAATGAAAAAACTAAGCTACTTACTTCTTTTTATTTTTCTTGCTTCTTGTACAAGTAATACCATTTTTAAGGAACCAGAAGACTTGATTCCTAGTGATACAATGAGTCTTTTAATGCAAGATATGATGATTGCTTCTTCTTCTAAGTTTGTAAAAAACATAAACAAGCAAACGAAAATTAATTATATGGGATTTGTTTATGACAAATACCAGATTGACAGTGCTCGTTTTCAAAGAAGTAACTATTACTATACATCTAAAATAGATTTGTATGAAGAAATTATAACCGATGCTAAGACTCAACTAGAAAAGAAAAAAGAGTTTTATGGTAAAATAGTTACAAGAAAAGATTCAGTTAGAAATGATTCTATTAAAAAAATTAATAAGAAGAAAAAGTTAGATACTCTTGACATCTCTGAAATGATTTTAGACACTATTAAAACCAATCTTAAAAAAAGTCTTGATCTGAAAAAGGAAGTTCCTATAAGTAGGGATTAGGATAATTTTTAGAAACACTTTTTATAACATTATCAATTTTTTTAAACTGAAAATGTAAACTTTTTTCAATTTTTTCTGATGAATATCTAGAAATTGAATGTGCACTTTTAGCAGAAGATTTACTTAACAAAGACTCCTTACCTGTTATTGCAGATAGTAACCAAGAAAACCTCCAAAAGATAGCTGTTTGCCAAGGTTTAATTTTTCTTGAAGGTAGCTTTTTATCCAAAGAACTTGCCATTGAAAAGAAAATTTCTTTGAATGATTTGTTTTCTGAAACTAAAATAAAACGTTCGTTTTTTATATTAGAATTCATCAATGAAATCATTGATTTAACCACATCTTTTACGCCTACAAAACCTGTAATTCCTTCAGTAAAATACTTGAATCCATTATAAACCTGGGTAAATAATTTACCTGATCCTGTTTCCCAAAAACCACTTCCTAAAATAACACCTGGATTTACAATTACAACTTCAACTCCTTCTTGACTAGCACGCCAAATTTCCATTTCTGCTCCAAATTTGGTAATAGAATAATCACTGTTATTTTCTTGTGAATTCCATTCGCAATCTTCAGTAATTAAACTTCCATTTGCAGAACTACCAATAGAAGCAATAGAACCTACAAAACAAATTTTATCAACTTTTGCATCAATAGAAAGATTTGCAATAATTGCAGTTCCATGAATATTTACTTTTCGCATTTCTCTGTAATCTTTCGGGTTAAAAGAAATTAATGCGGCACAATGATATACTTTTTCAATTCCTATAAAAGCAGGAATCATAGAAGGCACATCTGTAATATCAGCTTTAAACCATTCTATTTTTGAAATTAGAGAAGTATCATCCGTATAAAAAGAGAAAACTTCTTTTACTTTTTCAATTCTATTTTCAGAACGATAAATAGCACGTATTTTTTCATCATTCTTTATTAAATGATATAATAAATGAGCGCCAACTAAACCTGTTCCTCCAGTAACTAAAATCATAAGACGAATTTATGTTTTTTTAGCTGATAAACGTATATTTGCCCCTCGATTAATTTTATGAAAATGACAAACTTTGTTGAAGAATTACGTTGGCGTGGATTATTACATGATATCATGCCTGATACAGAAGAATATTTATTAGAAAATAAAACTGCTGGTTATATTGGTTTCGATCCAACTGCAGACTCTTTACATATTGGTAGCTTGGTTCAAATTTTTATTTTGAAACACTTTCAAAACGCTGGTCATAATCCTATTGCTTTAATTGGTGGTGCAACTGGTATGGTTGGAGATCCTTCTGGAAAATCTGCCGAAAGAAACTTACTAGATGAAGCAACTTTAGAAAAAAATATTGCTGGAGTTAGAGAAAATTTAGAGCGTTTTTTAGATTTTGATGCTACTGCAGATAATAAAGCCGAATTAGTTAACAATTACGATTGGATGAAAGATATTTCTCTAATCGATTTTGTAAGGGATACAGGTAAACATATTACTGTAAATTACATGATGGCTAAAGATTCTGTTAAGAAGCGTTTAGGTTCTGAATCTTCTGTTGGAATGAGTTTTACTGAATTTACATACCAATTATTTCAAGGATACGATTTTTATCACTTATACAAAGAGAAAAATTGTAAACTACAAATGGGTGGTTCTGACCAATGGGGAAACATTACTACAGGTACAGAATTAATTAGAAGAAAAGCACAAGGAAAAGCGTACGCAATTACAGTTCCTTTGGTTACAAAAGCAGATGGAACAAAATTTGGAAAAACTGAAGGTGGAAATGTTTGGTTAAATTCAGATAGAACTTCTCCTTATAAATATTACCAATATTGGTTAAATTCTTCTGATGAAGATGCTGAAAACTTTATTAAAAAGTTTACTTTTTTAAGTAGAGAAACTATAGAGAATTTAATTGCAGAGCATAAAGAAAATCCGCATTTACGCTTATTACAAAAAACACTTGGTGAAGAAGTTACTATTTTAACACACGGTAAAGAAGCATATGAGAATGCTTTAAAAGCTTCAAGTATTTTATTTGGTAAATCTACAGCTTCTGATTTAAAATCTTTGGATGAACAAACGTTTTTGGATGTATTTGATGGTGTACCACAAGCTACAGTTTCTGCTGCAGATATAGAAGAAGGATTAGATATGATTGGTGCTTTAGCAGCAAAAACAAACTTCTTAAAATCGAATGGAGATGCTAGAAGAGCTTTAAAAGAAAATGCAATTTCTGTAAATAAAGAAAAGGTAAAAGAAGATTTTACAATTACTAAAGAAGATTTAATTGCAAATAAATATGTGTTATTACAACGTGGTAAAAAAACGTATTATTTACTAGTAGTAGAATAGTACTATCTTACATATTATAACAAAGAAAAGAGCTGAATTAATTCAGCTCTTTTCTTTTCCTCTTCATTCACAAACTCCCCCAAGCCTGCTTTCGCTTATTTTTGTTCTTTTATCTTAATCCAGTTTTTATCTGCTTTTGTCTTTAATTGTTCTGCGCCTTCTTTTTGCCACAATTCTAAAGTATTTGTTCCCCAAGAATTGTAGAAAAGGTATAATTTACCATCTCTAATTTCGAATGTTTTGGGGTTTATAGATACTTTTTCTCCTTTTAAACCAATTGCATAGGCACAATATCCTCCATAAGCTGGAACATACTTTTTAGGTGATTTTTTAAAGGTTTCTAAATTTTCTTTTGATGAAAACTTAAACTTTACATCATCATATTTTGTTGCAAACTTTTTATCTCCATTTTCTGCTTTGTTATTAAAATAAGAAACAACATCATAGCCTTCTGCAACAAAACCTTTTTTGGTATTGTAATCGTGCTTTTGTGCAAATGCAGTAAATGAGATCAGTAAAAAAAGAAATCCGAATTTTTTCATTATTAATCTTCTTTATTTTTTAAGTTTTCCCAGTTTTTATCTGCTTTTATTTTCAATTTTTTGGTATCTCCTTCTTGCCAATCGTCTAATTTATTACCAAAAAAAGAACTATAAAATAAATATAATTTTCCATCTCTAATTTCAAAAGCTTCTGCATCTATATACATTTTAATGTTTTTTTCTGCAACTGCATAGGCACAATATCCTCCATATTGTGGAACATATTTTTTAGGATTTTCTGTAAACATATTTAAATGTTTTTCTGAAGAAAACCTAAATTTTGCGCCATCATAAGTAGTTTGAAATTTATTTTTTCCTTCTACAGGTTTACTTTCTACAAAATATGAAACTACATCATATCCTTCAGCTACATAACCTTTCTTAGTATTGTAATCTATTTGTTGTGCGGATAAAATTGTAGAAACTCCTAAAAAAAATAATAGTATAAACTGTTTCATCGATTTGATTTTTACCAATAGTCGAAGAAATAGTTGAAAAATTACAGAATAAACCTTAAGAATATTTAGTTACTTCTTCTCCTTTCATCATCATTTCCAAAACGTCTATCTTTTACGTTTACTTTTTTGTTTCCGAAGTCATAAGAAAGTGATATTCGAAAGCTTCTTGAGCTTCGATTTTGACTATAACTCTGTTCAATATTATTTACTGTAGAATTGTAATCTCTTAAACTCCCCGTATTTAAAACATCGCTAAAAAGCATAGAAAGTTTAATGTTGTTTTTAAAATCGTGTTGTAAGCCTAAAGATAAATGAAACATTTCGTCAATACTAAATAAACCATCGTTATGAAAAGAACTATACCAAGCATTGGCTTGTAGTTTTGTGCTTTCGCTTAAAATAAAAGTGTTGTTTGATGTTGCATAAAACTGAATTCCGTCATTTATTTCTGCATTAGTATTTTTGGTTAATTGAGTAATATGAGCTAATAAATTAATACTGTTTTGACTTTTGAACCAAGAGATTTTATTGTAAGAAAAACTTTCTTCTAATTGATATGTATATTTTTTAAAATAATTTTCTCTTGTTATTATTTGATTTTGATTGGCAACATCCGTATTAAAAAACACCCCAAAACCATCATTTGTAATACTTAAAGAAAGTTTTGTACTAAAATTGTTTTTGTATAAATGTGACAGCTCAAAATTATCTGAAAATGAAGGTTGTAAAAATGGATTACCAACACTATAACTATTATCATTTATGTAAAAACGAAATGGATTTAAATTTCTAAAATTAGGTCTATTAATTCTTCTTCCATAAGAAAAACCAAAGTTATTGGAATCACTTTTTGCATAAGAGAAATATAAACTCGGAAAAAACTTATTGTAATTATTGATGTTTTCTTGATTTAAATCTACATTTAATCCTTTGGTTTTTGTGTCTTCAAAACGCAACCCAAATTGTAGTTGCAATTTATCGTTTAAATTTGTGCTTCCAGAAAAATAAGCCGCCAAAACATCTTCTTTGTATTTGAATCTTGTAGACTGACTTTGATCTAAAATTGGTGATCCAGAAAGGTTGTCAAAAAACAAAACACCACTATTTGTATCGGTAAAACTCGCTTGAAGACCATAAGAAAGTTTTATCTTTTTTAAAGGATGTGTTACATCAATTTTAGAACTGAAATTTTCTATTTTCTGATCAGCATTGTTTAAAGCTGATGAGGTTTTTCCTTGAGAATTTCCAATATTATCAAAAGTTTCTGTAAAAAAATCTAAATCTCTATCAGAAGTAAAGGTAAAATAATCAGCATCAAAAGAAATGCTTTTACCCAAACTATCCAATTGTGTAATTAAGTGAAAATTTGCAGAATGACTTTTGTTATTTGTATTTGTATTGGCTTCATTTAATAATGATTTTTCTAAAGTATTATTGGTGTCAAATATATTAGATTTTGTTTCTGTTTCATTGTTGTTTTTTGATGTACCACCTAAATATTGCAAACCAAAAGTTGTTTTTTTAGTGATTGCATAATCAATTAAAAAACGACCAGAAAATTGATTTTGAGGTTCTTTGGCGTCAATAATAATATCCCAAAAATTATTTGGATAATTAATCTGCAACATTTCTAAATTTTCTAAAGCACCTTTCGTTGCATTTAAACTTCCAGAGAAAGAAACCTTACCTTTATTATAGAAGAAATTATTAGCAAGTGTTGTAAAGTTGTACCTGTTTTGATTGTAAGAAATTGTGGTAGAATTTTTCCAAGAATCTTGTACTCCTTTTTTTAGAATAATATTAATTAAACCCCCATTTCCTGATGCTTCATATTTTGCAGGCGGATTTGTAATTACCTCAACTTTTTTAATATCACTTGCTGAAAAACCACTTAAAAAACTTGCCAATTCATCTCCTTGTAATGGAGAAATTCTACCATTAATCATAATTTGAGTTGCACCTTTTCCGAGAATTTCTATTGTTCCGTTTTGAATTTGAACCCCAGGAGTAATTCTTAAAACATCCAAACCATTTCCACCAGTAGAAGCAATGCTTTTTTCAACATTAAAAACCAATCTATCAATTTTACGTTCTAAAATTCTTTTTTCAGTTTTTACAATAACTTCATCTAATGCTTGTGCATTTTCTAAAATTTTAATAGTTCCTAAATTGAGGTTTTGATGAACGTTAATTTCTTTAGTCCAATTTTTATAGCCTAAATAACTAATCGTAATTGTATACATTCCTTTGGCAACTTTTAATTCAAAAAGCCCATTATCATCAGAAGTTATTCCTGCAATTATTTTATTCTGATTATCAGTAATTGTAACATTCGAAAACGGAATAACATCGTTTTTATCAGTTACTTTTCCTATAATTGTTTGTGCTGTTAGCATTCCTGTAAGTAGTAATGCAACCAATCCTAAAAACTTAATCTTTTTGTTCATCTTGTTTGTGTTTTATTTGATTTCACAAAAATGCGATACAAAAGAAACCTGTGCGACCGAAAACACAAAGTCGAACTCTTTTCTTAAGTAGAAATGAGTTCGACTATATTTTACAATCGTTCGACTTTACGTTAACAATTTGATTTTAAGCTGTTTTTCTATATTGTGTTGGAGTATAACCTGTATGCTTTTTAAAAGCAGTATTAAAGGAAGATTTAGAATTAAAGCCAACTTTGTATAAAATTTCTAAAACTGTAAAGGCTTTTTTAGAGGGGTCTTTCAAGATTTTCATTGCTTCTTTAATTCTGTATTCATTTACAAAATCGAAAAAATGTTGGTTCAGGTTTTGATTGATTAAAACAGATAATTCCCTCATAGAGATATTCATTTCTAAAGCTAAATTTCTAATGGTTAAAGATGGATTTAAATAAGGTTTATTGTCTTCCATATATTTTTTTAACAATTCAATTTGTTGAGCAGTTTTTGTATTTAGATTTTCATCCAATACAATTTCTTTAGATGCCACTAAATTTACATCAATTCCTCTAAATAGTTTCGGAGAATTTAATGCTTTAAATACCAACCAAAAAATCAGAAAAACACCAAATGTTAAAGTTATTATTCGAAGAATATCTGTTACCTCAGCAGAATACCCTTGACGAGAAACGTTTTTAATAATGGTAAGAACTTGCCCAACAGTAATCAAAATTAGTAACTGTTTCAGCCATTTGTAATTTTTAAATGCATTTTTGTCAGTATAATTTTCTAATAATAGTTTTCGGTATCTTATTACGTAGTAGAGCTCTGCAACAAAATAAATAAGAGAAATAGCATATCCTAAAAAACTTAAAAATTTACCTTCACTTGTTTCATTAAAATTATTTAAAAACTGAATTTTAGATTCTTCATCAACAAGAAAAAAATTAGGGATTAATACAACAACACATATTAACCAAGGTAAAAGATGTACAAAGTGTATTTTCTTTAGTTTGAAGTTTGAATAAATAATAGATAATATATATAGAAAAAGTAGCGGGTCTTTAAAATTTGAAATTTGAATTCGAAGCATTTCTAATGCTAAAGGTAGTTGTAGAAAATTTGTGTAGAAAAAAGCGCTAATATCAATAGCAACCACAACTAAAAAAGTTGCTAATAAAATATTACTTAATTTTTTTTCTGTTTTTACTGTAAATAGAAAAACAGAGAAAAACAGAAAAAACACCACAATAATAATTGCTAAAAAGGGAATTGTTGATGCGTTATCCATAGATTCAAATATACTTAAAATAAAGTTTAACAACTCTTTACAAAATCTTTTAAAGTAGTAATCAATTCCTTCTTATTTTCAATATGACTCATATGTCCATCAGGAAACACAACAAATTCTGAGTTCGTTATTTCAGCTTCTTCTTTAGAGGTTTCAAAATCTAAAACAGGATCTTTCTCTCCAATAATTATCAACTTTTTAAAATTATTATCTTTTAAAAATTGATTTAAATTCGGGCGATTTTTCATTCCTTCATTGGCAGCAATATAACCTTGAACAGAAGTTTGTAAAGCATTCTTTTTTACAACCTCAATTTCTTGTTTAAATTTCAATAAATTTTCTTGATGAAACAAATTTGAAACCGATAATTTTATCATTGTTTCAAAATTATTTTGCACCATTTTATTTGCTCTTGTTCTTAATTTTTTTCGCTCTTTAGAATCTTCATTAGAAGTTGAATTAAGCAAGCATAATCCCTTTATTTTATTGGGATTCATTTTGGAAATAGCTAAAGAAATATAACCTCCTAAAGAATGGCCTACCAAAATATATTTCCTAATTTTTAGCTGTTTTAAGACAGCTTCTATTGTTTCTGAAAACAACTCCATAGAATGCACATAACCCAAACAATCCGATTTTCCATGTCCTAACAAATCAATGGTAATAACTCTATTCTTTTTGATTAATTCTGGAGTAATTTTATCCCACATAGTGGCATTTTCTAAAAACCCATGAATTAGAACAATTGCAGTTCCTTTTCCTTGATCTGTATAAAAAATATTCGCCTTTTTATATTCTAAAATCATGGAAACAAATATAGCATTTGATTCGCTTTTAGAAATTGAAAACATCATAAAGTATTTACTATATTTGATGAGAATTTATCACAATTTAAACTTATGTTTTTCAAAAAAATAGTACTTCTATTTCTCTTTACACTTTCTTTAACTTTAAACGCTCAAATTGACGAGAAAAATCTCGATAATTTAGTAAAAGAAACCTTAAAAACTTTTGATGTTCCTGGTATTTCTGTTGGTATTTTAAAAGACGGTGAAATCGTTTATGCAAAAGGTCATGGAGTTCGTTCTTTAACCAATAAAAAAGATATGAACGAAAATACCTTAGTTGGTATTGCTTCTAACAGTAAAGGTTTTACTTGTTTTGCTTTGGCAATGATGGTAGATGCTGGAAAACTAAATTGGGATGATAAAGTAAGAAAACACATTCCAGAATTTCAGTTATATGACGCTTGGGTAACGGAACAATTTACGGTGAGAGATTTAGTAACTCACAGAAGCGGAATGGGTTTAGGCGCTGGAGATTTAATGTTTTTTCCTGAAGGAAATAATTTTGATGTTTCTGATGTGATTAACAATGTAAAATACCTAAAACCAAAAACTTCTTTTAGAAGTAAATTTGCGTATAATAACAATATGTTTATTATTGCAGGTGAAGTTTTAAAACGTGTAAGTGGTCTTTCTTGGGAAGAATTTATTGAAACAAGAATTATGAAACCTGTTGGAATGAACAACAGTAAAGCGTCTTACAATAGAGTTATAAATAGAAAAAATATTATTGACGCTCACACAAGAACAGAAGGAAAAGTGATTCAAATTCCGCATGATTGGAGCGAAACTGCAAATCCTGCAGGCGGAATTATAAGTAACGTAAAAGACATGCTTATTTGGGCAAATTTTTTAATGAATGATGCAGTTACCAAAAATGGAAAACGCATATTAAGTGAAAAAGAATTTCATGAACTTTGGCAATTACAAACTCCTTTAAAAGTAAGAAAAAACGATTCTTTCAATTCTAATTTTAGAGGTTATGGTTTAGGTTGGTTTTTAACGGATGTAAAAGGCGGTTACAAACAAGTGTATCACACCGGTGGTTTATTGGGTACAGTTACTCAGTTTACGATGATTCCAGATTTAGATTTGGCAATTGTAGTGTTAACGAATCAAATGAATGGAAGTGCATTTAATACGATTACAAATACAATTAAAGACACGTATTTAGGGTATGAAAATAGAAATTGGCTAGAAAAATTAGGGAAAAATAATACCAAATATTTAAAATATAACGACGATTTAAAAGCTGAAATTTTCTCTAAAGCAGAAATTGCTAAAACCGATAAAAGCGTACCAAAACCATATCAGATTATTGGTACTTATACTGATAATTGGTTTGGAAACGTACTTATTTCTCATGATGGAAATTCTTACAGCATAAAATGTGAGCGTTCTTCTAAATTGATTGGCGAATTACTACCATACAACCAAACAACATACGTTGCAAAATGGAATAACAGAAGTTTTGATGCAGATGTTTTTGTACAGTTTACTTTTGATGAAAAAGGAAATGCAGTTGAAGCAACTATGAAGCCTATTGCACCAATTACAGATTTTAGTTTCGATTTTGGTGATTTAAAACTTAAAAAGCAATAATTATTTTGAATAAGAAAAAAGAAATTTGGATTGCAGGTTTTGCATTATTTTCACTATTTTTTGGAGCAGGAAATTTAATTTTACCAACATCTTTAGGAGTAAAAGCAGGTCCAGATTGGTGGATTGTAGTTTTAGGATTCGTAATAACAGCGATTGCTATTCCTATTTTGGCAATTTTTGCACACGCAAGATTACAAGGAACTTTATACGATTTCGGAAAAAAAGTTTCGCCACTATTTAGTACCATTTATTGTTTTTTAATTTACATCATTGCCATTGCAATTCCATCACCAAGAACTGCTGCTGTAACGCACGAAATAGCAATTCAGCCATTTATTGAGTCATCAGCACTTTTAACAAGTGTTATTTATTTTGTTTTGGTATTTATATTTGCTGTAAATCGTTCTAAAATAATTAGCTTAATTGGTCAGTTTTTAACGCCAATTATTGTCCTTATTTTATTGGTAATTATAGGAATTGCTTGTTTCACTTCTCCAGAATCCATAAATCCTGCAGAATTTAAGCATCCTTTTGTAGACGGAATATTAGAAGGTTATCAAACTTTTGATGCCATTGCAGGTGTTATCCTTGGAGCAGTAATTGTTATTTCTTTACACTTACGTGGTCACACAACTTTTGAAGCCAAAAAAGAACTCGTTTCTAAAGCAGGAATCATTGCAGGAGCAGGTTTATTATTAATTTATGGAGGTTTAATTTTTAGCGGATCTTTATTCTCATCAACCTTTGCAGAAAACGCAACAAGAATTGAAATTTTATCTGGTTTAAGTACACTTACTTTAGGGCATTTAGGAAGCACTTTTTTAAGTGTTTTAGTCGCTTTAGCTTGTTTTACAACAGCAATTGGAGTAATAACAGGAACAGCAGATTATGTAAGAGGAATCTGCAATAACTCTAACACAGCTTATACAATTACCGCTGCAGTTTCTGCAGTTATAGGTGTTATTGTTGGTAGTAATGATGTTGGTTTTATTATTGATATTGCAGTGCCAGCATTAATGTTTGTATACCCAATAACAATTGTATTAATTCTACTAAATGTTGTACCAGAAAAATATGCTTCTAAATTGGTTTTTAGAGGTGTAGTTATCGCTACTTTCATCTTTAGTATTACAGACTTTTTAGGCTTTGTAATACCTAGAGAAAACTTAGTCGGAATTAAAAGTGTTATTCCTTTTGCAGAACATAGTTTAGGTTGGGTTCTACCTGCTTTATTGGTTTTTGTTGTGTTTAATTTGAAGAAGATTCGCTAACGGTCTAGTATAAGAATAGTAGCGGATTTATAAACACTAACTTTTCGGTTAAACACAGACCTTTTTTATATTTACTTACTTTCGTTTCAACACTTAAACCGCTATTATTTTTATACATTGTTGGCAACTGCTTTTTATTCGAATGCAAATGAAACGGGTTCATTATGTTCCTTTTTCAAATGATTATTAACTTTCAAATAATTCATCCATTCCATTGCTCTTCCTCTTGAATCACAAGCATTCATATTATCTGAACAACAAAGTTTGTTAGGATAGTCAATAGTTGTCTTAAAAGTTAATTCCAAAATCTTAATAATTGAATAAACTCCATTATCCATTGTGCTTCCACCACCACCTGCTAAAGCAGTGTTAATGTCGTATTTCAGAATGTCATAAATCTTGTCAAAATCTAAATGATTATTAGAGGTTGTTAAATCAATTCCTGCTTCTTTTAAATAATGTTTATACAATTCTAACTCATTCAATTTTTGATAATTCTTTAAAAACTCTTTTCGAATTTTAATTTCTTCAAATTTTCCTAAATATGAAAAGCCAAAGTCACTTGCCATAAACGAATATTTCTCATAAGGTCTTATCGGAATATCCTCGATAGTCTCTAAAGCTTCTCCAATTTGGACGTATTCTATTTGCGAGATTAGAAACGAAATATCATCTTCAAGTTCAGAACTATCTTGTTTTTTTTGAATAATCTTAGAGTATGATGCCTTAAAGTTTTTTATATCTTTTGAAGTATTCCCATACCAAGTTTTCTTTTCCTCGGTAATGAATTTAATTGGTTTTTTTTGCGATTGCTAATGTTCTTTCGATTTGACTTTGAACTTTTGGGTTTTTTGAATTTAAATTTAGAATAGAAGTTATTGTTTCGTTCGATGAGCCATTAAACTTGACTAAATAATTATTACAAAATCCAATTATTCCAAGGTCATCAAATAACCTTGATTTAAGTAAATATATTTCAAGATATTTAGGGTTGTTAGTCAATTTAGTCCAATTTTTTGAATAGAATTTATCCAAGATTCTTCCAGCAGAATATGTCAATGACCAAGATTTTTCATAAATCAGCGACCAATATTCAAAAGACGTAATATCATCTAAAGTTAATTTATCGACTAGTTTGTCTTCTAATTTCCTTCGTTCACTAAATGTCAGTTTTGTTTTTAGAAGTTCAATTTGAGTTTTAAGATTTTCATTTCCTTCAAAATTTATATTTTTTTCTTTACAGTAATCTGTTAAATAGACCAACTGTTTTAAAAACCGAAATTCAAATGATGGAAGAATATAGTTATTCGAAATACGAGCCTTTCTGTATTGGTCTGACATATCACTAACTTTTTGAGCATCTAATTTTGTCAAACTTATGAATGCATTTTGAGCTATAGTATCATTCTCGCTTGATAACATTTCGAAAAGTGTTTTTTCTTTATCAACTTCTTTAATTTTTAAATTGTCGTTTCTAAACGCTTTAACAGAGTCATCCCATTTATATTTTCTATAATTGTTTGCAAAAAAAATAACTAAATTGATTTTTGACCTTTCATAAAAGTCTTTTTCTAAATGATAGCTTAAATCTCCGCTCTCGTTTGGAACAGCAATTTGGGATTTCGTTAGTAATTGTATTAAATCTACTACTTCTTCATTGTCGTGATGTTCGTCAAATCTATATCGGTTTTTTAATAGAATTGAAGCGATTTGTAATAGTGCTAAAGGATTTTTTGAATTTACTAAACTGTCTATTGTATTCTTTTTTACCCAATCCAGTTTCAATAAATGTTTACGTTTAGAATTTAAAGTATTCCATTTGAAATCAGTTATTTCGATGATTTCAAAATCCGTTTTTCTTTTGTTAAATGGTGTTATTAAAAAAGCATTTGCAAGATTTGAAAATTTAATATTCCTTTTATTTTTATTTAGAAATTTTTTGAAATTAGCGCTTGTTGTTGTTGAGTCGATGATTATCTCGGAATCTAGAAACATTGAATTTTCTCTAACTAGTCTTTTCGCTAAATTGGATTCAATAGTATTGATTATGTGATAACCTAAAAATTCGGTCAATTCAGTTTTACTGTCAAAATATTCAGACACTTCATTTAGAGCATTAAAGTCTCCCTTTCGTAATTGATAATCTAAAAAATCAAAACGCTCATTTTGTGCAAATAAATTCGCAGAAAAAAATATTAATAATATCAGTATGTTTCTTTTCAATCTCGATGTTTTTCAAAGTTGTTGCCAACGTTAACACTAATATGGAATGTTTCAATGTTTTATATTCGTAGTTAGCGAAGTTATCTGAAATTAAATTTAGAAACAAACTAAACTAAACGTAAAGTTTCAACTTACTTTTACGACCAAAAGACCACAATAACAAAATATGGCAGTTCAAGACATTCTAAAATATTCTTTTAAAGACACTTTTTCGGTGAGTTCTGTACAGTTCGAAAAAGCGTGTACCATAGATCATCATGAGCAACAAAATGCCTATTCTATTTATTGGATTCAAGAAGGAAGTGGGACTTATAATATCGATTTTGAAAGTTATACATTTAATGATAATGTGTTGTTCTTTTTATCACCCGGACAGGTATTTACAGTAGATTCCGAACTAATAAAAACAGCCTACAAACTTACCTTTGTACGAGATTTCTACTGCATACAAACCCATGATAAAGAAGTAGCATGTAATGGTGTTTTATTCAACAATATTTATGAAACTCCGTTTGTAAAACCTTGCGAAAAAGACACTAAAAAACTCAACTTTATTTTAGAAAGTCTTATTGAGGAATTTCAACAAAACGAAACCGCACAATACGATATGTTGCAGTCTTATTTAAAGCAATTTATTATTTGCGCAGTTCGTGTAAAAAAGGAAAATCACGTTATTAAAGAAGATGTAGAATCGCGTCTTTTTAAAGATTTTAGTTTGTTGGTAGAGCAGAATTTTAAAACAATGCATTCTGTAACGGATTATGCAAACAGATTAGGCCTTTCGCCAAAATCTATTACCAAACACTTTCAAAAATTGGGTGCAAAAACACCTTCGGACTTTATTAAAACCCGTATTTTATTAGAAGCAAAGCGTCAATTGATTTACACAGATAAAACGGTTAAGGAAATCGCTTTCGACCTCGGTTTTAACGACCCTGCCTATTTTACACGCTTCTTTACAAAGGCAATTTTAAAATCTCCACTTCAGTTTAAAAAGGACTACTAGTCTCTTTTTTTTTCTATAATTAACGTATCGTATTTGGGCGTGCCCTTTCAGGTCAGGATTTCACAACTCGCTTTTTAAAGTTTTATCAAACTTTAAAAGAGCTCAAACAAATTGTTCAATCCTTCACGCGTGCATTTTTGCCAACTTTTTTCCGCTGTCCAAACAGTAGGAACTTCTGTCCATTTTTAAACCTTCATCTCCGTTGCATCTTTGCAGTACCAAACAACAATAGAATATTTATCCTGCTTTAGCAGCAACTAAAAATAAGAGAAAATGGAATTACAATTAGAACAAACAGACTTTATCAATGTTATAGAAAACAACGACAATGTATTATTAGATTTTTATGCAGATTGGTGTGGACCTTGTCAGACTTTATTACCAACAATAAACAAATTAGCAGACGAATTAAAAGACGATGTACTTATCAAAAAAGTAAATGTTGATGAGTATCCAAAATTAGCAGCAAAGTTTAATGTTAGAAATATACCAACGTTACTTTTCTTTAAAAACGGAGAACCAGCAGACAGACATACAGGTTTAATTACAGAAAGAAACTTAAGAAGTAAAATAAACCGACTAAAATAAAGGCTGCAATCATCAAAAAAAAGGCAACTTTTTTACAGCGTCCAAACAGTAGGAACTTTTGTCCAATTTTTGAGGTTACTATCGGTTGCATCTTTGCAGTATCAAATAATAGAAACGCTTTTCGAAAGTAATTTCGAAAAAACAAAAAAGTGTCATTCCCGTGAAAACGGGAAACTAACAAAAAAATCAACAATTATGAAAACAATAGAAAACGCACAATGCCCAAACTGTTGGGTTATCAAACTTATGATGAACAAAACCCAGAACAACAACTTTGTGAATGTAAATAAAATGTCATTTCGACTGAAATGGAGAAATCTTATTTTTTAAAAATTAACAAAAGAAATTTTTCGACTCCACTCAAAATGACAACTCAAAAAGTAAAATAAACACAATAAAACAAATACAAAATAAAATTATGAGCACATTTAACGTACCAACAAAAAACGAAGTATCAGAAAACAACCAAGCAATTTTTAATCAATTAGAAAAAGGATTAGGTTTTGTACCAAATTTATACGCAGCGTTTGCACATAGTGAAACTGCATTAGGTAATTTTTTAGCAATCGGAAGCGGAAAAACAAGCTTTTCAGCAAAAGAAAAAGAAGTAATTAATTTAGCGGTAAGTCAAGTAAACGAATGTGTTTATTGTTTATCTGCGCACACTGCAATAGGTAAAATGAATGGTTTTACAGAAGCACAAATCTTAGAATTAAGAGCTGGTGAAGCTTCTTTTGATTCAAAATTAGATGCTTTGGCAAAATTTTCTAGAAGTGTTGCTATTAACAGAGGAGCAGCAACACCAGAAGCAGTTGAAAACTTATATGCTGCAGGATATACAAAAGGAAACTTAGCAGATTCAATTATTTTAATAGGAGAAATTACAATTACAAATTACTTTCATAAAACAACAGATGTTGCAGTAGATTTTCCTGTAGCACAAGCATTAGAAGTAGCAACTATATAATAAAAAGATTCACGAGGTTTTGCCTTGTGTTTCTATTAAAAATGTCATTCCCGTGAAAACGGGAATCCAAATCCATAAAATTTAAAACAATAGAAGTCATGAAAAAATTAATAGCAGTAGTAGTAGTAGTAGTAGTAATCGTATTAGGTTTTGCATTTAACACAAGTGCACAAGAAGTAAAAACAGTTTCTTTAGAACAAACAAAAGGTGAGTTTACGCAGAAGCAAATTACCTTATCTGAAGGAACGTACATTTTTGAAATTGCAAACAACAATGTTGGTCATAATGTAGGTTTTGTTTTAGCTCCAAAATCTGGTGTTAAAGCGCATATTAAAAACGCTTATGTAAAAGAACAAGTTAAGAATAACACAAAGCAAACTTCTAAAACGGTAACGCTTACAAAAGGAGAATATGTTTATTTCTGTCCTTTAAACCCAACACCACAATACACATTAATAGTTGAATAATTTTTTTTAATTCAAATGATGATTGGCGAACAGAAATGTTCGCCTTTTTTTAGTTATTGCAAAATTATCTTGTTAATTACAAATAGTAAATTAAAGCTTTACATTTTATTATAAAACAATATCTACATCAGAAAACAAGTGTCAAAAAAATGTAAAAGAAGTGTCAACAGTTACAAAAATTGATATAAATACTTGTTATTTGTATTAATTATGAAACAAAAGAACCTTTCTATATTTTTACTTTTAGTGATAACTTCGTTTTTTATTTGGGGTTTTGCAAATCCACAAGAGGACGAAAACGACTTTTCAGAACGCGTAAAAGTCAATTTAAGAGCCATTGGAAATCAGTTGCTATTATCTCAACAAGATTCTTTATCGTTAATTTTACCAATTACAAAAATTGAAGATTTTAAGTACAAAATTTCTTTTGAAAAGACGCTATCAATTGAACCAAGCACATTGGTAAACATTATAAAAAATGTTTTTGATAAAACAATGCTTTCTAAAAATTATAGAGTTGAAGTTATTGATGTTCTGTCTAAAGAAGTTGCCTATAGTTATGAAGTAAACACTAAAAAAGAGAAGACATTAATTTCTTGTGTTGGAAGAGTTTTACCTGAAAACAACTATTCAATTGAGGTAAAGTTTTTAGATCAAAAAAAATCAGAATCTAACTATAACTTTCTTTTTTACATTTTAATTGTATTGTTATTAGCTCTGTATTACAAGAAATATTTTTCAGCTAAGAAAACAACTGAACTTGAAAAAACTGCATCAGAAAAAGCAACTACTTTAGGAAGTTTTCAATTTTATCCAGAACAAAATAAATTGATAAAAAAAGCAATTGAAATACCGCTTTCTAAAAAAGAATGTGAGTTGTTAGCAATCTTTGTTGCAAACCCAAATATGGTTATTAAAAGAGAAGAGTTAACCAAAAAAGTGTGGGAAGACAATGGTGTTTTTGTGAGTAGAAGTTTAGATACTTATATTTCTAAACTCCGTAAAAAATTAAAAGAAGACGCATCTATACAACTTATAAATATTCATGGAGTTGGTTATAAATTAGAGATAAAATAAAAAAGGCGAACATTTCTGTTCGCCTTTTTTAATGAAAATTATTTTTTCCTTTTGTAATTATAGATTACTTCTTCAATTGTAAACCAACAGAAATAATAGATTCCTATAGAAAAGAGGATATCTCCAATCATTCTCATCCATTTTAATGTTTGTATTGTTGGTGAGTATAAAAGGTCTGATTCTCTTGCAAAAGAATATCCTTCTGTGATAGAAGTATACGCTTGTATAATTCCTATGGGTAACATACTAAATACCATCATTGCTATTAAACCGATATTTAAAAACCAAAAAGCTCTTTTTAGTTTTGTATTGCTCCAAGCTCTATCAGAATAAAAACGTAAACAGATAATAATAAAGCCCATTCCTAACATTCCGTAAACACCAAATAAAGCGGTATGTGCATGAACTGCTGTTGTATTTAAACCTTGAATATAGTACAATGCAATTGGTGGATTAATTAAGAAACCAAATACTCCGGCTCCTAAGAAGTTCCAAAAAGAAACAGAGATAAAGAAGAAAATTGGCCATTTATAATTCTGAATCCATTTTTTGCTTTTTAAGAGGTTCCAATTTTCTCTAATTTCAAATCCCATTAAAGTTAAAGGCACAACTTCTAAAGCACTAAATGTTGCTCCTAAAGCGATAGCTTGAACTGGCGTACCAGAATAATATAAATGGTGTAAAGTACCGATAATTCCACCTGCTAAAAATATAGATGCAGAAGCAATAGAAACTCTACCAGCAGTTTTAGCTGAAATTATTTCCATTCTAGAGAAAATAAACGCGATCACTACCGTTGCAAAAACTTCGAAGAATCCTTCTACCCACAGGTGAACTAACCACCATCTCCAATAGTTAATTACTGGTAAACTACTGTTTTCTCCATACATTAATCCAGAGAAGAAAAACATACCAATTGCCATAACAGATATTAATAGAATAATTAATAAGTGTTTAGATTCGTCGTTTTTTCTAATTGCATATAAAATATGTCTACTAACCATTACAACCCATAAAACAAGACCGATTCCTAAAAATATTTGCCAGAATCTACCTAAATCCATGTATTCATATCCTTGGTGACCAAAGAAAAAGTTGGTTGTTAAGTCTAAAAATTGATGAACTCCTAACCATTCTCCTAACATAGAACCTAGTACAATAACGATTAATGCAACAAAAAGGAAGTTGATTCCGAAAAGTTGGTATTTCATTTCTTTTTTAGAAATCATTGGCGCTAAAAATAATCCTGTTGCTAACCAAGTTGCAGCAATCCAAAAAACAGCCAATTGTGTATGCCAAGTTCTACTTACAGAATAAGGTAAATATTTTGCTAAATCGAAACCGAAGAAACTTTGTCCTTCTACAGTATAATGAACCGTTATAATTCCTAA
The DNA here is from genome assembly GCF_002163675.1 of Polaribacter sp. SA4-12. Taxonomy (NCBI): domain Bacteria; kingdom Pseudomonadati; phylum Bacteroidota; class Flavobacteriia; order Flavobacteriales; family Flavobacteriaceae; genus Polaribacter; species Polaribacter sp. SA4-12. Next base: position 2,896,399 of record NZ_CP019334.1, on the reverse strand, counting down.
AATGACTTGTAAACCAATTAATAAAGAAATTACAAAGAAGTATTTTAATACTGCTGTTTGAGATTTCACTAATTTCATATTCTGTAATGGATCTGAATCTGGTTTTGTAAGAGATTCTCCTTTTTCGTGATTTCTCAAGTAATAGAATGATAAGATTCCAATAAAAACAAGTAACAATACAATTGATAAACCAGACCAAATTATAGAACCATCTGTAATATTATTATCTATTAAAGGTTCATGTGGCCAGTTAGAAGTATATGTATACTCTTTACCTATTCTGTTAGTACTTGCAGCCCAAGAAGTCCAAAAGAAAAAAGCGTTTAATTGCTTTAGCTTAACTTCATCTGTTAAAGCTCCTTCAGGAATAGCATATCTTTCATTCCCTTTAGAAAATATGTCGCTAAAATGTTGAATATTATTATTTATTGCAGCAACTCTTTCTTGAGAAATTATAATTGTTTTTGTTGCAGAGTTATACGTATTCGTTTTAATATCTTTTATTAAACGAGCCTTTATAGCTGCCTTATTCTCAACATCTAAATCGTCGTATTTCTTATTGAAATCTTTTTTGGCCCATAAATCTAGCATAAAAACAGCTTCTCTATGAATCCAATCTGCAGACCAATCTGGTGCTACATAACTTCCATGTCCCCAAATTGAACCCACTTCCATACCTCCAATAGATTCCCAAACATTTTGACCTATTTGTATGTCTTCAATTGTATAAAAAACTTCATCTGTATCTTTAACTACTACCTTTTCTGGAATTGGTGGCTGTTTTTGATAGACTTCTGTTCCTACCCAAATTAGTACTGCAAAAGAGAGTACAACTACACTTATAAAAGCAATCCAAATTTTCTTCATTTTATTGATTTAATCTATTTTTATAAATTTAAGAGACTACGTCGTTTACTCTTTTTATTGAATCTGCTTTTGCTAATGTTAATCTTACAATAGCATCTTCTGTACATACTAAATCATGGGGTAAATTTGCATCTAATGCAATTAAATCTCCCTTTTTAAGATTTAATACTTTTTTATTGACACCAAAATTAATTTCACCTTCAAACATCTCTATAACAATTGGTTTTGGTGCAGAATGTTCTTTCATTTCTTGTCCTTTGCGCATCACTACTCTTATTTCTTTAGTAGTTTCAGTTTCCATAAGCAACGTTATTGTTGGCTTATCTTCTTTATAGGTGATGTTTTTTGTTATTGAAGCTGTAATCATAATATTTAATTTAGTTGATTTTAATAATTAGGAATAAAGGGTCTTAATATCCTTTATTGGAATAAATTTTTAGTTTTTTAGATAATAGTTTTGAAGGTTTTTATCTTCAGAAAGTTCTAATAATGTTGTGCTTTCTAGCATTTTTTTTAGTTCTTCTCTAATTGCTATAAACTTAAAGTGTAAAGGACATGGTTTGTTATCATTACACTCGTGTAAACCTAAGCCACAACCTGTATAAATAGTATCGCCATCTAAAACCTCAACAATATTACTTAACGTAATTGTTTTTAATTTTGTCTTATCAATAAAGAAACCTCCAGTTGGACCTTTAATAGATTGTGTAATTTTATTCTTTGTCAGTTGTTGCAAAATCTTTGCAGTAAAAGCTTGTGGAGAATCTATTGCCTCAGAAATAGTAGTAATACCTACTTTCTTTTCTGATTTAGTTTGTTGAGCAATAAAAATAACAGCTCTTAAGCCATATTCACACGTTTTTGAAAACATACATTTATTTTATGCTGCAAAACTACAAAAAATATTAATAGAAGATAAATTTATCTTCTATTGATATTAAATTATTTTTTATTGATAGAAATAAAGCATTAATTATAAATGAAGAAGTAAAATAAAAAAGATGAATATTTCTATTCATCTTTTCTATAATTTTAAAATTTTTCTGGCACAAATGTTTGATAATCCATTGGTGGACGCACATAGGCTTTTCCGTCTGGTAAAGGAGGAAGTTCTATCGGTTTTACGTCTATTTTTTCATAAGGTATTTTACTTAAAACATGACTAATACAATTTAATCTTGCTTTCTTTTTATTATCAGAATCTACAACAAACCAAGGAACTTGTTTGGTATCTGTATGAGCAAACATTTGATCTTTAGCTTTAGAATATTCTAACCAACGAGAACGAGACTCTAAATCCATCGGACTAAATTTCCATCTTTTTAAAGGATTCGAAATACGGTTTTTAAAGCGTCTCTCTTGTTCTTCATCACTTACAGAAAACCAATATTTTAAAACAACAGTTCCAGATCTAACTAACATGCGTTCAAATTCTGGACAAGAACGTAAAAACTCATCATATTCATCATTTGTACAAAAACCCATTACTTTTTCTACACCTGCTCTATTATACCAACTTCTATCAAGCAAAACTATTTCGCCTGCAGCAGGTAAATATTGAACATATCGTTGAAAATACCATTGTGTTTTCTCTCTTTCTGTAGGTACACCCAAAGCAACTACTTTACAAATTCTAGGGTTTAAAGGTTCTGTAAACCGTTTTATAGTTCCTCCTTTTCCAGAAGCATCTCTTCCTTCAAAAATGATAACTACTTTTAATCCTTGACTTTTAACCCATTCTTGTAAATGGACTAATTCTATATGCAGTTTTGCAAGTTCTTTATCGTAATTAAATTTATTTTTTTTATCGTTATTAGAAGTAGCTTTATTCATACAGGTAATTTACAAAAAATAGAAAAAACAAAAAAGGAAAAGTATACTAAGTCCTTATTTTAAATCAATTATAAATAATAAAGGCTCAAAAAAGGAGTTTTAACAATCATCAAAATTAAATACCCTATTTTAGCGTTTCGTTTATTTATCATATTAAAAATAAAGTCTTTGTTAAACTATTATTCTTATCCTCATACAACCTCTAAAGAGTGGGTTACTTTTGTTCATGGAGCAGGAGGAAGTAGCTCTATTTGGTTTAAACAAGTAAGAGATTTTAAAAAGCATTTTAATGTTTTAATCTTAGACTTACGTGGTCATGGAGATAGTAAACCAACACTAAAAGACACCTTTAATGTTAAGTATACTTTTGATTCTATAACGCACGATATTGTTGAGGTTATCGATTATCTTAAAATAAAAAAATCGCACTTTATTGGTATCTCTTTAGGAACAATTTTGATTCGTAATCTTGCCGAAAAAAGACCAGAATTGGTTAAGAGTATGATTATGGGTGGTGCAATTATAAAGATGAATTTTCGCTCTCAAGTTTTAATGAAGGTTGGTAATATCTTTAAATCGGTGGTTCCATATATGATGCTATACAAATTATTTGCATTTATAATTATGCCTAAGAAGAATCATAAAAAATCACGGTCTTTATTTGTAAACGAAGCAAAAAAATTATACCAAAAAGAATTTTTACGCTGGTTTAAATTAACATCAGAGATTAATCCATTATTACGTTTTTTTAGAACAAAGGATATAAAAATCCCTACTTTGTATATTATGGGTGCGGAAGATCATTTGTTTTTACCTTCTATAAAAAACATCGTTTCTAAACACGTAACTTCTTCGTTATTTGTTGTTGATAATTGTGGACATGTTGTAAATGTGGAACAACCAGAAACATTTAATAACCAAACGATTCATTTTATTACATCTTTAAAAATATAGTTTTTTATTAATTAAATTGGTTAACCAATTTTAATTTTTTTGAACTATCTTTGTTTTATAAAAGTTTTAATATGAATCAAATAATTACGTTTGGGGAAGTTTTAATGAGAATTTCACCTCGTGGAAACAAGAAGTTTATTCAATCGAATGCTGTAGAATTTTATTTTGGTGGTACTGAAGTAAATGTTGGTATTTCAATTGCTAATTTTGGAGGTAAAGTAAAACATATTAGTTGTATTTCTAATGATTTTATAGGTGATACAGCTATTTCTTATTTAAATAAATTTGATTTAGACACTTCAGAAATTGTTCGTTCTAGTAGACCTTTAGGTGTTTATTTTTTAGAAGTTGGTGCTGTAATGAGACCAAGTTCTATTTCCTATAACCGTTCTCATTCTTCATTTTCTGAAATTGAACCTTCAATGGTTAATTGGGAAACTTCTTTAGAAAATGGAAATTGGTTTCATTGGACAGGTATTACACCTGCTTTATGTAAAGGAGCACAAGAAACTTTGCTAGAAGGTTTAAAATTAGCTAGGAAAAAAGGAATGCAGGTTTCTGCTGATCCAACTTATAGAAGCGGATTGTGGAAATACGGAGAAGAGCCTCAAAAAGTTTTAGCTGAACTAATAGAATACTCAACTATTTTTATTGGTGGAATTAATGAAATTAACGAGCTATTAGGAACAGAATACTCGTATTCTAACGATGATTTTATAGATGCTAGTAAAGAATTAATGGAGAAATTTCCATCGATAGAAAAGGTATTTGATAAAATTAGAACTGCAAAAAATGCATCTTGGCATAAAATAAGAGCTAGAATGTGGAATGGAACAGAGTTTCGTGAAACAAGAGATCTAGATATTACACATATTGTAGATAGAATTGGAACAGGTGATGCTTTTGCTGCTGGATTAATTCATGGTTTACAGAATTTTAACGACTATAAAGCAATGCAATTCGGTTCTGCTGCTTGTGCTATTAAACACACGTATCAAGGTGATGTAAATTATGCAAATGAGCGAGAGGTAATCTCTATTTTAGAAGGGAATACTTCTGGTAGATTTAATAGATAAAACAAAAAAAGGGTGAATTATATATTTCACCCTTTTAAAATATTTATTTCAAGGATTAACCTTGCATCAGATCTTCAATTTCATCTACTTCAATAGGTATATTTCTCATTAAATTAAAAGGTTCTCCTTTTTCTTGAACCACAACATCGTCTTCTAAACGGATTCCAAAACCTTCATCAGGAATGTAAATTCCAGGTTCTACTGTAAATACCATATTTGCTTCTATTGGCAAGTGCAATAAGCCATAATCATGCGTATCTAACCCAATATGATGAGAAGTTCCATGCATAAGGTACTTCTTATATGCTGGCCAATCTTTATCTTCATTTTGCACATCAGCTTTATCTAGTAAACCTAATTTAAGCAATTCTGAAGTCATAATATGACCAACCTCTATATGGTATTCTTTCCATAAAGTTCCTGGAACTAATAATTTTGTAGCTTCTTTTTTAACGTGGTTTACAGCGTTATAAACTGCTTTTTGTCTGTCAGAAAATCTCCCAGAAACAGGTATTGTTCTTGTTAAATCGCTTTTATAATTTGCGTATTCTGCAGCAATATCTAGTAAAATTAAATCACCACTTTTACATTCTTGGTTATTTTCCATATAATGTAAAACATTGGCATTATTTCCTGAAGCTATAATTGGTGAATAAGCGAATCCTTTAGAACGATTCTTAACAAACTCATGTATTAATTCTGCTTCAAGTTCATATTCCCAAACACCAGGTTTTACAAAACCTAAAAGTCTACGAAACCCTTTTTCTGTAATATTACAAGCGTGTTGCATTAAGTCTAATTCTATTTGGCTTTTTACTGCACGTAAACGATGCATAATAGGACTACTTTTTGCAACTGAATGTGCGGGGTATTTTGCTAACAACCATTTTGTAAAACGATCTTCTCGAGTTTCTGTTTCTACGTTTGCTCTATAATGTTCGTTTGTATTGATGTAAAAAGTATCGCAATAGGTAGAAAGTTCAAAAAGTATTTTTTCTAAATCTTGCAACCAAAAAACGGTCTTGATTCCAGAAGTTTCAAAAGCGGCTTCTTTTGTTAATTTTGCTCCTTCCCAAACTGCAATATGATCATTTGTTTCTCTAACAAATAAGATTTCTCTATACTTTTCATTTGGGCAATCAGGAAATAAGAACAACACGCTTTCTTCTTGATCAACACCACTTAGATATAAGATATCTCTGTGTTGTTCAAAAGGCAATGTACTATCTGCACTAATTGGGTAAATGTCATTAGAATTAAAAACCGCCAAACTATTTGGCTTCATTGCTGAAGTAAAATTTTTACGGTTTTTGATAAATAATTGTGAGTCTATTTTATCGTATTTCATACTGATGAATTTATGTTGAAATACAAAGGTAGCAAATAATTGATACGAAGTTAAAATCTAGACAGTAAACAAAAAACCTTTTCTATTTTCAAAAACAGAAAAGGTTGAAGTATAAAATTAAATTAATTTTTTTTGTTAATAACGCTTCTTTTTTGGCGCTCCAGTTCTTCCTCTTCCAGTGGTTGTTCCTGCTGGTTTATTTCCTTTAAAATGAGGTTTTCTTTTTGGTTTTTTTCCTTCGGATGAATTAGAATTACCTCCTTTACTTTTCTTTCCAAAAGAACCTTTACTTTGTGATGCTGCTCTTTTTGGTGCCGCTGTATCTGTTGGTTCAAAACCTTCTACAATAGAAGATTTTAATTTTTCCTTTAAAATCTTTTCAATTTCATTCTGATATTCAGTTTCTTCACTACATACTAAAGAAATTGCTTCTCCCGCTGCTCCTGCTCTACCTGTTCTACCAATTCTATGCACGTAATCTTCGGGTACATTTGGCAACTCAAAATTAATAACATGCGGTAATAAAGGAATATCTAAACCACGTGCTGCAATATCTGTAGCAACTAAAATTTTAATAGAACCATCTTTAAAGTTTCTCAACGCTTTTGTTCTAGCACCTTGACTTTTATTTCCATGAATTGCAGCTGCAGAAATCCCTGCTTTAATCAGTTTTTCTGTTAACTTATTCGCTCCATGTTTTGTTCTTGTAAAAACTAAAACCTGATTCCAATTTCCGTCTTTTATCAACTTAATTGTAAACTCTGTTTTTTTGTTTTTATCAACTTTATAAACCTTGTGAGTAACTTTCTTAGCCGTTGAATTTTGTGGTTCAGCTTCTACAGAAACTGGATTTTTTAAAATACCTGCTGCTAATTTTTTAATATCGTTAGAAAAAGTTGCAGAAAACAACAAGTTCTGACGTTTTGCTGGCATAAAACTAATCAGTTTGTTAATATCTCTAACAAACCCCATATCTAACATTCTATCAGCTTCATCAAGAATTAAAACCTCAATTCTTTTAAAAGAAACTGCTTTTCTGTCATGTAAATCTAACAACCTACCAGGAGTTGCTACTAAAATATCTACACCTGCTCGTAAAGTTGCAATTTGTGGTTTTGCGTTAACTCCACCAAAAACTACGCAAGATTTTATGTTTACGTATTTGCTGTATTCTCGAACATTATCATGTACTTGTGCTGCCAATTCTCTTGTTGGCGTTAAAACTAATACACGTAATGGTCTGTATTTTGGGTGTTTCGTTTCTGCTAAATGTTGCAAAACGGGTAAAGTAAAACCGGCTGTTTTTCCTGTACCTGTTTGTGCTGAAGCTAAAAGGTCTTTTCCTTCTAATATATGTGGAATTGCTTTTTCTTGTATTGGTGATGGTTTGGTGTATCCTTTTTCTTCAACTGCTTTTACTAGTGCAGAAGATAAACCTAAATCTGAAAATGTCATAGAAAATATTTATGAAAGTAACTTTATGTAGTTGTTTCTAGCTGCAAAGATACACTGTTTTAAATTGAAGCGTTTTATTTCTCAAAATCCTTTTTGTGTTAATTTTTTTGATATTGATGATACAAGTGGTAATTTCATCACTTTAAACCAAACCTTACTTCTTATGAAATCTATTTTCAGTTATTTATTGATGTGTTTTTCGGCAACTTTAATTGCACAAACAGCAACAAATTCAGCTATAATTCAACAATCGTTAGAGAAGAAATCTCAAATGACAAATGCTTCTTTAGTTAAGAATATTGAGTTTACCAATATCGGACCAACAGTAATGAGTGGTCGTGTGGTAGATATTGCTGTAAACCCAGATAATACAACAGAATTTTATGTTGGTTACGCTTCTGGTGGACTTTGGTACACAAATAATAACGGAACTACTTTTACACCCGTTTTAGACAATTCGCCAACACAAAATATTGGTGATATTGCTGTAGATTGGAATTCTGGAACAATTTGGGTAGGTACAGGTGAAAAAAATTCTTCTCGTTCTAGTTATGCCGGAATCGGAATTTTAAAATCTACGGATAAAGGCAAAACTTGGCAAAATGTTGGTTTGCCAGATTCTCATCACATTAGTAGAATTCTTATCAACCCTAAAAATACAAATGAAGTTGTAATTGGAGTTATTGGTCATTTATATTCTTCTAATTTAGAAAGAGGAATTTTTAAAACTACGGATGGAGGACAAACTTGGACAAAATCATTATTTATAAATAAAGACACTGGTATTATTGATGTTGCTCATGCTCCTGAAAACTTTAATATTATGTATGCTTCTTCTTGGGAAAGAGAGCGTAAAGCTTGGAATTTTAGTGGAAACGGAAATAATTCTGCTATTTATAAAAGTACAGATGCAGGAAGTTCTTGGACAAAAATTGCCGATAAAAGCGGTTTTCCAACAGGAAATGGGGTTGGTAGAATTGGTTTAGCTGTTTTTAATGAAAATACAGTTTATGCTTTTCATGATAGCCAATTTAGAAGGAAAGATGACAAGAAAAAAGAGTCTTCAAATGCATTAACTAAAGACGATTTTAAAACAATGTCTGTAGAAAACTTTTTAAAGTTGACGGATAAAAAACTGAATACCTATTTAAAAACAAATGGATTTCAAGAAAAGTACAGAGCAGAAAACGTAAAACAAATGGTGCGTTCTGGTAACGTAAAACCTATTGATTTAGCAAAATATTTAGAAGATGCAAATTCTTTATTATTTGACACTCCTGTTGTTGGAGCAGAAGTTTTTAAAACTACAAATGGTGGACAATCTTGGAAAAAAACACATGATGGAACTTTAGATGATTTGTATTATTCTTACGGATATTATTTTGGTGAAATTCGTGTTGATTTGCAAGATGAAAACGGAATTTATGTAATGGGAGTTCCTATTTTAAAATCTAAAGATGGTGGAAAAACATTTGCTTCTATTAACAAAGAAAATGTGCATGCAGATCATCAAACATTATGGGTAAATCCTAAAAAGAAAGGTCATTTAATTGATGGAAATGATGGTGGTTTAAATATTTCTTATGATGATGGGGAAAACTGGATTAAGCTAAATGATCCTGCAGTTGGGCAATTTTACTCGGTGTATGCAGATAATCAAAAAGATTACAAAGTATATGGAGGTTTGCAAGATAATGGCGTTTGGGTAGCATCTCACAATGCAAAAATTGATAAATATTGGTATCAATCTGGTAAAAACCCTTACGAGTCAATTATGGGTGGCGATGGAATGCAAGTACAAGTTGATGATAGAAATCCAAACATTGTGTATACTGGTTATCAATTTGGTAATTATTATAGAATTGATAGAGAAACGGGCGATAATAAATACATTCAGCCAAAACATACTTTGGGCGAAAATCCGTATCGTTTTAACTGGCAAACTCCAATTCATTTATCTAAACACAATCAAGATATTTTATATTTAGGAGGAAATAAATTACACAGATCTTTAAATAAAGGTGATGATTGGGAAACCATTTCTGGCGATTTAACAAACGGTGGAAAAAAAGGAAATGTTGCTTACGGAACGTTGACTTCAATTTCTGAGAGTCCGTTTCAATTCGGATTAATTTATGTGGGTTCTGATGATGGTTTTGTAAACGTAACCAAAAACGGAGGAGGAAGTTGGACACGTATTTCTAACAATTTACCGCAGAATTTATGGGTTTCTAGAGTCATTGCTTCAAAATTTAAAAAAGAACGTGTGTATGTAACTTTAAACGGATATCGTTTTGACGATTTTACGTCTTATGTTTATATGTCTGATGATTATGGACAAACTTGGAAAAGTATCAGTAGTGACATTCCAACAGCAGCGGTAAATGTTATTAAAGAAGATTCTGAAAACGAAAATGTGTTGTATTTAGGAACTGATAATGGTTTGTATGTTTCTTTTAATTTTGGTACTTCTTGGGAAGCTTTTAGCAAGAATTTACCTAATGTTGCTGTACATGATTTGGTAATTCAACCCACTGCAAAACATTTAATTATTGGAACTCACGGACGAAGTTTATACCGAGCTAATATTGCACCAATACAAGAATTTACAAAAGCGGCTCGTAAACACGATAATTTAGAAATTTTCACCATTAATTCTATTAGAAAAAGTAATTCATGGGGAAGTTCTTGGAGCAAATGGTTTGAGGCTAATACTCCTGAAATTAATATTCCTTTTTATGCAAATTCAAGTAAAAAAGTAACTGTTGCTATTTTTTCTGATGATACAAAAGTAAACTCATTTTCTATAAATGCAGACAAAGGATTTAATGAAGCTATTTATGATGTTTCTTTTTCTAAAAACGGAAGAAAAGCTTACCAAAAAGTAAATAAAGAGGCAAATTTAAAGAAAGCAAAAAACGATCTATATTATTTACCTAAAGGAAAATACACCGTTAAAATTGGTGATGCAAAAGGTGAGTTTGAAATAAAATAAACTTAAGAATTAGCGCTAATCTCGATATGAATTTTGGCGCTTTTTTTTAATTCTGACGAATGATTAAAAAATACTATTTGTCCGTTAAAATCTGCTTCAACTAACCAAAAAGCTCCTTTAAAATAAGAATTTAAAACAGTTGCTTTCTCTTCGAAAAGCTCAATTTGACGACCTTTTTTCTCAACAACTTTAATTTGATGAGGATAGACTAAAACTCTTTTGTTGTTGATAGTAATTTCGTTTACATCATCGAACAAAGCTGCAATGTATTTTTCTTTTGGATTGTTATAAATTTCTTTTGGAGCATCGTTTTCTAGAATCTTATTTTCTTTGATAATAATGAGTGTATCTGCAAATGAAAGTGCGTCATCTTTATCGTGCGTTGCCACAATACAAGCAATATTTTTCTCTTTTAAATAACTAAATAAATTTCTTCTTAAAGAATTCTTTTTGAAGTTATCAATTTGTCCAAAAGGTTCATCTAATAATAATAATTGAGGTTCTTTTGCCAAAGCTCTAGCAATAGCAACACGTTGTTTTTGGCCACCGCTTAGGTTTTTAACCATTGTGTTTGCAAAGGCTGTCATTTGTATGACTTCTAACAGTTCTTCTGTTCGTGCTTGACTTTCTTCAGGATGAAAACGTGATAAGAATTTTTTAATATTTTCTGATACAGAAATATAAGGCATCAAGTCGAAATCTTGCGCTACGTATTTAAAGTTTTCGAAACCTGGAACTAAATGTTTTTTGGGTCCGAAGATTTGTTCTTCTTTCCAAAATATTTCACCTTGGTTTAAATCTACTAAACCATAAATTGCTTTTAAAAGTGTCGATTTCCCACAACCACTTTCTCCCATAACACACAAATGCTCACCTTGTTGTAATGAGAAATTAAAACCTTTTAAAACAGGTTTATTTTTTATGTAATTAAAGGAAATCGTATTCACTTTTAGCATGCTGCAAAAATAGGTATTTATGTTTTAAAAGTTCTCGATACGATTTCATAAAAAATGGAATCACTCGAACTGACAGTATGTTCTTACTGCTGATTTTAATTGTTTGTGGTTTAAAATTTAGTATTTACTAGCACAGAAACTGTCACTTCGAGTGAAATTCTTTTTTTTTAAAAGAATTTTGTACGAGAAGTCTTTTTATTGATAAAGAGAAAGAGATTAATCTTTTATAGATTCCTAATTTCTCAAGAATGACAAAAAAGCTCATAAACAGGCACGCGTTAGCGATTGAAACGGCATCCTTTTTGCTTTTTGCAAAAAGATATAGTGAAAAGCGCGACTTGGTCCTGAATGCCTTCAGGATAAAGTAACGCCCAAAGAAAAAACCGACACTTTCGCATCGGTTTTATTTCTATTCTTAATACTTACGTACTAATTTTAATACTTAAAGACACTGCGTGTCTACCAGATTCTAACTCTTTCTTCTGGTTTTAAATACATTTTATCACCTTCTTTTACATCGAATGCATCATAAAAAGCATCTACGTTTTTAAGTGGCATGTATGCTCTGTACATTCCTGGTGAATGTGTGTTTGTCATGATTAAGTTTTTTAAAGCTTCGTCACGCATTTTTGTTCTCCAGATTGTTCCCCAAGAGAAGAAAAAACGTTGTTCTGCTGTGTAACCATCAATATCTGCTGGTCTTCCGTTCTTTGCTAAGAAAATCTGTAAACCTTCGTAAGCAGCCTGAACTCCACCTAAATCTCCAATATTTTCACCTAAAGTATATTCTCCATTTAAGTGCATGCTGTCGATTGCAATAATATCGCTGTATTGCTTAATTAATTTACCACCAATTTCTTTAAACTTTGTAGAATCGTCTTCTGTCCACCAGTTTTTTAAGTTTCCATCACCATCAAAACGAGATCCAGAATCATCGAAACTATGAGAAATCTCATGACCAATAACTGCTCCAATTCCACCATAATTTACAGCTTCATCGGCTTTGTAATCATAGAAAGGAGGTTGTAAAATTGCTGCTGGAAAAACGATTTCATTATTTACCGGATTAAAGTAAGCGTTTACTGTTTGAGGAGACATTCCCCATTCAGTTCTATCTACTTCACTTCCTAATTTTGCCATGTTTTTATTGTAGTTCCATTTGGTAACATTAATTGCATTTTCGAAGTAAGAACCACCACTTTTTAAACCTTTAACTTGTAATTCTGAGTAATCTTTCCATTTATCTGGATATGCAATCTTAACAGTTAATTTATGTAATTTTTCTAATGCTTTTTCTTTAGTTACATCGCTCATCCACTCTAAACCAGCAATTCTTTTTTCGAAGCCTAACATTACATTGTCAATCATTTCCTCAGCTTTTTTCTTAGCTTCTGGTGGAAACATTTTGTCTACATATAATTTACCTAAAGCTTCACCAACTGCACCGTTTAAACTACCTAAAGCACGCTCATCTCTTGGACGTTGCTTTTTAGAACCACGCATTTCTTTGCTATAAAACTCCCAATTTGCAGTTTCTAAATCTGTAGAAAGAGAACCTAAAGAGTTATTAATCGTATTCCAACGTAATAAAAGTTTGATATCTGCTACAGAACGTTTAGAGAATATTTCGCTAAATGCTTTAAAGTAACCCAAATCTGTAACTATAACTTTATCAAGATCTGTAACACCAACTCCATCTAAATGAGCTTGCCAATCTATTGCTGGAGATAATTTTTGTAATTCTGCAACTGTCATTGGGTTGTAAAGTTTACGAATATCTCTACTCTCTTCTTTCGTCATCATTGGTTCTGCCAAACTAGTTTCAAACGCAACAACAGTAGCTGCATTCTTTTTTGCAGTAGCTTCATCATCACCAAATTCTTGTAGCATTTTTGCAACAAATTCTTGGTATTTTACCAGTTTGTCTTTTACTTTAGCATCTACATAATAATCTCTAGATAAACCTAAACTTCCTCCACCCATATAACCTGCATATTGGCTACTATTTTTTAAGTCGTTAAAAACACCAAAACCATAAAAACCACCACCTCCATAAGGTGCCATGTTTGTTAAATAAGTTTCAACATCTTTTTTTGTTTTAATCTCATCTACTTTTGCTAAATAAGGCATAACAGGTGCTTTACCTTGTGTGTTTCTAGCAACAGTATCCATTATTGTTTGATAATAGTTTACAGCCTTTTCTTGATCTGAATCTATTTCATTTCCTTTTGCATCTTTTACTTTCGGAAAATTTCTTTCTTTGATAGCTTTGTTTAAAATAGTTAAAACATCTGCATCCGTTTTTTTACGAAGTTGATTAAAACCACCCCAAGAAGTTTGATCGTCTGGAATTTCTGTTTTGTCTAACCAAGTACCATTTACATGTCTAAAAAAATCGTCAGTAGGAGCTACAGTTGTATCCATATTTTCTAAAACAATACCAGCAACTTTTTCTTCTGGTTTGTCTTGTTTACAAGCCACTAAACCTAAAGAGGCAACAGCTGATACAAAAAACACTTTTTTAATTATCTTCATTATTATTGGATTTTGATTGAGTTTAATTATATGATTAGTAACAAAAATACCAAATTGTTACATTTTTTAGTAATTAATTTTGACTTTTCGATTATTCGTAAAATTCGATATCAAATATAAGTAAATTTAAAAACATCTATTTTTTTGATTCCTTTATCGATAGAATTTGTCATCTATCAAAAACTTTATTTACTGATTATTATAATTATAAGCCTTTTAAATTGATTAGGTTTGTGACCATAAAACTATATATGAAGGATTATATAATCATTGGAGCTGGTCAATCTGGTTTAGCTATTGCATATCATCTAAATAAAAAAGGTGCTAATTATATGATTATTGATGCTAATTCTGAAACAGGTGCTCCTTGGTTAAAAAGATGGGATTCTTTAAAATTATTTACGCCATCGGAATTTAATAGTTTACCCGGAATGGAATTTCCTTATAAAAAAGGACATTACGCAAACAAATACGAAGTTGCAGATTACTTAAAAGCGTATGTTTTTAAATTTAATATCCCAATTGAGTTTAACCAGAAAATAACTTCTTTGAAAAAAGAAAATGGCATTTTTACTTTAAAAAGTGATACAGAAACTTTTGAAGCAAAAAATGTGATTATAGCTACTGGTCCTTTTCACAAACCTTTTACACCAAGTTGCCACACAAAAATATCGAAAGACATTTTACAGATTCATAGTGAACATTATAAAAGTCCAGATCAATTACAAGAAGGAGCAACATTAGTTGTTGGCGCTGGAGATTCTGGCGTTCAGATTTTAAATGAAGTTTCTAAAACAAATAGAACTGTTTACTTTTCTGGAAACACTAATATTATGTCTATTCCACAAGAAATATTAGGTAAAACATTATGGTGGTGGTTTAGTAAAGTCGGTTTTTTAACAGCCAATAAATATTCTTGGATTGGTAAAAAGTTAAGTAAAAGCGGACAACCAGTTATTGGAACTGATGTAAAAACATTGTTCAAAAAAGAAAATGTTACTTGTGTTGGTAGAACACTTGATGCCAATGAGAAAAGCATCACATTTGAAAAACAAGAAATAACTGATATTAAAAATATTCTTTGGGCAACAGGTTTTAAACCAAATTTTGATTGGATTGATGGTATTGAACTAGATGAAAGCCATTATCCTAAGAACTTTAGAGGCGTAAGTGATATTGAAGGTTTGTACTTTTTAGGACTTCCTTGGTTATACACAAGAGGTTCTGCTACTTTGGGAGGTGTTAAAAAAGATGCAGAATACTTAAATACACATCTTTCTAAAAAAGAAAAAAGATAGCCATTTATAACAGCTATCTTTTTATCAAATTTATTTTAGTAAAAACTATAATTTAATTTTCGCCTTTGGCGGATTTGGTAATGCATCAAACCCCATATTGAATAAAGTAAATCCAAAAATATCTGAATATTGCTCAATTGTTTTTGCAACAGGAGTTCCTGCTCCATGACCAGCATTGGTTTCTATTCTTATTAATGTAGGATTATCTCCTGTTTGTTTTTCTTGTAATTCTGCAGCAAATTTAAAACTGTGTGCAGGTACAACTCTATCATCATGATCTCCCGTTGTAACTAAAGTTGCAGGATATTTTACACCTACTTTTACATTATGAACAGGTGAATATCCTTTTAAGTAATCAAACATTTCTTTGCTATCATCAGCTGTTCCATAATCGTACGCCCAACCTGCTCCTGCAGTAAAAGTGTGGTAACGTAACATATCTAAAACACCAACTGCTGGCAAAGCAACTTTCATTAATTCTGGTCTTTGCGTCATTGTTGCTCCAACTAATAAACCTCCGTTAGAACCACCTCTAATTGCTAAGAATTCTGAAGATGTATATTTTTCTGAAATTAAATATTCTGCAGCAGCAATAAAATCATCAAACACATTTTGTTTCTTTAATTGAGTTCCTGCATCGTGCCATTTTTTACCATATTCACCACCACCACGTAAATTAGGAACTGCATAAACACCACCTTGTTCCATCCAAACTGCGTTTGCAATACTAAATGACGGTGTTAAACTGATATTAAATCCTCCGTAACCATATAAAATAGTTGGGTTTTTACCGTTTAATTCAACGCCTTTTTTATGTGTAATAATCATAGGAACTTTTGTTCCGTCTTTTGATGTATAAAAAACTTGTTTACTTGTATATGCTTCAGAATTAAAATCTACAGCAGGTTTCCAATAAGATTCATACGTTCCGTCTTTTGGGTTGAATTTATAAGAAGAATTTGGTGTACTATAATTTGTAAAAGAAAAATACAATTCTTTCGCTTCTGTTTTTCCGCCAAAACCACTTGAAGAACCAACGCCAGGTAATTTAACTTCTCTAATTAATTTTCCATCAAAATCGTATTGTAATACTTTAGAAACGGCATCTACCATATATTCTGCGAAGAAATATCCAGCACCAGAATTTAAACTTAGTACATTTTCTGTTTCAGGAATAAAATCTTTCCAGTTTTCTGGAGTTGGATTTTTAGCATCAACAGTAACCACTTTTTTATTTGCAGCATCTAAATTAGTTACCAAATATAATTTACTACCTCTGTTTTCTACAACATACGTATCACTATCAAAATTATTAATTACAGTTTTTAATGCTGAATTTTCTTCAGATAAATCTTTGATAAATAATTTATTTCCTGATGTTGATGTGGATGCAGAAATCATTAAATATTTACTATCCTCTGTTAAATAACCACCAACATATCTATGTTTTTCTGATGCTTTTTCACCAAAAATAACTGGATCATCTTTTTGTGAAGTTCCTAGTTTATGATAATATAATTTATGTTGATCTGTTTTTGCTGATAACTCGCTTCCTTTAGGTTTGTCGTAACTAGAATAGTAGAAACCTTCGTTTTTGTACCAAGAAATTCCTGAGAACTTTACATCAACCAAAGTATCACCTTTAATTGTTTTTGACTCAGCATCCATTGTAATTACCTTTCTCCAATCAGAACCTCCCTCAGAAATTGCATACGCAGCCATTTTTCCGTCTTTAGAAAAACTTAAAGAACCTAAAGAAGTTGTTCCGTCTTCAGAAAAAGTATTTGGGTCTAAGAAAACTTCTTCTTTACCATCTTTCTTTCTGTAAACAACATATTGGTTTTGTAAACCATCATTTTTATAAAAATAAGTATAATCGCCTTCAATAAAAGGAGTTCCTACTTTTTCGTAATTCCATAATTCTGATAAACGTGCTTTTAACTGCTCTCTGTATGGAATCTTACTTAAATAATCGAAAGTAACTTCGTTTTCTGCCTTTACCCAGGCTTCAGTTTCTTTACTTCTATCATCTTCTAACCATCTGTAATTGTCTACAACTACTGTTTTAAATAGTGTATCAATTACTGGTTTTTTAGTAGTTATTGGATACTTCAAATCTATGTTTCTTTGTTTAATTTCTTCTTTACAAGAAACAAAAATTGCACTTGCAAACAAGATAGGAATGATTAATTTATTCTTCATAAGTTCTAAATTTTGTAAATCTCACCAAAGTTAACACAAAAAAAAATTCCTACATTATTTTGTAGGAAGTTTTTAAGATTGCTTTAAAACACTGATTATTAACTTATCCAATGAACATTCAGTAAAAATAAATTATTTATTAACTTTTTGATGTTTGTAAGTTTTTATATGTCTGATAATCAACAGATTAACGTTTTTTTCTTGAAATTTTATGATTTTTCAATAATAAGAAGAAGTATATTTGTGGTAGTGCATTCTTAATGCAAACAAATAATAAAAAAAGCCAAACAGAATTGGAGTTCTAATTTAGCTTTTGTTTAATCTTAAATTTTATTTTCTATGAGAAAAAAAAAATTGAAATGGATTTACCTTATCCTTAAAGAGTTGGTAAAAGCCGCAAAACTTCTTTATGAAGTTCTGATTTAAATTAAGACCCTTCTGCTATAACAGGAGGGTTTTATTATTTTACAAATATATAAAACGAATAATTATTCTACTAGTAAAACAACAAGATTCTTTCATCTTTGTAATAAATAAACAATTAACACCTATCTAGATTACTCTATTTAATATATTGAAATACAGTTTTTTACTATTAAAATTATATTCCTATAAAACTTCAGGCCTTCTCAAAATTAACATAAAACCCCATAAATTATTTCGTAAGAGGTTTTAATTACTTTTAACGTTTTAGACTCTGTTTTATATAAATTTTGTAATTTATCGTTTATAAAAAGGACTATTTTTGTCTAAGAATTAGAAACAAGATTCCCATTTTATTTTGGGAACCACAGATTAATAAATTCCGACTTTGTCGGATAAGAATATTTTAAATTATGATAGAAAATTTAACAAAAGAGACTTTTTTAGAAAAAGTCTTTAATTTTGAAGAAAACAAAGAATGGAAATTTGAAGGAAAAAGACCAGTTTTAATAGACTTTTACGCGGATTGGTGTGGACCATGTAAAGCATTAGCACCAGTTTTAGAGCAATTATCTAAAGAATATGAAGGTAAAATTGATATTTACAAAGTAGACACCGAAGCTGAACAAGAATTGTCTGCAGCATTTGCAATTAGAAGTATTCCTTCTATGTTATTTTGTCCTGCAGAAGGGCAACCACAAATGGCAAACGGCGCTTTACCAAAAGCAGAATTAGAACGCATTATTGCTGATGTTTTAAAAGTTGAGAAGTAAAAGTGTAACCTTCCCAAAGGGAAGGAAATACAACTCTTATGTTTTTATAAAAAACGCAATATTTATTATTCAAAATCCTGAAAAGTAAATTTTCAGGATTTTTTTTATTAAAAAAACTATACATAAGAATTTGATGCATTAGAAAATTATGTATACATTTGTGTTAAGGAAATCGTCATAGCATGGAAGTATGACGAAGTAATCTCTTTTTTAATAATAAGATTGCTTCGTTCCTCGCAATGATCTGTGTTAAAAAACTATTATTTATTGTTAAAATTTCTTTTATTTCAGAAAATATAAGTTTTGATGATTTTCATTGTAAATTTGTTTGTTAGTCGCAATAGAAAAAATTTGCTTTATTAATTTATTAGCTATTGCAATTTTAATTACTCTCTCGGGTTTTCCTTTTTCTTTAAGTCGTTCATACATTTCGATACAATTTTTATTTACTCTTTTTGCAGACCAACTACATAAATACAAAAGTTTTCTAATTTGAGGTTTGCCCATTTTACAAATATGTCCTTTACCTTTTACACTTGTTCCTGATTGATATAGCCTTGGACTAAATCCTACAAAAGCTGTCAGTTGTTTATAGTTATCAAATTTTGTGAAATTATCTGTAATAACACTCATCATAATAGCCGTTTTTAGCCCGATTCCTGGTATCGTTTTTATTCTTTCAACCGTGTCTTTATAAGCTAATCTTCCTATTTGCTCTATCTTTTTTTCAAACTTATCAATACGTCTTATTAATAATATTAGTACTTGTTTTAATTCTTTTCTAAGATCCGAACTCAACAAACCTGTTGCTTCAAAGGATTCTAATTGTCTTTTTGTTTGATGTTTTTGTTTTTTTAGTAATTCTAAAGCTGTGTAAAGTTGTTTAATTTCTATACTAGGTTTACTCTCTGGACACCATCTTTTTAACTCATATTGAGCACCATATTCGGCAATTGTCTTTGCGTCTTTTTTATCTGTTATTGCTCTGTAATCTTGTTTGACTATATCTTCTAATTATCAAATGATTTAATACACATACATTAAAACTAGATGCATGTAAAAAAGTTTTTAACTGAACATAATAAGGACCACTAGCCTCCATTACAATCCAGTCTGATGCACCAATCAATTTATTAAATTGCTCAAAACCTGTATTTTAATTTTTTAAAAATTTTGTGTATCCATTTAACTTTTTCTAAATAAGAAACATCAAAAGTTTGCTTATTAATATCAATTCCTATAATTTTACTCATATCAAATGTTTTTATAGAAAAATTACTACATTTACTTATCAATCCTAAATACAGATTTGATGTTCTAATGATCTGTTCAAGTTTATGTAGTAAGGGGGAAAGTGATTAGCATTGCGAACGGTCTTTAATGACAAATGACGGACTATAATCTTTTCCTTTACCCTTACTTTTCTTGTTAAATATTAAATCTAATTTAAGCTTTTTAAAAGCAGATCCTTATTTTTATAAACATAGGATGACAATTACACGTTTAAACAAATAAACAGTTACACGATTACACATTTTTATAATATGGGAAATCAGAAATTATACAAAGGTTCTTTACAAACCATCATTTTAAAGTTATTAGAAAGTAACGATAAAATGTATGGTTATGAGATTACTCAGAAAGTAAAAGAATTGACCAAAGGCGAATTAAAAATTACTGAAGGTGCTTTGTACCCTGCATTGCACAAACTAGAAGCCGATGGTTTATTAGACGTAGAAGTTGCTAAAGTTGGTAACAGACTTAGAAAATATTACAAATTGACAGAAAGCGGAACCAAAGAAACAGCCAACAAGTTGGATGAAATGCAAGAGTTTTTAAAAACGATGCAACAATTGGTGAATCCTAAATTTAGTTTGGAGTAATATGAAAAATAACTATGAAATAACAGAAAAACAACTAACTTTTTTAGAAGATTACCTAAAAAGGAAAAAGAGAATTTTAGACCCCGAAGATTTATACGAATTAATAGATCATCTAGTAACTGATTTTGAAACTACAACAGAAAACGGGAATTTATCTCAATATTTATCAGATAATTCTGATTTTATTTTTAATTATAAAGGAAATAACAGAAGTGATATTCATTGGTCTTATCAAAGACAATTATGGTCTAACTTTTTTGGTTTTTTTACCACTCTTAAATTTATTCCAATAACAATTTCAGTATTATCTATTATCTTTTTTCTTTTTTATGAATTGGATTTTTCAAACAAAAACCTATCATTATTATTTGTCCTATTAATAGGTATACCTGCTATTTATGGTTTTATAAATACATATCATAAAAAGAAACAAATTAGAAGATTAGTTTCTTTTAAGTATTTAGGAAATATACTAGCATTACCACAAATGTTTCTATATCTATTTTCACCAATTAAAGACTTCTTATTTGAGCATAAATTTTTATTTTTTTTATACGTAACATTTGCTTTTGGGTTAAATATGGCAGGAGTTCTTTTGGTTAAACAAAAAAGAATTCTGATTTTAAAGAAATACAAACACTTGTTAAACTAATGCTATGGAATTAACAAAAGAACAAACACAACAAATTGAAGAGTATTTACAGAAAAGGAAATTTGATTTTATAGATTTAAATGTTGAAATTTTAGATCATATAATTTCTGACATTGAAAATTTACTGAATAAAAACGATACTTTTGAAGATGCCTTTGCAATGGTTAGAATTCGTTGGGAAAAACATTTTAGAGAAATTTCTAGTTTCTATTTTGGATTACAATATTCCGAATCTAAAATTGTTGTGAAAAAAGCTATAAAAATATTTAAACCTTTTTACTTAATTTATTTAGCTGCTTATTTTTTACCTGTAATTTTTCTTAAGAATTTTTCAATTGTTTTTAATGAAAATATTTTAGAATTTTTAAACGGATTTTTAAATACAATTACCTTATTTTCTTTAATCTACGTGGTTTTTATCATTATAAAAGTTATAAGATCTAAAGTAAAAACAACCTATAGTTTTATTCTAAGAACCCAATATCTAGGTATTATTTTCCTAATTATTCCTTTAATCTCTGGGAATCATTTTAATGATAAAGGAAATTTGAATGCAGTTTTTACTGGTTTTCTTTTTGGCGGTTTTGCAGTATCATATATATGTCATCACTTCTACAAAAAACACAAAGAAGCTATTCAAAATTACAAGCACTTGTTAAACTAACGCTATGGAATTAACAGAACAACAATTACAAAGAGTAGAACATTATTTAAATGTAAAACACATTACTTATATAGATTTAAGAATGGAGGTTTTAGATCATATTGTTTCTGATATTGAAACAAAAATGACAAAGGAAAATCTTGATTTTGAAACCGTTTTTTATAATGTTACTGATAAATGGAATCCGCAGTTAAAAGAATCATCTAGTTGGCTTTTTGGAATTGCATTTTCTGCTCCTAAACTTGTAATGAAAAAAGCTAAAACATCTTATATAAAATTGTTTTTAATTTCTAACTTTTTAATGATTTTACTATCAATTTTTGAACGTAAATTAAATCTCACAGTTTCAGATAATACACAGTTATACTTAACAAACTTTTTATTAATGATTAATTTATTCTGTGCCTTCATTTTTATTTATTTAATGATTAACAATTCAAAAATAAAACAAAAAACAACCTATCGTTTTATCTTAAAAACACAAAAAATGGGAATTATATTAGGAGGTATTGCAATCATTTTTTCAGGTGTAATTAAAGATGTTAGTCCTATTTACAGTCTAACTTTAATGTTTATTGCTATTACCTTTATTTATTTTCATTTCCTTAAGAAACATAAAAAGGCAATCAAAAAATATAAAGTTTCATAAACTATGGAATTAACAAAAGAACAACTCTTACAAATAGACAATTATATTTATAGTTGTGGCATTAAATTCTATGATGTTAGAACAGAAATAGTAGATCATTTTGCCAATATTTTAGAGCAAAAATTAGATGAAAATCCAGATTTAGTTTTTAAAAAGGAAATCATCAATATTCATAGAAATTTTAGCGACAATGGTTTTCATAAATTACTAAAAGAGAAAACAAAATCAGTACAAAATAAGTTTTATAAACAGTCATTTAAACACTTTATTACATTCTTTAAACTTCCAAAAGTTATTATTACAATTGCTTTATTTTATGCTCTATTTCAAATAATGAATTTGTTTGAAGACAAAGAAACTTTTTTTCAGATTTTAACAGGTTTAGGACTTGTAACTGTATTTAGTGTTTTCTTGAATTCATATTTAAAAAAGAAGAAGAAAAAAGAAATATTTCTAGCTTTAGACATGAATAATGACCTAACTCAGATAATAAATAACGCTGTTATCTATTTTAATACAATTACAATTTTCAGGAGTGAAGAAAGCTTTTTAAACCCAATTCATAATAATATTCAATTAGTGATTTTTGTTGCGGCTTTATTGTTTTATTGGTCTTGTCAAACTGTATTCTTCAAAAATAAAAAAGTTATTAAAGAACAATATCCAAATGTAATTGTATAAATAATGGAATTAACAAAAGAACAAATACAATATATTGATAATCGTCTTGAAAAAGACGGAATGAAATATTGGGATATTAGAATAGAGGTCTTAGACCATGTGGTTTCTGATGTAGAAAACCGATTGAAATCTAAAAACGTTAATGAAACTGATTTTAAAAATGTAGTACAAGAATCTTTTGTTTCTTTTGGGTGGAAAGAAAATTTTAACGGAAGTAGTTTTAAAAATTTAAATACTGTTGGCTGGAAAAATATAAATTTTGGGTATCGAAAAATGTATTTTCAAGGTTTTATAGATTTTTTTAAAAACCCATTAAATCTTTTTCTATTTGTAGTTAGTTTTATTGGTTATTATGTATTTTCAACTTTTTTAGAGCACAGTAATTTTATTAAAATGAGTTATTTTTTATTTGCTTTACCTATGATACTCTATTTTTATATTGCTTTTAAAACATGGAGAAAAAAATATGGCAAATCTATTCATAAAGACTATGGTTTAAATTATATGTTCCTTTCTTTTACAATACTAAACGTAATTATGCTACATCTTAAAACTGAAGGAAATTTTAATATTCCAATAACATATCATAAGCCTTTGCTTTTTATCATAATTCCACTTCATTCAATCTTATCACATTCTGGTTATCAAGTTTATAAAAAAGCAATTTCTAGAGTAGAAAAAATGAGAAAAGAATTATTATCATGAAACTAACAGAAACCCACATAGAAGAACTCTACAAATTTACAAGAAAACATTATGTTTATTTTTATGATGTACAAACAGAATTGGTAGATCATTTGGCTAACGACATAGAAACTATTTGGGAGGAAAACCCTAAATTGGCTTTCGAAAACGCGAGAGACAAATCGTTTAAAAAATTCGGAATATTTGGTTTTATGGATGTTATAGAAGCCAAACAAAAACAAATGAATAAACAATATGGAAAAATACTTTGGCGTTTCTTTAAAGAATGGTTTACACTGCCTAAGTTGGTAATAACGGTAAGTATCTTTTTATCACTTTTCTTTCTTCTAAAAACTCCTTATTCTAAATACATTATACTCGCAGGACTTTTAGTTTTAACAACTATCAATTTAATAAAACAGACTAAAGCAAAGAGAAAACACAAAAACAAAGAACAGCAAAAGGAGAAAATATTTCTTTTAGAATCTATGATTGGAGACACAAGACAAGGATTCTCTGGCTTAGCATTTATCAATATATTTAATTGTGTTAATATCATAAAAATTCCTTTTAATTCACTCGAAAATCATTGGCTTTTCTTAATTTCATTTTCTGTTACCTGTGTAATCCTTCTCTTCCATGTTACAGGTTTTATGATTCCACAAAAAGCAGAAGAATTGCTAGAAGAAACCTATCCAGAATATAAATTATCTAAAACTTTGTAACAAAACTGGTTTCTAAACTACTTATTATCAATCAAACTAATTACTAAAATATGATTTTACACTTTTTAAAATTAGAATGGAAACAATATTTCCGTTCTTCTCACTGGGAAAAAGGAATAGCAATAAAGATAATAATGGGCTTTTTTGTGCTATATTTTTTAGTTGCCTTTTTAGCAGTAGGAGTTGGAGGTTACTTTTTTTTAAGAAAAGAATTTCCAGAATCAGATCCATTACAAATCGTAAATTCATACTTGCTTTTTGCAATTCTTGGCGATTTAGTTTTCCGTTATTTAATGCAAAAATTGCCAATAATGAATATAAAACCATTGCTTATTTTACCAATTAAGAAAAATAAATTGGTACACTATGTTTTGGGAAAATCTGCATTTTCAATCTTTAATATTCTAAGTTTATTTTTTTACATTCCTTTCTCTGTGGTCTTAATAAAAGAAGGTTATAATACTGCTGGAGTTTTAGGTTGGTTATTAACCATGATTTTAATAATTCAATCTGCAAATTTCTTAAATTTTTTAATCAACAAAAGCAATAAAGCGCTGATTATTATTGGTACGCTTCTCGTTGGTTTAATTGGATTACAACAATTCGAACTTGCTAATGTTGTTGATTTTGGAGGATCTATTTTCGATTTTATTTACCAAAACCCAATATATTCTTTAATCGGGGTTATCGTTTTAGTTGTTTTATATCAACTTAATTACAAACAATTACGTAACCAAGTATATTTAGACGGAGCAGTTGCAACCAAGGTAGAAGAAGCAAATACTGCAGATTTATCTTGGGCAAATAAATTAGGAGATGTAGCTCCTTTTATAAAAAATGATATTCGTTTAATCTGGAGAAATAAAAGAACAAAAACGGTATTTCTAATGTCATTTTTATTCTTGTTTTACGGATTGATTTTCTTTACAATGGATGCTTATAAAGATAAATTACCAATGTTAATGTTTGCTTCATTATTCGTTACAGGAGGTTTTACACTAAATTACGGTCAGTTTATTCCTGCTTGGGATAGTGCACATTATAAAATGTTAATGAGTCAGAGTTTTAGATATCGTAAATTTTTAGAATCTAAATGGGTTTTAATGGTTACAATGACTACCGTTTTATACTTTTTAAGTTTTCCTTATTTGTATTTTGGGACAGAAATTTTTTTAATGATAACTGCAGGAGCAATTTTTAATATTGGTTTTAACTCCCTGTTTTTATTATATGCAGGATCTTTTAATAGAAAAAGAATAGACTTAACAAGAAGTGGTTTTGGTAATACTCAAGGAACAAGTGCAACTCAGTTTCTTATTATAATCCCTTTAATGTTATTCCCGATGTTATTATTTTGGATTTTCGACAAATTTGTAGGTTATAACTCTGGTTTTATAGTTGTAGCAGCGGTTGGAATTATTAGTTTATTATTAAAAAACCAAGCTATGAATTTCATCGAAAAAAAATACATTAAAGATAAATACGCTATGATTAACGCTTTCGGAAAAGAAGCATAATTTCAACTAAAAAGAAAACACAATGATTACAATAGATACAGTTTCAAAAAAATACGGAAAAGCAGAAGTTTTAAATGTTGCTTCAATAGAAATCCCTACAGGTCAAAGTTTTGGTTTAGTTGGTAATAATGGCGCTGGAAAAACAACATTATTTAATATTTTATTAGATTTAATTAGACCAACAACTGGCGCAATAACAAATAATGATATTATTGTAAGTGAAAGTGAAGATTGGAAAACGTTTACAGGTTCTTTTATTGATGAATCTTTTTTAATTGGTTATTTAACACCTGAAGAATACTTCGATTTTATTGGAGATTTAAGAGGAATGAATAAAGCTGATGTTACTACTTTTCTAACTCAATTTGATGAATTTTTCAATGGAGAAATTATTGGTAAGAAAAAATACTTAAGAGATTTAAGTAAAGGAAATCAGAAAAAAGCAGGAATTGTTGCTGCATTAATGGGAAACCCACAAGTAATAATTTTAGATGAGCCTTTTGCTAATTTAGATCCAACAACTCAAATTAGATTAAAAACCATCATTAAAACCTTAACAGAAAATAGAGATGTTACCGTTTTAATTTCTAGTCACGATTTAACACATGTAACAGAAGTTTGTGAGAGAATTGTGGTTTTAGATAAAGGAAATGTGGTAAAAGATATAGAAACATCTGCAGAAACATTAGAAGAATTAGAAAGCTATTTTTCTGTATAAGCCTTCTATTCTTAATTTATTACTATTTTTACACTCTTATTTATACTATTTTTCAAAGAAAGTAGTTGTGAATAAGAGTTTTTTGTTTTATTAGCTTATTAAAATAATCGTTTAATCAATATTTATTTTTGTGAAATTCACTAAAAAAATAGTTTTAATTCTTTCTGTATTTGCAGTTTTATATTCTTGTAGCACAAGAAAAGATACTGTTGTTAGCAGAAACTGGCATTCTTTAAATACAAAATTCAATGTGCTTTTTAATGGTAAAGAAGCTTTTAAAAAAGGTATTGAAGGCATTAATGAAGGTTACAAAGATGATTGGTTTCAACAATTACCTATAGAACCCATTAAGTTTGAGAAAGAAAAGTTAGAAATTCCGACATTTAATACAGGAATGGGTGCTGGTTTTGGTGATGCTGAAAATGAAGAGAAGAAAGCTTCCACTCCATTTGGCATTGCAGAAGAAAAAGCTGTAAAAGCGATTCAGAAACATGGAATGAATATTGACGATGTAGAACGAAATAGTCAAATTGATGATGCCTATCTTCTCTTAGGAAAAGCGCGTTATTATGATCAACGTTTTGTACCAGCAATAGAATCTTTTAACTATGTTATTTCTCATTATCCTTTTGCAAGTTTAATTAATGAAACTAAAATTTGGCGAGCAAAAACGAATATTAGATTAGATAATGAAGAATTTGCTATCGAAACTTTAAACTTACTTTTAAAAGTAAAAGATACATTAGAAATAGATTTACCAGAAAACATTAAAGAAGCAGGTTATACAGCTTTAGCAATGGCTTATGTTAAAACAGATAGTATTCAAAAAGCGAAAAAATTTCTTATTAAAGCTACAGAAACTTTAAATGATAGAAATCAAGGAGCTAGAAATATGTTTGTTTTAGGTCAGATTTATAGTTCAGAAAACAAGAAAGATTCTGCTTCTGCCGTTTTTAACAAAATTATCAACTTTAAAAAAGCACCTGATAAGTATAAAATGCATGCTAATATTGAATTAGCAAAAAATTCGACAAGCGATTCTGCTTCTGTTGTTATTTTAGAAAAAATGCATAAATTAATTAAGGATAGAGATAATAGAAAGTATTTAGACGAATTGTATTATCAAGTTGGTTTCTTGCATGAAAAAAACGACAGTATCGATTTAGCCACTGAATATTATAACAAATCATTGAGAGCAGAATCTGACAATGTAAAACAAAAGACATACACTTTTGAAAGATTAGGAAACATCAACTTTAAGAATTCTAAATATCAATTAGCAAGTTCTTATTATGATAGTATTTTAAATATTGCTGCAGATACTTTAAATTTAAGAATAAGACGAATTAAAAGAAAGCACAGAAACTTAGCTTCATTAATCAAATTTGAAAATACTGTAACTAAAAACGATAGTATTATTAGAATAGCTTCACTTTCTACAGAAGAACAAGCATCTTATTTTCAAAAATATATAGACGATTTAAAAAAGAAAGATGAAGACGCTGCTCAGTTAAAGTTAAATCAACAAGCATTTGGAGCAACTTTTGGAGGAACAGCTTTACAGTCTAACAAAAAAGGAAAATGGTATTTCTATAACTCACAATCGTTAGGTTTTGGTAAAACAGAATTTCAGAAAATTTGGGGAAATAGACAATTAGAAGACGACTGGAGATGGTCTTCTAAAATAGCAACAAATCTTACTAATAAAGATTCTGTACAAGTAAGTCAAAAAAGTTTACGTTATGATTTAGCGAGTTACTTAAAAACAATCCCTACAGATAAAAATAAGATTGATACTTTAAAATTAGATAGAAATCAAGCTTTATACGAATTAGGACTTATTTATAAAGAACAATTTAAAGACACAAAATTAGCCATCGAAAGATTAGAGAGAGTATCAACTTTAAATCCGAAGGAAGCATTAATTTTACCTATAAATTGGCATTTATACAAAGCATACTTAGATCTTGGTGATCAAACAAAATCTGATATTCACAAAAACATCATTCTTACAAAATATTCAAATACCATTTTTGCTAAGACAATTAGAAACCCAAATAAGAAAGTTGAGGAAGAAATTTCGGTTGATGAGATAGAAAATAAGTACAAAGAATTTTACTATTTGTATAAGGGGAATAAGTTTCAAGAAACGGTTAAAAAAATCGTTGATATTCTGCCTTCTATAGAAAATTCAAAATTAATCCCTAAATTTGAACTTCTAAGAGCCTACGCAATAGGTAAGTATACTGATAAAAAAGCTTATAAATTTGCATTAGAAGCTATTGTTATAAAGTATGGAAATACTGAAGAAGGTAAGCAGGCAAAAAAAATAGTAGAACAATTAAGTAAATAATATGTTTAGCAGTAAAGACAAAAAACCGCAAAAAAATAAAGTTATGGAAAGAAATGTTGTCGCTAAAAACACAACAATTGTTGGAGATATTAAATCTGATGGAGATTTTAGAATTGATGGTACTTTAGAAGGAACTTTAACTACAGATGGTAGAGTTATTATTGGTGCCGATGGTTTTATTAAAGGAAAAGTAGAAGCAACAAATGCAGATATTGAAGGTAAATTCTCTGGAGAACTTTTAGTATCTAATACCTTAACTATAAAAGCAACAGCAGATATTTCTGGAAACGTTATTATCGGAAAACTTTCTGTAGAACCTGGAGCTTCATTTAACGCAACTTGTGCTATGAAAGGAGCTGTAAAAGAATTGAATTCTAGTAATGAACAAAAAAGAAAGTCAGAAAAAACCGCTTAATAAAGCCATAAAACTCTCAGGTGCAGGTTTGCAAATGGGGTTAACTATATATTTAGGTTTTTTATTAGGTGAATGGTTAGATGTAAAATTTGAAACTACTTTTTTAACAGAAACCGTAACTTTAGTTGCCATATTTTTATCAATGTATTCATTAATTAAACAAGCAAATAAGATTAATGGTTAGAAGTATTCTAGTATATTCTGTAGTATTTTTTTCTCTTTTTTTAGTATGTTTTTCACTCCATAATTACTTTTTAGAAACAAAAAACATCATCTTACCTTTTTCACTAAAAAGAGTATATATATTTCACCTTGCTTTTTCATTAGTGATTTGTGTCAATTTTTTAATATTTTCTACAAAAGAGAAAGTTTTTGAACAGTTAGGTTTCATCTACCTTGGCACTATTCTTTTAAAATTAACACTGTTTAGTATCATCTTTTATAAATCAATCTTTGCAGAAGAGGGGCTGCCTTTTAATACAAGAATCTCCTTATTTATACCAATGATTATTTTTCTAATAACAGAAGTGATTTTTGTAGCCAAAATTTTAAAGATAAAGCAATAATAAAAAATAGGCTTAAAAAAGGTTTGTGGTTTTGAATTATTCTATATCTTTGCCGCGAATTTAGAAAGCGTATTTTTACAATGAAGATTGCACAAAAAACAATCAAGTTTCTTTTAATAGCAGCAATTACCCTCTTTACTTCGGCGGGTTTTGCATCAGAATCTGATAAAAAGCACGATGACCAGAATGATGGTGGTCGCGTAAATACGAAGGAAGAAGTTGAGGCATATATTTTGCATCACATTAAAGATTCTCATGATTTTTCATTATTTTCATACACAAGTGATGAAGGTGAAAGAAAACACTTTGGTTTTCCATTACCGGTAATTATTTGGTCGAGTGAAGGTTTGGTATCTTTTATGTCATCAGAATTTCATCATAATGATGATGGACATGTTTTAGTTGAAAGGAACGGATTAAAATTCGCGAAAATTCACTCAAAAATTTACGAAATCGAAACAGGTGCAACTTCTGTTACTTTTGATGAATCTCATCATGCAACAAATGCACATAAATTATTAGACTTCTCTATTACTAAAAGTGTAGTAGGTATTTTATTAATTGGTTTCTTATTATTATTCTGGTTTGCTAGATTAGCTAGACAATACAAGACAAAACAAATTCCAACAGGTTTTGCTAGAGTTTTAGAACCTTTAGTTTTATATGTTAGAGATGAAATTGCAAAACCAAATATTGGTGAAAAACATTATAGAAGATTTACAGGATACTTATTAACTGTATTTTTCTTTATCTGGGTTTTAAACCTTGCAGGTTTAACTCCATTAGGATTTAACGTAACAGGTCAATTAGCGGTTACAGGTTGTTTGGCAATCTTTACATTAGTAATTTATACAGTGAGTGGTACAAAAGGATACTGGATGCACATGATTTGGATGCCAGGGGTTCCTGTTTTAATTCGCCCAATTTTAGCGGTTATAGAATTAGCCGGTGCATTAATTATCAAACCGTTTTCATTATTAGTACGTTTGTTCGCAAACATATCAGCAGGTCATATTGTGGTAATGAGCTTAATAGCAATTATGTTTACTCTAAAAGAATCTTTAGGGGTTGTTGGAGCAACAGGATTGTCATTAGTATTATCATTTTTTATAACATTAATTGAGGTCTTAGTCGCTTTCTTGCAAGCTTATATCTTTACAATGCTTTCAGCTTTGTTTATTGGTATGGCAGTAGATGATCACTCAGAAGCTCATTAATACAAATTTGTTTAATTTAAAAATACAATTATTATGTACAACATGATTGGGGCAGGATTAATCGTAATCGGAGCAGGAATTGGTTTAGGTCAAATTGGTGGAAAAGCAATGGAAGGTATTGCTAGACAACCAGAAGCAACTGGAAAAATTCAAACAGCAATGATTATTATCGCTGCATTATTAGAAGGTTTAGCATTTGGTGCATTATTCTTAGGAAAATAATCCAAACAAAAACAAAAGATAGCGTTCTGTAACGGTTGGTTACAGAACCTATTTTTAAATTCTCTTTTTAATGAGAATACAATTTTAAAGAAAACCGAAAGGGATTCTTTAAATTAAACAAAAAAGAAACAAAAAAATTAATTAGTTTATAGAATGGAAACTTTATTAAACGATTTTTCACCTGGGTTATTTGTAGTTTCATTAATCTTATTATTAGCATTAATTGCTTTAATGGTAAAATTTGCATGGAAACCAATTTTAAATTCTTTGGAAGAAAGAGAATCAGGAATTGAAAATGCATTAGCAGAAGCAGAAAATGCTCGTAAAGAAATGCAAAATTTACAAGCAGATAATGCAAGTCTTATCAAAGAAGCTAGAGCAGAAAGAGATGCTATGATGAAAGATGCTAGAAATGTTAGTGATAATATTATAGCAGAAGCTAAAGAAGATGCAAAAGAGGTAACTACTAAGTTAATCGAAAATGCACAAGCTTCAATTCAGCAAGAAAAGCAAGCAGCTTTAGCAGAAATCAAAAAGAGCGTTGCAGAATTATCTATTGGTATTGCAGAATCAGTAATTAAGAAAGAATTATCTAATAAGGCAGATCAACTAGAATTAGTTGAAGGAATCTTAAAAGATGTTACTTTAAACTAAGTAAAGGATGAAAAACGCAAGAGCAGCAATACGTTATGCAAAAGCAATCTTAAATCTTGCTAAAGATTCTAAAGAAGAAACTGTAGTAAATGACGACATGTTATTTATTTCTACTACAATTTCTGAAAATGATGAATTTGAAGTAATGTTAAGAAGCCCTATTGTTAAATCTTCTGATAAAATAAACGTTTTAAACGCTATATTTGGAAGCAAAGTAAACAATATTACTCTTGGCTTGTTTCACTTATTACAAGACAATAAAAGAATAGCAATGCTTCATTCTATTGCTAAACAATATGCAATCATTTATGATTTTGATAAGCATATGCAAGTTGCTAAAGTTACTACAGCAGTACCTTTAACAAAAGAAATTGAGGCTAAAGTTTTAGCAAAAATCGTTGCTTTAACTGGCGACAATGCGAACTTAGAAAATGAAATCAATCCTGCCATTTTAGGCGGATTTATTTTACGTGTAGGAGATATGCAATATGATGCAAGTATCTCTAATTATTTAAACGAATTGAAAAAGGAATTTGACAATAGTCATTATATTCCTAAAATTTAATAATACATCAAATTATAAAAGATGGCAAGTATTAAACCAGCTGAAGTATCAGCAATTTTAAAGCAACAGTTAACAAACTTCGAAGCAAAGGCAACTTTAAACGAAGTAGGTACTGTCTTACAAGTAGGAGATGGAATTGCTCGTGTTTACGGTCTTTCTAATGTTCAATATGGTGAACTAGTAGAATTCGATAACGGATTAGAAGGTATCGTATTAAACTTAGAAGAAGACAATGTAGGTGTTGTATTATTAGGAGCATCAACTTCAATTAGAGAAGGTTCTAATGTGAAACGTACAGAACGTATTGCCTCTTTACAAGCAGGTGAAGGTGTTGTAGGACGTGTTGTAGATACTTTAGGTAATCCAATTGATGGTAAAGGACCAATTACAGGTAAAACTTACGAAATGCCTTTAGAGCGTAGAGCTCCTGGAGTTATTTTTAGAGAGCCAGTAACTGAGCCATTACAAACTGGTATTAAATCTATTGATGCAATGATTCCTGTTGGTAGAGGTCAACGTGAGTTAATCATTGGAGATAGACAAACTGGTAAGTCTACAGTTGCTATTGATACCATCTTAAACCAAAAAGAATTTTTCGATGCTGGTGAGCCAGTATATTGTATATATGTAGCTATCGGTCAAAAAGCTTCTACTGTTGCAGCAATTGCAAACATGTTAGAAGAAAAAGGAGCAATGGCATATACTACTATTGTAGCAGCAAATGCATCAGATCCTGCAGCAATGCAAGTTTATGCACCATTTGCTGGAGCTGCAATTGGAGAATTTTTTAGAGATACTGGTAGACCAGCTTTAATTGTTTTTGATGATTTATCAAAACAAGCAGTTGCATACCGTGAGATTTCTTTATTATTAAGAAGACCTCCAGGACGTGAGGCGTATCCTGGTGATGTATTTTACTTACACTCAAGATTATTAGAACGTGCTGCAAAATTAATCAATGATGATAAAATTGCAAGTGAAATGAATGATTTACCTGATTCTTTAAAAGGAATTGTAAAAGGTGGAGGTTCTTTAACTGCATTACCTATTATTGAAACTCAAGCAGGAGACGTTTCAGCATATATTCCAACAAACGTAATTTCGATTACAGATGGACAAATTTTCTTAGATGGAGATTTATTTAACTCTGGTGTTCGTCCAGCAATTAACGTAGGTATTTCTGTATCTCGTGTTGGTGGTAATGCTCAGATTAAAGCAATGAAAAAAGTATCTGGTACTTTAAAATTAGATCAAGCTCAATACCGTGAATTAGAAGCGTTTGCAAAGTTTGGTTCTGATTTAGATGCAGCTACAATGAGTGTAATTTCTAAAGGACAACGTAATGTTGAAATTTTAAAGCAAGCTCAAAATGATCCTTTCTCAGTAGAAGATCAAGTTGCAATAATCTATGCAGGTTCTAAGAACTTATTAAAAGATGTTCCTGTAAACCAAGTAAAGAAATTCGAGAGAGATTATATCGATTACTTAAACGCAAAACATAGAGATACTTTAGATACATTGAAAGCTGGTAAATTAACACCGGAAGCAATTGCAGTATTAGAAGCAGCAGCTAAAGAAATTTCTACTCATTTCGCATAAAACATAGTTGTCATTCCCGTGCAAGCGGGAATTTCAAAATTCCAATAGAATGGCAAACTTAAAAGAAATACGTAATAGAATTACCTCTATTAAATCGACAATGCAGATTACATCTGCCATGAAAATGGTATCTGCTGCAAAGTTAAAAAAGGCACAAGATGCAATTACGGCAATGCGCCCTTATTCATCTAAACTAACTGAATTGTTGCAAAATTTAAGTGCAACTTTAGATAGTGATACTGGTGGAGCGTATTCAACTCAAAGAGAAGTTTCTAAGGTTTTATTAGTTGTTGTAACTTCTAACAGAGGTTTGTGTGGTGGTTTTAACTCATCAATCACAAAACAAGTTATTAAAACTGTAAACGAGAAATACAGTGATGTTGAAGTAGATTTATTTGCTATCGGTAAAAAAGGTGGTGATGTTTTATCTAAACAATTCAATATTGTAGATTCTAGAAACGACATTTACGATGATTTAACTTTTGATAACGTTGCAGTTATTGCAGAAAAGTTAATGAGTTTGTATACTGAAGGAACGTATGATAGAATTGAAGTTCTTTATAATCAATTTAAAAACGCAGCAACACAAATTCCTCAAGTAGAGCAATTTTTACCAATTAAACCTATTGAAGGTGGTAATGCTGAAGCAGTAAACTCTGATTATATCTTTGAACCATCTAAAATAGAAATTATTGAGGCTTTAATACCTAAGTCATTAAAAACTCAATTATATAAATCTATTAGAGATAGTTTTGCTTCTGAACATGGTGCACGTATGACTGCAATGCATAAAGCAACAGACAACGCTACAGAATTAAGAGACGAATTATTGTTAACTTATAACAAAGCACGTCAAGCTGCAATTACTAACGAAATCTTAGAGATTGTTGGTGGAGCTGAAGCTTTGAAAAACTAAGAATAATTTCTAAATTACTGAAAAATAAAATTCTATAGAATTTCTTTTTTAGATTAACATATAAAAATCGCAATTGATATCTTTTTCAATTGCGATTTTCTTATTTTTATAAGCCATAGTAATTAGCCCTTTTAGTATGCATAAATTTGTTGTTTTACTTTTATTAATCTCAATTTCCACATTAACTATTAATGGACAACATACATCTAAAAATGATTCTATTTCTAGATTATTAAAGCGCGAATTAGAAAAATCTAAAGAGTTAACGAGTATTGCCAATTACCCAGAAGCTTATGATACAGTTTGGAATGTATTAATTACTGCAGATTCAATTCAGGATTCCACTATAAAATATCAGGCATATCAACGCCTTTCCGTTTTATACTCTATTTTTAATAAAAAAGAAGAAGCAATTTCTGCCATCGACTCCGTTTTTCACTACGTAAAAGATCTAAAAGAATATCAAGATTTAAAAATAAGGTCATCAATATATTATTCAGCTGCATTAACATATCGAATGAATAACAAATATGTTAAGGCAAAAGAGTTTCTTAAGATATCAGAACAATTATTAGATTCACTACAAGTTTCAATACCCAACAAAATATATATTTATACAGAAAAGGCACATCTACAAACATTAACAGGTAATTTAATTGAAGCAGAACGACTTTTAAATAACATTTCTCAACAAATTACACCTCAACATGAATATGCATCAATTGTATACTCTATGTTGGGTGATTTATATCTGCAAAAAGAAGATAAGAACAAAGCTTTCTTTTTTTTCAACAAAAGCTTAAAAAATATATCAGAACAAAAAACAAGGTT
Organism: Polaribacter sp. SA4-12; assembly: GCF_002163675.1. Lineage (NCBI taxonomy): Bacteria > Pseudomonadati > Bacteroidota > Flavobacteriia > Flavobacteriales > Flavobacteriaceae > Polaribacter > Polaribacter sp. SA4-12. The sequence continues at coordinate 2,860,173 of NZ_CP019334.1, read as the reverse complement.
AGGTCTTAGAGTAGGATTGTTAAGTAAGGTTTCTAAAATAAATGAGCAATTAGGTAACTACAAATTAGCGTATCAACAAATAAACGAATCAAAAATACTTAGTGACAGTTTATTTGGAAGTAAGAGCGATAGAAATAATCGCTTATTTGAAATTAAAGATTCTTATAGAAAATCTATCATTGAAAATAATAAGATTAAAAAGGAACAAGAGTTAAAACTGATTAAAGCTCAAAAAGAAAAACTTAATTTACAGTTACTGTTTTCAATTATATTGATTGGTTTTATTATTCTAGGAGCATTTTTAGGAGTGAGATTATTACGAAAAAAACATGCAGTAGAAAAGAAACTTGCTATTGAGAGAATAAATTCGGAAATAGAAATTAAGAAAAAAGAATTGGCTGTAACTGCATTACAATTGATAGAAAAGGACAAAGTTCTAGCAGAAATTAAAAAAGGATTAAATGATGTTAAAAAGCATAAGGATGATGATGCTGTCGAAAAAATAAAAAGAACCATTAAGGTTAGTTCTTTAAAAACTTGGAAAGAATTTGAAACTAGATTTATTCAAGTAAACAGTTCTTTTTATGAATCGTTAGGAAAAAAACATTCAAACTTAAGTAGAAACGAACTTAAATTATGTGCTTTGATAAAATTGAATTTCTCTACAAAAGAGATGTCACAACTGTTAGGTGTTTCTACAGACACTGTAAACAAAGCTAGATATAGATTACGTAAAAAGCTAGAATTACAAAGAGAAGACAACTTGTTTACTTACATAAGTAGTATAAATTAAAAAAATCAGGCAATTATTATAATCACCTGAATTTCGAAATCGTAAATTATCGTTTACTTTTTTCTATTTATAATTTTAGAAATAGTAAAAGGTTTTACCTTACCTGGAGGAATAATTTTAATCGATTTGTGATCTATCTCACCCTTTTTAGTTTTAATTTTTAATCTGACGGGTTTACCATATTCTGGAGGAATAGGAATTTTGATTTTAAGCTTTTCTTGCCCTTTTAAAATAGAATACGACTTAATAGAGGCACCTGCCATAAAAGTTTCTATAATCGCTTCTTTACTTCTTGATTTAAAGTTCAATTCAGCATTCCATGTATTTACATAAAAACCAGGGTCAATAAAGGTAATTTCATATTCTATCCATTCAGAATCATCTTTTTTATCCTCATCAGAAGAAATCATATCAGATTCATTTTTATATAGATAATCCCATTTTCTAGCGTGCTTTTTGGCATCAAACTTATAGTAAGCACTTTTTTGTCCCACTTTAAGATCTGGTAATGTGCTTCCTTTAACTTCTATTGTTTTAGTAGCAATAATATTTTCACTAGAATTACCAACCATAATTTCAAAAGCGCCTTTTTCTACAACAAATTTTTCTTTTTCAGTATCGTAGTGTGAAAATGCTTCATAAGGTATTTCTATTACTACATCAGCAGTTTTCCCTGAATCTACAGAAACACGTTTAAATCCTTTTAGGGCTTTTATTGGTTTTTTATCTGATGAATTTACGTCTCTAATATAAACCTGAATTACTTCATCTCCATTTCTTTTACCTGTATTATTGATAGATACAGATATTTTAACTACTTCAGATGGTTTTAATTTTTTCTTATCAATAGAAACATTATCAATTTTAAAATCAGTGTAACTTAGTCCATATCCAAAAGGATATAATGGTTTTCCTTTAAAATACATATAGGTTCTACTGCTACTTTGAATATTATAATCAAAGAAACTAGGCAAATCTTTTTCAGATTGATACCAAGTTGAATTTAATTTCCCCCCAGGATTTACATCGCCAAATAACACTTTAGCTAAGGCTGTACCTTGTTCTTGTCCATTTGGCCACAAACAAATAATACCATTAATATTTTCTTGCTCCCAAGTAATTGCAGTTGGTCCACTAGGTACTAAAACTAATATTACATTTTTATTTACTGCCCTTACAGCTTTAATTAAGTTGTGTTGATGCCCTGGTAAATTCAACGTTTTTCTATCCGTATTTTCTGTTGAAGTTGTTTCATCATTACCAACAACCAAAATTACTTGATCAGATTTTTTTGCAAGTTCTACTGCTTCTAAAATTTTTTGAGCATCATCTTTTTGAGCGATCACATCACAACCTTGAGCAAAACTCACGTTTGCATTGGTATAATTTTGAATACCTTGTAAAGGACTCACTTTACTTTTTGGATGTCCGGAATAAATTCCCATCCAACATCTATCTGCAAAAGGACCTATTAAAGCAATATTCTTAATACCCTTTTTTAACGGAAGTACATTATCATCATTTTTTAACAAAACAATAGATTGTTCTGCAGCTTTTAATGCTAATTTTTTATGCGCTTTGCTTTCTAAAACACTCGCAGGAATTTTAGAATAAGGGTTTAACTTTGGATCATCAAAATCTCCTGTCATAAAACGAATTCTTAACAATCTACGAACAGAAATATTAATATCTTCTTCTGATAAAAGTCCTTGTTTTATGGCTATTGGCAAAGCATTTACCATAGGCGCATTTTTAACTTTGTTTCTATAACATTCTTGATCTATACCTCCTTTAATTGCAATGGCACTTGCTTCTGGAATCGATTTGGCATATTTCATAAAAGTATTTGCACTTCTTACGCCTGTCCAATCTGCAATTACATACCCTTTAAAACCCCATTGATTTCTTAAAACATCATTTGCTAAAAATCCATTAACAGAGCAAGGAACATCATTTAAACCATTTAAAGCCATCATTATTCCTGTAGATTCTTCATCAACAATACAAGTTTTGTATGCAGGGAAATAATACTCGTATAAATCTTTTTTATTAATGTAAGATTGTTGTGCTTCTCTACCTTCTTCTACATTATTAGCCACAAAATGTTTTACAGTAGTTGCAGTTTTTACATAATTTGGATCGTTACCTTGCATACCTCTTATATACATTCTGGCAATTTCAGACATTAAAAAAGGGTCTTCACTATAGCATTCACCATTTCTTCCCCATCTTGGGTCCCTTGCCATGTTTACAGTAGGAGAAAACATCATTACCTCCTTTTTACCCATATTTTTTAACGCTCTTGCTTCGTTAGAAATTGCTGTAGCAACATCAAACATTAAATCAGGATTCCAAGTTGCTCCCATCGCAATATTTTGCGGAAACTGTGTACAATTCCAAGCAATAATTCCATGTAAAGCTTCTCCATACCATTCAAAATAAGGAATTCCTAATCTATCAATTGCTGGAATTTTAGAACCACAGTAACTAATTTTTTCTTCCAAAGTCATTTTAGATAATAAATCTTCAACTCTTTCATCAATATTTACTTTTGGATTCTTCCATGTCTGGGCTGAAGAAGTAATAACAGTCAAGAGAAAGAATACAATAGAAAATGTTGCTTTTAAATAATTCATAAAAAATTGTTTTAGTATAATTCCTTCAAAGTTAATTTTAGATAAACATTAATTAATAAAAAGTCTATGGACATTAATTGGACAAGTCCCATTTTAAAGGAGATTTTTACATTTAAAAGAACTAATGCTATTAAAAATTAGAAATTTTTCTCACTTTTTAAAATATTTCTTAATTAACTACTCTTTTTTATAAATTGGCATAGCGTTTGAAACTTATTCATTAAATTTAAAAAAACAAAAACAATGAAATTTTTATCAATAATTGCTATCCTATTTACTTTTACACAATGTGGAAGCATAAAACTAGAAAATGACCCTCCTTTTAAATTTAAAAAAGCATCTTATAATAATTGGATTGGTGGGCAACCAGGAGTTAGAGGAACAATCGTTGAAATTGAATTGATGGAAAGTTCTAATATTGATTTTGATTCAATATTTTTTCAAAATAAATCAACCATAGTAGAAATAAATACTGCTACTGGTAAAACGCTTTTAATAGGTTATTTTAATACCTCAAAAAGACAAAATAGAGATCTTATTTTAGACGCAGATGTTACTAAAGAAATGAAAAACAAATTACCCGATGTAAAAAAAATTCCTTTTGAATTAAAAGAAGACGAGGCTATTCTTAGTTATAAATTAGGCGATAAAATTAACTATTTTAAAATAGAGGATATAAAAAAAGCAAAGCCCGTGTTTTATCCAAGAACAAATAAAGGTTAATACATAACTTCTTCTTTAATAAAAACCACTCAAATATGAGTGGTTTTATTTTTTGGCACGCATTTTGAAATTACATAAGCATAACCATTAAACTCAAGCTTATGAAATCTATAAAATTACTTTTAACAATTATAATAACAGGAACACTGTTAAGTTCTTGTACTGCAATTTATGAAGATTCATTTGAGAATAATTATCAAAATCAAATATCTTTAGAAAGCATCGTTACTGAATACGATCTATGGTACATAGATTATCACAGAACTACTGGAAACGGAGATATACCTTATGTATCTAAAGCATTTACTTTATCGTTTGTAAACGGAACATTATATGCAAACAATAACATTGTAGATATTGGAAAAACAGGAAATGGTTTTGGTATTGATGTAGGTACTTATAATACTTATAATGGTTTATTAGAAACCAATCATGATTTAGATGGAGCAAATGACTTTGACGTTACTGTAATATCTAATAATGAAATAAGAATCTATAATAACAGGCAAAACGTAAGCTATTATTTAATAGGATATCAAACAAACCAATTTGATTACGATAAATTGTTTTATGAAAATATAGAATACTTTTTACAAGAATATGTTGCTTGGGAAAAAGTAACAACAAATGGTGGTGTTGCAAATGCTTTTGATAATGAAAATTATTTAGCCTTTACACCAGAAAATATAACAACATTTTATAGTTCTCAAGACGGTTTTGGCACAAAAGTTGATTATATAGATTGGAGTTACGTTGGTGGTTATGAAATCTATGATGTAACAGATTATGAAGATCTAAAGATATTAACACTTAATTATGATAGTGGAGATACTGAAGAGTTTGAGTTAAGCGTTATTAATGATGGAAGGATAGAACTTTACAACGTAGATTCACAAACTACATATGAGTTTTCAGGAAGAGGATTTATACAATATTTAAAAGGAGCGAAATCTAAAAAAGAAGCGAAAGATATTGTAAGGAATGATGGTAGAAAACGTACTAAAGTAGAAAGAAAGACAAAGAATAGAAGAAATTTAAAATAAAGTTTGGTTAGTTGATTTTTGATTGGTTATTTCATAGTGACCAATTGATAGGAAAACCGCTCTGGGAGGAGCGGTTTCTTCTTGTTTATAATTTTTTTAAAATTCATATTTTAAAAACTATAAACTACAAGTTAATTTCATAATTTTATATCAGGTTGAACACATTAAAAATCTAATTGTTAAATCTATATTTTTTCAACTAAATTATGAAACAAACAGCATTTATTACAGGAGCAACATCAGGAATTGGAAAAGCAACTGCTGAAATTTTCGCAAAGAATAATATTAGGTTAGTTCTTTGTGGAAGAAGAGCTGAAAGATTGAAAGAACTTCAAAAGGGATTAAGTAAACTTACAGAAGTTACCACTTTACAATTTGATGTTTCTAAAAGAACAGAAGTAGAAACGGCAATCAATTCACTTCCAGAAAACTTTAAACAAATAGATATTCTAATCAATAATGCTGGTAATGCGCATGGTTTATCAACAATACAAGATGGTAGTATTGATGATTGGGATGCTATGTTAGATATTAACGTAAAAGGTTTGTTATACGTTTCTAAAGCGATCATTCCTCAAATGACAGAAAGAAATAACGGGTTTATTGTAAATATAGGCTCTATAGCAGCAAAAGACGTGTATCCTAATGGAAATGTTTATTGTGCATCTAAACACGCTGTAGACGCTTTAAATAAAGCGATGAGAATTGATTTAAACAAACATAACATTCGTGTGTCTGCAATTCATCCTGGAGCTGTAGAAACTGAGTTTTCTGATGTTCGTTTTAAAGGTGATACTGAAAAAGCAAAGTCTGTTTATGCAGGTTATAAAGCTTTACAAGCTGATGATATTGCAGATATTATTTACTTTGTAATTACTAGACCTTATCACGTAAATATTGAAGATTTAGTGGTGTATCCAACAGCACAAGCAACACCAACAATTTTAAATAGAAAATAAAATGTCAACATCAAAAATAATAATTGGTTGTATGTCTTGGGGAAAATGGGGAAAACAGTTTTCTACCAAAGAACAAGTTGATATGATTCAGTTTTGCATAGAAAATGGAAATTCAACATTTGATCATGCAGATATTTATGGCGATTATTCTACAGAGGCTCAATTTGGAAAAGCGTTTTTAGAAAGTGGAATTAAGCGTGAAGAAATTCAGTTAATTTCTAAATGTGGTATCCAACTTGTTGGAGAAGCTAGAGACAACAAATTAAAACATTATAATTATTCGAAAGAATATATAATTTGGAGTGTAGAACAATCTCTAATAAACTTAAAAACCGATTATTTAGATACTTTTTTATTGCACAGACCAAGTCCGTTGATGCAACCTAATGAAATTGCTGAGGCTATTTCTGAATTACAAAAAAGTGGAAAAATCATCAATTTTGGAGTATCAAACTTTACGCCTTCTCAAGTTGATTTAATTGCTGATAAAATTGATGTTTCAGGAAATCAAATTGAGTTTTCGTTAACGAATCATATTGCAATGCATAATGGTAGTTTAGATCAAATGCTTCAGAAAAGTATGCAACCAATGTGTTGGAGTCCTTTAGGAAGCATTTTTAGACACGAAACTCCTCAATCTTTAAGAATAAAAGAAATTTTAAATGTATTATCAGAAAAATATGCAGTTTCTGATGATGCACTTTTATTAGCATGGATTTTAAAACATCCTGCAAAAGTTTCTCCAGTTATTGGAACCACAAATAAAGAACGAATTCTAAACGCAAACAAAGCTTTAGAAATTAATTTAGATTTAGAAGATTGGTTTCTACTTTTAGAAGCTAGCAAAGGAGAAGAAATGCCATAAAAATGATAAACAAACGCTTACTTATTAAAAACCTACTTTCTCACAACGATGAGAATAGTTTTTATGATAAAAAGCAAGAAATATCATTAAGTTCTAAGGATGGAAAAGCGAAGTTTCTAAAACATATTTGTGCGCTTTCTAACTCAAATCCAGAAAACAATTCTTACATCGTTATTGGTATTGAAGATGAAGAAAATAAAATTATTGGTGTCGATTTTTTTGATGACAGTAAGATTCAGAATCTAGTAAATGCGTATTTAAAGAATCCACCAAAAATTGAATATGAAAATGTGCCTTTTCCAAGATTACCGCGTCATAAAGTAATTGGGTTGGTAACTATTCATCCTAATAATAAAGTTACTTCTCTTTTAAAAAACGCTTGGAAATATAAAAAAGGAAGTATTTTTTATAGAAGAGGAAGTAACTCTATGCATACTTCTTTGAATTATGAATTACGAAATACCAACAAAGAGATTGTTGATGCCATTGAAAAAAATGCACGTAATAATATAGAACTGACTTTAGATGGTGTTTTCGATTTTATAAAAAATCACAAGCCAGAATTTACGCCACAATACAAAGTTTTTAACGAGCAATTTGTGTTGTGTTGGGCAGGAGAAAAGAAAATTATAAATGGTGAAGAATATTTATCTAGAGTAGATATCGAATTGATAAACGAGCAAGTAAAATTGTTTTTTTCTGCTTTAGATGAAGTACAAATTAGTTATAACAAGCATTCATTTATTATCACTGAATATATTTATTTAGGCATCGAAAAGAAAGAGGAATTGTATCCATTAGAAAAAACAATTATCAATTTTAAAGACAATGGAAAGCACAATATTGTAAATGAATTCTTATTTGTTCCGCCAAAGTTAGATGTAGATATTATGTTTCGTATTTACGAAAATTGTAAATCTATTATAAAGAAAATTGAAGGTGAAATTCCACTTTCTACATTAGAACAAGAAGCTATTTTACGTTTGCCAACAAACTGTCTTATTTGCTTTTTACATGGCTTTGTTGATGCTGCAACACTACTATTGCAAGCAAAAAATTACTTAAGGAATTTAGAAGATAAAACGACGTATATCAAGTATAAAGAAGCAATGCGTGTTATTAGAAAAGTGAAGTATAATTAAGAGGTTTTGTACGTCAGTTTATCAATTTCTTCAATTATTTTTTCAATAAGAATAAAAATATTAGACAATTTATGTTTATCACTGCGACCAATTCTACAATTATAAACCAGGTATTTTCCATTCAGTTCAAAACTTGCTTTTTTCATTTTTAACAAGTAGAGCGAAAATTTACTTGTTAATAAAAGATCTGAGATCTCACTTGACTCTCCTGATAATTTATGATTATCATATCGAGCAATTATACTCATTATAAAATCCTTTTTAATTGAACAATGAGTGAATTGAGAATGAAGATTAGATTTTCGAGATTTTATAGTAAGGTCAATTCGTTTAGAATTCCATTTTGATTCAATTTCTAAAGTCCAATTTTGATAATTGTGAATGATTTTTTTATCCCCTTTTGGGAATAAAATCATTTCTTTTGTTAGTAATTCGGATAGTTTATGAAGTTTACTCAATTTTTTAGTATAAATTATTGAAAATGAAATCAACCATTTTCATATTTTATCTCAGTATTATTTAGAAGTAACTTACTTATTAAAAATTCTTCCAAAAAATGACTTTAGTCCTTTTGGTTCATCAGAGGCTTCTTTTTTCAATTGAAATTTAAAATCAGATTTCCAACTTACCTTATAAACACCAGAACCATCATCAGTTTCTGTTGCAATACAATCAAAAGCTCTTAAGAAAGTAATTAATGAAGAAGGTCCTCCGTATGGATAACCATTTACTTCAAAATCGAGTCTTCCAGTTCCGTTTTCACCCACTTCTAAACCAGTAAAAGTAACATCTAAGTCTTCAATTATAAATTGAAAGAGTTTAATTAAACTCCAACTTTTATTTTTCTCTGATAAATTTAAATAATCAATTACATAATCTGGTGTTCTTTTTAACCAAAATTGCGCTTTTTTTTTCGTTCCATTCTTTTTACAATCAATCAAAATATTAAAAACTTTGTTGCAGTCTTTAAATTTAGAAGCGTCACTAAGCGTAAACTCTATGTATTCTTGGTTATTCATAAACTACTGCAAAATTTAATGGATGTAAAACGAAGTTAATTATTTTTCAATAAAACCAACCACTAAACAAAATCTAATTTAGAAAACGATTTATTCAAAATAGCGACATCATCTACAGCTAACCATTTATCTAAAATAGTCGCGTAAATCTCTCTAAAATCTATCTCATATTTAAGATTACCGTTTTTATCTAAGTTTCCTAAATCTGGTAAATTATTATACAAACCTTGTTTCTTTAAGTTTTTTCCCATCACAAAAACATTATTTGCTGTACCATGATCGGTTCCTTTAGATTCATTTTGCTTTACACGTCTTCCAAACTCTGAAAATGTAAGAATTAGCACATCATCAAACGTATTATTTTTTTGTAAATCATCTACAAAAACAGCTAAAGTTTCAGCGTATATTTTTAATAATCGTTCTTGTGGGTTTGCCTGATTTGCATGTGTATCAAAACCACTTAAACCTGCATAAAACACTTGAGTTTCTAAGCCGGAATTTATAAATTGAGAAATGGTTTTTAATTGTTTTCCAAACAAGTTTTTCGGGTATTCTGCGGACGTACTTTTTGTACTACTTTTTTCGTAAATGTGTTTTGCAGATGATTTTGCATCAATCATTGTATTGTACAAATACCCTAAGTTATGTTCGCTTAAATGTGCATCATTATAATTGCTAACCACGTTGTTAAAAAACGGTGCTTTCATAGAATTATAAAACAATTTTGGATCTGTAATTGCCAACCCATTTTGCGTTTTTCCTTTCATCATTAAAGACAAACTTTCATCAACTTCAATAGCATTGTAAGGGTTTCCTTTGGTATAATCTAAATAACGCCCCACCCAACCGTTTTGTAAATATTCATTACTATCACTGGCAGTTTGCCAAATATCTGTAGATCTAAAATGTGATAAATTAGGATTCGGATACCCAACATTATTTATGATGCTAACAAAGCCTTTATCATATAATTTCTGTAAAGGTTGTAAGCTTTTATGAAGCCCAACTTCATCAGAAATCTTAAATAAATCGTTTTGTTTTATGGCGATATTATTTCTTTGCTGATAATAAATATCGTTGTTGAAAGGAACAACAGTATTTAAACCATCATTACCTCCTTTTAACTGAATGATAACTACTTTTTTATGACTAAAAGGTTTCATTGGGTTATTCTCAAATGCCTTTAAAAATTGAGGCACAAAAAACATTCCTGAAGCAAAAGTTGACTGTTTTAAAAAATCTCTACGTTTCATGTTTTTTGATTTAGCAAAGTTGATATTCAGGTAAACTCATTAATTGTACAACAAAATCTCGTTTAGACAATTGCTGATTTCTTTCTAACATTTCTGCCGTTCCTTTATTTACTTTTGATGTAATTATTAGATGCACCAATTCTTTATTGGATTCATTTTTATAATTCTCTTCAAAAGAACTCCAATCTGCAGTAACTTTTATAAAAGCATTTCTTCTTAATTTTCTTTTCTTAAAATTAGTAATCATTGTTTCTTCATCACCTTTTTCTGAATATGCAATTTCAGCATTATTCAACAATACAGAAGGCAAACGTAAACGTGTAACAATGGTATTACTGTCAATCCAATTTCTTCCTGTTTGCCAACCAGCAACATTTGGCTGACTAATTAATACTTGTCCTAATAATTTTTGAACGAGTAAAATTTGTTTTGGTTTTTCTATTTTATAAGGCACAATTGTATTGATTCCAATTAAAAATTCAATGGGCGATTTTATTTTAGTTCCTACGTTTTCATCGTCATAAAACCATTTTGAAAGCAACACAAAACGCATTAATTCTTCAATATTATAGTCTTTATAAAATACATTAACCATTTCATCAATATGTTTTTTATTGATGTTTTCATTTACAAAATAGCTGTAAATTTTTTCTGATATAAAACGTGCACACTGTTTTTGTTGAAGGATAATATCTATAATATCATCACCATTAAAGTTACCTGTTTTACCGAAAAAGGTTTTTTCGTTTTCATCATGATGTTTTTGTTTAAAGTAAAATTCACCTTTAAACTTATGATTATATCCTGTAAAAGAGCGTGCAGATTCTTTAATATCTTGTTCTGTATATTGATCTTGCCCCAAGGTAAAAAGCTCCATTAATTCGCGAGCAAAATTCTCATTCGGACTTTTTTTCTTATTCTGTTTGTTGTTTAAATAGCCAAGCATTGCAGCTTCCTTAGAAACTGTTTTTGTGAAATCGCCAAAATCCCCCAAAGCATTTTTACGCAACATATTATTATAACTCTCCACAAATAAGATGTTTTTACTTTCGCAAACAAAATGGTTTGTCCAGAATAAGGTCATTTTTTCACGTAAAATTTCCGTAGGATTATTTAATCTTTGAAACCAAGCTGTAGAAAATTCTTTTACTTTTTTTCTATTTATTTTCTGAAGTTCTTTCCGCTTCTCTTTGCTTTTAAAATCTGAATACGTTTTACCCTTCAAAAAAGAAGTATCAACCTCTAAAGTAGTTGTTTTCTTAGAAGAATTAAACAACTCGTTAACTACATTTTTTTTACTCTTTTTAGATAAACGAGCAAGTTCTTTTGGCGTAATACCAAAACCAACTCTATTATATAAATGCTGTATATGTGCTGATTTCATATTTTTTAGACTGTAGAATTTAAAGATAGTTTAAATTTATAAAAAAAAAATCTGAAACTTTTGTATTTCTTTCTCGTTTTTAATAATAGAACTAATCAAATTAATGTCTAAAGAACTTAACTTTTTAATTTTAAAAAGCAAAAAAGGAAATCAAAGAGCTCAAATAAAGCTTTATGACTTGTTTTGTGAAGCGATGTTTTTTATTTCTTGTAGATATCTTAAAAATGAAGAGGAAGCAAAAGACGCTATGCAAGATGCTTTTTTAAAAGCCTTTTTAAATTTAGAATCCTATAAAGAAGATACGAGTTTTGGTTCTTGGTTAAAGAAAATAGTTATTAATACTTGTATCGATGTATTAAAAAAGAAAAAAATAGAAACCATTTCTTTAGATAATTATCCTTTAGAAGTTTTAGACGATAATGATTGGAATTTTGATGTAAGAATTGATAAAAAAGAGATTATTGAGGCAATTGAAAGTCTAAAAATTAAATATCAATTGGTCGTTAAACTTTATTTAATAGATGGTTATGATCATACAGAAATATCAGAGATATTAGATATTCCCGAAAAGACTTCTAGAACACAATTAAGGAGAGGGAAAATGGAACTCAGAAATCTTCTAAAAACTTAAAATTATGGAACATGATATTAGAGATTTATTTAAGAATAAAGAATACCCAATAAAAAAAATACCAAAAGAGCATCGTAAAGATTTTATTACAAAATTAAATGGAGTGAAAAATAGTAAGAATAAAAAGAGTCCTTATTATTTCTTAAAAATTGCAGCATCCATTTTATTAATTCTTTTCTGTGGATATTTTTACCAGAATACATATTCTAAACCCACAAAAACTGCATTCGAAATTCAATTTGAAGGAATAGAAAATGAGTATTTAATCAATATAAATAAAGAATGGAATAGTTTTATTGAAGTAGCAAATGACACCATTTTAATAAGAAAGTATAAAGAGAAACTAAAAGATTCTAATACTGATTATAAAAAAATAACAACACAATTAAAAGAGCTTCCAAATAACATAAATGTTTTAGAATCTTTAATAGATAATTTGCAAAGACGTTTGCAATTAATCAAAGATATTAAAGAACATATTAATGAGTTAAATCAAAAAAAGACAAGTAATGAAACCATATATATATAGTATTTTATTTCTACTAAGCATCAATTTTTCTTTTTCACAAACAAAAGAATTGGTCTTAAAAGAAAGTTATGAAATTGATAAAAACACCATATTAGACATTGATATTGACAATGCATCAATTGTATTTGAAGAGTCTAATGATAATAAAGTTCATCTTGATTATTCGATTCTTTTTGATAAAGATTCAGAAGAAATTCAATATAAAGTTTTTAAGGGTATTAAAGCCAAATCTTCAAAAGTTAATAACAAAATAAATTTAGATGTAAAAAACTCAATGTACCTTGGAGAGTTATATTCTCTAGATGTTGATATAAATACATACAAAGAACATATTAGAGGTTTTTATTCAAATAAAAGGAAAAATGAACTTTTCTATAAATCGAAAGATTCAATATTAAAAGAAATCGATTTTAGTTTAGGAACATATACTGACGATTTTTTTAAGAATCTTCAGTTAGATAATCCAAATAAAGACTACGGAAAATCATCTCGAAAATTTAAACAAAGTTTTATAATCAAGGTTCCAAAAAACGTGAAAATTAATATTAAGGCACTTCATTCTAAAATTACGTTCCTTTATAATATTGAATATCCAATAGAGATAAATGCATTTAAAACATATTTAAAATTTAAAAAAATTACCTCTAATAAAAATAGAATTATTTTATCTAACGGAATTTTTCAGGTAGAAAAAGTAATAGATGCAAGACTTGAATTTTTAGATATGAGGAAAGTTGTAATTGGTGAAGTTTCTAATGTAAATTTAGCTTCAGAAACTTCAAAAATACAAATAGGTGAAATAGGAAAGAATGTGCTATTTAATGATTTTAATAGCAAGCTTCACTTCTATAACTTTGGAAAAAAGTTTACTACTTTTAATTTAATTGGTGATTATACTGACTTAAATTTATATAATGTTAAGGAAAGTAATTATTCAATGAATATAAATGGTTTTAATACCGTTTTAAATATGGATGATAACAAAACTACTTTTGGAGGTTCTAATGAAGATAAACTTACAAAAATCCTTGAAAAGAAGCCAAAAGAAAATATTGTTTCAAATGGAAATATTGCAATTGAGTTAAAAAATGGAATCATAAATATCAAATAAAAAATTATTCTATTTTCATAAATGGTGATTTTTTAGGGTTATTATTTTTTTTAAAACACAAAATAGTTCTAATGGAAAATTTCCATATATATAAACGAGTATTTCTACCCCGTGTTGTAAGCTTTAATGAATATACCTTGTAATCATTAAATAAAACCAAACAATATGAAATTAAAAATAGTAAATAACAGAGATGCTAATCAAGATTTGCATTTATTATTAACAGGAGATAATCAAAAAGGAATTAGTGGAATTATACCTAATAAATCTGTACAATTAAGCAGTTTATTAGCTAAAAACCCTAATTTAGAAATAGACATTGAAAGTATAAAAGGAGCTAGATTATATGTTGGTTATGGTGCTTTTCCTTCAGATGACGCACCTTTACCTGATGGTGATCAATACTATGGTTGGATAGAGTTTACTAAAAAAGCTAGCGGAACAGAGGTTTGGTTAAACCTTTCAAATGTTGATATAACAGGACTTCCATTAATTTTATCAGGTACAGATACTGCAAAAAAAGCTTTCACATTAGGATATAAAAAATCGATAACAGATATTATTTCTTTAATGAAAACGGCTGCATTAAAACCAGCTTCTGATAAAAACCCAGCATATATTACTTGTAAAACAGGACAGATTAAAATAGTTGGCCCAAATGGATCTCCAGATAGTTTTCCTTCTTATGATAAATATATAAATGATTTAAGCACAAATAAAGCTCCATTGATAATAACTTCTGATACTCCAAAAGGAGGTTCTGCTAAAGTATTTACAGGAAGTTTTATGAATGCCAAAAAAGAATCGGAAGTAATGATATCTTTAGTAAGTGCAGAAGGCGATACTTTTGAAGTATTAAAAAGTCAGTTTACAACAGAAATATGTTATAGATGTGATGGAGGAACTTTAATTTATAACAAAGCAACAGTAGATCAAAATCAATCTCCTCAAGATTCTAATGATAAAATGTATGCAAATTCTACATTTCGAAATATTTTGATAGGAATAAATGAAGGTTATTTTAAAACAGAAGGACCAAATATTAGTATCGATTTTCCTGGAGAAGTTCCATTCTCAACTGGTCAAGGAAGTGATTACGCAAAAGTTTTACATGAAAATTCTAATTCATATGGTTTTCCATATGCAGATTCTAACTTAAAAGTATTAATTACTGCATTACCTTCTGAGACTATAACAATGACTATTTGTAAAGACACAGAGGCAAAAGGTTATAATGATAATACAAATGACTCTCCAAATCAACCAACTTCAGGTAAGTTTCAATTCGGAATTGGAACTAAAAGTTCTGGACTTGGAATGATTACTATTGGTGGTTGGAGATATCCAGCTGATGATTCTGGTGCTTATGGAGGTTTCTTACCTACTTTAAGTGAATGGACAAAAATGAACTTTGAAGGTCCTGATAAGTTTATTTGGATTAAAACGACAGGTAATGGTTTTGTTGTTGCTGATAATTGTTTTAATACTGGTGCACCAACTTATAATAGTGATAATGTATTAATCTGGGGATCAGAAGTGAAATGGAATACAGGAACTAATTCTCCTGCTAAACCAACAAGTTAATTATAAAGTAAATGCAAATTAAAAAGGCTTCACAATTGTGAAGCCTTTTCAGTATAATTAAATGTCGATTATCGACTTATAAATCAAACTTTATTCCTTGTGCTAAAGGTAATTCATCAGAATAATTAACGGTATTTGTTTGTCTACGCATATATACTTTCCAAGCATCAGAACCAGATTCTCTACCTCCACCCGTTTCTTTTTCTCCTCCAAAAGCACCACCAATTTCTGCGCCAGAAGTACCAATATTTACATTTGCAATTCCACAATCTGAACCTGCATAAGACAAGAACTTTTCCGCTTCTTTTAATTCATTGGTCATAATTGCAGAAGATAATCCTTGAGCAACACCATTTTGTTTATCAATAGCGTCTTCTACTTCTCCAGAATATTTCATTAAATATAAAATTGGCGCAAAAGTTTCATGTTGTACTATTTCAAAGTGGTTTTCAGCTTCAATAATTGCTGGTTTTACATAACAACCAGATTCGTAACCCTCTCCTTTTAAAACTCCACCTTCTACTAATATATTTCCGCCTTCTGCTTTTGCTTTTTCAATTGCAGCTAAATAGGTGTTTACAGCATCGTGATCAATTAATGGACCAACATGTTTTGTTTCATCTAAAGGATTTCCTATTTTAATTTGTTTGTAAGCACCAACAATTGCATCTCTTACTTTATCATACACAGATTCATGAATTATTAATCTTCTTGTAGATGTACAACGTTGCCCACAAGTTCCAACTGCTCCAAAAACTGCTCCTGGAACCACTACTTTTAAATCTGCAGTTGGTGTAATAATAATTGCATTGTTTCCACCTAACTCTAATAAAGATTTTCCAAAACGTTGTGCAACAGTTGCGCCAACAATTCGTCCCATTCTTGTAGATCCTGTAGCAGAAACTAAAGGAACTCTAGTATCTGTAGTCATCATTTCACCAACTTTGTAATCTCCATTTATAATACAAGAGATTCCTTCTGGTAAATTATTTTCTTTTAAAATTTCTGCAATTATATTCTGACAAGCAACCGTACATAAAGGTGCTTTTTCAGAACCTTTCCAAACACAAACATCACCACAAATCCACGCTAAAGCTGTGTTCCAAGCCCAAACTGCAACCGGAAAGTTAAATGCAGAGATAATACCAACAACTCCTATTGGATGCCATTGTTCTCTCATAACATGTCCTGGGCGTTCAGACGGAATTGTTTGTCCGTTTAATTGACGAGATAATCCAACTGCAAAATCGCAGATATCGATCATTTCTTGTACTTCTCCTAAACCTTCTTGGTAACTTTTTCCCATTTCATAAGAAACTAATTTACCAAGTGCTTCTTTCTTTTCTCTTAATTTATTACCAAACTGACGTACAATTTCTCCTCTTTGTGGAGCTGGCATATTTCTAAATGATAAAAATGCTTTTGTAGCAGATTCCATCACCTTTTCGTAGTCTTCTTTTGTCGTTGATTTTACTTTTCCAATCAACTTTCCATCAACAGGTGAATAACTTTCTATGATTTCTCCATTAGAAAAATTGTTTGAACCTGTAGAAGTTCCATCATTTATGTCTTTTAAACCTAGTTCTAATAAGGCTTCTTTCATTCCAAAGTCTGTCATTTTGCTGTTCCGTTTTTGTTGTTTACATTCGAAGAACGAATCTACGAATAATTTTACAAATTTATAAATTAAACAAAAACAAGTATTTGTGTTTAATTTTAAACAATTGAGTTATGAAAAAAATACTTTTTATTACATTATTATTTATTTCTTTTGGATGTAAAAATGAAACAGACTCATCATCCGAAGAAAAAAAAATAGACCTGAAGAAAAATGAATTTGCTATTATAATTCATGGAGGAGCAGGAACTATTTTAAAGAAAAATATGTCTGCAGAAAAAGAGGCTGCTTATAAATCTAAATTAGAAGAAGCTATTAAAGTTGGTCATGCAATTTTAAAAAATGGAGGAACTAGCCAAGAAGCAGTAATGAAAACGATTCAAGTTATGGAAGAATCGCCGTTATTTAATGCTGGAAAAGGTGCCGTTTTTACCCATGAAGAAACCAATGAGTTAGACGCGTCTTTTATGGATGGAAAAACATTAAACGCAGGTGCAGTTGCAGGAGTTACAAACGTAAAAAGCCCTATAGAATTGGCCATAAAAATAATGACAGATTCTGATCATGTAATGCTTTCTGGAAAAGGAGCATCAATTTTTGCCAAAGAAAAAGGTTTAGAAATTGTAAATCCAAGTTACTTTTATACTGAAAAACGTTTTAAATCGCTTCAAAGAATAAAAAATAGAGCAAAAACAGCATTAGATCATGATGATAAAAAAGCTGCTTTTTATGATGAAGATATTAAAAACGCAAAATTTGGAACTGTAGGTTGTGTGGCTTTAGATAAAGAAGGAAATATTGCTGCTGGTACTTCTACAGGAGGAATGACCAATAAACGTTGGGGAAGAATTGGCGACTCTCCTATTATTGGTTCAGGAACGTATGCAAACAATTTAACTTGCGGAGTTTCATCTACCGGTTGGGGAGAATATTTTATAAGAGCTCAAGTAGCTTATGATATTTCTGCACAAATGGAATATCAAAATAAATCTTTAAAAGAAGCTACAAAAGATGTTATACAACACAAACTCACAGAACTTGGAGGAACTGGAGGTATTGTTGCTTTAGACAAAAATGGAAATATGTCTTTTGAATTTAATACTGCAGGAATGTACAGAGCTTCAATGAATGATAAAGGTGAATTAATTCTAAAAATTTACAAAGAATAAGACAACCACTCCTCTGGAATTGGTTTTAAATCTAATTCTCTTACTTCAGATTTAACAATCTTTTTTAAACCTAAACGCGTAATTTTAGGGATAGATAAATTGATATTGTGTTTTTTATTGATAACCTCTAACACTTCTTGTATTGGTCTTTTTGCACATAAAACAAGACTATTCATCATCGCATTAGATTCTTTCTCTAAATCAAAGAAATCTACAAAATACGCAGGACTATTATCTTTATAAACCACCCACTGTGTACTCTTTGGTACCTTTAAATCTATAATTTCTTTCGTTCCACTAAAAGTTCTATATGTAATTGCTAAAAATGTCATCTTTTTCTTTTTTTTATAGTTCAAAACAAAAACTAAGCCAAATTAAAAATTAAAAATATTATTTTTTAAATCTTTCGACGAAACCAATAAAAACATCGTTAAAAGGTGTATTTAATTCCAGAATATATTCCCAAATTAAAAGGAGCAAAACCATTCGATTTTTCACTAAACGTATTTAATTGTGCTTTAAACATTGGGTTTAAGTTTAAAGACCATTTACTGTTTAAAGAATAATTAAAATCAAAACCTAAGTTTCCACTAAAATTAATGGTATTTAAATTTGTTGCTTTCCCAAGTTTAGATAAAAATTGGCTTTTTAAATTCACTTCATTTTTGTTTAAAAACAAAGAGCTAAACCCAGCTACTATTTGTGTGTTAAACTTATTAGCGCTTAAAAAGTTATATTTTACTTCTATAGGAATTTCTATATAACCGTAAGTCTGATTTAATTGTCCGTTTAAACTATTAGTCTTTAACAATGAATTACTCGCAAAATCTGAACTTTGAGTAAAAGCCTCATCAAAAGAAAAAGAACCTCCACTTATAGATGTTACAGATGATTCACTTTTAGATATTGAAGGAGTAGCTGTTACTTGATTATTAGCATAACTCATTTCTTGTAAATGAATACCTGATTGAATGCTCCATTTTTTATTTATTTTATATCCTATTTGAAAACCGTAAGAAAATGAACTTTTCCCTTCTGTTGAGTTTGATAAACTTTTTTCTAGAGGAGATGAATTTGAAAATGAATTAGAATTTAAAACTGCAAAAACGGGAGCAATAGACCATTTATTTTTTAATATTTTAGTTGAAAAAACACTATCATTCTTCTTTACAAAATTATTTATATCTAATTTTTTTACAATTGATTTTTTCTGAACATTACTAATTTCATCCTTTATAATTTTCTCTTCTTCATCAGGAAATACTTTTTCAGTCTTAGAAATAACTTTTTCATTATCTTCTGAAGAATCAATAGTTTCATTGAAGGAATTATCAGCTATGAAAATCTTTTTCACAGCGCTTTTTTCGCTAACTAATTCCTTTTTATTGTAAGTCTTCTTCTTGCTTTTAGACTGATTTAAATTCATTTTTTCATCAGCAACAAGAATTTTATCTTCACTTTTTTTATGGTTAATTACTGAATCAATTTTAGTTTTATAAATAGTTTCTAATTTGTTTTCTTTCTTAGTACTCTCTGTAGTTATAATTACAGAATCATTTTCGATAAAATTATTTTCATCGTTAGAGAAAGGAAATATCAACATTCCTAAAACCAACATTGCTGCAATTCCGCTTGTAAACCACCAAATAGGAAATCCCCTTCTCTTTTTCTTTTTAAGTTTAGACTCAATATTGTTCCATACTTTATCACTCGGAGTTACCTCCAAATTCTTAAGCTGTTCTTGAAACAATTTGTCTAAATTATTTTGATCCATTAAATACTATTTTCGTTCTTCTTTTGATGACCTTCTAACTTCTCTTTTAAAATTTTTCTTGCTCTAGACAAGTTAGATTTTGATGTTCCTACAGAAATAGCTAACATTTCTGCAATTTCTTTATGTGAATAATTATCTAAAACATATAAATTAAATATCAATCTATATCTGTCTGGTAATTGCTGAATAAAACCTAGCAAAACATCAACATTAAAAACAGTGTTTTTTAATTCGAGTTCTTCAACCTCAACTTTATTAGAAACTTCTTCTACAATTTGCAAAGGAGCTTTCTCTCTGTATTTTTGTAAAGCTGTGTTTATAGTGATTCGTTTTAGCCAACCTTCAAAAGAACCTTTATTTTTATATTGCTCAATTTTCTCGAAAATTGTGATAAAACTATCTTGTAAATTATCTTCTGCATCTTCTTTATTATGCGAATATTTTAAACAAACAGCGAATAGCTTATCAGAAAAAATCTGATAAACCTTTGCTTGCGCTGCTATTTTTTGCTTGCAGCATTCCTGTATGAGTTCTTCTAGTTTGATGGTTCTAATTTACAGGAACTATCACTTCCTCAAAAATATTATCGCCATTACTATCTTTCCCTTTAAAAAACTTAAAAACATAGTCTTCTTCTTGAGAAGCTTTTACAGCAAACTTTTTTTCTCCTTCTATAATAGCCAGCGTACAATTTTCATCTAAAAGCACTGAAACAGAAACGGCAACAATTCTTGTAGTATCTTTTGTTTCGTAATAAATTCTATCAAAAGAATAACACCCATTAGGAAATGAATATTTAACAGTAATTGTATCTATTTCTCCAAAAGTAAAACTTGCAGGAGTTATTGCTGAATCTATTGGTATATACTCAAAAGTATAATTTGGTGTATCATTATCATTGTTTAAACAAGAATAGAAAACAAGTAAGCCAATTAAAAGTAGTATCGTTTTTTTCATTTTTTATGTATTATAAATTAATATTTAAGTATCGGATAACTGTTTTGACATTCTACAGAAATTGGTGCAGTTGGTATAGAACAATCAGAAACAACTCCATATTTTAAGTTAAAATCTTTTTCTGCTTGTGTATACGTTTCTATTTTTTCTAAAAATGAAACAGTATCTATTAGTGATGAATACGCTATAAAACCTTGAGGACCTCCACAAGCTTTTGCCCCATATGCTGTAAATAACCAATCACCAGAATCTGAGCAAGAAACACTATAAGACAAATTCTGAATTTCATTAAATAAATCCATTAAACTTCTATGATCAATTTCTTGTGCTGTTAATTCTCTTTTTACTACTAATTCACTTTCTGTAAGCGATACAATTCTCCAAGCATAATTTGTTGGATAACTTTGTGTAGAAATACGAATCAATGTGTTTTCTAGCTCAAAAGAGCCTTCAATATCAAAGAAAGATAAAGGAGGTGTTCCACACCAACCAGAAGTGTGTTCTATAAAGTCTCCATTTTCAGTAAATGAAATTCCATACGCTTCATTTGGTAAAGAGCTTCCTCTATTAAAAGTTGTCGTTACTCCATCATAAACAGGCGCTACCCAAAACCCAATTAATAAATTATCTGAATCTATAATTGCTTCATTATTTTCACAAGAAAACAATATAGTTGCAAAAAGCAAAATAACTATGTTTTTAAAATTCATACTTCTAAATTTTTAGTTTGGTAAATTTTTTGATATTTTTTCTGTTTTTGAGATAACTTCTATCAATGTATATTCAATGGAAGATGCGTCTTGAGGTGGATTTTCAATTTCCTTTTCTGAAATTAAAATCTCATATTCAAAACCTTCTTCATAGTTGAAGCCAATTATTGAATCATAAAAATATTCCCAGTTTTCATTATCTACTTCTCTTATTAACAAACATTTTTGCGCAGCTATTCCTTGACAATCTATTGTTTGTGAAGCAACTATTATTCTTGTTTGATTTAAATCATCATTATTTTGTTCACAAGAAACAATTGTAGATAGAAATAAAAATACTAAAATGACTCTTTTAATTACCATATAAAATAATTTCATCTGTTTTTAATGTATCAAAATCCGGACAAGTATTTAAACCTGTAATACCACCAAAAGTACAAACTACTTCTCCAGAACAATTATAAACTGATGTTTGTCCATCTGCAATTTGATTACAAATATTGACTAGAAAAACAGTTTCTGAATTATAAGTATATTGAATAATTGAACTTTTACCCGCACAATCTATTCTGTCAATATTATTTTTTGCTTCTTTTAAAAAAACCAATTCTTCTAATGGGTTTTCTATTTCGCAAACTCTAGAAACTTCATTTCTATCATTACACGAAAAAACAGCAAGTAATAAGAGAAAAAAAGTTGTTTGTAACTTCATAAAAAGGGTTCTTTTCTTATAAGATGCAGAATTTCTAAAAAGGTTGCGTTAAATAATTCTATTTTTGCAGTACAAAGATTTTTTTCAGCAAAAACTCTTTGTTTAGATTCCCTTTTTCAAGGGAATGACAATAAAAGGAAACCACAACACAATTGTTGTGGGAATTTTTTCGAGTATATGCAAAACAACATTTTTAACATACAAACCCAAGAAGATTTTAAGCAAGTTGCTTTAGAAGTTTTTAAACATCAATTTAAAAATAATAAAGTGTACCGATCTTTTTGCGATTTACTATACATTCATCCTTCAAGTGTTACTAAGGTTGAAGAAATTCCGTTTTTACCAATTCAGTTTTTTAAAAGTAGAGAAATCCTTTCTTCTACAGAAAAGGTTCAAGAAACTTTTTCGAGTTCTGGTACAACAGGTAGTATAACAAGTAAACATTATGTAACAGATATTAATCTTTACAAAGAAAGTTATCTAAAAGGATTTGCTCATTTTTATGGAAACATAGAAGATTATGTAGTTTTAGCTTTGTTACCTAACTATTTAGAAAGAAATGGATCTTCTTTGGTTTTTATGGTTGATGATTTAATTCAGAAATCTAAAAACCCAGAAAGTGGATTTTATTTGAATAACATCGAAGAATTAGCTGAAAAACTAACAGAATTAGACAAAAAAGGACAAAAAGTACTTTTAATTGGTGTTTCTTTCGCTTTGTTAGATTTGATTGAAACAGCGCAATTCAACCTAAAAAACACCATCATTATGGAAACTGGTGGAATGAAAGGTCGAAGAAAAGAGTTAGTGAGAGAAGAATTGCATCAAATTTTACAAAACGGATTTGGAGTCTCTGAAATTCACTCAGAATACGGAATGACGGAATTACTAAGTCAAGGATATTCGAATGGAAATGGAGTTTTTGAAACGCCGCCTTGGATGAAAATTCTTACTAGAGATACAGAAGATGCGTTAACAATTCAACAAGTTGGAAAAACAGGCGGAATTAATGTTATTGATTTGGCTAATTACAATTCTTGTTCATTTATTGCTACGCAAGATTTAGGAAAAGTGCATAAAAATGGAACTTTTGAAATTATTGGTCGTTTTGACGATTCAGACATTAGAGGTTGTAATTTGATGGTTTTGTAAAAAAATAAATTATGAAATTTAAATTAATAGAAGAATTTAAAGAGTTTGCTGTAAAAGGTAACATGATAGATATTGCTATTGGGGTTATTATTGGCGCAGCTTTTAATAAAGTAGTAAGCACATTAGTAAAAGAAGTTTTAATGCCACCTTTATCGTTTATAACGGGTGGTGCAAAGTGGGAAAATAAAAAAATTATTCTACGAGAAGCTGTTCTTGTTAAAGATAAAATTTCTTTTAATGAAATTGCCATTGGTTATGGAAAGTTATTTGAAGCAGGAATCGATTTTTTAATTATTGCTTTTACCGTTTTTATAATTGTGAAAGCAATGAATTCTATAAAGAAAAAAGCGGATGACCCAAAAAACAAAGCGATTGTTACTCCTAAAAATATTGAGTTAATGAGTAAAACTAATGAGCTTTTAGAAAAACAAAATGAATATCTATTGAAGGTTTTAGGTGATAAAAAGTAACTATACATCCGTTTTGTAAACTTATTTATAAAAAACGACTTACTTTTTTTAACTTTTGCTGTAAACTATCAATAGTTTTATCAAAAAATAGTAAATCGAAATTTATGAATATCAAAATAACACTTTTTCACCTAGTTCTTTTTTCTTTTATTGGTTGCCAATCCGGAGAAACCAATAAAACTCCTCAAGCAACTACAAATACTGAAAATAGTACGATCTCTGAAAACGATACATTTAATAATTACTGGTATTCTGGAAAAGCAGAAATAAGTAGTTATGCTTTAAAACAAGCTAGATATGGTGAGATACGAGATGGTGAAGTTGTATTAGTTTTTGTTACAGAACCTTTTTCTTTAAGCAAACAGGTTAAATTAGATAATCCACAAAAAGCAGGAAACGATAACGTTTCTGTATTGAAATTAAACCATGTGCGTAAGTTTAATACAGGTATTTATGATTATTCTATTATCACTTCTACTTTTACGCCAATCAACTTTAAAAAACATCCATTTACTCTAAAAGCAACCACAAGTATACAAGAATGGTGTGGACATACTTTTACCCAATTAAACCTTGGTGATAATTCCTATAATTTTAAACAATTCTCTTATTTTGAAGCTGATGGTGATGAAGAAAAAACAATAAATGCAGCTTTATTAGAAGAAGATTTAATGACGAGAATTCGTATTCAAAAAGGGCAATTACCAGAAGGAGAAATAAACTTAATTCCATCTACAATCTATAGTCGTTTTAATTACAAAAAGATGGACGTAGAAAAAGCCATCATTAGCAAAACAACATCAAAGAACAAGCTAATTTATAATATAAAATACCTAAATATTGATAGAACGATTTCTATTGATGTAGAAAAAGAATTTCCTTATAAAATTTTAGGTTGGTCAGAAGATAATGCAACTGGTTTAATAACAACTGCTGAACTAAAAGCAAGTAGTAATGAACCTTATTGGAAACAAAAGAAATTAACAGATAAATCTAAAAGAAAAGAACTAAAGTTAAAGTACTAATAGATTCTTTTACTTTTCTTTAAATAATTACAATTCTTGTTCATTTATTGCAGCTCAAAATCGATGCGAAATTCACGAAAACTGAACTTTTGAAATTATTGGTCTTTTTGACAATTTAGATATTATAAGTTGTAATTTGATGTTTTTGTAAACTTAGAATGAATAACTTTTGTATTAATTCTGACAAAATAAAAAATTACAAAACCCAACGCTTAATAGGTAATAACCTAATTTACTTCAATTTATAATTATCAATTATTATGCTACTTAAATTTTCTCACTGAAAACAGTGAGGGGATTCACTACTTT
Source organism: Polaribacter sp. SA4-12 (assembly GCF_002163675.1). NCBI lineage: Bacteria > Pseudomonadati > Bacteroidota > Flavobacteriia > Flavobacteriales > Flavobacteriaceae > Polaribacter > Polaribacter sp. SA4-12. The sequence goes on along the minus strand of NZ_CP019334.1, from coordinate 2,834,605 downwards.
CAGTGAAGAGAAAATTCAACTGTTTTCAGTGATTGACAGATACTCTTTTATCTTCTATTTTTGTATTAAAGTTAACTACTAAAAAAACTATTTTTTAGTTATAAATTGTTAACAATAATTAAAAGTAACAGAACGAAAATAAAAATTGAAATTAAAAAAGTATGATAGCTAGTACTCAGTATAACGATTTTAAAGGAACCGTTTCTGCAGATATACCTGACGCATTTGGTGGTTCTTGTGGAGATGATATTAAAAACTTAGCAAGAATTTTTAAATTGAATCTTAATCGATTTAAACCAGTTGGAATATCACTTTATGGAACTGATGGATTTAGTATTTCTCTTATTTGTGTTGACAAAGAAAGAAGTACAGAAGAAAAAGAACACATTGTAAATATGTCTTGTGAAGTAGAAACCGAAAAAGAAATTATTGACCTTCTTTTTAAACGATTACATATTGTTCTTCATAATAGTTTTGATGATAAATATCCGAACTTAGGTTATGATGAAAAAGTAAGGTATAGTGATTTTCACTAAATGGAAAAAGTATAACTATTGATAAAACATATCTAAATGTTGATGGGTTTGTAAACTTGACTTTCTAAAAAAAATCAACTAACTTCGTTTAACTTCTGATATAAAACATTAAAACGTTCGATATCTTTATAGTTGTAAGTCATTGTAACCTTATGAGTCAATATTATTTGAATGATGTAAAAAGAAAGTTCTATGATGATGCTTTGAAATTGATCAGAGCTTGTCCTAATGATTTTTGGGATTTAGACAATGGAATTGACAAATATATTGACCTAATCAATTCGAATAATGATATTAGGACTATGTATTCATTTAAAGGCAATAATAAATTTGGTTTCGGACAAATGAGTTACTTAATATTTTGCTATACCAAATCGTTTGAAAAACAAGTTTTAAACGTGATAATACCAAAAATGAAAAATGAATTTGGAAGTATGGAATACGCAGAGTTAAACGTTTACATTGAAAAGCCTAAACTTCAGAAAAAAGAAAAAGATGTAGCTCCATATTTGAGATTCATTAATCATCCTGACTACTGGAATATAAACCATATTAAAATAGAATTGATGGATGGAAATTCTTATGAGCATGAAAATCTATGGAAAGTATTAACGAAGTCTTTAACAACCTAGAAAATAATTAACGCCTTACAACACCTCATAAAATTTATGCTTACTTAAACTAAATATAAACCGACAAACATTCAACTAACGATTTGTTACAACCGAAAAATCTCCGATTTTTAAGTCGCACAAATCTTATAAAAACTCGTTAAACGAACCTTCCAAAAAAACAAAAAAAAGCGAAAATTTAAAATTTTCGCTTTTTTAATATATAGATTTATCTTGTTCTAGTTAACTATCTAAAGAATTCCAACCTTGTGCTTTTAATTCAATTTCTTGTTCAGCTCTTGTTACTAAATTTAAACCTTGGTTTTCTGCTGTAATATGACCAATAATAGAAAAATTTGGGTTTGTTTGTATTTTATCAAAATCAGCAATTGGCACTGTAAATAAAAGTTCGTAATCTTCACCTCCACTTAAAGCAACCATTGTAGAATCTAACTCAAATTCTTCACAAGCAGAAATTACTTGAGGGTCTAAAGGCAATTTATCTTCATACACCTTACAACCTACTTTACTTTGTGTACAAATATGAAAAAGTTCTGATGAAAGTCCATCAGAAATATCAATCATAGAAGTTGGTTTTACTTCTAAATCTTTCAATAAACCTGCAACATCTTTACGTGCTTCTGGTTTTAATTGACGCTCAATTAAATACGTGTAATTATCTAAATCTGGTTGATTATTTGGATCAACATTAAAAACTTGCTTTTCTCTTTCTAAGACTTGTAATCCTAAATAAGCTGCACCTAAATCTCCAGAAACCACAATTAAATCTGTTTCTTTTGCAGTATTTCTGTATACAGCTTCGTCTTTATCAACCTTACCAATTGCAGTAACAGAAATTAAAATTCCTTTGGTAGATGAAGTAGTGTCACCACCAATTAAATCTACTTTATAAGTATCACAAGCTAACTGAATACCCGCATACAATTCTTCAATTGCTTCTAAAGTAAATCGATTAGAAACAGCAATAGAAACCGTAATTTGTTCTGCAACCCCATTCATTGCATACACGTCAGATAAATTTACCATCACAGCTTTGTATCCTAAATGCTTAAGCGGCATATAACTTAAATCGAAATGCACACCTTCTATCAACAAATCTGTTGTAACCAACGTTTGTTTTTCTGAAGCATCTAAAACAGCTGCATCATCTCCAATAGCTTTAATTGTTGATGTATTTTGTACTTTAAAATATTGTGTAATATGATTGATTAAACCAAACTCACCTAGTTCAGCTAACGATGTCTTTTGTGTATTTTTGTCTTCTAACATATTGCAAAGATAGTTACATTCTAAAAAAGGACAGAACTACTTTAACACCTATATTTATTTATTTTATATTTTAAATAGTATTTTTGATAAGAAGTCTGCAACAATAATATTTTTACAAAAAACGTTTAATAGTTCTAAAAAGTAATAAAATGATTAAAAAGAGTTTCTTTCTTATAATAATTGTGTTTATAAGCTGCTCTAAAACAGACGTTTTTAATAGAGATAATCAAATTATAATTAACCCGATAGCTAAATGTGAAAACGGTTTTGCAGGAGAATATCCTTGTAATGATTATGATTTATTAACTCATATTTCTTTAGAAGATATTGGTGGTGCAGATACTACAGGAAGTAATTGTTGGGGTTGGACAGACCCAATTAGTCAAAATGAATATGCTTTAATGTCTACAAATAAAGGGGTTACTTTTATAGATATTACAGACCCTGCAAATGCCGTAATTTTAGGAACATTAAATACCAGAACAGAAAATAATGCCTCGAGAAATATAAAGGTTCATGAATCTATTGCTTACATTGTTAGTGAAGCAGCAGGTCATGGAATGCAAACTTTTAATCTAGGTAAATTAAAAGATGTTAAAAATCCTCCTGTAGAATTTACTTCAGATAGAGATTATACTGGTTTTGGAAATGCACATAATATTGTTATTAATGAAGATTCTGGTTTTGCCTATGTAGTAGGTTCTAATACTTTTGATGGCGGTCCACATTTTGTGGATATAAATACACCTTTTAAACCAACAGCAGCTGGAGGTTATGCAGAAGGCAAATATGCTCATGATGCACAAGTATTAACTTACAATGGTCCAGATACAGATTACACAGACAAAGAAATTTTAATTGGTAGTAATGAAACCGAAATTGTAATTTTAGATGTTACAGATAAAGAGAATCCTGTAAAAATATCAACAATTTCTTATCCAAATATTGGTAAAACAAATCAAGGTTGGTTTACAGAAGATTTTAGATATTTTCTTTTGGGTGATGCCTTAGATGAAGTAAATAACGGAGTTAATTCTACAACGATTGTTTTCGGTTTTACAGATTTAGACAATCCTATTCATCATTTTAATTATGAAGGAAATACGCTTGCAATTGATCATAATGGTTACGTAAAAGACAATCTTTATTATCAAGCAAATTATACAAATGGTGCAAGAATTATTGATATTTCTAATATCGATACGAAAACATTTACAGAAGTTGGTTATTTTGATACGTATCCAGAAAACAACAATACAGAAACTAATGGGGCTTGGAATGTGTATCCTTTTTTACCAAGTGGAAACATTATTATTAGTGATTTTAACAACGGTTTATTTATCATCAGAAAAAGTAAATCATAGTAAAGCAATAAAATTTAAGTACTTTTAATCATCAAATATTTTTTATTTATGATTCGTTTTATTTTGATTTGCCTTTTTGTTTTCATCAATATATCTATAACAACTGCCCAAGAAATTATTGAAATTTCTGAAGCTGAAGCAAAATCTGCCGCATCAAAAGTTCATTTTAGAGTAAATCCAAACACATCAAATTACGATATTACCTATCATAAATTAGAGTTTACTGTAGATCCTGCAGTAGCAGATATTGCAGGGAAAGTAACGACTACTTTTACTGCTTTAGAAAACCTAACTACCATCACTTTTGATTTAAATGATAATATGATGGTAACTTCTGTTACTGAAAATGGAAATACCTTATCATTTACTCAAAACTCAAATGATGAACTAGTAATTACACTTCAAAACACTATAAATCAAGGAAATTCAGCATCCGTTTTAATAGAATACAATGGAACTCCTACAAGTTCTGGGTTTGATTCTTTTGAAGCATCAACTCATGGTGTAGATGCAACACCAATACTTTGGACACTTTCTGAACCTTATGGAGCTTTAGATTGGTGGCCTTGTAAACAAGATTTAAATGATAAAATTAATGAAATTGATGTTTATATAACTGCTCCAGAAATTTACACTTCGGCTTCTAATGGTTTAGAACAAAATGTAACAATAAATAATGGTAAGAAAACCACGCATTTTAAACATCAATACCCGATTCCTGCATATTTAATTGCTTTTGCAGTGACCAATTATGCAACCTATTCTCATACAGTTGCAAATAACGGAAAACCATTTCCTATTGTAAATTATGTATATCCAGAAAGCTTAACTAGCGCACAAAATAGTACAGGTATTACTGTTGATATTATGAATCATTTTATCAATTTATTTGGAAATTATCCATATGAAAATGAAAAATATGGTCATGCTCAATTTGGTTGGGGTGGAGGAATGGAACACACCACTATTTCTTTTATGGGAAGCTTTAGTAGAGGTTTAATTGCACATGAATTGGCGCATCAATGGTTTGGTGATAAAGTTACTTGTGGAAGTTGGAAAGACATTTGGTTAAATGAAGGTTTTGCAACCTATTTATCTGGCTTAACGATTGAACATTTAGATGGTGAATCTTCCTTTAAAAGTTGGAGAAGTTCTACCGTAAATTCGGTAACTTCATCTACAAGTGGTGCAGTTTACCTCACAGATGTTGACACCACAAATGTTAATAGAATTTTTAATAGTAGATTATCTTACAATAAAGGCGCAATGGTTTTACACATGTTGCGTAAAAAACTAGGTGATACTAACTTTTTTAGTGGCGTAAAAAATTACATTACTGACCCAAATTTAGAGTATGGTTATGCTAAAACTCCAGATTTAATGGCACATTTAGAAACAGCTAGTGGTTTAGAGTTAGGTGAATTTTTTAACGATTGGGTTTACAATCAAGGATATCCTACTTATAACGTAGCATGGCATCAACCAACATCAAACTCAGTTAGTATTCAATTAAATCAAACCCAAAGTCATAGTTCTGTTTCTTTCTTCGAAAACAAAGTTCCTATTCGTTTAAATGGAACAAATGGAGAAGTGTTAGATCTTGTTTTAAACAACATAAATAATGAGCAAACGTTTGTAGAAAATGTAAATTTCACGATAAGTTCTGTTGAATTTGACCCAGATCTTCATTTAATTTCTAAGAACAATAATGTAACTCTAGGCTTAGAAAATAATAGTTTTGTAACAGAAAACATTTCATTATTTCCCAATCCAATAAATGATATTTTATCGATTCAAGCATCAGAAAATATCAAAATAAATAGTAGTATTATTTACAACACTTTGGGTAAGAAAATGATTGAAGCTACCAACAAACAAATAAACTTGAGGCAACTTAATACAGGAATTTATTTTATTACGATTTTTACGGATCATGGGTACTTCCACAAAAAAATTATTAAAGATTAACTTTATAAATAAGTTTTTCTATTTTTACCGATATAAATAAACAATTATTTGATTTCCATAACTACTTCAGAAAATAAAAAAATCTATTTTGCTTCAGACCAACATTTTGGTGCTCCAACTCCAGAACTTAGTTTTCCTCGTGAAAAAAAGTTTGTTGCTTGGTTAGATGAAGTAAAAAAAGATGCAGAAGCAATTTTTTTACTGGGTGATTTATTCGATTTTTGGTTCGAATATAAAACAGTTGTTCCAAAAGGTTTTGTAAGAGTTCTTGGGAAATTAGCAGAAATAAAAGATTCCGGAATTCCTATTTACTTTTTTATTGGTAATCATGATTTATGGATGAATGATTATTTCGAGAAAGAACTCAACATTCCTGTTTATCATGAACCACAAGAGTTTTTAATCAACAATAAAAATTTTCTTATTGGTCATGGAGATGGTTTAGGTCCTGGAGACCTAGGTTATAAAAGAATGAAAAAAGTATTTACTTTTCCTTTATTTAAATGGATGTTTAAATGGCTGCACCCAGATTTAGGTGTAAGTTTAGGTCATTATATGTCCGTAAAAAACAAACTAATTTCTGGTGATGATGATGCTAAATATTTAGGTGATGATAATGAGTGGTTAGTGCAATACTGTAAAGAAAAGCTAACTGAAAAACAGTACGATTATTTTGTGTTTGGTCACAGACACCTTCCTTTAGAAATAAAGCTTCAAGAAAACAGCACATATATAAATCTAGGAGACTGGATTCAATACTTTACCTATGGAGAATTTAATGATTCTGAATTCAAATTGTTAAATTTCAACGATAATTCCCTTTAAAATAAACAAAAACTTACGAAATCTTTAACCTACTTTTAACAAATATCAATATGTTAAAATTGTAGATTTGCTTCACTTTAAATAACACTTAATACAATATTACAATGGATGTAGATGTAAGAGCGATTAATGAGAAAATAGAAAGAGAAAGTGCCTTTATAGACATTCTTACTTTAGAAATGAATAAAGTAATTGTTGGTCAAAAACAAATGATAGAAAGTTTGTTAATTGGACTGATAGGAAATGGTCACATTCTATTAGAAGGAGTTCCTGGATTAGCAAAAACATTAGCAATTAATACATTATCTAAAGCTATTGATGCAAGTTTTAGTAGAGTTCAGTTTACACCAGATTTATTACCTGCAGATGTTGTTGGTACTATGATTTATAACATGAAGGAAAATGACTTCATGATTAAAAAAGGTCCGATTTTTGCAAACTTTGTTTTAGCAGATGAGATTAACAGAGCACCTGCAAAAGTGCAATCTGCTTTATTAGAAGCAATGCAAGAGCGTCAAATTACAATTGGTGACACTACTTTTAAGTTAGACGAACCTTTCTTAGTAATGGCAACTCAAAATCCTGTAGAACAAGAAGGAACATACCCTTTACCAGAAGCACAGGTTGATAGATTTATGCTAAAAGTGGTTATTGATTATCCAAAATTACAAGACGAACAAATTATTATGCGTCAGAATTTATCTGGCGGATTTGCAAAAGTAAATCCTGTTGTTACAGTAGCAGAAATTTTAAGAGCAAGAGAAGTTGCTAACGAAGTTTATATGGATGAAAAAATTGAGAAATATATTCTTGATATCATCTTTGCAACTCGTTATCCAGAAAAATACAACTTACCACAATTAAAAGACTTAATCAGTTTTGGAGCTTCACCTCGTGGAAGTATTAACCTTGCAAAAGCTGCAAAATGTTATGCTTTTATCAAACGAAGAGGTTATGTAATACCAGAAGATGTTAGAGCGGTTGTTTTTGATATTTTACGTCACAGAATAGGAATTACCTATGAAGCTGAAGCAGAAAATGTAACTTCTGTAGACATTATCAATTCAATTATAAACGAAATTGAAGTACCATAAAGAAGTTAACAGTAAAATTAGTATTCAGTAGGCAGTTACTTACTCGAATCTGATCTACTGAATATTATGACTGCAAACTGCTGACTGAATACTGCATACTGAAAAAATGGAAACTAAAGAAATACTTAAAAAGGTTCGTAAAATAGAAATTAAGACAAAACGTTTGTCTAATGATATTTTTGGAGGTGAATATCATTCATCATTCAAAGGACGAGGTATGACTTTTTCTGAAGTAAGACAATACCAATTTGGTGATGATGTAAGAGCCATTGACTGGAATGTTACTGCACGTTATAACGAGCCTTATATAAAAGTTTTCGAAGAAGAACGTGAATTAACAATGATGCTTTTGGTAGATGTTTCTGGATCAGAATTATTCGGAACATCAACGCAGTTTAAAAAAGATACTGTTACAGAAATTGCTGCAACATTAGCTTTTTCTGCAACTCAGAATAACGATAAAGTGGGTTTAATTTTATTTTCTGATGATGTAGAACTTTTTATTCCTCCTAAAAAAGGAAAAAGTCACGTTTTAAGAATTATTAGAGAGTTAATAGAATTTAAACCAAAGAGTAAAAAAACCAATATTGCTGCTGCTTTAAAGTTTTTATCTAGTGTGATGAAAAAAAGAGCGATTGTTTTTATGTTATCCGATTTTATGGATGATGATTATGAAAAAACATTAAAAATTGCAGCAAAAAAACACGATTTAACAGGAATTAGAATTTTTGATAAACATGATGAGGAAATTCCTAATTTAGGAATGGTACCAATGTTAGATTCAGAAACGGATAATGTTCAGTTGATAAATACAGCATCGAAATCTGTAAGAACAAGCTATAAAGCAAATGCTTTACGTTTAACAGATTATTATATAAACATGTTTAAAAGAAGTGGCGCAGGAACTGTTAACACAAGAGTTGATGAAAACTACGTGAAAAAATTATTAGGTTATTTTAAACATAAAGGGAGATAGTAACTCAGTTACTTTTAAAAATGAAAAAACAAATACTCTACATACTATTATTAGTTTCAACTATAAGTTTTGCTCAAAAACCTATGGTTAAAGCAGAAATTGACACCATAAATATTAGAATTGGTGAGCAATTCAATTTAAAGATTTCTGTTGATGAAACTCAGAATGTTATCATTCCTAAATTGGAATTAAGAGGTTTAGAAATAATAGATTCTACCAAAACAGATACCGTAAAAAACAGTTTAATCAGAAAGTATATTTTAACAGGTTTTGATAGCGGTGCTTTTTACATTCCGCAACAACAAATATTTGTAAAGAATCAAGCGTTTTTAACAGATTCATTATTGGTAAATGTGGCAACAATTGCAATTGACACCACAAAAGTGAAGAAGTTTCCTATTAAGTCTATTAAAAGTGAACCTTATACTTTTGATGATTTTAGAATCTACGTTTATATCTTATTAGCTGCTTTAGCAATCATTGGTTTCTGGATTTACTGGTTTGTTATCAGAAAAAGAAAAGAAGAAGTAGAAGAAGCTACTTATAGAGCTTTACCTCCTTATGAAGAAGCTATTTTTAAACTGAATGAATTAGACGAAAAATTATTGTGGCAAAACAATAAAGTAAAAGAATATTATAGCGAATTGACGGAAATTGTACGTGGTTATATTGAGCGAGAATTAAAAGTTCCTGCTTTAGAAAAAACTACGGATCAGGTTTTAGATATGCTAAAAGATTTTAAAGATTCAGAAGTGATTCAAACTTCAGAAGACACTATTAAAAAGTTAAGAGATTTATTACGTGAAGCAGATTTAGTAAAGTTTGCAAAATCGAAACCTTTAGCTTTAGAAATAGAAGAAGACAGAAAAGATGCTCAAGATATTGTGAGTAGTTTAAAACCTAAACCAATTATTGAAGAAGATGATGAATTGGAATAATTTTGAATTTAATAATCCGGAATTTTTATGGTTACTCATCGTAATTCCATTGGTTGCAGTTTGGCATTTTTTTATGCGCAAAAAAGAAGCTGCAGTCTTAACAATGCCGAGTATAAAAGGTTTTAAACCAGATTCTATTTTATCAAAAATAAAACCAATTTTATATGTATTAAGATTGTTAGCATTAGCAGCAATTATAGTTGCTTTGGCAAGACCTAGAAATGTTTCTGTAAGTAAAAAAACGAAGACAAATAAAGGGATTGATATTGTTATGGCAATTGATGTTTCTGCAAGTATGTTGGCTAGAGATTTAAAACCAAACAGATTAGAAGCATTAAAAAAAGTTGCTGTAGATTTTGTTGATAGAAGGCCAAATGACAGAATAGGAATCGTTGTTTATGCTGGTGAAAGTTTTACACAAACACCAATTACGAGTGATAAAGGAATTGTAAAACGTACCATTTCTGAACTAAAATGGGGACAATTAGAAGGAGGAACTGCCATAGGAATGGGATTAGGTTCTGCTGTAAACCGATTAAAAGAAAGTACTGCAAAAAGTAAGGTTATTATTTTATTGACGGATGGTGTAAATAATTCAGGAAACATAGATCCAAGAACAGCTACAGAATTAGCAAAAGAGTTAGGCATTAAAACCTACACAATTGGTATTGGAACAAATGGAATGGCCGATTTTCCTTGGAGTAGAGATCCAAGAACAGGAAAATTACAGTTTAGAAAACAACAAGTTGAAATAGACGAAGCTTTGCTAAAAGAAATTGCTTCAGAAACTGAAGGAAAGTACTTTAGAGCAACAGATAATACATCATTAAAAAAGATTTATGATGAAATTGATAAGCTTGAAAAAACAAAAATAGAAGAATTCAAATACTATAATTATCAAGAAAAATACAGAATTTTTGTTTTCTTGGGATTAGGCTTTTTATTATTAGAATTTATTTTAAGAAACACAATTTTTAAGAGTTTTATTTAAAAAATTGTGTAAATGTTGAATTGTTTAAACGTGTAATTGTAAAAAGGATGTATATATTTTCATTTGAAAAATTAGAAGTTTGGAAAGAAGCAACAAAGCTTTCTAAAGACGTTTATAAGGTTACTTCTTCTTTTCCTTCGGATGAAAAATTTGGGTTAGTAAGTCAAATTAGACGAGCTACTAATTCAATTGGCGCTAATTTAGCAGAAGGAACATCTAGAATTACAAACAAAGACAAAGCACATTTTACAACAATTGCTTTTAGTACAACAATGGAAGTATTAAATCATTTAATACTATCAAAAGAATTAGAATTTATTTCTGAAGAGGAATATCTAAATTTAAGAGAAAGAATATATAAGATTTCTAATATGCTAAATGCATTAAGAAAATCACAATTAAAAAAAGAGTAAAAAAGTGTAACTGTTTAATTGTTTAAACGTGTATATGTTTAGCAACGCGAATCAACAATTAAACAATTAACCGCTTAAACAATTACACAATGTATAAGATTGAAGAACCAATTTATTTTTCCTTACTAATAATCATTCCAGCAATGATTGTTATTTTCTTGTTGGTTTTATGGTGGAAAAAAAGAACTCAACGTAAATTTTCAGATTTAAATTTACTTAAAAAACTAGCGCCAAATTCGTCCACTTTTAAATCGGTTTTAAAGTTAATAATCTTACTTTTAGGAATCACTTTTTTAGTAATTTCTTTAGTAAACCCAAAAATGGGAACCAAACTAAAAACTGTAAAAAGAGAAGGTGTAGATATTGTATTTGCTTTAGATGTTTCTAGAAGTATGTTGGCAGAAGATATTGCGCCTAATAGATTAGAAAAAGCAAAACAAATTATATCAAAAACAATAGATAAATTAGGTTCTGATAGAGTTGGAATTATAATTTACGCAGGTAATTCTTATCCGCTTTTACCAATAACAACAGATCACGCTGCAGCACATATGTTTTTGCAAAATGCGAATCCAGATATGGTTTCTAGTCAAGGAACAGATATTAATGGAGCGCTAGAATTGGCAAAAACGTATTATAATAATGATGAACAAACAAATCGTTTTTTAATTATTATTTCTGATGGTGAAGATCATCAAGAAGAAACAAAACAAGTAGCTCAAAATTTAGCAAACGAAGGTGTAAAGATTTATACAATTGGTGTTGGTTTAGAAGCTGGTAGCCCAATTCCAATTCGTATGAATGGCTCTATGATTGGTTATAAAAAAGACAGAAAAGGAGAAACTGTACTTACCAAACGTATGCCAGAGGTTTTACAAGGTATTGCAGATGCTGCAGATGGAGAATATATAGATGGTAATGTTACAGAAAGACCTGTAAAAGTGATTGCTGAAATTATTGCAAATGCAGAAAAAAGTGAGTTTGAAACAAAACAATTCTCTGATTATAAAGACCAATTTCAATGGTTTTTAGCAATCGGGTTGTTCTTTATAATTGTTGATATTTTCTTATTTGAAAAGAAAACAAAATGGTTAACAAAAGTTGATTTGTTTAATGAAGAAAAAACAAAAAAATAATATGAAGCGTTTACAATACATATTGATTGTTTTCTTGATGCTATTTTCATCCGCAGAAGTTATAGCACAAAAAGATTCTATTGCTCTACAACGTAAAGCTAGAAAATTGTTAAGACAAGGAAATGAATTATATAGCAAAAAGCAGTACACAGATGCTTCTGTTGCTTATCAGAAATCATTAGCCAGCAATACTAAATACGACAAAGCAACTTATAATTTAGGGAATGCTTTATATCAAAATAAAAATTATAAAGAGGCTGTTCCTCAATATGAATTAACAGCAAAAACTGCGAAAGATAAATTTACAAAAGCTGAAGCTTACCATAATATTGGTAATGCTATGATGGAAGGTAAACAATATCAACCAGCAGTAGATGCTTATAAAAACTCGTTAAGAAATAATCCTAATGACGATGAAACTCGTTATAATTTAGCTGTTGCTCAAAAATTACTTGAGAAAGAAAAACAAGACAACAAAGATAATAAGGACAACAAAGACAAGGATAAAAAAGATAAAGACGACAAGAACAAAGACAAAAATAAAGATAAGAAAGACGGCGACGATAAGGACAAGAAGAAGGACAAAGACAAAGATGGTGAAGGAGATAAAGACAAGGATAAAAATAAAGATCCTAAAAAGGACGAGAATAAAGAAAAACAAAAACCTAAGCCTCAACAGGGAAAAATGACTCCTCAGCAAATTAAACAACTTTTAGAAAGTTTAAATAATGAAGAGAAAAAGACCCAAAAGAAGATGAATGCTAAAAAAGCAAAAGGGAAAAAAGTAAAACAAGAAAAAGATTGGTAGATTAGCAATATCATAGAAAATGAAGATGAAGTTGAAATTTTACATAACAATATTTATAAGTTTGCTTTCGCTTACGATAGCTGCTCAAGAAGCAACTTTAATAGCAAAAGTGAGTAAAAACAAGTTGGGTGTTAACCAACGTTTACGTATTGAATTCTCAATAGATAAACAAGGTGGAGATCATTTTTCGCCTCCTAATTTCTCAAACTTTAAAGTAGTTGGTGGCCCAAGTCAGTCTGTAAGTCAATCTTGGATTAACGGAAAAGCAACATTTTCTCAATCTTATAGTTACATTATTCAACCAAAAGTAAAAGGTGAATTAATTATTGGAACTGCTAGTATAAAAATTGGAGGAAAAACAATAACCTCTAAACCGATAAAAATTATAGTTTTAGATGCTGTAGATATTCCAAAAAATCCTAATGACCCGAATTACGTTGCGCAACAAAACATACATTTAGTAGCAGAAATTTCTAAAGATAGACCTTACGTTGGTGAAGGTGTTTATGTAGAATATAGGTTATATGTAAGCGAAAATGTTAGTGTATATAATTATGGAGTTACAGAAGCTCCTAAATACAATGGTTTCTGGAATCAAGTAATAAAAATACAAGGACAATCGCCTGTTAAAATGGGTAAGTATAATGGAGAAGATTATAGATATATTGTACTTCAGAAAGCTTTATTGATTCCTACAAAAACTGGTAAACTGACAATTGATCCGATGAAAATGGATGTTGTTATTGGAGTTCCTACAGGAAGATCAGATTTTTTTGGAAATGTAATTACTAGAAATGTAAAAAAAGAATTTGCTTCAGCAAAAAAGATTGTTAGTCCAAAAAGTCTTCCTTTAGAAGGAAAACCAGCAAACTTTAATGGTGCAGTTGGTGATTTTAAATTTGATGTTTCATTAAGTAAAGAAACTTTAAAGGCAAATGAAAGTTCTCAAATAAAAGTAGCTGTTTCAGGAAAAGGAAACCTTAAATTATTTGAATTACCAGAAATCACTACCCCTGTTGAGTTAGAAAAATATCAACCAGAAAGAAAAGAAAGTGTTCGTGTAAATTCTGGTGGAATTACAGGTGCTATTTCAGATTTATATACTGTGGTTCCTCAATATAAAGGAAAATATAAAATACCTAACGTTTCATTTTCGTACTTCAACCCAAAAGAGAAAAAATATCATATAATTGTTACGGATGATTTCTTTGTTGATGTTTTAGAAGGAAAAGAATTAAAACCAATTGTAGACACAAATGCTGTAAGAAAGCAAACAGTAACTTCTACAGGTAAGAACTTTAGATATATTCAAACAAAAAGTAGTTTAGAAGTTGTAGATACTGATGATTTCTTTAAATCAAACTTGTTTTATATTTTATTATTACTACCATTAATTACAATTCCTATTGGTATTTTCATCGCTAAAAAGAATGAAAAAAGAAGTAATGATCTAATCGGTAACAAACAAAGAAAAGCAGAGCGTTTAGCAAAGAAATATTTATCTGAAGCTCAGAAGCAACTAGGTAAAAAAGACGCTTTCTATGAAGCTTTAGAACGCGCTCTACACAATTACTTAAAAGCGAAATTAGGTATTGAAACTGCAGATATCAGTAAGGAAAAAATTACAGATATCTTAAAGAATAAAAATATTGAAACAACAACTATTAATCAATTTATTGAAGTTCTAAAACATTCTGATATGGCTCGTTATTCACAAATAACAAATACAGAAATGGAAGCCGAATTTGAAAGAGCGAAACAAGTTATTGTTCAGTTAGATAAACAATTATAAAAATGACCCTCACTGAGGATTAAGTAAAATTATTTACTCAAAAAATGAAAAAAATCTTATTTTTATTATTGATAATTACCAATTCAGTTACTGCACAAGATGTAGATAGCTTATTTGTTGCTGCAAACAATTTGTATAAAAATGGCAAATTCGAAGAAGCAATAGAAAAATATAAAAAAGTAGAAGCTAAAGAATTAGTATCTACAGAATTGTATTATAATTTAGGAAATTCGTATTACAAACTAAACAAGGTTGGACCTTCAATTTATTATTATGAAAAGGCTCTAAAATTAGATCCTTCTAATGAAGATGTAAAAAATAATTTGGTCTTTGCAAAAAGATTGGCACTAGACAACATCGAAGTGTTACCGCAAACTGTTTTGCAAAAATTTAATACAAATTATTTACAAAAACTAACTTACAACGAATGGGCAATTGTTGTAATTGTCTTTTCAATACTAGGTAGTTTATTGTTTTTACTATTTTATTTTGCTGAAGTTCCATCAAGAAAACGATTCTACTTTGTTACGAGTATTGGTAGTTTTATATTCTTATTAGCTTCTCTATTTATTACTTATAATCAATATAATATCTCTAAGAAAAATAAAGAAGCGATTGTTTTTGCTGAGAAAACTGAAATTAGAAATGCACCTACTTTAAATTCTGAAATCGTTTTTACGTTACACGAAGGAACAAAAGTTATTGTTTTAGATGCTGTTGATAATTGGAAGAAAGTTAAAATTAACGACGGAAAATTAGGTTGGATAATTGCTGAAGACATAAAACTGTTGAACAATTTTTAATTTTTATTTAACAATTATTCAGAAAACCTTTACTATTTTCGCAACAAATCCAGATAATCATTGAGAGTTAAAATTGCACTTTTTTTTATCCTTATGTTTTCAACAGCCTTAATTACTCCTACAGTAATTAGTTTTTTTGATGACGGTCAGGATGTTGCGTTATTTCTTGATATGACTGAAGAAGAAGAAAATAAAGGTAAAGAAGCTTCTAAGGACTTAGAAGTTAAAATTAATCCAACTGAACAATTCAGTTCTTTATTCTTAAATAGAATTCAGAAAAAGAAAAATGTAAGTTTTCAATCTAAAACTTATATTTCAGAATACCCAAAGAATACCACTCCACCACCAGAATTCTTGTCGTAACATCTGGTTAATTAAGACAAATTCAATTATTTTTTAAAATTCAAAATCTCTAAATCAAATTATTTAGGGATAAAATATTATATATATATGTTTAAGTACATTAAAAACGACCTACCAGCAAGTGTAGTAGTATTTTTCGTAGCATTACCATTATGTTTAGGTATTGCATTAGCAAGTGGTGCACCACTTTTTGCTGGTCTAATTTCCGGAATTATTGGAGGTACAATAGTTGGAGCTTTAAGTGGCTCTAAAATAGGAGTAAGTGGTCCTGCAGCAGGTTTAGCTGCAATAGTCTTAACAGCTATTGGAACTTTAGGTAGTTATGAAAATTTTTTAGTAGCAGTAGTTTTAGGAGGAATTATTCAATTAATTTTTGGTTTACTAAAAGCAGGAATTATTGGTTATTATTTTCCTTCATCGGTAATTAAAGGAATGTTAACAGGTATTGGTATCATTATCATCTTAAAACAAATTCCTCACTTTTTTGGCTATGATTCAGATCCTGAAGGAGATTTTGCATTCTTTCAAGTAGATGGACAAAACACATTCTCAGAAATTTTTAGTTCACTTAACAATATTAGTTTAGGTGCTACAATTGTAGGTTTTATTGGTTTAGCAATTTTAATACTTTGGAGTAATGTTTTATCTAAAAAAGGTAAGTTTTTTCAGATAATACAAGGTCCTTTAGTAGCAGTTGTTGCTGGTATTGTTTACTATTTTGCAACAAGTGGAAGTTCTAAATACGGTATCAGCTCACAACATTTAGTAAGTGTGCCTGTTCCTGATAGTTTAGATTCTTTTTTAGGACAATTTAGTTTTCCTAATTTTAGTGCAATTTCAAATCCACAAGTTTGGGTAACAGGTTTTACGATAGCTTTAGTTGCAAGTTTAGAAACTTTATTGTGTGTAGAAGCTACTGATAAATTAGATCCGCATAAAAATGTAACACCAACAAATAGAGAATTATTAGCACAAGGAACAGGAAATATTATTTCTGGTTTAATTGGTGGTTTGCCAATTACACAAGTAATTGTAAGGAGTTCTGCAAATATACAATCTGGTGGTAGAACAAAGATCTCTGCAATTATTCATGGTTTATTATTATTAATTTCTGTAATTTTAATTCCTACTTTATTAAATAAAATTCCTTTATCTGTTTTAGCTGCAATCTTATTAATTGTTGGTTACAAATTAGCAAAACCTAGTGTTTTTAAAGAAATGGTACAATTGGGATGGAAACAATGGATCCCTTTTACAGTAACTGTTGTAGGTATTGTTTTTACAGATTTATTAGTTGGTATTGGTTTAGGTTTAGCAGTTGGTATTGTAGTAATATTAATAAAGAGTTTTCAAAATTCTCACTTTCTTCATATTGAAGATAAAAGTAATGGAAAACACAGAATTAAAATGACACTTGCAGAAGAAGTTACTTTCTTTAACAAAGGTGCTATTTTAAAAGAATTAGACAGTTTACCAAGAGATACTTTTTTAGAATTAGATGTTAGAAAAACTAGATATTTAGATAATGATATTATAGAAATTTTAGAAGATTTTGCTTTTAAAGCAACAGAAAGAAACATCGATATTCAATTAACTTCTGAAAGAGGAATTGTTGAAAACCCACCAAGTTATATAGAATTTTTTAATTTAAGAAAAAAATCAGCCTAAATATATGAAACAGAAATGTAAAATATTGGTACTTTCAGATATAGATTCATCAACAGAAAAAATTATAAAAAATGGTGTAAATTTAGCTAAAATAGTAGATGGAGAAATTAACTTTTTCTGTGTTAAAAAAGCTATAGATATTGTAGAAAAAGAAAGTCAGCTTTCTGCAATGAGAACCATAAATGAGAAATTTTTAGAAGCAGATAATAAAATTAAAAAAATTATTAAAGAGCAATCTAAAAATGAAGATGTAAAAATTGATTACAAAATTTCTTTTGGTAATTTAAAAAATGAAATTAGTAAAGAAATTAAAGAAACCAACCCAGACATTATTGTTTTAGGTAAAAGTAAATCTAAAGTTTTGTCTTTTATTGGAGATAATATTATAAGTCATGTATTAAAAGAATATTCTGGTACTGTTATGATTGCTTCAGATAATAATTTATTAGATGCAAGTTCAGATATTTCTTTAGGTGTATTAGATAATATAAATACGTTTTCAAATAAATTTGCAGAAACTATAGTTTCTTATTCAGATAAATCTTTAACATCTTTTTGTATCAATGATGATAAATTAAATTCTAATAATACTACCGATTCATCTAAGAAGATTGTAGAATTTGTTTTTGAAAAAGGTGATAACGTAATAAAAAACATTTCTAACTACTTATCTAAAAGTAAAGTAAACTTACTTTTTATTAATAGAGAAGGACAAGAGATAAACTCAGTAAAACCAGACATTAAAAGTATAATCAAAAACCTTGATTGTTCATTAATTTTAACAACATAAAAAACACCATGAAAGCACATACAAAAGAAACTCAAGCAACCATGACGCCTAAAAAAGCGTTAGATTTTTTAAAAGAAGGTAACCAAAGATTTCAAAATAATTTAAAAATAAATAGAAACCTTTTAGAACAAGTAAATGATACTAGCGAAGGTCAGTTTCCTTTCGCTACTATTTTAAGTTGTATAGACTCTAGAGTTTCTGCAGAATTAATTTTTGATCAAGGTTTCGGAGATGTTTTTAGTGTAAGAATTGCAGGTAATTTTGTAAATGAAGATATTTTAGGAAGTATGGAGTTTGCTTGTAAATTAGCAGGAACCAAAGTAATTGTTGTTTTAGGGCATACAGCTTGTGGAGCAATAAAGGGTGCTTGTGATGATGCAAAGTTAGGAAACTTAACTGCTTTAATTAGTAAAATAAAACCAGCAGTTAAGGCAGTAATAGAACCAAAAGATCCAAGCTTAAGAAACTCTAGCAACATGGATTTTGTAAATGAAGTTTCTGATAAAAATGTTCATATGACAATTGATAATATTCGTGTTCAAAGCCCTGTTTTAAAGGAAATGGAAGATAATGGAGAAATTGCAATTGTTGGAGCTATGTATGATATTACCGACGGTTTAGTAACCTTTTACTAATTAAAAATTAATTGTTTAGAAAAGCCAATCCTTTTTAGGATTGGCTTTTTTTTAAATAATAAGTACTAAATTGTGGGTTAATAAAAATATTCTATTAAAAAAAATATGAAAAAATTATTTTCAAATATAAAAGGTGATGCATTTGGTGGAATAACTGCAGGTATTGTTGCCCTACCTTTAGCATTAGCTTTTGGGGTTTCTTCTGGACTAGGACCAACTGCAGGACTTTATGGAGCAATTTTTATTAGTTTCTTTGCTGCTTTATTTGGAGGAACAAGTACTCAAATATCTGGACCAACTGCACCAATGACTGCAGTAAGTATGGTTGTTATTGCAGGTATAATTGCCGCAAATGATGGTGATGTAACTAAAGCGTTACCAGCAATTTTAACGGTATTTGTATTAGCTGGTTTATTTCAAATAGGATTAGGACTTATTGGATTGGGTAAATATATTAGGTACATTCCTTACCCAGTTGTGTCTGGTTTTATGACAGCAATTGGATTAATTATTTTATTGACTCAAATACTACCTTCTGTTGGTTATTACCCAAAAGAAGATATAGAATTTGTATCAAAATTTAATACACAAGCCCAAGAAGTAATTCTCAAAAACATCTTAAAAGAAGAAGCAGGTGAAGGTATATTAGTTTTAGAAAATTTTGAAGAAACAAATAGAAGAGGTAAATTAATATCTTCTTCTGATATAACAACAGAATCTCAAACGCTAGCGGCTAAAGAAACTTCTGGTGCTTTAGGCGCTATAAAAGCAATACCAAGAGCTCTACAATTTATTAATTGGCTAGAACTTTTACTTGCTTTAGGTACAATTATAATTATTTATGGTTTTAAGCGAATAACAACAAAGGTTCCTAGCACATTAGTTGCACTTATTGTAATGTCTGGAATTGCAGTTGCTTTTAACTTAGAATATAGAACCATTCAAGAAATTCCTGGTGGAATACCACAAATAAAGTGGGAAATATTTACAACTTTTTCTTTGAACAACATTACTCCCTATATTTTTACAGCCTTAACATTATCCCTTTTGGGAGCAATAGATTCGCTTTTAACAAGTGTTGTTGCAGATAATATGACCAAAACAAAACATAAGCCTAATAGAGAGTTAATTGGTCAAGGAATAGGGAACAGTATTGCTGCTTTGTTTGGTGGAATTCCAGGAGCAGGAGCAACAATAAGAACTGTAGTGAACATTAATGCTGGTGGTAAAACAAAGCTTTCTGGTATGATAGCAGGAATTATGTTATTAATTATCATGCTAGGTTTAGGACCTATTGCTTCTAAGATTCCGGCAGCAGTTTTAGCGGGTATTTTAATAACAGTTGGTATTGGAGTAATGGATTATAAAGGACTAAAAGCAATACCATTTTTACCAAGAGACATTAAATTTGGACCGATTAAATTAAGTTCTGAAGTATTAATTATGATGATTGTTTTATTACTATCAACATTCTGGAATTTAGTTTACGCAGTTGGTATAGGTTTAGTAATAGCTTCCTTAATGTTTATGAAAAAAATTGGAGATTTAACTGCAGAACGTTCAGATGTTAAAACTTTAAAAGAAGAAGCTTGGGATGATGAAACAAGTTTTCCTGAAAGCTTAAAAGAAAAAGTTTTTATAAAACACATAAAAGGACCTCTATTTTTTGGTTCAACTAGTGATTTTCAAGCGCTATATCTTCAGATTCCTGATACAGCAAAAACAGTAATTCTACGTTTAGGAAGAATGCAATATATGGATCAATCTGGTTTATATGCTATGGAAGATATGCTGCAAGATTTAAAGAGAAAAAACGTTGAGGTTTTATTTGTAGGGCTATTACCACAGCCAAAATACATGATGGAAAGAATTGATATTATTCCTGATTTTATCCCCGAAGAACACATCTTTAAGACTTTTAAAAAATGTGTAAGTTGGATAAAAGAAAATAATTAAAACTTTAAAAAAAATGGATTTAGATAAAGTATTTCAGAATAATGATAAATGGATAAAAGATAAATTATCTGAAGATAAAAATTATTTCGAAGAGTTAGGAAAAGGTCAAAATCCTGAATTATTATATATTGGTTGTTCAGACAGTAGAGTTACTGCCGAGGAGTTAATGGGAGCAAAACCAGGAGAGGTTTTTGTGCATAGAAATATAGCTAATATGGTTATTAGTATAGATCTAAATGCAATGTCAGTTATAAATTACGCTGTAGATATATTAAAAGTTAAGCATGTTATTGTTTGTGGTCATTATGGTTGTGGTGGTGTTAAAGCTGCTATGCAATCTGCAGATCTGGGTATTTTAAACCCATGGTTAAGAAATATTAGAGATGTTTATAGAATTCATTCAGAAGAACTTAATGCTATAAAGGA
Source organism: Polaribacter sp. SA4-12 (assembly GCF_002163675.1). NCBI lineage: Bacteria > Pseudomonadati > Bacteroidota > Flavobacteriia > Flavobacteriales > Flavobacteriaceae > Polaribacter > Polaribacter sp. SA4-12. The sequence continues at coordinate 2,813,222 of NZ_CP019334.1, read as the reverse complement.
TGAAGAGAAAAAATACGAACGTTTAGTAGAGTTAAATGTTAAAGAACAATGTGTTAATTTAATTAAAACAGCTGCTATACAAAAAGCTTTTAGAGACCGTGGTTTAAAGGTACATGGTTGGGTTCTTGATATTCATACTGGAAAATTAATAGATCTTAAAATTGATTTCGAAAAATACTTAGAAGATATAATGGAAATTTATCATTTAGATTAAACATAAACTTCGGAAAAAAGAAATTTTAATATGATTAAAAGTAAGTAAATTATCTATTTCTTAGGTGCTCTTTTTGTTAATCTTCCTTCCCAAGATCTTCCTCCTAAAGAGGAAGTATAATAAACTTTTTTACCTCTAACTTTATTTACAACAATATGCATCTTTGTTCCCATTTTGAATGGAAAATTGGGCAGAGTAGATTCTTTTATTATTAAATAATATTCACAATTATTTACCCACTCTATATCAGACTTAATATAATACTCTTCGTTATTATGATATTCTACATGTTTATTATCTTTAAAAACAACAATAACCTCTTTCTTTGAATTTCTGTAGGTAAAAGTATTATCCTTTAAAATACCACAGTCTTTAGAAGAACTAAAAGACATCAACAATGTTATACTAAATAACATTAAAAGTTTATAAATTTTTCTCATCATGTGCCTTTTTAAAAGTCGCAATTTACATAATTACAACTTAAATTTCAATGTTATTTAACAGGGTTTTTTCCTGTTTTTCTTCTTTAATAATAGAGGGGAAAATCGTAGGGGCAATTTTTTTAACAGGGCTATATAAAATAGAATCATCTAATGTTTCCTTTTTAATAAAAGGAATTGTATCATTCATTTTTCCAAAGAAAATAAAAACAACACTTAAAATTAGTCCAATTTTTAAAGCTCCAAATACGCCTCCTAATATTTTATTAATAATTCCTAGAGAAGCGAAATCTGCAATTTTTGTTAATGCTTTTCCAAGAAGCGCAATTACAACAATAATTATTACAAAAGTTATTGCAAAAGACGCTAAAGAGATGTATTCTGGCTTCCAAGATACATATTCTTTTAGGAAATTAGAAACAAAATAAGAAAAATGAATAGCTCCATACACTCCACCAATCAATGCAACCAAAGAAGCAACCTCTACAAATAAGCCTTTCATTAAGCCTCTAACAAAGCCAAAGAGTAATAAAGCAGCTATAATAATATCAAAAACATTCATGAAATTAATTTTTTCAAACCTACATTTTTTTTTTCACAATTTAAAAATGTCGGTTGTATCTTTACATTTTAAAAATAAGTAACATGCCAAAAATAATCACCCTAAAAGAAAAATGGGATTTATTAGTGAACAAATTAACCAATCAATTTGCAGATGGTGACGAATTAAATATGGATGGTATTATCTATTTAATTGGTGTACAAGAATTAGGACAAAGCCATCCTGAATTTAAAAAAGACGATAAAGTAAACTTAATGCATATTGCAATTTGTAAACTTTTAGAACCTTATGGTTATTACGAATTCGATTATTTTGATGATGACAGCTGGCCGCATTATAAAACAATTACTGAGTTACCAAACTTAAAACCCGGAGAACAAACTGTGTTAATGAAAGAAGCTATTATTACCTATTTTGAGGCATTAAACTATTTTGATTAGGTTCTTTTTATCTTTATTAAAGTATTTTAAGTAACGCTTAGTTTTCTAATCATTATAGATAATAACTTTGGAAAAAAGCGCTTTGCAAAAACACCTAACTTTTCTTTTGCTCCTGCGATATAAACTTCCTCTTTTTTCTTTCTAATTGCTTTTGCCATCAATTTTGCAAAGTGGTCTGGATGAATTCCATTTTCGGTAGCAACATCCATTTTTCCTTGTGAAGAACCATCACCAATTAGAGCATTCTTAGAAACATTTGTGTTTACAAAACCAGGACAAACTAAAGTTACTACAATATTATTTTTGTGATTTTCTGCTCGTAAGCTATCAAAAAAACCATGTAAAGCATGTTTACTTGCTGCGTATGAAGAACGTAAAGGAGTTCCTATTTTACCAACAATACTTGTTGTAACAACAAATTGACCGCTTTTGTTTTCTATAAAATGAGGCAATATTGCTTTAGACAAAGCTACAGTTCCTAGATAATTTATATCCATAATCCGTTTATCAACCGAAACTTGTGTGTCTTTTACCAAAGAACGCTGACTAATCCCTCCATTGTTTACCAAAACATCAACCCTACCAAAACAAGCAAGAGCTTCATCAACCTTTGGTTGTAAATTGGTATAATTTTCTAAATCTACTGTGATAATTTTTACTTCGGATGAATTATTACATTCACTCTTTACCAACTCTAATTCGGTTTTATTTCTTGATGATAAAATTAGTGTTGCTTTTTGATGAGATAACTCAATGGCTAACGCTTTTCCGATTCCAGAAGAAGCACCAGTTATCCAAACAACTTTATTATTAAAAGGCATAACTTAGTTTTTTATGCTACAATATACTTTTTTTAATAGAGAAATAGTATTTTTGGTACACTTCTTGAAAATAGTATAGCAAGAACAAAATCAACTTTAAAATAATGAAAAAAATACTCGCTTTTATATTCTTAATTTCAGCATTTGCACAAGCACAACATACTATTAGTGGAACAATGTCTCCAACAATAAAAAGTGATTGGGTTCTTTTATATAAGGTAGAAGGAGCAAAACAAACGTTTGTTAAGAATACTAAAATAAAAATTGATTCATTTGATGTTGATGGAAAAAAACAAGCTTTAGGTAGTTTTCATTTTATACTTCCTAAAAACACAAAAGTAGGTTCATATAGAATAACTTATAGATTAGAAGGAGCAGGTTTTGTCGATTTTATTTATAATAATGAAGATGTTAATTTTGGTTTTCATCCTGAATATCCCAATCAATCTGTAACTTTTACAGAGTCTAAAGAGAATATAATTTACAGAAACTATTTAGATAAAATTGCGGATGCGCAACAAACATTAGACTCTATACAAGTTACAGCTATACAAAACCCTGATTTAGATTTAAATAGAAAATACAAAAAAGCTCTAAAGAACGTAAACAGTGTTCAGAAAGAATATTTAGACGCCTCAAAAGGCATGTATGTTCAACCTTTTATTAAAGCTTCATTAAGAAATAGTCCTTCAGAAATTATAAGTACTCCACAAAAGTACATGTCAAATATGATCGATACTTTTTTTGACAAAATGGACTTTAATAATAAAACACTTTTAAACTCTTCTTTTCTAATTGATAGAATTACAGATTATGTTTTTTCTATTAATTATGCTGATGACGCAACAATACAACAAGGATTATATAAAGAATCTGTAGATAAAGTCTTATCTAAAATTGAAACAATTCCTTTTAAAAAGGATGCAATTGAGTTTTTAATTAGCCAATTTGAAATGTCAATGAATTTAGAATTAATAGATTATTTATTCGAAAATCATTACAATAAATTACCAATTGATGTTCAAAGTAAAAAGTTTAAAGAAGATAAATTATCATTATTTGCTGCGGAAGTTGGCAGAATAGCTCCAGACTTTTCTTGGAAAGAAAATGATAAAACATTAACGCTTTCTAAATTAGATGACGCTGAAAATTATTTATTAATTTTTTGGAGTACAAGTTGTTCTCATTGTTTAAGAGAAATTCCTCAGATACATAAATTTTTAAAGGAAAACAAAAAAGTAAAAGTGATAGCTTTTTCTTTAGAAAAAAATGACTTTGGTTGGAAAAATTACAAGAAAACACTACCAAATTGGCATCATGTTTTGGGCTTAAATAAATGGGAAAACAAAACCGCAAGAACTTATAACATAGTATCTACACCTAGTTATTTTGTGTTAGATGCTGACAAAAAAATTATTGCAAAGCCAGATGATTTAAAAGATGTAAAGAACATCATTAATAAACTTTAAAGATTTAATTTCTTTATCAATTACTTTTTCTTAGCTTGGTTTAATGAGGTTATAACAATACCTAATATAACCAAAAGTGCGCCAAAAAATTGAAATAAAGTTAAACTTTCGTTTAGAAAAAAAGAAGCTAATATAATTGTAGATATTGGGCCAACTCCTGCAACGATTGCAAAATTAGAAGAACTAATTATTTTTATAGAAGCACTCACTAAAAAAGAGGGAATTACAGTTGCAAAAATAGCTATTAAACCACCAAAACCATATACTTGCCAAGGTAAATTAAATAAATCTGTTTCACCAATAACACTAAAGTGTATAAATACACAAAAACAAGAAACCAACATTGCATAAGCAGTGAATTTTACAACTCCAAATTTTGGAATTAACCAACCACTTCCTACCAAATAAGAGGCGTAAGTAATAGCACATAAAAGCACAAAAAAGCCTCCTAAATACACATTGTTTCCAGAAATATCAACTTCATCAGAAAAAGCAATTACAATTCCTAAATAGGATAAAAAGATGGCAAGCGCTTGAATTTTTGTAATTGGTTGTTTAAAAAAAAGTCGATTTAAAAGAATTACAATTGTTGGATATACAAATAAAATGATGCGTTCTAAACTTGCCTTTATATATGTTAAACCTACAAAATCAAAAAAACTTGCTAAATAATAACCTACCACACCAAAAAATACAACCCAAGCATAATCTATTTTAGTCGTTTTTATTTCTTGATTTTTATTTCGATATAAATATGCAATAACCACATAAAAAGGAAAAGAAAACAACATTCTTAATAGCAACATAGTAATTGCATCTACATTGTAATTGTAGGCAAGTTTAACCATAACTGCTTTAGAAGAAAAGAGTACAATACCCAAAACGCCTAAAAACACACCAAACCAAAACCTTTTTGTTACCATAAAACGAAACTAAAACTTACTGTTTTAGAAAGTTGCTTTTAGATGTATTGATTACGATGTTCAGTAGATGAATAATTGCTTAAAAATGGAGAAAAGCATCTTCTAAATGCTCAATTTTAATTGTTTTTTGATGAATAATCGCAATAATATCAAAACGGACTTCTACGTCTAAATCTTTTTCATTAACATAATAATCAATTGCAGAAAGCAACAATTTTATTTTCTTTGGATTTACAAAGTCTTGCGGATTTCCAAAATAATCTGAAGAACGTGTTTTTACTTCTACAACAGCTAAAGTGTTTTCTTTTTGGGCAATAATATCTACTTCTGCTTTTAAATAACGATAATTTTTTTCGAGAATTTTATAGCCTTTATCAATCAGAAATTTGATGGCTAGTTCTTCTCCTTTTTTTCCTAATTCATTATGTTCTGCCATAGCCTCAAATTACAAATTATTAATTACTTTTATTCAAAATTAATTAAATGACTTTTATCAAAAGTAAACTATCTCTTTTACTCATTATTTTCTACTCTTTTACAAGTTTTGGTCAAACCAATTCTAATGAATTTGAGCCTTTTCTAAGTCAGAAAAATAGGAGTTTTCCTTTTTTATTATTCAGTCCAACAGATAATAGTAGTGCTTTTAAGGTAAGTCCTTTAACAGCAAAAAGTGCAAGCGATTTTCAATTCAATTCCTACAAAGTATTGGTAAATTTAAAAGCAAATGTTTTTAAGAAAATCTATTCTAAAGATAATTATCAGTTAGCAATTAGTGGCCATATAGACAATCAATTTGTGTTCAGAGAAGAAAAATCTGACAACTTTAATGGTGTAACCCATTCGTTATTTAACACAGATTATTTTATCTATTTTCACAATGATTTTGTGTTGAATGAAAATAATTTTTTAAGAATTAATTTATACCATAGATCTTCTCATTTAGGTGATGATTTTCTGTTGAAAAACGATTATACAAGAACAGAAAACTCAGATTATTGGTCTAATGATCCTGCTAATTATGAAACTGTAGAAGTTTTATATGCATACAACAAAGAGAAAATTGGTTTATATGCTGGTGCTTCTTACATTGTAAGAACGGGAGGTAATCGTAAAAAAGTAAGTTTTCAAACAGGTGGAGTTTTTAAAAATTTCGAAACTGATAGTGAATTATTAAATAGAGTTTTTATTGGTTATGATCTTCGTTTTTTAGAAAACAACGATTACAATTTAGATTTTAATGGCGGATTTGGATATGCTTTTAAAAATAATAACAGTTTACGTCTAGAATATTATAATGGTTATTTACCTTATAGTAGATTAGAAAAAGAAATAAAAACAAGTTGGTTGTCTTTGGCTTTTTATTATAATTTAGAATTATAAATTTATGACTGAAGAAACTTTAATTAAATATTTAGAATTTCTAAAAACTGAATGTTTAAGGTATTCTAGAGATAAAGTCGTTGATGAAAATGAACTTCAACTTTTTAAACTTGAAGTTGATAAATTTAAATCTCTTTTCAATCAATCAGAATTAAAACCAATTATAAAACAAAAAGTAAATACTATTGATTTTGATTTATCACTTCCAAAATATAAAGGAATTAACCTATTAGCTTACATTATTGGTAATCAGTGGTCAAATAGCAAACAAAGAGAAGAAATTATGGCTAAAAAACTCAAAACAATTTCAGAAAAAATTGAGCATATAATTATCGACGTTAAAACTTTAGTTTAATTTTTAAAAATCACCGAAGATTGTATACTGCCAACTGACAATTTCACTTTTCTTCCAAAAATTAAAGCTCTATTATCTGCTTTATGTCCTGCTGGAAAATCAAACAAGACTGGAATGTTTTTAGGAACAACCTCTAAAATAAGTTGCTCAATAGAATGTCCCCATTTTGTAGAATTCTTTTTAATAGAAGAAATATCCCCAATAATTAATCCGTTTACATTTTCGAAATAACCTGCACGTTTTAAACTTTGTAACATTCTGTCAATAGAATATTTGTATTCACCAATTTCTTCAAGAAAAAGAATCTTCCCATCTGTATTTAATTGGCTTTTAGAACCCAACATAGATGTTAAAATAGCAAGGTTACCTCCTATTAATTGTCCTTCTACAATTCCTTCTTTATTGTATGTTGAAGAAGCAATAGTATAAGAAATATCTTGACCAAATAACGCTTTCTTAAAACTAGAAATTGTTTTAATAATTTCTTCTGGCTTCTCCTCTACACTAGTTGCCATCATTCCATGAATGGTTTCAACGCCTAAATTATGTATATGATTGTGAAAAGCAGTAATATCTGAATAACCAATAATCCATTTTGGGCTTTTCTTAAACTTCTTGTAATTCAATTTATCTAAAATTCTAACAGAACCATAGCCTCCTCTTGCAGCCCAAATTGCTTTAATATTTGGGTTGTCTAATGCTTTTTGAAAATCTGCAGTTCTTTGTAAATCAGAACCTGAAAAATGATGTCCGTTTTTAAATAAATTATCACCCAAAACAACACACAAACCCCAACCTTCTACTAATCTTTTCGCTTTTTGGATTGTTTCTTGTCGGTTTTTTAAAATCCCTGCAGGCGCAACAATTGCAATTGTATCTCCTTTATGTAAATAAGGAGGCCTTATTAATTCATTCGTTTTTTCTTGAGCAAATAGTGATGAAAAAATCATCAGAAATAAAGTAGTAATTGCAATTTTATTTTTCATTATTTATATTTTTTATACCATCCTAGACCAAAACTAAAACCTAAACCAATATAAGATTTCTTTCCAATATTTGCGTATAAATTTATACCAGCAGATCTTCCAAATCCAGTAGGTTTTCCAACAGGAATTAGGTCAAAAATTCTATATTGTTCTTTTTTAGCATTAAACCAGGTTACACCAATTTGCAATGGAAACCCTGTAGATATTTTTGTTGTGATCTCACCATTATCATCTCTTGTATAATCATTATAAGAAATACCGGCTGAAATGTGATAAGAAAAATCATCTTTAATAAATCGTTTTCCATATAATAAAGAATATTCAGATAATGTATTTGTTACCACATCTGTAGGAATTAAACCAAATAAAAAATCTCGAGCTGTTTCAACCTGATGATTTTGAATAAATCGAAATGAAAATAGATTTTTTTTAAATTGATAATTGATACTTAAACCCGCAGAAATCTTACTCGAAGTTCCTTCTAAATAACTAACATTTAAATCTACAAATACAATAGAGTTCTCTTTTTGCTGTAAAGAATCTAATTTTTCCTGAGCATTTATTGATGAAAATAGCATCAATAAAATAACGATAAAAACTGTTCTTATTTTCAAAATAGCATCTTTTTACATCACTTTTAAAACCTAAAAGCAATTTCAATGTAAATGTATCAAAATTCCATCGTTATTAAAACTCCCTTTTTTGTACTTTTGCACTTCAAAAATCAGTCCATAAAACTAAGAGAAACTCATGAGTGCTCCAAAAAGATATACAATTACAGCAGCTTTACCTTATACAAATGGTCCAATTCATATTGGGCATTTAGCAGGCGTTTACGTTCCTGCAGATATTTATGCGCGTTATTTACGCTTAACTGGTAATGATGTTGCTTACATTTCTGGTTCTGATGAACATGGTGCTGCCATACCAATGAGAGCAAAAAAAGAAGGCGTTTCTCCGCAAGTTATTATCGATAAATATCATGGAATTATTAAAAAATCTTTTGCAGATTTTGGTATTTCTTTTGATAATTACTCAAGAACCTCATCTAAGATTCATCATGAAACTGCATCAGAATTCTTTACAAAGATGTATAATGATGGTGAGTTTATTGAAGAAGTTTCTGCACAATTGTATGATGCAGAAGCAAATCAGTTCTTAGCAGATCGTTTTGTGGTAGGAACTTGTCCTAAATGTGGTTTTGAAGAAAGTTATGGAGATCAATGTGAAAATTGTGGAACTTCTCATAACGCAACAGATTTAATTAACCCTAAATCTGCAATTACAGGAAATGTACCAACAGTAAAAGAAACAAAACACTGGTTTTTACCTTTAGATAAACACGAAGGTTTTTTACGTGAATGGATTTTAGAAGGTCATAAAAAAGATTGGAAACCGAATGTTTACGGACAAGTAAAAAGTTGGGTAGATGATGGTTTAAGACCAAGAGCTGTAACCAGAGATTTAGATTGGGGAATTCCTGTTCCTTTAAAAGATGCTGAAGGAAAAGTTTTATATGTTTGGTTTGATGCACCTATTGGATACATTTCATCAACCAAAGAATGGGCAGCAAGAGAAGGAAAAAACTGGGAAGATTATTGGAAAAAAGACGATACAAAGTTGGTTCATTTTATAGGGAAAGACAATATTGTTTTTCACTGTATTATTTTTCCTGCGATGTTAAAAGCACATGGCGATTATATTTTACCTGATAATGTACCAGCAAATGAATTCTTAAATTTAGAAGGAAATAAATTATCGACTTCTAAAAATTGGGCAGTTTGGTTACATGAGTATTTAGAAGAATTTCCAAATCAGCAAGATGTTTTACGTTATACATTAACAGCAAACGCGCCAGAAAGTAAAGACAACGATTTTACTTGGAAAGATTTTCAGGCAAAAAACAACAACGAATTAGTTGCCATTTTTGGTAATTTTATTAACAGAGTTGTCGTTTTAACTAACAAATATTATGAAGGAATTGTACCTGAACCAAATGATTTTACAGAAGTAGATGAAGATGTTTTAGCTGCTGTAAAAGAGTTTCCAAATATTATTGGTAAGTCAATTGAAAGATACAGATTTAGAGAAGCTTCTCAAGAATTAATGAACTTAGCAAGACTTGGCAACAAGTATTTAGCTGATGAAGAGCCTTGGAAAGTGATAAAAGTTGATGCAGAACGCGTAAAAACAATTATGTATGTTGCTTTGCAAATTTCTGCAGCTTTAGCAGTAGTTTCTAAACCATTTTTACCTTTTACTTCAGATAAATTAAAAGGTATTTTAAATGTTGATGAAAACTTGTCTTGGGAAGATATAACTACAAAAGACGTTTTATTACCTGGAGCTCATCAAATAAACAAAGCTGAATTATTATTTTCTAAAATTGAAGATAAAACGATTGAAGCTCAAATTGAAAAATTACAAGCAACTAAACTTGCCAACGAGCAAGAAAACAAAGTTGTAGAGGCTCAAAAAGAAACCATTGAATTTGATGATTTTACAAAATTAGATATTAGAATTGGTACTATCTTAGAAGCTGAAAAAGTAGCAAAAACTAAAAAACTTTTAAAATTAAAGGTTGATGTTGGTATTGATACAAGAACCATCGTTTCTGGTATTGCAGAAAGTTTTTCTCCAGAAGAAATTATTGGTCAGCAAGTTTCTGTTTTAGTAAACTTAGCGCCAAGAAAAATTAGAGGCGTAGAAAGCCAAGGAATGATTTTAATGACAGATACTCCTGATGGTAAATTAGCTTTCGTAGAACCTACAAAAGAAGTTAAAAACGGACAACAAGTGAGTTAAACTAATCTATCTCAATTCATTTAAAAAAAAAGTTCCTTTTATCAAAATCGATAAAAGGAACTTTTTTTATATACTACTTTTGTGTGATGTTTATTTTTTATCAACTAATTTTTTTTATCCCAAAACACTATTCTTCTTCAGCTCCTTTACAAAAGGTTGACTATACATTCTTTTGCCAAGAGCAGTATTAATTGCATTTGCAACAGCTCCTCCTGCAGGAGGTAAACCTGGTTCTCCTAAACCTGTTGGAGATAATTCGTTTTCTACAAAATGAACCTCAACTTGTGGCGTTTCTTGCATTCTAATCATTCTATAAGTGTCAAAATTATTATGCTTTGGCTTTCCATCTTTAAAAGTAAAAGCAGCATACATTGCATGACTAATTCCATCTATAACACCACCTTCAACTTGGTTTCTTGCTCCTGTTGGGTTTACTACAACTCCACAATCTACAGCAACAATTACTTTTTTAATCACCGGAAAACCATCTTTTAATTCAATTTCTGCAACTTCTGCAACATGAGTATTATGACTATAATATGCAGAAAAACCTTGATAAGTTCCTTCTTTAGTTTTTCCCCAATTTGCTTTTTCTCTCACTAACTTAATAGTGTCTTCCATTCTTTGTCCAGAATACTTAATGCTTTTATCTGTAGTTCCTTTTACATTTTGAAGTAAATCTAAACGTAATTGAATTGGATCTATACTTAACTCTTTAGCTACTTCATCAAAGAAACTTTGTTCTGCAAATGCTAAGAAGTTGGTATAAGGCGCTCTCCAAGCACCCGTTGTAACATTACTTTTATAATTACCTAAATCTACTTTGTAATTTGGAATACATCCAGCAGGAAAAAAATCAGGAATGATACCATACATATTTCCATTTATTGCAGCTTCTTTTAAATGATAACCTGTAATTTTACCATCTTTTAATGATGCAGTAATCCTGTATTTTACAGAAGGTTTGTAGACTCCTGTAGTCATATCATCTTCTCTTGTAGAAATCATTTTTACTGGTTTTCTAATTTTATTTGAAATTTCTGCAACTTCTAATGCAAAATCTGAATATAATCTTCTTCCGAAACCGCCACCCATTCTAGTCATTTCTACACTAATATCTTCAACTTTTCTATCTAATAAAACAGCAACAGATTTAGCAACTTCATTTGGTGTTTGGGTTGGTCCAACCAACTCAATTTTATCTGATGTTACATTTGCATAAAAATTCATAGGTTCCATGCAATTATGAGGTAAAAAAGGAGAGGAATATGTTCTTTCTATAATTTTATCAGCTTCCTTAAAAGCTTTTTCAATAGTACCATCTTCTCTAGATGTGTTCAGTTTTTTACTGTCTAAAATTGCTAATAACTTCTTATTATGAAATGCTGTACTTTCTGCAACAGATTCTTCTTTCCAAACTGCTTTAATTGCTTTTTTTGCTTTGATTGCAGCCCAAGTTGAGTTAGCAATAACTACTATTTTATCGCTATTATTTAAAACTGCTGTCCAACTAACATATCCTTTATCTAAAAAATTTCTTGCTTTATCACCAATAGTAAAAACATCTATTACACCATTAATAGACTTCGCTTCTGAAGCGTCAAAAGATTCTAAAACTTGTCCAAAAACTGGAGGCCTTAGAACTGATGCATATACCATTCCTTCTGTTTTATAATCCAATCCAAAAAGTGGTTCTCCAGTAATAATTTTATCAATATCTACATTTACAATTTCTTGTCCTATAATTGTAAAATCTTTAATTTTCTTAAGTTGTACATCTTCAGGAACCTCTAATAAAGCTGCTTCTTTTACAACTTCTCCATAACCTAATTTATCTCCTTTTGTGTTTGTTATAATTCCTTTTGAAGCTTTACAAGTTGATGCATTTACATTCCATTTTGCCGCAGCAGCATTTATCAACATTTGTTTTGTAGTAGCTCCTGTTTCTCTTAAAGCTTTCCATCCAAAACGTATAGATTGACTTCCACCAGCCATTTGTCTTTTAAAATTGTCTGTATCTAATGCACCTTGAACAACGTTTACTTTACTCCATTCTACATCTAATTCTTCAGCAATAATCATTGGCATCGATGTTTTTACACCTTGACCAATTTCTGGGTTTGGAGAAAAAATAGTGACATATCCTTCATCAGAAATCTTAATAAACGCGTTAAAATCATTGAAATTTAGTTTTTCAATATCAACAGGCATTACTGCTTCTGGTTTGCATGCAGTAATTAGATTAAACCCAATTAACAGGCCTCCACTTGCTAAAACAGATGTCTTTAAAAAGTTTCTTCTACTAAAATTATTTTTGTTTTGAGATTTCATTTCTTGAAGTAGTTTTAAAGTTTAAGACATTTTTTCTGCAGCAACTTTCACTGCTTTTTCAATTCTATTGTAAGAAGCACATCTACAAATATTACCATTCATAGCTTTTCTAATTTCGTCTTCTGAAGGATTTTTATTCTCTTCTAAAAAGGCAGAAGCTGTCATAATTTGTCCTGCTTGACAATATCCACATTGTGGGACATCAATCTCTTTCCAAGCTTCTTGTACTGGATGCTTTCCTTCTTCAGAAAGGCCTTCTATTGTAGTAATTTTCACATCATCTAAAAAAGAAACTTGCATCTGACAACTTCTTGTTGCAACACCATCTATATGAACTGTACAAGCGCCACATTGTGCTATTCCGCATCCAAATTTTGTGCCCACTAAATTAAGCTCATCTCTTAAAACCCATAACAAAGGTGTATCTGCGTCAGCTGTAACAGAACGTTGTTTTCCGTTAATATGAAGTGTGTAATTTGGCATGAAATTCAGTTTAAATTTAAGTTGTAAGTTACATAAAAATGCTTTCTAATATTTATCTAAGTCCAAAATGGGGTTGTTTTGGGAAGCTTTTAACAAAAAGACCAACCTATATAATTAGAAATGAAATACGTAAACCTTCTCAATTATAATTATTTTTAGCTTTATTTGATTTCTAAAGAACAAAAAAAAATCCAACCAAAAATGATCGGATTATTCTTTTTCATAGCAATTTTAGAAGTTCATTATTCTATCTCCATTTTCTTCAAAAGATTTTCTTCCTCTAAAGTAAAAATCAGCAAATTCACATAATCATCTACAGTTTCTTGTATAGAAGAAGGATCAACAATATCTATAGATCCTTTCCAAACTAATTCTCTTTCTTTTATAGGACAAATACAGTATAATGAGGTTTCTGCATGGTAAATATTAAACTTCCTATTATAGTCTGGATTATAATAAATTTCTTGATTCTTATAATAATCATCTTTAAATCTTATATCTAGATATTCTTTATTTTTAAACGTTTTTGTATAAGCTACTTTACTTTCTACTCCTTGAATCTTTGTAAATAAGATAGCATCAAAATAACTAGTTGCTAAAATTTGCTCAACAATTCTTAGCTCTAACTTAGATTTCTTTTCAGCTGTAAACGTTGGCTCAAATAACTCTAAACTCATTACAGCTTCTACACCCCTAGCTTCATATTCATTTTTTAATTTTTCTTCAAATTGTTTTCTAGCTTCAATATTAGAAGTCATACCAACTATTAACACTTTATTTACAGAAAGTGAATCTATTGTAGGGTTTTTCCATCTTTCTACAAGCTCTGTAGTGGTACAATTCATTAATAATAATGCCGATAGTAAAAAAAGAAATTTTTTCATCTTGTGGTGTTTTTATTCTATATCTATTAGCTTTTTTTGTTTCTCATTTTTCTTAATTTTTTTTAGAATATCAAATAAATTTGCTTTTAATTCTCTGTGTTTTTTTAAATGATTTTTAAACGACATTAAGAGTGCTTTATGTTCCTTTTTATAGGCTTCTTCTTTTTCAGGATGCTCTATTTCAAGAACTAAAACTTCAAGATTATTTTCGTGTTTTTGAACCAATTTATATAATTCTTCATTGGTTTTTTTTAATTTACTTAAAGTATCAATGATTCTTTTACTTTTATAATAAGCCTGAACATCAATTAATTGAATTGTATTCCAATTTACTAAATCTACAAAAAACAGATATTCATCTTTTAAAAACGCTAACTCTAAAAGCCATTCTTTTGAATCATTGTGCATATCTGCTGCAGTTAACCATTTTATAAAATTCGGATTTTCTTGTTTTGTTTTCATAATGACTTTTTTAATTTAGACGAAACTTTTACTCTTTTAAATTTACATTTATAAAATGATAAATATCAGATTGTTACATTGTTTTTGAAATTTAACCTTTTAACACACTTTCTAGATATTGAAATAATTGAATTTTAAAACTGGTACATTCAATAAAGAATTTTTGAGTTTTTTCTTCTAATTTATCATGACCTTTTATAAAAAAATTATCGCAAAACAAGTCTTGGCATTCAATTTTATTTGTAATTGAGTTTGAGTGCAAATTAATTTCTTTTAATAACTCTAAAGCTTCTTTTTCTGTGGCATTAATACCTTTCTTATACTTCTCTAAGTTTTCAAATAAATTGATTGTTTTTGATTTATAAATTGATGCCTCTAAGAGATTCTTATAAAATTTATATTCAATAATTTCTTCTTCTATTCTTGTTTTAAATTGAAGCATATTATACTTTAATTCTTCAATAGATTTATTTTCATTAAAGCATTTATAACTGTTTTTTGCCTCCATTTTATTAAGTATTAATTAAACCATCACCTCTTCAATACTATCTAGTTTAGGGATAACTACATTCCAATTATAAGTGTCTTTTATTTTTACTCGAAAAGCATCTAAAGCAGTTGGCTCTCCATGAATTAAAAATACTTTTTCTGGAATATTTTTAATATTTTTTACCCAGTTTAACAAATCTTGCTGATCTGCATGAGCTGATAAACTATCTATACTTATAATAGTTGCTTTTATAGGATAATATTTGCCATAAATACGAATTTCATGAGCACCTTCTAATAATTGTCTTCCACGAGTTCCTTCTGCTTGATAACCAACTAATAAAACAGTTGTAGAAGGTTCTTCTATTAATTGTTGTAAATAAGTTAACACTCTACCTCCTGTTACCATTCCGCTTCCAGCAATAACTATTTTAGACCTTTTATTATCAATCGTTTCCCAGGTTTCTTTATAAGATTGAATAATATTTATGTGATTACACATTTCATTATACGATTCCATCGATAACTTATGCCAATTAGGAAAGCGTTTAAAAACATCTAAAACTCTATTTCCCATTGGGCTATCAACAAATATTGGAATATTAGGAATCTTATTTTCCTTATACAATTTCCATAAAATATACATCAATGTTTGCAAGCGTTCTACTGCAAAACTCGGAATAATAAGGTTTCCTTTATTCTGAATAGTGTCTCTAATAATATTTGCTAGTTTACGCTCAACATCTTCTTCTGGATGCAGTTTGTTACCGTAGGTACTTTCAAGAAATAAATAGTCTGCCCATTCAGGAGTTTTTGGGTCTTCTAAAAGATAATCGTTACTTCTACCAATGTCTCCAGAAAATACAAAACGTTTTCGATTAATATCTAATTCTATAAAAGTTGCGCCGATAATATGACCATTATATTGAAAACGATATTTAATGTTTTCTGATAAAACAATCCACTTATTTTCTACTTCTACTTCAAATTGATTTATTGTTTTTTCTGCTTCTTCAATTGTGTAAAATGGTAAAGCAGGTTTATGAGAAGAATACTGCTCTTTGTTTGCTTTTTCTGCTTCTTCCTCGTTAATTTTAGCACTGTCATTCAAAATAATCTGAGCAATAGCTAATGTTGGTGCTGTACCAATAATTTTGCCTTTAAAACCTTGTTTTACCAATCTTGGCAAATAACCAACATGATCTAAATGACCATGAGTTAATAATACAACATCAATCTCTTTTACATTTACAGATAAGTTTTTCCAATTAAGCTCTCTAAGTTCTTTAACCCCCTGAAACATACCACAATCTATAAGTATATTTTTTTCTGAAGTTTCAATAATAAATTTTGAGCCAGTTACAACACCTGAAGCTCCCAAAAATTTGACTTTTACAAAATGTTCCATTTTTAGTGATTTTTACCGTTACACAACTGCTTTATTTCATTTAATATTTTTTCTTTTCTGGTTGTAGAAATCTCTAAATGGTCTAAGTAAAAAACGTCATTTATTAATTCTCTACATAAAACGATATTTCTATTTAATAAAAACTGTTTTTCTCTATTTGTAAGTAATGTAGATACTGTTATTGGGTACAATCCTAAACGATCTATTCTGTCTTTTAAAGCATCATCTTTTGGGTAATCCCAACTTAATAAATACAAACCACAACATTTACCGTATGCTAATGCGTCTTTTGTAAATCTAGTATTAGTTACCACCCAACATTCTATTAATTTATTTTTATTTTTTGTGCTTTTATCCCATTGTGCCTCCACATCTAAATAACGAGAGTTAATGTATAAAGGAACTTTAACGTTACAATTAAGACCTTGCTCTCCATGAAACTTACATTCTACAATTGTAGTTTCATTGTTTTTCTTTGCAATAACATCTATTTCGTGAGCAACACACTTACCGTTTAAAATTGTTCCTACTTCTATGTTGTATCCAGAATATTTTAAAATTGAGGCAACAAACCTTTCAAAAGGAAAACCAGTTGGTCCTAATTCGTAAATAGCTTTTTTAAGTTTGTATTTAGAAGCAAAATAACTTTTCTTCTTTTTGAGTAACGAAAAGGCTCTATTATAAATTTCTTTTGTTGATATACCTTGATATAAATCGTCTCTTACTTTATCTATAATTTGATTTATAATAGCATCTTCTGCACCCGTTTTTTTTAATGAAGCATATAGCTTATTAGTAGAAAACTTTACTTTTTCTCCAGAATATTTTATGATATCTATGTCTTTATCATTCATATTTAAAAATCAAAAAATTATAAACAAACTAGTTCGATTTAAAGAAATCTCTAACCCATGCTTTTACTTGATTGTCTGTCATACTATCTGCTATTTGAACAGCTTTTACTTTTGCATTAATATCTTTATAAGAGTCTTCTAATTCTTTTTTTAATTTATCTTTTGCTTCTGCTGGTCCAAAAATTAGAATTCCATCTGCATTTTCTATTTCTAAAGCTATTTCTTTAAAATATGCTTTAAATTGATGCTTTTCTCTTTCTAAATATTTACTATCCTGTATTACATCTTGAGGTCCTCCTTTAAAACGTGTTCCAGATCCTCCATGAATATGAAAGTTTTCTATGTTCGATATAATTGTTTCAAACACTTCCATATCATCTGTTAATTTAAAAATAAGTGCTTTGTCTTTGTCTAACCAAATTCCTATGTTTTTCATCTTATCTGTTTTTAGTTTCTTAAATCGTGCATTACAAGTACCGGAACTTTAGAATTAAAACCCATTTCTTTAACTAATGGTTGTGTTAATTTACTACTAAAGAAAATATGTTTTTTATTTATAAATGCAACCATATCAGCATCTCTACTTTCTACAAAAATGCTAATTGCAGACTCTAATGAATTAATACTTAATTCGTGAAAAGAATGAGGTACATCTTCAAAAATTTCTTTAAGCATTTCCTTATGCTCTTCTTGGTTTTTATCTAGTTTTCTTCCTTCAGAAACATGTAATACTTCAATTTTCGCGTCGCATTTTACAGCTATTTCTATTAAATAATTTAACTCACGTCTTTTATAATGTGTTTTATAACTTGTTGGAAATACAATCTCTTTAGGTAAATTATGTTTTGCTTCTTTTGGAACAACAATTACGGGGCAATTTCTAACTTTTTCCATCACATAAATTGCTGTACTTCCATAAGCTATCCCTCTAGAATTGCTTGCTCCTTTAGTACCCATTACTATCATTTCAATATCTTTGGTTTCAACAATATTCTTAATTGCTTGTAATGGGTTATTAAAAGTTGAAATTGTTTCAATATGATGATTAGGGTTATTATATCCCTGTACATCAAGTAAATCAATAATTTTATTTAAGCCTTTTTCAGATTCAGATTTTGCTGCTTCGTATAACTCGCTTCCAGGTTCTAAACGAGCAAGACTTTCCATTATATTTCCTGTAGCGTAAAAAACATTTAAAAGATAAAAATTACAATGATCATTTTTATAAAGCTCTAAAGCATACTTTATAGCATGCCATGAATTTTTTGAAAAGTCTGTTGGTAATAATATTCTCCGTTTCATAATTTGTTTTGTTATAGATTCTGGTATAAAATTAACTAATGATTAAAAAAAACAAAATGACCTCAATCAGTTTAGTTCTTTTTTGTCCCTGAAGGAATTACTAAAAAAGGGGTATTTAAATGAAAGCCTATTTGATTAATTTTTGATTTAAAAAATAGATTTTCGAAAAAAGAATGTTTATTATTAATCATAACTAACAAGTTAATTTGCCTACTTAATTGAAATTCAGAAATTGCTCCTGTTACACTTTCATTATTTACGCTATGAAATAAATGGGTAACATTTTTGAATAACTTGGCTAATTTTTGTTTATTTTCTTCTTGTTCATCAGATAATTCATACCCATCAGAAACATTTAAAATATTGATTCTTGAATTATGAGTAACAGCTATATCTATAATTTGCTTTACACGATTTTCATTAAAAGAAACATCATAATCTGATGGAAATAAAATTTCATTCGGAGGTTCAAAAATAAAATCACTAGGTATTGCTAACACAGGACATTTTGCGCTTTTAATTACATGTACAGTATTAGATCCAAATAAAATTTCGCCTAAACCAGTTGCTCCTTTGGTTCCCATAACAATAAGATCCATTACATTTCCTTCATGAAGCTGTTGTATCTCATTTGTTAAGGTGTTAAATGAAGAGATTTGATTATAATTGTGATTAGGATTCTTAAATTTACTTTCAATTCTTTGCTGAATATCATTTATGTTCTTTTTTGATATATCTCTCATTACTTCAACCAAGCCAAACCTAGAAGTATACTCTAAATTATAAATCATTGGAGTATATGTATTCAGTAAAAAGAAATTACATTTTTCATCTTTAAATAATTCAATTGCATATTGAATTGCATTCCATGAATTATCTGAAAAATCGGTAGGTAAAAGTATATTTTTCATGATATATGTTTTAATAATTTATTAATTCCGTCTCATATTTTGTAACGCCAAAAAAGGAATATCTATGGATAAACTTATTTTATCTACATTATCTTGAAATAGAATATTTTCTAAAAAAGAATGTCTTCTATTTATCATAACTAGAATATCTGTTTCATAATTTTTTATGTACGAGTAAATTTCGTTTGCAATATTTTTATCTTTTGTAATTTTAAAATGAACCTTTCTATTTCTTAGATTTTCTTTAATAAAAGATCGGTTGGCTTCTTGTCTAAGAGATAAATAATTATCGTCTGAAATGTGGAGTATATCTACTATAGCACTATTATCTAAAGCAATTTTATTTAAAAGCTCTAACTCTCTTTGTTGATAAGGCATGCTATAATCTGTAGCAAAAAGAATATGATTTGGTTTTTTATAAGAATAATTTTCTGGAATAACCAAAACAGGGCATTTAACATATTTTAAAACCTGTAAAGTATGGCTTCCAAAGGTTCGTTCTTTATCATTTGTTTTACCATGAGTTCCCATAATAATGAGATCTATATTTTTTTCATCCACAACTTTATCTGCCTCATCAACAAGAATGTTATTGGCAGATAAAATTTTAAACACATGTTTAGAATTTGGCGAAAGCTTCTTAATTAGCTTTAGCGTGTTTTTTAGTTGTAATTGAGAGTCTTTACCTACAGTTCTAATAACCTCTTTAATGACTTCTTTAGTAATAGGAGGTTTACCTAAATAAATATCTTCTTGATATGCATGTAAAATATAAAACTTGCAGAACTCATCTTTAAATAATGCAAAAGCATAATTGATAGCATTTATTGCATTTTCTGAAAAATCGATAGGAATTAATATCTTTTTCATTGTAAGTATATTTAAGGCGTACCTAAAGCTACACCTATATTTACAATAAGACAATGACATTCATCAGATTAAGAAAGTTTTTTTAATTAATGAATATTTAAACCTGTATTTAATTTACATATAAGGTTTTGTAATTCCTTTTCTCTTTTTTAATTGTATTTGTAAATCTTTTATGGTGTTTTTTACAGCAAGTTCATAATTTTTCTCATTAGAAGAAGCAAACAACCTTGGTCCTGGTGCGCTTAACTCTATTTCACAAATTACCCCTTTATCTTTAGAGTCATTTTCTTTTTTAAAGAACACGTTTGCTTTAATAATTTTATCAAATTTTTTAACCAAACTATCTAACTTACTTAAAGTATAAGCTTCCATAGTTTCACTTGTAGACATGTTAACAAACTGAATATTTACTTTCATCTTTATGGTGTTTTAAGTTATTATAGATTCCCGTTTTTACGGAAATGACAATTTCAATAGAAACCTCGGGCAGAAGCCTAGAGGAATAATTTTTTGATTAAATTAGAACGATAGCATAAGCTATATTTAATAGGTATAATCCTATCAGAAAAAGTAGTGTATATATTACTTGTACAAATTTTATGTTTATAAATTTTAACCAATTTATTGTTTGTTTCGGAAAAATAAAAAGGAACAACCCTATAAGCAATGCAATCCAACCAATTAATGTAATTATAAGTTTCCAATTAGATTCCCAAATATTATGGAATAAAATATTTATCAACCCTATAATAATTGATAAAAATGATAAAATGATTAGAAATTTTTGATCCTCTAAATCATTAAATATTTGTCTTATTCTCTTGGGATTAAAACTCAGTATAACGAAAAAAATAAGTAAATAATATCCCCAAAACTTTGCTAAAAAAATTGAATTATCCATAACTTATTGTTTTTATTCATGTAGTACCAAAAATGGAATATCTGTATGATAACTAATTTCTTCAACTTTATTGTGAAATAGTATTTGTTGAAAATAATTAAGGTTTTTTGCTACCATGGCAATCATATTGATATTTCTGTTTTTAACAAAACCCTGTACAGCATCTTCTACTTTTTTGTTTGTTAAAAAATGAAAACTATGTGAGTAATTATAAAAATAATCTTCTAGTAATTCTTTGCTTTTTTGTTGTTGAGGGTTTAATTTAGAAGATTTTTTAGTAATATTTAATATTTTTAAACACGCTTTATTTTTATCTAATATTTCTGTTATCGGTTGTAAAACATGTAAACCATTAGATAATGAAAAATCTGTAGGAAACGCTACCTCTTCTATCTTATTAAATTTTGCATTTTCAGGCACAACCAACGTTGTACATTTTACTTGAGTAATAACATCTCCTGTATTACTACCAATAATGAATTTACTTAATCCACTTGCTCCTTTTGTTCCCATAACAATTACATCAACTTTTTTTTCTTCTATATGTTTTCTTATAGATTCAATAAAGAAATTGCTATCTGCTAAGGTGTAAAATTTATGTTTTTTACTATTAGGAAATTTTTCTGATATTTTCTTTAGAATTGTTTTTAATTGCTTTTTGGCTTGTTGCACATCTGTATCAACAAGAACATCTTGAGCAGAAGAATATAAATAATCTTCTGTTACAGCATTACTTAATCTAAGTACATGTAATAAATAAAAATTGCAAACTGAGTCTTTATAAAAATTTAAAGCGTACTCAATAGCATTCCAAGAATTGTCTGAAAAGTCTGTAGGTAATAAAATAGTTTTCATTAAAATTCATCTTTGTAATAGACAAATTTATAGTTATAGGGCATTTTAAAAAATGATATTGGTCATATCGACCGTAATTATATCAATATCAGCAGATTTCTTTTAGTTTTTCTAGGTCTAAAATTCTAATAGTTCTGCCTTCAATCTCAATGATACCTTGTTTTTTAAAGCTAGACATTGTTCTAATTAATGTTTCTGTTGCAATACCAGCAACACTAGCTAAATCGTTTCTAGAAATTTTTATTTGCTCTTCTGGTTTTCGATTTAGTTTTTCTGCAAACATTAAAATTGTATTTGCTGTCTTTTTACTTACAGAACTATAAGCCATTTGTAAAAGTTGGTCTTTTACAATTGCCAAATCTTCTGTTAACAACTCTATTAATTCTAAAGTTACTTTATGGTTTTTATCTAAAACGTTTGTTAGTGCTTTTTTAGAAAGACCTACTAATTCTGTTTCCTGAATTGTAGTTGCAGATTCTTGATACGCTAAATTTTGACTAAAAGATGTGTAACCAAACAGATCGTCTTCTTTATACAAAGCAGTAGTAAGTTGTTTTCCTTGCTCGTCTAACTTATGGCATTTTATGAGTCCACTAGTTATTAAATAAATATAATTAGAGTTTTTACCTTCTTTATATATACTTGTTTCTTTAGCATAACGAAAAGTTTCTCCATTATCTTCAAAATAATTTTTTAAATCATTAAGACTTCTTAAGGCTTCTGTATCTTCTTTATTTTCGTCTTTTTTTTCTCTAAGATCTTTTAGGATGGATGCTTTTGCTAACCTACTTTCTATAGCGCTTATCAATTCGTCTTCGCTAAAAGGTTTCGTTATATAGTCATCAGCTCCTAAATCCATTCCTTTTCTAACATCTTTTCTTTCTGTTTTTGCAGATAAAAATATAAAAGGAATATGTTGGGTACTTTCGTTTTTAGTTAAAGCTTCTAGCACACCATAACCATCTAGTTCTGGCATCATAATATCACAAACAATAATGTCTGGCAATGTTTCTTTTGCTACTTCTACACCAATTTTACCATTGGGTGCATTAACAACCTCGTAGTTTGATAATTCTAAAAGTTCTGAAGTGTTTTCTCTTAAAACTACATCATCCTCAATTAATAGTATTTTTCTCATTTTGCTTTATTAATAATCTTCATCGTAAAAGTAGAACCTACATTCTCTTCGCTTTCAAAGGTAATAGTTCCTCCTAAATTTTCTAAATGGCTTTTAATAATATTTAAACCAATTCCTGTTCCTTGACTTAATAAAGCATTTTCTGCTCTAAAATAACGATTAAATATATTTTTCTGATCTGCTTTCGGAATTCCAATTCCTTTATCTATAATCTTAAAAGTAGTAAACTTATTATCTTGTTGTATGTTGATGTTAATCTCTGTATTTTCTGGCGAATATTTAATAGCATTATTTACTAAATTAGATAAAGCTAGTTCTATTGTTTTTTCATCTTGCGTTAAAGAAAGTTCGCCTATATCCTCTGGATATTTAATTCTTTGTCCTCCTTTTAAAAGCATATTTGCATTATAAATTACCTCATCTACAACTTTACTTAGTTTAAATGTTTGAAATTTATAATTTATTTTACCTGTTTCTAATTTTTCGACAGATAAAAAGTCATTTAGAATATTATTTAAATAATGAACTTTATTGGTAATAGTTTCTAAATGCTTATCTCTTTTTTCTTGTTGTTCCGCTAATTTATACTTACCCAACAACATTGTAGATGTTAAAATACCACTTAAAGGTGTCTTAAATTCATGAGAAACTAACGACAAAAACTTTGTCTTTAATTCATTCAATTCTTTTTCTTTCTTTAGAGCATCTTTTATTTGATTCTCCGCTTCAATTCTTTTTTGGTTTTCTTCATCTAACTCAACATTTACAACCTTTAACTCATTAACGGTTTTACTTAACTCTTTTGTTCTTTCATTAACCTTCTTTTCTAGCTCTTCATTTAATTTATAGATTTCTTGTTCTTGTTGTTTTCTAACAGAAATATCTATAACTAAAGCCATTACAAACGTTTTTCCGTAAATTTCAAACGGATTTAAACCTGCTTCTAAAGGAAAAACATCTCCGTTTTTTCGAGCACCATAAAGATCTCTCCCATTTCCCATCTGCCTTTTTTCCTTATTTTTCATAAACCCATTAAAATGAGCTCCATGACCAGCATGATAATTTTTAGGAATTAAAATATCTAATTTTTGTTTAACAAGTTCATCTTTCTCATAACCAAACATTTTTTCTACAGAAGTATTTACAGAAACTATTTTTTGCTGATCATCAACAACCACAACACCTTCAGAGACTGCTTCAAAAAGTACGTTAAAAATATCTTGCTCTTTATTTAGCATTTTGGTAATAAATTATTGGGTTAAATAAGGATTTAAAAATACTACATTTTATGTAAAAAATGTGGTTATTTATGACTTAAGTCATAATTTAATAACATCTAATATTTTAACTTTACTCATATTCATAAATTCATAAGGTTATGAAACCTTCACAAAATACAGTTATTTCTTTTTATGAAAATCTTGGTAAATTATTTTATGCAGTAGCTGCAGCAGATAATGTTGTTGAAGAAATTGAATTTAATGTTTTAAAAGAAATAGTAAAAAATAAATGGACTAAAATTGATTCTATTGATGATGATTTTCATTCTGATGCAGCATATAAAATAGAAACCGTTTTTGATTGGTTAAATAATGAAGGTTTTTCTAATTCTGAAACTTGTTATAATGAGTTTTTAGAGTTTAAAAACGAGCATCCTTCTTTGTTTACAAAAAGTATTAAAAGTCTTATTCTACAAACAGCTACAAAGATAGCTGCTTCTGTTGCCGATTTAAATAAATCGGAATTAATGCTAGTTGCAAGACTTAGTATTGAATTTAAAAAGTAAATAGTTATTACCATAACGCTACTGTAGTTGATAATAAAATCAACCAGAAAACTCTACTCAAAAAAGTAGTCCTCTATACCTCTTATTGCACGATAATTACAAGATTTAAACTTAAAATATTTTAGTCATGAAGAAAGTTGTACTATTATTTATTCTAATTCCTTTTTTAGGATTTTCTCAAATCACTGATAAACTTGATTATATTTCTCCTTTTAATGAAGGTTATTCTGCAGTACAAAAAGGAGATCAATGGGCATTTATCAACCATAAAGGAGACATTGTTATCAACTTTAGAGATGACTTAGTTTTAACAGAAACAGACAATAAAAAGTATCCTATTTTTATAAATAAAAGATGTTTAATTTCAGAAATAAAAGATGGAATCTCTTATTTTGGATTTATTGATACCTCTGGGAAAACAGTAATTAAACCTCGGTTTTTAAATGCAACTAATTTTTATACAGAGTTTGCAATAGTAATTAAGCTATACAAAGAACCTTTAGGTGAAAATGATGTATTAAAAAAACATGTTGTACGATATGAAACTACAGAAGTTTTAATTAATAAATCTGGTGTAATTAAACATAGCTTAAATGAACCAAAAGGTCTTCTACTTTTAAAAGAATATTTAAGTAAACCTCCAAAAATATACAGTAAACTTATTGAAAAAAATTTATATTCTATTGTAGGAAAAGATAATAAATTAATGATTAAAATAATAAAATAACTTAATCAATGGCATCTGTAGATTATTATAAAATATTAGGAATTACTAAAAGTGCTTCTGAGGGTGATATTAAAAAAGCCTACAGAAAAATGGCGCGAAAATACCATCCAGATTTAAACCCAAATAATAAAACTGCTGAAAAAAAATTTAAAGAAATTAATGAAGCAAATGAAGTTTTAAGCAATCCAGAAAACCGTAAGAAATACGATAAATACGGTGAGCATTGGAAAAATGGAGAGGCTTATGAACAAGAAAAACAACGGCAACAACAATATCAAAGAAGCTCACAAGGTTCTTCTGGTGGATATTCTCAAGAAGATTTTTCTGACATATTTGGAGACATATTTGGAGGTGCTTCATCCGGAAGAAGAACAAACGCTAGGTTTAGAGGGCAAGATTACAACTCTGAGATTCAATTAAGTTTAAAAGATGTTTACAAAACTCAAAAACAAGTTATTACTGTTAATGGAAAAAATATTAGAATTACAATTCCTGCAGGAGTAGAAAACGGGCAAACTATTAAAATAAAAGGTCATGGAGGAAAAGGTGTAAATAATGGTCCGAATGGAGATTTATACATTCAGTTTTCAATAATAAACAACACAAAATTTAAAAGAGACCATAACAACTTACACCAAACAATAGATTTAGATTTATATACTGCTTTATTGGGAGGAGAATTAATGGTTGATACTTTTGATGGAAAAGTGAAACTTACAATTAAGCCAGAAACAGAAAACGGAGCTAAAGTTAAGTTAAAAGGCAAAGGTTTTCCTAAATACAAAAAAGAAGGTCAGTTTGGTGATTTGTATATAACATATCAACTTAAAATTCCTACCAAATTAACCGAAAAAGAAATAGAATTAATTAAAGAATTACAAAAACTACGCTAATTATGGAAACTCAAAATTTAATATCTATACAGCGTTTTTGTGAACATTATAGTATTCCTATTCATTTTATGAACGAATTAAAAGAATACGAATTAATAGAAACTATTGTAGAAGACAATGAAGATTATATAAAAATAACGCAGATTAATAAAGTAGAAAAAATAATTCGTTTACATTATGATCTCAATATAAATTTAGAAGGAGTTGATGTAATTTCTGGGCTTTTAAAACAAGTAACCTCTTTGCAAGACGAAATTCTAATATTAAAAAATAAATTACGTTTTTATGAAGATTAATTCTTGATTTTATTTACGAATTTCATGAATTTCGAAAAAATGTAAATCAAGCTTTTGAAGTGATGTTTGTCATTTTCCAAAAGAATAATATCTCCTATTTTTATCAAAAAAAACAAAAATGCTAGCTTTTAAAAATTTTAACATTGCAGATTGGTTTTCTTTTTATAGAATTTTTGCAGCTCCATTTTTACTACTCTTAATTTGGTTTGATGCTCAGTTAGTTTTTACATGTTTTTTATTAATTAGTTATTTAACAGATGCAATTGATGGTTATTTGGCCAGAAAACTAAAAATTACAAGTGCAAGAGGTTCTCAATTAGATTCTTTTGGCGATCAAATAACTTTAATTATTGGACTTATTGGTTTATTTTCTTTTGAAAAAGAATTCATAAAAACAAATATTACATTAATATTAATTGCATTTATCCCTTATATTTTTCAAATGATAATAGCATTTCTAAAATATGGAAAAGCGACTGCTTTTCATACCTATTTAGCAAAAACATCTGCTGTTTTGCAAAGTGCATTTATTCTTTGGTCTTTATTTTTTAATCCTGAATATTCATTATTTTATATAATGATTGTTATAGGGATTTTAGAAACTATAGAAGAAATTTCTTTAATATTTATGTATAAAAATTGGGTTTCTGATGTAAAAAGTATTTTTTGGGCTTTTAAGGATAAACGAAGAAAACTAAAGTAATCTCTTATGAAAAGCTACTCTTTATTTACAATTTCACTATTGTGTTTCGCAATTTTCATTGTAGATACTTTAGCTTTTTATTGGCTACAATCTATTACACAATTGATCACTTCAGAAATTCTAAAAACTACAATAAATGTAATTTTCTGGATTTTTACGATTGGTTTAATCGCCTTAATAATAATTCTTAAAGTTACTTTAGATGATATAAATCCAAAGAGAAAACACCTATTAGTTTCTTCTTTATACGGATTAACTATTTCTTCTTTTGTTCCTAAATTTATATTTGTTGTTGTAATTTCAATACTGTTTTTTTCTAACTATGTCTTTTCGGAACAAGAATCATTAATTATTGTTCCAGTTATTGGTTTGTTTTCTGGGTTTCTTCCCTTTTTTGTAATTATGTATGGTGTTTTTAGGTCTTTATACAGATTTAAAGTACATCATGTTACTATTAGATTTAAAAACCTACCAACTTCTTTTAACGGCTTAAAAATTGTTCAAATATCAGATCTTCATTTAGGTAGTTTTAATTTTAAGTATCGCATTTTAGATAAAGCTATTAAAATAATTAACGATTCTAAACCAGACTTTATATTTTTTACTGGAGATTTGGTTAATAATTATGCTTGGGAATTAAGAGGTTGGAAAAAAGTATTCGAAAAATTAGAAGCAAAACAAGGTAAATATTCAGTTTTAGGGAATCATGATTATGGAGATTATAGTCAATGGAATTCTACAGAAGAAAAGCAAGATAATTTTGAAAAAATAAAACGATTTTATAAAAATATTGATTTCAAACTTTTGTTAAATCAATCTGAAATAATTGAGTTAAATCAACAAAAAATAGCAATAATTGGAGTTGAAAATTGGGGAAAACCACCTTTTAAACAATATGGAAACCTAAACAAAGCGCTAAATAATGTTGCAGCAATTCCTTTTAAAGTATTATTATCTCACGACCCTTCACATTGGACAGAAGAAGTTATACAGAAAACAACTATTTCATTAACCCTTTCTGGTCATACACATGGAATGCAAGCTGGTTTTCAATATAAAAAAATGAAATGGAGCCCTATTAAATACAAATACAAACATTGGGCAGGATTGTATCATAAAAATGAACAGTATTTATACGTTAATCGTGGTTTAGGTTGGCATGGTTTTCCTGGTAGATTAGGAATGAGACCAGAAATTACAGTATTTGAGTTACTGAAAAAATAAATTTACCAAACTGATCTACATCATTTTTATTTTATTGTATTAAAAATATCTTAGCAACTCATTTTACCTAAAAATTGCACTATGATAACTGATTTAAAAGACAATAAATGTGTAAACCTATTAGCAAATAATTATGTAGGTCAACTTGGTTATATTTATATTGGCAGACCTTTTATTGTACCAATGACTTATTATTTTGATAAGGAAAATCATATTATTATTGGTTATTCAGAAAATGGACACAAAACAATGTCGATGAGAAAATACAGAAAAGTTTCTCTACATGTTTCAGAAAAAGAAAACAATGATAACTGCAATTCTGTTTTGGTTCATGGTCTTTATAAAGAATTTTCTGGCTCTGAAGCAAAAAAATATTTACATGAATTTACAAAGGGTATTAAAAATCTTATCTTAAGAAAAGAAGAAAAAAACTTAGATTGTATTAGCGATTTTTCACATAAAGTAAATACTCAAAAGATTCCTATTATATTTAAAATAACTATTGATGAAATGACGGGTAAAGAAATTACAAGAAAATATTCTTAAACTTTCACCGTTTTTAAGATAGTGTCTATAAAAATTATATATCTACATTATGTTGAAAACCTAACTTGGCTCTATAAGATGGAACTTCCCATTTTATCATTTCTTTTAAAAACTCGTCTACTTTTTCAACAATAAGTTTCACTGTAATTTCTGTAGGATTATAGACTCCAAGATCTAAGCTAGTGTTTTCTAATTGTAATTGATCTACAAAAGGAAAAAGAACCAACACATACACATCTCCACTATAAGATTGTGAAAAAACTAATGCGCCTCCTTGTATAAATTGATATGCAGGAATCTTATTTGTACAATCAATAAGATCTGAAGGAAAAGAATCAAATATAATATTTACAGCTTCATTGTTGTAAATCCAATTGAGTTCTTGTACTTTCCAACCTATACTATAATTTTTAGCAGTATTTTTTAAGGTCTTAATTATTAATTTTTTAGTACTATTTTCCCATTGTGTCTTTTTATCAACAACTGTTTTAATAGATTTTCTATAGTCATTAACGCGCTCTTCTAAATGTTCTATTTTCATAATCTGTTTCTTTAATAAAAAAGTTTTTTATTAAGATATAAAAGAAATGATTAAATAGTAATTCTGAAATGATTTTCATCATCTTTTATTAGCTCTAAAAGATTAAGTTAGAATTACGAACTTAATCATTTCTTAATTTTAAGCTATTTATTAGGCGAGATACCCTTTTTTGGATAGAGAGGAATATGATTTTGACACTTAACTTTATTTTACTAGTTTTAGTTATTCTTTTTTTTTATTTTTTTCTCTTGTCTCTCTAGTTTTCTAAAATAACCTCTAAAGAAAAAGTTGTGTTTTAAAGCTTCCATATTCTGATCGAATTTATCTGTACCTTGATTGATGTTGTCTAACGTAGATTTTAAACTATTTACCATTGTGGTATCTTTTATAATATAGTTTAAAGCTCCTTTGCTTGAGTTAATATCATTTACAACAGTATTCATATTACTAACAACTTTTTTAATTTCTATACTTGATTCTTCAATGTTAGCAACAATATTTTTTAGTTTTTGACCAGAAATTGAATCATTTAATAATACACCTAAAGTAGTTTCATTATCTGTTTTTAATGTAGTAACAAAACCGTTTAATTCATTAATTGATTTTACAGCGCCTCTACTTGCAATTTTAAGATTAATAATCGTCTTTTTTAAATCTTTTGCCATAATAGTATCGTTTAGTAAAGCACTCAAAGTCCCTTTACCTTCTATCATTGCATTTGTAATTTTTAAAAGATCAGATGTAAGTATTGCAGCATTTTCGTTAGTAACACTTAGCGTACTTAAAATATCATCTGCTCCAATTTTACTATAAGATTCTATAGTATCTCCACTACTAATAATTTCTGCGGTGCCTTTTCCTGGTACTATATTAATAATCATATTACCAACCAAACCATCTGATCCAATAGTTGCAATAGCATCTTTCTTTATATGATTAATAATTTTTTTATCTATATTCATATCTACTTTTATGGTAGAATCATTAACCATTAAAATATTCTTAACTGTTCCGATATTAATTCCAGAATAACGAACATTATTTCCTTTTTGTAAACCATTTACATTTTGAAAATTTGCACTTAGAGTATAGGTTTTATTAAACAAATTTTGCTTCTGACCGATTAGGTATACTGCGGCTACAAATAGTATGGTCGATAATATAACAAAAAAACCTAATCTTACTTTTTGTGAGTTTGAATTTTTCATCTATTAAAATTTAAATTATTTAAAAAACGCTTTTATTTTTGGGTCATTAGATGCAGATAATTCTTCAAAAGTTCCTTCAGCGTAATTAGTTCCATCAATTAATAAAATCATTCTCTCAGAAATAACTCTTGCACAATCTACATCATGCGTAATTATTAATGATGAAGTGCTGTATTTTTTCTGAATATCTTGCATCAAAATAATGATTTCTTTTGATGTAATTGGGTCTAAACCACTTGTTGGCTCATCATATAAAATAATTTTTGGTAGTAAAATAAGTGTTCTTGCTAAAGCAACACGTCGTTTCATTCCTCCAGATAATTCTGATGGCATTAAATCTATAGCAGCTGCCAATCCAACATTTTCTAAAGCTTCAATAATCATTTTATTAGTATCTATATTACTTTCAAATTTATTGGTATGTCTTCTTAAAGGGAATTCTAAATTTTCTCTAACTGTCATGGAATCGTACAATGCACTTCCTTGAAATAAGAAGCCAATATCTGCTCGTAAATGATCTAATGCTTCTCTATCTAACTTAGTAATATCATTATGCATTACAGAAATAACGCCACTATCTGCTTCCATTAATCCAACAAGACATTTAATCATAACCGATTTTCCTGAACCTGATTTTCCCATAATTACCAAATTTTCACCTTGATAAAGTTTCATGTTAAATCCGTTTAAGACATTGTTATCTCCAAAACTTTTATACAAATCTTTAACTTGAAGAACAACTTCACGTTCTTCAAATTTTTTATGTTGTTTTATGTTGCTTTTTGTTTTCATAAGTCAAAGAAAATATCGGTTACAAAAACAGCTATAAAATCTATAAAAAATAATAACATTGACGTAAATACTACTGCCGAATTTGCTGCTAAACCCACTCCAACGGTTCCTTTTTCGCAGTAATAACCTTTAAAACACCCTACAATTCCGATTGCTAAACCAAAAAAGAATGATTTAACTGTTGCAGGAATAATATCACCATATTCTAATGAATTAAAAACTTGATTAAAATATAATTGAAAAGAAACATTTCCTTTTAAATTTTCAACTAGATAAGAACCATATAAACCAACAGCATCTCCAACAATTACCAATAACGGAAGCATTATAGTAACAGCCAAAACTCGTGTAACAACAAGGTATTTAAAAGGGTTTGTGCCAGATACTTCCATTGCATCAATTTGTTCTGTTACACGCATAGAACCTAATTCTGCCCCAAGACCAGAACCTATTCTACCAGCACAAACTAACGCAGTTATCATCGGTCCTATTTCTCTTACAATAGAAATTCCAACCATAGATGGCATCCAAGATTCTGCTCCAAACTCCATAAGTGTTGGTCTTGTTTGTAATGTTAACACCAAACCAATAATAAAACCTGTAACACATACAAGTAATAATGAACGGTTTCCCATATTATAACATTGACGCAAAAACTCTTTAGATTCAAAAGGAGATTTAAATACTTCTTTAAAAAAACGTCCTACAAAATAAGAAAGCTCTCCTATTTCCATAAAGAAAGCTTTTAACTTAACTTCTATTTTTTTATACCAAAACATTCGTTTAATATATACTTCTACCAAATATATTCTAAATCAACTATGTATCAAATGACAATCATCATATTACTATGTTGATATACTTCACTTTAAGAATAACAATTTTGCTTCATTTTAATTTTGATAAAATTCAGATTTACTTTCTAAATGTGCTCAATGAAATAATAAACTTCTTTTGGGAAAAGGTAAAATTGTAAAAAAAATTAACCGATAAAGAAGTTTTAACTCACTATAATTTAAGGTGACTGATATTAATCATTTGAACCCTCTTTTATTAAACATAACTTAGCTAAAGAACGTTTCTAATTCATTGAAGAAATGAGACATAAAATAAAATTTTCTGTAATTATCTTTTTGCTAATATGTTTTAATATTAGTGCTAAAAATACTTTTGCTCCTCTTCAAATAAAAAATATTATAATTCGTACTATTTCACCGAAAAAAATAAAAGTTAAAAAAGATATTACTGTAGAAAATTATTTTCAGTTTTTAGATTCTATTGTTATAAAATATGATTCTTTAACCACCTACAAATTAACAGAACACCTTTTAGTAAGAGCAAATCCCTGGATTATTAATACCTTAAAAAACACTGATTATTATCTAATGAAAGAAAAAGATTCTTTTGTTTATAATCAGAAAAAAATGATAGTTTTAAAAAAAGGAGATCAACTAATACTACCAGACTCTAAATTAGCAAAGAAAATATATACTTCATTTGAGAACACTAAAATTGATATAAATATCCCTGAATTTAAACTTCGGATTTTTGAAAACTCTGAAGAACTTTTTAGTTTTTCTGTTAGAGTTGGAAGAAATCAAAAAAAGTATCTTAAAATGGCAGGAAGAGTTTTAGATTTAAGAACCAAAACTGGAGAAGGTACAATTGTAAGACACGAGCGTTTTCCTGATTTCTATAATCCTGCTAACGGACATCAATATTATCTAACAAATAGAGATGATAAAAAAGTAACAAAATTACCTCAAATTCCTTTTATAGAAACTGAAATTAATGGTTTACGTTATGGACAATTAATACACCCAACAACAAATCCTAAAACATTAGGAAAAGCCTATTCTAATGGTTGCATTGGTACGAACGAAACAGATATTTGGATACTTTATTATTACGCGCCAATAAACACTAAAATAATAATTAGATATGATTTAATAATTAAAGATTCTGTTAATGGTGGTAATATAATTTTAAAAGATATTTATGGTTACAGTAAGAAATAATCATTTTTTCTTACTAACAATCTTTGTTAGTTCATTTTCTGTTACTCCATTTTTACTCCAGCAATCTAAATTATAAATGGTTGTTTCTGCAATATTTGTTAGCGCTTCATCAGTTAAAAAAGCTTGATGACCTGTAATTAGTACATTAGGCATTGCGTTTAATTTAATAATCATTTCATCTGTAATAATATCATTAGAATGATTTGTAAAAAATAATCCTCTTTCTTTTTCATACACATCTATTCCTAAAGCTCCAATGATTCCCCTTTCTAAACCTTTAATAACATCTTTTGTATTTAAAACGGCACCTCTTGCAGTATTTATTATTACAACACCAGGTTTCATTTTATCAATTAAATTTTTATCAATTAAATGATGCGTTTCACTATTTAAAGGTACATGTAGTGAAATAATATCTGAGTTTTTACAAAGAGCTTCCAAAGACTGATATTGCATTCCATATTTTTTTGTTAATTCTTCATTTTTAACAACATCACAACCCAATAATTCACATCCAAAACCATGCATTATTTTAGTAATAATAGCACCTATTTTACCTGTACCTATAATACCAACTGTCTTTTCGTTTATATCAAAACCAATAAGATGATTTAAATCAAAATTGAACGATTTTACTCTCTTATTTGATTCAATTAATTTTCTATTTAGTGTTAATAATAAACCCACAGCATGTTCTGCAATTGCATAAGGTGAGTAAGCGGGTACGTTTGCAACTCTTATTTCAATTGTATTTGCTGAGTTTAAATTTACATTATCATGTCCTACAGATCTTAAAGTGATATATTCTACTCCAAAATCTTTTAATTTTTCTATTACAATTGGTGAAGCTTCATCTGCTGAAGAGATTGAAATGGCTTTATACCCAATAGCTTTCATTGCAGATTCTGAGGACAATGATTCTTCTAAAAAAGTAAATTTATGTTTTTTACAATTCGCTTTTTCTAAATAAGGAATTTCAAAATCTTTAGCACTGTATATAAGTGTTTTCATGAGTAACTATTTGTTAGATGCAATGATGCCTTCTTTTTTTAAGGATTTAATAATAACGTTTACATATTCGTTAACAGTTGTATTTATTGAACTAGGTTCTATTATTTTATTGGAAATAACCCAGACTAACGATTTATCATTATTTTCTTTTAGTTTGTATAATGAAGTTTCTACGTGATAAATTTTATATTTATTATAATAACCTGTATCAAAATATACGGCTTGATTTAAATAATAATAACGTCTAAAAGGGTGTCTTCTGTAATAATAATTGGTGTAATAATTATTATTGTAGCTTACTTCTTCATCTACTCCTTTAACAGCAGAAATTAATATTGCATCAAAACCATTTTTAGTAATTTTTTCTATTTCTTCCTGAATATTTTCTTCTGTTTGTTTTTCATTTGTAAATTTAGGTGTAAACATTTCATAGCTTTCTCTGGCTTCAATACCTTTCAAATTTAGCTCCTCTTTTAATTCCTCTTCAAAGATTCTTCTTGCTGTTAAGTTTTCTGTAATTCCAATAATTAATACTTTTTGAGGTTTAAAATCTGCATGGTTTTTACTTTTCCAACTGTCTATTGTTTTAATTGATGAACAGCTAAAAAAGATTGTTATCACTAAAAGGTATATGAAGTTTTTCATGGTATTTTGTTTTCATCTCCTAAATTATTAAAATTAAAAACTTACACCAATGACCCCAATCAGTTAAACATCTTAAAATCAAATAATTTAACTTAACAGAAAAACCCACTCTTTATAAGTGGGTTTTATCTTTTTACAGTAATATATTTTACTGCTTATTTCCTAACATTAAAACTTCATTTGCTACAACCTCTGTAATGTATCTTTTTTCGCCTTCTTTGGTTTCGTAAGATCTAGAAGTTAGTTTACCTTCTATAGCAACTTCATTTCCTTTTTCTAAATATCTCTCAATAATTTCTGCTGTTTTATTCCAAGCTACAACATTATGCCATTGTGTATCTGTTACTTTTTCGCCTTGAGCATTTTTATAACTTTCATTTGTAGCAATAGAAAATTTTGCTAATTTATTTCCACTTTCTAAAGTGATAATTTCTGGGTTGTTTCCTAAATTTCCAATTAACTGTACTCTGTTTCTTAACGTACTCATAAGATAAGGTTTTAAATTATTATTATTTGTCAATTCGTTTTGACACTGCAAAGTTGCGACATCATTACAATTTTATTCGGTTACAAAACAATTACTTTCGGTTGTAATTATTTGTAGTCGTTTGTAAACGGATATTTTTTGGTACTTTAGCTATATGAAAGTTTATATAGAAACCGAAAGATTAATCCTTAGAGAAATTAGAGAATCTGATCTTGAGGGAATGTTTGAATTAGACTCAAATGCAGAAGTTCACAAGTATTTAGGGAATCATCCTATAAAAACGAAAAAGGAAGCTGAAAATGTGATTCAGTTTATTAGATATCAATACAACGAAAGAGGAATTGGACGTTTTGCTGTAATAGAAAAAAAATCAGGCGAATTTATTGGTTGGTCAGGTTTAAAATTGAATAAAGGTGAAAAAGAAACACTTAATGGTTTTGATAACTTTATTGATATTGGCTATCGATTGATTCCTAAGTATTGGAAAAAAGGCTATGGTTTAGAAGCTGCAATTGCTTGTTTAGATTTTGGTTTTAAAACATTAAATTATGATATTATTTATGCAGCTGCAGAAGTAGAAAATGTAGGTTCTAATAAAATTTTACAAAGAATTGGATTGCAATTTGTAAATGAATTTGAGTATGAAAACGTGAATGTAAATTGGTATCAACTTAAAAAAGAAAACTATGGAAAGTAAAAAATGTTTAGAATGTGATGAGGTGGTAAAAGGTAGAATTGATAAGAAATTCTGTTCTGATTATTGCAGAAACGCATACAATAATCGTGTAAATAAAGACAGTAAGAACCTCATCAGAAACATTAATAATCGTCTTAGAAAAAATCATAAAATTTTATCAGAATTAAATACAACAGGTAAAACCAAAGTAACAAGAACCAAATTATACGATAAAGGTTTCGACTTTCAGTTTTTTACATCCATCTATAAAACAAAAACAGGAAACACTTATTTTTATATATATGATGAAGGTTATTTACCTTTAGATAATGAAATGTTTTTATTGATTAAAAGAGATTAAATCTGTAACTATTTTACAGAAAACGATACTAATAGTTAAATTTATATGATAATGTTTCTATCCTCAAATTCCTTTTTTGTTCCAATTACTGTAATTTCTATAGCTGCACTTGTAGGTATTTTAATCTATTACTTTAATACGAAACAAAGAATTATTAGAACACTATCTAAACTACCAATTAAACAAATAGGCAGTTTAAGAAATAATGAATTTACACGATTTTCAGGAAAAGCACTACATGTAAAAGAGCCTTTAATTGCTCCTTTTAGTAAAAGGAAATGTGTTTTTTATGTGATGAAAATTGAAAAGAAAAAGAGTAATGGTAAAAGCTCTTATTGGGACACTATTGTTAAAGAAGAAAAAATTCAAGAATTCTTTTTAGAAAAAAATGGAGATTTTGCAATGGTAAGGCCTTCTCAAAATCCTAAAAATTACATCAGTCATTTAGTCGTTGATAAAAAAACAAACTCAGGTACTTTTAATGATCCAACTCCAGAATTCAATGAGCTTTTAGCAAACTATAATGTTGATAGTGAAAGTTTTTTTGGCTTCAATAAATCTTTGCGTTATTCTGAGGCAATTATAGAAATTGGCGAACAAATAACTGTTGCTGGAATTGCAAAATGGAAAAGTTTAAAAGAACCAATAGAAGGCTATTCATATTCTAAAATAGCCGAACTAGAGAGTTCTGATAAACAAAAATTAATTATTACAGATTTACCTAATATTAAATCTAAAAAACGATTTTAACTATTCCAAGTATTACCTTTTACACTAATTGCAGCTTTTAAAACATCTTTCTGGCTTAATTGCCCAATTAATTTTCCGTTTTCAACAACAGGAAATCTTCTTCTGTGTGAACTTATAAATTTAAAAGCGGCATCAAAAATATTCATGTCTTTATCAATCGTATCAACATCTGTAACCATATATTTACCTACAGTATTATTTATATCAGAAGGCATATTGTAATATTTGCTCTCAGAAATATGCTTAATACAATCCGTTTCAGAAATAATACCTATTAAATCATTTTTATCATTTACAACGGGGCCACCAGAAATTTTATATGTAATTAATTGATTAATTACATGATCTAAGGAATCTTCAGCTTTAAAAGTTATCAATTTTGTTGTCATATAATCAGACACTAAAATTTGAGCATCTTCTTTTCCTTGCTTCGTATCTCTTTTTCCTTGAAAGCTTTTAATTGCCATAATCGTTTCGTTTTTAATTGTTTTAAATTTACTGTTTTTTCTGTTTTTTTCACAATTTAAAGTAAGTTTTTTTTATTTCATACATTTATAAAAATTATTTCATCAAATGAAAGCCTTTTCATCTCTTGTTTCTGTACTTATAATTATTGGAGTTATCTATTGGAGTTTTTCTGATTTAAAACCTACCTTTTATCCTGAAGAAACTCCATCTAAAACTGAATTCTCAATTAATAATGCCCTATTTCATCTAAAGAAAATTAGTAAAGAGGCACATTATACAGGATCTGAAAATCATAAAGAAGTTCAAAACTATATTGTAGACGAACTTCATAAAATGGGATTAGATACAGAAATTCAAACCCAAACAGCAATTAATAAAAAATGGTTTGCAGCAACTACAGCAGAAAATATTTTAGCCAGAATTAAAGGTTCTGAAAACGGAAAAGCATTAATGTTGTTAACACATTACGATTCTAATCCTCATTCTTCTTTAGGTGCAAGTGATGCTGGTTCTGGAGTTGTAACTATTTTAGAAGGAATTAGAGTTTTCTTAGAAAAGAACGAACAGCCAAAAAATGATATTATTATCTTAATTTCTGATGCTGAAGAGCTAGGTTTATTAGGTGCTCAGGCTTTTGTT
The DNA here is from genome assembly GCF_002163675.1 of Polaribacter sp. SA4-12. NCBI lineage: Bacteria > Pseudomonadati > Bacteroidota > Flavobacteriia > Flavobacteriales > Flavobacteriaceae > Polaribacter > Polaribacter sp. SA4-12. The sequence continues at coordinate 2,774,168 of NZ_CP019334.1, read as the reverse complement.
GATGAACATTCCTGGACAAAAGATATTGGTTTGGTTTTAAATTTTGAAGCTCGAGGAAGTGGTGGTCCAAGTTATATGTTGATGGAAACCAATGGAAAAAACAGTAAGTTATTGTCAGAATTTATGGCAGCAAAACCTAATTATCCTGCAACAAATTCTTTAATGTATAGCATTTATAAAAAGTTGCCTAATGATACAGATTTAACTGTTTTTAGAGAAAATGCAGATATAAATGGTTTCAATTTTGCGTTTATTGGCGATCATTTCGATTATCATACCGCACAAGATTCTTTTGAACGTTTAGACAGAGAAACTTTATTACATCAAGCAGATTATTTTACGTCAACAGTAAATTATTTTGCAAATTCAGATTTGTCAGATTTAAATTCTGATGAAGATTTTGTCTATGTAAACTTTCCGTTTGTAAAATTAGCAACTTATCCTTTTTCTTGGGTTTTTCCAATGTTAATTATCGCAGTTATCGTTTTTTTAATTTTACTTTTCTTCGGATTTTCTAAAGGAAAACTTTCTTTAAAAGGAATTTTAAAAGGTTTTGGAGTGTTTATAACCGCTATACTTTTGTGCGGAGGCGTTTCTTTTGGTCTCTGGAAGTTATTATTAATAATTCATCCTGCATATAAAGACATTTTACACGGTTTTACCTATAATGGATATCAATATATAACTGCATTCGTATTCTTAAATTTATGGGTCTTATTTAAAGTCTATAAATACATTTCTAAACATGAGAAAACTACAGATTTATTAATTGCCCCAATTGTAATTTGGTTGGTTATTAATTTCTTTATAAACGCGTCTTTAAAAGGAGCTGGATTTTTTATAATTCCGGTATTTTCTGCATTGATCATTTTAGCGATTGCTGTTTTTATGAATTTGGAAGAAAAATCGAGACGCATCTTATTTACTATTTTATCAATTCCGACTATTTATATTTTTGCTCCTTTAGTTAAAATGTTCCCTGTTGGTTTAGGTTTAAAAATATTGTTTGTCAGCGGAATTATAATTGCTTTAGTTTTTGGGTTGATGATACTCTCATTTCATCAAAAGAAAACTTTTTGGATGCAAAAAACAGTTGGTTTCTTAGCAATTCTATTCTTTGGTTTGGCAACTTATAATAGTGGTTTTACTGTTGATAATAAAAAACCTAATAGTATTGTTTATATTCAAAATTCTGATGATAAAACAGCTTATTTTGGGACTTACAATTCAACTTTAGATGATTACACCAAACAAATTTTTGATGAAAGCGCAACAGAAGGAAGTATTGCAAATGCAGAAACTAAAAGTAAATACAATACTCGTTTTAAGTATCATAAAAAAACGGAGTTTAGAAATATTTCATCTGCAAACATAGAAACAGAGTTAGATACAATTATTGGCGACAAACGTTTTTTAGAATTTACGATTTCATCCGACAGAAAAGTGAATAAGTTAGAATTTATTACAAACAAAAAATTGAAGTTATATCAGTTTAAAGTAAATGACGTTTTGGTAAATGATGGAAAGAGTTATGATGTGAAAAGTGGTACTTTTTTAGTGTATCATTTAGCAAACCAAGATAAAGAAGTTACCATTTCTTTTAGTGTTTTAACAGCATATGAATTAGATGTTATATTGAATGAAATCTCTTATGATTTATTAGAAAACTCTAATTTTTCGATAACTCCAAGAACAGAAGAAATGATGCCAATGCCTTTTGTTACCAATGATGCTATTATTATATCTAAAAAACTGAAGTTATAAAGGTTCATGAAAAAATTACTTTGTGTCTCGTAATGACTAATAGTTCGTAAAATGGGTATCCCTGATTAACTCTACTTTAATATTTTATTGAATCGTTGAATACTCCGCATTAGAAAAAACATCCTTTCTATTACCAATAAATAAGCATCATTACGAGTGAAACGAAGTAATCCGTTTCTAGTTATGAGATTGCCACAGTTTACAAAAAAATAAACTTCGAAATGACAATAATGAAAAGATATAGCCTTTCTACTTCGCTCAAGATAAATTCCAAGTAGGAAATAGCTTCAAAAAAATTAACCCATTTTTATTTAAAGCAAAAAAAAGCATTCTGAAAAATCAGAATGCTTTTTTAATATATAGTTTAAACTAATAATTATTCTATTTCAGAAACTCTAGATGTATTCACCATTCCTTGCGCTTTTGCAGGCATAGATGTAAGGTTAATCATAAGATCTCCTTGTTGTACATATCCTTTTTCTTTTGATATTCTATTGATATCAACAACTGTTGCATCAGTAGTTAAGTTTGCATCATAATAAAAAGCTTTTACACCCCAAAGTAAGTTTAGTTTTCCTAAAATTCTTCTTTCTGATGAAAATACTAATATTTTAGCTTGTGGTCTCCAAGCAGATATTTGAAAAGCAGTATAACCACTTCTAGTAAGTGTAGAAATTGCTGCTGCATCTATATCATTTGCCATTAAAGCTGCATGATGACAAACTGATTTTGTAATAAATCTGTTTGTTCTAATATGTGGTGCTTCATGTGGTACTTTAATCATTCTAGAGTTTTCAACAGCTTTAATAATTTCTGCCATTTTTTGAATAACTCTAATTGGGTGTTTCCCTACAGATGTTTCTCCAGAAAGCATTACTGCATCTGCACCATCCATAATTGAGTTTGCAACATCATTTACTTCTGCTCTTGTTGGAACAGAATTGTCAATCATTGTTTCCATCATTTGAGTTGCAATAATTACTGGAATTCTTGCTCTCTTTGCACGTCTCACTAATTTTTTCTGAATTAATGGAACATCTTGCATTGGAATCTCTACTCCTAAATCTCCACGAGCAACCATTAATCCATCACAATAAGGAATTAATGCATCTATATTTGCAACTGCTTCTGGTTTTTCAATTTTAGCAATTACAGGAACTCTATAATCTGAATGCTCATCGATTAAATCTCTTAACATTCTTAAATCTTCTGGCGTTCTAACAAAAGAAAGTGCCATCCAATCTACATTTAAACCTAATGCAAAAATTGCATCTTTTTTATCTTTTTCTGTTAAAGCAGGTAAAGAAATAGCTGTGTTTGGTAAGTTTACACCTTTTTTAGAATTTAATGGTCCACCAACAATTGTTTTAACAACTACTGCTTTGTCCATATCTGTAGAAATTACTTCAAAAAGTAATTTACCATCATCAACCATAATGTTTTCACCAACTTTTACGTCTTTAGGAAAACGTTGGTATGTCATAAATGCTCTTTCTTTATTACCTACACATTGTTCTGTTGTAAAAGTAAAAAGATCTCCATCATTTAAAACCACATTATCTTCCATAACTCCTACACGAAGTTTTGGACCTTGTAAATCTGCTAAAATGGCAACATTGTAACCGTTTTCTTCATTGATTTCTCTAATGGTTTTTACAGTCTTTTTAACGTTGTCATAATCAGCATGAGAAAAGTTAATACGAAATACATTTACACCTTCTCTGGCTAATTCCGTTAAAATTTCTTTACTGTCCGTTGCTGGTCCTAGGGTTGCAACTATTTTGGTTTTCTTGTAATCGTTCATGTTTAAAATATTAAAAAGTCTTTAGACTTGAGGGTGTTTTTATCAATTGAAAATGCAGTTATAACATTTTCGATATTTTTAATCTTATTTATTGTTTTCATAACAAACTCGTATTCTACTTCTCCACAAATTTTCAGAAAAAAATCTACCTTTCTCTTTTCTGGAATTAAATATGTCTTTGTTTCTGAAGTTAATAATAACTCGTTAGAAACGGTTTGATTTTCTCTTGTATAACTATTAGCTATTAAAAACCAATCAAAATCATATTCTTTATTTTCATAGTTATAAATAGCAAAAGAAGCTTTCTTTTTTTCTCTTACAAACTCTAAATCTTCTTTTGCTTTATAAAACCGAGTGTTCAGGTTTCTGTTTAGTAAGTAGGCAAGTTTATAGTCTTCTAATGTAGAATGGATTCCTATTAAAGAATATTCTTCTTCGCAAAAATCGTCCATTTCTAAAGCGTACACCTGCATAAATTATAACTAGTACTAGTTTTTATGAGAGAGCTAAATTACTAATTGTTTATGGGTTTTAAAGCTAATTTTAACGAAAACGTTATCGTGTAGGCTAACTTAACTTAATTTGCTTTTGAAAAGCAAAATACACTCTTTTAGAAGCTTGTTCTTCTGCTTTTTTCTTCGAAGTTGCTCTTCCTTTAGCAATTAGTTCGCCATCGATACTAATTTTTACGCTAAAGTGCTTAATGGTTTCGTTACCAGAATCCTCATAAGTATCGAATGAGTATTTTTTCTTTTGCTTCTGACACCATTCAATAATTAGACCTTTATAGCTAGTTATTTTACCTTCTAGTTTTTCAATATCTACATAAGGTACAATTACATTTTTATAAATAAACTTATGACTAGCATTGTATCCTTTATCTAAATAAATAGCGCCTACTAACGCTTCAAAAATATTACCATGAATATTATCGCCCACATTTGCTTGATCTATATTACTTTTAACAAAACGGATTAAGTTTAAATCTTTACCTAATTCATTTAAATGCTCTCTACTTACAATTTTAGAGCGCATTTGTGTTAAGTAACCTTCATTACCTGTAGGTACTTTTTTATATAAATAAGCAGCAATAACAGAACCTAAAATAGAATCTCCTAAAAACTCTAAACGTTCGTAATTAATAGGAATTCCTTTACTGTCTGTCATTTGCACAGATCTGTGTGTAAATGCTTTTTTGTATTGGTTTATTTTTCTAGGTGAAAAATTAAGAAGTTTTTTTAATTCGTTATATAATTGTTCATCCTCTTGATTGCGAGGCTTAACTATTTTACGAATAAAATTCATAGTGTATTATTCTTCTAGCTTTCTAAATGCAACACAAGCATTATGTCCTCCAAAACCAAATGTATTACTCATAGCTACTTTAATGTCGCGCTTTTGAGCTTTGTTTAACGTTAAGTTTAAATCAGGATTAATGTTTTCGTCGATATTAACATGATTAATTGTAGGTGGTACAATGCCATGTTTCATTGCTAAAATTGCAGCAATAGATTCAACAGCTCCTGCAGCTCCTAACAAGTGACCTGTCATAGATTTTGTAGAGTTGATATTAATATTTTTAGCATGATCACCAAAAACATTAGAAATTGCTTTTAATTCCGCAACATCACCTAAAGGCGTAGAAGTACCATGTGTATTAATATGGTCTACATCTTCTGGTTTAATTCCAGCATTTTCAAGACAGTTTTTCATTACAGCAATAACACCAATTCCTTCAGGATGTGGTGCTGTCATATGATAAGCATCAGAAGACATTCCTCCTCCAATAACCTCAGCATAAATTTTTGCTCCCCTTGCTTTTGCGTGTTCGTAGCTTTCTAAAACTAAAGCACCTGCTCCTTCACCTAACACAAAACCATCACGTTCTGCATCAAAAGGTCTAGACGCTGTTTCTGGGCTTTCGTTTCTTGTTGATAATGCTTTCATAGCATTAAAACCACCAACACCAGAAATTACAACTGCAGCTTCAGAGCCACCAGTTACAATTACATCACAAGTTCCTAAACGAATATAATTTAAAGCATCTATCATTGCGTTAGCAGATGATGCACATGCAGAAACAGTAGTATAATTTGGCCCCATAAATCCATTTTTAATAGAAATATTTCCTGGCGCAATATCTGCAATCATTTTTGGGATAAAGAAAGGATTAAATTTTGGTGTACCGTCTCCAGCTCCAAAATTTATAGCTTCGTTTTGAAAAGTTTCTAAACCTCCAATTCCTGCTCCCCAAATTACACCAACACGGTATTTGTTAATTTTTTCTAAGTCTAGATTTGCATCTGCAATTGCTTCATCTGAAGCAACCATTGCATATTGTGTAAATCTATCCATTTTACGTGCGTCCTTTCTATTAATAAAGTCCGTTACGTTAAAATCTTTTAATTCACATGCAAAACGAGTTTTGAACTTGGCAGCGTCAAAACTTGTGATAGGTGCTGCACCGCTAACTCCGTTAACTAATGCGTTCCAATATTCTTCAATATTATTACCAATTGGCGTTAAAGCGCCAAGTCCAGTGACTACAACTCGTTTTAATTGCATATAAATCTTACTTTTTTGCTTCTTCTATATAACTTACAGCTTGTCCTACAGTTCCAATGTTTTCTGCTTGATCATCTGGTATTTGAATATCAAATTCTTTTTCGAATTCCATAATTAACTCAACAGTATCTAAAGAATCTGCTCCTAAATCATTTGTGAAGCTCGCTTCTGTTGTTACTTCGTTATCGTCAACGCCTAATTTGTCTACGATAATCGCTTTTACTCTTGATGCAATGTCTGACATAATTTTTTATTTTAAATTTTAAATCAGGGCAAAAATACAAATCTTATTAATTATAACTAATGTTTGCCCTAAAAATGATTACTAAAAGTAAATAAAATAATTTAATCTTTACTTAAAATAATCAGTTTGTTAATAATTATTCCTTTTTTTGTAACTTAGAAATTAGATATGAAGCGTATTGTTATTTTTGCATCTGGTTCAGGATCGAACGCAGAGAATATTATTAAGTTTTTTAATCACACTAAAACCGCTAAGGTTACTAATGTGTTGTGTAACAATGAACATGCCAAAGTTTTTGAAAGATGCAAAAAACTAGAAATCAATTGTTTATACTTTAATAAAACAGAATTTTCTTCTACCGATGTTATTCTAAATAGGTTAAAAAAAGAAGCAGATTACATTATTTTAGCTGGGTTTCTATGGAAGATTCCACAGCGTATTATTGATGCTTTTCCTAATAAAATCATTAACATTCACCCTGCTTTATTACCTAAATATGGTGGAAAAGGAATGTATGGAATGAATGTTCATAAAGCTGTAAAAGAAAATAAAGAAACAGAAACTGGTATCACAATTCACTTCGTAAATGCCAATTATGATGAAGGAGCTATCATTTTTCAGGCAAAAACGACGCTTTTAAGCGTAGATTCTCCTGAAATTATTGCAGAAAAGATTCATTTTTTAGAGCAAAAGCACTTTCCGAAGGTTATTGAAGAGGTAATTTTAAATAAAAATGAGTAAAAAAAAGTTTTATGTTGTTTGGAACGGACGTAAAAAAGGTGTTTTTACTTCTTGGAAAGTCTGTAAAAAACAGATTGATGGTTTTGATGGTGCTCAATACAAATCTTTTGCAGATTTAGAGGAAGCCGAAAAAGCATCCAAAGGAAAATATGAAGATTATATTGGTAAAAACAGCAAAAAACCAACTTTATCATCAGCTGAAAAAGCAAGTTACGGTGCGCCTAATTTAGAAAGTATTTCTGTGGATGCTGCTTGTTCTGGAAATCCTGGAAAAATGGAATACAGAGGTGTTTTAACGCATAATAAACAGCAAATTTTCATTAAAGGTCCTTTTAAAAAAGGTACTAATAATATTGGTGAATTTTTAGCTTTGGTACATGGAATTGCCTTATTAAAAAGTAAAAACAAAGAAGATATTCCTATTTATTCTGATTCTAAAATTGCCATGAGTTGGGTAAAACAGAAAAGGTGTAAAACCAACATGCATTTTGATGCTTCTAACAGAGATTTATTAGAGCTGATTAAAAGAGCCGAAAAATGGCTGAAAGAAAATACGTACAAAAACCCGATTTTGAAATGGGAAACCAAAGCCTGGGGAGAAATTCCTGCAGATTTTGGGAGGAAATAAAAAAAGCCCAACCCAACCTTCCCAAAGGGAAGGAGTTAGCTAGTTTATGAATACTTATTATTATTAATTGATTGCAGCTTGTAGTTTAGTTTGTCATTTGGAAATGAACTTTTTTAAGTGATTGAGAAATCTCACCTTCTTACAACTACAAATTATACCCTATACTAAACATCATTATTCTTGGTAGGATAAATGTTTTTGTATCTGAAACTACATAATCTGAAAAAGAATTGCTTTGTTTAAACTGTGCGTTAAATAAATTTTGAGCACTTATTTTATATGACCAAGCAGAATTCTCTTTTTTGTAAGACAAGGTTGTATTTGCTATTTCATACACATTTTTTTGCCTCAATGTTTTATTTTGATAATTGCTTCGTTTGTAATCAAAATTAAAAATAAATCCTTTAGCAAAATCATAATCGACCGTTATAAAAGGTTCTGATGTAATAAATTTTGATGTAGAATTACTAGAAATAAAAGTACCAATTTCTCTTTTTAAACCGACTTCTATGGTTGGAAAATTATCAAACAACGTTTCAAAACCAATTTCAAAATCGTAATTATTATTTTTATTGGTTTGTAAGTTTCCGTTTAATTCTTGTATATATTTTGAATTGCTAAAACCAACATCAAATTTATATTTAATGGTTTTAATCGTTTTTTCTAAATATACATTTCCTTGAATGTCTTCTGAAGGGTTTTCAAATAATTTTACGGTTAAAAACTGATTTACATCATTAAAATCGACAACACTTCTAACTCCTTTTATTTGTTTGTTATAATTTAGATTAGCAAAAAGCATTAAACCTCTGTATAAACTAAATCTACTATAACGGATTCTTGCATTATGATATAAGTTGTTTTCTAGCGTTTCATTTCCTCTAAAAACAGAATTATACGATTGTAAATAAAATTGGTTTGCAAATTTACTAGCATCAGAAAAAGACGTTTTTAAATTATAATTCAGTTGAATTTTTTTTGATTTATTAAACTCAATTTTTGCTAAAAAATCGGGTAAAACAACCCACTTATTTTTATCTAAAACGGTTTGCTTGTTTAATTGCCAATTGTAATTGTGTAAATAAGCACCTTGTTTTAATGTAAAAATACCTGCTCTAAATTTGTAGTGAATTCCTAAAAACAAATCATTTAATTTAAAATTAAGATTATTGCCAAATTCATCCGAAGAAAAATTATTTGTGGTTCCATCATCTAACGTTTGAAAATCATTTGTTAAAAAATCTTCATTTAAAAACTTATTACCAACCGTTGTATAAATATGATTGCTATTGTTAATTTCCCAAAAGTGTTTAAAAATTACATCTATATTTTGCTCTTTGGTATTTTTAAGTTGATGAATTAAATATTGATTCTGATTCAGAACTGGTATTAACCCATTAAAAACATCGTCTTCTGTTTGCCAAAAATTAGTTTTATCACTTTTATCATATACATAATTAAAAACCGAAGAAAACGTGTGTTTATCAGATTGTCTTTTATGCCATTCTATATTTTGGTTGATATACGTTGCATTTAAATCTCTATCGGTTAAGATTGTATTCGCATTGGTATCTATCAAAGAAATTAACGTGTTATTATTTGTGTTATTTGTTCTTTTTACTTGAGTTCTTGCATACCATTTTTCTTTATTGTTAGGCGTGTATTCTATATTTAAATTTCCAATACCTAATAAATTATCTGCATTGGTGTTATTTGTTCTTTGTTCTGTAAATGTGGTATATTCATTAAAATTTTCTATAAAGCTACTGGTATTTGTGTTCGAAAAAATGGCATAACCAGAAATATCTAACTTTGATGTTGCTGTTTTTGTAATATTTAAAGCGCCAAATTTTTGTTTGCTTTTAAGTAAATCTTTGCTTTCTAAAAACTGAGAAAAATTACCACGTTTCCATTTAAAGTTACCACTAAAAATGGCATTCATTCCTCCAGAAAAACTCATATAATCTCTAAATGTGAAGGTTTTTTCGCCAATATTATTAATGTTTCCTATAAAGTTGACATTGGTTTTAGGTGAATAATAAAACAAATTGGCACTGGTTTTATAAAATTCTTTGTTGCCTTTACCTGCTTCTACATCACCAAAAAGAAAACGTTTTTTATCTTCTTTTAATTTGATATTCATTGCCATTTCATCAGAATCTGTTAATCCTTTTAAAAACGAGACTTCGTTATAGTTATCGATTACCTCAATATTACCAACTGCATCTGCAGGAATATTTTCTACCGCCAATTTAGAATTTCCTCCAAAAAACTTTTTGCCATCTACCAACATTTTGGTTACTTTTTCACCTTGTACGGTAACCGTTCCGTTTTTACTTACTTCAACACCAGGTAATTTTTTTAAAACGTTTTTTAATTTACGTTCTGTTCCGTTTATAAATTTATCTGTTTTATACGTAGTAGTATCTCCTTTTACAGTAACAGGCATTTCTATAACAACCTCATCTAATTGTTCTGACGATTGCTGTAAAACAAAATCTTTTTTGCTTGATTTTAAAGCTACAAATTGAAAATTAACTGGTTTATACCCCAAATAAGAAATACTAATGGTTATAGTGTCTCCTTTTTCTAATAACAACTTATAATAGCCTTCGTTATCTGTAATAGCAAATTGTAAATTTTTAGAAACATCTTTTGGTTTTGCAATAACATTTGCATAAGATAATGGGGTTTGTAAACTATCTTTTACAGAACCGCTTAAAGTTACCTTTTGGGCAAAAAGAGTAGTTGAAATACTGAAAATAAATAGAAATAGGAGGTTGTTTTTCATAGATTATAAAAATTAATATCCTTGATTCTTTTTAAATTTTTGTATTGTTGACGAAGCCACTTCTTGATACTCTTTTTCAGTCACTTTAATTCCTTTAATTGGTTTTTTAATTTCTATTTTTTCTTTTGGATTTAATACAATCTTTTTCACAAAATAAATTTTCTTATAAATCTCTAGCTCCAAAATTAAACCAGGTAGACCATATTCTCCTTTTGGACCAAAACTAACAGGAATAGAAGGAGTATACCATGCAATAACTTTACCTTTATTTCTCGTCGCCTTATTTGTTACATAACCATTCATAGTTCTTGTCTCCTGGGTCAATTCCCATTTTAAATAGTTATTAGTATAAATAAAATGTTCCCCTATACTGAATTCTTTAATTAAATAGGTTTTATTTGTATCATTATAGTAATATTCGTTTGAACCCCCAGCACTTGTTTTGTTTATTCTCTGACCTAAATCATGTATATCGGAACTTAACTTATCTTCAACGATAAATAAACCTTCTCTGTTTGAAAAAGTTAATTTAGATTTTATAGCTTTGGTATATAAATAAACCTGATCAAGTGATTTTATAAGAGTTTTGTTTTTTATGTTTTTCCTTTTTGTTGATAAATACTCATCTAATTTTTTACTACTAATAGTTGATTCGTAATGAACAATTCCAGAAAAATTTTGTTGAGAGAAAATAGAAGCATATGTAAAAATGCTGAATATTAAAATAATGATCTTTTTCATTTAAGGTTTATTTGATTTCTCCTACTTTTCATAAAAGTCTGGAAAAGCTTTTTTTAAAAGTGCATTGTAATTTTCTTTACTTATAACTTTTCCATTAGGTTTTTTGATTATAATTTTTTCTTTAGGATTGATTTCTATTTTTATTGCGGTAAATGTTACAGTATTATCCTCTAACTCTAATATTAAACCTGGTAACCCTGTAAAAATTTTAGGTCCATAACTCGCAGGTATTTTAGGAGCAAACCACGCTATAGGTTTTTTATACTTATACAAAGGGTTTTGATATACAGCTCTGTAACATAAATAACCTCCGATAATTTTAGATTCTTGTGAAATTTTCCAAATAGATTTTGGTTGTTCAATTAAGAAACATTCCCCTAAAATAGCACATTCAACAATACTATTTTTATGTAGAAAGGAATTGTTAGTGTAATAAATTCTTGCATTTCCAGCACCCGATTTTGTTTTATTTCTCATCCGATTAGCATCATTTTTTAATTTGGATTCTAATTTTTGAATTGAATGAAAATCATTAAACTCTAAATATGCTAAAATATCTCGAGCGCTGTTAATTCTATCTCTTGTGCTTTGAGATGTCTTTACATTTCTTTCTTTATTTCTTTTATCTACTTGTTCAATTGTTAAGTTCAGTGAAACATTATAAGTAACTCTACCTGAAAGTTCTTGTGCCTTTATGTTTGTTAATACTAAAAAGAATAAAATAACAGTAATTTTTATACATTTTTTCATCTTATAAAATTTGAATAAGAATCACTAAAAATTAATTTTAGCGATTCTTAAGTGATAAACTTGATTAATCTACACAATTTGAGTAGTAACAATAACCATACTCTAGCATGTAATCATCCATAGACGCACCTCTTCCTTCTTCTGCAGCTTCTTGAAAAACAATTGCTTTTGAACTTCTAACACAATCACTAGCACAACCAAAATCCTCTATTATTTCAACAGTTTCAGTGGTTGGTGTAATTATTATTTCATTTGTAGAGTTCGCATTCATCATAGTTCCTGTTGCAAAAACAAAAACTAAACTTAAAATTAATTTTTTCATAATATAAAAATTTGTAACCTAATTTTTTATTTAGGTTTAATTTATTAAAAATATTTAGAGCTTTAGTTGAGTTAACAAGTTTAAAATTCTCTAAAAAACTTGTAGAAAAAGGCTTACTTTTGTAGTCTTCCTCTGTTTGTTGGTGTTTATTTACATAAGCATTTGTTTTAAGTGATACATTTATTTAGTAATTTTTATATTTCTTAATTCCGCAAGCGGAGGTTTTTTGTTTTCGTTATCCATATCACTAGCTTACTAGTTATTAGTGAGATTTCTCAATCGCTTAAAAAAGCTCATTTCGAAATGACAAAACTGTATTATTTAAATAGAATACTTCGTCATCCTTTCTCATAATGACGTAAAGTGAAGAAATGTTTTTTTATAGCTATTTCTTTTTCCAAATTTGATAAATATATTTTTAGTTACCAAAGAAATCTATTTCCATTATAGCATACCCAATTTCAGGGATATAAAAAACTCACCGTTTTCAGGTATGCCAAAATGGATGGGTTTTAGACTTCTTTTTTTCTTATTTTTACAACGAAAAAGAAAATATATTATGAGAGAAAGAGAAAGAGAAAGAGAAAGAGAAAGAGAAAGAGAAAGAGAAAGAGAAAGAATACAAGAGTCTTATAAAACCATTCTAAATACTTTAGAAGAGAAAAGAAAAATTGCTAATATTAGTCGTTTTGAAATTGCGGTACATTTAGGTTTAACAGAAAATGGTTATTTTAAAGTTATTAAAGGGCAAACAAAATTAGATTTAGAAAGATTACTAACTATTTTAGATAAGTTAGATATTACTCCTACTAAATTTTTTAAAGATATTTAAACGAATACTATAATTTAAAGACAAACCCCAAACTATAAATAGTTTGGGGTTTTTTTGAAGTTTAATGAGATAAATTTTCTTTTCATAGCAATTTTCCCAGAGTACAAAAATGGTAAAGATTTTAAAAGTAACCTAAAAACTCTTTCCTCTTTTTGGACTAACGGTTTTCAGGGAGGTAAATCGCCTCACTGAAAACAGTTAGTCCAAAATGGAAACTAAAAAAACACATTTTAGCACTATATTTGATGTAAGAAAAAGAAAAGGTTAAAATGCTAGAAAAAAACACTATCGAAAAGCCGCAAGAGCTATCAGACAAAGTGCTAAAAAAGATTGTTGAAAGAAGACAAGAATTAGGTATTTCTCAAACGGATTTAGCTATAAAACTAAGCATGACCACAAGTGGTTATTTTAAAGTTGAAAAAGGAGAATCTAAGTTAGATCTTATTCGATTATTTGAGATTGCTGAATTTTTAAATATTGATGCTAAAGAGCTTTTTTAAAAGCTATCTTTTTATTGCATTATACTTCAGCTCAAAAGGAACTCTAAAAATAGTTTCTAATTATTTTACGCTCTTTTTATAGAAAGCGGTTTCTGTGGTAAGCTTTAGTTTTTCTAACATCTTGGGTTATAATAAAATCTGATATCATCAACTTATTTATCTTAATTCTATAATCAGAAGATTTTCTTCCCTCAGCAACATCAACATCTAAATAACATCCTTGTAAAAGGGTTTTATTTAAGTCGTTTAAACACTCTTTTACTAAAAACGTACTTTGCCATCTTCCATAGAAAAAAATATATATAGGCCGTTAAATTGATGTTTTTTTTAGAACAAAATTAAATAAGTGCTTTTCGGGCATAAAAAAACTCCTTAGTAAAATTACTAAGGAGTTTTAATCTTTTATAAATTGAGATTTCTTAATTGCCTTTTACAAGCTCATTTTAAAATATCAATCTTATTATAGATTCGCTTTCATAAGCTCTCTATTCATTCTTGCAATATTGTCTAAAGAAATTCCTTTAGGACATTCAACTTCACAAGCTCCTGTATTTGTACAGTTTCCAAAACCTTCTAAATCCATTTGAGCAACCATGTTTTGTACACGATCTGCAGCCTCTACTTGTCCTTGTGGTAATAAGGCAAATTGAGAAACTTTTGCTCCAACAAATAACATTGCAGAAGAGTTTTTACAAGTTGCTACACAAGCACCACAACCAATACAAGTTGCTGCATCCATAGCATCATCTGCTGCGTGTTTAGAAATAGGAATGTTGTTTGCATCTTGTGTATTCCCAGAAGTGTTTACAGAAATGTAACCACCTGCTTGTTGAATACGTTCAAAAGCCATTCTATCTACAATTAAATCTTTTATTACAGGAAATGCTGCTGCTCTAAATGGCTCAATTGTAATTGTATCACCATCGTTAAACATACGCATATGTAACTGACAAGTAGTAATACCTCTATCAGGTCCATGAGCTTCACCATTTATGTACATAGAACACATACCACAAATACCTTCTCTACAGTCATGATCAAAAGCAACTGGCTCTTCACCAGCATTTACTAATTGTTCATTTAAAACATCCATCATTTCTAAGAAAGACATATGTTCTGAAATATCAGTTACTTTATAATCGACCATTTGACCCTTTGAACTTGAGTCTTTTTGTCTCCAAATTTTTAACGTTAAATTCATTCCTTTACCTGACATATCTTTCTTATTTATATGAACGTTGTTTCAATTCAATATCGTTAAACTCTAATTGTTCTTTGTGTAAAACTGCGTCTGCAGGTTCTCCTTTATATTCCCAAGCAGATACAAAAGCAAAATCTTTATCGTTACGTTTTGCTTCTCCTTTTTGCTCACCGTCTAATTCTACAGATTCTTCTCTAAAGTGTCCTCCACAAGATTCATTTCTTACTAAAGCATCTTTAGCAAACAATTCTCCTAGTTCTAAGAAATCTGCTACTCTTCCTGCTTTTTCTAATTCAGCATTCATTTCACTTGAAGTACCAGGAACCATTACGTCTTTCCAGAATTCTTCACGAATTGCTTTAATTTCTGCCATAGCAGCCGTTAAATCTTTTTCGTTTCTAGACATTCCTACTTTATCCCACATTACTTTACCTAAACGTTTGTGGAAATAATCTACAGTTTTTGTTCCTTTATTATTGATAAAGAAATCAATTCTGTCTTTTACTTCTTTTTCTACTTCATCAAACTCTTTAGTATCTGTAGGAATTTTACCTGTTCTAATATCATCAGATAAATAATCACCAATTGTATATGGTAATACAAAATAACCATCAGCTAAACCTTGTAATAAAGCAGAAGCTCCAAGTCTGTTTGCACCATGATCAGAGAAATTAGCTTCACCAATACAATATAAACCTTCAACAGTAGTCATTAAGTTATAATCAACCCAAACACCACCCATTGTATAGTGTGTTGCAGGATAAATCATCATTGGAGTTTCATATGGATTTTCAGCGATGATTTTTTCATACATCTGAAATAAGTTTCCATATTTTTCCTTTACAATTGCTTGTCCTAATTCTTTAATTTTTGCAGCTGAAGCATTTTCAATATTTTGAATTTTTGCTTGCTCACTTCCATAACGTTGAAAAGCAGAAGCAAAATCTAAATATACAGCTTCACCTGTTGCATTTACACCATAACCAGCATCACAACGCTCTTTTGCTGCTCTAGATGCAACATCACGTGGTACTAAGTTACCAAATGCAGGATATCTTCTTTCTAAATAATAATCTCTATTTTCTTCAGCAATTTCAGTAGGCTTTAATTTACCTTGTTGAATTGCTTTTGCATCTTCTATTCTTGCAGGAACCCAAATTCTACCATCGTTACGTAATGACTCTGACATTAACGTTAATTTAGATTGGTAATCTCCAGAACGTGGAATACACGTTGGGTGAATTTGTGTCATACAAGGATTTGCAAAGTATGCTCCTTTTTTATGAATTTTCCAAGCTGCAGTAGCATTAGAACCCATTGCATTTGTAGATAAGAAATATACGTTTCCATAACCACCAGTTGCAATAACAACAGCATGTGCAGAATGACGTTCTATTTCTCCTGTAATTAAATCACGAGCAATAATACCTCTTGCTTTTCCATCAACTTTTACAACATCTAACATTTCGTGACGATTGAACATCTCAATCTTTCCACGAGCAATTTGACGGTTCATTGCAGAATAACAACCTAATAATAATTGTTGTCCTGTTTGACCTTTTGCGTAAAAAGTTCTAGAAACTAAAACTCCACCAAAAGAACGGTTGTCTAATAAACCACCATAATCACGTGCAAAAGGAACTCCTTGTGCTACACATTGATCAATAATATTAGAAGAAACCTCAGCTAAACGATAAACGTTTGCTTCACGAGAACGATAATCTCCACCTTTTACAGTATCGTAAAAAAGACGATAATCAGAATCTCCATCTCCTTGGTAATTTTTTGCTGCATTAATTCCTCCTTGTGCTGCAATTGAATGCGCTCTTCTTGGAGAATCTTGATAAGCAAATGCTTTTACATTGTAGCCTAACTCTGCTAATGTAGCAGCAGCAGAACCACCTGCTAATCCTGTACCTACAACAATAACATCTATGTTACGTTTATTTGCAGGGTTTACCAAGTCTATTTTATTTTTGTAATCTGTCCATTTATCTTTAATTGGACCTTGAGGTACTTTTGAATCTAAAGCCATAGTTATAAGATTAATGGTTATGATTTAAGTGATGAAACAATGCAACAATTATAAATCCTAAAGGAATAATTATTGAGTATATTTTACCGAAATTTTGTAATGCTTTTTTTCTTCCTGCTGTAACTCCCATAGATTGAAAAGCAGATGTAAACCCATGTGCTAAATGCAATCCTAAGAATACAAATGCTACAGTATAAGCAGCAACTCTCCAGATAGGAACAAACTTCTCTTGTAATTCATGAAAGTATCTAAAACTACCATCATGCAATCCAGACATATCGCCTACTACATATTTTGTATTTAATTCTGGAATCCAGAAATCTAAAAAATGAATTACAACGAAAGCTAAAATAGCTATTCCACTGTAAATCATGTTTCTACTCATCCATGTAGAATTAGCTGCACCATTGTCTTTTGCATAGGCAACTCCGTTTGCTTTTTTGTTTTTTATTTCTAGAATAAAACCCAACACAAAGTGAAAAACAACTCCAAAAACTAATACAGGTTGCAGCGCAAATTGTACTAATGGATTTGTACCCATAAAATGGGATAACTCGTTAAAGAGGTCTTCACTAAAAAGTGATGTAATATTTACCGCTAAATGTATAATTAAGAAAAACATCAGGAAGAATGCAGAAAGCGCCATGGCTATCTTTCTCCCAATTGAAGATTTGAAAAATCCGCTCATTGTATTATTTTAGGTTAAAATTGTTGATAACAAATGTACTATTTAGATACTCTTCAGTGAAATAAAACACTGATTTTTTGGTTATTTAGAATCGTTTTAATAAAGGGGTTTCGCTATTTCATTGTTTATATATTTATGTGATTATTTATAGTATTGCCATGATTTCTGCCATAGCAATTATGAGAACTAGTGAAAAAGGATATACTGCTGCATAGGCAATTTGTGGCGCTTCAGATTCGGTCATTGAACCTGTTGCACTCAATCCTGGGGTTGATGTCATTCCTCCTGTTAAGGCACCTAATATAGATAAAAAGTTAATTTTAAGTAAAAAACGCCCAGTTAAAACTGTAATAATCATAGGCATCAACGTAATAAGTGCTCCGTAAAGAAAAAGAATAGCTCCATGTTCTTGAATCGCTAAAACTAAACTTTGACCCGCTTTTAAACCTACAGGAGTTAAAAATAATAACAATCCAAATTGTCTTAATATTTGGTTTGCTGGACCAGGAAGGTTCCAAATTACTGGACCAGTTTTTCCTTTCCAACTTAAAAATATTGAAGCAAGAAGTACACCACCTGTAAGGCCTAACTTAAGTTGTAAACCTCCTATTGGAATAGCTATAGAACCAAGAATAATACCTATCGCAATACCAAATGCAACGGGTAAAAAACTAGTTTGTCCAATTCTTTTTAAACTATCTCCAAAAAGTTGCGTTACTGCAGGTACATTTCCTTTAGAACAAGATATAAAAATTTTATCTCCATATTTAATTTTGGTTGTAGGATGAGGAGATAAATCTATACTTGCTCTTCTTATACGCGTAATTGTAGCAGAATAGTTTTCTAGAAGGTTTAGTTCTTGGATCGTTTTATTTACCACCGTATCGTTGCTTACTACATACCATTTTACATCATAAGTTCCACTTTTAGGAATTTCTATATCGGTAATTTTACCTAACAAAACCTGAATTCTATTTAATGCATTTACAGTCCCTACCGCTTTAATAATATCTCCTGTTTCTAGAATTGTTTTAGGTGTTGGAGAGAAAGGTGGTTGATTCGGCTTCATAATACGTGAAATATTCGCCTTTGTCATGAAACGTATTCTCAACTCATCAATTGTTTTTCCATGAACGTTTTCATTAGAAATAATCAAGTTTTTATTTATAACCATTGGCATTGAAGAACTCGATTTTTCTTCAAATTCATTTTCTTCTTTTTTGATATTTACCCTAAATAAAGAAGGTCCTAATTTCACAAATAGAATAACACCTAAAACCCCAAATGGATACGCAATTCCGTAACCAATAGAAGCTAAAGGAGAATGAGAAGATTGAATGGATGCCGCTAAACCTGGTGTCGATGTCAATGCTCCTGTTAGTAAACCACTCATCATATTCATATCTACATCATAGATGTAAGAAATAGATATCGCTGTAATTCCTCCTGTTATTACAGTGATTCCTGCCAAGACAATTAATTTTGTTCCTTGTTCTTTAAAAGAACTAAAAAAGGAAGGCCCCGCTTGCATACCAATTGTGTAAATAAACAAAACCAATCCCACACGTTGTATAATAGGTGGAATACTAAAAGTTATGCCTTTTAAATTATACAAATAGCCGAAAAATATAGCAACAAAAATAACAGCTGAAGTATCAAAATTAATCCCTTTTATTCGAACATTTCCAAGAGCAATTCCAAGACCGATAACCAGAAATAACACAAAATAATCTTTAGTGAGTAAGTCTGAAATAAGTTCCATATTTTGTATTGTTTAGTTTTATGAAAACCTGAATTATATTTACTTCAGCAAAAGTATGAATTTACTGAATGAAATTTTTATGATAAATATCAATTAAAGCCTTACTGTTATTGGTTATTTTAATTATATCTCCCCTAAGCACTATGTCTATTGACCGAATACGTTGTAGTGATTTTATTCTTTATTATAAGGGAGGTTTTTATCCTTTTCTGATGAAATTAAACACTTATTATTCTTCCATTTTCCTTTAAGTTCCTCTTTGGCAATGACTTCTCCTTTACAAGTTAAAAAATTACCCTTTTTATCCTTTTTTAGAATTTTAAGTTTCCCAGATTTAATAGCATTAATAATTCTATAAATTAATCCTTTTTTAGAGACTTTACTTCCTTTAGAAATCAATTTTATTCCTTGATCATTATTATATAAATCCATTTCTGATGCTATTTCATCAGGTACAACTCCGTCTTCTAATTTTCTTTTTTTATACGTTAAATAGTTTTCCTTTTCATGCGCTTTTCCTAATGAACAAGCAGCTCTTTTACCCATTTTTTGGGTTAATCTAGCCATCCAATAAGCATGTCTAAAAGCATCTACCTGACCACCAGAACCATCACCATCTAATACATCTGTTTTTGAAATAGAATCTGCAATTCGATTCGTTTCTTTAGATATTTTTAAAGATTTTTTTGCTTTAAAAGGATGAAATAATACCCAAGTTCTTTTTGGACCAGAAAGTTTAAAAAAATCTTTAAGACTTGATTGACCACTTGCAGAAATTGAAACAGTAAGGAATGCTAAAAGTAATATTTTCTTCATTAAAAAATGATTGTAAGTAAAATGTTTTTTTGTAAAAATAACGCTTTATAAATAAACGGTTTTTAGGAATTAGTTTTTTATAAATCGACTAAAAACATCTCTTACTTTTATAATATAGATTCCTGATGAAAGAAAACCAACTTCAATTTTTCCTAAAAGCTGATTTATATTTTTCTTTATCAATGATTTTCCATGAATATCAAATACTTCTACTTGACCAATTTTTTCTGTTTGAGATTTAATATTTAAAAAATTGGTATTTGTTGGTATAGGGTACAAAACAACACCAATTTCTTGTAATGAATTATCTTTTACACTTAAAGAAGCACAATTTTCATCACCAAAAACCTGAACTTCTTCATAACTATTCCAACCAGATCCTTCAGAATTTCCATATCCAAAAACTCTAACATATCTTACTTCAGTATTTGATGGAAGAGGAAAATCTTCGAACCCAACTGTAGTTCCAGAACTTGTTAAAACATTAGTTACATCTGTATAAGTTACATTATCATTAGAAGTCGCTATTTTAAAACTTGACGATCTAGAATTTCCTTTATGAAAATAAATTTTTACACTTGTCACTGTTCTTTTACATTGCAAATCGTACGTTAAATATGCTGATCCATCACTAGAATTTGCAGACCAACGTGTATCATCAATATCATCTAAAGTATTTTCTGGAATATTTGGGTCTTGTGTACCAACACCTGTAACTGTTAAATCTGTAATTGAAACAGCGTCATCAATACTAAATGCATCAATAGATTGATTTACAATTATTGTTGCTGTTAAAGTTCCATCATTTTCAGAAACAGTAATAGTTGCAGTTCTTAAAGATCCAGAATTATTTTCTGATGCTGTTATTTCAATGGTTTCATTATCACTTCCACTTAAAGTATTTAATTCTAACCAATCGGCATTTTCAGAAACCGTCCAATTAATATTAGAATTAATATAAAAATTTAAAGTTCCTCCAGAAATGGCATAATTTATTTCATTTACCGATGTTGATAATCGGTTAGATTCTCCAGATAAAAAACCTATTTTTTCACCAACATCTTCAACTTTATATGGAAAATTTTTTCCGTTTGAATTTAATTCTTCTGCACCAGCATCAAAATTAGAATCTCTTGTTCCTCCAAGAATATCATCACTCAAAAAAGAATAGTTACCAACTCCCGAATTTACTGCTGCACTTGCTGAACTAATTCTATAAAAACCGGTTCCTGTTTCTAATAAATCCGCAGAAACTGTTTGATTGTTATTTGTACCATTTGTTAAATCCCAATTTCCATTCTGGTTGATATTTCCTTCAGAAACAGAACTTCCTATCGGATTCGTTTGTAAATCGTAAGCGCTAATACTTGTATTTAACATGATATTATTTGCTAAAATGATGTTT
Source organism: Polaribacter sp. SA4-12 (assembly GCF_002163675.1). Taxonomy (NCBI): domain Bacteria; kingdom Pseudomonadati; phylum Bacteroidota; class Flavobacteriia; order Flavobacteriales; family Flavobacteriaceae; genus Polaribacter; species Polaribacter sp. SA4-12. Next base: position 2,752,579 of record NZ_CP019334.1, on the reverse strand, counting down.
TCTGGCGCCAATGTTAAATCCGATTTTACTTTCGTTCCAATTCTTACACCATAATCACAATTCACAAAAGTGTTATTAACAATTGTTGCATTTTTCACTTGATAATATCCATTTAACTCAGAATCTGGTCTTCCGTTTGTAATGTTAATTCCTCCAGCAGTATTTGTTTTACTTCCACTTGGTTTTAAAGAATTTACACCTTCAAAATAATTATTATAGATTTTATGATCTTCTCCAATCACTCTAACTCCACCAGAAAGAAGATTGTTATTTGCGAAAAAGTAGTTGTTAAAAACCTCAGAACCATTACCATGTCTTAAAGTTAAAGTTCCTTGATAATCGCTAAAAGTATTATTGTAATACTTATTTTTTCCGCTTTTGTTTGATATAATTTCCACTTCACCAGACCAATCATAAAACAAGTTATCATACACTTCTGTATAAGAATCGGATAATGATGTAGAACTATTACCTATTCTAATAGCGTCTTGATCATTCAATTCATTTACAACGCCAACAGGAGTTCTTGAAGCAAAATAATTATGATGAATTTTTGTGTAATCTGGGTTTGTATCATTTCTATTATCATTAATAATACTTCCAATTCCGTATTTACCAACAAAAGAACTATGACTTATTTCATTGTTTTGGCCATAAACAATAACCCATTTAAAAGTATCTGTAGCTTGGGTTGAAGTACCATTATAACTATCAATTTTAATATTGTTTACAACACAATTATTACACTCATTATTACTAGCATCTCTAAAAGCGATGATAGGATCTATTCTATCTCCACTAGAAACTAAACTTGATGGATTCTGAAAAACAAAACCTTTAAAAAAGATATAATTTCCACCTAATTGAATGTTAGAATTTCCTTCTATAAAAACCTGACCCACATTTTCTGCCCTTAAAATAACTGGGTTTGCAGCTGTTCCGTTTTTATTGATACTAATTTGAACGTTTGTCCAAACTCCGTTTGATAAAACAATTTCTGACCCTGCAGAAGCGTTAGAAATTGCTGCTTGTAATTCTGAATCGTTATTAACGAGCGTTTGTGCTTTTAAATTACCACAAAAAAGGATTGCAATAAAAAGTAATAGTATTTGATAAGAATATAGTTTCATTTTGTTGTTTTTAAATTGGTTAACCAATTTTTATATTGTAAAAATAACAAACAAAATTTAAAAACAATCTTTTTGAAGATTTATATAATATTTTTAATTTGAAAAGTTTTTCCGTTGAAAGTAAACTCCTCATTGCGTTTTTTACCCAATAACAGTTTTCCAATAGGTGATGATAAAGAAATTGCAAAATAGATTTTATCTTCAACCATTATTTTTCCTGTAGAAATAGACAGAAAATAATTAGCAAAATCTGTTTCAACAATACTGCCTAAATGAGCGATTTCTGTCTTTTTTGAAATATTAATTTGAGCCAAAATCAATTTCATTTGATTAATTCCAGCAAGTTGTTGTCCTGCTTTTTCCATTTCTAGTTGCAACATTGCGCGCCCAGTTTCATGCTTATCACCAGCAGAACTTTTAGTTTCTGATTGCAATGCTTTTTGGTTCGATGAAATGATGTCTTCGACAGTTTTTGAACGTTTGTTTACAAAGTCTTGACATTCTTTAAAAAGAACTTCTTTAATTTTTAGTTGCAACATATATCATTTTAATATTCACTTTTTTAGAAAGTACAAAACTACTTCCTCCAACTCCAAAATACTTTCTATTAAGAACAAAATTAGCAGAAATTGTAACATCCGTTTTTGCTTGCTTTACTTCTAAAGGAACTTCCATCTTTTTTTCGACACCTTTTATAAACAGAGAACCTTTTATCAAATATTTATCGTTAGTATCTTTTATTATTTCAGAAGATTTAAACACAATATTTGGATGTTTTTCAACATCAAAAAAATCTGATTTCAATAAATGTTCCTCCATACTTTTAGAGCCCGTAGAAATCGATTTTACGCTAATTTCTGCATTCAAAAAACTCTCTTCTAAATTACTAGAATTAAAGTTACTTAAAAATGAAAAATCACTAAAACTACCATCTACATTAACTCCAAAATTTTTTATTTTAAAGGTAATTGTTGTTTCTGTATTATTTTGAACCAACTCTTGAGAAAAACAAGTGAAAGCACTTAAAACGAAAACCAATACTATATATTTTAATCTAATAAACATGCTAATTTTTTTCCTATTAAACTTCCTATTGCAATACCCATACCACCTAAGCGAACTCCACAAAAAACATTTTCTGAAACTTCTTTAACAATTGCTTTTTTCTGATTTCCAACTCCCATAATTCCACTCCATCTATGTGCAATTTCAAAATTTATATTTGGTAAAACCGTTTCTTTTAAAATAGTTTCTAATTCATTCTGAATGATTTCTGTTTGCCCAAATTCAGTAGTTTCTTCCGTTTTAAAATCAAGGTTTCTTCCTCCTCCAAATAAAATTCTATTATCTATATTTCTAAAATAATAATACCCTTTATCTAAATGAAATGTTCCTTTTATATGTAAATTTTTAATTGGTTTCGTAATTAAAACTTGTGCCCTTGCAGGTGCTACTTTTTCATTTAATAATTTATTTGAAAAACCATTGGTGGCTATAAATAATTTATTGGTTTTAAAGTTAATTTTATCCGTTTTTACTTCAACAATATTATTTAAATCAGAAAAACTATCGACTGTAATATTATTTAAAATTTTTACACCTAATTTTTGAACCTTATTCAATAATTCAAAACTCATTTTTCCGGTATCAAGCTGACCTTCAAAATTGTTTGTAATGTACTTTGGATGTACTTTTTGAAAATTAAATTTATTACTACAAACCGAAAAAACATCGTCTTTAAAAATTGGTTTTAACAACTCATTTATTTGATTTTTATTCGAAATACATTCCTCAAAAAAATCTTGAGAATCAAATAATTCGAATCCTTTATTTTGTTGAAAATCAATGTTTTTATCACCTAGGTTTTTACGCAAAAGCGCTAATCCTTCCCAACGTTTTTTAACCAAATTATAAACTTCTTCTTCTGTATGAGAATTTAAATCATCGATAATTTCTGATAAACTTCCAAAACAAGCAAAACCTGCATTTTTAGTAGTTGCTCCTTGAGGTAACATTCCTTTTTCTAGGATTAAAACCTTCGCTTTTGGGTATTTTATCTTGAGCTCTAAAGCACAGTTTAACCCCACAATTCCACTACCAACAATAGTAAAATCGATGTTTGTAAACCACTCTTTTAATTCCCAATAACTATAGTTCATTTAAAATGTTTTTTCAAAACAAATACTGTTTTCCATTTTTTTATATTGCCCGTAATTTGAAATAATTTTATAATCACATTTATGATAAAAACCAACTGCCTCTACTTGTCTTTTTCCTGTTTCTAAAATACAACTTTTAAAACCCAATTCTTTTGCCCAAACTTCTAATTCAGTTAGTATTTTTTGTGCAATTCCTAAACCTCTTTTTTCAGTAGCAACAAACATTCTTTTTAATTCAACAGAAGTTTCATCAAACTTTTTAATTGCTCCACAACCAACAGCAACTTCATCAGCATAAATTACAACAACATTTTTTAAAACATCAATATTATTAAATTGATTGTAAAAATCATGTTCGTCGCCATCCATAACTTTTAAATACGCATCTAATTCTTTTACCAATTTGATAAAATCTGGATGTTCTGAATTTGTTCTGATAATTTTAATCATAATTTATGTTTTTTGTCATTTAGAAATGAGGTTTTTAAGCGATTGAGAAATCTCTTAAGATTTCTCCTCATTAGCTTCACGAGATACTTTCAATCAAATACATTTTGATTTCAGTAGCGTTCTAAAGAACACTTTGCTGATAATACTTAAAGATACTTAGTATCAAAATCGAACTTTAACTGAACCCAGAAAGGGTCTTTTTTTATCGTATTTAAATTACTAAACGACAAGCCTAATAATCGAACTGAATTTACTAATTTATCTTGAAACAATAATTCTTTTACCACAGGAAAAAACTCTTTTTCTGTCTGCATAAAATTAGCTTTCGTTTTGCTTCTTGTCTGTTGTGTAAAATCTGAATATTTAATTTTTAAGGTGATTGTTTTACCTTTTGTATCCGATTTTATCATTCTTTTCTCTAACTCTTCTGCAATTTTTTCTAACTCTTCTATCATAAAAATTTCTGAAGAAATGTTTTCTAAAAAAGTACGTTCTGCTGCAACAGATTTTCGAATTCTATTTGGTTTTACGGGGCTGTTATGAATTCCTCGAACAATATTATAATAATGACCGCCAGATTTACCGAAGAGTTTTACCAATTCTTCTATCGATTTTTTCTTTAAATCGTTACCCACAAATATTCCTAGATTATACATTTTAGCTGCGGTAACTTTACCAACACCGTAAAATTTATTCACCTGCAATTCTTCTAAAAATTGAAGCACCTCTTCTGGATGAACCGTTTTTTGCCCGTTAGGTTTGTTTATATCAGAAGCTACTTTGGCTATAAATTTGTTAATAGAAATTCCTGCGGATGCCCTTAAACCTGTTTCATCAAAAATACGCTGTCTAATTTCTCTCGCAATTGTATTTGCAGACGGATTTCCTTTCTTATTTTCTGTAACGTCTAAATACGCTTCGTCTAAAGAAAGTGGTTCTACCAAATCTGTATACTCGTAAAATATTTCTCTAACTTTTAATGAAATTTCTTTATAACGCTTAAAATCTGTGTTTACAAAAATTAAATGCGGACATTTTTGTTTTGCTAAAGTGCCACTCATTGCAGATTTTACTCCGAATTTTCTTGCTTCATAACTTGCTGCGGAAATAACTCCTCTTCTACCTTCGCCACCAACTGCAATTGCTTTTCCCCTTAATTCTGGATTGTCTAATTCTGCTACCGATGCATAAAAAGCATCCATATCTACATGAATTATTTTTCTAAAAGGAGGTTGTAATTCCATGTTTCGAAAGTACGAAAAGATGTTGTTTGTCATTGCGATTTTAAGAAGCAATCTCATTTTAAATAGACAGATTACTTCATTCGTTCCTCATTCGTAATGACAATTTTATTTTAAAAAGTTAATACAAAAATTTGTTGTCTCTTCTAATTCTTTTGATAGGTTTCCTTGTTTCCAAGGATGAGAAACATTAAAAACATGATTTGCTTTTTCTATAATTTTAAATTCACTTTTTGGATGCCACTTTTTTAAACTTTCTGCTTCATTAATCAATACAGAAGTATCATTATCTCCATGAATTATTAAATGTGGAATCTTTAAATTTTTTGTTGCTTTTTGAACATCTAAACGTTCTTTATTCTGAATAAAGTCTTCGTAAAACTGGTAGAAATGAGGCATATTTTGCTTTGTTCTTCCATTTAAAACATATTTTACACCTTCAGTTTTCCATTGATCTAAATCGCCAACAGTTGCTGTTCTTTTTTCAAAATCGCAAACTCCAGCAAGTGTAATTACTTTTTTAACTCGAGTATCTTCATTCGTTTTTAAAAGTACAATTCCTCCACCTCTACTATGACCAATAATTGAAATATCATCTAGATTTACTTTCTCTTTAAAATCAGAATTTGTAGAAACCCAATCGATAATACTACCTAAATCATCTAGTTCTTTAGAGTAATTATTATTACCAAAAGCCTCTAAATCTGGGAAATCTATTGGTTGTTCAACTGTACCTCCATTATGAGAAAAATTAAATTTAATAAAGAAAAAACCTGCATTGGCAAAAGACGCTGCCATTAAATTCCAAGCTCCCCAATCTTTAAAACCTTTATAACCATGACAAAAAATCACCACTTTTTTTGGTTGATGATCTTCTTTGTAAAAAACATCTGTTACAATTGGTTTGTTATGTTTTCCTTGAAGGATGTTATTTTTAGTGATTTTCATATAATTGGTGTCCAGTTTAATTCTTTTTCAATTAGTTTTCTATATTTTGTTTCAATCTGAACAGGTGTTTTTCTAATGTATTCTTCTGCTAAAGCGCTCTTATTTCCTTTTAAATTCCTCAAATAATCACATCTTTCATTTGATGAAATCAATAGATTTTCTACCAACCATTTTTCACCTAAATTAGTCCAAATAACGGCATCGAAATCAGTTTTATGAATCCATTCTCTAATTTTTGTTTTGAATTGAAATTTTTCTGGCATAAAATCGCCTGACGTTTTATCATAATACCCAATACTTTTTCTACCTGAACCTTCTCTTATCGCAAGGTTTAAAATAGCTTCATTTACAGTTTTGTATGTTGATAAAGCGTATAACGTTTTTACTTCAGTTCCATCAGAAGTAATAACTAATGTTAATCTACCATCTGTAGAAATTCTAGCAAATTCTATAGGTAAAATTGGCCCATCATTTTCCCAATCAAACTCTTTATCAAACGCTAATTCTTTGGGTTGCCAATATAACGAACCCCAACCTAATATTGCTATTTTCATAATTCTGATTGTTTACAAATGTGATTCATTTTTGTTCTGAAATTTTTTCTTAAATCTTCTATTGATATTCCTATTTCTTCAAACTTTTTTCCATCAGCAATGGCTTTACTATACTCTTCAAGTAGTTCTTCTAATTTTTCTTGAAAATTATTTCTATAGATTATGTTATTACCATCATCATATTCATAACACTTATCATTATTCTCCTTAGCAACTCTTATAATCCAATTACCTTTTGTTTGAGTTTCGTGTAGTAAACCACAACGAACCTTTGAATAAAAATCACCACCATTAATATTATCAAAAGAATCACTAAAGTCTTTAAAAAATTGCTCAAAAATATAGCCATTTTTTATATTTTCTCCCTCTTGATCTTTCACAACAAGTATCTTTTCTTTACAACCTGTTTCTTTCCACCATTTATTCTTATCAAACATCCACCCATTAATAAAACACTCAAAAGTTTCTATTAAAGAACATTGTAGATTTACCATTGCAAAACCTTCACCTTCGTTTAGGTTTAAATTTTGTATTGCGTGTATTGGTGTTAAGTATCTTGTTTTTATTCGTTCTTCAAAAAAGTGTGCTCCTAACCCCCATAATTCATCATTTTCGGGTTTTAATTTTTCTTTTAACTCATTCCATTCATCAATAGTTAAATTTCCTGCTATTTTCATTTTTTTCTCTTCCACTTTTTTCATTTTTGATTAATCGTAATCTAATCTTTTATAATTGAGCCGTTTTCAAATAGAATTAATTTAACTTTACAAATAATATTGACCTTATTGTTTTTACTATAGTTTTTTAACCTGACAAGCTTTGAGTCTTTTTTACTGTTGAATTTAACTGAGAATATTTTATTTAAATAAAGATCACCTGAATGTCCTAATCCACTTTTTAATTCAATCGTAAGGTTTTCATGTTTATACAACTCTTCTTTAAAAGAATCTTCAATTATTAAATCGAATCTTATAGCTTTTATTTTTTGTTCACTGAGATCTCGTCTTGAAATTTGATAAAACTCAATTTCAAGTTTAGTATCATTGTATTTATCATATACATTTGACCACATACAATCTTTTGTAGAAACCCAAACCAGATCTTTAGGTTTTGAAGAGAATGTAATAGAGTCTTGAAAACTAATCCAATATTCTTTATAGTTTTTCATTTCGTATACTATTTTCACATCTCTCTCCTTTGGTTTTTGATAAATTATTCTTTTTGCTTTTCTTAAGGTTGGAATTTCAAAAATTATTTTATAATTATTTTTTAACCAAATAGCTTTTTTACCAGAAATATATCTTTCATCAATTTTATCTGCTACTGAAAAAAAATCTTCTGATGTATATTCGTTTATAATCAATAGAGAATCTGGTTTGCCATTTATCTCAAGAAAACTATCGAACAAATTATCAACTTTTTCTTTAGAAATTTCCCCATTATTTCTATAAATTTGACCTTGCTCAATTGTGTCTTTTCCTATTTTAAATTCTATTCTTCTTAAACTTCCAAAACTATAATTACTAGTGTAACGCTCTTCGTTTAAATAAACCCCCATTTCTTGTTCATTTTTTTTATGTTTAAAAACATAACCAATACTACTTATCTCATTTGGTCTATTTTTATATTCTTTAAAAATTTTAAACGTTTTATTTTTAATCATTTCTTTTAAGAAATCATTTTTTGATATTTTTCCAAAAGCAATGTTTTCAAAAGGGTCAGATGTGTTTTTGCAGCAAATTAAACTTAAACTTATCAATATTAAAATTCTTTTCATCTTCTCTCTATCTCAATTAATTTATTCCCTTCAATTTTAAATAATTCTCTATTATCGCCATTCCCATCAGGTTGTGTAAGAATACGTTTATTGGTTTTATCTATTTTCTGAATTCTTAGATAATCCCAAGTTTCAATATGCTCATATTTGTTTTTAGTAGGGTTATACAAATAGTATTTTTCCCAAGTATTTTTTCCTGAATCTATTGGAACAGTAAAATCTATATAGCCATCTAAATTATAATCATAAAAACGAAATACAATTCTATCTAACGCAGTTGGGTCTTCCATATTTTTAAAACTATTCATACATTGTCCATCCTTATAAATTTGTAGCTCTTCGATACCTCCATAATGACTTTCAAAATTTGAAGAATAACTCAGTTTTTTATCCCAAGTAACAATAAACTTAAAATTATTTACTTTAAATATTTGAGATTTATTTACTGTTTTAAAAACAATATCCTTGTCTTTTAAATCTAAAAGTTGAGCATTTAAGAAGCCTGTATATAATAAACACAGTAACATTACTTTTTTCATTTTTAATTTTATTTACAACCTGTAAGTTAACAAAATACTACGTAAATCATTACGGTTAACCGTAACTGTTACAAACAAAAAAACCTCACAAAAAGTATGTAAGATCTTAATTATTTTTTAAAAAAGTAATTCGTAAATTATATTACAAATTTAATGAATGTAAACGCAGCAAAACTAGTTGTAATAAAACTTAATATTAAATTGATGTGATTTGTTAAATTTCCCGTTTTTTGTTGAATGAAATTTGCAAATCTTCCATATAAATATAGGATAAAATACGTGCCAATTACAGATCCTATAACAAATAATAATGTAGAAACAATATCGAAACTAAAAAGATTAAAAGTCATTAAAAATGCTGCTGCACCGGACAAAAAAGGAATTGCAAACATGTTTAATGTTGATAAAAAAATACCCATAAAAAAAGAGTTCTTTATACGGATTTCAATTTGTTTTTTCTCTTTCTTATTCTGCTTGTAAAAATAAACGGATAAGAAAAGCAACACTACAATTCCTACTTTTTCTAACAGATCTATAAAAGCTGGATTATCAGAAAGATATTGTATGATATAAATGGAAATATAAGCTTGTATAAAAACAACTAACGAAACACCTAAAATAAATTTACTAAACTCTCTTTTGCTGCCATCTAAACTAATTTTTAGAGCAGTCATATTTAATACACTTGGTAGCGTAAAACCTAAAAAGGAAAAAATAAATCCAAAGAAAAGAAGGGAGATCATATTATTTTGTTTGATACTAAATCTGTCGAATTTTTGTATCAAAAATTACTTTCAGGAATTAAAAAACAGTTTTACAATCGAAATAAGAGCAACTAAAGCAGTTAAAATACTTAGAATTATGTTGATGTCTTTTGTTAACTTTCCTGTTTTACTCTGAATGGTTTTTGCAAATTTTCCATATAAAAAAAGGATATAAAAAGTACCAATTATAGAACCCAAAGTAAAAAATAGCACTGGAATTAGATCGAAACTAAATAATTTAAAAATATCTAAAGTTATTACTGTTCCAATAAAAAAAGGAATTGCAAACATGTTTAAAGTAGACAATGTAATTCCGGTTAAAAAAGGATTTTCGTTTTTAGTATTTACTCCTTCAACCTTTATTTTACTTTTTTTAGATTCTTTGTAAAAATAATAAGACAACAGGATAAAAATAATAATTCCTGCTTTTTCTAGCGTTTCTAATATTTTAGGATTTTCTGCAATGTATTTGGTTAAAATAACAGCAATATAAACTTGTGGAATTACAACAACAGAAACCCCTAAAGCATACTTATTAGCTGCATCTCTACCTTTCTCTAAACTAATTTTTAAAGCAGTCATGTTTAACATACTTGGGGTAATAGAACCCACAAAAGAGAAAAGAAATCCGAAGAAAAAAAGAGAAAAAAAGAGCATCAATAAAAATTAATATGAATATTTAAACACAAAGAACGCAAAGACTAATTACTAAAAACCAATAACTAACAACTTTTTTTATCAATTGGACAAAAAAAACGCACCAAATAAATTGATGCGTTTCATTATTTAAATTTAATAAATATTTTTCTAAACAACTCCTTGAGCTAACATTGCATCTGCTACTTTAACAAAACCAGCAATATTTGCACCTGAAATATAATCTACAGAACCATCTTCTCTTGTTCCATATTCTACACAAGAATCATGAATGTCTTCCATAATATCTTTTAGTTTTTCATCAACCTCTTTACGAGACCAACTTAAACGTAAAGAATTCTGACTCATTTCTAAACCAGAAGTTGCAACACCACCAGCATTTGATGCTTTTCCTGGAGCAAATAAGATTTTTGCTTTTTGGAATTCTTGAATTGCTTCTGGTGTAGAAGGCATATTTGCTCCTTCAGAAACACACATACATCCATTTTTAACTAATTCTATTGCTTCCTCTCCATTTAACTCATTTTGAGTTGCACATGGTAAAGCAATATCACAAGCAACAGACCAAGGTCTTGCTCCTGCAACAAATTTTGCGTTCGGATATTTTTCTACATATTCACCAATTCTTCCACGTTTTTCGTTTTTAATAAACATAACGTGTTTTAGTTTTTCTGTATTAATTCCTTCTTCATCTAGAATATAACCACTAGAATCTGACAATGTTAAAATTGTTGCTCCTAATTCTATTGCTTTCTCAGCAGCATATTGTGCTACGTTTCCAGATCCAGAAATCACTACTTTTTTTCCTTCAAAAGAATCGTTGTTTCTTTTTAACATATTTTGAGCAAAGTATACGTTACCATAACCTGTTGCTTCTGGTCTAATTAAAGAACCTCCCCAAGAAGCTCCTTTACCAGTTAAAACACCTGTAAATGTAGTTTTCAACTTTTTATACATACCAAACATGAAACCTATTTCTCTTGCTCCAACACCAATATCTCCAGCAGGAACATCCGTATTATGGCCAATATGTCTAAATAATTCACTCATAAATGCATGACAGAAACGCATAATTTCATTGTCTGATTTTCCTTTAGGATCAAAGTCAGAACCACCTTTTCCTCCACCCATTGGCAAAGTTGTTAAAGAGTTTTTAAACACTTGTTCAAATGCTAAAAACTTTAAAATACTAGCGTTTACAGTTGGGTGAAAACGCAAACCACCTTTATACGGTCCAATAGCAGAATTCATCTGAATTCTATATCCTCTATTTACTTGAATTTCATTTTTATCATCAACCCAAGCTACTCTAAAAGATATTTGCCTTTCTGGTTCTACCATTCTTAAAAGAATGTTTTTACCGAAGTAAATATCGTTTTTTAAGATATAAGGAATTACAGTTTCTGCAACTTCGTGCACAGCTTGTAAAAATTCTGGCTCATGGCTATTTCTTAGTTTAACCAAGTCCATGAATTCATCAATTCTAGATTTAATATTTTTATCCATGTTTTTTTATGATATTAATAAAAATTTAACGGCGTAAAGATAATAAATTTTCAATATCACAAAATTAAAAGTTTCATAAAATATTAACAGAATATCCTTATTTCAATCGATTTCAGAAGTAGTCGTTGTTTTATTAACAAATACAATCTAAAACTCTTTAAAAAAGATTAAATTTGCACCTTAATTATCCTTGAAAATGTTAGATAAAGTAAGAGAACTGATTGGTGATGTAACAGCATTTAATGCAACTACAAAAGAAGAAGTTGAAACGTTTAGAATTAAATACCTAGGAAGCAAAGGTTTATTAAAAGGACTTTTTGCTGAATTTAGAAACGTAGATGCGCAACTTAAAAAAGATTTAGGACAAGCTTTAAATAGTTTAAGAAATGCTGCTGAAGGAAAAGTAACTGAACTAAATGCAACTTTAGATAGTTCTACGAGTCAGAAATCTTTTTACGGAGATTTAACGCGTCCATCAGAACCAATTAACTTAGGTTCTCGTCATCCAATTTCATTGGTTAAAAATCAAATTATTGAAGTTTTCAATAGAATTGGTTTCACAGTTTCTGAAGGTCCAGAGATTGAAGATGATTGGCATAACTTTACTGCCTTAAATTTACCAGAATATCATCCTGCAAGAGATATGCAAGACACGTTCTTTATTGAACAAGATCCAGATATTTTATTAAGAACACATACTTCTTCTGTACAAGTACGTTACATGGAAGAAAATCAACCTCCAATAAGAACAATTTCTCCAGGAAGAGTTTTTAGAAATGAGGATATTTCTGCAAGAGCACATTGTATTTTTCATCAAGTAGAAGGATTATATATAGATACTGATGTTTCTTTTGCCGATTTAAAACAAACACTTTTATACTTTACAAAAGAGATGTTTGGAAAATCTAAAATTCGTTTAAGACCTTCTTATTTTCCGTTTACTGAGCCAAGTGCAGAAGTAGATATTTACTGGGGATTAGAAACTGAAACTGATTACAGAATTACAAAAGGTACAGGTTGGTTAGAAATTATGGGTTGTGGTATGGTAGATCCTAATGTATTGAAAAATGCAAACATCGATCCAACAAAATACTCTGGTTACGCTTTTGGAATGGGAATAGAACGTATTGCAATGTTGTTATATCAAATACCAGATATAAGAATGTTTTACGAAAATGACAAACGCTTTTTAGAACAATTTAAATCTGTTATATAATGAAATACTTTTCACAATTTTGGGACGAAAATAGAGATGATGAATATGCAGATTGGGGAACCTCAACTTGGTATTTTGAAACAAATGATGCAGATGAAGTTTTAAAACAAATTACTGTTTATAAAAACGAAAAACTGACAAAATATAACGAGAACAAGCTAGAGGATGAATTTGGTGGTTTATGTGAAGGAACATTAACTATTGATGAATGTGATGGAGATGTTATCTCTAAAGAGGATTTCTATAAATTGTGGAATTAAAAAAGTGAAAAAATTACTTTTACTTTTATGTACATTTCTTATGATTTCATGTGGTTCAAATTCAGAAAATAAGAAAACAAAATCTGATTTTTTAAACAGTGTTCAAGGTACTTGGACTGTTTCTGAAATAAAAGATATTACCAAAGAAACTTTATCAAACCATAGAAAAACTCCTTTTATAAAAATAGAAGGAGAAAAAATAAGTGGTAACAATGGATGTAATAATTACTTCTCTTCAATACTTAATATTGATAAAAAGTCTTTAGAATTTTCGCATTTTGGTGAAACTAGAATGATGTGCCCAGATATGAAAATTTCAAATACATTTGGTAAATCAATATCTAAAATAGAAACTTATACAGTTGATAAAGAAACATTAACGTTCTTTAATGCAGAAGGAGAAAAAGTTTTAATTTTTACAAAAAGATAAATGAAAAAAGACATACAAATACCAGAAGTTACAGATGTAGAAATGGCTGTTGTTTATGAATTTAATGATTTGTATCAAACAGATGATTGGAACGTTTACATCATCAATAATAAAAATGTTGATTTAGAAATGATGGTCATTGTTTCTCAAGGTTTTTCTGAAACAAAAACGACGTCATTAATTCGTAAAAAATTAGACAAACTGCCTGCTAATTCTTTTGCTAAAATTGAGTATATTCAACCTGCGTTATTCAAATTGAATAACCGTTTTCAGGTTACTTTTTTCGAAGGAAATACCTTGTACGAAAAAACGTTTATTTTTAAAGAAAACACGGTTAAAGAAGGTGCTTTACGTATGATTAAAGAAATTAAAAAACGAGGAATTATAGCGAAATAAAAGTTCTCGATACATTTTTTATTTCCACTTTGTTTCAATAAAAAACACTCGAACTGACAGTATGTTCATACTCTTGCGATGTCTTTGTGAAGAATGAAGCAATCTCTTAAAAATTGGAACTCTGAATAAACAGATTACTTCTATAGTAATGACAAACGTTTCTAAAGAAGCCCGCGTTAGCGATTGAAGCATTTGTTTGAGCTCTTTTGTGAGAGGAACGAATAAAAAGCGAGTGCGGAAAGCGCGACTCTTGTGGTAACGCCCAAATTCTTAAAAATTTATCGTTAAATTGAACAGATTGCTTCGTAACCTCGCAATGACAGATTCTGAAAAAAGTTAAGAACTGCGCTTATTTTATCCCCAAAACCCAATAATTAAATACAAAATAACGGTAACGACACCACCAATTAAGGCATAAGGTAATTGTGTTTTTACGTGGTCTATATGATCACTTGCAGAAGCCATTGAGGAAATTATGGAAGTATCAGAAATTGGCGAACAATGGTCTCCAAAAATTCCTCCTCCTAAAGTTGCAGCAACTACAATTGTAATATCTGCTCCGTGAATATTTACCATAGGAACAGAAATTGCTAACATAATTGCAAATGTTCCCCAAGAAGTTCCTGTAGAAAATGCAATAAAAGAACTAATTATAAAAACAACTGCGGGTAATAATTCTGGCGACAACCATTCTTTGGTAGCATTTGCCACATAAATTCCGGTTTCTAATTCTTTACAAGCATCACCAATAGCAAATGCCAACAACATTAATAAAGCCAAAGGCATTAACTCACTAATTCCTTTTAATGTTAGATTTACAGCTTCTTTTGGCTTCATAATTCCTTGAATGAAATACATAATCATAGCAACTAAAAGTGCTGTAATTACAGCGTATAAAACAGAGGATGAACCAGAACCTTTTCCGATTGCTTCTGTAGCGTGATTAAAAAATGATGTTGCGTTTTCTACGGAACTCCAACCTGTATAAATTAGGTTAATTGGCATCATACAAACCATAACCAAAAGCGGTACAATCATATTATATGCTTTGGCTGGTATTCCTTCTTTTGGCGGAAATGAAGTAATTTCATCAGAAACCATTGGCTTAGAACCTTTGTTCATTAATTCGCCAGTTTCTTTTGTTCTTTTCTCTGCTTTTTTCATCGGACCAAAGTCCTTTTTTGTAAGAATAACAATGAACACAATTGCAATTGCTAACAAAGGATAAAAGTTATACCAAATAGAACTCATCATCACAGAAAATGGTTTCTCAATTCCTTGTGTTAATAAAAGTCCCATTATAAAAGCTCCCCAAGCATTAAAAGGAATTAAGATGGATGAAGGTGCGGAACTAGAATCTGCGATGTATGCCAACTTCTCTCTTGGGATTCCCATTTTATCGAAAATAGGACGGTATAACGTACCAACTGTTAAAGAGCTTATACTTGTTTCAACAAACAGTAATACCCCCGTAAAAGTTGCCAAAACTTGTACCATTACTCTACTGTAACCTGTTTTTTTATCTTCTAGTTTTACTAACCTTCTATTGATGATGTTGATAAAACCTTCGACTCCTCTAGAATATTGAATAAATATTAACAAAGCACCTACTAAAGCACTAAACATTATGGTTCTTGTGTTTCCTTTAGATTGAAAAACGTTGACCATTCCTTCAATCATTGCTAAGGTTCCGTCAAGCGGATTCCAGCCTTCTATAATCAACCAAGAAAACCAGATACCGAATAACAAAGCAATATATACTTGCTTGGTTCTTAAGGCTAAAATAATGGCAACAATTGGTGGTATTACTGAAAGAAATCCATATTCCATAAAAGAGAAAATTTATTTTGGTTAAAGGTAGTAATTTATAAAACATTTTATCAATCGATATTTTGTAAATTGTCAGCGTTAAATAACGTTTTTATGTCAAAAATTTATAAAAAGATTACACCAAGACTTCAGAAATTTATAGAAGCTCAAAAAATATTTTTTGTTGCTACAGCTCCTAATTCTGGTAGAATTAATTTATCACCAAAAGGAATGGATTCTTTTAGAGTTGTTGATGAAAACCGTGTTTTATGGTTGAATGTTACAGGAAGTGGAAACGAAACTGCTGCTCATTTATTAGAAAATGACCGACTTACAATTATGTTTTGTGCTTTTGAAGGCGCTCCTAATATTCTGCGTTTATACGGAAAAGGAAAAGAAATTAAAGAAGGTGATGCTAATTGGAATGATTTAATTACACTTTTTCCAGAAACACCAGGAACGCGTCAGATTTTTGATATCACAATTGAATCTGCACAAACTTCTTGTGGAATGTCAATTCCATTTTTCGAGTACAAGAGTGAACGAAATGAATTAAATGATTGGGCTGCTGATAAAGGTAAAGAAGGAATTAAACAATATTGGGAAGACAGAAATCAAACAAGTATTGATGGTTTACCAACAGATATTTTAAAATAAAAAAAGCCAGAATATCAATTCTGGCTTTTTAATTATTAATTTATTACAGTAACTATTTAGAGATAATAATCTTTTTAGTTGCTTTTTTGTTTCCTTGTTCTATACTTAATAAGTACACTCCTGAAGAAACATTTTTTGTATCAATTTCTTTTGTGAAAATTGTGCTATTAACTTTGTTTACAGAAGTACTTATTTTTCTTCCTTGTAAATCAAATAATGAAATTTTTACATCTTCATTATTCACATTATTAATTTTTACATTTAAAATTCCTTTTGCAGGGTTTGGCCATAAAGAAACTTCGTTTAAAGAAAATTCATTTGTTTTTAAAACACCTTCTTGAATCGTAATTATTTGGTTTGGTAACCAACCTTTAGCATCATTTGTGATGTCTACTATAAATTGATCTGAAAAAGAACCAGTTTCAGAATTTGTAAAAGTAATTTTACCAGATGTAATGTCTGCTTGTGTAAAAGTATCTCCAGCAACTAACGCTGTACCCTCTTTTTTAAGATCTCCTTTTATTGGTAACTCAACTAAGGTATAGATTTGTTGTTCTGCTGTTTCTGAAGTACTAGAAGCATTCATATTAGTAGCAGTTATTACATAATTTGTATTACCATCTAAAACTAAGTTTGTTGATGAGAATGTAGGAATACTTGTATTTGCTACTGATGAACAAATAGTAATAGATACTGAATTAATTTGACCTCCATTTAGCTCAGTATTATCTTCAACTATAATTTTCCATTCTCCTAAAGCGCTTTCACCTAAGAAAGGATCACTCATATTGTTTTCTGGTGCTATTGAACCGGATACAGCTGGGGCTGAAAAACCACAAAATAAACTACCTGCAGCATCATCAAAAGTTGCGTTACTTATATCTGCTATACTACCACAAACATTTGATAAAAGAACAACTTTACCTCCTCCAGTAATAGCAGGAGCTTCTAATGAAATCTTTAATTCATTAACACTAGTATGTGAGATATCTGTAGTAAGAAGTACTTTATTAACAATTAAGTTTTCTGTAACATTAATAGGTACAGTAGCTGTAACATTTGATGATGCAGCATCTATACTAGCCATAGAGAAATCTGTAGCTGTATATGTATTTGTACAATCTGTAACACCTGTTTGAAAACTAAAAGTAGATGAATATACTCCATCACCACATCTGTTTTTTGGTTTTATTCTCCAATAATATACAGAATCTTCCACTAAACCATCAACATCTGCTGTTAAAGCTAATACATCATCAGTAAATATAATGTTCGTAAAATTAGGTGAATCAGACAATTCTACTACATAATTTTCAGCATTCAAATTCTTTTTCCAACCTAGTGTTGTTTTCTTTGATAATGCTTTCTGTCCATTTGTTGGAAACTCTAATTCAGATGGGTTATCATCAAAATTTTCATGATAAACAACTACTCTTATAGTCCTTTTCTGAATTTCATTTCCATTATCACCAATAACATCAATACTATATGGACCTGCAGATACATCTTTTAAATTTCCAATAGTTAAACTGAAAGTTCCATTATCACTAAGTGATTCTTTTGAGAAAGCAACAGACATTGCCTCATCAGCCCCTGAAACTGAAAACTGTGTAGTTCCAGCAACAACTTGTCTATATTCAAAATCAAAAACAGCATCTGAATCTGAACAGAATGCTTTCTCTGAACTATCAGCTAAAAAAGTAAACTCACCAGAAATACCTGTAATAATTAAAGAAAATCTTTGATCTTCTTCTAAGGTTCCTTTATGAGTAACTGTTATTGTGTATTCTCCTATTGTTGGGTTTTCAATATCTACTCTTTCATAAGGATCTACTAAATTATCTCCTTTCTCATTACTATAAACCCCTGTTAATCTCCAAGGTAAGTATTCATCACTTTCTCTAGTAACTTTAATATCTAAATCATTTACTAAAGCAGCAGTTGCATCATTTATAGTTCCTTCACTTGCAACCCCTGGTTTATCTGTCCAAGATATAGAAGCTAATAACGGATTTAAACCATCCGATTTAACAGTAATAGAATACGAACTTCCATTTGTTAAAACCTCTTCAGAAATCCAAGATTCGAAACCATTTTTTGTAATTGTTTCAGCAGCAACTTTACTATTCATCAATCCCCAACCAGTTTGAGAATCTGGTCCAGCAATTTCAGTATCATCTGCAGTATGAAGCGCTAAACCTTTTAAAGTAGCTGCTCTAATATAGTTACCATATGTTTCTTTATGATGTTGTTGCAATAATAACAAAGAACCTGTTACGTTTGGAGATGCCATTGAAGTTCCAGTAATAGAATTATATGCATCATCTGCAGAATCATAAGTAGAATATAACCCAGATCCATTTCCCATTAAGTCTGGCTTAATTCTTAAATCATCAGTTGGTCCTTCAGAACTACTTGTATTTCTAGTTACTGATAATAAACTACCATCATCGTTTATTAATGCGTCTTGTCCGTTTGCAATAATTAAACCATTTTTAGCAGTTGAACTACCCGTTAGTTTATCATAACCAGCATTTCCTTCTAACGGTTCTAAATTTGCAGTATTATCGTTTCCATCGTTTCCTGCAGCTACAACCATTAAATAATAAGGCGCATTATACATAATGTTATCCCAATTTCTAGACGAACTAATATATGCTCCGAAATAATATGTTGGAATTTGCACTTCATTATCATCATTTCTAGCAGCAATACCATAAGAGTGGTTTGAAACTAACATTCCATTTGCAGCTGCAAATGTAACCTCAGACAAATCATTACTCCAATCAGATCCAATTCCTTTTGCTTTTGGTGCCATTCCTTTTGCAGCAGCTTCAAAACCTGAAGAAATAATGGTTCCCATTACGTGAGCTGCATGATAATTTAGTTCTGTAGATCCATCTCCTACAGAAAATCTATTTTCTCCTCCATCTCCATCATATTCTTGGTGAGTCTCTCTTGCTATACCTCCATCCCAAACATAAGCCGTCATTCCTTGACCTTCTAGATTTAAACCAAGACCTCCATTATTATGTAAGTAATTTGTTCTTGTAGAAATTGCAGCATTAACGTTGTATGTTTTATAATATAAAGGTGCTCCTTCCTTAGATATCTTCATTAATTCATAAGAAGATCCATTAGCATCCTTAAATTTTAGTTTCCAACCTCTTTGTGTTGCTAAAAGATTAGCTCTGTTTTTTTCTTTTATAAAATTTGAAGAATAATCTTCCTTTAGATTTTGTAATTTTGTTAAATCGTAATCTTTAGTTATCCTTTGTTTCTCCTTAATATTTTGAGCAACAATAGAAAATGAAGTAAAGAATAAAACGAAAATAATTTCTTTGAAGTATTTATATTTCATACGGGTATTTTTTAACTTTTTTTGTAGTTTACTAACAAATATAAACTTTTTAATATTTTATCCTTAAATTTTAACATTATCATGAATAACTTTTCATTTTTTAACAGAGAAAATATTACCAAAGACTTACAAGCTACCGAATTTGATTTATTAATAATCGGAGGAGGAATTACTGGTGCAGGAATCGCTTTAGATGCAGCTTCAAGAGGAATGAAAGTTGCTTTAATAGAAAAGAATGATTTTGCTTCTGGAACCTCAAGTAAATCTACAAAACTGATTCATGGAGGTTTACGTTACCTAAAACAATTCGATTTTTGGTTGGTAAAAGAAGTAGGAACAGAACGTGCAATTGTACATGATTTAGCTCCACATCTAGTCGTTCCAGAAAAAATGATTTTGCCTTTAATTGAAGGTGGAACATATGGAGAATGGTTAACTTCTATTGGCTTAAAAGTATATGATATTTTAGCTTCTGTAGAAGGAGAAGATAAACGTAAAATGTTAGATAAGGAAGAAGCATTAGAAAAAGAACCTTTACTACCAGAAAGTATTTTAAACGGTGCAGGCTATTATGCAGAATACAGAACAGATGATGCTCGTTTAACAATAGAAGTATTAAAAACAGCTTTAAATTACGATACAAGTGCACTAAATTATACAGAAGCTAAAGACTTTATTTATGAAGATAATAGAGTTGTAGGAGCAACAGTAAAAGACACACTTTCTAACTCAAGTTTTGATATTAAAGCAAAGTATGTTGTAAATGCAACAGGGCCTTGGGTAGATGATTTAAGACAAACGAATCATTCTAAAACAGGTAAACGTTTACACTTAACCAAAGGTGTTCACTTAGTAGTTGCTCATGAAAAATTACCTGTAAAACAATCTGTTTATTTTGATGTGCCAGATGGAAGAATGATGTTTGCAATTCCTCGTGGAAAAGTTACTTATTTTGGAACAACAGATACCAACTACCAGAAAGATAAAAACAATGTAACTACAAACTTGGTAGACGCAACTTATTTAATTTCTGCTGTTAATAATATGTTTCCTGAAATTAATTTAACACTTGATGATGTTCAGTCTTCTTGGGCTGGTTTACGTCCTTTAATTCATGAAGAAGGAAAATCTGCTTCAGAATTATCTAGAAAAGATGAAATTTTTGTTTCTGATACTGAATTGATTTCTATTGCCGGAGGAAAATTAACGGGTTACAGAAAAATGGCAGAACGTATTGTAGATTTAGTTGCAAAAAAGTACAAACGTAGGTTTGATAAAGAATTTGATGAAATAAAAACAAAAGAAATTGCACTTTCTGGTGGAACTTTTAAAAACTATCAAGAGGTACAAAGCTATACAGATGCAATTTATAATAGAATTGCAGAAGTAGATTTTAATCAAAAAGATGCAGAATATTTAGTTCATAATTATGGAAAACAGACTGATATCATTTTGCAGAAATTTGATGATTTAATGCACGATAATATGCAAGAGAAAATGATAAAAGCAGAAGTTTGGTTTACTATAAATTATGAAATGACTTGCTCTCCTACAGATTTCTTTATGCGTAGAACCGGACGTTTATTTTTTGACACACACAGTGTGTTTTTGTTCAAAGAACTTGTTTTAGACTTATTTAAAACTCATTTTTCTTGGGATGAGGAAACAACAGAAAAACACTTAAAAGAATTGAATAAGCATATAAATATTGCTACTACTTTTGAGTAAATAAACTTTAATAGGCTCATTTTTATATTTAAAACACCCATTAAATGCATATCATCGGCCTGCGCCTGTCGAAGATATTATCAATTTATAAAAAAGTTAATTATTGTAGAATAATACTCTTTATTTATTTAAACCTTGTTATCAAAAAAGTAAACAAAGGTTCTATTAAAAAGACAAAACGATACTTTTAACACAGATTTCATAAACTATAACTCACTGATAAACAATATAAATACAACGAAAATAATTATTGAAAAAAAAAATTCATAAATAATTAAAAAAATAAATAATTTTTAATTTTCAATTGAAAAAAAATGTACATTTGATATACAGTATCAATAATTTTAAGGCTTATGAAAATATAGTTCGTTATCACCTCAACAAAAAGCACCTTCTTTTTTGGAAAAAGAAGAGCTACTATATTTATTAAAAAATAACTTTAAAATTAAAAATTATGAAAACTTTATATTCTGTAGCATTCGTGCTATTTATTTCAGCGTCTCTTTCTTTTACTTCTAAAATTAATGTAATAGAAAATACATTAACTGCAACCTTTAAAGGTCTTAATGAAGATGATTATTTTAAATTTGAAGACGTAAATAAAAAGGAAATTCTCTTTTATGATATTAAAGAAGAGATCGAAATTGATTTATATGATAATGAATTTATAGATAAAAAATTCACAATTACTTGGTCTGAAATAGAAGTAGAATTAACTGACGAAGATGGAGAGTTGACAGGAGAAAAAGTTAAAGAAAAATCTATTACTGAGCTTGTGTTAGTTAAATAACACCTTTTAAAAAAAATACTTAAAAACCGTTTTTCGATGATCGAAAAACGGTTTTTTTATAGTAAAAATTTTGTCTTGAATATTTTCTTGAATTCAATGAATCCGTGAGTTATTAATCTTCTTTTTCGTTGGCTTCAATCTCTGCTGTTAAATCTAAATCTCTTAAAGTTGGGTTTAAAGCACCTGTTGCAACAACTGTAATTAAAGTCATCGTTCCACCAAAAACAACTGCAACTACGGGTCCTAATATTTTAGCCGCTAAACCACTTTCAAATGCTCCTAATTCGTTTGAAGACCCAACAAACATCGAGTTTACAGAAGATACTCTTCCTCTCATATCATCTGGTGTTTTTAATTGTAAAATTGTTTGACGAATCACCATAGAAATTCCATCTGCAGCACCACTTATAAACAATGCTAAAATACTTACCCAAAAAATAGATGACAACCCGAAAGCAATAATACTAAGTCCAAATACAAAAACAGAAATCAACATTTTCTTACCTGTATTTTTATTGATAGGAATATAGGTTGTTATAAACATTGTTAATATACTACCCATAGAAATAGACGCATTTAAAATACCAAAACCTTCTGGACCAACTCTTAAAACATCTTGTGCAAAAACAGATAAAATAGCGACAGTTCCTCCAAATAAAACGGCAATCATATCTAAACTTAAGACTCCTAAAATTGTTTTATTTTGAAAAACAAACTTCACTCCTGCTTTTAAACTATCTCTCATCGGTTCACCAATTTTTGTATTTAAAATTGGTTGTTTCTTTATCTGAAAAAGGAATATAAGTGATAGAATTACTAGAATAAAAACGAGACATAAAGTTTTATCAACACCAATCCAACTTATAAAAAAACCACCAAATAAAGCTCCAGAAACAGATGCTGTTTTCCAAGTACTTGTACTCCAAGTTGCAGCGTTGTGATATATTTTTTTAGGAACTAATAACGCGACTAAAGAAAAAATTGTAGGCCCAAAAAATGAGCGTAAAAATCCGCCAAAGAAAACCAATGCATAAATAGAATATAAAACTGCGTTTGTAGACCAACTGCCAATAATCCTATCTGTAGTTAAGAGAAATAACCCTAAACTAATTAATGAAAAAGCGGCTGTACAAATTGCTAATAAACTTCTTTTTTCGTTTTGATCTACAATATGACCTGCAAATAAAGCCATTGTAAATGCTGGAATTATTTCCATCAACCCAATTATTCCAAGAGATAACGGATCTTTTGTAATAGAATATACTTGCCATTCAATGACAATAAATTGCATAGACCAACCGAAAACCAATAAAAACCTAACAAACAGAAAGATATTAAATTGCTTTATTCTTAATGCTGCATAAGGATCTTGTTTCGCCATTTAATTAGCTTAATTTCATATCCATTAAGATAGAAAATGTTTGGTTAATGTCTTCCTCTTTTACAACAATTGTCATTTCATTTGTAGTAGAAATAATTTCTTGTAAAGGAATGTCTGCCCAAGCTAATTGCTTTAAAATAAAGTAATAAATACCTGATTGTTCTTGATTTTTAACTGGCAGTTTTATTGTAATAGATGCCAAGTCTAACATTCTATTTGTTAAGGTTTCATGTTCAAAAATTTCTTGAACAAAAGGTTGTAAATTTTTACTTGTAACAATATTGGTTTCAAAAATACCTTGAGAAACTGTTAAAAAATAATCAGTATTTTCTGAAGATTTAGTTAGAATTTTTGCAATTTCTCTTAATAAAGATGGCGTATTTTTAAAAGTAAAATCGCATAAGTCAGAACGAACAATAACATCACCTAAATCTAAAGCTAATTTTTTAATGTTCTTTCTAATGCGCAATTCACTTGCAGGAGAAAGTCTGTTAATTGCCATCATAACAGCACCAACTTTTACATCTTTCTTTAAAGCAGCTGATACCTCTGGTAAAATAATTCTGGCTAAAGAAGAAACATTTATCAACTTTTCATTTAAAGCTTCTTCAATAAAAGGTGTTTTTCTAATCGTGCTTTCTACAACTTCTTGTATTGTTTTCATAAACAATGTTTAATAATTAATAACAATGTTCAAAATTAAACAATTAATCTAATTTATCTGTCAATTTTTTAAATTCTTTTTGAGGGCTTTTATTATCATATAAAATATTGTAAACAGTATCTATAATAGGAGTGTTTGCACCACTTTCTTCTTTCATTTTAAATGCACTCTTGGTAGCGTAATACCCTTCTGCAATCATACTCATTTCCATTTGAGCAGATTTAACGGTGTATCCTTTACCAACCATGTTCCCAAATTGTCTGTTTCTACTAAAAACAGAATAACCAGTAACTAACAAATCACCTAAATAAGCAGAGTTATTAATATTTCGTTTCATCTTATGAATCTTTTTAATAAAACGTTTCATTTCTCTAATAGCATTACTCATTAATACCGCCTGAAAATTATCTCCATAACCTAAACCATGCGCCATACCAGCAGCAACAGCATAAATATTCTTTAACATCGCAGCATATTCAGTACCAATAATATCATCAGAAATCTTCGTTTTTATATACCAGCTTTTTAATGAATTACTTATAAATTCAGCTTTTTCTTCATCTTGACAAGCTATTGTTAAGTATGACAAACGTTCCATTGCCACTTCTTCTGCATGACAAGGACCTGTAATTACACCAATATTTTCTAATGGAATGTTGTATTCTTTATTAAAATGTTCTCCAATAATTAAACCTGTTTCTGGTACAATTCCTTTAATTGCAGAAAAAATAATCTTATTCTCTAAAGAAGTTTCTAATTTTTTTAATTCACTTGTTAAAAAAGCTGAAGGAATTGCAAAAATAAGTACATCGTAATTTTCAACGATGTAGTTTATATTAGATGATAAATCTAATTGACGTGCAAAAATATCTGCAGAACGTAAATAATTTGGATTATGATCATTTTCTTTAATATGTTCAATTGCTTGCTCATTTCTCATGTACCAACCAATTGTTTCTAAATTTTCACTCAACATTTTTACAATAGCAGTTGCCCAACTACCACCTCCAAATACCGCTATTTTTTTCTGCTCATTCATCTTTTCTCCATTTTATACATCAAAAGTAATAAAATTAGTATCTATTGATGAATGCATTTGTGAATTATTATATTTGTAAGGTTAGAAAACTTACTTATGATCAAAAATATTTCACTTTTTTTATGTCTTTTTCTATTGATAACATCCTGTAAGGTAATACCAAGTAAGAAAGAAAAAGATGAAACTAAAGTAGAAGAGAAAAAATCTACAAAAGCAGCCAATGTTTCCATTTTAGAGAAAGAATTTGTTGTTGATGGTTTAAATGATATTTCACATAAAATTTGGTTGTATTTGCCTCCAAATTATGATGCTTCAAAAGAAAAGTATAATGTAATTTATATGCATGATGCTCAAAATTTATTTGACGATGCTACTTCTTTTGTTGGAGAATGGAGTGTTGATGAAACCTTAAATTCACTTTATAAAAAAAAAGGAAAAAGCTTTATTGTTGTTGGTGTAGAAAACGGAGGAACACATAGAATTGAAGCATACACACCTTGGAAAAACCTAAAATACGGTGGAGGAAAAGGTGAAATATATGTCGATTTTTTAGTAAAAACTTTAAAACCTTTTATTGATAAAAATTACAGAACAAACTCAGAAGCAAAAAACACTGCTATTATTGGTAGTTCTTTGGGTGGATTAATTTCTTTTTATGGCGGATTAAAACATCCTGATATTTTTGGTAAAATTGGTGCGCTTTCTACCTCTTTTTGGTTTTCTAATAAAGTAAATGATTTTGCAGAACAAAATGGAAATCAGAAAAACACAAAACTATATTTATTAGTTGGTGATAAAGAAGGAGCCTCTATGGTTCCTGACACAGATAATATGGCAGAACGATTGATAGACAGTGGTTTTCCATCAGATAATATTAAAACTAAAATTGCACCTGGAGGAAAGCATACTGAGTCTTTCTGGAAAGCAGAATTTTTAGAAGTAATTACATATTTATATAATTTATAATAACAATGAACGTACAAATAATTAACAAATCGAAACACGCAACTCCTAATTATGAAACTGAAGGAGCAGCAGGAATGGATTTAAGAGCAAATATTGAAGAAGCTATTACTTTAAAACCGTTAGAAAGAGCCATTGTAAAAACAGGTTTATTTATTGCATTACCAATTGGTTTTGAAGCACAAGTGAGACCTAGAAGTGGTTTAGCCGCTAAAAAAGGAGTTACTGTTTTAAATTCTCCAGGAACTGTAGATGCTGATTATAGAGGTGAAATTGGTGTAATTTTAGTCAACTTATCTAATGAGGAGTTTGTAATTAATGATGGCGAAAGAATTGCGCAATTAATTATTGCAAAACACGAACGTGTAAATTGGCAAGAAGTTGAAGTTTTAAGTGAAACAGAACGAGGTGCTGGAGGTTTTGGAAGTACTGGTGTATAATTTGTTTAAATTTCATCGTTTAAAGATGAACATTCACCGAAATAATAATCTATTAAATAACGATATTTAATATTTTTGAATCAAATTTAAAAAATAAAAAAATTATGATATTAGGAGTTTCAGATTGGTTAAGTCCAAAAATAAATGTTAAAGCAAAGTTTATTAGAATAGGTTTTGTAGTTGCTTTTTTACTAGCAGGTTTTGGTCTTGGATTGTATTTAATCTTATGGATTGTAAAGCTACTTTCTAAGTAATAAATTATACAATAAAAAAAAGCCTCTGGTAGAGGCTTTTTTTTATGTCTAAAATCTTTAAAATTAATTGATTTCTTTATAAACCTGACTCATTTTTCTTACCTCTTTATGTAATAAATCGTACTCTAAAAAAGTATGAGAATGATATTTATATCCTAGTTTTTTATAAAATTGGAATGCTTGAGGTTGCTCATCCATAGCATCTAACCAAATAATTTTATATCCTTTTTCTTTGGCTATATTTTCTAGTAAAAAAATTACTATTGTTTCTCTTTTCTTTTTCTATTCTTATTAGTTAAAAAAAGAATTCTATCCCTTTTTTTACAACCATTACAATAATATTTTTTTGAAGTTATAGAAAGATACGTATAAAATTTACTTCTATTTGTTCTACTTAACGCTTTAGAATCGCATAAAGGACAAGAATTTAAATGTGTATTAATAGTATTCTTTCTAAGAATTAGTATACAATAAATAATGCTAATTATTAATAATAAATAAAAAACAGAATCTAATGGAAGTATTTTAGCTATTAGTGTAAATATCATTTTAGTTGTTTAATAATAAAATAAATGGGCTGTATTTGAAAAATATTGAACGCCAACTGTCATTTAGTTGTAAAATGTTTTAAATTCTAAACCTAGTAATGGGTTAAACATCTTTTGAGCAAAAAAAAATCAACTAAAGCTCAACTATTACTATTCTCTAAGTCAATTTTATTTCGATAGGAGGTTTCATCTGTAGTATATTGGTTACATACGCTGTTAAAAAAACACTACTAGTTAAAAGTAAAATGAGCAACCTTAAACTAGATATTTTATTCTTAAATATCATTTTTTATTTTTATTATAATATACTTTTTGATAAATAAATAACATTGTAAAAATTATTGTAAAAAACACTACAACTTCTAGAGTTCCTTTCGTATTGTTCATAAAAATCATTTACTTATAATATTTCTTTGAAAAGACATCGGTTTTTTTCTATTTTTTAAGACTCCATAAAAAACTCCAATAATCATTAAAAATACCAAGCAAGTATCTATTGGAAGACCTGGCGGTGGTGGTGGTGGTGCTGGTGGTGGAAATATCTGTATAAAAATCATTTGCTTTTATTTAAATAATAAAGTTAATGGGATAATTTTTTTGGGGAAAAATTAAAATTACTTTATAAGGAAAAATGTTTAAAGAAAACCTTATAAAAACCATTAATTTATTATAATATATAATTTTTTAAGAAAACTAAAAAAGGAGTTATTATTTTTAAATAAAATTATAATTAAAAGGTAGGGAATCTTTTAATAAACCTCTTTTAGGATCTTTAATATTACCATCAAGCCCTAATAACCCCCCGGTTTTAGCTCTTAGGTAATATTTTTTTTATGCTACTTTATATAAATTTTCTTTGAGAAATACCCTTTATCAGTTTGTACTTTAACTATGTATATCTGATCATCTAAACTCTTTACTTGTAATCTATTTTCAAACTTATTTATAAGGCTACTCCATTCTTTTATTTTTTGTCCTAAAATGTTATATAATTCAACTCTATTTATTTCTAAATTTCGATGGTTTTGAATAACTAACTCTTTTGTGTTGGTACTTGTAAATATTGATATTTCTTTATCTAAAGTTTTATTTTCAATATCATTAATAGATAATACAGCTCCATTAAAAACTAAAGAAAACCTTTCTAAATAAGAGCCTTTAAGTAACTGTATTGCAACAATATTATTATTTAATAAATGTATTTGGTTTGTGACTGCGTCTTTAAGAAATACATCTCTATTAATACCTTTTATTTCATCTATTTGTATTGCTATTGAGCCATTGTAATTCATAGTAATATGAATAGGTATTTCTAGATTATCTGAAACTTCTTCTACACCAACAATTACATAATTTAAATCATCGTTTGGTAGTTTCCAATAAATATCTGTAAGGCGTAAATCATAAATTTCACTATCATATCCTTTATCAAAAGCAAAAGAATTATTTGAATTAAAAGAAGCACCAATTTGTCTATGAATGCTTATTCCTTCTCCATTAAGAAAGTCCATACCTAGTTTTATGATAGGTAAAACATCTTTGGTAGCCTCGTTACTTGAGGATATTGTTTTTGAAGAATTATTATTTCTAAAAAAGACAGAATTATCTCCTTCTGTTTTAAATTCTCTTTGACTATTATTAAATACAATAGGACCTCCATCTGTTTCGTCTCCTTGTATAAAGAAACCTTGACCAATAGCAATGTATGCTTCTGGAACTAAACTTGCATTAGAACCACCAGCGTTTGGTGCACAACTAATATTACCATCTGCATCTTGTAATTGTAAGTAGTTTATATATGTTTCATTACTATCATTAGACATAATGGTCACATTAGCTCCTGTTTCTACACATACTTGAATATCAAATGTTGAAAAAGCTGATGGAGATGCTGGTAAGGTATATTCTCCTCTAGTGGAACCATTAATTTTAAGTGTAATATTTTTATCTAAGTTAGATTTATAATTTATTTTTAAAATATCTACACCTTTAATAATATTTTGAAACTCAACAAAATTACTTGCAGTATTAATTATAACAAAACCTTCAACTCCATCAGAAGAGATTGTACCATTTATATTTACTCCAGGGTCTTCTGCTTGTAAAGCAATATCAAAAGCCCCTACAAGTAATGCGTCATTAGCAGATATACCCATTGCAATATTTCTTGTAGCATAACCGCCAATATAACCTGCAAAATTATGACCAGAACTAACAGAACTACTATCGTCTGCTTCACCAACATGTTGCCAAAAATACAAGGTAGCTGTGGTAGATTTCATATTATCTTCTATAAACCTTTTAACACTTAGTGCTGATGCAAAAGGGTTACCAACCAAATAAGATTCATTTGCGCCTATTGCAGGACTAGATATTAAATCGCCATCTTTTGGGGTACCAACAAAAGTGTAATTTTGAGCAACACCTGGGCCTTTCATTATAAAACCATCTGTTTGTGGAATTGTTAAATTATCATATTTATGTACCCAATTAGATCTTCTGTCTGATGAGGGTGCATAGGTATAAATCCAATAGTTGGCTAATGAAATTGGCATATTTGCAGTAATTGCTCCATCATAACCACCCACAAAAGTAATGTCTTTGGCAATACCAGATGCACCATTACCAATAGCAGTAGTAGCATCTAATGCGTTGGTACCATCTTTTAAAACAGAACCTACCGTAAATGTATTTGCGCCAATAGTGTTTACCGGACTACTCATATAATTATATCTATATAAACTTGGTATTTCAGAATTTTGATCTACCAATAGTTTACCTAAACCAGAAACTTGTGCAGCTCCTGTATGGGTTTGAACCAATTGTCCTGCTCCTAATAAACGGATTTCTGCATTGGCATTGGTAAATGAAATATCATTCGTAACTACTAATAAATTATCTGTGGCTAGTTTAGCATCTCCTACCCCTAATTTTCTTGCGCTTAATCGAACTCCTGTAGTATGACTATAATCTCCGTTTACAATTACATGTCTAGATCTGTCTGGATATCCATTTGGCCAAGTTGCTAATGTATTTGCTCCTACTCCTGTTGTGGTGGTAGTTCCAAATCTATGTAAACCTAATAATGTATTCGATTCGGTATTTACAACCGCTGTAATTTCTGATTGCAATGCATCGTGTATATGTCTTTCTGGTCCACTACCTGCAACTTTATCTCCGTTTACATCGTATAATACATCTTTGTAAGGATTTAAACCTCCATCTAAAACAGCTCTGTCATCTACAAATTGCACCCATTCTGCTGGGGTATACGTTGTATTTGGCACTAAAGTTTCATCTATACGTACAAAAGATGTAAAGTCTGTTAAACCACTTACCACATCTATTCTTGTGTCCCAAGGTGCATTTGTTGTACCTGCTTTACCACTTCTAGAAATGGTAATAACATCGTTGGTATTATCAAAAGCGGTTACGCCTGCATTGGTAATTGGAGTAACTCCAGTTTTTACTTGGGCTGTTACTGCACCAGATGAGAATAAAATAGAATTACCTGCTGTAATCTCTGCAGTATTTAAAGCGGTTGCTGTTCTTGCAGTGGTAACACCTGCATTAAATAAATTTAAATTGGCTGCATTGGGTACTACTATTTTATCTGAAGCATTATTAGTAACTTCTACAATTCTTTCTCCATCTTTCCAATACACTTGTGTTATCATTGGGGTACCACAACCGTTTTTGGTATTGTCTAAAGCGTAGGTTGTATAATTAGTGGTTGTAAATGCATTGGCTATAATACCATTGTCTGCAACAGTTTCTAAACTGTTGGCATAACCATTAGCACCTACAATATCTAAAGTAGTATTAATTTGTGCATTGGCAGTACTCGTAGATGTTGTAGCACCAACAGTACCATTTACAATATTGGCTGTTTGCAATACTGAAGGCACTGCTGCTTCTATAGCATCTGGACAACCATCGCCATCTGAATCTAAATCTAAATGATTTGGAATACCATCTCCATCTGTGTCTGAAGCACCTTCATCAGTGTCCAAAATACCATCATTATCATCGTCTAGATCACAAGCATTATCTATACCGTCATTATCTGTATCTATTCCTACTGCGGCTACACAAGGGTTAGTACAAGAAGTAACTGCTGCGTTTGTATAATTAGAATTAACCGTATAATCTACCAAACCACTATTAATACCTGCTACTGTTTGCACTGCATCTGGTACACCATCTGCACCTACAAGTGTATTAGGAAACTGATAAAGAGAAGACTGGTTTGTTGTTGCGCCAGATTCTAAAGCATCTGAACAACCATCTCCATCACTATCTAGGTCTAATGAATTTGGTATGCCATCTCCGTCTGTGTCACAGAACGTAGTAGTTACGCTAATTTCATCTACTAAAAGTGAATTATAAATTGGAGAAACGTTTTTATTATAAATTTCAATTGTTACTGTAGTTGTAGTTGAAGTAAAGAGAAGTTCATAAGGTACCCAAGCTAATGATATAACTCCTGTATCTATTGTTGCTAGAACACTACCTACACCATCTTTAACCTGTATTCTAACATCAGGATAGGCACTGGCTGGTTGCCCAGACTCTTCCGCTGCTGCTGCTATAAAAAGTGAATATGAATAAGGGTTGTTAGCTATAACAGTAACATTTTGTTGGTAACTTAAAACAGGTGAAACTCCTTGAGGATTATCTAACGCTAGATACCTACCTTCAGTATTTCCTGTGGCATCCGACCCTGTATTTGATCGATACCAAGCTTGACTTGAAAAATCTGCACTTGTACCAACTCTTACGTTTTCAGTATTGAGAACACTTGGATGACTTGTTGCAGGATTACCTGTACCAGTACCAAAACTTTCAAGAAAAGTAGCAGTACAATTATTTTCTACTGTGTCCAAAATCCCATCATTATCATCGTCTAAATCACAAGCATTATCTATACCGTCATTATCTGTATCTATTCCTACTGCGGCTACACAAGGGTTAGTACAAGAAGTAACTGCTGCGTTTGTATAATTAGAATTAACCATATAATCTACCATACCACTATTAACACCAGCTATTGCTTGCACTGCATCTGGCACACCATCTGCACCTACAGATGTATTAGGAAACTGATAAAGAGAAGACTGGTTTGTTGTTGCGCCAGATTCTAAAGCATCTGAACAACCATCTCCATCACTGTCTAGGTCTAAATAATCTGGTATACCATCATTATCTGTGTCTTCACAAACTCCTGTTGGTTGATTTACATCGCCCATAATAAAAATCTTTCCATCCACTCCACTATTTTGATCAATATTAACTCTTATTTTGTATATTTTTGCGCCTAATGGCGCAAGATCATCTAATGGATAAACGGCTATATCTGCTGTTTGACCAGTAAGATCTAAAATTAAAGCACCTGTTGAAGTATAATCTGACGTATTAGTGGTTATAGTAGAATTATAACTATTACCGTTTACATCAAAAGCTTCTAAACTTGCTTGACTATTACCTGCACGTTCCATCCATGCCAAAAGGCGATTACTAGATACAACTATAGGCTCAATATAAGTGAGTTCATAATAATCTCCAGTACCTAAAGGGTTTCCTGGATCTAATGCTTGATAATAATTTAAATTTCTGCTTTGCATAGCTGGTAGTACAAAATTCTCCCAAGTGCTCTGATTGTTAACCCACTCATCTGTATAAGCACCATTTTCTCTTATTCTAATATTTTCTGAACCAGGAGGGTTGTAATTATAATTAAAACCATCTGGTGTAATAAAATCACTATAAGTAACACCATCCACAACAATGTAATTAAATGTGTGAGGCTGTGTGTGGTCGTTTAAATTTGAGCTTGTAATTCCTGCAGGACCGAAGGAAACATTACTAAATGCTCCATTTTGATTGCTATCTATTGCTACAAATGGGGTGCATTCATCAATATCCAAAATCCCATCATTATCATCGTCAAGATCGCATATGTTATTTATACCATCTCCATCTGGGTCGTTTGCTGTAGCTGTTCCTACTGTTGCGCCCTCTGTACATGTTGTATTAAGAACGGTTACTGTTAAAGTAGCTTGGTTTGAAGTACCTGGGTTAGATACACCATCTAACACATAATTGTCTTGAACAGTATAAGGTATGCTAACATCACCTGTAAAACCAGGTATAGAGGTAAACGTAACGTCACCTAATGAGCTTACAGTAAAAGTACCATCTGCAGTAGTTAATGAGCTTTGAATACCTGGTAAAGAAGGGTTTAAATCTACCGAAGCTATATTAATAGTACCATCTGGATCTGTATCTGTACTAGTTACATTAAATGTCACTGGGATTTCAGTTGTAGTTACTGCTGTATTATTATCTGCAATAGGTAACGCGTTTATTGCATTTGCAGTAATTGAAACTTGAGCGGTTTCAATTCTAAAAGAGCGTGCATTTGGTTGTGATTCAGTTCCAGCAACATAAGCACCATTGTTGATGGGCAGCAACCTTATAGTTGCAGTTGCAGCTGTTGCTAAAAAAGAAATTCTTGTTGTTGCCCAAGTTTCTTCATTTACAGCTAAAGATTGTATTGCTCCACCGTCTATTTGATAACTTAATGCATCAATATATGTACCAGCATACCATCCATTACCAGAACCAAAAAATGAACCTCCGTTTTGGTTTGTTTTTGATGTTAATGTATAAAAAACTAACTCATAAGTAACACCAGGCGTTAAACCAGACATTGTAGTAAAAACGCTTTCTTGTGTAATTGCTGAACCTAAATCTCTTAATGAAATCCATTCTGTATGATTATTTGGCGGAAGAGGTAATGTATTAACCCAAGTTGCATTTAACCCATAAAGATTAGAACCTCCTCCTGCAATATTAGCATTAGAAATGTCTGGCGTTCCTCCACCATCCGTCCACCCAGCAGGCACACAATTAGAACACCTAGCCGTACCATTTGATGCAGAAATCGTTTGTAGGTTGCCTTTATAATCTGCTAATTCTAACCCTTTATTTTTAGGCCCTTCCTCTAAAACCCAGTCTCCTCCATTTCCTGTAATATTAGTAGAGGCAGAAACTTGAAGTGATAATGTGTTTTCTAAATAGGCTACAGCTTGTAATCCTTTTTCTCCTTCGGCAAAATTACAACCGTATATATTAAGGTAGGAAATTTGAGATTGTGAATTAGAAATTTTTGAATTCACAAAAACCGCGATTTCTTCTTTCCCTAACCATTTACCGTCTATTAGCAACTCGCCTGGTTTACCGTGTGTAAAGAAATGAAACGAATCATTCTCTAATGTTTTGGTTTTCACATGCGCTTCTAAATCAGATACAGATTGGTCTATAAAATAAGTTTGCGTTTGATTTTTAACAATATAATCTTTGTTAATTCTATCATTTTCATTATCTATTGATGATATAACGTTAAAAACTATTGTCTTTTTAGCGCTTTTTTTTGTTATTTCTAGGCTATTACCACTAACACCTTTAATTGGTGAACTTGAACTTGAGCTAATAAAAAAAATTAGTAAAAGAGTAAAAAAATGTATTGCTTTTCTGTGTATTAATTTTTGAAACAGCAAGAAGAAATTTAAATTATTCATATTGTGTATTTAATTATTAGCTTAAATTTCTTATTAGAGAAACTTTAAATTATTAACGAAATAAGTTGGGGGTTTAAGTTTTTTTGTTGTCCTACAAATTTTCGTGAATCTTTAACCGTAACAGGTTCTTAATTAGCGAAAACAATGTGTTTTTTAGATTTTATATGTATGATTTTTTTGTTCATATTTTATTTTCACAAATTTCTAACTTTATGACCTGGGCGCTTTAACACTAATTCCGGAAACGTTAACACGTATCACTTATATTGTGAGTATTGTTAACAGGATTTTGCAAAGTTTTATTTATTAATAGGTTAATTTTCTTATTAGAGAAACTATAAATCATTAATGAAATAAGTTGGGTGTTTTAGTTGTTTTATTATATCACAAATTTCCGTGAATCATTAATTACAAGAGGCTCTTAATTAGCGAAAACAGTGTTTTTTTTTAACAAAAACATGTGTTTTTTAGATTTAATAGTGTGTTTTTATGTAAAACAATAATTTTAAGTTTTTTTTAAACATATCTTTGAGAGAGATAAAAAAACAGTGCAGTTTTAAAAATTAACACTCTAACAATTTTAAATATTACCCCAAATAATGAAGCTTCTCCTACCATTAATTTTCTTACTTTATTTTACCTTTAACTCTAATGCACAATCATCTAAAAACCATTTAGATAGTTTAAAAAATGTGTTACAGAAAACAAAAAGTAAAAATGAAAAAGTAGTCCTTTATTCGAAAATTGCAGAAAATGAAAAAAACAAAGATTCTATAAAGTTTTATTTGCAAAAGGGCTTTTATTTATCTAAAAAAATGAATGACAAAAATCTGTTAGCAAATTCTTTTTTTTTAAAAGCTGAACTTCTTTTTAATTACAGTAAAAGATTTGATAGCTTTAGTAACAATGTCCATAGGGGTTTAAAAATGGCCACAAAACCAAAAGTTCTTAATTATGGTTATGAGTTATTAAGTGATAAATACATACAAGACTTTATATTAATAGATTCTGCTTTATTTTATTCAACCAAAATATTAAATCTCTCAAAAGACAATACTTTTTTATTAAATGCCAACAAAAAATTATGTCTCTATTGGCGAAGAAAAAAAAATTATGAAAAGTCAAAAAAGCATGGTTTAAAATCACTAGAATTAGCAATAGAGAGCAAAAATAAAAACAAAATTTCTATAAGTTACACAGATTTAGGCAACTTATATATAGATATGCGAAATTATAATTTAGCCTTAACTAATTATGAACAAGCTTTAAAATATGCAAAGAATAATTCTTATAATCTGGTTAGAATATATACCTACTTGGGTTATTTAGTTGATGTCACTGAACCCAAAAACGAGAAAAGTATTGAATTTTATGAAAAAGCAGCAGAAATTAGTGATCATCTAGACATATCAAAATCTTTAAAAGCACAACCCTATATCTCTCTTTCTTCAATTTATTTACCGTTTAATAAAAATAAGAAAGCCCTTATTGCCATAGAAAAAATAAAAGAATTAGGTTATGTCTCTAAATATCCTATTTTTTTTAAGGCCTATTATAATAGATACAAAGCTTCTTATTTTTTAAATATTGGTAAAAGAGATTCTGCAATTATTCTCTTTAAAAAAAGTATTGAATTCGCAAAAATAAAGAAGAATGAATATGTTATTGCAGATGCCTATATGGAGCTTGGTGAAATATATCACAAAAACAATATACAATTATCAAAAAAATATTTTTTAGAGGCTGAAAAATTTGGACTTAAAGTAAATGAGCCTAATATAATACCTAAAGTATATAAAAAACTAAAGGAGGTATATGAAGCCGATAATAATTATAAAAAGGCAATAGAATATATTAATACATATGCAAAAATTAATGACAGTTTAGAGGTTATAGAGAAAAAAAGTACAGTCGATAAGTTTTTAGTTAAATATGAAACCATTGAAAAGGAAAATAAAATTTTAAGTTTAGCTAAAGACAATCAAGAAAAAGATGTGAAAATATATAAAGATCGTCAAATATTTATTTTAATAATTTTCTTTATTCTTTTAATCTTAATAACCGTTTTTACAATTATACTATACAATAGAAAAAGAAATCATTTAAAAACAAGGTTAGAACTTGCTGCAGAAAAAGAATTAATAAGTAGAAATAATATAATATTAGAAAATATTTCTCACGAAATTAGAACCCCTATTAGTATAATTAATGGCTACCATCATTTAATAAAACAAAAAAATACGCACCCAGCAGAAGTTTCTAGATATGTAAATTTGGCTGAAAAAAGCACTATTAATATTCTTACAAATTTTAATGATTTTTTAAATTTATTAAGAAGTAATGGAAAGCCAATTTTATTAAAAAAAATTGAAAAGAAAGAACTCTCTTTGTTCTTTAAAGAAATTTTACATGCTTATAAAGGCACTGCATCTAAAAAAAATATTGGAATTTATTTTAAATCAAATTTTAAAGAATCTCTAACTTTAGAATACGACTTTATTGGAATGCAAAAAATTGTAAACAACTTAATTACAAATGCTATTAAATATAGTAATTCTAAAAAAAATATTTATGTCGCTGTTTTGTTAGAAGACACAGCTCTTAAAATTGAAATAAAAGACGAAGGGTATGGAATTCCTAAAGAAGAACATAAATTAGTTTTTAATCGTTTCTACCAATCTAAGAGTCATAAAGTATCTGGTGGATTTGGTATTGGTCTATCTTTAATTAAAGAGATTGTAAACAATTTAAATGGTACAATAGATTTAAAAAGCGAAGAAAATATTGGTTCTGTTTTTACAGTTACACTACCAATAGAAGGTATAAATACAGCGCTTTACCTTAAACCATTAAAAAATAGATATGAAGAGATTGCACATATCATTGAAAAAGAAATAATACAAGAGCCTTTAAATTTACCAAAAATACTATTGGTTGATGATAATTTAAATATGATTGAATATTTAAAAGAGATATTACAGCCACAATACACTTGTATCTCTGCTAATAATGGTAGAGAAGCTATGGAAATAATAAAAAAACAACCTATAGATTTAATTATTTCTGACTATAGAATGCCAACTATGGATGGTTTAAGCTTTAAGGAAGAGTTAAATAAAACTAAAGAATTACAAGACACACCTTTTTTATTATTAACAGCTCATAGTTTTAATAATTTTGATAAGGTTAAATTACGCTTAGGTATTCAAGATTATATAGCAAAACCATTTACCTACCAAGAAATTATAACTAGAATTAGAACATTGCTAGAAAACACCTTATCTATTAAAAATATAAAAGATATTGATACTAGATTGCATTTAGATAGTCATATATATAGCCTTCTAGAAAATATAAAAGAGCTTATTTTAAAGAACTTATCTAATTCAGAATATACCATTAAGGATCTAGCTACAGAAAGTAATTATGGACAACGTCAATTAGGTGAAATTGTAAAGGAAAATACAGGTATAACTCTTGTAAAGTTAGTTTTAGAAATTAGATTACAAAAAGCATATGAATTAATTATTAATAAAAAACACCTTACAACATTAGAGGTAATTTATGCTGTTGGTTTAAATAATCGATCTTATTTTAATAAAAAATTCTTTGAAAGATTTGGTATTAAACCAGGTGATCTTTATAAGAAGTATTCTTAAAAAAATTAAATAACTTTATAAACCTGACTCATTTTTTTTACCTCATCATGTAATAAATCATAAGGTAAAAAGGTATGTGAATGATATTTATATCCCAACTTTTTATAAAATTTAAAAGCTTGGGGTTGTTCATTCATAGCATCTAACCAAATAACTTTATATCCTTTTTGTTTCGCTTTTTGCTCTAACCAAGTAAGAAGTGTTTTTCCTATTCCTTTTCCTTGTGTTTTTGGGTGTAGATAAACTCTATGTAATTTTACTTGTTTTTCTTCAGATAAACCTGCTAGTTTTTCATCCCAGATAATTCTAAAATTACCAATAATTTCATCTTTAAAAATAACAAAATAATAGTCTGTTTTTTCTTCTGACAGTTCTTTTAAAATGTTCTCTTTAGAATATTGACTATTCACATACCAATCTCCATTATCTTTCCAAAAATGACTGTATGCAAGTGGATATATTTCTTTCATCAACAGAAAAAGAGGTTCTAAATTTGAATTTAAAATCTTTCTTAATTGTATGTTTTCTGATACTTTAATCATTTTATAAATATAAAAAAACTGCTATAGATTGATTACTTCTATAGCAGTTGATAATAATAGTTAGAACTTTTAATATTTATTCTTGATTTTCAATAGCATCTTTTATTTTTCCTTCAAGTTCTTCTGCTAACTCAGGATTATCTTTAATTAATCCTTTAACAGCATCTCTACCTTGCCCTAGTTTGGTTTCGCCATAACTAAACCAAGATCCAGCTTTCTTTACAATACCTAATTCTACACCAATATCTAAAATTTCACCAACTTTAGAAATACCTTGTCCGTACATAATATCAAATTCTGCAATTTGAAACGGCGGTGCTACTTTATTTTTTACAACTTTAACTTTAGTACTGTTTCCAATAACTCTGTCTCCGTCTTTAATTTGTGTTCTTCTTCTAATATCTAAACGTACAGAAGCATAGAATTTTAATGCGTTACCACCAGTTGTTGTTTCTGGGTTACCGAACATTACTCCTATCTTCTCACGTAATTGATTGATAAAAATAACAGTACATTTTGTTTTAGAAATTGTACCTGTTAATTTACGTAATGCTTGAGACATTAAACGAGCGTGTAAACCCATTTTAGAATCTCCCATTTCTCCTTCAATTTCTGCTTTTGGCGTTAAAGCTGCAACAGAATCTATTACAACAATATCAATTGCGCCAGATCGAATTAAGTTTTCTGCAATTTCTAATGCCTGCTCACCATGATCTGGTTGAGAAATAATTAAATTATCTATATCTACACCTAAATTTTCTGCATAAAACTTATCAAAAGCATGTTCTGCATCAATAAAAGCAGCAATACCACCAGCTTTTTGAGCTTCTGCAATTGCATGTAGTGTTAAAGTTGTTTTACCAGAAGATTCTGGTCCATAAATTTCTATTACTCTTCCTCTTGGATAACCACCTACACCTAATGCTAAATCTAACCCTAAAGAACCAGATGAAATTGCATCTATATCTTCAGTAACTACATCTCCTAATTTCATTACAGCACCTTTACCATACGTTTTATCTAGCTTATCTAGAGTAAGTTGAAGTGCTTTAAGTTTTGCTGCTTTTTCTTTATCTGCTGCCATTAATATTACTGTTTTTATTTTTGAATAAGTCCGACAAGTTACAAAAAACTAAGATTAATTTCCTAACAAATAAGAGTCAAATTTATACTATTTTTACACAAAGCATACTACCAATGAGTTCTAAAGAAATTTTAAGAAATAAAGAGTGTCTAGTTGTAATTGAAAAAGGAGAATTAATCAGTTTTCAAAAAGACAATCTAGAGTATATTCATCAAAAAGGAAATAAAGGTTGGCGTAATTCTGATGATGAAATGTTTCCTGTTATTGGACCAACATCTAAAAATAATTTTAGAGTGCATACCAAAAATGGTGATGCAATTCTAGATCAACATGGTTTGTTAAGAGAAATGGAATATTCTTTAGTTTCTTCGGATGAAAACAGTGCTAAATTCATCAAAAAGTATAAAAAAAATACGCAGATAACAAACAGTAAATTTCCAGTTAAATCATCAGAAGAAAATTTATTTTGGCCTTTTGATTTTTCTTTTCAAAAGAACTTCACCTTAGAAAATGGTATTTTAAAAATCGAATTTATTATCGAATCAGAAAAAGGAATGCCTTTTATGTTAGGATATCATCCTGCTTTTTTATTGTCTGATTCTGGTAAAGAAACATTAGAATCTAATAGAAAAGAGATAACGTTGGCTGATGTTTACAAAGCGGGTGCAAATGCGTGTCCTGTTTTAAATTCTGATAAAATAATATTAAAAAATATAGATAAACAAAACTTAGAAATTACCACAAAAGGTTTTAATAATTTTATGCTTTGGACCGAAGTTGACAACATGCTTTGTATAGAACCAATAACTCAATATACTTCTTATACAGATCAAAAATTCTCTGAAGATAATATGCGTTTATCCGAAGGAAAAAATATTTTTTCTGTAGTAATTAAAGTAGTGTAATCGTCTATGAAAGAAATTATTTTTCTTTTCATTTTTATTTTTGTGAGCATAAATATGCGCTCACAAAATACTTATGTTCCTGATGATAATTTTGAACAATTACTTATAGATTTTGGTTACGATTCTGGTCCTTTAGATGATTTTGTACCAACCAATAATATAAATTCTGTCACTGAATTATTTATCAATGATTCTTCAATTAAAAAATTTGTTGGTTTAGATGGGTTTACTGCTCTTACTCGTTTATCTATAGAAGTACATGATGTTACAGAGCTAGATATTTCTAAAAATATAAAATTAAAAGACCTATATCTTTCTAATGGTTTACTTAAAAACATAGATATTTCTAAAAATACAGAGCTAGAAACGCTACGTTTAGTTGTAGTGGATGTTTCTTCAATTAACCTAAAAAATAATCTAAAATTAAAAGATTTAACAATAGGAAATACAGGTATTACAAAAATAGATTTAAGTTCTAATAGAGAGCTTTTAGAAATAAATTTAAGTCATGGAATTATAGAAAACATAAATTTAAAAAATAACAACAATACAAATGTAAACTCATTTTCTTGTATTGATAATTCAGAGTTGAAATGCTTACAAGTAGATAATAAAAATTATAGCATTACCAATTGGACAAATATTGATGACAATACTGTTTACAATGAAAATTGTAGTGTTTTTGAAAATTTAACATATATACCAGATGATAATTTTGAACAAAACCTTATTGATTTAGGTTTCGATTCTGGCGCTTTAGATGATTATGTACCCACACAAAATATTGATACAATTAGAGAGGTTTTTCTTATAAGTTTAAACATAAACGATGCTACAGGAATTGAAGATTTTGAAAAATTAGAACACTTACAATTAAGAGATAATAATGTTACAACCTTAAATGTTTCTGATTTAGAAGAATTAAGAGTCTTAGATTTTACATCTAATAAAATTGATAATATTGATGTCTCAAGTAATAAAAATTTAGAATTTATATTTTGTAATGACAACCCAATTAATAATTTACAAATTAGTAAAAATGATAAGATTACAAGAGTTGAAATAGATGACACAAATATTTCAAATATCAACCTCGAAAACAATCAGCTTTTAAGTATTTTTTCGTGTAATAATACTCCTTTAACAGAATTAGATCTCTCTAAAAATACAGCGCTTGAAAGATTGTTTTGCGACAATACTTTATTAGAAACAATAAACCTAAAAAACACTAATAACACATCAATTATTCGGTTTTCTTGTCTTAATAATTTAGAATTGTCTTGTTTTTTGGTTGATGATAAAAACTACAGTACCACAAATTGGACAGCAATTGATGATGCTTCTGTATTTACAGATACTGCATGCCCTAAGGTTGGTTATACTTACGTGCCAGATGATAATTTTGAACAAGCTTTAATCGATTTTGGTTATGATACGCTGCCACTTGATGATTATGTGTTAACGGATAATATAAACACCATTAAAAACTTAAAAATTGATCAATTAAACATTTCAGATTTAACAGGAATTGAAGATTTTACAGCTTTAGAAGATTTATATGTTGATGATAATTCTTTAACCGTTCTTAATTTAGATAACAACACCAATTTAACGCTATTATCAACATCAAATAATAATATTACAAGTTTATATATCACTTTAAATTCGAAGCTTTTAGAAATAAATTGTAGTAATAATCCGTTATCAACTTTAAAACTACCATCAAATAATATTCTTACTAATTTATATGTTCAGTCTACCTTAATTTCTGAATTAGATTTAAGAAACCAAGCCAATTTAATTTCAACTTCAAACTCATTTTTAGAAATACAAAACAACCCAAATTTAAAATGTGTTTTTGTAGATGATGTACATAAATTTAATACCGATATTTTTTCTACAATTACAAAAGATGCTAGCGCAGAATTTGTTGCAAATGAAGCTGCTTGTAACTTAATATCTTGTACTATAAATGTAGATATATTAAGTAGTTTAGAAATTTTAGATGCTTATACATTACCAAATATTACCAATGGTAATTATTACACAGAATCTGGTGGAAATGGAATACAATTATCTGAAGGTGCTATTATTACAACTTCTCAAATAATATATATTTATAATCAAAGTACAGTAGATTTATTGTGTTTTGCAGAATCCTCTTTTAAAGTAACTATAAATGGATGTATAATTCCAACTTTTTTTACACCAAATAATGATAATAAAAACGATACTTGGCAGGTAATCTGCAATAAAACGGATATAAATTCTATCGATATTTTTAATAGATTTGGAAAACTAATAAAGCGGATTCAACCAAATACTGAAGGTTGGGATGGAAACTATAATACTAAAAGTACAAATTCGAATACGTTTTGGTATTTGATAAATTTTAAAGATGGAAGACAAAAAAGAGGCTATTTTTCATTAATAAAATAAGAAATATATAAATGAAAAAACACCAACATTTTATAATAAACAAACCTTGGGGAATGATTTCTCAGTTTGTAAATCCCGCAAAGCGGAAGAAAAAATTATTAGGCGATTTATATGATTTTCCTGAAGGTACAATGGCAATAGGTCGTTTAGATGTACCCTCTGAAGGATTACTTTTATTAACAACCGATGGTAAAGTTTCTGCAGAAATTAGATCTCATAAATACGAAAAAGAATATTACGTACAAGTTGATGGAGTTATTACAGAAGAAGCCATAGAAAAGCTTAAAACAGGTTTAGAAATAGGTATTAAAGGAGAAAAATATATTACAAAACCAGGGAAATCTTTTTCAATTGAAGATCCTAAATTTCCGTTAAGAAGTATGAAAATTAGAGACGAAAGACATGGACCTACAAGTTGGGTTTCTATCGTTATTAGAGAAGGAAAATTTAGACAAGTTAGAAAAATGACTGCTGCTGTTGGTTTTCCAACATTACGTTTAATTCGTGTTAGAATTGGAGAAATAGAATTAGGTAATTTAGAGATTGAAGGAGTTAAAGAAGTAACTAATTTTTAAAAAAATATTATTATAATTGCTATAAAAAAAACTATGAAAACTACATTTACATTGCTATTAAGTTTTGTGTTAACTTTTACTTTTGCACAAGAATACTCAGAAGAATATACAAGTGAAGAACTAGAAGTACTTCAACAAAAAATAGACAGTATTAATAATTATTTTACTTATGAATATGGAAAAATCTCAATTCAGGATGGAATAGCAGAAGTTGATGTACCTGATAATTATAAGTTTTTAAATGCTAAACAAAGTAATTATGTTTTAACTGAATTATGGGGAA
Organism: Polaribacter sp. SA4-12; assembly: GCF_002163675.1. Taxonomy (NCBI): domain Bacteria; kingdom Pseudomonadati; phylum Bacteroidota; class Flavobacteriia; order Flavobacteriales; family Flavobacteriaceae; genus Polaribacter; species Polaribacter sp. SA4-12. The sequence continues at coordinate 2,707,848 of NZ_CP019334.1, read as the reverse complement.
ATCCTCCGTCTGAAGTTTTAGGGCTTTTATTTCCAAAAGATACAAACCCTTTAAGTGAAAACTTTACATATGCTGTAGAAGTTACCTACTCAGAAGAAGGTTATATTGAAGATGATGATGCTAAAGATTTAGATTATGATGAGCTTTTAGAAGAAATGCAAGAAGGTACAAATGCTGATAATGATGAACGAAAAAAATTAGGGTATCCAACAATGGATCTTGTAGGTTGGGCTTCTAAACCTTACTATGATGAAGCTGAAAAAAAGTTACATTGGGCTAAAGAAATAAAATTTGAAGGTGAAGAAATAAATACTTTAAATTACAATATTAGAGTTTTAGGAAGAGAAGGTTACTTAAATTTAAATGCTATTGGAACCATAGATGTTTTACCTGTTTTTAAAAATGATGTAAATGAAATTTTAAGCAGTGTACATTTTACTGAAGGTAATAAATACGCTGATTTTAACCCAGATATTGATACTGTTGCTGCTTATGGTATTGGAGGTTTAATTGCCGGAAAACTTTTAGCAAAAGCTGGTTTCTTTGTTATAATTTTAAAATTTTGGAAAGTAATTGCTCTTGCAATTGTCGGTGCTTTTTCTATTTTTAAGAAGAAAATATTTAGGTCTAAATAATCTTAAAATTTAGAAATTTTAATTTATCAAGAAATGTAACATTTATCACAAAAAAAGAAAATTTATCTTTCTAATTTTGCTGTATGGGTAATTCTAATACAACTTTATATATAGTAGCTGCAGTAATCATTTTACACTTTGTAGTTGGTTTTGGGTATTTAATATATAAAATGACTAAAAAGAGCGATAAAGATTAATTTTTATCTTTTTACATTAAAAAAATCATCATAAGAATATATAAAATTGGAATTGCAGAAATAAAAATCCAAAATATATTTTTCTTTAAGTTTGATTTATATTTAGTTATTAAAAACAGTGTATTTACTACTGAAGCAATAATTATTACTCCTAGTGAAATAAATAACGATACTGATTTTTCATAATCATAAATCCAAGCTCCTCTATAAAATTCTGATAATTTTCCAGTTAATATAAAAATAAAGAATAATAAAACTACAATAATTGCAATCTTTTTATTTCTGTCTATATTTTTAAAAGGTAGTTTCAAATTTATTCTAAATCCATTCTAATATGAGGAATTCCATCTTCTAAGTACTCCTCTCCTACTTGAATAAAATGATGCGTTTCATAGAATTTTTTTAAATATTTTTGAGCAGAGATTGTAATTTCATCAACTTTAAAATACGTTTTGACAGCTTTAATAGAAGCTTTCATTAAATCGTGACCAAAACCATACTTTCTTTCTGAAGCTGCAACTACTACTCTACCAATACTTGCGTTATCAAAATAATCTCCTGGTTTAAAAATTCGTGTATACGCAACTATTTTATCATTTTTAGTACCAATAACATGTAACGATTTTTGATCTTTAAAATCTACATCTTGATACACACAATCTTGCTCTACCACAAAAACTTCAGATCGTAATTGTAATATATTATAGAGTTCTGTTGTGTTTAATTCTTCGAAAGTTTTAATTTGAAAATTCATCATTTTTAATTCTAAATATTCTCGATACAATTTCGCTAAAAAAATCGAAATCACTCAAACTGACAATAGCTATTTATCAATTTGAGTGAAAATTATTTTTAAGGATTTTGTGTCGAATAAAAATTATCCAGCACAAGAAATTTTATTTACTCTTGTTCCATGTCTTCCACCTTCAAATTCTGTAGCAAGAAAAATATCTACAAAACCAATAGCTTGTTGTAAAGAAACAAAACGTGCAGGAATCGTTAAAACGTTTGCATTATTATGTTGTCTTGTTAATGCAACCAATTCATTATTCCAACAAAGTGCAGCTCTAATACCTTGGTGCTTATTAGCTGTCATTTGAGCTCCATTACCAGAACCGCAAAGAATAACACCTAGTGCTGCTTTACCACTTTCTACAGCATCTGCTGTTGGATGAATTGCATCAGGGTAATCCATAGAATCATTTGTATCAGTTCCAAAATTTAGAACTTTATATCCTTTTTCTTCTAAATGTTTTATAATTTCGAATTTGTATTCTGTACCTGCGTGATCGTTTCCAATTGCAATTGTCATAATAGATTGATTTTAATTTAGTTGTCGTCACAAAAATACAGTTATTAACGGTTATCAACAGTTATAAACATCTTAAATTTTGGGTTTTTTAATAACTTATTAATTTTTAACTCTTTAGCTATGTTACCTAAATGTTAAGAACTATCGGTAAAGTTTTACAAGTAAATTTGGTGATTAAATAAATTATTACAATACAGCGAGCACTATGACATACACAACTTTTTTTATGAGTTTTTGATAAAAGTTTATCAACATAAAATTAACGTTTTGTTTACAGAGATTACGTTGTTAACTATTAAGATTTTTCGGTTAATTACTGTTTATAACTATTGTTAACAACTCTAAAATTATATTGATTTTTAATACTTTAAGTAGCTAACAAAATGTAGATGGTTTTTAATAACTCATATTAAAAAATAAAAAGAGTTTTTTTTATAGTAGCTATTCACACACTATTATAACCATCATTGTTTTTTTTAAATTTAAAAAGAAAATATAATTATAATATAGAATGTTGATAACTGTTGAAAAGGTTAAAATTCAAAAAATGAAAATAGATTGAAATGAAGATTCCTTTAAAGTTTATTTAAATTTTTTAAAATACAATACTTAAGAAATTTATTAAAAACGAAACAAATTATGACTTTACTAGAGACTATATAAAACGTTTTTAGAAAATTTAGATACTTTGACATTCAGCTCTAAATTAAATCTTTTAAATATATCTTATTTAAAGAATTCAAAAATTAAATTTTAAACACAGTTTTTTTACCGAAAAATAGAATCGGGTAGAGGATACGTTAAAAAAAAATAGAATTTAAACTGTTTTCTTTTCAGCTTGTAAAAGATACAAGGTGTCTTTTTGAATATCTACAGTTTCGTTAGTATTTATTGTTTTATTCAAAGAAGTATTTACAGTCATTACAGTAACAAAAATGCCTGCAACAAATATAAAAGCGAATAAAATAATAACTTTATGTAGATTTTTCATCTTAATAATTAGGTGTTCTTATTATAAAGACGCTTCATTTTAACAAACGTTACACAAATTTTAAGATTTCTTTAACTTAATGAAACTCTAATTTTAAAATCACGAAGTGATGTATAAAATTAGTAAGTTGAATTAATCCCGTTGAAAAACGGGATCTATGATTTAATTCACAACAAAATTCACAGCCTTTTCAATAATTTTAACATTCACTTTTCCTGTTCCAATCAATTCACCATCTGCTTGAATAAAAGGTTTTGAAGTTTGTGGAATTACCCTTATTTCTTTGGTTTTATACGTTTCAATTTTTTTATGATGCACAATAGTACCGTTATAAAGTTTTTTAATATTAAAAATTAAATCGAAAATAGTTAAGTTTTTAGCAATTGTAATATCAAAAAATCCATCAGAAGAATTTACATCTTTTGTAAACTGCATTCCACCTCCAGAGAATTTACATATTCCGAAAAGTGTCATTAAACAGTTCGTTTCTATTATTTTATCATCAAAAATAACTTTAAAAATTGTTTTTTTATAGAATAATAAACCAGCCAACCCACTTAATAAATAAGCAATAGATCCAAAACGTTTTAATGTTTTCAACTTATTAACAATGTAGCCATCATATCCTAAACCAGCTACATTATTAAAATAAGAAATACTTTTATCCGCAGTTTCTAAAACACCAATATCTTGTAAAATTATTTTCTTTTGGGCGATGATTTCTATCGATTTTTCAACATCATTTGGTATGTTATATGTTTTAATCCAATCGTTTCCTGTTCCTTGTGGAATCACTGCAATAGTTATATCAGAAGTTTTTACATACCTTTGCAGCATTATTCCGTTAACTACATGATGTAGTGTACCATCTCCACCAACCGAAATAATATTTCTAAAACCTTGTTTAATTGCGGTATCAACCAATTCAATTTCGTGTTTAGAAAATTGTGTAAAAGCAAAAGAATAGTCTAAATTCTTATTGTTTAGTAATTGTTGAATTTCCTCCCACTGTATAGAAAATTTCCGATTTCCAGAAGTAGGATTTGCAATTATAAACCAAGAGTTAGACATAAATAATAATTAAAGTAAAGCCAAAATACAATAATAGATTGATAACTATAATTTAATAGACTATCACAGTAAATAATTGTAAATTGGTATCATATAATAAGAAGTAAGAATTAATGACAAAAAAGAAGAAAAAAATATATAAAAAGAAAGGGAATGTTGTAAAAGACTTAACTAGAAATATATTTAGAGTTTTAAAAGAAGACAGCGAAAAAAGTTTTAACCATAAACAAATTGCTGCAAAATTAAAGATTTCTGATACTGATGGTAAAACACAAATAGTAAAGAAATTAGCAGAATTAGCTGCAACAAAACAAATTAAAGAAGTAGCAACAGGTAAGTTTCAAGTAAATGTTGATAAAAAATACGCTATTGGTGTATTAGATGTCACATCTACAGGAAATGGATATTTTGTTTCTGATGATTATGAAGATGATATTTTTATTCCGAATGTTAATCTTGGTAAAGGTTTACATAACGATACTGTAAAAGCATACGTTTATAAAAAACGTAGTGGAAATAAATATGAAGCAGATGTTGTTGAAATTATTGAGCGTGCAAAAACAGAATTTGTAGGTGTTTTACAAAAGAATAAGAATAAAAATTTCGGTTTTGTAGTTCCTGATAGTAATAAAATGTACGCAGATATTTTTGTTTCTGAAAGCAAAATGAATGGGGCAGTAGATGGAGATAAAGTACAAGCAAAATTATTGGATTGGCCTAAAAATTCTAAAAATCCATTCGGAAAAATTACTACAGTTTTAGGTAAACCAGGAGATCATAATACAGAAATGCATTCTATTTTATTAGAATATGATTTGCCTTTTGAGTTTGATCCAGAAGTAGAAAAAGAAGCTGAAAATTTATCAATAGAAATTACAGAAAAAGAAATTTCTAAGCGTAGAGATATGCGTAAAGATTTAACTTTTACGATAGATCCAAAAGATGCAAAAGATTTTGATGATGCTTTATCATTTACAAAATTAGAAAATGGGAATTACGAAATAGGAATTCATATTGCAGATGTTTCGCATTATTTAGAACCTAAAACTATTTTAGATGATGAAGCTTATAAAAGAGCAACATCTGTTTATTTAGTAGATAGAGTAGTACCAATGTTACCAGAAATGTTAAGTAACGGAGTTTGTTCTTTAAGACCAAATGAAGAAAAATTAACTTTTTCTGCTGTGTTTGAATTGAATGAAAAAGCACAACTTGTAAACCAATGGTTTGGTAGAACTGTAACCTATTCAGATCAACGTTTTGCATATGAAGAAGCACAATCTATTATAGAAAACGTAAAATTATCTGATGATGTTCAGCCTTACGTAATGCCAGAGGATATTTCTATTATCGATAAAGAATACACAGTAACTCCAGAAATTGTAGAAGCTACTTTAAAATTAGATGAATTGGCTAAAATTCTTCGTAAAAAAAGAATGAAAGATGGCGCAATTTCTTTTGATAGAGTAGAGGTAAAGTTTAATTTAGATGAAGAAGCAAACCCAGTTGGTGTTTTCTTTAAGGAATCTAAAGATGCTAATAAATTAATTGAAGAATTTATGTTATTAGCAAATAGAAAAGTTGCTGAATACATTGGTTTTTCTAAAGGAAAAGCAACAAACAGAACGTTTATTTATAGAATTCATGATGAACCAGATGTTGAAAAATTAGCTTCTTTACAAAACATGATTAGTAAATTTGGATATAAAATTAATACGGATACAAAAGAGTCTACTTCAGATTCTTTAAATAAGTTGTTAAGTGATGTTCATGGTAAAGCAGAATCTAATATGATTGAAACTCTAACGATTAGAACAATGTCTAAAGCAAAATATACGACTCAAAATATTGGTCATTATGGTTTAGCTTTTGATTATTATAGTCATTTTACGTCACCTATTAGACGTTATCCAGATGTAATGACACATAGATTGCTTCAATATTATTTAGATGGCGGAGACGCACCTAAAGCACTTCCTTATGAAGAAAAGTGTAAACATTCTTCAAATAGAGAAGAATTAGCTTCTAAAGCAGAAAGATCATCAATTAAGTACATGCAAATTAAATACATGCAAGATCATAAAGATGAAGAATTTGAAGGTGTAATAACAGGAGTTACAGAATGGGGAATTTATGTAGAAATTTCTTCTAATAAATGTGAAGGAATGGTTAGAATTAGAGACATAAAAAGTGATTATTATGTTTTTGATGAAAAACAATATGCTATTGTTGGTCAATCTTCTAAGAAGCTATATCAATTAGGAGATGATGTTAAAGTAAAAGTTAAAAATACAGATTTAGAAAGAAAGCATTTAGATTTTACTTTAATAGAAAAATAATATTCTACGTTTCTACGTTTAATATTTTATAAAAATTATCATTCCCGCGAAAGCGGGAATTTAAGTATTAAATAATTTTGAAAATATTTTAATACTTAAATAATAATAAAGGACACTTTTACCACAATAAAAACCTTAAAAAGTCTTTATAGTGGTATAATTATTGATTTAAATATTGTAATCAAATTTTAAAATGATGAAAAAAATAATTTTTATTTGTGCTATAATGTTAAGTTATATAACATTTTCACAAACAGTTGTAACTAAAAATCTAGGAGATTATACTACTTTAAAAGTTTATAATGGAATAGAGGTAGAGCTAGTTAAATCTGAAGAACAGAAATTAGAAATTACTGGAGAAAAATCTGAAATGGTTAAAATTAAGAATGTAAATAACACCTTAAAATTATCGTTACCTTTTTCTTTAAAACCAGAAAATAATGCAGCAGATGGTAAAGTTTTAATAAAACTATATTACAATAAAAACATTGCTATAATTGATGGTAATGAAGGTGCTACTATTACAGGTAAAGATTTTAATCAAGATAAATTAGAAGTAAATGCACAAGAAAGAGCTTTTATCAATCTAACATCAAAAGTTAAATATTTGATAGTAAAAACTACTTCAGGCGGAATTGTAAAATTAACTGGTACAACAGAAAATCAGGAAGTAGATGTAGATTTATATGGTATTTACAATGGTTTCGGATTGCAAACTACCGGTAACTCAACAGTAAAAGCTGGTACTGGCGCTAAAGCAGAAATTTTAGCAGGTCAAACTTTAAGTGCTACAGTTAGTTTTGGAGGTTCTATATTTTATAAAGGAAACCCAGAAGTTGTAAAAGATAAAAAAGTAATTGGTGGTATTATTCAAAAAAGGGATTAGCTCTTTAAAAGTAATATACTGTAATAACCTTTTTTGTATATTTGTGCTATTAAAATAAAAAACAATGAACAGTTTAGCTATATATTTTGGATTTATTGGTGGCCCACAAGTTATCATTATTTTAGTAGTCGTTTTATTATTATTTGGTGGAAGAAAAATACCAGAATTAATGAAAGGATTAGGAAGTGGAATTAAGGAGTTTAAAAATGCTTCTAAAGAAGAAGATACTGATGATAAAATAGAAGATAAAAAGTAATTTTAATAGTACTTTTAAAATATAAAAAAGCTCAACTTGTTTAAACAAGTTGAGCTTTTTAGTTTATAAAATATTTTTTATTACTGCATTCTAAATGATGATTAGCTGAATAGCTATTTTTATTACTATTTGTTTTAAATAAAAACTATAAGTAATAAAATGATAAGGTAATTAAAAAAGAAGTTTTAAAAAGCTTGTAAATAAGTAATGGAACATAAAGAGCATAAAATAAGAAATTTTAATGTTTACTTTTAAAACATAAAAAAAGCTCAATTTGAATTAACAAGTTGAGCTTCTAGTTTGTAAAATTAAAAATATCCCCCAACATTTTTAACTTTTTTTTCATTAAGACAAATATAGGTTTCAAAAATGATACTATTTAATTTTTGTTGCAAACAGGAAGTATTTTGGGGTATTTGGGATAAATGGGAATGTTTAACGTATTAATTTTTGTAAAGATTCTCTAGAAAAACTTCTTGATACGGGTATATCAATAGTTATAAAATCTGATTTTAATAAATATCCTCTCGCATTTCCAGAAATATCATTTATAATATTAATATTTACAATATAACTTTTATGACATCTAATTATATAAGAATACTCTTTTAATTCGATAGCAATTTTAGTTAAAGTAACTCTTAAAATTTTTTCTTTTAAATCCCCTTCATTTTTTAAAAAGAAACTCGCATAGTTTCCTTGAGATGTAACGTACACTAAATTATCTATATGAAAAGTAATACTTTCTTTTCCGTTATCAGAATGAATACTAACTTCTTTATTTAGTTTTTTTGAAGTATCAATTTCATTTTTTCTATTAATTTCTTTAATTTCAAATACTCTTTTTTCTCTTCTTTCTCTCACATTCTTCTCATTTATAAAAATAAAGAAGGTTAGTGGAATTAAACTAACTAAAAACGTATAAAATAGAAATTGTAACAGCGTTATTTTTCTAAAATTATAAGGTGCTTTATACATTTCTCCAAAATACCATAAAAGAATTCCTATAAAGGTAATACCTATTGCCATTAAGAAAAGGTTTCTACCAATAGTCCAATTATCTTCATTAAAATATTCTTTAAAAATAAGTGCAGGAAAGTATAAAATAATAAAAGTTGCTAAAAAAGCTATAATACCTATTCCTAAAGTATATTCTAAAATAATAAGATCTAATTCAATGAGGTAAAAAGGTCTAAAAACATATAAAAAAAGAAATAAAAATAAGCCATGAAACAAACTCATTTTTAGTTTAAATTTTATTGTAGGGTTAAAGTAATAAGGCTTTGAGAGCCAAGAAATAATACTCTTCATATAAACTTATAATTGTAAAATAAACGGATTAAATCTTTTAGTTCTTTTTGTATTAATTTCTATATAAATAAGTACTGTTAAAAAACTTTTTTGTATTTCCTTAAATTGAATTTTGAATATAATATTTATAGCATCTTATAATAAGATCATTTCCTTTTAAACCAGAAATATTATTTATTTCTAATATTAGAACTTTTTATAAGACTAATATAATTTCATTGTGAAGATATATAAATTATACTATTTATTTTAAAGTCATGATATATTTTGAATATTTTACTATCTATAGATACTAAAATAGTAAAAAAACAAAAGCACAAAGATATAAGATGATATAGATGAGAGTTAATAAATGGTTGTCTTTATTAGTTACTTAAATTCTATTGTTCTATAAGTGTTTAAAAGTTCTTAAAATATAATTCTAAAGAAAAGAAGTAAAGTATTTTATAATAAAAAAGCTCAATTTGTATTTAACAAATTGAGCTTTACTTTTAAATTAAAAATCCCCCAACTTTTAACTTAAAATGTATCGTATTCAAATTTATTAAAACTATTCTTATTGTAATACTAATTTTAGTAAAAGGGCTGTATTACAAGGTTTGGGGTAAATGGGAAGCTTTTAGTCGACTATTTTTTCTAAGTATTCTTTATTGAATTTTCTAGAAACAGGTATTAGATTTTCTATTTGATTCGTTTTTAAAAAATATCCTCTTGCGTTTCCAGAAATAGAATCTATATAATTTGTATTTATAATATAAGATTTATGGCATCTAATAAAATTTGGGTAATCGCTTATTTGATTAATAATATTTGATAAAGTATTCCTTAAAACTAATTCTTTTATACCTTCTTGTGTATTTATATAGAAACTTACATAATTACCAGTTATTGAGGTGTAAATTAATTCATTAATATTAATAACTATGCTTTCCTTTTTACCTTCAGAATAAATAGTTAATTTTTCTTTTATAATTTGATTATTTTTTTCAACTCTTATGTTATGTATCTTATTTTTAAGTTTGATTATTTTATCATTTAAAACAAAAAACAACAGCATAGAAAAAATTGAAATAATAGATGTATATCTATAAAAAAGGGTAAAGGATAATTTTTTTTTATACCCTTTTAAATCTTTGTAAAATCCACTAGAATACCATAAAACAAGACTATAGATAAGAATACAAAAAAAGCATAATATTAATATATTAGAATAATTCCATTTTTTGTAATTTACTTTTTTTAAAATAACAAATATTAAATAAGGAGTTACGATAGATTGAATTCCCATTAATATGGAGTATCCAAAAAAATATTCATTTAAAAGATCTAATTTAAATGGTTTAAATAGATTTAAAAAAGCAAAAATAAATAAACCATGAGATACACTTAATTGTACCTTATTAGAAATAAAAGGTTGAATTTTAAAAGGCTTTATTAAAAAGTATTTTATGTAATTAAACAAGATTTTAATTTTTGAGCGAAAATAAAAAAAAATATTATTTTAAATCATTAATAAAAAATCTAATTTATATTACAAAAAGAGAAGTAATAAATGAATCTTTATTACTTCTCTTTTTGTAAAAAGGTACTGTTATTTTATTCACTTTTCTTCTTAGCCTTTAAGTTCTTCATAGACTCCCCAACTTGATTTGTAGCTGCAAAGCTTGCTACCATATCAGTTAACATAGAACTTGCTGCATTTGGGTTATTAGGTAGTAAAATTAAGTTACTATTAGTATCTGCACCAATAGCTTGCAAAGTATCATAATGTTGGGTAACTACAATTAGTGCTGATGCTTCTTGGCTATTTATACCTGCTCTATTTAATACCACCATAGATTCTTCTAAACCACGTGCAATTTCTCTACGTTGGTCTGCAATACCTTTACCTTGTAAACGTTTACTTTCTGCTTCTGCTTTTGCACGTTCTACAATTAAAATACGTTGTGCATCTCCTTCATATTGTGCAGCTGTTTTTTCTCTATCTGCTGCATTAATTCTGTTCATTGCTTCTTTTACTTGAGCATCTGGATCAATATCTGTTACTAAAGTTTTAATTATGTCATATCCGTAACTAGACATTGCTTCATTTAATTCTAGTTTTACAGCAATTGCAATATCATCTTTCTTAACAAAGACATCATCTAATTTCATTTTTGGTACTTCTGCTCTTACAACATCAAAAACATAAGAAGTAATTTGATCATGAGGATAATCTAACTTATAAAAAGCGTCATATACCTTGTCTTTAATTACCTTAAATTGTACAGAAACTTTCAACTTTACAAATACATCATCTAAAGTTTTTGTTTCAATAATTACGTCTAACTGCTGAATTTTTAAACTTATTCTTCCTGCAACTTTATCTATTAAAGGTATTTTTAAATGTAAACCAGATTGACGAATAACTTTAAACTTTCCAAAACGTTCTAAAATTGCAGCTGTTTGCTGTTTCACAGTGAAAAAGGAAGCAAATAAGACTAATAAGCCTAGTACTATTACTATAATTAATATTGGGTTCATAATTAAATTTTTCTTTTAAATTAATAATTGATTTATGTAAAGATACTGAATTTCAGTAGTTATTTATTAGACGCATATTTATAAATATGTTACATTTTAAAATGAAGAAAACCCTGCAAAAAAATATTTTTACAGGGTTTTTAATTTGGTTTGTAGATTTGTTATTATTCTTTTGGAAAAACTTTGTAAATCTTTCTATTATACTTAATCCACTTTTTATATTGCTTTTCAGAAAGTAACTCTTTCATCGTTGAATTTAATTTTAGATCTTCTACCTTAAGTGTTTCAAAAATTGGTTTTAGGTTTTCACCCATCCTTTTCTGTACCTTTTTTTGATTTGAAAAATCACCACTTTCTCTAGATGATTTCTGAAAGTTTTCAATCATATCTTTCGTACTTCTTAGTAAAAAAGAATTAATTCTAGTAATGTCTTTTATATCTTTATTATACTTAGTTAACACTTTAGAAAATTCTTTTCCTTCTTTAGATGATAACTTTATACTCGATTTTTTTGCAGCTTTTTTAATATCATAAATAACAATTCCAATATATCTTTCTACATTAAAATTTGGTTTAGGAGCTTCTTGTTGCGTTTGTCCCATTTGACTTTGACGCTGGCTTCTACTATTTCTATTACCATATTGGGCTTGTGCAGTAAAAGCACAGCCTAAAATTAAAATTAAAATTATTTTTTTCATGATTAAATTTTTGTTCCTATGATTTCTGCAAGATATTAAAAACTTAATTGGAATATATCTTTAAAAAATTACAGTTTTTCAATTGCGTTTTTAAGTCTATTAATAGTTTCTTTTTTACCAATCATTGCTATGATATCAAATAAATGAGGACCCGCTAATTTACCTACTAAACTTAAACGTAAAGGTTGCATTACTTTACCAAAACCAATTTCTTTAGCAGTAATCCATTCTTTAATTTCTTTCTCTGTATTTTCTGATGAAAAATCTTGAATATTTTCTATAATGTCAATTAATTCTGTCATTAAATCAGGAGTTCCTTCTTTCCAGTTTTTTTTAGAAGCTTTTGCGTCATACTCTGTTGGAGTTTCAAAAAAGAAACTAGATAATTCCCAGAAATCTTTTACAAAAACAGCTCTTTCTTTTATTGCAGAAACTACTTTTAAAACAAAATCTTTGTCTTTAGAAATTCCTTTTTCTTCTAAAATAGGAATAAATAAATCAGTTAATTCTGCATTATCTTTAGTTTGCATATATTGTTGATTGAACCAACTTGCTTTTTCTGGACTAAATTTTGCTCCAGATTTGCTAACTCTTTTTAGATCAAAATTTTCTACTAAATCTTCTAAAGAGAATATTTCTTGTTCTGTTCCAGGATTCCATCCTAAGAAAGCCAACATGTTAATAAAGGCATCAGAAAAATATCCATCTTCTTTATAACCACGAGAAACATCACCAGAAACTTCATTTGTATATTCTAATGGAAACACTGGGAAACCTAATTTATCTCCATCACGTTTACTTAATTTTCCTTTACCAACTGGTTTTAAAATTAATGGTAAATGTGCAAATTTAGGAGCATCCCAACCAAAAGCTCTGTACAATAAAACATGTAAAGGCATAGAAGGTAACCATTCTTCACCACGAATTACGTGAGAAATTTCCATTAAATGATCATCAACAATATTTGCTAAATGATAGGTTGGCATTCCATCACCTTTAAATAAAATTTTATCATCTAAAGTATTGGTATCAATTCTAATATTTCCACGGATTTCATCATCCATACGAAGTAATTCATCTTGTGGAGTTTTAAAACGAATTACATAATTTTCGCCAGAATTAATTCTGTTTTGTACTTCTTCATCAGTTAAAACTAAAGAATTTACCAAACGTCCTTTTTCTCTATTATGCCAATTGTAGATAAAGGTTTTTCCTTCTGCTTCATGACCTTTTCTTTCAGCATCTAAAGCTTCAGCAGAATCAAAACAATAATATGCCCAACCTGTTTCTATTAATTGATTAGCATATTTTTTATATAAATCTTTACGTTCTGATTGTCTGTAAGGACCAAATTTTTCGTTCTTTCCTGGACCTTCATCAAAAGGAATATTACACCATTCTAAAGCGTCTATAATATATTGTTCTGCATTTGCAACATAACGTGTTTGGTCTGTGTCTTCTATTCTTAAGACAAAAGTTCCATTATATTTTTTTGCAAATAAATAATTAAATAAAGCTGTTCTTACACCTCCAATATGTAAAGGTCCTGTAGGACTAGGTGCAAAACGAACGCGAACATTAGATTCCATTTTTTCTGTTTTTTTGATGGCGCAAAGATAGTTTTTATAATAGAAAATAGAGAAAAGAAAAATGACTTGTTTTTTAGGTGTTTTTAGTATTTTTATAAAATGAAAATGAAAAGGCATTGTGATTTATGCGATCATCAAAAGCTAAGTTTAAAAGAAGGTAGTTTATGTGGTTTAACAAATAAGAAACCAAGCTTTCATAGAACTTGTGTAAAAATTGATTTTAATAAAATCTTAATAAGCTTATTGGAAGATCTTCATATAAACTTTGAAGATCAGAAAAATATGAAAAAAAAATCAGCAACAAATTTTATTATAAAACCAATACTTGGTGTTGTTGTTATTTTGATAGGATATTATTTATGGCAATTTATTTGGAGTGTTGGATATATTGCTTTTATACCAGCAGCAATTATTGCAATGGGAGCTTATTTAATAAGAAACCCTTTTACGCAAAGAAAACTTTTTTATATTCAAATTAGAAAAATAGAAAATGAACTTTTTGAAATTGAAGAGGTTTTAAAAATGTATCATGTTTCTTATACTACTAAAGTTACTTTTAGTAAAGAAATTCATGGAACTCAAGAAGCAAAAGCCAATATTAAAATTTCAAAATAATTTAAAACTTCTTATAAACTCCAAAAGATAAAGCGACTTGTTTTGCAACATTATTTCCAAAAAATGCAGCTGGTAAACTTGCTGTAACTCCAAAATTGTCTGAGAATTCTCCAATTGCTTTTACACCAACAACACCATATTCTTGATCGTTTACATACAAACCTGTTGCTAAATTTGAAGCAGGTAAATCAATATCACCATTTTTAAATGATTTTTCGATATCTAGAAAACCAACTAACCAAATATTTTTAGAAATTTTACTTCCATATTCTCCACCAATTTTAAAGTTAGAAGAGTAGTTATTTGTTCTAATTTTAGATCCAACAAATGTTTGTAAATACGATTTTCCAAAACTTTTTCCAGCTAAGAATAGGGGAGTAAAAGTATATGCATCATAACCAGTTCTTATTCCTGATTCTGTATCAAAAGAAGCTGTATTTGCTTCAACAGAAAATTGCCCAGAAACCAACCAATTTTTTTTATAAAAATTATGTTTTAAACCAATTTCTATGTTTCCTAAAGAAGTATTACTATGTTCATTAGTGTTATTTTGATCAAAAGAAATCAATTTTAAAGGTAAATTTACAATTAAAGTTGTTTTGTCTGATACACCATATTCTCCATAAAATTGAAGTGTATTGTCAGAGATTTTTCCATTAATTTCAATTTCTGGGTCGCCAAATAAAGTATCATAACTTGGTATTGTAGTAAATGATAATTGCGTATAAAACTTTCCTTTTTCTTGCGTCCAAGGACCTTGTGAAAAAGCTGAAATACTTACTAATAAAATTAAAAGTTTGGCTATTTGTTTCATCTTTTTAGAATTTTAATCTTTAGTTGCAGTAATTTCTAAATACTTACAAAAATCGTTTTAACAATTATTTGATTGTGTATCAATGTAAAAATAGTATTTTTAAAAGTTAATTATGGATGGATTTAAAAATATTGAACAAAAATTACATCAATTTACACGAAAATATTACACGAGTGAATTGATAAAAGGAGGAATTTTATTTCTGTCTTTAGGATTTTTGTATTTCTTTTTTACTTTATTTTTAGAGTACTTTTTGTGGCTAAAACCTACAGCAAGAACCATTTTATTTTGGTTGTTTTTAGTTGTTGAATTATTTCTATTGATTCGTTTTATTGCCATTCCTATTTTTAAGTTGATAGGTTTAAGAAAAGGAATTACCAATGAACAATCTTCAAAAATTATTGGTAGTCATTTTCCAGAAGTTCAAGATAAATTACTGAATGTTTTGCAATTAAAACAAAACACTAATCAATCAGATTTATTATTAGCAAGTATCGATCAAAAAGCAGCAGAATTACAACCAATTCCGTTTTTAAAAGCAGTAGATTTTAATCAAAATAAAAAGTATTTAAAATATGCGATAATTCCTGTTTTAATTTGGTTAACTATTTTATTTACAGGTAATAACGGTGCAATTACCCAAAGTTTAGATCGTGTTGTAAATCATAATACTGCGTATAATCCTCCAGCTCCATTTTTGTTTTCTATTGCAAATTCTAAGTTAGAAGTTATACAAGGTAAATCTATTGCAATTTTGGTAAATGTAGCAGGAAAAGTGTTGCCAAGTGAAGCGAAGATCCATTTTGATAATCAAGAATATTATTTACAGAATAATAGTAATGGAACCTTTTCTTACACGTTTTCTGATGTTCAAAAACCTATTGATTTCTTTATTGAAGCAAACGGAATTCAATCTCAAGATTATTTAATTGAAGTTATTAACACACCAACAATTCATAATATTTCTTTAGATATTAATTATCCTAGATATTTAGGAAAGAGAAATGAAACGATTAAAAATTCTGGAAATATTGTTGTTCCTGAAGGAACTAGAATTACTTGGAACGTAATTGCGAATCAAACCGATTCAGTGGCTTTTATCAACAATAAAAAAAGAGATTTTTTTGAATCTGTTTCTGATGATAATTTCAAATATTCAAAAAGAATTCAAAATGCACTCAATTATCAAATTGCATCATCAAACAAAAAATTAAAAGATTTTGAAAATTTACAGTTTTCTGTGGATGTTGTAAAAGATGAATCTCCAACAATTTCTGTGCAATCTAATATTGATAGTATTTCTCGTGGAACAGCTCAATTTGCTGGTCAGATTTCTGATGATAATGGAATTCGAAAATTGCAGATTGTTTATTACGATGATGGAAATCCACAAGATCAAAATACGTTTGATTTAGAAATTACAAAAGAGAACATTCAAACATTCTTTTATCAATTTCCTGAAGGATTAAATTTGATAGAAGGAATTAATTATGAATTGTATTTTCAGGTTTTTGATAACGATGCTGTCAACGGAAGTAAAAAAGCAAAAAGTAAAGTTTTTAATTATCGACAAAAAACAGCAGAAGAGGTTGATCAAGAATTATTGCAAGAGCAAAGAAATACAATTAATAATATTGAAAACTCTATTCAGAAACAGCAAAAACAAAATAAGGATTTAGAAAAAGTCCAGAAAGAGTTACAAGGGAAGAAGAAGATTAATTGGAATGATAAAAAGAAGATTCAGAAGTTTGTAGAACGCCAGAATCAATATAATAAAATGATGCAACGACAAACAGAAAAGTTGCAAGAAAATCTTGATGAAAAGAAAGATGAAAATGAGAATCTTCAAAACAAAAAAGAAGAATTAAAAAAGAGAATAGCTGAACTTAAAAAACTGGATAAACAACAAAAGTTGTTAGATGAAATTCAGAAAATGGCTGAGAAACTAAACAAAGAAGATTTGGTAAAAAAAGCAATAGAATTAGCGCAACAAAATAAACAACAAGAAAGGAGTTTAGAACGGATTTTAGAATTGACTAAACGTTTTTATGTTGAACAAAAAACAATGCAAATTGCAAATAAAATTGAAGAACTTTCTAAAAAGCAAGAAGAGTTAGCTAATAAAAAAGAGAAAGATTTAGACGCACAAAAAGAAATAAAAAAAGAGTTTGAAGCTATAAAAAAGGAATTAGAAGAATTAAATAAAGATAACGAGAAATTAAAAGAAGCAATGGAGCTTCCTGATGTGGAAGATGAAAAAGAAGAGGTAGATGATGAGTTAAAAAAATCTGAAGAGAATCTTTCTAAAGAAGATAAATCTGATGCAAAAAAGAGTCAGAATAAATCATCTAAAAAGATGAAAGAAATGGCTGCTAAAATGCAAAAAGCCATGATGGAAATGGAAGGTGATTCTATGGAAGAGAACATGGAAGATCTGCGTAAGATTTTAGATAACTTGGTTGTTTTTTCTTTTAAGCAAGAAACGTTAATGAATAAGTTTAATGAGACTTCAACGTCTCATCCAGATTTTGGAAAAGACTTGAAGAAGCAAAATCAGCTAAAAACTTATTTTGAACATATAGATGATAGTTTGTATGTTTTGTCTATGCGTTTGCCTAAAATATCAGCAAAAATTAAAGACGATTTATCTACAACGCACTATAATTTAGATTTGTCTTTAGATAATTTTTCTGAGAATCGTTTTCCAAATGGAGTTTCAAATCAACGTTATGTTATGACTTCTGTTAATAGTTTAGCAGATTATTTAAGCAACATTTTAAACAATATGAAAAACTCTATGTCCATGAAAATGGGGAAAGGGAAGAAAGGTAAAGGAAAGGGGTTTAGTTTACCAGATTTAATTAAAAAGCAAGGTGAATTGTCTGAGAAAATGAAGAAGGGAATGAAACCTGGTCAAAAGCCTGGTGATAAACAAGGTGATGGAAAAGACGGTAAAAAAGGAGAAAAGGGAAAAAAACCTGGAGACAAAGGAAAAGGTAAAAAAGGTAAAGGAGATAAACCTGGTGAAAGTGGTAAGAAAGGCGGAAGTGGAGAAGGAGAACCTAATGACGATTTAGACGGAGAAATTTATGAGATTTATAAACAACAAAGTTTATTAAGACAAGAATTGCAAGAGCAAATTAAGCAGTCTGAAAGTGGAGGAAATGGTGTAAACTCTGAAGCTAGAAAAGCTTTAAAGAAAATGGAAGACTTAGAAAATGAAATCTTAGAAAAAGGTTTTAATGCTGGTACACTTCAAAAAATGCAAAATCTAAACTACGAATTACTAAAATTAGACAAGGCAGCTTTAGAACAAGGAAAGGATAAAAAGCGTAAATCTAATGCTAATAAAAAGCAGTTTGATCAAAAAAATATTAAAGCGATTCAATTTAAAAAGCAGTTTTACAATCAAACCGAGATATTAAACCGACAATCATTACCTTTGCAGCAAAATTATAAAAATAAAGTCAGAGAGTATTTTTCTGATAAAAAGAAAGAGTAGGTATGGTTACTTTTAATTACGAAACATCATTTGAATTACAGGGTGAAAACCTTTTAGAATATTGGATAGATACTGTTGTCTCTGAAGAGGGTTTTAGTATTGGTGAAATCAACTATATTTTTTGTGATGATGAATATCTTCATAAGTTAAATGTTGAGTTTTTACAACATGATACGTTAACAGATGTTATTAGTTTCGATAACACTTTAGGGAAATTAATAAGTGGCGATATTTATATTTCTGTTGAAAGAGTCGAAGACAATGCTAAGGATTTTGAGGTTTCTTTTTTAGATGAATTACATAGAGTTATGATTCATGGTGTTTTGCACTATATGGGTTATAAAGATAAATCTGAAGAAGAAAAAATAAAGATGAGAAATGCAGAAAATAAAGCATTATCTGAATTTAAATAATTGATAACCAGTAAAATACACACGTGGTTTCACGTGGAACTATAATATAATGAGTTTATTTTCAACAACATACGATGTAATTGTAGTAGGTGGAGGTCACGCAGGAAGTGAAGCTGCTGCGTCTTCTGCAAATATGGGTGCACACACTTTATTGATTACAATGAATTTGCAAAATATTGCACAAATGAGTTGTAACCCTGCAATGGGTGGAATAGCAAAAGGTCAAATTGTAAGAGAGATTGATGCTTTAGGTGGTTACAGTGGAATTGTTACCGACAAGACTGCTATACAATTTAAAATGTTGAATAAATCTAAAGGACCTGCAATGTGGAGTCCAAGAGCACAATCTGACAGAATGCAGTTTGCTGAATGTTGGAGAACGATGTTAGAGCAAACAGAAAATGTAGATTTTTATCAAGATTCTGTAAACGGTTTATTGTTTGATGGCGATAAAATTATTGGTGTAAAAACAGCTTTAGGTTTAGAGATAAAATCGAAGACTGTAGTAATTACTGCGGGTACATTTTTAAATGGATTAATCCATATTGGTGATAAAAGTTTTGGAGGAGGAAGAGCAGGTGAAGGAGCTTCAACTGGAATTACAGAAGACTTAGTTGCTAAAGGTTTTGAGTCTGGAAGAATGAAAACAGGAACTCCACCAAGAGTTGATGGAAGATCTTTAGATTATTCTAAAATGATTGAACAACCTGGGGATGAAATCACAGAAAAGTTTTCTTATTTACCAATTACAAAGCCATTACAAAAACAACGTTCTTGTTGGCTTACTTATACTAATTTAGATGTGCATGATTTGTTACGTACAGGTTTCGATAGATCGCCAATGTTTAATGGTAGAATTAAATCTACAGGTCCAAGATATTGTCCTTCAATAGAAGATAAGATAGATCGTTTTGCAACTAAAGATAGACATCAAATGTTTATTGAACCAGAAGGATGGACTACTTGTGAAATGTATGTAAATGGATTTTCAACATCACTTCCAGAAGATGTTCAGGACAAAGCAATTCGTTCTGTTGCTGGTTTCGAAAACGTAAAGTTTTTAAGATATGGTTATGCTATAGAGTATGATTATTTTCCACCAACACAATTAAAACATTCTTTAGAAACGAAGAAGATTGAGAACTTGTTTTTTGCCGGACAAATTAATGGAACAACAGGTTATGAAGAAGCTGCAGCCCAAGGATTAATGGCTGGTGTAAATGCTGCTTTAAAAACACAAGGAAAAGAACCTTTTGTGCTAAAAAGAAACGAAGCTTATATTGGTGTTTTAATTGATGATTTAATAACTAAAGGTACAGAAGAGCCTTATAGAATGTTTACATCTCGTGCAGAATACAGAACGCTTTTAAGACAAGATAATGCAGATTTAAGATTAACTCCATTAGGGTTTAAATTAGGTTTGGCTTCTCAAGAAAGATTAGATCGTGTTATTCAGAAACAAGAAAAAGCAGATTTATTAATTAAGTTTTTGCAAGAAACAAGTGTGAAGAAAGAGGAGATGAATCCTATTTTAGAAGCAAAGAATTTAGCATTGATTAATCAATCTATGAAACTTTATAAAATAGCAGCAAGACCACAATTAGAATTTTCTGATTTTAAAAACGTAGAGAAATTAAATGTGTTTTTAAAGGAGAATGCTATCGATAAAGAAATGATTGAGCAAGCTGTTATTCATTTAAAATATTCAGGTTACATCGAAAAAGAAAAGAACAATGCTGATAAATTAAATAGGTTAGAGAACGTTATGATTCCTTCTAAATTTAATTATCAAAAAGTAAAATCTCTTTCTTTTGAAGCGAGAGAAAAGTTGACTAAAATACAGCCAACTTCAATATCTCAAGCTAGTAGAATTAGTGGTGTTTCTCCCAGTGACATTTCTGTTCTTTTAGTTTATATGGGAAGATAAATTAATAAAAAAATGCTGATGTTCCTCGTGGAACATTTTATAAAGAAAGAATAAAATGGGGAGAAAAAGAGAACTTCATAAAGGGTTAGAACCTTTTTTAAATTGTAAAGATTATACAGTTTCTGGAGAAACATATGAAGTAATGTTTAATCCAGATTATGATATGTTGATCACTTCACCAGTTCCTGTTGATTTAGAAAATTACTATAAAAGTGAAGATTATATTTCGCATACTGATAGTAAAAAATCAATGCTAGATAAAGTATATCAATCTGTAAAAAACTATACTTTAAAAAGAAAACTATCTTTAATTAATTCTTTTGATACTGAATCGAAAAACATTTTAGATGTAGGAGCAGGAACAGGAGATTTCTTAAAAATTTGTGCTGCTAATAATTGGAATGTTTTAGGAGTAGAACCTAGTTCTGATGCTAGAAACATTGCAAAAGAAAAAGGAGTTGTTTTAAAAGAAGATTTACTTGAAATAGAAAACCAAAAATTTGATGTAATAACACTTTGGCATGTTTTAGAACATGTAGAAATGTTATCAGATTATATTTCAAAATTAAAAGAGCTGCTTTCTGATAATGGAAGATTAGTTATTGCGGTTCCTAATCATAAAAGTTACGACGCAAAATATTATAAAGAGTTTTGGGCAGCATTTGATGTTCCAAGACATCTTTGGCATTTTTCTCAAACATCAATTCATAAAATTTTTTCTACCGAAGAAATGATTGTTGAAAAAACAATACCAATGAAATTTGATTCTTACTATGTTTCTCTTTTAAGTGAAAAATATAAAACGGGTAAAATGAATCCTGTTAAAGCTTTATATAGAGGATTTACTTCAAATTTAAAAGCGAGAACCTCTTCTGAGTATTCTTCTTTAATTTATGTGATTAAAAAGCATTAAAAACGATTTTAAAATATATTTGGTTTGATTTTAACACCTAAACTATATAAGTTATTTACTAAAATTAAAAAAGCTCTTAAAACGTCTATTTTAAGAGATTTTTTAATAAATAATATTTATAGAGTCTGTGAGTTTTATCAGTTTTAACTATTTAGCAAATAAACACCACTAAGTGTAATTATAAAATAGACACCTAGAGACATCGCTCCTGGATAATCTTTTGCGAGACGTTGACCAATTAGCATAAAAATTATACTGACCGCAGAAAGCTCTATACCCAATAAAGCAATTTCTTTTGTTTCTGATGTATAAAGTTGATAAACTCCAATAATCATTAAGATGGATGCAATTATTTCTACGATTAAAAGAATTGCTAGTAAAAAAGGAACCTTGTTTTTAAAAGGTGAATTTTGAAAATGATCTTTTATAAAATTCACATTTCCTTTCCAATCTGATATTTTTTCATATCCGGAGATCACATAAGTGATAATTAGAAAAAGTAATATGATTACTTCTGTTGGATAGTTCGAAAATAATTTCATTCTTTACTATTTTTATTTTCCGAATAATCGTTGAAAAAAGGTTTTTGACTTTTCCTTTATTTCTGTAATTTCTTCTTTTGCATCTTCAGCAAAATCTGCTAAATGTTCTGCTGCTTCACTGGCTAATTCAGAAGCATTTTCTTTTATATCTTCGAAAGCTTCTTTAGCATCCTCTGTAAACTCAGCAGCTTTTACCTTTGCAACCTCAGTGTATTCTTCTGCTTTTTCTTTTACCTTTTCAATATTTTCATCAGAAAAAGTTTCATTTATCTTTTCTTTAGCACTTTCTAATACCTCTTTCGCTTCTTCTTTTATTTCAGTAGCTTTTTCTTTTGCTTCGTCTTTAAAAGATTTTGAAGATTCTTCGTTTTTTAAATTTTCATCTAACATAATTATCTGATTATAAGGTTTTTGTATTTTGTTTTTTACTCAAAAGCTTTGTCTATTGGTTCCCAAAGTTCAATTTTATTTCCCTCATTGTCTAAAATCCAACCAAATTTACCATAATCATATTCTTGCATTTCACCAACAATGGTAACTCCTTCTTTTTTGAGTTCTTTTAATAATTCTACCAAATTTTCAACTCTATAGTTAAACATAAAGTCTTTTTTTGAAGGTTCAAAATAATCGGTGTCTTTTGCAAACGGACTCCATTGCGTAGAGCATTTATTTCCATCTTTATCTTTCCACCAAAAAGTACAGCCCCAATCATCTGTATTAAAACCTAAGTGATTTTTATACCATTCTTTAGCCGCTTTAGAATCTTCAGATTTAAAAAATAAACCACCAATTCCTGTTACTCTATTTTTCATTTTATTTCTTTTTGATATTCGTTTCGTAGACTTTTATCCATTCTTTAAGGGTAATTTTTTGTGATAATTCAGCAATTAAATCAAAAGGAATTTCCTCTAGTTTTTTAAAACGGACACAACTTTTACCCATATCTAATTTTCGAGAACTATGTTTTGGATATTCTTTTACAAACCAATTATGAATTTCTGGAATTGCATAAATACCCATATGATATAAATTCACAGAATTTTTTTGAGAAGCAAAACTCATAAAAGGCAAAGGTTCTTTTTTGTTACAATGATAACCATCTGGATACATAGCATGTGGAACATAATAACTAATCATTCCATATTGAATACCTTCTTCAAAACCTTTTGGTAGATTTTCTGTAATAGTTTTCTGTAACTTTTTAAGAGTTTCTTTACGCTCTTGTGGAGCTTGGTCTATATAATCTTTAGGGGAATTAATTTTAGGGAGCATAACATCATTTTTAGATGCCTACAAGTTAATAAAATTTTGCTTTAATTTTATCTACAATCGTTTGTGCTAATCTTTCTTTGCTTTCAATTGTCCAACCAGCAACGTGTGGAGACAATAAAACATTCTCAGAATCAATTAAATATTTAAAAGCTTCTGGCATTTTATCATCAGAAAAAAGATTTTCGAAAGATGCTTTTTCATATTCTAAAACATCTAAACCAGCTCCTAATATTTTATCTGATTGTAAGGCAGAAACTAAATCTTTAGTAACAACAGATTTTCCACGAGCAGTATTTATCAACCAAAAAGATTTTTTAAAACCATTGATAAAATCTGTATTTATCATGTTTTTAGTGAGTTCAGTTTGTGGTGTGTGTAAACTTAAAACATCAGCTTTTTCTTGCAATTCAGATAAAGAAACTTGTTTGCAATTAGCATCACCAACATTTGGTTTTATATCGTAGCACAAAACTTCAACATCAAAACCACGAAGTTTTTTAGCGAAAGATTTCCCCATATTTCCATAACCAATTAAACCAACTGTTCGTCCATCTAGTTCAATTCCACGATTTTCTTCACGTAACCATTTTCCGTTTCTAACTTCTTTATCAGCTTTATTAAGGTTATTAAAAAGAGATAATAACATTCCTAAAGAATGTTCTCCAACTGCGTTTCTATTTCCTTCAGGAGCCGCAATTAAAGTAATTCCTTTGCTTTCTGCATACTCACAGTCTATGTTTTCTAAACCAGCACCAACGCGCCCAATAAACTTTAAATTTGATGCTTTGTCTAGGAAATCTTTATCAATAGAAAATCGACTTCTAATTATAAAACCATCATATAAATGAATTTTATTTTCAATGTCAGATTTTGAGGAAGTATAATCTTCATCATTAGTATAACCTAAATCATTTAGTTGATTTATTAAAAGTGAGTGATTGGAATCTAAGTGGAGAACTTTCATTTGTAATATTATTTGTTTGACTACATAGAGACATAGTCAACATAGATTTTGTGTTTATAATCTTATTAAGTCAGAAGTAATTGATTTCATAAAATCATTTTCGCCATTTTCCAATGATTAATAATAAAGCCATAATTGGAAATAAATAAAAAGCGTAAAACTTAAAAAATTTTAAAAAAAACTTAAAAATGGGAGCAAATGAATTATTTCTATCTTCTGTTAAGTGAAATACTTTTTTTGATAAAAAATTAAAACATATTCGAACAAATGGAATTAATAATAGATAAATTATAGTGAAAAAAACTTTTTCTATTAATAATTCCATTTACTTATTTGCTATAAATTCCTTCTCTTTGGGAAGGTTACAATGGGCTATTAATACTGTTCTTTTTCATTCGGGAAATCACCACTCTTTACATCATTTTTATAACTTTCAAAAGCACCAGTCATATCCTTATATAAATCTAAATATCTACGTAAAAAACGAGGATTAAATTCATGTGTCATTCCAATCATGTCATGGGTAACTAAAACTTGTCCATCAACACCATTTCCAGCGCCAATTCCAATTACAGGAATCGTTAATGCATCCGCTACTTTTTTAGCTAATTTTGCAGGTACTTTTTCTAAAACTAAAGCAAAACAACCAATTTTTTCTAATAATAAAGCATCTTTCATTAGTTTTTCTGCTTCCTCTTCTTCTTTAGCTCTTACAGTAAATGTACCGAATTTATATATAGATTGTGGTGTTAAACCTAAATGTCCCATTACAGGAATTCCAGCATTTAAAATTCTTTTTATAGAATTCTTAACTTCTTTACCACCTTCTAATTTTATAGAATGACCACCACTTTCTTTCATTATTCTAATAGCAGAACGTAAAGCTTCTTTAGGGTCAGATTGATAACTACCAAAAGGCAAATCTACCACCACTAAACATCTGTCTATTGCTCTTACTACTGAACTTGCATGATAAATCATTTGATCTAATGTAATTGGCAATGTAGTTTTATGACCAGCCATCACATTAGATGCTGAATCGCCAACTAAAAGAACGTCAATTCCTGCTCCGTCTAAAATTTTGGCCATTGTAAAATCATAAGCAGTTAACATAGAGATTTTCTCTCCATTCATCTTCATATCTCCTAGAGATTTTACAGTAACTTTTTTATATTCTTTCTTTGGTAATGACATACTTCTTATTTTTATAATGATGTAAATGTAAGAAAAAGCAGTAGATATTAAACAAGTTAATATTCCGTTAATCTTAAGTAATAAAAAAAAAGAAATTTAAATTTTAGTTAGTTATAATTTAAACGCTATATAAGCTCTATTTAAAAGGGAATTTCAACCATTGTGTTGCTAATTAATTTCAGTTATTTAATGATAAAGGAACGTGGAAAATTATTTATTTAGTAGATATGAGGAGAAGAGAAAATTGTAAGTAGTCTAATCTAATAAAAAATAGCGTTATATTTGATTTTTATTTCTAAAATGGCAGAAGAGCAAGTTTTATTAAATACGGACAAATGGATAGATAATTATGCAGATTATATGTATAATTATGCAGTTGTACGTGTAAATGATAGTGATTTAGCTAAAGATTTGGTACAAGATACATTTTTTGCAGGTTTAAAATCTGCTAAAAATTTTCAAGGAAAGTCTACAGAAAGAACTTGGTTAATATCTATTTTAAAAAGAAAGATAATAGATCATTATAGAAAAATAAATTCTAAAAAAGGACAAGCTGAAGTTAGAATAAATTTTTACGATGATGGTGAAAATGAAGGAAACTGGTTAGAAGAAAGAGTACCTCAGAGTTGGGATAATCAATCTGAAAAATCAATTGAAAATCAAGAATTAAAAAGCCAATTAGAATCTTGTATAGATGCTTTACCTGAAAAATACGCAATGGTTTTTAGGATGAAAACAATACAAGAGTTTGAAACTGAAGAAATTTGTAAGGAGTTAGACATAACAGCGTCAAACTTATGGGTTATCATTCATAGAGCAAGAACACAGCTTAGAAAATGTATGGAAGATAACTGGTTTAATAATTAAAAAATGTTTAAAAGTTTAAAAATTACTTGCGATCAAGCTACAACCATATGTGATAAAAGTCAATATGGTGCTTCTACGTTACTAGATAAAGTGAAATTAAATATTCATTTTTTAGGATGTAAAGTTTGTTCTCTATACACTAAGCAAAATTCTATGCTTACAAGATTATATAAAGGGCATGCAAAAAATTGTAAAGGAACTAAGGCATGTATGAGTAAAGAAGATAAAGAAGCTCTTAAAAAAGAGTTAGAAAAAATAAAGGCATAAAAATATTTTGGTGGTTTTTAGAAAACCACATTTTTGATTTTTTGTTAGATTGAAACGGAATTTATAGAAATATAGATTCCGTTTTTTTGTACTTTTGAGTCTTATATTATTAGATAGTTTGATTTAGAGATTTCTAGACAAAATTTCTAATCATTTAATGATCTAACCGTCTAAAATTCTTTAATAAAATGCATTTTTTACCAGAAAATATTGATAATTACGTTGTTGAACATTCACAACAAGAACCGGCAATTTTAAAAGAATTAAGTAGAGAAACTTGGCAGAAGGTATTAAACCCTAGAATGTTAAGCGGTGCTTTTCAAGGAAGAGTATTATCTATGATTGCAAAGTTAATTCAGCCTAAAAACATATTAGAAATAGGGACTTACACAGGGTATTCTGCTTTGTGTTTAGCTGAAGGACTGCATAAGGAAGGAAAGATTTTTACAATTGATAAAAACGAGGAATTAGAAACACTCCAGAATAAATATTTCGAAAAATCTGGTTATAGAAATCAAATAGAACAGTTTGTTGGTAATGCTTTAGAAATAATACCAACAATTGATGCCAAATTTGATCTCGTTTTTATTGATGCAGACAAATCTAATTACATTAATTATTTTCATTTAATGATTGATAAAATGAATCCTGGAGGAATTATTTTGTCTGATAATGTACTTTGGAGCGGAAAGGTTGTTGAAAAATTAGATCCAAAAGACAAAGACACAAAAGTACTTTTAGAGTATAATAAACTACTTAATACTGATGATAGAATTGAAACCGTTCTATTACCAATTAGAGATGGATTAACAATTAGTAGAGTTAAATAATATTTGTTTTTTGTCATTCCTGCGCAGGCAGGAATTCAAACTAAATTACTTATTTTCATTTTGATAAGACGCTGTCAATTCGAGTGAATTATTCGATTGAAATGAGGGAAATTTGTATCGAGAATAAGAGTTTTAGTTATTGTATAAATTTCTTTTCACTAAAGTAGAATTGTGTCTTTAAGAAATTATAAATTCCTGTATTCGCAGGAATGACAGACTCAAGAATTAATCTTTAAAAACTTCTAAAGCAGGAGTAGCTTTTAAATTAAAATCAAATAAAGCTTGATTTTCCCATGAAGAACCATCTGTAGCAATTTTGCCATTATAAGCAACCCATTCTGCACCCCAATATCCAAAACCTATACCTTTTTTTAACGATTTTATGATCGTCTTTATTTCTTGTAAATATTTTTTTTGACCTTCTAAAGTTGCAAGAAATTGTGGGTAAATTATTTGAGAATTATCACCAATAACATTGTTTGTATTGTCGTTCCAATCTAAAGTAAAAGGATAAGAAGTTTCTGCTAAAACAATATTTTGAGCGTAGTTATTATCTAAAATTTGAAGCTGATTTTTAAATATATTTAAATCTTTTCCGTGCCATTTTGGGTAATATGAAACACCAATTAAATCGTAATCTAAAGGTTTTATAAGATCAAAAAACCAAGAAGCATTTTTAGAATCTGCTTTATGAATCATAATTTTAGTTTCTGAATTATGGTTTCTTACAGCAGAAATTCCTTTTTCTAAAAGCGCTAAAAATTGCGTTTTATTAGCACCAATATCTCCAATAGGAAGCAGTATTCCTGGATCAATTTCGTTACCAATTTGAATAATATCGGGTTCAATATTCTTCATGATTTTAGAAGTATATTTATAAACACTGTCTTTTAAAACAGCAAAAGAAGCATTTTCCCAAGCTTTAGGAATCGCTTGATTTGCTGGATCTGCCCAAGTATCTGAATAATGAACAGTTAACCAAACTTTAAAATCTAAACTTTTTAATTCTTTAGAAAAAGCTTCAACCTCTTTAAAACTTGCGTGTTCATCTTTGGGCGAATGCCATAAACGCAAACGAATTGTATTGACTCCGTTTTCTTTTAAAATCTGTAAAAAGTTTCTTTGAGTTCCGTTTCTGTTGTAAAAAGTAAGTCCTTTTTTTTGAATTGTTGGGTAATAAGAAATATCTACTGCATTATAAAAAGTATCTGTAACAGGAACGATAATTTCTACATCTTCGTTTTCGTCTAAAACAAGCGTAGTAGTATTTTTACAAGAAATAAGTAGTATTAAAAAAAATAAAAGTTGATATTTTACCGAACTTTTCAACGTTAAAAATTACGTTTTATAGGACCCGTAAGGTCATCAATATTATCTTTTACCTTAGACATTTCTTTTTTAACTCTTTTAAAGTCTTCACTAATGCCTTTGTTTAGATCTTTGGTAATATCAGTATCAATTCCGTTTTTTTCAGAACTGTCTTTAATTTCTTTTTTAATATCGTTTGTTGCATCTTTTACTTGACGGATACCTTTACCTAAACCTCTAGCAATTTCAGGAATTTTATCTGCACCAAAAACCATAACTACGATTAACATAATTACCATTATTTCTGGACCACTAATAAATAAAAGAATAGAATTCATATTGCAAATATAATTACTTTTTAAACAACAGACTTCTATCTTATTTATTTTAATTAATACACCAATAAATATAATTTTGAAAGCACCAATAAATGGTTTGTTTTAAAGTTTCCATTTTGGACTAACTGAAAGTAGTGAGTCATCTCACTATTTTCAGTGAAGTAAAAATTTCACTGTTTTCAGGGATTGACAAGTGTGTTTTTATAGTTTAGTTTTGCTGAAAAATAAATTGCTAAAAAAAAATAGGTAAAAGGAAAAGAAACTTACCATTTCATGTCAAAAAATGTGAAAGCTAAAAAAAGACATTAAAAATAGTTAGACGAGTTTATATCCTGAAAATTGAAAGAGTAGGGGAAATTGAAGTTAATAATAATAATAATAATGGAAATAACAGAAAGTGATTTTAATATTTGGTCAGTATTACTACAAGCAATAAGTATATTTTGTTTTGTACTGATAATTTACTTGATATTTAAATATATAAAAAGAAAAAAATGAAAAGAATAATATTTATATTAGTTATTTCATTATCACTTTTATCTTGTGATAGTGATTTTAAAGAAGAGAGTCTATTAACTAAAGAGCAGTTAGAAACTTTTATAAAGAATAAGAACCCAAATTATGTTTTTCATAAAAATTTAGCTAAAAGTAATACAAAACTAGTAGAACCAATTCATTTTAATAATTTATTAGAATTAGACAATTTTATTAACGAAATAGAGGAAAGTAAATCAAATGCAGAAGAAGGAAAACATCTTTTAACATACGATAATGATAACGAGTTATTTAATGGGGGATCAGGTGCAAATATTCCTGGTTTATTTAGGATACAAAGATGGAGAGGGTTTTATTATCATAATACAACTTTTTTTGTTGATGAAAGTTGTAATGGAACTCAATTGAAAAGTTTTTTAAGTGGTTTTACACTAGGAGTATCTTATAGCGAGAATTCTAGTAAACTTACCAAGAATTATCCACATATAAGTTATACAGTTTCGGGAGTAATTGATTACTCTATAGTTGTTCAAGGTATTGGAACATATTATAGTGAGTATGTTAATTATTCTGGTACACATGATTGTCCAGGAATATAATTAGATTATAGTTAACCGAATGTTACTTTTTTGCTAACATTCGGTTAATTTCTTTTTTAATATTGTCTGATAAAGTGTAATTTGAATAATTTCGAGATATCCTAAAAATTTAATTTAGCTTGCCTATCGTACATAATAATGCTTCCTGCAACAGATACATTTAAACTCAACTCAGATTTAAATTTTACTAAATGATGCGATTTTTCAATAGCAATTTTAGACATTCCATGATCTTCTGCACCTAATAAATAAACACAACGTCTAGGATGCTCAAAAGTTTCTAATTGTACCGCTTTTTCATCTAATTCTACACCAACTAACATAGCGCCTTTTGGCAAGTTGTTAAAGAAATCTTCAAAAGTTTTGTAATGAAAATAAGGCATTGCACCAGTTGCTTTATGAGTGTCGCAGGCTTGTTTTGCATAGCGATTACCAATGGTAAAAATAAAACTAGCACCCATATTTTGAGCAGAACGCCATAATACTCCTAAGTTTTCAGGTGTTTTCCATTTTGAATTCCAATTCCAAAAAAACCTTGTTCTAAATTGTTTACCATTACTTTTTTTCTTTTTCACCCAGATTTGTCATTTCGACCTTGTGGAGAAATCTAACAAAAAAAATATTAATTAAGATTTCTCAACTACGTTTCTCTTCGTTCGAAATGACAAAATAAATAGTTTAAGATTTCTCAATTCCACTTTGTTTCATTCGAAATGACAGTGTATTATTTCTTAATCAACATTCGCTTAATTTCATTCAATTTCATAAGCGCTTCAATGGGTGTTAAAGTATCAATATTTGTAGCAAGAATTTCTTCTTTAATGTTTTCTAACAAAGGATCATCTAACTGAAAAAAGCTAAGTTGCATTTCCTCATGTTGCTCATGTTTTAAAACGTCTTTTACTTCCGTGTTTTTATTACTTTTTTCTAGTTTAGCGAGTATTTTATTCGCTCTATGAATCACCATATTTGGCATTCCAGCAAGTTTAGCAACATGAATACCAAAACTATGATTAGAACCTCCAGAAACCAATTTACGTAAGAAAATAATAGTGTCTTTTAATTCTTTTACAGACACATTAAAGTTTTTAATACGCTCAAAAGTGGCTGTCATTTCATTCAATTCATGATAATGCGTAGCAAACAATGTTTTTGCTCTAGAAGGATGCTCATGTAAGAACTCAGAAATGGCCCAAGCAATAGAAATTCCGTCATACGTAGAAGTTCCACGACCAATTTCATCTAAAAGAACCAAACTACGCTCAGAAAGGTTATTTAAGATCGATGCAGTTTCATTCATTTCTACCATAAAAGTAGATTCGCCCATAGAAATATTATCACTTGCACCAACACGCGTAAAAATTTTATCTACAATACCAATTTTTGCATTTTGAGCAGGCACATAACTTCCCATTTGTGCTAATAAAACAATCAATGCTGTTTGCCTTAAAATAGCAGATTTACCAGACATATTGGGTCCAGTAATCATAATTATTTGTTGTTGATTTCTATTTAAAACAACATCATTTGCAATATAAGTTTGGTCTATTGGCAACTGTTTTTCTATAACAGGATGACGACCGTTTTTAATCTCTAAATCTGTGCTTTCATCCATAATCGGACGCACATAATTGTTATCAATTGCTAAAACTGAAAAAGACAGTAAACAATCAATTTTTGCAATAATTTGCGCATTTTCCTGTACAATTTGTACAAATTGAATGATATATTGTAATAATTTAGAAAATATTTCTTGTTCTAGTTTGGCTATTTTTTCTTCAGCACCTAAAATTTTGGTTTCGTATTCTTTTAATTCTTCAGTAATATAACGCTCTGCATTTACCAAAGTTTGTTTACGAATCCATTCTTCAGGAACTTTGTCTTTATGAGAATTTCTAACTTCTATGTAATACCCAAAAACATTGTTGAAAGAAATCTTTAAACTTGTAATTCCCGTTCGTTCAACTTCACGCTTTAACATGTTGTCTAAATACTCTTTCCCTGAGTTAGAAATTGCGCGTAAATCGTCTAATTCTTGATGAACGCCAGTAGCAATTGCATTTCCTTTATTGATGTTTACAGGTGCATCATCAAACAAAGTTTCATTAATTTTTTCAATTAAATCTTGGCAAGTATGCAGCTGATTACCTAGTTTGTTTACAGCGTTATTTTTACTTTTTTCTGCGGATGATTTTATCGGAAGAATCGCCTTTAAAGAATCTTTTAGTAAGACAATTTCTCTAGGTGAAGCTTTACCTGTGGCAACTTTAGAAATCAATCTTTCTAAATCTGATATTTGTTTTAATTGATAGGTTACCGTCTGAGAAAAATCATCAGAATCTATAAAGAATTTTACCAATTCATGACGATTTTTAATTTCGTCAATATTTTTTAAAGGAAGTGCCAACCAACGTTTTAATAAGCGTCCACCCATTGGTGAAATCGTTTTATCAATAACGTTTAAAAGTGTGACCGCATTTATAGAATTCGGATTATACAATTCTAAGTTTCTAACCGTAAAACGATCCATCCAAACATAATTATCTTCAGCAATTCTGCTGATATGTTGAATGTGTTTTAGTTGATTATGTTGCGTTTCAGACAAATAATACAACACTGCTCCGGCAGCAATAATTCCGTTTTTTAAATCCTGAATTCCAAAACCTTTTAAGCTTTTTACTTCAAAATGATTCTGTAAAGTTTCGTTTGCGTATTCCTTTTGAAAAACCCAATCGTCTAAATAAAACGTGTAATATCTGTTTTCAAAAAGCTCTAAAAACTGTTGTTTGTTTTGTTTTTGCACTAAAACTTCACTTGGAGAGAAGTTTTGCAATAACTTATCGATGTATTCTGCATTTCCTTGCGCAACCAAATATTCACCTGTAGAAACATCTAAAAATGAAATTCCGAGTTGTTTTTTATCAAAATGAACAGCCGCTAAAAAGTTGTTTGTTTTGGTTTGTAAAACTTCGTCATTTAAAGAAACTCCAGGAGTCACTAATTCTGTAACACCACGTTTTACAATGGTTTTTGTCATTTTAGGGTCTTCTAACTGATCACAAATTGCAACACGCATTCCTGCTTTTACCAATTTTGGTAAATAGGTATTTAAAGAATGATGCGGAAAACCAGCCAAAGCAGTTTCTGTTTCACTACCAGCACCACGTTTTGTTAACGTAATTCCTAAAACTCCGGCAGCTTTTTTAGCATCTTCTCCAAAAGTTTCATAAAAATCCCCTACACGAAAAAGTAACATTGCATCAGGATATCTTGTCTTGATAGCATTGTATTGTTTCATTAAAGGAGTTACCTTTTTTGGTTTCGGTTTTGCCAAGTTTTTAGAAATTTTCAGTTAGTTTTGCGAAGATAAATATTAGTAAGCAGTTTTCAGTAGCAGTTTACAGTGAACTTATTCACAAACTATGAGGAAATTAAAGAATAACGAGTTAGGTAGAATTACAGTTGATGAATTTAAGTCTGTAGAAAAAACGCCTATAATTGTGGTTTTAGACAATATTAGAAGTTTAAATAACATTGGTTCTGTTTTTAGAACGAGTGATGCCTTTTTGATAGAAAAAATCTACTTATGTGGTATTTGTGCAACTCCGCCAAATAAAGATATTCATAAAACTGCTTTGGGCGCAACAGAATCTGTAGCTTGGGAATATGTAGAAGATACGCTGACTTTAGTAGAAAAATTAAAGGCAGAAAACGTAAAAGTTTTAGCAATTGAACAAGCAGAAAATAGCACAAAACTGAATACTTTTTATCCGAAGGAAAATGAAAAGTATGCCATTGTTATGGGGAACGAAGTAAAAGGTGTGCAGCAAGAAGTTGTAAGTGCTGCCGATGTATGTTTAGAAATACCACAATTGGGTACAAAACACTCTCTAAATATCTCAGTAACAACAGGGGTGGTTTTATGGGATTTATTTCAAAAAATGAACATATTATAGTTGTTTTTAATTCTAAAATTCTATTTTTAGGATGTTAAACAAAAAAAACATAAAAATGAATTTACAAGAAGACTATTTAGAAGAATTAGCAATGAATTTAAACCCTGGAGGAGATGATTCTGAGAATGATGATAACAGTGGTGATACTGTTATTAAAGAAAAATAATTGATTTAATACACAAACGCTCTATGGGATTAGAGCGTTTTATTTTTATGCAAAAAAAAGTATTTTTTTTACTATTCTTTGTAGGAATTTCTGCATTTTCTCAAAATCTAGATTTTGAGAAAAGTAAAGATTCTATTGCTTTATTGATGAAAGAATACAATAAAACAAATGCAACTAAATTAACTAGCAAAGCTTTTTTAGTAGCAGAAAGGACCAAGAATGACTCTTTAATTAGAAAAACCTATATTAATTTTGGTTGGATGGCTTATAAAGCCAATAAAGACTTTGCAAATGTAGCTTTAACTGAAAAAAAATTACTTCAACTTTTCAAAATAAAGAATGATTCTTTTGCTTTAGCAAAATACTATCATTTTAAAGGAACTTCTTTTGATTTTCATAATAAATCTGATAGTAGCTTTTATAATTACAGCAGATCTAAAGACTTTCATGTACTATTAAAAGATTCACTAGAAGCAGGGGTGAAATTACTTTTTATGTCTCGTATTCAGTATAGAGAAAGAGATTATTTAGGCTGTGAGAATTCTGTAGTACAAGGGTTACGATATATAGAACCTCTTGAACATTATTATTACTTAAAGAGGTTAAATAATCGTCTTGGAAATATAATGCGTATTACAGATAGGCAAATAGAAGCTAGAAAATTGTACTTAAAAGCTTTCGAAGTTAGCAATAGAAAATCAAAAGTGATCAGTAAATATAAATATGCTTTTCTATATAATCAATATGCAAAGAGTTTTGAATCTGAAGGAAATAATATAAAAGGATTAGAATTCTATAAAAAAAGTTTAGTTATTGATAGTTTGATAAATAAGTTTCCTCTTGATTATTATCAAGCATTAGATGGCTATTCTTATAATAGTTTTAAGTTAGGGAATAAAAAACTGGCAATAAAAGGATATTTAGAAGTCTTAAAGTCTAGAGAAAAGAGAAATGATAAAAAACGTTTGGTTTTTTCACATTCGCTTTTAGGAGAAGTATATGCTACTACTAAAAACGTTAAAAAAGCAATATTTCATACAAAAAAAGGGTTAGCTTTAGCTAAAGAAGTAAATAATAGCGAGCGTATTTTAGAAAACCTTTTATTGTTATCTAAATTAGTAAAAGGAGAAAAAGGAAGACAATATTTAGAAGAACATTTTATATTGAATGATAGTCTTTTTAAGCGAGAAAGATCTTTAAAAAATCAGTTTGCAAAAATTAGATATGAAACTGAAAAAAAGGACAAAGAAAACGCGGGTTTAAAAGAAGAAAATACAGAAAAACAATTGCTTTTAGAACGCGAAAAACAACAGAAAACAATTGGGTGGTTTATTGCAGGAATAAGTATTTTAGTGATTGGTTTTGGAGTAAGTATTGCTTCTAGTAGAAGAAAGAAAATTCTTTTTGATGCGAAGATGCAACAAATCGAAGCACGTGAAAAAGAGCGTCAGCAAATTGCAAAATCTTTACATGATGAGGTTGCTGGAGATATACGAATGTTACATTTAAAATTAGCAAAAACCAACCAAACAGAAGAAGCAAAAAGTTTAGATGTTATCAAAGAAAATGTTAGAAATTTATCGCATCAATTAAGTAGCGAAAGCTTTGATAAAGTGTCTTTTAAAGATCAGATCATTAATTTAATATCAGACTTTTTTGAAATCGACTTTAGAATTAAAGCAGAGAAAATAGACAGTGTAGATTGGCAAAATATTAATAATGCTATTAAAAGAACCTTGTTTTTAACAATAAGAGAAAGTGTTCAAAATGCTAAAAAACATGCAGCGGCAAAAAATGTTGTTTTAAGTTTTAGTGAAACAAAAAAGGCTGTTTTTTTAACAATTTCTGATAACGGAAAAGGTTTTAATGTTGCTGCTAAGAAAACCGGAATTGGTTTAAAAAACATGGAAAATAAAATAAGAATTTTAATTGCTGATGATCATCAACTTGTAATACAAGGAATCCTTTGTTCTTTAAAAGAAGTAGGCGATTTTGATGTAGTTACAACCGATAATTGCGATGACGCTTTTCAGTTGATAAAAAGCAACCAGAATACAAACCCATTTCAACTTTTATTTACAGATTTAAGTTTTGATAATGTTACGAGCGAAACAAATTTAGATGGAGGAGAAGAGTTGATAAAGGCCATTAAAAATAATGAATTTGATATTAAAATTGCAGTAATTACGGGTCATACAGAAACAAATAGAGTGTATAATGTAATTAGTAATTTAAACCCAAATGCGTACTTATTAAAAAGTAAATGTGATGCTGCAGAGATTGGTTTTGCTGTTCAAAAAATGTTAGCAAACGATTACTATTACACGCACGAAATTCATCAAAAAATAATGAAACGTAACATCATTCAAATTCAAATGGATGATGTTGCTATTCAGATTATTAAAGAACTTCCAAATCATCCAAAACTTGCAAATTTAGAAGGAGTGATTACAAAAGGAGATGGTTCTTTTTTAAAACTTCGCTCTATAGAAACAAAATTAGGTAGCTTAAGAGCTGATCTAAACGCAAATAATAATACAGACTTAGTTTTAAAAGCAAAAGAACTAGGCATTATAGACTAATTTTTGCTTTTGCGGAAATCCACATTTTAAACTGCGGTTTTTTACAGTTATAAAGTTAATAACTGTTATAAATTTGCAGCGTAATATTTAACCAAATACTACAAAAAGGGATTAATTGCGATATGAGATTAGGGGCTTATATCAAAAGTTAAGAGAAAAAGGAAAAAACCTTTCAGTTTTACTGAAGGGTTTTTTTATATGCCTAAAATAACCTTTGCAATCATAAAGTAAATTAAGATTCCAAAAATATCATTACTTGTAGTTATAAAAGGACCTGTTGCAATTGCAGGATCGATACCTCTTTTATTTAAAAATAAAGGAACGAAAGTACCTATTAAACCAGCTACAATAATTACGATTACTAAGGATACAGAAATTGCTAGGGCAAGATCTATTTTACCTTGATAAGCCCACACAAAAAAGAATAGTATTAGTGCTAAAATAAACCCGTTTAAAGCCGCTAAAAGCATTTCTTTAAAAAGACGACTATTTATACTTCCTTTTACATCATCGTTGGCTAAACCTTGCACAATAATAGCTGAAGATTGTACACCTACATTACCTGCCATTGCTGCAATTAAGGGGGTGAAAAAGAACAAAGCTGCATATTTTGCAAAAACACCATGAAAACCTTCCATAATTAAAAAAGCACCAATACCACCTAATAAACCTAAAAATAACCAAGGTAAACGTGCTCTTGTCAATTCAAAAATACTATCGTCAGAATCTACATCTTGTGTTAAACCAGCTGCCATTTGATAATCCTTGTCTGCTTCTTCTTTTAAGAGATCTACAATATCATCAATTGTAATTCTACCTAATAAAACGTTGTTATTATCTACAACCGGTATTGCTTCTAAATCGTACTTTGCCATAATTCTAGCAACTTCTTCATCATCTTCATTTACGTTTACAGCATCTACTTGATCTATATATATTTCTGAGATTTTTTGATCAGACTTGGCAATAATTAAATCTTTTAAAGAAAGCCTACCAATTAATTTCTCTTCTTTATCTACTACATAAATAGAATGTACTCTAGTAACATCTTTAGCTTGCCCTCTAATTCTACGCATACAGCCAGCAACCGTCCATGTTTCATAGACTTTTACCAATTCTTTTGCCATTAAAGCACCTGCAGTTTCTTCTTCGTAAGAAAGTAATTCTTTAATATCTGCTGCTAACTCATGATCATCTAACTCAGAAATTACACGTTTTTGGCGTTCTTCAGAAAGTTCACCAATAATATCTGCAGCATCATCAGAGTCCATTTCTCCAACTTCTTCTGCAATTTCTTTTGCAGATAAGTTTTCTAAGATTTTCTCACGAATATCCTCGTCTAATTCCATTAGAATTTCAGACGTTTTCTCGCTATCTAAGAGTTTGATGATATAAATTGCTTCATCAAAATTAACCTCGTCTAAAACCTCTGCAATATCTGCATAATGGACATCTTTAAATAAGGAATAAATTACCTTATCATCATTAGAGCTTATAACGTCGGATAGTTGTTCTATAAATTCATCTGTGATTTCAAATGCCATTTTCTGCTAGTTTTTGAGTCAATTCTATAAATTCATTTACAGATAATTGTTCTGGTCTTTTTGTAAAGAAAGGATCTTCTTTTAAAGAATCTGAAAGGTTAAAAGATTTTAAGCTAGAACGTAACATTTTTCTACGTTGTTGAAAAGCAGTTTTTACCACTCTAAAAAATAGTTTTTCATCAACAGGTAATGAATAATCTTCTTTTCTAACAAGTCTAATAACACCCGAATCTACTTTTGGTGGCGGATTAAAAACAGTTGGCGGAACTGTAAATAAGTATTCCACATCAAAAAAGGCTTGTGTTAAAACAGATAGAATTCCATACACTTTACTTCCTTCTTTTTCTGCGATTCTTTTTGCCACTTCTTTTTGAAACATTCCTGCAAATTCAGGAACATATTCTCTATTTTCTATTGCTTTAAAAACAATTTGAGTAGAAATATTATATGGAAAATTACCAATAATAGCTACTTGCTTTTTATTGAAAATATCTTGAATGTTTTTCTTTAAGAAATCGCCTTCTAAAATACTAAAATGTTCTGTTGAAGTATCTAACTTAATATGTTCTAAAGGAAAAGTATCATTTAAATAAGCAACAGATTCTCTGTCTAATTCCATAACAGTAACTTTTGCTTTTTTGGGCAATAAGTATTTTGTTAAAACCCCCATTCCTGGGCCAATTTCTAAAACATCATCATATCCGTTCCCCGATAAAGCATCTGCAATATCTTTTGCAATACTTTCGTCCGTTAAAAAATGTTGACCTAAATGTTTTTTTGCTTTAACTGACATGATTCTATTTTTTTTAAAGAAAAAGAAATTAAAAGAGTTGAAACGCTTTCAATTCTTTTTTAATTACTAGTATTTGTAGGATAAAACTCTTTTACCAATCTTAACTCTGTTCTAAAAGCTAACATTTTATCGCCAAATTTTTTAAGACTTTCACTACGCAATTTGTCTGCATCGTGTTTATAATAATCTTCTAAATCTTCTTTTGTATTTGCTGTGTATTGTACAGAATAAGTTCTTCCTCCCATATCTTCTTCGACCAAAACTTCAGTAAGTTTTGCAGAAGTAAATTTACCTGTATTTAATACATTAGGTATTTGAGTTTCCATCCAAGTTAACCATTCTAAATGAACAGTTTCATCGATATTTATAGTTACGTTATATATGTACATTTGTGTTGTTTAATCGTTTAATTGTAAAAATTCAAAAGTATTTAAACTTTATCACCTCTAATTTTACGGTATTTTTTTCTTGCGTCTACCAAATAAATACTGGAAGAATAGTCAAAAATAATCTTTTGATAGTATTCTGATGCCTTTTCAGGGTTTTTTAAATGATTTTTGTACAATTCTGCCAATTCGTAATACGCATCATCAATTAAAATACCTTCAGGATTTAAGGAAATTACTTTTTCGAAATTTACAATTGCAGCTTCAAATTGGTTTTGTTTGATGAATAATTGTGCTTGTTTAAAAAGCGCTTCATCTTCAATTGGCTGTCCTTTATAATCTTTATTGATAATGCTTAAAGTATCAATTGCTTGTTGTGTTTTATTCTGAAAAGCTAACAATGCTGCTTTAGAATATTGTTTTAACCCAGAAGGAATAGAATCTACAGGTTCGTTGTCTGTAATGATTAAAAAGAGCTCTAAAGCGTCGTTTGCAATCAATTGTGTTGTAGAACCTTTTAATACTTTTAATTGTGCTTTTGCCCAAGTAAAATCGCCTTTAAAATAACTTGTTTGTGCTACTTTAAAACGAGCTTGTTGTGCTAATTCGTGGTTTTTTAGTTGTGTTTGTATTTGAGAAAAGTAGATTAAAGCTTTGTTGTATTTACCTGTAAATACTAAGATATCTCCCAGTTTTAATTTTATTCTTGCTTTATCAAACTTCGACTTCGAAAATTGTAAAGCATTTTCTAAAATGGCTTTTGCTTCATTTGGTTTATTCTTTTGAAACGTTAAAAAATCAGCATAAGCAACTTGTAATTTTAACGTCTGTGTATTTTTCCCAAACTCGTTAAATAACGATTCAAATAATTTTTCAGCTTCAGAATTATTGGTAGCAACTGCAATTTTTGCGATGTATAAATTAGCCGCTATTTTTTCTTCTGATAAAGTTGATGTTTGGTTGATAAAATCGAAACACTCTTTTGCTTCCTCATAACTTTTATTCTCAAAAGCTATTTTTCCTACCCTAAAAATAGCATCTAAATCTGTTGAGTTTCTTTGATACAAAGCTTTCTCTTGAATTAGTGCTTTTCCGTAATCTTTCTGCTGTGTAAACAACCAACTTAACAACACATTCCAAATATCTTTTGGATTGCTCGCAGATTTTCTTAAAAGCGTTTTTCTGAATAAAATATTTGCTTCATTTTCAGAATCATCAGTAATATATTTACTTGTATATCTTTGAACGAGACTTAAATAATTTTCAGTTTTATCAACCAAATTAATATACGATTCAAACATTTTTTTGAAGTCGCCTTTTTCTCCATAAATCTGTGCAATCTGAAAACTATAATTAGCATTTTTATTTTCTGCCATTACTTTTTCATACGCTAAAATTGCGTTGTCTAATAAGTTGTAATCTTTAAAAACACGACTAATAATTCCTCCATAAGAAGCCCTTTTATCCAAAGAACTTAGGGCTAAATTATAATTCTTTTCTGCCAATTCTTTTAATTGTTGACGCTCGTAATTATAACCTAAATACACATATAAAAATCCTTGTTTAGGATTCTTTTTAATTTTTGATTTTAATAAATTCTCTGCTTCTAAAAATTGATCCGTTTCTTGATAACAAGAAATTAAACGACTTAAATAAGAAGTATTAAAAGGACTTTTAGAATATAATTTTTTAAAAATCTGAGTCGCTTTTTCATATTCACCTTCTCTATAATAACTTTCTCCCAATAAATAATCATTTTGGGAGTAGCTAATGCTAGTTATAGTAAGAAAAAATATAAAAATAAATGTCTTCAAAAAAAGGAGTTAAAATTATTGTTGATGTACTCTTTTAGCTAATAATAATAATAGCTTTCTGTAAACATACAAAATCCCTCTGTGAGGGTTTCATCAGAATCAAAGATACTTAAGAAATATGTTAAAATTTTATTAAAGCCATCTATTCCGAGGTGTTTCTTGTAACGTTTTGGCACGAAACTTGTCTATAGTATATATAACCAATCAAATTTTAAGATTATGAATACTTTTTCAGCACAATACGAAACTGCAAAAAACAACTCAATAGAGTTTATGAAAAACGGACAAATTAGTGCTTACTTTAATGCACTTTTAGAAATGAATAAATATAAAAGATTAATGATAGCTGTAGTTTCTAATTAGTACGCCGTTTTTTAGTCTTCAGTTTGCAGTTGCAGTAAACAGTACTCAACTATATCAAAAAGAGCTTTTACGCAAAATAGCTAACTGAAAACTGCGACTGAATACTGTAAACTGAACACTAAATATTAATCAATCATATCAAACCCACAATAAGGAACCAATACATCTGGTACTTTTATTCCGTCTGCTGTTTGGTAGTTTTCTAAGATTCCAGCCAAAACACGTGGTAAAGCCAAAGAGCTTCCGTTAAGTGTGTGTGCTAATTCGCTTTTTCCTTCTTTATTCTTAAAACGAAGTTTTAATCTATTTGCTTGAAACGTCTCAAAATTTGATGCAGAACTGATTTCTAACCATCGATCTTGCGCCGTAGAAAATACTTCAAAATCAAAAGTTAAAGCAGCTGTAAAACCAGTATCACCACCACACAAACGTAAAATTCTATAAGGTAATTTTAATTCTCTTAAAATATCTTTTATGTGTTCTACCATTCCGTTTAAAGCTTGGTAAGAATTATCTGGATGCTCAATGCGTACAATTTCTACTTTATCAAATTGATGTAATCTGTTTAAACCACGAACATGTGCACCATAACTACCTGCTTCTCTTCTAAAACAAGGCGTATAACCCGTTGCAGTTATTGGAAATTCTGATTCTTGTAACAAGTTTCCACGAAACATATTTGTAATAGGAATTTCTGCAGTAGGAATTAAATATAAATCATCTACTGTAGAATGATACATTTGTCCATCTTTATCTGGCAATTGCCCAGTTGCAGTTGCAGATTCTGTATTTACCAAATGAGGAACCTGAACTTCATTATAACCAGCTTTTGTATTTTTATCTAAAAAATAATTGATTAAAGCACGCTGAATTCTAGCACCTTTTCCTTTATAAACCGGGAAACCAGCACCCGTAATTTTATTTCCTAATTCGAAATCTATAATATCGTATTTCTTAGCTAATTCCCAGTGAGGTAATGCATTTTCTCCTAAATCAGGAATCGTTCCTTCACTAAAAATGTTCTCATTATCTTCTTCAGACTTTCCTGCTTTTACAGAAGCATGAGGAATATTCGGTATCGTATATAATAAGGTTTGTAAAGCCTCAGTAAAATCATTTAAACTTTCACCAAGTTCTTTAGATTTGTCCTTTAACTGACCCGTTTTTT
This sequence comes from Polaribacter sp. SA4-12, assembly GCF_002163675.1. Lineage (NCBI taxonomy): Bacteria > Pseudomonadati > Bacteroidota > Flavobacteriia > Flavobacteriales > Flavobacteriaceae > Polaribacter > Polaribacter sp. SA4-12. The sequence goes on along the minus strand of NZ_CP019334.1, from coordinate 2,664,408 downwards.
CTTTTAAAAGGTTTGCTTTTTGTACTTGTCCAGATTTAAAGAAACCACCAATTTCTTTGGACAGTTTATTAGATTCCGCCAAAGTATCATCTAACTCAACTTGAGTTTTTCTTCGATTTTCATCAGCAGTTAAAACTTGCTCAATAATTGTTTCAGAATTTGCAAAATTACGTTTTGCTAATCCTTCTAAAACAGTTTCTTTGTTGTCTCTAATAAATTGTACTTGTAACATTTTTGTAGAATTTTGTAAATGCAAAGATATAATTTGTGAGATGGATTTACCACGAAATCAGAAATAAAAAAACGTGTAAAATTTTAACCAGATAAGCAAATAGAAATCATAGAATTAAAAGAAAACTAAAAATGTTTTTGGGTGTTACCACAAGGGTCAGGCTTTCACACTCGCTTTTTTTGTGAAAAAACAAAAAAGAGCTCAAACAATTGTTCAATCCTTAACGCGAAGTGCAATTCTATAAAATAAATTTATTTTAAAAATTAAGACTTACTTTTTATAAAATCTCTGGCAGTTTGTTCGTCTTTTTTAATCTGAACAATTAAAGTTTCAATAGAACTAAATTTTTCTTCATCACGTAAAAAATAAAGCAATTCTATTGTAAGGTTTTGGTTGTATAAATCGCCATTGAAATCTAAAAAATGGACTTCAATTGTTTGGTAACTACCATCTACAGTAGGTCTATTACCAATGTTCATTATTCCAAATACTTCTTTTTTATCAATCGTAGATTTTACAACATAAACACCCGTTTTAGGAATCAATTTATACGATTCTTTTACATCAATATTTGCTGTCGGATATCCAATTGTTCCTCCTAATTGTTTTCCGTTTACAACAGAACCAGTCAACATAAAATTGTAACCTAAATAGTTGTTGGCAGTTTCAATATTTCCTTCTGCCAAAGCGCGTCTTACTTTTGTAGAACTAACAGAAACGTCATCGATATCTTGTGCAGGAATTTCTTCCACCGTAAAGTCATATAAATGACTATACTCTGTTAACTGAACAATGTTTCCTTCTCTATTTTTACCAAAGTGATGATCGTAACCAATAATCAATTTCGAAATATTAAGTTGATTCACAAGAATATCACGAACAAACTCTAAAGCAGTCATTCTAGAAAATTCTTTGCTAAAAGGATGAATAATTAAGTAATCTAAACCTGTTTTTTTAAGAAGTTCTGCACGTTCTTCAATAGTGTTAATCAACTCTAAAGAATTGTCTTTTTGCAACACCATTCTTGGATGTGGAAAAAAAGTAAGTAATACCGATTTTCTATTTGCTTTTTTAGCCTCTAAAACGAGCTTCTCAATAATTTGTTGATGCCCAAAATGAACACCATCAAAAGTACCAATAGTAACGTATGTTTTTTCTGTTGTAGAAAAGTTAGAAATATTATGAATTGTGTTCAACTAAAAGTATAATTAATGATATTACAAATGTACAATAACTAGCCGTTTCTATTAATGTCTAAAAGAGTCCTTTTTTCACTTTCTTTTTGTTAAAAAGAAGTCGTTTTTTTGTTAAAATCTTAAAAAAATGACCTATTTATTGAATTATTCAAAAAATATTGTATTTTGCCGAAGTTAACAAATAATTCAAATTATGATAAAAAAGATTTTACTTCTTGCATTTATAGCTTTTGGTAGTGTTACAATGGTCGCTCAAACCACGGTTTCAGGTACAGTTAAGGATGCAAAAACAGGAGAAACGATTCCTGGGGCTAATATTAAAATTTCCAGAAAATCTGTAGGAACTAATACAGATTTTGATGGATACTTTGTATTAAAAGTAGCCGACAAACCACCTTTTACTTTAGAAATTTCTGTTTTAGGATTTCATACAGCAAAAGTAGAAATAACAAAAAACAATCAGAAAGTTGATGTTGATTTAGTAGAAAACGAAACTTCTTTAGATGAAATCGTAGTTTCTGCTTCTAGAACTCCAGAACGTATTATGGAGTCTCCAGTTACTATTGAAAGAATGGATAGTAGAGCCATTAAAAACACTTCTGCACCTAGTTTCTATGACGGACTAGAGAATTTAAAAGGAGTAGATGTTAATACAAACAGTTTAACATTTAAGTCTATTAACACTCGTGGTTTTGCTACATTTTCTAATACACGTTTTATGCAATTAGTAGATGGAATGGATAATTCATCTCCAGCTTTAAACTTTGCATTAGGTAATTTATTAGGTATGTCTGAGTTAGATGTAAAAACAGTAGAATTACTACCAGGAGCTTCTTCTGCATTATATGGTGCAAATGCTTTTAATGGTATTATGTTTATGACAAGTAAAAGTCCTTTTGAAGATCAAGGAATTAGTCTTTCTTTAAAAGGAGGAATGACGAGTCAAGAAGCTGGTGGAAACAATGAGTTTACTGATTTTAATATAAGAATGGCATATGCTTTTTCTGACAAATTTGCTGCAAAAGCAACGCTTTCTGTATTAGAGGGTACTGATTGGTTTGCAACTGATTATAGAAATACTAGAGGTGGCGAATTAGTTGCTGGTGATAGAGAGTCTGATAGAAATTATAATGGTGTTAATGTATTTGGAGATGTAGTTTCTACAAATATAAATGGTGTTGCTAAAGCTCTTGAATCTTTAGGAGTAATACCTAATGGAGCAGCTTCACTTATACCAAGTGAAAACATCAGTAGAACTGGTTATAACGAAAGAGATTTAATTGATTATGGTGTAGAAAGCGTTAAGTTTGGTGGGTCATTAAACTTCCGTCCATTTGGTGATGATCGTTTAGAGGTTATTTTGAATTCTAAATTTGGAGTTGGAACTACTCAGTATTTAGGAGGTCAAAAATATAGTATTAAAAACTTTTTTATGCAGCAGCATAAATTAGAAGTTAGAGGTAAAAACTTTTTTGTAAGAGGTTATGTGACTGATGAAGATGCAGGTGATTCATACAATACCTTATTTACAGCAATAAATATTAATAGAGCATGGAAAGATGATAACACTTGGTTTGGTCAATATACGGGTGCTTATTTACAAGGAACTTTAGGAGGTTTAACATCAGATCAAGCACATGCTTTAGGAAGACAAACTGCAGAAACTGGAAGGTATGAACCAGGTTCAGCAGAATTTAAGGCAGCTTTTAATAAAGTTACTAATGATCCAAACTTATTAACAGGTGCAAAATTTAGAGATCAAACTAAATTATATCATGGAGATGCAAATTATAATTTTCAAGATGTAATAGACTTTGCAGAGATTCAAGTAGGTACTTCTTATAGAAGATACTCTTTAAATTCTTTTGGTAATATATTTACGGATGCAGATGGTCCTATTAATTATGATGAATATGGTATTTATACACAAGCACAAAAGAAATTTTTAGAAGATGATCGTTTAAAAATAACAGCTTCTCTTCGTTATGATAAAGCACAAAATTTTGATGGTAATTTTTCACCAAGAGTTTCATTTGCTTATGCAGGAGGAGAAAATAAAAATCAAAACTTTAGAGCTTCTTTTCAAACAGGTTTTAGAAATCCAACAACTCAAGATCAATACATTGGTTTAGATGTTGGTAGTGCTATTTTAGTAGGTGGTGTTGAAGATAATATAGATAGATATTCTACAACTTTCCAAGATGCTGGAGTTAGTTATACATTAACTGGTAGAGATGCTTATGAAAATTCTTATACTGTCTCAAGTGGAGGAACTGTTAAAGCAGATGTTGCATTTGTAAAACCAGAAAAAGTAACTGCTTTTGAAGTTGGTTATAGAGGTTTGGTAAACACAGGTGCTTCTAATAGAATTACAGTAGATTTAAGTGTGTATTATAATAAATATGAAGATTTTATTGCTAATACGAACGTTATTGTACCTTACAATGCAGTTGGAGGTTTTAAAGTTTTTCAATTGTATGCAAACTCAACAGCAGATATTAGTTCTTATGGAGCAACCATCGGTTTAAACACGAAGATTTTAGATGGGTTTAATTTAGGTCTAAATTATACGCTTGCTGAATTTGAATTTGATCAAGCAGCAAACCCAGATTTTGAAGCAGGATTTAATACCCCAAAACACAAAGTAAAATTACAATTTGGAAAAACTGATTTGTTTAAAAACTTTGGTTTTAATATTAATGCAAGATGGCAAGATAAATATAGATGGGAATCTACTTTTGTAGATGCAACTATAAAATCAAGAACAGTCTTAGATGCACAAATTAATTATAGCGTTCCTTCTTGGAAATCTGTATTTAAATTAGGAGGAGCTAACTTAACAGGACAAGAGTATTTAAGTGCTCCTGGTGTAGGTGCAATTGGTTCTCAATACTACCTTTCTTGGTCAATTAATAACTAAAAAAACAAAATTTAATGAAGAATTATAAATATTTAGGATTGTTTCTTTTAACTCTTGGCTTAACATCTTGTGATGTAAACAATGAGTTGGATGCAATTCCAGAAGAAGTAGTAGCAGAGGTTCAATTAAATGCAAATGGTTTAGATTTTTCTAAATTCGTTTCTATTGGAGCTTCTTTTACTGCAGGTTATACAGATGGAGCAATGTTTAAAGCAGCTCAAGAAAATTCTTTTCCTAATATTTTGGCATCAAAATTTGGAACAGAGTTTATTCAACCTTTAATGAATGATAATATTGGAGGATTGGTTTATGGTGGAACAGCAGTTCAACCAACAAGGTTTTATTTTGATGGAGCAGGACCAGCAAGATTAGATGCTTTACCTACAACAGAACTAACAACGGTTCTTAGTGGACCATTTAATAATTTTGGTGCACCTGGAGCAAAAAGTTTTCATTTAGGAGTTGCTGGTTATGGACAATTAAATCCTTATTTTGGTAGAATGGCTTCTAGCCCTACTGCTTCAGTTATGGGAGATGTTTTAGCACAAAGTCCAACATTTTTTACATTATCAGAAATCGGTGGAAATGATGTTTTAGGATATGCACTTTCTGGAGGTTCTGGAGTAGATCAAACAGGAAACTTTGATCCAACTTCTTATGGTGTTTCAGATATTACAGACCCTAATGTTTTTGCAAGTGTTTTTAGTGGTATGGTAACTGCTTTAACAGCAAATGGAGCAAAAGGAGTGGTAGCAAACGTACCTTACATTACAGATTTAGCTAATTTTACAACCGTACCTTATAACCCAATTCCTTTAGATGCAGGAACTGCAACAGCTGTAAATACAGGTTATGCTCAATATAATGGTGGTTTGTTAGTTGCACAGTCTTATAGTATGATTGATGCTGCAGAAGTTGCTAAAAGAACAATTACTTTTGCTGCTGGTCAAAATGCAGTTGTTATAGTTGATGAAGATTTAACAGATTTATCTGCTTTAGGAATTCCTTCATATAGACAAGCAACTGCTGATGATTTATTATTATTAGCAAGTTCTGCTATTATTGGTACTTTAGCAGACCCAAGTAATGCAGCAAGTGTTTATGGTGTAGGTGTTGCCTTAGGTGACGAATGGGTATTAACACCACAAGAACAAACTAATATAAAAACAGCTACTGATGCTTACAATACAACAATAGCTGCAGTTGCTAGTTCAAACTCAAATATTGCAATGGTAGACTTTAAAGGTGTTTTATCTGAAGCTTCTACAGGAATTGCTTTTGATGGTTATACTCTAACAACTAGTTTAGTTACAGGTGGTTTAGTAAGTTTAGATGGTGTTCATTTAACTGCTAGAGGTTATGCTTTAATGGCAAATAAAATTCTTGCTTCTATGGATGCAGAGTTTGGTTCAAACTTTACAACAGCTACAGATGGTTTAGCTAAAGCAGGTGATTATCCTACAAACTATTCTCCTTTATTGAGATAAGAAAAGACAATTAAGTATATAAAAAAAAGGTTGAGAATTTAATTCTCAACCTTTTTTGCTTTTTTAAATATATTATAAAGTGGCGCTAATTCTTTTGGTGGGTTTTCATGATCAAAATCTGAAGACGTAAATACATTAGTGTTGGTCTTTATTGTAAAATTAGCACTTAAAGCTCCATCTGTAAAGCGCCTATTTGAAGGAGCTTTTAAACTTGATATTTCTTTAAGGTTTAATTTATTAGCTTCTTCTTGTATCTTTTGTTGTAGATGTTTGCTTAGAACTAGTGTTTTATCCTTTGAATTCGTTTTATATTTAACTGAATCATTTTTATAAGTGATACTTAGTGAAGTTCCTCTTGTGTGTGCAACATATTGCACTTCGATAATTTTATTAGAATCTTCCTGCGCTATGCAGCTAGAAAAAACAATTAAAAGTAATAATGTGATCTTTTTTAATAGTTTCATAATGTTTATTTAAAATTTAAATATAAAAAAAGACGTCATAAAGACGTCTTTTTATTTTTTATTTATGAGATAATTAGTTTCCTGCCATAGAAGCTCTTGCTCCTCCAGAAGTAAAAATAGCTCTCATTCTATTACGTTGACCATCTGTAAACATATACATACAAGCATCATAAGTATAATCCATATAATTCATTGTCATGTCAGCTGTTTTACAACTTATAGAAGGAAATGTAGGACATCCTCCATTTGAAGAATCTGCAGATGGAGTATCAGCAACGAAATCGTCTTGACGACATCTTCCGTCTCCCCAAATGTGACGTAAATTGAAATAGTGACCAACTTCATGAGTTGCTGTTCTACCAGCACCATAAACACCACTTGTAACACCGAAATAATCACCACCTAAAACTACACCATCAGTTGATGCAGCTCCACCTGGAAATTGTGCATATCCTAAGATTCCACCACCAATATTACATACCCAAATATTTAAATGAGTCTCTGGAGTAATAGGAGGGTAAGCAGATTTTACTGAATTATTAGTTCCCCAAGAAGATGTAGCATCATCATGTCTAAATGTTCCAGCTAAAGTGAAACTAAAACCTGCATCTGTTGCATCATTAGCAAATGTTGTACCTGAAGGTAATTGATTAACATTTGTGCTAGAAAAATCTGAATTTAATACACTCATTTGAGAAGTAACCTGTGAGTTACTAATACTACTAGCATTTGGATAAACAATATGAATATAAACAGGAATATTAACAACACCTAAGTTATCAGCTACAATAGTAACATCTACATCAGTATCTCCACCACCACCATTTGATCCACCACCACCGGTTGGTTTACCTTTTGCAGTATGCTTTCTAGTGTGAAGTTCAGCATTGTACATTTTTTTATATAATCCCGGGTTTTCTTTTAATTGTCTATTCAATTCTTGCATTGAATAGCATTTATCATCATCATCTTTAGAATTGGTTTTACTTTCGTATTGATCTGTAAAAAGATAGAAATCACTCATATCTACTTTAGACTGTTGTTCATTTGGAGTGTCAGTACTTTCTTGACATCCAATAAAAGTTCCTGCTGCTAAAAGCAACGCTAATAATCCTTTTTTCATCATGTTTAGTTGAGATTTTTGGGGTTAAATAATTAGTTAAATTTAGTTAAAATTTTATGACATCATCAGTAGTTTTGTTTAAATAATAACAAAAAACACTTTATGTGTTTAAAATTTTAAAGATACGAATATACACTTTTTTTGTAAATAACAAAATTTCGAACAAAAAAATACCTTTAGAGGTTCTCTAAAGGTATCGTTTTATTAAAATAAAATCTTTTTAAGACAACATCATAGTTGCTCTTTTTACTCCAGCAACTAAAACATCTATTTCTTCTTTTGTATTGTAAAAAGAGAACGAAGCTCTTATGGTTCCAGGTATTTTATAAAAATCCATAATTGGTTGTGCACAATGATGACCAGTTCTAACAGCAATTCCTAATTTATCTAAGATAGAGCCAATATCATAAGGATGAATTTCATTCACATTAAAAGAAATAACAGCCGTTTTATTAGAAGTTGTTCCGTATATTTTTAACCCTTCAATTTTTAATAATTCTTGCGTTCCGTATTCTAAAAGTTCGTTTTCATAAGATGCAATCTCATCGAATCCCACTGAGTTTAGATAATCTATTGCTGTTCCAAAAGCGATTCCTCCACAAATATTTGGAGTTCCTGCTTCAAATTTATGAGGCAAACCTGCGTATGTCGTTTTTTCGAAACTAACAGTTTCTATCATTTCTCCACCACCTTGATAAGGAGGTAATTTTTCTAACCATTCTTGTTTTCCGTATAATAATCCAACTCCTGTTGGACCACATAATTTATGAGCAGAAGCTACATAAAAATCTACATCTAAAGCTTGTACATCTGGTTTAATATGAGGTGTTGCCTGAGCTCCATCAATTAAAACAGCCGCATTTACTTTATGAGCAGCATCAATTATTTCTTTAATTGGGTTTACGGTTCCTAATGCATTTGAAACGTGGTTACAAAAAACAAGTTTTGTATTTTCATTTAACAAAGTATGATATACATCCATTTGTAAAGAACCATCTTCATTCATTGGAATTACCTTTAAAATAGCGCCTGTTTTTTCACATAACATTTGCCAAGGCACAATATTAGAATGATGTTCTAAAGCAGAAACGATAATTTCATCACCTTTATTTAAAAGTGAAGCAAAACCAGATGCAACCATATTAATACTATGTGTTGTACCAGAAGTTAGAATGATTTCATACGCCTCTTTTGCATTAAAATGTTTCTGAATTTTAATACGTGCTTCTTCATATTTGTCTGTAGCAATTTGACTTAAAGTATGAACACCTCTATGAATATTGGCGTTATAGTTACTATAATAATCAACAATAGCATCAATAACTATTTGAGGAGTTTGTGAAGTAGCAGCATTATCAAAATAAACCAAAGGTTTTCCATGAACGGTTCTTTTTAGAATAGGAAAATCTTCACGAATTTTATCAACATTTATCATACGAAGTCAGTTTAAAAAGCAAAGATAAAGTTTGAATTTTTAAACTTGGAATAAAGCTTATAAGAATTTCTTATTACACTACTTTAGAAACCAATTTGACTAAAAAACCAACTCCGTTTTGAATGTTTGAAATTGCTGAAGCTTTATCATTGTTAGATAAAGAAGCGTTATTTATTTCTTTTAAAACAGCTAAAGCATTGGTGTTACTAATATTACTTTCAGATATAAATGTATCTATATCAGATGTTTTTAAGCTTGTTAAACCCGCTAATTGGCTTTTAAATTCAGAATCTGTTTGTGAAACTGCTTTTTCTGCTAAGGCACTCCAATCTATATCGCTCATAACTGCTTATTTTATTAGTTTTTCTATTTTTAATAATTTACCCATTCCCAAACCTGTTTTATTCAATAGGCTGTCTAACTTGTTTTCTATTTGTCTAAAATTTAATTTATTACCTGTTAGTTGGTTGATTTCTGCTAAAGCAGTTTGTTCTGCATTTTTTTCTTTTACAGCAGAATTGATTAAATTTTGTAAAGATGAGGTAGCTTTAGAATATGAAATGAAGTTTGTATTTAACCCAGAAACTATTTTTTGTTGTTGATTTAATAATAAATCTTGCAAAGAGTCTCTTTTTCTATTAATAACAGGGATTATTGCTTCAATAATATTTGGTAATTCTTTTTTGTAATCTAAATCTTGTGGCAATAAGTTTTGATATTTTTTAATAATAGCTGGTGTGTATTTATTAGTAATAAATGTATTTAAACGTGCCCTTTTTTCATTAAACAATTGGTTTACTAAAGAGATGTTTAATTGATGCATAGCGTCGCCTTCATCAATTACGTTTTTGCTGAGTGTAGCTGTAGCATTTGGAATACTTGCACACGATAAAAAGAGTGCAGTTGCTATTAGTAAAAGTGTATTTTTATACATTATTTTATAGTGTTTGGTGAAATGAAGATGCCTTTTATTTTATCGATGATTCCTTGTAGAATACTAAAAATAGCATCCGAAGAAAAACCACCAACTAAAGCAAGAATACTTTTGTTAAATAAATTAATTTGTTTAGGATCTTGTGTGTAAAAAGAAATGATTTCAGACATGATTAAACCTGCTATAACTCCTAAAATAATTTGAGATAAATAGCCAATTGCATTCTCTGGAATTAGAGAACCTTTTTTTAGCGAAAGACTTACTTCTTTTAATAGAAAAAATAACACACCTAAACCAGCCACAGAACTTAAATAACCAATATTTAATAATAGAGAAATACCACTATTATCCATCATTCCTTTATCTAAAGAATCATTATTTACCTCTGGAGACATTCCTGTAATTACATAAGTAACTAAAAAGAAAAGTGCCAATAAAATTAGATTTCTTAGTAAAGGTAGTTTCCTGAATATTGATTTTCCATTACTATCTTTATTTAATTTTTTAGTATAAACAATAGATTTTGGAGTTGCAGGTGCTACGTTTTTACACAATAGATTGTGTGCATTTATTAAATCATCCACATTACTATTTTGAATTAAAGAATTTACATCAGTGTTTACTGTAATTCCGTTAAAAATAGCAAAAGACAACATATTATTTATTTCTCTACTTAATTCGGTAATTACTTCTTCAGAAATTCCGGAACTTAGTTTTGCTGGTGTCTTTGCTGTGGAAGTAGAATTTGTGTTCGGTTTTGTTGTGTCTGTATTTGTAGCTATCGAGGTCATGTTTTTTGTGATATTATTGATGGAGTTAAAACTAATTAAATCAAATAGTTATAGTTTACATGTAAACCCCTCATTTTAAATTCAAGTATTTCTACGGATTAAAAAGAATGAGATTTAAATCCCTATTTTTACGTACTTAAACTTCTAGTTAATGAAAATTTTTAAAAGACTTTTGCTATTATTACTTGTATTCGTTTTAATTACAGTGATTTATAACTATTCAAAGCTGAATATTTTGGCAGGTTATTCTGCAAAAAACACCGCTTCTTCTGTGTTTGTAGCGAATAGAACTTTAGTGTTTACAGATAGTACAGATAATAGTTTTTCACCAGTAAACTTAGCTTCAGATGAAGTTGATTTAAAAACAAATACGGCAACATCTTCTGTTTTTGGATTATTGACAAGAAAGGCAGTAATTAGAAAAGGTTTAGGAAGTGTTTTAACATTAGAAAAAAGTGATGAAACGGCAGATTATTTAATTCCTAAAAGAGCAGCTGCAGATAATACAACTCCATATCCTTTTGGAAATGGACCTCAAAAAGATACTGTGTTTGCAAATGTTAATTATCAAAAACTAAATCTAGCTGTTGATTCATTATTCCAAAAAAGAAATAAATCTAGAGCAGTTATTGTAATTTATAAAGATCAAATTATTTCAGAAAAATATGCGGATGGTTTTACAAAAGAATCTAAAATTTTAGGGTGGTCTATGACCAAAAGTATTCTAAGTACAGTTTTTGGAGTACTGCAACATCAAGGTAAAATAAATGTACAAGATAAAGCGCCAATAGAATCTTGGCAAAATGATGCACGTAAAAATATTACCATCAATAATTTATTACAGATGAATTCTGGTTTAGAATGGGATGAAAATTATGATAAAATTTCTGACGCAACTAAAATGTTATTTCTAGATAGAGATATGACTAAGATGCAAGAAAACAAACCGTTGGTTGGTAAACCAAATCAATCTTGGAATTACTCTTCTGGAACCACGAATTTATTATCAGGAATTTTAAGAAGTCAGTTTAAAACACATCAAGAATATTTAGATTTTTGGTATTCAGACTTTATTGACAAAATAGGAATGAGCTCTATGGTCTTAGAAGCCGATTTAAGTGGTAATTACGTAGGTTCTTCTTATTCTTGGGCAACTGCGAGAGATTGGGGTAAATTTGGATTGTTATATCTTAAAAATGGAAATTGGAACGGAGAAGAATTGTTTACTAAAGATTGGGTAGATTATATTACAACACCAACACAAACTTCAGAAGGAATTTACGGAGCTCAATTTTGGTTAAATGCTGATGGTGGTTTTAAAGACGTTCCTAAAAACATGTATTATTCAGATGGTTATCAAGGACAAAGAGTCTATGTTTTACCAGATAATGACATGGTAATTGTGCGTTTTGGCTTGAGAAATTTTGATGAAAATGAGTTTTTGAAAGGGATTTTAGAGAGTGTAAAGTAACTATTTTAGCTCTTTCCTTTCGCTAAACTAAATACTAAAGCAACAATTCCAAGCGCAATAGTAATATAAGAATTTGTATTATCTTGAGACTTTACTAAATCTAAATCACCAATAGAAATTTGAGTTTCTGGTTGAATCATTGTGTAAATTCCGTACACTAATAAAATAATTCCTGTTACTAATAATAAAGTCTTAATTGTTTTGTTCATAATTTCAGTTTTTATAAAGTTACAAAAAATAAATAAGCACAAAAAAACCACGCAAATTGCGTGGTTTATATTTTATAAAATATTCATTTTCTTCTTAAAGATCAAAACCAATATTAACGCTTAATTTATCTGCGATTAACTTCGTAATTCTGTCTTTTACTTCTGGTATTTTAACGCTTTCTAAGACAGTATTCGCAAAAGCAAACATTAATAATGCTTTTCCTTCTTTCTTTGGAATACCACGTTGTTGCATGTAAAATAATGCATCATCATCTAATTGACCAATAGTACAACCGTGAGAACATTTTACATCATCTGCAAAAATTTCTAGTTGAGGTTTTGCATTAATGGTTGCCTTATTACTCATTAAAACATTATTGTTTTGCTGATAAGCATTTGTTTTCTGAGCTTCTTTTTCAACAATTACTTTACCATTAAAGACTGCCGTAGAACGTCCATCATAAATTCCTTTATAATCTTGATGACTTTCACAATTTGGCTCAATATGATGCACTAAAGTGTGATGATCTACATGTTGTTTTCCTTCAATAATTGTAATTCCTTTTAAGATAGAATCTATATGCTCTCCTTTTTGATAAAAGTTTAAGTTGTTTCTAGTAATATTTCCTCCAAAAGAAAAAGTATGTACAGAAACCACACTATTAGATTTTTGTTCTACATAAGAATTATCAACTAAAGATGCATTATCAACATCATTTTGAATTTTATAGTAATCTACAAAAGCTCTTTTGTTAGCAAAAATTTCTGTAACTGCATTTGTTAAAACTGGGTTACTCGTTAAACTTTGATGACGCTCAATAATTTGAACATGAGAGTTTTCACCTACAATAATTAAATTTCTTGGTTGCATCATTGTTGCAGCTTCAGAACCTGTTGTAAAATGAATAATCTGAATCGGTTTTTGTACCTCAACATTTTTAGGAATGTTAATGTATGCTCCTTCAGTTGCAAAAGCAGTATTTAAAGACGTTAAATTGTCTTGTTTTGCAATTTTATTGAAGTAATTATCAATAATTGCTTTATATTTTGGCTTATTTAAAGCGGCAGACATTAAACAAACGTCTATGGTGTCGTGTGTTGTTTCTGATAAAAAAGAACTGTATTTTCCATCGATAAAAACAACTTTGTAAGTATCTATATCATGAATAAAATACTTTTTTACATCTGCTAGTTCAACAGCATTATCTTTGCTAGGAAATAAACTGTAATCTTCTTTTAAAACTGAGTTTAAAGAAGTGTATTTCCAATCTTCTAATTTCTTTGAAGGAAATCCTAAATCCTCGAAATTTTGAAGAGCTTTAGAGCGAATTTCATGTACATCAGAATTGGTGTCTACATGATTTTCAAAAGCAACGTATGATGATAATAATTTATCTTTTAATTCCATTATTTCAGTCTTCAGTTGTCAGTCTTCAGTTGGCAGTTTACCAATTGAATGTATAAATTGCTTTTAATGACTAACTATTTTAATTTTATTTCTGTTTTAGCATGCAGTTTTTTTGACTGCAAACTGCTACTGATTTACTGCGAACTTATTTTACAAGTTCTTGTTTAATCCAATCATATCCTTTTGCTTCTAATTCTAAAGCTAAAGAAGCGTTTCCACTTTTCACGATTTTTCCATCATGTAAAACGTGTACGAAATCTGGTACGATATAATCTAATAAACGTTGGTAATGCGTAATAACAATTACAGCATTGTCTTTAGATTTTAATTTGTTAACTCCGTTTGCAACAATACGTAAAGCATCAATATCTAACCCAGAATCTGTTTCATCAAGAATAGCTAATTTAGGCTCTAACATTGCCATTTGAAATATTTCGTTACGTTTCTTTTCTCCTCCAGAAAAACCTTCGTTTAAAGAACGAGATAAAAATTTACGGTCTATTTCTAATAATTCAGATTTCTCACGAATCATTTTTAACATGTCTTTTGCAGGCATGTCTTCTAAACCTTTTGCTTTACGAGTTTGGTTAATAGCCGTTTTAATGAAATTGGTAACAGAAACTCCAGGAATTTCTACAGGATATTGAAAAGATAAAAACACACCTTTATGTGCTCTTTCTTCTGGCGCTAATTCGCTAATATCTTGCCCTTCTAGTTCAATAGACCCAGCAGTAATTTCATAATCATCTTTACCAGCAATGATGTTTGCTAAAGTACTTTTTCCAGCACCATTAGGTCCCATAATAGCGTGAACTTCACCTGCTTTTACTTCTAAACTTAAACCTTTTAAGATAGATTTATCATCTATACTCGCTTGTAAATTTTCTATTTTTAACATTCTCTTTATGCTATTCGCTTTTAGCTTTTGGCTATAAGCATTATTTAAAAATTGATATATTTTATAGTTGGTAATTAATTATCCAACACTTCCTTCTAAACTGATTTCCAATAATTTTTGAGCTTCAACAGCAAATTCCATTGGTAATTTATTTAAAACTTCTTTACTAAATCCGTTAACAATTAATGCAATTGCTTTTTCAGTGTCAATTCCACGCTGGTTACAATAGAAAAGTTGGTCTTCACCAATTTTACTTGTAGTTGCTTCGTGTTCTATTTGAGCTGATTTATTTTTTACTTCTATATAAGGAAACGTGTGTGCTCCACAAGCGTTACCCATTAATAAAGAATCACATTGTGAAAAGTTACGTGCATTTTCTGCTCTTGCGCTTACTTGTACTAAACCTCTATAACTGTTTTGAGAATGACCTGCAGAAATTCCTTTAGAAATAATGGTAGACTTGGTATTGTTACCCAAGTGAATCATTTTTGTACCTGTATCTGCTTGTTGATAGTTATTAGTTACTGCAATTGAGTAAAATTCACCAACAGAGTTATCTCCTTTTAAAATACAAGAAGGATATTTCCAAGTTACAGCAGAACCTGTTTCTACTTGTGTCCAAGAAATTTTTGCGTTCTTTTCGCAAATTCCTCTTTTAGTTACAAAATTGTAAACTCCACCTTTTCCTTCTTTATTACCAGGATACCAGTTTTGTACCGTAGAATATTTAATTTCAGCATCATCCATTGCAATTAATTCTACAACAGCTGCGTGTAATTGATTTTCATCTCTACTTGGTGCAGTACAACCTTCTAAATAAGAAACATAACTTCCTGCATCTGCAACAACTAAAGTTCTTTCAAATTGTCCTGTTCCACCTTCGTTAATTCTAAAATATGTAGATAATTCCATCGGACATTTAACTCCTTTTGGAATGTAACAGAAAGATCCATCAGAAAAAACTGCCGAATTTAATGCTGCATAAAAGTTGTCTGTTGTTGGTACAACAGTTCCTAAATATTTTCTAACTAATTCTGGATGTTCTTGAATTGCTTCAGAAATAGGCATAAAAATAATACCTTTTTCCCCTAATGTTTTCTTAAAAGTAGTGGCTACAGAAACAGAATCCATAACAATATCTACAGCAACATTAGCTAATTTTTTTTGTTCATCTAAAGAAATTCCTAAACGCTTAAAAGTGTCCAATAATTCTGGATCAACTTCATCTAAAGAGTTTAATTTCGGCTTTTCTTTTGGTGCAGAATAGTAAGCGATGTCTTGAAACTTTGGTTTTTCATAATGAACATTTGCCCATTCTGGTTCTTCCATCTCTTTCCAAACTCTAAATGCTTCTAAACGCCAATCAGTCATCCACTGTGGCTCGTTTTTCTTTTTAGAAATTGCGATAACAACATCTTCGTTTAACCCTTTTGCAAAAGTTTCACTTTCTATATCTGTATAAAAACCGTATTTATATTCTTGGGTTTCTAATTCTTTTTCTAAATCGTCTTCAGTATATTTTGACATTTTTTTCTTAAATTTTAAAGTGAGAACGATTCCCCACAACCACAAGTTCTGTTTGCGTTAGGATTATTAAATACAAATCCTTTTCCGTTTAAACCACCAGAGTATTCTAAAACGGTTCCTACTAAGTATAAAAAGCTTTTTTTATCGACAATGATTTTTATACCATTTTCTTCAAAAACTTTGTCGTTTTCTTCTTTCTTGTTATCAAAAGTTAAATCATATGACAAGCCTGAACAACCACCACTTTTTACACCAACTCTTACATAATCTTTTGCAGCATCAAAACCATCATCCGTCATTAATTGGATGACCTTTTTCTTTGCTATGTCTGAAACTTTTATCATAATTTTAAATAGATTAAATCTAAATAGGTTGCAAATATACAATATAAGTCGAATAAAAATTACAAACTTTCATTATCAAACCTAATATAACAATTGGTTTTATTGATTGCGGGCACTTATCGAAATAAAAGGAGGAACGAGTTTGAAGTTTTTTCACATAACTTATTCACTATCTATGGGTTTAAATAGTTTTCTTCTTTCTAAAATAGTATTGATTAATTAGAGCGCTCTAACTCTAATACTTTTTGTATCATTTTGTCATCTTGATGAATAATTCGATAATAACCAACATCACCAAAAAGTGTATTTGCTATGGATGCTCTTAAGTATTTATTTAAACCTTGTTTGGTTTTAAAAGAAGGTTTTGCGGTGTCCTTAATGTCCGATAAATAGCTGTCAAAAATAGTTTCATCTTTATCAAAACCTGTAACAAAGCTATCTATAGTCCATTTTTCTAGAGATTTTCTATTGTTATCCACATATTCAAAAGCAAAATTATTTACTGAATTAAAGTAGAAATTAGACATATAAGAAGTCGTGTCTATTGCTACAAAAACATCAGGAATAATACCTCCACCACCATAAACAACTTTTCCTTTTGGAGTTGTAAATCTTAAAGAATCTATTACTTTTATACTGTCTTTACTTAACAACTCTCCGTTAGTAATTCTTTTCTGATAATCTTTATAGTAATTTTTATGACCGTTTTTAGCATATGGTTTTTGAATTGATCGACCTGTTGGAGTATAATAACGTGCAGTTGTTAAACGTACTGCAGAACCATCTCCTAAATCCATTTCTATTTGCACCAATCCTTTACCAAAAGAACGACGACCAATAATGGTTCCTTTATCATTGTCTTGTAAAGCGCCAGCAACAATCTCTGAAGCAGATGCAGAGTTTTCATCAATTAAAACATACAAACCACCTTTTTCGAAACTCCCTTTTGAGGTTGCAAAAGATTCTTCAATCTTGTTTTTATTGTTTTTTGTAAAGACGATTAGCTTATCATCTTCTAAAAATTCATCAACAATACTGTTTGCAATGTCTATAAAGCCACCACCATTTCCACGTAAATCTAACACCAAATCTGTCATTCCATCATCAATTAAGGTGTTTAATGAAGATTTGAATTCTTTATACGTGTTTCTTGCAAAACGATCTAGTTTTATATAACCAACACTATCGTTAACCATATATGCTAAATCAACACTTTTAATATTTACTTTTCCACGAGTAACATCAACAATAAAAAGAGAATCGTTACTTTTTCTATAAATTTGAAGTGCAACCTTAGTATCTGGTTCTCCTTTTAAATACCCAGGAACTTTGTTGCTAAACATGTCTTTGCCAAATAAAGTGTCTTTATCTGCCATTAAAATTCTATCTCCAGCCTTAATACCAGCTTTTATACTTGGTCCACCTTTTATGGGTTGAATAACAGTTATTGAGTCGTTTATCATTCTAAACTGAACGCCAATTCCTACAAAATTACCTTGCATACTTTCTTTAACGGCTTGCAAGTTTTCTTTCGGTATATATACAGAATGCGGATCTAACTTTCCTAACATTTGCGTAATTGCACCATCTAAAAGACTTTCTGTATTTACAGTATCTACATAATCTTTTTCAATAAAATTGATAAGCCTCTTTATCTTCATTTCTTGTGAAGAATTTTTATTTAAAGACAGCATATCAGTAGGACTTCCGTTTAAAGAAACGCCAATGATCACTCCAAAAACAACGGCTAAAGAGAAATATATAGGAAGATTGTTATTATTTTTCATAAGGTAAATGCATAATTTCTACGCCAGCTTTTTCTAAAAAATCGATTCCAGAGGTATCTCTGTATGAGTTTGCAAAAACAACACGTTTTATTCCTGCTTGATGAATTAATTTACTGCATTGTATACAAGGCGATAATGTAATATATAACGTTGCTCCGTTTGTAGATTGCGTAGAAGATGCAACTTTTAAAATTGCATTGGCTTCTGCGTGTAAAACTTCCCATTTTGTAATTCCGTCATTGTCTTCACAACAATTATCAAACCCAGTTGGAGTTCCGTTAAAACCATCAGAAATTATCATTCTGCCTTTTACAATTAAAGCACCTACTTGTTTGCGTTTACAATGAGAGAGTTTTCCCCATTCAAAAGCCATTTTTAAATAAGCACTATCGTATTTTAATTGTTTCGTATCAGTCATCAGAACGAAAGTAAAAATATTTGTAGAAATAAGACGTTAATAATAAGACAAAATTTATATGAATTACAATAAGTTAGAGAAAAAGTTGTTTTTGGGCGTTACCTTTCAGGTCGGGCTTTCACTACTCGCTTTTTTTGAAAAAACAAAAAAGAGCTCAAACAAGCCGTTCAATCCCTAACGCAGCTTACTTGAAAACAAAAGTTAAAAACCGAAACAATTTTATTTTACCAAAAAACTCTATTTAACATCATTTGTATAGAAAAACCAACTACTATAGATGAACAAACTAAAATCCAATCTCTTTTTGTTACATTAATAAAGTTTTGAAGCAGCGTACCAATTACCAAAATACCTAAAACAATAATTATCTGAGCAGCTTCTATACCTAAAGCAAATTCTGATAAAATTAATAACTTATTATCATCTCCAGAAACCAATCTTGAAATATAACTAGAAAAACCTAATCCGTGAATTAAGCCAAAAAATACAGCAAAAACTAAATTGGTATTTTGTTTTCCTGCGGATGATTTTTTAGCTGTAAAGACGTTTACAACACCAGTTACAAATATGGTAAAAGGTATTAAAAACTCAACGATCTCTGTGTTTTTTTTATTCATTTCGAATAATAAATCATAAGCAGATAAAAAGAGAGTTAAAGTATGACCAATTGTAAATAAAGTAACTAACCAGAGTACTTTTTTAAACTGATTAAAGCTAAAAACAACGGCTAAAACAATTAAGAATAAGATGTGATCGTAAGCAGAAAAGTCTAACACATGGTTAAGACCCATTTTAAAATAGAGGATGAAATCGTTCATTTTTTTAATTTTAGAGGAATCCAAAGATATTAAAAAGGATTCACTAATAAATTAAATCGCAAAAAAATCCTCTTGGCTCTTTTTCGGGATTTCTGTTGAAATTGCCATTCTCGTGAAAACGGGAGTCTAAATACAGAATTCCTATTTCTTAGAATTCAATTTTATCGATAATTCATTTAGAGAGTATTATTTTTTCAAAATGATAAAAATTTAATTTCTACGTAAAAAACAACTATTTATTTATATAAAAATAAGTAAAAATACTTAGTTTTGTGTTTTAAATACGTAGTTATGAAAACAATTATTGTAGTTGGTAATGGAATGGTAGGTTATAAATTTTGTGAAAAATTTGTAGCAGCTTCAGAAAATGAAAATTTTAAAGTGATTGTTTTTGGTGAAGAGCCAAGACCTGCTTATGATAGAGTTCATTTAAGTGAGTTTTTCGAAAACCAAGATGCGAAAGCTTTAGAAATGGCTCCTGCAGAATGGTACAAAGAAAATGGTATCGATTTAATTGTTGATGAAAGAGTTTCTGATATCCAAAGAAATACTAAAAACATCATTACGGCAAAAAATAGAGTCTTTAATTACGACTACTTAGTTTTAGCGACAGGTTCATCGGCTTTTGTTCCGCCAATTAAAGGTGTAGAAAAAGAAGGAGTTTTTGTGTATAGAACCATTGAAGATTTGGAAGGAATGTTGGGGTATGCAGCAAAACTGAAAGAGAAGAATCCAAATGCGAGAGCAGCAGTTTTAGGTGGAGGTTTATTAGGTTTAGAAGCTGGTAAAGCTGTTATGGATATGGGTTTAGAACCTCACATTGTAGAGTTTGCTCCTAAATTAATGCCAAGACAATTAGATGCAAGAAGTAGTAAGGTTTTACAATTAAAATTAGAATCAATAGGATTAAATATACATTTAAGTAAAGCAACCAATCAGATTTTAGGAGATACATCTATCACAGGAATGGAGTTTGGAGAAGATGATGTTTTAGATGTAGAAATGTTAGTTGTTTCTGCAGGAATTCGTCCAAGAGACGAGCTTGGTAAAACATCTGGATTAGAAATGGGCGTTCGTGGAGGAATTGTAGTTGATAATAAAATGCAAACTTCTGACGAAAACATTTTTGCAATTGGAGAAGTTGCATTGTACAATCAAATGATTTATGGTTTAGTTGCTCCTGGTTATGACATGGCTGGAGTTGCTGTAAACCAAATCATCGGTAATATAGAAGAATTAATGCCAGCAGAAATAGATATGTCTACCAAATTAAAATTAATTGGTGTAGATGTAGCAAGTTTTGGAGAGCCATTTATGCCTGCATCAAAAGGACATTCTGTGATTTTTGAAAACAAAACACAACATTTATATAAGAGGATTAATGTTAGTTTAGACGGTAAAAGTCTTTTAGGTGGAATTTTAGTTGGAGATGCATCAGACTATAATATGTTGCATCAAGTATTTTTAAACGGAATGGCAATTCCAGAAGATGCTGCACAATTAATATTACCAGCAACAGAAGGAGGCGCTTTTGGTAGTGCATTAGATTTGCCAGACGAAGCTCAAATTTGTTCTTGTGAAAACGTTAGTAAAGGTCAGATTTGTGGAGCTATTAAAGATGGTTCTTGCGAAGATTTATCGGGTGTTATTTCAGCAACTAAAGCAAGTACAAGTTGCGGTGGTTGTAAACCAATGGTTACAGATTTAGTAAACGAAGCTTTAAAATCGCTGGGTAAAACAGTTAAAAATGTAATTTGTGAGCATTTCGATTATAGTCGTCAAGAATTATACGGAATTATAAAAGCCAAAAAATTAACTTCTTTTAATGAAATTTTAGATACTTGTGGAACAGGACATGGTTGTGAAACTTGTAAGCCTGCGGTGTCTTCAATTTTAGCAAGTTTATATAACGTAACGCCAAATAAGGATGATGTTACACAAGATACAAATGATAAATTTTTAGCCAACATTCAGCGAAACGGAACGTATTCTGTAGTACCAAGAATTGCTGGTGGAGAAATTACTCCTGAAGGTTTAATTACGTTAGGTCAAATTGGTTCTAAATACAATTTATACACAAAAATTACTGGTGGAGCTCGTATCGATTTCTTTGGTGCAGAGTTAAATGATTTACCTTCAATTTGGAAAGAATTAATCGATGCTGGTTTTGAAAGTGGACACGCTTATGGAAAATCGTTAAGAACTGTAAAAAGTTGTGTAGGTTCTACTTGGTGTCGTTATGGTTTAGATGAAAGTATTTCGTTTGCAATTGAACTAGAAAATAGATACAAAGGTTTGCGTTCTCCTCACAAAATAAAAGGTGGAGTTTCAGGTTGTATTCGTGAATGTGCAGAAGCTCGTGGAAAAGATTTTGGTGTAATTGCTGTTGAAGGTGGTTGGAATTTATATGTTGGTGGAAATGGTGGAGCAACACCAAGACACGCTCAATTATTAGCAGAAAAAATAGACAATGAAACTGTCATTAAATATTTAGATCGTTTCTTAATGTACTACATTCAAACTGCTGCTCCGTTAATGAGAAGTGCTGCTTGGTTAGATAAATTAGAAGGCGGAATTGAGCAATTGAAAAAAGTTGTTATTGGTGATAGTTTAAACATCAATGTAGATTTAGAAAAAGAAATGCAATTTCTAGTGGATGCTTACGAATGTGAGTGGAAACAAGCGATTGAAAGTGAAGAAACTAAAAAACGTTTTAATCATTTTGTAAATTCAGATGATAGAGATGATAACTTAGTATTTGTTCCTATGCGTGATCAAAAAATGCCAGAACACTGGAAAAATTAAGAATAAAAAACGTTGTCAGTTCGAGTGAAATTTCTTTTTCAGAAATTTTGTATCGAGAACATATCAATTAGAAATATAACAGGTTTAATAAATATATTTATGGATTCATTACTCTTAAAATACAAAACAGTAAAAGAAGCAGATGTAAAAGTTTGGTTTAAAGCTGCTGCAGTAAGTGCATTTCCAAAAGATGGTGGCGCTTGTGTAAAATATAAAGATTTACAAATTGCTATTTTCAATTTTTCAAGATTAGATAAATGGTATGCTTGTCAGAATTTATCACCAGAAAAACAAGAAATGGTTTTATCTAGAGGTATGTTAGGCGATCATAAAGGGATTCCTAAAATTGCGTGTCCTTTGCATAAAAAAACATTTTCATTAGAAACTGGAGAAAATTTAAATGCAGATTTAGACCCTATTGCTATTTATCCTGTTAAGATTGAAGGAGAAAATGTGTATATTGGCTTCTCTGAATAAATACAAAAAATGAAGCCTACAAGATTTGAAACTGCCATTGCAATTATTGATAAAAAAAATGCTGAAGATACAACTACGTATCAAGTCGCAGATATAGAGTATCCTAAAGAGTTATTGTATTCTCAAAGGATGACAAGAAAGTTACTTCAATTTGATCCAAATGCATCTAAAGCACTTCAGATTGCTGCAAGAGGACAACATATTTGTCGTTGGAAAATTGCGAGAAAAGAATATCCAATGGATAGAGTAGGATATTTAAAATGGCGTGAAGAATTGAAAAAAATGCACGCAGATCTTACTGGAGAAATCTTAGTGCAAGTTGGTTTTGATGATCAGTTTGTAGATAGAGTTCAAAAGATTATCTTAAAGAAATTTATCAAGAAAAATGAAGAATCTCAAACTTTAGAAGATACTATTTGTTTGGTTTTTCTAGATTATTATTTTGATGAATTTGCAGCAAAACATACTGATGAAAAAATCATCGATATCCTTAAAAAAACGTGGGTAAAAATGTCTGATAAAGGACATGCAGCTGCTTTAAAAATTCCTTTTTCTGAAAAAAGTTTAGCATTAGTAAAACAAGCTATTTCATAATAACTGTAATTTAAAATGACAAAAAAAGGCAATTCATTAGACCAAAGAACGTTTAATAAATTAAGCCGTTTATACATTATTGCTTTAAGTGCAATTGCACTTTCTGTAATTATTAGTCAGGTTTTAGTCCGTAATCATTTAAACAAACAACAAAGCGATTCTACAGTAATAAACGTTGCTGGTAGACAGCGTATGTTGAGTCAGAAATTGACGAAAGAAATTGTTTCTCTATCTGTTTATTCTGATGAAAAAAATAGAGTTCTTCTTAAAGAAAATATTAAAAAAACATTGTATTTATGGGAGTTATCTCATAAATCTTTGCAAAAAGGAAATGATAGTTTAGGGCTTCCTAAACAAAATAGTATTGCTATAGAAAGTAAATTTATAGCAATCAATCCTGTTTTTGATACTATTCAAAAAGCATCAAAATCTGTCATTCTAAAATTAGAAAATAAACCTTTAATTTCTATTGATGAATTAGCTTCTGATATTAAAAAAGTAACCAGTAATGAAGGTTCTTTTTTATTGATGATGGATGCAATTGTGAATCAATATGATGTAGAAGCTGATGAAAAAGTTGCTTGGTTAAGAACTTTAGAATTTTCATTAATGATCTTAACACTATTAATTCTTTTTGGAGAATTTTTATTCATTTTTTGGCCAACAGCAAAATCAGTAAAAGCAACATTAGCAAAATTATTATCAGCGGAAAAGGAAGCTAAACAGATGGCTTTTAATGCAGACGAATTAAGTATTTCTAAAGAAAAATCGATTAGAGAATTACGTGCTTTAAGTCAGGCAATTGATGAAACTTTATTGTTTGCCAGAATTTCTCCAAATGGAGATCTTATTCATATGGGAAATAAGTTTTCACGATTGTTTAAGTTTTCAAAATTCAAGAAAGAAATTTTCTTTTGGACTATTTTATCGAGTAATGAAAACGAGCAATTATTAATTGAAGATTTAATTAGTAAACATAAAAAAACGGGTTGGCAGGGAGAAGTAAAAGCAACCATAAAAGGAGGTGAAGACGTTTGGTTAGAAATGTCGATTGTTCCTTATAGACCAACTGAAGATAAATCTGAATTATTAATTATAGCTTCAGAAATTACTGCAAGAAAAGAAGGGCAAATAGAGATTGAAAGACTGACAAAAGAGAGTTTTGAGGAAAAAATGAGTCAGCAAAAAATAATCTCAAGTAAGATTATTGAAAATCAAGAAAAAGAACAAAACAGAATTGCCAAAGATGTGCACGATGGTATTGGGCAAATGTTAACTGGCTTAAAATATAATTTAGAAAGCATCAATATAAATGATGTTGAAAAAACGGCTTCAAAAATTGAACATTTAAAAGAGCTCACAACCAATATTATTAAAGGTGTTAGAACTGCTACTTTTAATTTAACGCCACCAGAATTATCTGATCACGGAGTTGTGCCTGCAATTTCTAAATTAACCAAAGAATTAGGGAAGTTAACAGGAAAAGAAATTTTGTTTTATAATAAAACAGATTTCAATGAACGTTTAGATTCGCTTGTAGAAATTAATATTTATAGAATTGTACAAGAAGCTATAAATAATGCTATTAAATACGCTGAATCTTCTCATATTTTGGTCTCACTTTCTCACAGTAAAAATATACTAAGTATTGTGATAGATGATGATGGTAAAGGTTTTGAACCATCAAAAGTAAAGAAAGTAAAAAATGGTGATGGAGGAATGGGAATGACTTTTATGAAAGAAAGAATTAAATACGTAGAAGGTAGATTGTTCTTAAATTCTGAATTAGGACAGGGAACTAGAGTTACTTTAAATATCCCAATTTAAAAAATACGTAGTTTTACTTAAAAACGCTACTTTTGTACGTATAAAATATTACAAATATGATAAATGTAGTTTTAGCAGACGACCATGTTTTGGTAAGAGACGGAATTAAAGCACTTTTAGAAGATCAAACAGGAATTACTGTTATAGATGAAGCTTCTGATGGAAAAGAAGCTTTAGAAGTAATTGTCAAAAGTAAACCTCACGTTCTTATTGTTGATATTAGAATGCCAGAAATGAATGGAATTGAAGTGGTTGCAGAAATTACTAAGAATAAAATCGACGTAAAAACCTTAGTGCTTTCTATGCACGATTCTGAAGAATATGTAGTAAAATCGATACAAGCAGGTGCTGATGGTTATTTGTTGAAAGGAGCAAGTAAAGAAGAGTTTTTGAAAGCAGTACACAAAGTTGCTGAAGGAGGTAAGTATTTTACCGGTGATGTTTCTTCTATTATAATGAACAACTTTGTAAATGGAAATACCAACAAAGCAGCAGAACCAAAAAAAGAAATTCCTACACTTCCTTTTAAATTAACAAAGAGAGAAAAACAAATATTAGTTTTAGTTTCTGAACTAAAAAATAATAAAGAAATTGCTGAAGAATTATCAATTAGTAAACGTACTGCAGAAGTGCATCGTTTTAACTTAATGAAGAAATTAGAGGCAAAGAATTTAAGTGAATTGACGAGTAAAGCAAGAAAATATCAATTAATATAAGTATTTCTGATATTGCTGTTTTCTATTCTACTTGTTTTTTAACGTCTAATTTATCAAATTCTTAAAATCACTATTACGTAATTGTTAATCTACTAATAATTATAATATACGTATTTTTTAACACTAAAATTAAGTATTTATACTTAGTTTTGTGTTTATAAAATTAGGTATTATGATAAATTTAACGCAAGAAAAATCAACAAAATTAAGTTTATTCGATTTTAAGAATATTTCAACACGTACATTTTGGATTACATCTGTATCATTCTTTTTGTGCTTTTTTGCATGGTTTGGTATTGTTCCTTTTATGCCAGATGTTGTAAAAGATTTAGGTTTAACTCCAGATCAAAAATGGAACTCAATTATTTTAGCAGTTTCAGGAACCGTTTTTGCACGTTTATTGATTGGTAAATTATGTGATAAATACGGGCCAAGATTATGTTATACTTGGTTATTAATGTTAGGCGCAATTCCTGTAATTTTATGTGGATTGGTACAAACGCCAACCCAATTTTTAGTGTGTAGACTATTTATTGGTTTTATCGGTGCTTCCTTTGTAATTACACAAGTACATACTTCATTAATGTTTGCACCAAATATTGTGGGAACTGCAAATGCAACTTCTGCAGGTTGGGGAAACTTAGGTGGAGGAGCAAATAGATTAGGAATGCCTTTAATAGCAGCAGCAGTTGTTGCTTTTGGTGTTGCAGATGGAGAAGCTTGGAGATATTCTATGGTAATTGCTGGTATTGTTTGTTTTTTAATGGGAATCGTTTATTTCTTTTTTACACAAGATACTCCAAAAGGAAACTTTAGTGAATTAAAAGCTTCTGGAGAAATGATTGTTACTAAAAAAGATCAAATTGGTTTTTTAGAAGTGTTAAAAGATTATAGAGTTTGGATTCTTTTTGTTGTGTATGCAGCAAGTTTTGGAATCGAATTAACGGTTTATGGAACTATGGATGATTATCTTCAGAACACCTTTCAATTACAAAGAGTAACAGCAGGTAATATTGTATTGTCATTTGCTTTGATGAATATTTTTGCAAGAACTTTAGGTGGTTTCTTTGGTGATAAATTTGGGAAATTAAAAGGCTTAAGAGGTCGTGTTTTATTCTTGTCTTTCATCTTAACATTACAAGGAGTAATACTTATCTTTTTCTCTGGAGCAACAAGTTTGGTTTTAGGAGTTGTTTTATTAATTTTATTTAGTTTAAGTGTTCAAATGGCAGAAGGAGCAACGTTCTCTGTAGTGCCATTTATCAATAAAAAAGCAATTGGTTCTGTTTCTGGAATTGTAGGAGCAGGAGGAAATGTTGGAGCATTTTTAGCAGCAATGTTGTTAAAATCTAAATCTGCATTGGCAGAAAAAGCAGCAATTGCAGCAAATGAAGGTTTGGGAGATGAGGTAATAAAAACAGCACAATCAGTTGCTTCGTCTAGCGCAGTTTCTAGCGGGTATTTACTAATTGGTTTTGTAGTTGTAGTTACAGGTATTATTGCTTTAACTATTAAGTTTTCTGTAGAAGAAGAAAATGAAGAAGCACCAGAAAAAATAAATGGAGTAACGCCAGAGTTAATTCCTATTAAAGTAAAAGCGTAGTAAAAAGTCTTTCATCAGAAGAAATTCTGAATAACAAAATTGACTATTAACGATGTTCTTTTTTGTTGATATAAAAATTCTAAGGATGCTTTTTTAGTGTATTCAGAATAATAAAACCAATGTTTGGTTTGTAATATTTTAATGTCGTATTTAGTATAAAATCTTGGTCTAAATGGTTAAAAATGAAATTAAAACAACGTGCTCTTATTGTGGAGTTGGTTGTGGAATTATCGTAAAAAAAGACATCAACAACAAGGTTTCTGTTGAAGGTGATAAAGAGCATCCTGTAAATAAAGGAATGTTATGTTCTAAAGGGATGAACTTGCATTACGTTGCTAATGATACTTCAGACAGAATTTTATATCCAGAAATGCGATGGAGTCGTTCTCACCCTCGTGAGCGCGTAAGTTGGGATACTGCTTTAGATAGAGCAGCCAACGTTTTTAAATCCATTATTAAAAAACACGGTCCAGATTCAGTTGCTTTTTATGTTTCAGGGCAAAGTTTAACAGAAGAATATTACATTGCTAATAAACTAACAAAAGGTTTTTTAGGAACCAATAATATAGATACCAACTCACGTTTATGTATGAGTTCTGCAGTGGTTGGTTACAAAAAAACATTCGGAGAAGATAGTGTGCCAATTTCGTATGAAGATATCGAATTAGCAGACACTTTTTTAATTACAGGAGCAAATCCTGCTTGGTGTCATCCTATTTTATTTAGACGCATAGAAAAGCATAAAGAAGAAAACCCAGATGTAAATATCATAGTTATTGATCCTCGTAAAACAGATTCAGCAAAATTTGCAGATTTACACTTACAATTAACTCCAGGAACAGATGTTATTTTACAGAATGCAATTGGTAGATGTTTGTATAAAAGTGGTTTAATTGATGATAATTTTATAAAAAAACATACTGAAGGTTTTGATGCCTATAAAAAATTAATTTTTGAAACATCATTAAAAAAAGCGTCAAAATTGTGTGGAGTTCCTGAAAAGGATATTCAACAAGCTGCAAAAATGATTGGTCTTTCTAAAGGATTTATCAGTATGTGGGCAATGGGTCTAAACCAAAGTGTAATAGGTACAGACAAAAATACTTCACTAATGAATTTGTCATTAATTACAGGTCAAGTTGGTAAACCAGGTTCTGGTCCTTTTTCATTAACAGGACAGCCAAATGCAATGGGTGGACGAGAAGTTGGTGGAATGGCAAACTTATTAGCTGTTCATAAAGATTTAAATAACGAAGAACATAGAAGAGAGGTTGCACAATTTTGGGGAGTAGATAAAATATCTGCAAAACCAGGATTAACAGCAACAGAAATGTTTGACGATCTAGAAAGCGGTAAACTAAAAGCAGTTTGGATTGCTTGTACAAATCCATTGGTGAGTATGCCAAATTCTCATCAAATAGAAAAAGCAATGGCAAACTCTAAATTTGTTGTAGTACAAGAAATTTCTCATAAATCAGATACTGTAAATTATGCAGATTTGGTATTGCCAGCAGCAGCCTGGTTAGAGAAAGAAGGAACAATGACCAATTCTGAAAGAAGAATTTCTTATTTACCAAAAGCAATTGAAGCTCCTGGTGAAGCAAGACCAGATGTAGAAATTTTTTGTGATTTTGCACAAAGAATGGGCTTTAGAGGTTTTGATTATAATGGAGCTGAAGAAATTTATGATGAATATGCTTCTATGACCAAAGGAACAAATATTGATGTTTCTTTCTTAAATTATGATCGTTTAAAAAACGAAGGAACTTTTCAATGGCCAGTAAATGAATATCGTCATAAAGGAACACCGCGTCTTTTTGAAGATAAAAAATTCTATACGCCATCTCAAAAGGCAATCTTTAATACTCCGTCAACAATAGAAAATACATCCGTAAAAATTAGTGATGAATTTCCTTTAATTTTAACAACTGGTCGTGTTAGAGATCAGTGGCACACAATGACTAAAACGGGAAAAGTTTCTCGATTAAAAACACATTATCCAAGACCTGTATTAGAAATTAATCCTGTTGATGCGTTTTTAAATGGCGTAAAAGATGGAGATATTACAGAGATAAAAAGTGGAAATGGAGTTGTTAGAGTTCGTGCAAAAATTACCGATGAAATTAAAAAAGGAGTCGTTTTCTTACCAATGCATTGGGGTAAAGTATTGCAAAACAATTTAAATAGAGCTAACAATTTAACAAATACACATGTAGATCCTGTTTCTAAAGAACCAGATTTTAAATTTACTTCTGTAGCTGTATCAAAATATAAAAAAGCAAAAGAGAAAATTGTAATTGCTGGTGCAGGAGCTGCTGCATTTCGATTTTTACAGAATTATAGAGACAATAATGAAGTTGATGAAATTCACGTTTTCTCAAAAGAATCAAACTTGTTTTATAACCGAGTTTTATTGCCAGAATATATTACAGAAGAACTTTCTTGGGAGCAATTATTGAAGATAAAAAATGCTGAATTAAGCAAATTAGATATCAAAATTCATCCAGAAACGATTATTGAGACTATTGATAAAGAAAATAAAACAGTAACTGATTCTAATGGCGGAGTTCACTCTTTTGATAAATTAATATTAGCAACAGGTAGTAGACCTTTTATACCAAATGACGTACAAATAGATTTACCTGGTCGATTTACAATGCGTAATAAAAATGATGCAGATCGATTCAAAAATTATTTAGACGAAACAGGTTTGCCTCCAGAAGAACAACATGTTGTAATTGTTGGTGGAGGTTTGTTAGGTTTAGAATTGGCGGCGGCTATGAAACACAAAAAGGTAAAGATTACCATTGTGCAAAGAGCGTCAAGATTAATGGAACGTCAATTAGATAAAATTTCGAGTAAATTATTGTCTTTAGATGTACAAGAAAGAGGAATTCAAATTTATTTTGATAATGAGGTAAGTACTGTTTTTGATGATGAAGATACAAGTGAATTAACCATCAACCTAAAAAGTGGAAAATACATTACAGCCAATGCAATTGTGTATGCAATTGGTACAAGACCAAATATAGAAATTGCTAAAAATAACGGAATTTCTTGTGGGCGAGGAGTAAAGGTAAATCAGCATTTACAATCTTCTGATCCAGCTATTTTTGCGATTGGTGAAATTGCAGAATTCGAAAATAAATTATTCGGAATTACATCTGCAGCAGAAGAACAAGCTGGTGTTTTAGCTAATTTTATTGCGGGTGATATTAGTGAAGCTTACAAAGGTTCTGTATTGATGAATATTTTAAAATTCAACGATTTAAATCTTTGCAGTATTGGAGAAATTTCGGTTCCAGAAAATGACCCGAGTTATGAAGAAGTTATTTTTACAGATATTTCTAAACGTTATTATAAGAAATGTATCGTAAAAGACGATTTGTTAATTGGAGCCGTTTTAGTAGGTGATAAAAACGAGTTTGCAGAATTCAAAACGATGATTGAAAGCAAAATCGAAATGTCTGACAAGCGAAATACTTTATTACGAGGAGCATCTAACGATAAACCCGTTTTAGGAAAATTAGTATGTTCTTGTAGTCAGGTTGGTGAAGGGAATCTTGAAGAGGAAATTGCGAATGGTTGTACTAATTTCACGAAATTATGTAACAAAACAGGTGCAGGTTTAGGATGTGGAAGTTGTAAGACTGAAGTTAGAGAAATATTGAATAACGCAAAAGTAGGAGCATGAAAAAGCAATTAAATAGGTTGATCGTAAAAGGTGGAGTTTTATCACCAGGAGAACTAAAATACATTTGTGAATCTGCAGAAAGTTTAGGTTTAAAAACCATTTCTTTTGGGTCTAGACAAGATATTCTTTTGCCTAAAAATGTAAACGAAGAAGAACTCGCTCAATTTGAAAAATTGAAGATTGTTGAGTCTGATGAAACAGGTGTAGAAAACATTGTTTCTTCTTACGTTTGTGCAGATATTTTTCCGAGTACTTCTTGGTTAACAGGTGATAGATACTTGTATCTTTTAGAGCAATTTAGAGCAAAATCAAAATTAAAAATCAATTTAACAGATCCAAAACAACGTTTAGTTCCTTTATTTACTGGAAATATAAACTTCATCGCTTCAGAGCATGAAGATTATTGGTATTTGTATGTAAGGCTTCCTGGTTGGGGAAAAACACAAATGTACCCTGCGTTAATTTATAGTTGGGATTTAGGTAAAATTGAAACTGCTATTGAGAATATTCTTCAAGAAGAACCAGAAACTATAGAAACTATTTTTGAGTTGGTCAGTGATGCAGAAGACACAAATAATAGAACTGTAGATAAACCTTTAGAAGTTCCTTTTTACCCATTTCCTTATTTTGAAGGAATGAATAAAATTGGGGTTGATAAATATTGGTTGGGTTTATATTGGAGAAACAATAAATACGACATTTCATTTTTAAAAGAAATGTGTGAATTGTGTTCTGAAAATAAGATTGGTAAAATATCAATTACACCTTGGAAATCTTTTATTGTAAAAGGAATTCCAAAAGAATCTAAACTAGTTTGGGAGAAGTTTTTAGGTAAAAGAGGAATCAATGTGCGTCACTCAATGTTAGAGTTAAATTGGCATATTTCTGTAGCGAATAAAGATGCTTTAAACCTTAAAAAATATTTGGTTTCTAACTTCGATCAAAATGATATTAGTACCTATGGTTTAACATTCGGAATTACAGATTACAATAAAGTTTCTAATTATTTTACATCTATTGTTGTTGAGAAAAATAAGCAACCAGAATTGATTGAAGGTTTCCAAACAAGAGATACGTATAATCTATTGTATGCTAAGAATTTTGATCCAAATACACGAAAGTATATTATGCACGTTCAAGACGTGGATAAAGTTGAATTACCTGGTTTATTGATGGAATTAAGTCAGTTGTATTTTGATCAATTAGGAAGTGAAATTGAAGTTGAAAAAGAAGCTGAGGTACAAAAAGAAACCACTGAATTAGAAGTGTATCAATGTTCTGATTGTTTAACAATTTACGATGAAGCTTTTGGAGATGTTACTCAAAATGTTGCTCCTAAAACGCTTTTTAATGAACTTTCAGGGAATTATGAATGTTCTTTGTGTGAAGCTCCAAAAAGTAGTTTTAAAAAGGTGGTTTTGGTTAAGTAATATTAAAAGTTGCTTGTTGTTTGAATATTCTCCTAATAAAATCTATTCATATAATTCCAAAACTTTGATGTAGTTTCGGGTGGAGTAAATTTTACCTTCATCATGCAGTTGTTTTATAAGTCTTGTAACAACAACTCTCGAAGAATTTAAGTCATTAGCAATTTCTTGATGTGTAATTTCAATATCAATATTGTTATTAATTTTAACTTTATCAGTTAGGTATTTAAGTACACGTTGGTTCATTTTTAAGAAAGCTAAACTATCAATTGAGTCTACCATTTCAATCAATCTAAAATGGTAACTATCTATGATAAAATGACGCCAAGACTTGTGTTCTACTAACCATTTATCTATATGATCTACCGGAATAAATATTGCTTCCATATCTCTTTCTACAACACCTTTAAAAATGCTTTTTTTCTTGTTGATACAATTCACAAACGAAATAGCACAAGTATTGCCACGCTCTAAATAATAAAGTACAAATTCTTCACCTTCTTTTTCTTTTCTAACAATTTTTACAGCACCATTTAAAATTAAAGGAATATGCGTCATCTCTCCTCCAATATCAATTAAAAGTTCACCACTTTTAATTTTATCAAAATGGCCTACATTAATTATTTCATCGATTAATTCTTTTTCAAAAATATTAGAATAAGAATCGTTTAATTTCTCTCTTAATATGATTTCTTGGTTTTTCACGGTGTTTTAATTGAAAACTAAAGATAATGAAATATAAAAGAAAACCCTCTGATATTTTACAGAGGGTTTAAAGTTTAATTATAACTTATTTCTAGTGCAATTATTCAATTAGAATCTTATTTGTATTTGAGCTAATAAAGCATCGTCTTTAACATTAACTACAGTCTGAATGTTTGCTTGGTAGTTTAGTTGAAGTCTTACTTTTTGGTTAAAGAAATAGTTAATACCAAGTGTCATTCTTTCTTGATAAGTACCATCATCTTTACTATCTAAATCTGGATCAAAAAACTCGTATTTAAGAACGGGTTGTAATTTATCATCTATATTATAAGCTGCCATAATGTAAGCCCCATCTCTATTTTCGCCAAGTGCAACAGGAGTTGCCCCACAACCACCACTTGTTCCTAAAAAGTAAGCGCCTTCATCATAAATATACTCACCTTGTACTTTTAGTTTCTCTAATTTCACAACAAATTCCCCACCATAAGTAGTTCTGCTATCATCATTGTTATTTGGTATTGGATAACCGTGTCTAAAACTACTACCAATTGTTAAATAATTAGTAAGTTTATAAGTAGCTCTGGCAACAATATCTTTTTTAGTATTACCATCCGCTTGACCTAAACCTGTTCCATTCATTAAAGCAATCCAATAATTAAATTTAGTGTATTTATTGCCACCTAAAACCATAAACCCAAAGTCTCTTTGTGGAGCAACCAATTGGTCTGCCACAATAGCTCTGTCAATAGTTGTTAATGAATGACAAGCAGTTGCAACTTCTAAACTAAATGGTTGTTTAAAAGAACCTACAGACATTTTAGCCCAATTGTATTTAGAGTAGGTAATAAATGCATCCATAAGATAAGCATCTCCAGAACTACCAATAAACGGACTCGTTTCTAACATAAAATAGTAAGAAAAGTCATCACTTATTTTACCTAAAGCACCAATTCTGGCTCTTTTAAATTTAAAAGTGTTTACTTGATCTCCATCTGTAAAATTATAATCAAATTGAGATTGTATGTATCCAAATATTTTAACGTTTGGAGTATTTATGGAATCATTACCAACTGGATCATCACCTTCACAACCTTGTGCAAAAACTTGATTTCCTTGGAGAAACATTACCAGGGTAAATAATATATATATATAGTTTTTCATTATTAATTTATTTAACGTTAATAATTAATTAGAGAAAGTAGGGTAGTTCTTAGAAACAGAAGCACTCCATTGGTTAGATGCCCATACAGGATTTGAGTTGTATAAACCATTCATTCCAAATTTTAAACTAGCTCCATTGTATCCTAACACTCTTAATGTTGCAGTTAAAACAGCAGATGTTTGCCCTGTATAACAATAAGTAACTAAAGAACTAGCATCAGGGTTAAGACTTAAATAAGTATCGTCTGCAAGTTTAAAGGGAAGTATTCTATTAGCACCATTGATATGGCCAAACCCTGAATAATCTCCTTCACTAAAAAAGTTATTGATAAAATAATTACCAGGGTTACTCAATACATCTGTACCATTTACACCTTGAAAACCTAAAGCTACAATAGCTTCAACTCTTTCTTTAAGAATTGCATTACCATCAGTTAATAAAGTAGTTATTTTTGGGTCGTTATAAGTTACATTTGAAGGAGCTGAGTTGTAACTCCAATTAGTACTTGTTGCTGCGGGGTTTCCATTAATAGCATTGTTCCATGAACCTGCAGTTGCAGGGTTCCAACCAGACATTCCCCACTTTAAAGCTTGAGTTTTAGGATATCCATACATACGTAATAAAGCAGTTCCATAACAAGCAGTTTGACCAGTATAGCATATTATAAGAATAGGTTTTATTCCTGCTTTAGGGGCATCTGTTAAAATATCAGTAAAAGGAACATTGATAGCTCCTTTTACATGAGCTGTTAAAAAGTCGGCACTACTTCTAATATCCATAATGTAATATCCACTAAGAAAAGCATCAACATCTGTTGCAGAAGCTGGAGCTCCTACTACAAATTTTTGTCCATCAACGTTTGTAAGAATTTTGTCGACATCTAGATTGTTATTAACCATATACTCTTTCATTAGAGTAAATTTTGGAGTTGTAACACCAACAATATTATCTACTAACTCATCACCTCTATCGCAAGAAGTAAATAATAATGTAGGTACCAATAGTAATCCTAGAAATAATAAAGATAATTTTTTCATGACTTGTATATTTAATGTTATATAATTTGGTTTTATTCTATTACGGGGAACATGTTAATTTCTTTTTTGGTAAAAGCATCTCTTCCTTTTTCTTTTAGTACTTTATTCATAAAGCTGTTTTCTCCGTAAGCTAAATTACCGGTGTTGTATCCTAAAACATTTAAGTAAGCTACTATATATGCTGCTTTTTGGCCTGTAGCTTCATAGATTACTATTTTTTCATCTATAGGAAGTGTTAATAAATCTTTTGATAATGATGCATTAGGAGTGTAGTGAAGGGCTCCTGGAATGTGGCCTTCGCATTTTTCTTGATCCCAATAATTTACTATATAATAGTCGTTTGGGTTTTCGAAAACATCTAAAGATTTAATGATGAACTCTTTGTAAGGAATTGCAAATAATTTTTCTAACCGTACTCTTAAAATGTCTTTTGCTTCTGTTTTTCCTGTGTTTAAATTAGGATGAGATCCTAACGCTGGTTTTGTTTTTTCTATTGTTTCTATTTTTGAAGCAAAATCATTTTTAACGTTTTTCTTCCAAGAATTGTTTGCGAAATCTTCTCTCCAAGAACTCATTCCCCATTTCATGCTATAAACATTATCATAACCAGCTAATCTTAATAAACTTGCATAATAGGATGCTGATTGACCAGAGTAACAGACCATCACTATTTTATCAAAATCTGATGGTTTAATAGTGTTTTCGAAATAGGTAAGTAGATTTTCTGCTTTTACATTGGCCGCATTTTTAATATGACCATAATCAAACCAACTATCAGTTCTAATATCTATAATATGATATTTAGAATTTTTATAATTCTTTTTTACTTCATCTGCCATAATTAATGGCAATTCATTTTCAATATAATTATTATTGTTTTCGAGATAATTTAATAGTGTTTTAAATTCATTTGGAGGGTTAAAAGTATCGTTTGTTGAATTTGTGAAACTGCTTAATAGAACAGTCGCAGAAATAAAAATTGTAATTAAAAAAAATGAAGATTTTTTCATGATATTATAATTTAAATTCGAATAATATTACTTGTTTAATTACTACTAAAATTATAATTTAAGAGGTGTGTTTTTTATGATTTTTGTCATAATTGTTTTATATATAACTAGTATATACAGTGTCATTTGTTACATAGTTATGTAACAAATGTTACAAAAGTAAATTTGTGTTTTTGTGTGATTAAAAAACTGTTAATCAGGTTGTTGTAGGTGTTTGTGTATTTTTTTAATATTCAAAAAATAAACTTTTTTAAGAGGTTTTTTTGATAAAAATAAAACAATAAGAATTGTATTGTAATTAGGTTATAAAGAAGTTTTTAAAAACGGCGTATTTTAGAATTTACACCTTTATATTTTACAAAATTTCGACATGTATTTTACGTCTATCAAGTTTAATTTTTCCATCTTCTTGGAGTGTTTTTAAGATACGAGAGATGACAACTCTAGAGGTGTTAAAATCTGTCGCTATTTCTTGATGGGTAATTAATAAATCATTACTATGTTTAAACTTAACTTGATTAGCAAGATATTTGTACAAACGACTTTCAAGTTTAAAAAAGGCCAATTCTTTTATAACACTCAGCATTTCTTCAAGTCTGTTATGATAACTATCAATAATAAAAACACGCCAAGTTTTATATTTAACCATCCACTCTTCAATTATATTAACAGGTAACATAATGCACTCTATTTTTTCTTCTGCTGTAGCTCTAAACATGCTTTTACTTCTATGAATACAATTTATAAAAGAAATAGCACAAGTATCACCTTCTTCTAAGTAGTAAAGCAGTATTTCATGCTCATGACTGTCGTCTCTTGAGATTTTAACAAGGCCATTTATAATTAATGGAATATGAGTTGTTTCTGTACCAATATCTATTAGAATATCTTTATTCTCATAAGTGGCATAGATTCCATTTTTTGCTATTTCATTAATTAGAGATTTTTCAAAAACATCATCGAAATGCAAGTGTAATTGTTCTTTTAAAAAAGCTATTTTTTTCTTTTTCATTTTGATTTGTAGTAAGCAAAATTGAAATAACTTAAATCATTAAAATGTTAGAGATTAGAAATTAACAACCACCTTCTGTTGGCATTTTCTTTTTCTTTTTAATTGTAATTACTTTTTTAGGAGCAGTCACAACTTTTGGTTTTGCAGTTATTTTGATATTTGCTTTTTTCATAGCATCTGCCTGCTTTTTAACCGATTCTTGAATGAAAGAAGCAACATCTGCTTTAGAGGTTTCAACACTACAGTTTTTAGTAATTAATTTATTTTGATAATAGTCTAACTCAACTGTTAAGAGCTTCATGTTATCATAACCTAATTGATGCAAAAGTAAAAAAGGAAGATTCACTTCTTCAGGGTTTTTACCGTATAGAATTGCTGTTTTATTGTTTTCTTTTAGTTCTTTAAAAATGGATATGTTATCCTCATTTAAAAAATCTGGAGTGTGAATATTTATAGCATTTTCTAAATGACCTTTTTCAAATTCGAATGCACTTCTAATATCAATTAATACATCAGTATTATTAATACCTTGTAAATCTGTTAAGTAATTTGTGTTAGATAGATTTTCGAGTGTGCTTTTTGTATTAAAAGCGTAGGTGTTAATTGGTCTTTTATAAGTAAGAAGTCCAATTAAAACGGCTAATATAAAAAGCGTTGTAGCTATTGATATTCGTTTTGTTTTTTCTAGTTCTTTCATCTGTTAGATCTATTATTTTTGCAATACTATTAGGCTATAAATCAATTTAAAAATTAGCAACCACCTTCAGCAACTTTCTTTTTCTTTTTTACGGTTACAATTTTTCTTGGCGCTTTTTTAACAACGTTGTTTGTTTTTATTTGATCAGCATAAACAACTCCATAAAACATACTTGCAGCTTTTCTTGTTGTATATAATTCAAATTCTTTTGCAGTGCCATTTTCATTAGGTTTTTTCGGGTTTATAACAGTAGAAAACCATTCATTTACACCACCTTTTAAAACGTGTAGGTTGTTGTATTTTAGTCTATTACATAATACCCAAGCTTGATCAGCGTAAAAATTGTCATTAGAAAAAAATACGACATCAAATTGATCTTGATTTAGGTAAGATTCAAATTTTGTATCCAATAAATTCTTTAGAGGAATATGAATAGCGTTCGGAAGTGTGTAGTTATTATAACTTTTTTCATCACGAACATCAATCAATATAAATGAAGGATCTTGACTAATATTTTTTTCTGAAATTTGATCAGTAGAAACATATCTTTCGAGGCTAACAATGTTGCTCAATAATTTATCAGCAGGAATTCCTTCGCTTTTTTCATATTTAGGTAATAACACTAAACCACCAGCAAGTATGATAAAAACGGTAGCCATCATTACATATCTATAAGATAAAATTTTTGCAGTTCTTTTTTTAATCATCATCTAATTGTTTTAATTAATAGAACACTTTTTTTACTTTTTTTCTTACAAAATCTGCAACCACAAATGCTACAATTGCTATGACAGAAAATATAAAAATAACCCAATAAGGATTCCAATCAAAGGAATCAATTAAAGTAACATTTCCTAAATAATATCCTGCATAAATTGGTTCGAAGAAAGTATACATTTCAGAAAAAATAAATACTCCAATTGCTAAACCTAATAAGTAAACAATAGCATCAATTTTTCCAATTGCAACGCCACATAAACTAGTTCCCGGACAAAAACCACCAGCAACAAAACCAATACCCATAACAGCTCCTCCAATTATTGCACCCCAAACATATGTTGGATGTATATATAATTCACTAACATCTAAATACCCTAAGTAGTCTAAATAGTAAATTCCTATA
The DNA here is from genome assembly GCF_002163675.1 of Polaribacter sp. SA4-12. Taxonomy (NCBI): domain Bacteria; kingdom Pseudomonadati; phylum Bacteroidota; class Flavobacteriia; order Flavobacteriales; family Flavobacteriaceae; genus Polaribacter; species Polaribacter sp. SA4-12. Next base: position 2,625,057 of record NZ_CP019334.1, on the reverse strand, counting down.
ACTGCTACTGCAGCTGCTGTAAAAAATACTTTTAATACTGCAAAATCGTAGCCATAGAAAACACCTGCCATTTTTCTTGAAGAAGAAAATCCAGAAGATTCTAAAACAAATCCAAAAGCAATACCAATACAAATAGCAATAACACTATCCCACTGAGCAGGAATAGAAATTGCGTTAAAAATTAAAAGTTCCATATTTTATATTTTTAAATTATATCCAATTTTTTCTAAAGAAATAAGCGACAATGTAACCTGTACCAAAAATTGATAACATCGTTATAAAACCTCCAGAAGATAATACAGCCATTCCGCTTAAAGCGGCTCCACTTGTACAACCTCTAGCAATTTGGGCTCCTAACCCAAATAAAATACCTCCTCCAAGTGCAAATAGCAATCTTCGTTTACTAGATATTTTTGGAGAATGTTGTACTCTCCAGCTAATTCTTCCTGATAAACCTCCAGAAAGAAATGCACCTAAAAGAACACCTAATGCTTCAAAAACCAACCAAGTATTCATTGGCGTGTCATCTTCTTTTAAAAACTTGCTATAATATGCGTTGTTTTCAGCGTGTGTTGGCGCTATTTTATCAACAATTGTAACTACACTACTTTTTACAGCTCCACTTGCACCTAAACCTCTTTTTGTTAAAAGAAATGTAAAAATGATGATGATACCAAGTAGAAATCCTCCAAAATATGGATTCCAATAAATGTGACTATTTTTTTGTTTTTTATCATTCATAAAATGTAGTTTTAATATAGAAATCTTGTTAATTGTCCGGCTTCAACCATTACAAACCTAAAAATTAGACCTCCTAAAATGACTAATAAGGCAGGTACAATTACAGGCACTTTAAATCCTATAAGTTCTATAAATTCAAGAATTGCTGGCACAATTAGTCCAAGTAAAACAACAAAGCCAAAGAACATTAGTGTAAAGTCTCCGTTGATTAATAATTCCATTGCTTCTAGTTGAACTTGTGAACCTGCATAATATCCCATAATCATATGCGTAATTAATGCCAATTCAATAATAATTAAACCTAAATCTATTTTTCCAAAAAGATGTTTTTCTGCTTTTGTTTTTGATAATAAAATTATTGCAGCTGCTCCTGTAGAAAGTCCAGAAACTAAAAATAATGGACCTAAAATGGCATTGTTCCAAAGTGGTCTTGCATTAAAAGCAGATAATAAAATACCAGTGTAAACACCTAAAACTAAAGCTAAAGGAATTAAAGCATAAGCGATGTTCTTTCTGTTTTTTATTGTAAATTTTTCAAAAGAACTTAAAAATTTAAAACGTTTAAATACTTTTAATTTAGCTTCTAGTTTAGGATATACTTCTCTATAATAACTGAAAGTCCAAATAAAAGATAGTGGTGTTGTAATTAACAAAACCCAAGCTCCCCAAGACATTGGAGATTCAATTCTAAATGTGGTATATAGTTGCCAAGTATATAGCGGATGTGTTAAATCGTAAACTAAAGCTAGCAAGCCTAAAGACAAAGCAATAGGAGGAATAATAGATGCTGTTTTTACAGCTGTTGGATATTGATCTTCTTTACCTACAATATAGATTAAGGCACCAAAAAATAATATTCCAGCTGCAAGACCTCCTAAAAATAAATAAACTGCTATTGGCCAATGCCAAATTTCTAATGCGGGATCGATATTTGGAATATTTCTTCCGCTTGTGAATAGTTCTTCTTGTATCATATTTATTTTATGTTAAGTAAAATACATGTGGATCTGTACCAGCTTCTGGAGCTAATGTTTTGTGTTTTCTATTTTTTAATAATAGTGACACTTCACTGTTTGGATTGTCTAAATCGCCAAAATACATACACTTTGTAGGGCAAACAGAAACACATGCAGGAAGCTGACCTTTTTGTAATCTGTGATGACAAAAAGTACATTTATCTACATATCCGTCTGGATGTTGATAACGAGCATCGTAAGGACATGATTCTATACAAGCACCACAACCAATACATTCTTCTGCAGTTACTAAAACAATACCACCTTCTACAATATGACTTGCTCCTGTTGGGCAACATCTAACACATGGCGCATTTGCACAGTGATTACATCTTTCAGATTTTAATTCTAACATAATGTTAGGATAAGTACCATCTACAGTTTCTGTAATCCAATCTCTACAATATCCAATAGGTACATTGTTTTCGGTTTGACAGGCAACTACACAGTCACTACAACCAACACATTTTAATGTGTCTATTACCATTGCATATCTCATACTTCTTCAGTTTTATGTGGGTCTTCTGTTATAATTTCAACAAAATTTCCACGCATTCCAGTTCCACCCATTATAGGGTCTATCATTGTTTTGGTAACCATTTGTGTATCATTAATACCTTTACCAAAAGCTCTCGTTAATTTTTTATTATCATGACCAAAACCATGAACCATATACACAGAATCCCATCTAATACGTTCTGTAACTCTTACTTTAATAGAAAATGTTGAAGTAATTTTATCTTGATTTCTTAACCAAACAGATTGTCCAGTTTTTAAACCAATTATTCTTGCGACTTTAGGGTTTACCCAAAGATTATTTTCGCTTTTTAAAGCATTTAAATTAGGATTATTTGCAGTTCTACTAAACGTATGCATAGGAGATCTTCCGTAATTTAATCTATAAAAACCTTGAGGTGGTTCTGGGTGTTTTGTATAAAGTGGCATGGCATCAAAACCAAGACTTTCTAATTCTTTAGAATACAATTCAATTTTTCCACTTTCAGTAGGAAATTCATAATCTCCACCTTCCACTAAATACATTGGTCCAGATTTACGAGGATAATGTTTTACTCCAATCTTTTCCATTTCTTCTAATGAAGTTCCCATTTTTTGCAATTGCCATTCAATAACTTCTTTATAATCATCATATTTAAAGAAATCACCTAAACCAATACGTTCACCAATTTGTTTGGCAACCCACCAACCTGGTTTAGAATCGTATTTTGGTTTCACTGCAGGAACTCTAACAGCTATTGAAGGCGTTCTGTTTGTAGCAGAACGAATACCATCATAACGCTCTAAATAGGTGCATTCTGGTAGCACAACATCCGCATAACCAGTAACATCCATTGGCATTGTATCTAAAACAACCATAAACTCAAGTTCATCTATTGCTTCTTCTAATAATTTTTTATCAGGAATTGATTTTGTAATGTTAGTACCTGCAACCATCATTGCTTTTACAGGATACTTATTATCTTTACTCGGAATTGCACATTTAATAACTTCTGTAGTGATTCCCATTTGAGCAAGTGGAAATTTTTCACCAATATCTCTCCAATCCCATTTTGGATGTGGATATTTTGGGTGAGGATATTTAGGAACACTAATTTTTTCTTTAAAGTAGAATCCACCATGTCTTCCCCAAGAACCTAAAAGACCATTTAAAATAGCCATTGCTCTTGCACGTTGTGTATCATCTCCATACCAACTTACATGACGTCCAGGATGAATAATAACAGCAGGTGCAGCATGTCCCATTTCTCTTGCTGTTTTTATAATTTCATCTGGTTTAATTGTTGTAATTCCATAAGCCCATTCTGGAGTGAAATTTTGGACATGTTTTTTTAGTTGATCAAACCCTATTGTATGTTTTTTAACATACTCTTTATCATATAAATCTTCTTTAATAATTACATGCATCCAAGCTAACATTAAGGCAATATCTGTAGCTGGTTTAATAGCTAACCAGTATTTAGATTTACTTGCTGCAGTAGATAATCTTGGGTCAACAGTAATTATTGTAGCTTTATTATCAATAGCTTCAGACATTTCTTGCACTTGAGAGTTGTGCATGTTTTCACCAATGTGCGAACCTATTAATACTAAACATCGAGTGTTTCTAATATCTGTAGGTTCTGGGGATCCTACCCAAGAACCAAATGTTGCGTTAAAGCCAGCTTCACGAGCACCTCTACATTGTGCATAGGCAGGTTCTGCAATAGTATCTGAACCATAAGCTTTAAATAAATGTTCTAAATGTTTACCAGGAGAACCATGCTTTAATAAAGCAAAGGCTTCTGCACCGTATTTTTCTTTAATATTTTTAAATTTTGAAGCAATTAAATTTAAAGCTTCATCCCAACTTGCTTCTCTAAAAGTTTCTTCACCATCAATAGTCGTTCTAATTAAAGGTGTTTTTAAACGATCTTCATCAGAGTACATTCCTACACCACCTGTTCCTCTAGGGCAAAGTCTACCATAACAATGTGGATCCGTTTCATTTCCAATAATTTTTTGAATATTTCCTTGTTCATCAGAATGAGCCCAAGCTGCACATTTCCAAAAACATACTTCGCAATAAGTAGCTGTTTTTTTAAGGTTTTGTGAAATTTTTTGAGTCGTCTTTTCAGTTAAAGATGAATTATTACCAAAAAGATTAAATGCTGAAGTTGATGCAAAAACACCTCCTAAACCTAATGTGGAAATTTGAATAAACTTTCTTCTTGATGTTGTCATATATAACGGTTTTACAAAACGTAAATATAACTGTATAAAGAAGTTGATATTATGATAAATGTCAGTAATACAGTCTTTTGTGTGTAACATTTGTTACATAAGGGGCGTTTTTAAAGTTGTAATAGATAATTAGAGTTGAAGTCATTTTAAATTATTGTAGATTTGAATAATGGATAAAATGAAGAAGACTAAAGCACTTTTTATAATTTCTTTTTTGTTGTTTTCTGCACTGTTTTTGGTTAAAAACAAAAAACTATTTGAAGCAGAGGAAGATTATAAAATTGTGAAAGAAAATGTTTATGAAGGAGCAGAAGTGGTAACTTCTGAATCTTGTTTTCTATGTCATCAAAATACAAAAGGATACTCTCAATATCACAATCCAGAATATATTGGTTGCGCAAGTTGTCACTTAGGAAATACAACTTCGTCTGTTAAAGAAGAAGCCCATAAAGACATGGTTTTAATTCCTGGAAACTTATCAGATGCAAAACAAACTTGCGGTAAATGTCATGCTAGTGAATTACATAAAGTAGAAAATTCTTTAATGACAACAAACAGTGGTCTTATTGCTGTTGATAAATTTGTTTTTGGAGAAGCAGATAGTTTAAATGCTCATTATCATATAAAGGATTTAAAAAAATCGGCATCAGACAAACATTTAAGAGATTTGTGTGCGAATTGTCATTTAGGCGCAGAAAAAAAATCTTTTGGTCCAATAACTCAAATGAGTAGAGGTGGAGGATGTAATGCGTGTCACTTAAATTATTCTAACGAAGCAAAAAATGATCTTGAAAATTATTTGGCATCCGATAAAAAGGAAGTTCCAGAATTTCACCCATCAACAGATATTTTTGTAAATGACATGCATTGTTTTGGTTGTCATAGTCGTTCTAGTAGAATTTCTACAAATTATATAGGCTTGCAAGAAACCTTGTTAGAAGAAGATGATGTAAAAAATAAATCTGATTATCAAGTTTTAGAAGACAAGCGTGTTTATAAATATATTGAAGAAGATGTGCATCATACAAAAGGAATGTTGTGTATAGATTGCCATTCGTCACACGAAGTTATGGGTGATGGAAAAAAGTATGCACATGAAGAACAAGCAGTAAAAATTCAATGTATAGATTGTCATTTTAAAGAAAAACCCAATACAATTCCTTATGATTCTTTAGATACAGAAAGTATGCTTGTTTATTTTCATAGAGACTATAAACACAAGGATAAACCAATTATTGCCGTAAAAAAAGACGGTCATCCTTTAATAAATACTTTTATAGACAGTTTGGGTAATGCTTTTTTAATAGGAAAAAAAGACAAAAAAGTACACGCCTTAAAACCTCAAGGAGAAGTTTGTTCTAGAGATAATGCACATAAAAATGTTAGTTGTGCAACATGTCATTCTTCTTGGACGCCACGTTGTATCGGTTGCCATAATGAATTTGATAAAGATGAACCAAGTGCTTTCGATTTGTTAGATAAAAAGTTTACAAAAGGTCAATGGAAAGAATATGTTGCAGAATTTTCATCTTCAATACCAGCAATGGGAGTTCGTGAAAATGAAGAAGGACGAATTATTGAGCCAGCAATTCCTGGTATGATTATGACCATAGATTTAGGTAGTTATTCTGATAAAACAACTGAAGAAAAGCTCTTGTTTCATAGATTATATGCACCTAATTCGCCACACACAACTACAAAAGAAGTTCGTGATTGTAAATCTTGTCATTCAGATCCTGCAACTTTAGGATATGGAAAGGGTTTGTTGGCTTATGAAATAAAAAGCAACAAAGGTACTTGGGTTTTTACACCAGAATATGCTTTAAATCCTAATGATAACTTACCCGAAGATGCGTGGATTCCTTTTTTGAAAGAGGTTGATAAAAAAACAATAAACTCTACAAGGTCAGATTTTAGACCTTTTACTGTTGATGAACAACAGAAATTGTTGTTGGTAGGTTCATGTTTGCAATGTCATAAAGATAACTCTAAAGTGATGAAGCAAACTTTAGAATTTGGATTAAAACCAATGCTAAAAAATAGGAGTACTTCTTGTGTTTTGCCAACTTTTTAATGCTTAAAAAGAAGATTAAAGAGTTATTTCGTAAATTTTAAATTGGTGTTTTTCTAAATCTATAATCTTAGATAGCTTTTTTTAAGATAACACTAAAAATAAGTATATGTTTCTTAAAGTAAGTATTATTACGTAGTTTTGTAAAAACATTTTTTATTTAAATTGGTTAATTCTACAAACATATTATTAAAAAATTCTAGAAAAGTCATTAAAGATTTTTCTTGTGCTTCTTGCAGTAATACTAATTGTTTGATTAAAAAAAACTTAGGAAACTTATCGAACACTGCTTTTGTAGAAAATAAGAATACCTTAAAAAGCAAAAAAGGACAACAATTTATTATTGAAGGAGCTCCTGTAAATGGTTTGTTTTTTATTTTAAAAGGAACTGTAAAAGTTTTTAGAACTGGTATTAATGGGCGTGAGCAAATTGTACGTTTTGCTAAAGAAGGAGAAATTATTGGGCACAGAGGTTTTGGTACAGAAGAATATTATTCTATCGGTGCAATTGCTTTGCAAGATGTTGTTTTGTGTTATTTTTCTAAAGATGATTTACAAGAAGCGTTATTAGAAAACCCTAAGTTTTCTTATGATATGATGCTTTTTTATGCAAACGAATTAAATAAAAGTGAATCTAAAGTAAAGTCGATTTCTCAAATGACAGTTCGTGAACGAGTTATTGATACCTTATTATATATCAACAGAAAATTTGGAGATTTACGAGGTTTCATCAACTTGCCTTTAAGTAGAAAAGAATATGCAGATTATGCAGGAACAACTGAAGAGCAAGTCATCAGAATTTTTTCTACACTTAAAAAAGAAGGATTAATTATCGCTAAAGGAAAAAAAATTGGTATCACAAATATTCAGACTTTAAAGAATGAGATTAGTGAGCACAACTTTTATTTAGATTCTTAAATTACATATTCTTGTCATTCCCGTGAAAACGGAAATTCAAACGAAGTTTACAAAAAGACCTTTCAAATAATAAATTTGAAAGGTCTTTTTACGTAGAAAAATGATTCAAATAATAAGTACGTAGAAAATATACTTATAGGTTTTTGTTTTATCAATGTGTTGGTAAATAATAGCTTACTGTAAAAGTATGTTTTTTAGTAGTTTTTAATATGTTTTAAAAAGAGGTTTGTTTATGGTTAATCCCATAAGTTAAAAGTATGTCTAGGTATATATTTGTCAAAAAATAAGTATTAATACTTAGGTTAATAAAAACTTACTAAAAATGAAATCTCTATTTAAAAAATCAACTTACATTTTACCCGTAGCAATGTTACTATTTGCTTGTGGAGGTAAAGAAGTTAAAAAGACAACAACAGCTGTTGAAGCAAAAACATCAAAAACAAAAACGTTAGCTATTGAGAAACCTCAATTAACGTTTGGTTTTATCAAACTAACAGATATGGCTCCTTTGGCAATTGCTAAAGAAAAAGGTTTTTTCGAAGACGAAGGATTATTTGTTTCTGTAGAAGCACAATCTAACTGGAAAAATATTTTAGACCGTGTTATTGATGGTCAATTAGATGGCTCTCACATGTTAGCGGGTCAGCCAATTGCTGCAGGAGCAGGTTTTGGTCGTCAAGCAAAATTAGTGACTACTTTTTCTATGGATTTAAATGGAAATGCAATTACAGTTTCTAACGATGTTTGGTCTAAAATGAAACCGCACGTACCAAAAGATAAAGATGGTAAACCTGTGCATCCAATTAAAGCAGAAGCTTTAAAGCCAGTAATTACAGAATATAGAAATTCTGGTAAAGCATTTAAAATGGGAATGGTTTTTCCTGTATCGACTCATAATTATGAAATTAGATATTGGTTAGCAGCAGCAGGAATCAATCCTGGAATGTACACCAAAGAAAATGTACAAGGGCAAATTGATGCTGAGGTTTTATTATCTGTAACGCCTCCACCACAAATGCCAGCAACGTTAGAAGCAGGTACTATTCATGGATATTGTGTTGGTGAACCTTGGAATCAACAAGCAGTTTTTAAAGGAATTGGAGTGCCAGTAGTAACAAACTACGATATCTGGAAAAATAACCCAGAGAAAGTGTTTGTAATGACTCAGAAATTTATTGACGAAAACCCAAATACAGCAATTGCAGTTACCAAAGCTTTAATTAGAGCAGGTAAATGGTTAGATGAACCAACAAACAGAAATGAAGCGGTGAAAATCTTATCAATGTCACAATATGTTGGTGCGCCAGAAGCAGTATTAGCAAACTCTATGACAGGTACTTTTGAATTTGAAAAAGGAGATAAACGTGCTATGCCAGACTTTAATGTATTCTATAAATACAATGCAACCTATCCTTTTTATTCTGATGGAATTTGGTTTTTAACTCAAATGAGAAGATGGGGACAAATACCTGATGCAAAAACTGCAGATTGGTATGCAAGTACAATTAAAGATATTTACAGACCAGATATCTGGAAAAAAGCAGCAGCTCTTTTAGTTGAAGAAGGAAACATACCTGCAACAGATATTCCTACAACAAATGGTTATAAGCCAGCAACAGCAGATTTTATTGACGGAACAATTTACGATGCAAAAGATCCTTTAGGATACATCAATAGTTTTTCAATAGGAAATAAAGATAAATAAAAAACATCTTGATACAATTTCGATAAAAAATCTAAATTGTATCAATTTGATAACGTGAATATTAGTCCTAAAAAATAAGGTACTGTCAGTTCGATTGAAATTTAATTTTTATAAATTTTGTATCGAGAACTTTAAAAATAAACAGATGAGAGCAAGTTTAACACTAGGGAAGGTTTCTAATTTTATTGGATTAGGTTTTCTTACCACTTTAAAAGATTTATTTACAGGAAAACTAGAAAAAGAAGAATTTAAAAACTTTTTACGCAAGACAATAGTGCCGCTTGCTTCCATTTTATTATTTATTGGTTTATGGCATTTAGGAGCAAAGTCTTTATACAATATAGAGGCAGAATTTAAAATAGAAAAAGCTTTACAAGACCAAGGTCAAGTTGCTGCAGATGCTTTAAAATCGTGTATTGCTTCTGGTGAATCTAGTTGTCAGCCAAATACATTACCATCTCCAGCTCAAGTTTGGGAATCTTTTAATTCTTTATTAAGAGATCATAATATTATTAGTGCAGATAAAGCTGCTTTTATAGAAAAAACAGCTGCTTTAAACGCTCAAAGAATTGCCGATGGTAAAGATGCAATTACCTATACTGGTAGACCTTCTTTTGTGGATCAAATATTTACAAGTTTACAAACTGTATTTGCTGGTTTCTTATTGGCATTATTAATTGCAGTTCCTTTAGGTATTTTTATAGGATTGAGTTCTACTTTAAAAAGTGCATTTAATTGGTTTATTCAAATTTTTAAGCCAGTATCTCCTGTAGTTTGGTATTTATTAGTTTTTATGATTGTAAAAACATTATTGATAGATTCTAATGAAGATAGTTCATTTACCATTTCATTTATTAGTGTTGGTTTTTGTTCTATGTGGGCAACTTTGGTGAACACAGCAATGGGAGTTTCTACAGTTGATAAAGATTATATTAATGTTGCAAAAGTTTTAAAATTAGGAACTTTTCAGAAGATTTTTAAAGTGGTTTTACCATCATCTTTACCATTAATTTTCACAGGATTAAAAATCACATTATCAGTTGCTTGGATGGTTTTAATTGCGATTGAACTTTTGGCACAGAGTCCTGGTTTAGGGTTGTTTGTGTGGGAGGAATTCCAAAATGGAGCAAACGATTCAAATGCAAAAATTATTGTTGCCATGTTTGTAATTGGTATCATTGGTTTCTTGTTAGATAGATTGATGTTAACGATTCAGAATTGGGTGTCTTTTGATAAAACTGATGCAATTTAATTAAAAGTCATACCTGCGTTAGGGATTGAAACGACATCCTTTTTTATTTTTTTGAAATAAAAAAGATATAGTGTAAAGCCCGACCTTTTTAGGTAACGCCCAAATAAAATAAAAAAATGGCATATTTAGAACTAAATAATATTTACAAAAGCTACGATCAAGCAGATGGAGAAACAGAGGTTTTGTCTAACATCAACTTGAAAATAGAAGAAGGAGAGTTTGTTGCTATTGTAGGTTTTACAGGAAGTGGAAAAACAACATTAGTAAATTTAATTAACGGATTGATACAGCCAACAAGTGGCGAGGTTTTGTTTAAAGGAGCACCTGTGATTGATACAAGTCATGAGCGTGGAGTAATCTTTCAAAATTATTCATTATTGCCTTGGTTAACTGTTGGTCAGAATGTTTTTATGGCTGTTAAAGAAGCTTTTCCGAAGAAAAATAAAAAGGAGTTAAATGAAATTGTTGCAGATTATGTAGAAATGGTGAGTTTAACGCCAGCAATAAATAAAAGACCTAACGAATTATCTGGAGGAATGCGTCAAAGAGTAGCCGTTGCAAGAGCTTTGGCAATGAAACCCGAAATGATAATTATGGATGAACCTTTAGGAGCTTTAGATGCTCTAACTCGTGGAAATTTACAAGATGAAATCTTAAATATCTGGGGAAAAGACAAAAGAACGGCTTTGTTAATAACCAATGATGTTGATGAAGGAATTTATATGGCAGATAGAATTATTCCTTTAAGACCTGGACCAAATGCAACTTTGGGACCTGAGTTTAAAATTGATTTGGAACGTCCGAGAGATAAAACAGCAATGAATGATAATCCTAACTTTAAGAAAACTAGAAATGCTATTATTGAGTATTTAATGGATATAGGAAATGAGCGTAAATCTGAAGCGAAAGAGGAAATAATACTTCCGGATTTGGTTCCGAAAGATTTTGTTAACCAGTTTAAATTTGGAAACTAATGAGCACTATAATCAAACAAAAAGAAACTAAAATTATTACAGAAAACAAACCTTTTCCGTCAAAGGATGTAATGTTAGATTTAAAGAATCTTAAAAAAGTATATCCTACTCCAAATGGTGATTATGTGGTTTTAGAGGATTTGAATCTTCAGATAAAAAAAGAAGAATTTGTTACCATTATTGGGCATTCTGGTTGTGGTAAAACAACAATGCTTTCTATGATTGCAGGATTAAACCCAATTTCTGGAGGAAACATTTCTGTACTTGGTAAACATATAAAAGGACCAGGACCAGATAGAGGTGTAATCTTTCAATCGCCAAGTTTAATGCCTTGGATGACTTCTTTACAGAATGTTTTGTTGGGTGTTAATCAGGTTTTTCCTCAAGCAACAAAAGCACAAAGAAATGATGTTGCAAAGTATTATTTACAAAAAGTTGGTTTAGAAGATGCTTTTCATAAAAAAGCAAGTGAATTATCTCAAGGAATGCAACAAAGAGTTGGTATTGCAAGAGCATTTGCTATAAAACCGAAAGTACTTTTATTAGATGAACCTTTTGGAATGTTAGATTCTTTAACGAGGGGAGAATTGCAAGATATCTTAATTGAAATCTGGAATAAAGAAAAAATTACAGCAGTGATGATTACGCACGATGTTGATGAAGCTATTTTTTTAGCAGACAGAGTAGTAATGATGACAAGTGGTCCTAAAGCAAAAATTGGAGATGTTTTAGATATCAATTTTGAAAGACCAAGGACACGAAAATCAGTTTTAGAACACGACGATTATTATACATATAGAAAACATCTAATCGATTTTCTAGAACATTAGAATAAAAATAATAGTATAAATAGTATATTTAGAGTGCCACAAACATGAGATTTATCATAAATAAGATGTTTTTGTCTTTTTATATTGCGCACCCAAAGAAAAATTAAATTAAAAATTAAATTAGAATAAAAATGAAAAAACAATACATAATTTTAGCACTATTGTTGGTTAGTTTCCAGTTTGTAAACGCACAACTTACTTTAGATGGAGAGTTTAGACCACGTACAGAATATAGAAATGGATTTGGAAGTTTAATTCCAGATGCTTCAGATTCAGGTTTTGGAATCTCAACAAGAGTAAGATTAAATACAAGCTACATGACAGACAATTACTGGGTGTATGTAAGTTTACAAGATATTATGGTTTGGGGAGAAAATAGACAAATTTTACCTTACGATCAGAATAACTCATTTGCAGTTTTTCAAGCTTGGGCAGAAATTAAATTAGGGGAAAATACTTCTACAAAAATTGGACGTCAGGTTTTATCTTACGATGATCAAAGAATTTTAGGAGGATTAGATTGGGCACAACAAGGGCGTAATCATGATGCTGCTTTAATTAAATATAAAAAAGACAATCTTATTGTAGATTTTGCTTTGGCATTTAACCAAGATTATTCTCACCCAACAGGTTTTGTTTCTACTGGAACAGGATATAATACTACAGGTTTTTTCTCATATAAAACCATGCAAATGTTATATATGAAAAAATCTTGGGATAAATTTAATGGTAGTTTATTATTGTTAAATAATGGATTTCAAGAATTTGACACAAATAATGCTGCAGATGGAGTAAGTAATTTACAAACTTTAGGAACACATTTAAACTATAAAAATGGAAGTTTTGGATTGGCTGCTAATGCATATTTACAAACAGGAAAACGTCAAGGAGGAGTAGATGTAAAAGGAGCGTATTTATTAGGATTAGATGCAACTTATAAAGCAACAGATAAGATTACTTTAGGTTTAGGAGTAGAAGCTATTAGTGGTAATGATGGTGGAGCAGGCGAAACAGGAGCTTTTTTCCCTTTATATGGAACAAACCACAAGTTTAATGGATTCATGGACTACTTTTATGTAGGTAATCATGCAAATTCTATTGGTTTAGTAGATTTTCACGTGAGCGCAAACTTTACCTTAAATGAATCTTCTAGCTTAATGGTTAAAGCACTTAATTTTAAAGGAGAGCAAGCTTTAGCGAGTGGAGAAAAATCTTTAGGAACAGAAATAGATTTAGTATACAAAAAGAAATTTAAAGGATATTCTTTAGTACTTGGATATTCTCAAATGTTTGCAAATGATGGTATGTATGAATTAAAAGGAGTTACTGAAGTTGCAGCAGCAAATAATCAAAATTGGGCTTGGGCAATGTTAGTAATTAAGCCTAAGTTTTTAAGCGGAACAAAATAAGAATAGTAAAATATAACTGATAGAAAGCTCTCTTACGAGGGCTTTTTTTATGCGATAACTTTACTGTTTTAGACTTTTTGTTTGAGGCTAAATTTAGACCAATCATAATTTTGTATCATTGCAAACCTTTAACAATACATTTTAAAATAGAAAATGATTAATTATAAAAACTATTTATTTCTTTTTTGCTTCCTGGTTTCATTTGTTGCTTTTGGACAGAATAATCTTAAGAAAAGCAAACAAAGTGGCAGGTTAATTTATTCTTTAGAATGTGCAGAATGTCATGAGGGAGATGGTAAAGGAATGAGAGGGGCTATACCTCCACTTGCTAATGCAGATTATTTAATGAAAGATACAGATAAGGGTATTTTAGCTGTTTTAAAAGGAGTTTCTGGGCGAGTAAAAGTAAATGGTATTAACTATTATGGTACTATGGTTGGTTTAGGAAAACTATCTAACAAACAAGTTGCAGATGTTATGAATTACATTAGAAACAGCTGGGGAAATAAAGGGGAAATTGTGAAACCAGAAGATATTGCTAGGTTAAGAAAAAAGTAATTTTTTAAGCGTAATTTATAATGATGTTTTTTTAGATATCTTTGGCTTATAAAATGTTTAGGATACTTGAGTAGAAGTTATATCTATGATTTTGAAACAAAATCAATAAACAAGGTTACTATTAATCGTGTTTAACCATTTTAATTGAAAATAATAAATTACCATTTTAAAGCCTATAAATGCTAAAATATAATACCATCCTTGTTCTATTTATTATAGCAGTTTTTATTGGCTGTTCTAATAAATCTGAAAGTACAAAACATCAATTTACGAATGATTTAATAAAGGAAACAAGTCCGTATTTATTACAACATGCCCACAATCCTGTAAACTGGAAAGCGTGGAATGAGGAATCATTATCAGAAGCAAAAAAGGAAAATAAGTTAATTGTTATTAGTGTAGGTTATGCAGCTTGTCATTGGTGTCATGTTATGGAGCAAGAAAGTTTTGAAGACTCTATTGTTGCTCATACTATGAATCATAAATTTATCAATATTAAAGTTGATCGAGAAGAAAGACCAGATGTAGATAAAGTGTACATGAAGGCTGTACAATTAATGACAGGAAGTGGCGGTTGGCCTTTAAATGTTATTGCTTTGCCCGATGGAAGACCCGTTTTTGGTGGAACATATTTCCCTAAAGAACAATGGTTAAAAATTTTAGAACAAATTTCTGAACGTTTTAAAAATAAGCCAGAAGATCTTTATGCTTTTGCAGATAAATTAGAAGAAGGAATTAAAGGTTTAGATTTAATTAGTTTAAATACTGATGAAGCTGTTTTTACGAAACCTTTCATAAAAGAAGAAGTAGAAAAATGGAGTGCTTCTTTTGATAATGATTTTGGTGGAGCAGATCAAACAATGAAATTTATGATGCCTAATACTTCTCAGTTTTTAATGCGCTATGCATATCAGAATGAGGATAAAAAATTAATGAAGTATGTAGAAAACACCCTAAATAAGATGGCATTTGGAGGTGTTTATGATCAATTAAATGGTGGTTTTTCTAGGTATTCTACAGATAAAAAATGGCATATTCCTCATTTTGAAAAGATGTTGTATGATAATGCTCAGTTGGTAAGTTTGTATTCAAATGCATATCAAATTACTAAAAACGAAACTTATAAAGAAGTCGTTTTTGAAACTTTAGAGTTTGTTAAAAACGAACTCACTTCACCAGAAGGCATGTTTTATTCTTCTTTAGATGCAGATAGTTATAACGAAGAAAATATTTTAGAAGAAGGAGCTTATTACTCTTGGGAAAAAGCAACGTTAGAAACAGTATTGAAAAAAGATTTCGAGCTATTTTCTAAATATTATAATATAAATGATTTTGGTTTGTGGGAAGAAGGCAAGTTTGTACTTATAAAATCTGTTGATGATATTACTTTTTCAAAAGAAAATAATATCACAATTTCTAAATTAAAGGAGCTTAAAATCAGTTGGAAAAAAACATTAACACAAAAACAAAAAGAACGTAAAAAACCAAGGTTAGATGACAAAAGTTTAACTTCTTGGAATGCTTTAATGATAAAAGGGTATTTAGATGCATATGCTGTTTTTAATGAAAAACCCTTTTTAGATACAGCGTTAAAAACGGCTTATTTTATGTTGAAAAATCAAGTATCTAAAGACGGAAAATTATATCATAATTATAAAAAAGGAAATAGTACTATTAATGGCTATCTAGAAGATTATGCAGCTACAAGTGAGGCTTTTATCAAAATGTATAAGGTAACATCAGATGAGGTTTGGTTACAAAAAGCAGAAGAATTAACGAAGTATGCTATTGATAATTTTTATAATAAAGATTCTAAAATGTTTTATTTTACCTCTAAGAAAGATGCTCCATTAGTTGCAAAAACGGTAGAATATCAAGACAATGTAATTTCGTCTAGTAATTCTATTATGGCAAAAAACTTATTTGCACTTTCACATTATGCTAACAATAAAAATTATCTAGAAATAGCAACATCAATGCTAAATAACATAAAACCCAAAATAGTAAATAATGCTGCTTATTTTTCTAATTGGTTAGATGTAATGTTAAATTTCACAAACCCATATTACGAAGTTGTTATTGTGGGTAAAGATGCAAAACAAAAAATAACGGAATTAAACAAAACGTATCTTCCTAATATCTTAATTTCTTATAGTGGTAAGAATTCTAATTTACCTTTATTAGAAAATCGTTTTATAGCCGATGAAACTTTCATATACGTTTGTATAAATAATACGTGTAAACTTCCTGTAGAAACTATTTCTAAAACTTTAAAGTTGATAAATAAATAGTTAGAATTATTTAACTTATAACTAAAGTCTTGTCTACTTAAAAAAAAGGCTTTTTAGAAAATCAAAATAAACTTAAGATAAAGATTACTCAATCTAAATATTGAAACTCATTTTAAACTTTATAGAAATGTGAAGTTTTTTGTTGTCCAAATTATTAAAATATAACAAGAAGGAATTTACTAGAATTCACACAATAAAAAGTTTTAAATTTTCTAATTATTTAATACTCTTTATTGTCTTTAATAAGAAGTAATCTGAAATCACCCTTTATTAATAGGGTAATTTGCATATTCTATAATACATCATGCACGTTTTTTGTTATTACCTAATTTACTTTAAAAGTAATTTTATTATTCGATAAAAGGCCTAAGAATTATTAAGAGGAATAGGCCGTTTTCTTTAATTTAAAACAATAAGGTTTGTACTATTTAGGATTAGATATTGGAAGTTCTTCTATAAAAGCAGCTTTGGTAGAAGTAGAAACAGGTAAGAGTTTAGGAGTTGTACAAGAGCCCGAAGAAGAAATGGGCATGTTCGCTCAAAAAAACGGATGGGCAGAACAAAAACCAAACGATTGGTGGCTGCATATTTGCAACGCAATTACTAAATTAAAAAAAGAGTATAATATAAGTAGAACTCAAATAAAAGGTATTGGTATTTCGTATCAAATGCATGGTTTGGTTTTAGTTGACAAAAAAGGAGAACCACTTCGTAAAAGTATCATTTGGTGCGATAGTAGAGCGGTAGAAACAGGGAATAAAGCATTTAATGAAATTGGTGAAGAAAAATGTGCTTCACATTTATTAAACTCTCCAGCTAATTTTACAGCATCAAAATTAAAATGGGTACAAGAAAATGAACCAGATATCTACAGTCAGATTCATAAATTCATGTTACCTGGAGATTATATTGCTTATAAATTTTCAAATAAAATAAACACAACTATTTCAGGATTATCAGAAGGCATCTTTTGGGATTTCAAAAACGATTCAGTTGCAGACTTTTTATTAGAATATTATGGAATTAACAAAGATTTAGTTCCAGATATTGTAGACACTTTCAGTGTTCAGTCTTTAGTCGATGAAAAAGGTGAAGAAGAATGTGGGCTTGCTGCAGGAACGCCAATTTTTTACAGAGCAGGAGATCAACCAAATAATGCACTATCATTAAACGTATTCAATCCAGGAGAAGTTGCTGCAACAGGCGGAACATCAGGAGTTGTATACGCTGTTACAGACAGTTTATCAGCCAAAGAAAGTTCGCGAGTTAACAATTTTGCACATGTAAATTATCAAAAAGGAGCAGCGGCAAGAATAGGTAAATTGTTATGTATCAATGGAGCAGGAATCCAATATCGTTGGTTACTAAATAATTTAGCAGTCAGTTCTTACGAAGAGATGAATAATTTAGCATCAGAAATTCCTGTAGGTTCAGATGGAGTTTGCTTAATTCCTTTTGGTAACGGAGCAGAGCGTATGCTAAATAACAAGGAAATAGGAACACGAATTGTAAACATGAACCTTAATAATCACCATAAAGGACACATGTGTAGAGCAGCTTTAGAAGGTATCGCTTTCTCATTTGTGTACGGAATGGAAATCTTAAAATCCGACGGAATTAAACCAAGCGTTATAAGAGCAGGAAATGACAATTTATTCCGTTCAGAAATCTTTGCAAACACAGTCGCGACTTTAATAGAGCAAGAAATTGAAATTTACAATACAACAGGTGCCATTGGAGCAGCAAGAGCAGCAAATCTGCACAAAGGCGATTTCGAAACTTTTGGAAAAGTAATTATGGACAATGATCACGTAATGACATTTATGCCTTTTAAAGACAAGAAGCCATATTTAGAGGCCTATAATAACTGGAAAAACGAATTAGAGCTCATCTTAAATAAATAATTTTTGGGCGTTCCCTAAAAAGGTCGGGCTTTACGCACTCGCTTTTTTTACTTAAAAAAGTAAAAAAGAGCTCAAACAGATGCTTCAATCCCTAACGCAAAAGCAGTACTTACAAGAAATAAACGATTAAACATATATAATTAAACATTTATCAAAATGGCAAATAAAGAATATTTTAAAGGAATCAACAAAATACAATTCGAAGGAAAAGAGTCAGACAACCCAATGGCTTATAAATATTATAATCCAGACCAAGTAGTTGCAGGAAAAACAATGCGTGAGCATTTTAGATTTGCAATAGCTTATTGGCATACATTCTGTGGACAAGGAGGAGATCCTTTTGGACCAGGAACACAAAGTTTTGCATGGGATAAAGCATCAGATCCAATTCAAGCAGCAAAAGACAAAGCAGATGCAGCATTCGAATTCATTAACAAAATGGGATTTGACTATTTCTGTTTTCACGATTATGATTTAGTTCAAGAAGGAGCAACATTCGCAGAATCTGAAAGAAGATTAGATACCATTACAGATTACATCAAAGGGAAACAAGCAGAAACTGGCGTAAAATTATTATGGGGAACAGCAAACTGTTTTTCAAATCCACGTTATATGAATGGAGCTTCTACAAATCCAGATTTTGATGTAGTTGCAAGAGCTGGTGGTCAAGTTAAATTGGCTATTGACGCAACTATTAAGTTAGGAGGAGAGAATTATGTTTTTTGGGGAGGAAGAGAAGGTTACATGTCTTTATTAAATACAGATATGGGACGTGAATTAGATCATATGGGGCAGTTCTTAACCATGGCAAGAGATTATGCAAGAGCACAAGGTTTTAAAGGAACTTTCTTTATAGAGCCAAAACCAATGGAGCCGATGAAACATCAATACGATTTTGATTCAGCTACTGCAATCGGATTCTTAAAAGAATACGGTTTAGACAAAGATTTCAAAATGAATATTGAAGTAAACCACGCAACTTTAGCGCAACATACAATGCAACACGAAATGGCTGTTGCTGCCAAAGCAGGAATGTTAGGAAGTATTGATGCAAACAGAGGAGATTACCAAAATGGTTGGGATACAGACCAATTTCCAAACAACATTCAAGAAACTACAGAAGCAATGTTAGTCTTTTTAGAAGCTGGAGGTTTACAAGGAGGTGGCGTTAATTTTGATGCAAAAATTAGAAGAAATTCAACTGATATGGAAGATGTTTTTCACGCGCATATTGGTGGAGCAGATACGTTTGCAAGAGCATTATTGACTGCAGATAAAATTATGACTTCTTCTGCTTACAATTCATTAAGAGAACAAAGATATAGTTCTTTTGACGCAGGAAAAGGAAAAGATTTTGAAGGAGGGAAATTAGAACTTTCAGACTTGTATAAAATCGCTCAAGAAAATGGAGAATTAACACTTCAGAGTGGTAAACAAGAATTATTTGAAAACATAATCAATCAGCATATCTAAAACCAAAAAGACCTTTCATATTTTAAATTTGAAAGGTCTTTTTAATAAAACTCAGTTTTAACAAAAACTTAAAAAACTAACTTAGACAAAACTATGGGGAAATCAACAAATTCAGGATATCTTATTAAATTAACATTAGTCGCCACTTTAGGAGGCTTACTATTTGGATATGATACAGGTGTAATTTCAGGAACTGTAGGTTCTTTAGATAGTTTTTTTGTAATGCCAAAAGGTTTATCAGAAACAGCTGCGAGTGCATATAAAGGTTTTTTAGTTTCTAGTGCATTAATAGGTTGTATTATTGGTGGTGTTTTTGGAGGATTAGTAAGTAAAAAACTAGGAAGAAAAAAAGGATTAGTGCTTGCTGCAATTTTATTTTTAATTTCAGCCTTAGGTTCTGCAATGCCAGAAATGTTTATTGGTACTTTAGGTGAGTTAGACCATACGTATTCAACAATATTTATTGTGTATAGAATTATTGGAGGAATTGGAGTAGGTTTAGCATCAATGCTATCACCTCTTTATATTGCAGAAATTGCACCAGCTAATAGTAGAGGTAAATTAATTTCATTTAACCAACTAGCTATTGTTGGTGGTTTTATGGTGGTTTATTTTGTAAACTACTTTATATCTAGAAGTGGTGGTTCTGACGAATGGTTGAATACTGTTGGTTGGAGATGGATGTTTGCATCAGAAGTAATTCCTGCAGGATTATTTTTAGGATTATTGTTCTTTGTACCAGACACACCTCGTTCTTTAATGCTAAAAAATAAACCAGCAGAAGCTTTAGAGGTTTTAATTAAAGTGAATGGTGAAGTAGAAGGGAATAAAATTTTGTCTGAAATAGAAGTTTCTATGAATGAAAAATCTTCAGGACATATTTTATCTTTTGGTTGGTTTGTAATTATCATAGGAGTTTTAATTTCAGTTTTTCAACAGTTTGTAGGTATCAATGTCGTTTTATATTATGCACCAGAAATTTTTAAAACAATTTCATCAGGTACAGATAGTGCTTTATTAATGACGATTCTTGTAGGTATTGTAAACTTTTTATTTACTATTATTGCTGTAAATACTGTAGATAAATATGGTAGAAAACCATTAATGATTATTGGAGCTGCAGGTATGGCAGTCGCTATGATCTCTTTAGGTTTCGTCTTTTTCTCTGGTGCTACAGGCTATTTAGCATTGTTTTGTATGATGTTGTATGTTGCAAGTTTTGCGATGAGTTGGGGGCCAGTTGCTTGGGTTTTATTAGCAGAAATTTTTCCAAATAAAATTAGAGGAAGAGCCTTAGCAATTGCAGTTGCAGCACAATGGATTTCTAATTATTTAGTATCTTTAACATTTCCAATGATGAACGATAATTCCTATTTAACAAGACTATTTAATCATGGTTTTGCTTATTGGTTATATGGTGTTATGAGTGTCTTAGCAATGTTATTTATAATGAAATATGTTCCAGAAACGAAGGGTAAAACTTTAGAAGAAATGGAAGGTCTTTGGAAAAAGAAATAATTAAAAAAAAATTCCAATTGAAAAACAACATAATCAATTGGGTTAATTTATAAAATTAAAAAAAATGAATACAAAAATTGACCAACAATCGGCTGACAATATAAGAGCGTTAGCAGTTGCAATGGTAGAAAAAGCAAACTCAGGGCATCCTGGAGGACCAATGGGAGGTGCAGATTTTATGCACATCTTATATTCAGAATTCTTTAACTTCGATCCATCTGATATGACTTGGGCATTCAGAGATCGTTTTTTTATGGATGCTGGTCATTTATCAACTTTAATGTATGCGCAATATTATCTTTTAGGAAATTACGAAAAAGAAGATGTTGCTAATTTCAGACAATGGGGTTCTATCACACCTGGACATCCAGAAGTAGATGTTGCAAGAGGAATAGAAAATACATCTGGACCCTTAGGTCAAGGTCATACCATGGGAGTTGGTGCAGCAATTGCTGCAAAATTCTTAAAATCTCGTTTTGGAGGTTGGATGGATCATAAGATCTATGGTTTTATTTCAGATGGAGGAGTTCAAGAAGAAATTTCTCAAGGAGCAGGAAGAATTGCAGGTCATTTAGGATTGAACAATTTTATTATGTTTTACGATTCGAATGACATCCAATTATCTACGCCAACTGATGAAGTTACTTCTGAAGATACAGAAATGAAGTACAAAGCTTGGGGTTGGAAAGTGGTCACTATTGATGGACATAATCATGATGAAATAAGAAAAGCATTAAAAGATGCGAATAACGAAACTGAAAAACCAACCTTAATTATTGGTAAAACCATTATGGGGAAAGGATGTGTAACATCCGAAGGAAAAACTTTTGAAGGTGAATGTGAATTACACGGACAACCAATTGGAGCATCAGGAGCAGATTATACAAAAACCTTATTAAATTTAGGAGCAAATCCAGAAAGTCCTTTTGATATTTATGAAGATGTAAGTGAATTTTATCAGAATTTATTACAAAGAAAAATAGTAGAAGCAAGAGACAAAAAAGTTAATATTTCTATTTGGAGAGATGCTTATCCGGATAAAGCTAAAAAATTAGATTTCTTTTTATCAGGTGAATTACCAGAGTTAGATTTTGAAGGAATTGAACATAAATCTGGCTTAGCGTCAAGAGCAGCTTCATCCGGAGTATTGGCATATTTAGCTGAGAATGTAGAAAACATGATTGTTTCTTCTGCGGATTTATCAAATTCTGATAAAACAGATGGATTCTTAAAGAAAACACACGCACTTAAAAAAGGAGATTTTAGCGGATCATTTTTACAAGCAGGAGTTGCAGAATTAACAATGTCTTGTATTGCAAATGGTATTGCTTTACATGGTGGAATTATTCCTGTAGTTGCTACGTTTTTCGTGTTTTCAGATTATATGAAACCAGCGATTCGTTTAAGTGGAATTCAAGAATTAGGTGTAAAATATGTTTGGACACATGATGCTTTTAGAGTTGGAGAAGATGGGCCAACACATCAACCTGTAGAACAAGAAGCGCAAATTCGTTTGTTAGAGAAATTAAAAAACCATAGTGGAAATCCAAGTTTCTTGGCATTACGACCTGCAGATTCAGCAGAAACAAGTGTGGCTTGGAAAATGGCTTTAGAAAATAAAAATACACCAACAGGATTAATTCTTTCTAGACAAGGAATTAAAGATTTACCCACAAAAGGAGCATCATCAAGATATCAAGAAGCTTTAGCTGCTGAAAAAGGAGGTTATTTAGTAAAAGAAGTAGAAAATCCTGATGTAGTATTAGTTGCAAATGGATCTGAAGTAGCAACTTTAGTTGAAGCCGCAGCAATTTTAGAAGCAGAAAACGGATTAAAAGTAAGTATTGCTTCTGTAATTTCTGAAGGAGTATTTAGATTACAATCTAAAGAATATCAAAATAGTATTATTCCTAAAAGCAAGCCTTTATTTGGATTGACAGCAGGTTTACCCGTAAACTTAGAAGGTTTAGTTGGTGACAATGGTAAAGTATTTGGATTAGACCATTTTGGTTATTCAGCACCAGCAACAATCTTAGATGATAAATTTGGTTTTACAGGAGAAAAAGTAAGCCAACAAGTATTAGAATATTTAAAAACAGTATAAAACTAGAAGTATGAAATTTTTTATAGACACAGCAAATCTGAATGATATTGCAGAAGCAGAAGCTTTAGGGGTTTTAGATGGCGTAACAACAAATCCATCTTTAATGGCAAAAGAAGGAATTACAGGTGCTGAAAATATCTTAAATCATTACAAAAAGATTTGTGATATTGTAGAAGGAGATGTTTCTGCAGAAGTAATTGCTACAGATTATGATGGAATGATCAAACAAGGAGAAGAGTTAGCTGCTTTGCACCCACAAATTGTAGTGAAATTACCTATGATTGCAGATGGCGTAAAAGCGTGTAAATATTTTTCTGATAAAGGAATTAAAACGAATGTAACGTTAATATTTTCAGCTGGTCAAGCATTATTGGCTGCAAAAGCAGGAGCAACGTATGTTTCTCCGTTTTTAGGAAGATTAGACGATATTTCTACGGATGGTTTAAATCTAATTTCAGAAATGAGATTAATTTATGATAATTATGGATTTAAATCTAAAATTTTAGCAGCATCTGTAAGAAATACAATGCACGTTATTAATTGTGCTAAATTAGGATCTGATGTAATGACAGGGCCTTTATCATCAATTACAGGTTTATTAAATCACCCATTAACAGATAGTGGTTTAGCAAAATTTTTAGAAGATTACAAGAAAGGAAATTAGTATTGAGAGTATTGTTATGAAAAAGTAAAGGGTAAATTCTATTTAGAGTTTACCCTTTTTTTATGGAATAATAATTAAGCAGAAAATCTGATAAATGATAAATTAATATTAATTTAAATATTTGCTTAATCTATAACACATCATGCACGTTTTTTGTTATTACTAAATTTAGTTTAAGTGTAATTTTATTTTTTATAGAAGGTTGAGGAATTATTCATTTTATAGACACAGAAAAAGCAATTAAAGAGAATAAATATTTATCTTCATCATTTTACCAATGATCTAATCATATACAATTTAATTTTTAGTTTATGTCAATTAATAAAAGAAGTATTATTCTCTATTCATTGTTACTTATTTTTAATTTAACTCTATTTTCTCAAGGTAAAATTGAGGGGAGTTTAGAAAAATGGAACAAAATAACAATTAGTTTTAATCACAAAGAATTTAGTGAAAATGATGAAGATAATCCGTTCTTAAATTATAGACTAAATGTAACTTTTAAAAATGGGGATGAAGAAATAACGATTCCTGGTTTTTTTGCTGCTGATGGAAATGCTGCAGAAACAAGCGTAAAAAAAGGAAAAGTTTGGCAAGTACGTTTTATGCCAAATAAGATCGGTAAATGGACATATAAAGTTTCTTTTAAAAAAGGAAATGAAATTGCTATAAATGATGATGATAAAGCAGGAGAATCTGTTGGTTTTGATAACGAAAGTGGCAGTTTTTTAATCAATGAAAGTAAAAATAGAACTGATGGAAGATTAGTTTATAAAGATAAACGTTACTTATATTATTCAGAATCTAACAAACCATTTTTAAAAGGAGGAACTGACAGTCCAGAAAACTTTTTGGGATATTATGAGTTTGATGAAACACCAGCAACTCATAAATATCAACCGCATTTTAAAGATTGGAAAGAAGGAAACCCAACTTGGAAAAACGGAAAGGGGAAAAACATTATTGGAGCACTAAATTATTTAGCTTCTAAAGGAATGAATTCTGTCTATTTCTTAACAATGAATGTACAAGGAGATGGAAAAGATGTTTGGCCTTGGATAACTAAAAATGACCGAACTCGTTTTGATACAAGTAAATTAGATCAATGGGAAATTGTCTTTGATCATATGGATAATTTAGGTTTGATGTTGCATATTGTTACTCAAGAAACTGAAAATGAATTACTGTTAGATATTGGCGAATTAAAAACGCAACGTAAATTATACTACAGAGAATTAATTGCAAGATTTGCACATCACTTAGCAATTACTTGGAATTTAGGAGAAGAAAATGGACCGGTTCATTGGTCTCCAAAAGGGCAAAGTGATAAAGATAGAAAAGCGATGGCTAAGTATATTAAAACACATGATCCGTACCATAATTTTGTTGCTTTGCACACACATTCTATACCTAAAGAACAAGATTTGTATTTAGAACCTTTGTTAGGTTATGAGTTTTTAGATGGTCCTTCTATGCAAACAGCTAGTCCCAATTTAATTCATAATATTACAAAAAAATGGATTGCTGAATCTCAATTAACAGGGAAGAATTGGGTTGTTTCTCAAGATGAAATAGGACCTGCAGATGCTGGAGCAAAACCAGATGCAGATGACCCCAATCACGATCATATAAGACAGAAAGTTTTATGGGGGAATTTAATGGCTGGTGGAGCAGGAGTAGAATGGTATTTTGGATATAAATTTGCTCATAATGATTTAAATTGTGAAGATTGGAGATCTAGAGAAAACGTTTGGAATCAAACAAAATATGCATTAGACTTTTTTAATAATTACTTATCTTTTGATAAAATGCAGTCTGCAGATGATTTAACAGATAATCCACATGATTATGTTTTTGCAGAAACTGATAAAACCTATGCTATTTATTTACCAAAAGTAAAAGAGACTAAAATCAATTTATTTGGTTCAAAAAATAAATACACTGTTAAATGGTATAACCCAAGAACTGGAGGGAAACTGGTAAATGGATCTATTAAAAAAATTACTGGTGGAAGTGAAAAATCAATTGGTTTTCCGCCAAATAAAGATAAAGATTGGGTTGCTCTTATTAAATCAACCAAAAAGGAAAAAGAAAGTCCGAAAGGAAATGAGCAAAAAATCATCAGTTTAAATGCAATTCAAGATTTCGATTTATTAAAAAAAGAGGGCTTGTCTTATTACAAAGATTACCCTAACAATGTATTAGCAATTAATGCATCAGAAAAAAACAATAGAAACAAATTTGCAACTGCAATAGCTAAATTTAAAGGAACTACAGGAGTTTATAATTTGACTTTTGTAACTACCGCAGAAAATGATGGAGAATCATCTTATGTAATTAAAATTAATGGTACTGCTTTAGATACGATTAAAAACCCTAGAGTTTCTGAGTCTTTTAAAAATGTTCGTCATCAAATAGATAACATTTATTTAAGTAAAAATGATATCGTAGAAGTAACTTCTAAAGCGGTTACAAATGGTTTAATTCCTGAAGGAAATGAAACGGCATGGTCCAGAGGAAGATGGAGTTCTATCACTTTTACTCCTAAAAATTATTCGTTGCTAAAAACTTTAGCAGACACAAAACCTTTTGAAGAAAAAGACGGAATGTTAGAAATTGAGGCAGAAAACTATCATTATAAAAATAACAATAGCACAAAAAGAAATTGGGTTGTAAGATCTTTAAATGATAAAATAAGTATAGCTTTATCTAAAGGAAATTATAGCAATTCTGCCAATAAAAATAGTTATGTTGAGGCTTTACCGGACACTAGAGTTACTCATGATGATGAACTTATTTTGGGCGAAAACTTCTTTCCAATTACTGGTACAGGAGGTGTTATATCATATAAAATAAAAATAAATAACCCTGGAAAATATTATATTTGGGTAAATGCACTTTCTACAGGTACAGAAGATAATGGCGTACATGTTGGTTTTAATGAAAATTGGCAAGAAAGTGGTGCAAGAATACAATGGTGTGATGGTAAAAATAAATGGACTTGGTCTTCTGCACAAAGAATGCCAGATAACCATTGTGGTACAGAAAAAACAATTCATTTAAACTTTGATAAATCAGGAGAATACGTGCTGTCTTTTTCTATGAGAGAAGATGGTTTTAAAATGGATCGTTTTATTCTAACAAAAAATAGTAATTTTAGTCCTAATTAAAATTCCAAATTATGCAACTTAAATGGTGTATTACTTTTATTTTGTCTTTATGCACATTTTTCTGTGTACATATTGAGGCACAAAATAAAATGCGAAATTTTAATTTTGAAACGATAAAAGAGGGTATTTCTAAAGTTGGTATTTATACCATTATTCAAGATAATAATGGGTTTATTTGGATAGGAACAAATGGATCTGGTTTGTATAAGTTTGATGGTTTAGACTACACTTCTTACAAGTTTATGCAAGAAGATGCAACATCTATAAGTAGTAATCTTGTGTTTTCTTCATACTTAGATAAAGACAATAACCTTTGGATTGGTACAGAAGATGGTTTAAACCTTTATGATAGGCATTTAGATCAGTTTAAAAAAATATCTGTTGGCCAATTAAAAGATGTTAATATTTCAGTTTTAAGTATTTTAGAGCATAATGGAAATTTATACATAGGTACTAGAAATTATGGGCTTTTTAGTTTGAATCTAGAAACAAGAAAAGTTAAAAGGTTATTAACAAAAGATGGAAGTATACCTTCTGTAAATAGTATAAAAGTTAACAAAAGTGGTACTGTTTTTTTAGGAACTAGTTTAGGACTTAAAGAGGTAGATATTGCAAACTCTCAAATAATAAAACCTAAATGTTTAGCAGATATTTCTGCTACTATTTTTGAAATTCCTATTCAGTATATGTTAGTTGATACTGAAGATAATTTGTTAGTAGGGTCTTATGGAAATGGAATTTATAAATTTAAAGTTAAAGATAAAAACATCGTTAGCTTCTCAAATTTTACAATTACTAATAAACGAATTTTGTCTATTGTTCAGTTAGCAGATAATACTTTATTAATCGGTTCTGAAAACGATGGACTTTTTCATTTAAGTTCTTCAGGAGCTTTAATTAAAACATATTTATATAACAAAGCAGACAAAAATAGTATTCGTTCTAATTCAATTTGGTCATTATTTGTTGATAATAATCAAAGAATATGGATGGGTTATTATAATAATGGTGTTGTTGTCAGTGATCATTTATTTGATAAATTTGATAATATAGAAAGCTTAGAAAATAATCCAAATTCTTTACAAACAGGATCAGTTACTGGTATCGTAAAAGGTGCTAATGATAAATTATGGATTACGATGGATGGTGGAGGTATTGATGTTTTTGACATTAAAACATCTAAAGTAGACCACATCAATGCATCTAATGATAAAACATATTCAGGTCTTACAAGTAATCATATTCAAACTATTTTTATTGATAGTAAAAAGAATATTTGGGCTGGAAGTTGGGATAATGGAATTTACATCTTAAAAGATGGATCTAAAAAAATTACCAATATTAACATCAAAAATTCTAATGGAAAATTATTATCAAATGCAATTTTAAGTATTACTGAAGATAAAGAAGGAATTATTTGGATTGGAACTTTTTACACAGGTGTTTATACTTTTAACCCGAAAACGAATATCTTAACAAACCAAAACTCGAAAGAATTTGTAAAGTATGGTATAAATACAAGCGATGTTAGAAAAATATTGGTAGATATTGAAGGTTCTATTTGGTTAGGAACAACTACAGGGCTTTTTAAAATAAATAATAAAGAAGGAAAATTTAATATAAGTTCTTTTGTTAAGCCAATGGCTAAGTCCAATAATAACCAAAGAAGTTCAACGCACATATTATCCTTATATGAAAGTACAGATAATTATATTTGGATTGGTACAAGAGGTGCTGGGTTATGTAGGTTTGATAAAAAGACAGACGAATTTAAATGGTTTAACAAGTTTTCTGGATTAAATGAAGAAAATATTGCAAGTATAATTGAAGATAAAAAAGGTGATATTTGGGTAAGTGGAAATTCAGGAATTTCAAAGTTAGATACAAAAACTAATGAAGTTGTTAATTACACAACGAATGATGGTTTGTTGTCTGATGATTTTAATTTTAATGCAGCATTAAGAGATGAAGAAGGAAAGCTTTATTTTGGAAATTATAAAGGTGTAGACTTTTTTAATCCAAAAGACTTAAGTACAAATTCTAGTGTACCTTCACTTTATTTAACAGGCTTAAAAATCTTTAATAAAGATGTAGTTCCTAGTGAAGAAAACTCACCGCTTACAAAGACAATTACTGAAACATCAAGTATAGAATTTAATCATAAACAATCTGTATTTACTATAAAATATACAGGAATTAATTATACTAGACCTGAAAAAAATCAATATGCTTATTACTTAGAAGGCTTAGAGGAATCTTGGAATTATGTAGGGAATCAAAGAAGCGCTACCTATACAAATTTAGATTATGGAAATTACGTTTTTAAGTTAAAAGCAGCAAATAACGATGGACTTTGGAATGAAACTCCACTAGAATTAAGAATTAAAATTTTACCACCTTGGTGGAAATCAAATTGGGCATTGGCTTCTTATATTTTACTTTTTGGATTAGGAGTTTTACTTTTAAATAAAATAACAAGAAATAGAATAAAAGAAAAAGAACTTATAAAAAACGAAAGAACTCAAAGAATTCAAGAAGAGATTTTAAATAAAAATAAATTACAATTTTTTACGAATATTTCTCATGAGTTTAGAACGCCATTAACGTTGATTTTAAATCCTTTAAAAGATATAATGAGGGATAAGGATTTAAATTTACCAGAAAGAGTTAAATCTAAACACAGCACTATTTATAGAAATTCTGATAGATTGTTTAGGCTTATAAATGAGCTAATGGATTTAAGAAAGTTAGAGTTTGATAAAGTAAGAGTTAGAGCTTCAGAATTAAATTTGGTAGATTTCACCAAGAATATTGTTCTTTTCTTTAAAGAAGAAGCTTTAAATAGAAATATATTTTTGACTTTAGATACAGAAATGTCATCTATTAAAACTTGGGCAGATCAGAGTATGCTTGAAAAAATTATTTTCAATATTTTGTCAAATGCAATGAAAGTAACTCCAGATAATGGTGTGATTAATGTAAATTTAATTGACAATGATGAAGACTATATATTACCTCTTATTTCATCAACTAAACCAGTAAAAGTAGTCGAAATTGTAATATCAGATACAGGTAAAGGGCTAGAGAAAGAACAGGTTAATAAAATATTTGAAAGATTTTATCAAGTGGAAAGTCTTAACAAAACGTACTATGGAGGAACAGGTATTGGGCTAGAAGTAGTTAGTAGTTTTGTTAAGTTACATAAAGGTGAAATTGAAGTAACAAGTAAAATAAACGAAGGAACTACATTTAGAATAATTTTACCAAAAGGAAAAGAACATTTTTCTAAAGATGAAATTAAGAGTTTCAAATTAGAAGAAGATTTTTCTAAAAAAGAGATAAACTTTATCCCTGAAAATAAAATTTCTGGAAAAGAGGAGGAATATGAGAACGAAAAAATAGCATCTAAAAAATATACTATTTTAGTTGTTGAAGATAATACAGAGTTAAGAAATTATTTAAAAACAGAATTAAGTAAAACATACAAGGTTTTATCAGCTATTAATGGTGTAGAAGGTTTAAAGATTGCAGAAAAATCTTTTCCAGATGTTATTTTAACAGATGTTATTATGCCAGAAATGGATGGTTTTGAGTTTTGTAGGCGTATTAAAACAGATATTAAAACGAGTCATATTCCTTTATTAATGCTTACCGCAAAAGCAAGAATTGATGATCGTATTGAAGGAATTGAACACGGGTCTGATGCTTATATGACCAAACCATTCGATATGCGTTTACTTACATTAAGACTTTCTCAACTAATTACAAGTAGAAAATTAATTTTTGATAAATACTTTAGTGAGGTTAGTGGAGCAAAAGAGAATACAAATGCTACTTCTATAGACAAAGAATTTATTAATAAAGTTTTAGCATACATAGGTGAAAATATTAGTAATTCTAGTTTAAGTGTAGAAGAATTAGCTAATGAATTAAACTTAAGTAAAAGTCAATCATACAGAAAAATAAAATCTTTAACAGGGCAAACTCCAAACGAACTGTTAAGGAGAATTAGATTAGAAAGAGCATATCAAATATTAGAAACAGGTTCCGCATTTATAAGTGAAGTTGGTTTTAAAGTTGGTTTCTCTTCTGCATCCTATTTTACAAAATGTTTTAAAGCACATTTTGGAAAACTACCAACCGATGTTGTAATCAAAGAAAAACAATAACTCTTTTCATTTTTCCTCCTTAAATGTAAAATTAGCTACTAAAAGCTAATTCAGATAGTGTGTTTGTGCTATTTTACCCTAAAAAGAGCCAAAATTAACACCTCATGCGTTCTTTTTTTTACTCAAAGGTGCATCAACTTTCTATATTTGAGAAGTACTAAGAGTTAATTATGCAGAAAAAATATCCAATAAGAAATATAATTTCAGAAATAGTAATCGTAGGTATTTTAATACTGTTATTAGTTTTAATCTTTAATCTATCAATTTGAGTAAAGTCAAAATAAATATGAGAGTAATAAAATCAGAAGTCATATTATATGTATGTTTCATTTCGTTGTTTTTTGTTTTGTCATGTAACAAAAAAGGTTATGATCTTAAATTCGAAAATCAATCTTTAACAACTGAAGAGAGAGTTTCTGATTTAGTTAGTAGAATGACATTGAAAGAAAAAATATCTCAAATGAGATATGATGCTCCTGCTATTGAAAGATTAAATGTTCCAGAATATAATTGGTGGAACGAATGTTTGCATGGAGTTGCAAGAGCTGGAGAAGCAACTGTTTTTCCTCAAGCAATAGGGATGGGCGCAACTTGGAACCCAGACTTAATTTTTGATATGGGAACTGTAGTTTCTGATGAAGCTAGAGCAAAATATCATCAATTTATTAGTAAAGGACAAAGAAGAATGGGACAAGGTCTTACTTTCTGGACTCCAAACATTAATATCTTTAGAGACCCACGTTGGGGAAGAGGTCAAGAAACATACGGAGAAGATCCATTATTAACTAGTAGAATTGGTGTAAACTATATAAAAGGTTTACAAGGTGATAATGAAAAGTATTTAAAAGTTGTTGCTACTGCAAAACATTTTGCAGTTCATAGTGGTCCAGAAAAATCGAGACATCAAGATAATTATGTAACAACAACAAAAGATTTATACGAAACCTATTTACCTGCTTTTGAAGCCGCTGTTAAAGAAGCAAAAGTGCATTCTGTAATGTGTGCTTATAATAGATATGATGGTAAACCTTGTTGTGGAAGTGAAATGTTACTTCAAAAGATATTACGAGAAGATTGGGGTTTTAAAGGCTATGTGGTTTCAGATTGTTGGGCAGTAAATGATTTTTGGGAAGAAGATAAACACGCAGTTGTAGAAACACCCGAAGAAGCTGGAGCTTTAGCTGTAATAAGTGGAACAGATTTAAATTGTGGTAGTGTATATGATCCTAATTTAAACGAGGCTGTTTTAAAAGAATTAATAGATGAAAAACAATTGGATGTTGCTTTAATAAGATTATTTACAGCTCGTTTTAAGTTAGGAATGTTTGATGATCAGAAGGATGTTGAATGGTCTAAAATATCATACGATGTTGTTGCTAGTGAAAAACATTTTAAATTGTCTGAACAAATTGCCAAAGAATCTATGGTGTTGTTAAAAAACGACAATAATATTTTGCCTTTAAGTAAGAATATTAAATCGATAGCAGTAATTGGCCCGAATGCAGATTCGAAACAAGCATTGTTAGGTAATTATCACGGAACACCTCATAATTTTATTACACCGTTAAAAGGATTGCAAGAAAAATTACCAAACACAACTATTAATTATGCTTTAGGTTCTTATATAGCAAAAGAATGGCCAACATTAAAAGCAATTCCTAAAGAGGTTTTAAAAAACGAAAAAGGTAAAGGTCTTAAAGCAGAATACTATACCAATAGTAATTTTGAAGGAGAACCAGTATTTATAAGAAGTGATGAAACTGTCAATTTTATTTGGACACCAAATAGACCTATAAAAGAGTTGAAATCGGATGATTTTTCAGTGAGATGGTCTGGAGAAATAGTACCAAAAGAATCTGGAGATTATAGAATTGGATTAAAAGCGAGTAGCTATGCAAAATTATACATTAATGATTCTTTAAAGTTTGAATATAGTGCAGATTATGATCCTAAATTAGAATATTTTGAAGTTAAATTAAAAGCTGAAAAATCATATAAAATTAAAATTGAATATAGTAATACATTATCAGACCCTCAAGCACATTTAGTTTGGGAAAAATTAAATGAAGACTTATTAACACCAGCAATTGAAGCTGCAAAAAAATCTGAAGTTGTAATTCTATGTTTAGGATTATCTCCAGAAGTAGAAGGTGAAGAGATGCCTATAGTTATAGAAGGTTTTGATAAAGGTGATAGATCTAAAATTACATTACCAAAAACACAATTAGAATTAGTTAAAAAGATTCAGAAATTGGGCAAACCAACAGTCGTTGTTTTAATGAATGGAAGTGCTTTAGCTATTAATTGGACAGCAAAAAATATTCCTGCAATTTTAGAAGCTTGGTATCCTGGTGAGTTTGGAGGTAAAGCAATTGCAGATATTCTTTTTGGTGATTATAATCCGTCAGGAAAATTACCCGTAACTTTTTATAAGTCTGTAAAAGATCTTCCAGATTTTAAAAATTACAACATGGAAAACAGAACTTATAAATACTTTAAAGGTGAGCAATTATTTCCTTTCGGTTATGGTTTAAGTTATTCTAAATTTGAATATTCAAATTTAGAAATATCAGATAAAATTGCAAAGAATGATGATATTCTAATTTCTGTTGATGTAAAAAATAACAGTAAATATTCAGGAAAAGAAGTTATTCAATGTTATGTTACTCATGAGAATGATAAAATTAAAAATAACCCAATAAGAAGTTTAGTCAATTTTGAAAAAGTCTTTATAAAAGCAAATGAATCAAAAAAAGTAACATTTAAAATTCCGGCAAAAAAATATGCAAGAATTTCTGAAGAAGGAAAAAGAATCATAGAATCTGGTATAATAAATATAAGTATTGGTGGTAAACAACCAAATAAGTCGGTTACACCAGAAGATAACGTTTTAATTACAAAAGTTCAAATTCAATAAATAAATAAATAAAAACAAATTCAATTAATTTAAATTACTCAAAATGATAAAAATGAAAATCGCTATCATAGCATTAGTTATGATATGTTCTCAGAGTATGTTTTCACAATCCAAGACCGTTAGTGGGTCAGTGAAAGATTCTACAGGAGAATTATTACCTGGTGTTAGTGTAATAGTAAAAGGAACGCAAAAAGGTGTGCAAACAGACTTTGATGGTCTTTTTAAGATCAACAAAGTTAAGTCCACTGACGAGTTAGTATTTGCATATATTGGAATGATTGGTAAAACCATTCTTGTTGGAGAAAGAACAAATATAGATGTTGTTTTAGAAGTATCTCAAGAATCATTAGATGAAATTGTAATTGTTGCCTATGGTAAACAAAGTAGAAAAACAGTTACAGGTGCAATTTCTACTGTAGATGCAAATGAAATTGCAGCATTGCCAATTACAAACGCAGAGCAAGCCTTACAGGGTAGAGCAGCTGGTGTAACTATTGTTAATGGAGGTGTTCCTGGTTCTAGTCCTTTAGTTTTAATTAGAGGTTTGGGTACTTTTGGAAATAACAGTCCTTTATTTGTTATCGATGGTGTAATTGTAGGAAACCTTTCTGGGATTAGTCCTAGTGATATTGAAAATGTTTCTATTTTAAAAGACGCATCTACAACATCACTTTATGGAGCTAGAGGTTCTAATGGAGTTGTTTTAGTTACCACTAAAAGTGGAAAAAAAGGAAGAGGTCAGTTATCATTTAGTACTTATACAGGAGCTCAAATGGTAACAAATAGATATGATGTTATGAATACTGTTCAGTATTTACAACATGCTGCAAATATTGGTGTATTTCCAAATAGACCATTAGAGGTATATCAAAATAATACAAACTACCAAGATGAAATTTTTGAAGTAGGAATGTTACAAGATTATAAATTAGATTACTCTAAAGGAACAGATAATAGTACTCAATTTTTCTCAGCAGAATACTTAAATCAAGAAGGTACTATTATTAATACTGGTTTTGAGCGTTATTCTTTTAGGGCTAATAGTTCATATACAAAAGGAAAATTAAAATTTGGAGAGAGTATGTCTATCTCTTTTGGTAAACAAAGCCCAGAATTAAGTGGTGGTGGTAGATCTTTAATAGTACACGCTATAAAAGCAGCTCCATATTTACCTGTTTACAATCCTAATAATTTAGGTGGTTTTCAAGGACCTTCTTCAGCTGGAGACGGACAAGATGCAGAAAACCCAGTTAGAATTCAAACTCATACAACATCTATTAATAAAACTTTAGGTATCGTTGGTAGTGTTTATGGAGAATTTGAAATTTTAGACGAATTAAAATTTAGATCACAAGTTGGTTTAGACTATTTTAGATTTGATGGTAGTAGCTTTACACCAAGTTTTAATACTGATAATGTTTTGGGTAGTAGCACAAACGCTCAAAATTATGCTAGTTATGGTAGAAATGCACAAGAAGGTAAAGGGTTAGTTTTCACAAATAGTTTAAGTTATTCAAAAACGTTTGCAGAAAGACACAATGTTGAGTTTTTAGCATTAGCAGAAAAAACTGAAAACACATTTACTCAATTTGGTGGAAGTGCAAGAAATGAGATTACAGATGAGTTAGTTCAATTCGGAGCTACAACTCCATCTATAGGTAGTAGTTCGTCAGAAACAAATAGATTAGGTTATTTAGCAAGAGTAAATTACGATTTTGATGGTAAATACTTATTTTCTGCAGCAATTAGAAGAGATGCTTCGTCTAGATTTGGTGCTAATAACCGTTGGGGAACATTCCCTTCTGCTTCTTTAGGATGGAATTTATCTGAGGAGAACTTCTTAGATGATTCGAATGTCAATAACCTAAAATTAAGAGCTAGTTATGGTGTTGTAGGTAATGATCAAATTGGAGATTATTTGTATAGTGCTTCATTAACTGATGGTTTTGAATATCCAATAGGATCTGGAAACGGAGCTGGTGTTACAGCAAATGGAGGTTCTAATCCAGATTTAAAATGGGAGGAAACTACCATGATGAATATTGGTTTAGATTTCGGATTATTTAGCAATAAGTTTACTGCAAGTTTAGAATACTATCAAAATAAAAGTGAGGACTTATTATTAAGTTTACCTGCTCCTCTATCTAACGGAATTCATGCTGGATCAATAACTGCAAATGTAGGTTCTGTAGAAACAAAAGGTTTTGAAGCTGTTCTTGGTTTTAATGATACTGAAGGAGATTTTACATGGTCTGCTAATGTAAATTTAGGTACTAGTAGCAATGAAGTTTTAAATTTAGGTAGTTTAGAAGCTTTTGAAGGAGGTACAATGAAAGATGGTAAAGGAAATATCTCTAGAACTGTACAAGGGCAATCATTATTTCAATTCTACGGATTGGTAAGTGATGGTATTTATCAAAACCAAGCAGAAGTAGATGCGGTATTTTCAAGTAACACAGGTCAAACAACTGTTAAACCAGGAGATGTTAGGTATAAAGATTTAAATGGAGATGGAGACATTAACTCTCAAGATAGAACTACGTTAGCAAATCCATATCCAGATTTTACTTATGGTGTTAACTTAAGTGCAAATTACAAGAATTGGGATGCAAACCTTTTTGTAACTGGAATTCAAGGTGTAGATATTTACAATACTAACAAATATGATTTAGAAGGTGGCGCAAATAGATTGTTTAATGGAAGCCCGGTTTTATTAGATAGTTGGACAGAAAGTAACCCTTCTACAACACAACCACGATTCCCAGGAGCACCTCAAAATCATTCAATTTCTGATAGATATATTGAAGATGGATCATATGCAAGGTTAAAAAATATTAGTATTGGATATACATTACCAAGCGAAGTATTGAATGATGCTTTTTCTAAGATAAGATTATATGCTAGTGGTCAAAATTTATTAACTATTACCGATTATTCTGGTTTAGATCCAGAGATAGGTCAAGGAAACCAAGAATTTGGTATTGATAGAGGAAATTACCCTCAACCAAAATCTTTCTTATTCGGAATTCAGGTATCATTTTAAAAAAGAAAAATCATGAAAAAATATAAAATAATATTACTATTACTTACAGGTGTTTTTACTATAAAATCCTGCAGTACAGGAGATTTAGAATTAACTAATCCTAATCAATTATCGCCAGAAACTTATTTTGCTAATGAAGCACAAGTACAAGCTTCTGTAAATGCATCATATGCTAACTTACAAACAATTGCTTTATATGGAAGGCTAGTTTGGTATATGATGGATAACATGGCGCATGAACAATTCGGTAACGGACAACAAGAAGCAGATAAAGTAACATTTGCAGACTTTTCTTTCGATTCTACCAATGGTCAAATTGCAGAATATTGGGATGCTTGTTATAGAGGAGTTAACAAAGCAAATTTTGTTATAGGTAATGCAGATAGAATT
Organism: Polaribacter sp. SA4-12; assembly: GCF_002163675.1. NCBI lineage: Bacteria > Pseudomonadati > Bacteroidota > Flavobacteriia > Flavobacteriales > Flavobacteriaceae > Polaribacter > Polaribacter sp. SA4-12. Next base: position 2,587,201 of record NZ_CP019334.1, on the reverse strand, counting down.
AACGCAATACCAGATTCTGAATTAAGTGCTTCACGTAAGAAAAAATTTATTGCAGAAGCAAAATTTATGAGAGCACAATATTATTGGTTATTAGTGAATCGTTTTGGTGGTGTACCATTAAGAAATGGAGATTTTACAGAACCAGAAGGAAAAGCTAGAAGCACTAAAGCAGATGTAATTAATTTAATAATTGAAGATTTAGAATATGCTTCAGTTAATCTTTTATCTAAAGGAACTGAAGATAATGGTAGAGCAAACAAAGGTGCTGCTCAAGCATTTTTAGGAAAAGTTTTCTTATATGAAAAAAGATACGGAGAAGCATTAACGTCATTTGAAAAAATGAAAGGTTATGATTTAGAGGTTGATTATTTTGATAACTTTAAAGAAGAAACTGAACATGGGATTGAATCTGTTTGGGAAATTCAATACGATTTAACTTTAGGAACAGGAGATAAATGGTCTAGCCTTGTTAGTGGTTCTGGTAAAAATCATGCAACTTATAGAGGACAAGATTATGGTGTTGTAGATTGGTTTAATGTATACCCAACAGATGACTTAGTTGCGTCTTATGAAGCTGGAGATAAAAGATTAAATGGTAATTTCTATTTTGAAGGAGATACTTATAATAATGGTAACAGTGTATTTGTTTCTGGAGATTTTAAAGAAAATGGAGGAAATATAAGACCTGTTGCTTGGAAAAAATATCAAAATTACTATAAGCAACCAAATGAAAACCAAGAATCTGGTATAAATGCAAAAGTAATTAGATATTCTGATGTTTTATTAATGATGGCAGAATGTGCAAATGAAGTTAGAACACAATCAGATGCTGTTGGTTTTATAAATAAAGTTAGAACAAGAGCTAGTATACCAAATTTAGCAACTTCGTTAAGCAAACAACAAGTTTTCGATGCTATTGTACAAGAGCGTAAAGTTGAATTATGTGGAGAGCAAGTTCGTTTTGATGATATATTACGTTGGGGAATTTCTTCAACAGCTTTGGCAGGAACAAATTTTCAAGCAGGAAAAAATGAGTTATGGCCAATACCAGATAGAGAAATTGCATCTAATGTAAATGTTACAAGTGCAGATCAAAACCCTGGATTTTAATAAGAATACAATTATAATTTGATTTGAGTTGATGATTAAAACAGCGTATTCTAACGAAGCGCTGTTTTTTTGTTTTTATAAATAGTGTATTTCTTTATTAATTTCTCTAATATTAGAAAGTTGATTATATTTTAAAATTAAAACCATTTCTTATGAAAAAGAGTATTAGATTCATATGCTTTTACATTTTTTTAGTAATATTAAGTTCCTGTTCTAAGGACGTTGAAACTGTGCCATCACAAATTTTTAATCAAATAAAACATAGCTCAACAAATATTGACTTTAAAAATATTCTTACAGAAAACGATTCTATAAATTACTTTACGTATTCCTATATTTATTTGGGTGGTGGTGTTTCTGTTGGAGATATAAATAATGATGGTTTGCCAGATTTATATTTTGTAGGAAATCAAGTTTCTAACAAATTGTACTTAAATAAAGGAAATTTAAAATTTGAAGATATTACAAGTTCCTCTGGTGTTTCAGGTAGTAAAGAATGGCATACTGGCGTTACAATGGCAGATGTAAATAATGATGGTTTTTTAGATATTTATTGCTCTGTTTCAGGAAAGTTTGGGTCTAAAAAGAATCAGCTTTTTATCAATAATAAAGACAATACCTTTACAGAACAAGCAGAAAAATATGGTTTAGCAGATGCAGGAAATAGTATAAATGCCACTTTTTTCGATTATGATAATGATGGTGATTTAGATGTTTATGTAGCAAATTATCCAATTTTAAAATTTAGCTCTCCAACATTTGTGTATAAATTACGAATGGAAAATGTAAAAGATGCTGAATCAGATCATTTGTACAGAAACGATGGAAACTCCTTTACAAATGTTACTAATGAAGCAGGTTTAACAAATTTCGGTTTGACTTTAAGTGCAACTGCTGGCGACTTAAATAATGATGGTTGGCAAGATCTATATGTTTCTAATGATTTTAATTCACCAGATTTTATGTACATCAATCAAAAAGATGGAACTTTTAAAGAAGTGGTGAAAAAAGCAACTGCTCACACTGCGTTCTATGGAATGGGAGCTGATATTGCAGATTTTAATAATGATGGTTCTTTAGATATTTTTCAGGTTGATATGGATGCCAACAGCAATCGTAGACAGAAAGCAAATATGGCAAGTATGAATCCTGATTTGTTTTGGAGTGTTGTAGATGCTGGCTTTCATTATCAATATATGCAAAACTGTCTTCAAGTAAATTCAGGAGCTTTTAAAGATGGAATTCCTTATTTTTCTAATATGTCTAGAATTACTGGAATGTCTTCTACAGATTGGAGTTGGGGACCTTTAATTGCAGATTTTGATAACGACGGACTTAAAGATGTATTTGTATCAAACGGAAATAGAAGGGAGATAAATAATAGAGATTATTTTAATAAGTTAGAAGAAAAAAAAGTTGGTAGGGACAAATCTTTAGAGATGAGTTTAAAAATTCCATCAGAGAAAATAGATAACTTTATTTTTAAAAATAATGGAAATTTAAACTTTGAAAAAGCAAATAAAAAATGGGGAATAGAGTTTAAAGGGTTTTCTACTGGAGCTGTTTATGCAGATTTAGATAATGATGGAGATTTAGAAATTATTACAAATAATATAGATGATTATGCTGCTGTTTTTGAGAATAAAAGTGCTGAAAAAAGTAATTTTTTAAAGGTCAATTTTACAGGGAATTCTACAAATAAATTTGGATTAGGAAATCGTGTTTATGTAAAAACCGGTGATAAAACTCAAATGCAAGAGTTAACATTAACAAGAGGTTTTCAATCTTCTGTTGCTCCAGAAATCCATTTTGGTTTAGGTGCTGTTTCTAAAATTGAAGAAGTAAAAGTAGTTTGGCAGAATGGAAATGTACAGACTTTAAAAAATGTATCTGTAAATAAAAATCTTACTTTTAAATATGAAGATGCATTAAAACCATCAACCCAAAAAGAAGTAGAAAAAGAAAAATTATTTACAGCAGAAAACAATCTATTTCCAAAGCATAAACATCTAGAAAACAAACATGATGATTTTGCAACTCAAGTTTTATTACCTCACAAAATGTCTTCTTTAGGTCCAACTTTAGCCGTTGGAGATTTAAATAATGATGGTTTAGAAGATTATTTTATTGGAGGATCTAAAGGTAAAATGGGTAATTTATTTTATCAAACAAAAACAGGTTTCGAAGCACAAAATGTTACTTTTTTAGAAGAAGATATTTTATGTGAAGATTTGGGTGCTTTAATTTTTGATGCAGACGCAGACGGCGATAATGATTTGTATTTGGTTAGTGGAGGTTATGAGTTTGATGAAAAATCAGAATTACTACAAGACAGATTGTATATAAATGATGGAAACGGAATTTTATCAAAAGCAAAAAAAGGTACTTTACCTAAATTTATTTCTAGCGGATCAAAAGTTTATAGTGCAGATTTTGATAAAGATGGTAAAGAAGATTTATTAGTCTTAGGACGTCAAATTCCTGGTAAATATCCTCAGCCAGCAACCACTTATTTATTGAAAAATGTTGGGTCAAAAGGAAATGCCAAATTTGAGTTCTTTTCAGATGAATTTGCAAAACCTTTTAATGATTTAGGAATGGCAACATCAGCAATAATTACAGATTATAACAATGATAATTGGTTAGATATTATTGTTGTAGGAGAATGGATGCCAATTAAAGTATTTAAAAATAATAAAAATGGTTTTTCTGATGTTTCAAATGAATTAGGTTTAGATAAAAATACTACAGGTTGGTGGTGGAGTATTAATGAAGGGGATTTTGATAATGATGGAGATACAGATTATATTTTAGGAAATAATGGTCTTAATTATAAATATCAAGCCAACGAGAATGAAACTTTTGATATTTATGTGAACGATTTTGACAAGAATAAAAAGGAAGATATTGTATTAAGTTATTATAACGAAGGGAAACAATATCCTGTTAGAGGTAGATCATGTTCATCACAACAAATACCAGGAATTAAAAAGAAATTTAAAGATTATGAAAGCTTTTCTGAAGCTACTTTAGTCGATGTTTTTACTGATAAAGCATTAGAATCATCTTTACATTATCAAGTAAAATCTTTTGCTAGTATTTATTTAGAAAATAAAAATGGAAAGTTAATTGTGCACAAACTACCACAAGAAGTTCAGGTTTCTAGCATAAATGAAATCCTCGTTACAGATTTTGACAAAGATGGTAATCTAGATGCTTTAATTGCAGGAAATTTACATATGTCTGAAGTAGAAACGCCCAGAAACGATGCTAGTTATGGTACTTTTTTACAAGGAAATGGAGATGGAACATTTAATGCACTATCAAGAAAAGAATCAGGTTTTTTTGCTTCTGGAGATGTAAAAGGAATGAAGCTAATTCAGAAAGGAGAAAAGAAATATATTATTGTGGTTAGAAATAATGATGAGGTTATTTACATTAATATTAATAAATAATTTCAACTTTATTTTTATGATTTCTAATTAATCGAGGCGAATGCTATAAATAACCCAAAATGATGTATTTTTTTTACCAAATGCATCATTTTTTATGTTTTAAACAAGATGCTATTTATAGTTTAGAGTTCTAAATAATGAATTTTTTAATAAATTATAAATAATGATGAAAATTACTAAACTTTTAAGCCTTTTATTATTGGTAACAGCTTTTACTTCTTGTGAAGAAGATAATAAATTACCAGAACTAAATCAACCAACATTTACAACAACAGTTTCTGAAGAAGATTCAAGTGTAATTGTTTTTGAAAATACAACTCCAAATAAAGAAGAGTTTTATAGTTATTTTGAGTTTGACGTAGCTGGAAAAAAAGTTGCGGCTGATAAACCAGGAACCGTAGAATATAAATACGATTCTAATGGTGTAAAAATTGTAACATTAACAATGTTAGGAGACGAAGGTTACTTACAAACTTCACAAGCAGTTACAGTAGTTTTACCACCACCAACAGATGATCGTTTTTTAATCAATCCAGAAAACTTAATCGAGAACGCATATTTTGCAGACGGAACAGGAAACGAGTTTACAAGTTGGGGTTTAAACAATGGTGCTGATAATATGACTGAATCTACAGATGGTAATATTAGTGTAAGAGCGATTGTGGTAAATAATGGTGCAGAAGGTAATGAATGGGATACACAATTAGTAAGTGCTGCTGCCCCAACAACAAATGGTGTAGAGTATACTATTTCAGTTTGGATGAAAGGTGGAGATTCAAATGTAATTCGTTTTTCTACAAATCCAGGTTCTGGAGGAACTGAACAATATGGACCAAATTTTACAGCTACTGCAGATTGGCAACAACATTCTTGGACAATAACAGCAAATTCTAGTACAACTACTGTTGCATTAGATATGGGGAAATCAAAAGGGAATTTTGTAATTGACGGAGTAGAGTTAGTAGAAGGTACTAGTGCTTTACCTGCTCCTTCTAATGATAGTGAATTGTTAAACGGTAGTTTTGAAGAAGGAACTGGAAGTGATTTTACAAATTGGGGTAAAAACAACGGACCAGATAATTTTAGTGAAGAAGTTACAGATGTTGTAAGTGGTTCTAGAGCAGTAAGAGTAAATAATGCTGCAGATGGTAATGAATGGGAAACACAATTTGTAAGTGATGGTTTTGATACAGTAAGTGGAGATTCTTATACAGCTTCTGTATGGATTAAAGGTACTGCAAATATTAGATATTCTACAAATCCTGGTGCAGGAGGTACAGAACAATATGCAGGTGGTTATGAAGCTACTGCAACTTGGTCTAAATATTCTTGGGAATTTACTGCTAATTCAGATATAACATCTTTGGCATTAGATATGGGTAAATTAAAAGGTAATTTTATAATTGATAACGTAAAAGTTGTTAAAAACTAAAAAAAGAGATATAAATGAAAATTAAAAATATATTCAATATTTTAAAAGTCTTACCAATACTATTATTAACACTTTCGTGTGATGGAGACTCTGATAATGATGGACCGATAATTATTCCACCAACAAGAGTTCAAGCAACTTTTGAGATGTCAATTTCTCCATCAGATCCAAATGTTTTGTTGTTAGATAACAAAACTTCAGGAATTGGAGACTTTATAAGTGAATGGGATTTTGGACAAGGAGATGGTTTAGTACAAGACTTACCAGGAATAGAAGAAGTAAGATTTGATACTGATGGTACATTTTCTGTAAGATTGTTAGTTAGTAATGCCGCAGGTTTAACAGTAGATAGTAAAACTGTAGTTGTAGATAATTCAGCTGGTGGAATTTGCCCTAACGGAAATTGCGGGTCAACTAGTACTTCTGCATTAAAAGATGCTGCAACAACGTTTTTTGTTGGTAATATTACTAGATCTTCTAGAGTAAACGCTGGTGGTAAACATGTAGAGGTTTTAAAAAGTGATTTTTCTAGTATTACATCAGAATACGAAATGAAAATGAATGTAATGTACCCTTCTCAAGGTAATTACGATTTTACTGCTGCAGATGCTATTGTGAATTTTGGAGTTAATAATGGAATTAATGTCCATGGTCATGCGCTAATTTGGCACAATGCAACTCCAGATTGGGTAAATGATTTTACTGGTACTGATTCAGAATTTGAAGCGATGGTTAAAGATTATATAACAACAACCGTAACAAGGTATAAAGGTAAAATTGGATCTTGGGATGTTGTAAACGAAGCAATCGACGATGGTAGTGGAAACCCTTTAAGAAATTCTGTTTTTAAACAAAAAATGGGAGATGATTACATTAAAAAATGTTTTCAATGGGCAAGAGACGCAGATCCTGATTGTTTATTGTTTTATAACGATTATAATATGGCATCTAGTTCTGGTAAAAGAGCAGCAATGTTTAAAATAGTAGATGATTTAGGAGATTTAATTGACGGAGTTGGTGCACAAATGCACATTTCATATAATGGTCCATCAAAATCTAATATTCAGGCAGTAGCAAATGGTACTGTGTCTAGAGGTTTAAAATTACATTTTGCTGAGTTAGATATTAGAGCAAATCCTAATAACGATCAAACAAGTTTAACTTCTCAAAGAGCAGATGCACAAAAAGCAAAGTTTAAAGAAGTTGTTCAAATTTATAACTCAATTCCATTAGATAATAAGTATGCATTAACTGTTTGGGGTTTAAAAGATAATGAATCGTGGTTGTTAGATTTTTGGGGTCATGCAGATTGGCCACTAATGTATGATGATGATTACAATAAAAAGAAAGCTTATGATGGATTCTTAGAAGGATTACAATAAGTGAATAATAGTTGTTAAATGAAGTTTTGAATTAGAAAACAGTTAAATATATATACTTATAAATTTAACTGTTTTTTTGTGAAAAATAATTAGTTAATATTTTAAATATTATAAAATGAATTACAGTAAATACTTTAACTCAATCTTTATAATTACAATAGTTTCTTTATTACTTTCTTGTAACGGTAGTGATAAAAAAGAAAAACTAAAAGGATTAAAAGAGCATGCAGATTTCCCTATAGGAACAGCAATTAAAATAAAAACGTTATCTAAAGATGAGAAGCTACAAAAATTACAGATAAGTAATTTTAATAGCATTACTTCAGCAAGTGATATGAAGATGAATAATATAACGCCTAAAGAAGGTGTTTATTCATGGGGAATAATAGATAGCATTGTTGGTTATGCACATAAAAACAATCAAAGATTATTTGGACATAATTTAATTTGGCATAGTTCTACTCCTAATTGGGTTAAAGAAAAAGCAGCTAAAGATAGTTTGTGGTTAGGTACTTTTATGAAAGAATACATTACAAAGTATGTAACAAGATATAAAGGAAAAGTTGCTGCTTGGGATGTCGTTAATGAAGGTTTAGAATCTCATGGAGGTAACGTTAGAAAAACAATGTGGTACAACGCATTAGGTAAAGATTATATAGCAAAAGCATTTCAATATGCGCATGAAGCAGACCCAGAAGCTATTTTGTTTTATAATGATTTTAATATTGAAAGAGATACGTTAAAACTGAATAGTACTCTTAAAATGATTAAAGAATTACAGGCAAAAGGAGTTCCTATATCTGGATTAGGTTTTCAAATGCATATTAGAATGGATACTCCAAATGAAGTAATTGCAAATTCATTAAAAAAAGCAGTAAAAACAGGTTTACAAATTCATATTTCAGAGTTAGATATTATTTTTAATAAACACGATGACACTAGAAGAGGTGGTATACAAGTTTATGAAAAACTAACTGACGAAATGAAACAAGAGCAAGCCAAGAAATATAAAAGCATTGTTAAAATGTATAAAACGATAGTGCCAAAAGAACAACAATACGGAATTACTTTTTGGGACTTTACTGATAGAGATACATGGATTAAAGGGTTTTTTAATATAAATGATTGGCCAACTATTTTTGATGAACAGCTTGAGCCTAAACCTGCATATTTTGGATTTTTAGAAGGATTAAAAGAAAAAAATTAAGTAATGAAGAAATTTTTTATAGCCGTATTTATTAGTGCCTTTATTCTAAGTTGTTCAACTAAAAAGGAAAATAAAGACATAAAACAAGTAATAGAAACCACATTTTTAAATCCTATTTTGAAAGGATTTTATCCTGACCCAAGTATTTGTAAAGTAGATAACAGTTATTATCTTATAAACTCAACTTTTGCATATTTTCCAGGAATTCCTGTTTTTAAAAGTGATGATTTAGTAAACTGGAAACAAATAGGAAATGCTTTAGACAGACCAGAGCAATTAAACTTAGAAGGTTTAGAGGTTTCTAGAGGCGTTTTTGCCCCTGCAATTTCTTATCATAATGGAATGTTTTATATTATTAACACGATTGTTGGTGGTAAAAACAATTTTATTATTTCTGCTACTAATCCTGCAGGACCTTGGTCTAATCCAACATGGTTGCCAAAAGTAGAGGGGATAGATCCTTCAATGTTTTTTGATGAAAATGGAAAAACGTATGTTGTTTTTAATAGTAATCCTCCTAATAATACGCCAGAATATGATGGACACAGATCTATTAAAATTATTGAGTTAGATGTAGAGAGTCTAAATACAATTGGAGAATCAAAAATAATTATAAATAAGGGCGCAAATCCAGAAGATAAACCAATTTGGATTGAAGGGCCACATATTTATAACAGAAATGGATTTTATTATTTAATGGCGGCAGAAGGTGGTACAGCAGAAGATCATTCTGAAGTAGTTTTTAGGAGTAAAAATATTTTTGGGCCTTATAAAAGTTATGAAAATAATCCGATTTTAACACAACGAAATTTAAGTGATAATAGAAAAAATCCATTTACCTCAACGGGACATGGAGATATTATTGAAGATAATTTAGGGAATTGGTGGGGCGTATTTTTAGGATGTAGACCTTATGATAATGAGAATCATTTTAATACAGGAAGAGAAACATTTATGGTTCCAGTAAAATGGAAAGATGATTGGCCCGTTTTTGATTTAGAAGGAAATATTGTAAAAGATAATTATAAAATTACTATTGATAAATTCCCAACTAAAACAATATCTAGAAATGCGGATTTTAAAGATGAATTTAATGCTAATTCTTTAGCTTTTGATTGGCTCTTTTTAAGAACACCAAAAGAAAAATGGTATTCACTTTTAAATGGAGAATTAACCATAAATACACGTCCAGAAACTACTTCAGGAACTTCAAACCCAAGTTTTATTGGGTATAGACAAAAACATTTATTTGGGAATGTTACAACAAACCTATCTTTTAATACAGTTTCAGAAAATGAAAAAGCAGGTTTAATTGCTTTTCAAAATGAAACCCATTATTACTACTTGTGTAAGAGTTTAAAAGACAATAAACCTGTTGTTCAATTATTGAAATCAACAGAAAACGGAACAGAAGAAATCGCTTTTAAATCAATTAATAAGAGTGATAAAATATCTTTTAAAATTGAAGCTAAAGGTAAATATTATAGTTTTTTCTATTCAATAAATAATAAAGATTGGCTTCCTTTAAATGAAAATGTTGATGCTACTTTTTTAAGTACAAAAATAGCTGGAGGTTTTGTAGGTACAATTTACGGAATGTACACAACTTCATCAGGAGAAAAAAGTATTAATAAAGCTGTTTATCATTGGTTTGAAAATAAGAATACAAATAAATATTAACAATAATAAAAATAGAATTCATGACTTATAAAAGTATTATTTTTATAGCTCTATTAATGACATTATTCTCATGTAAACCACAAATTACTAAAGAAGAAGTAAGGCCAAAGGCTAAAAATGTTATTCTTTTAATTGCAGACGGTACGGGATTATCTCAAGTATCTTCAGCATTTTATTTCAAGAAAACAAGACCAAATTATGCACGTTTTAAGTCAATTGGACTTATTAGGACCTCTTCTGCAAGAGAAGATATTACAGATTCTGCTGCTGGTGCAACTGCATTTTCAACTGGACAAAAGACGTATAATGGTGCAGTTGGTGTTGCTGTAGACTCTACGAAACTAAAAACTTTAATAGAAATTTTATCTCCACAACATGTTAAAACCGGATTAATTGCAACCTCGGCAATACAACACGCAACTCCAGCAAGTTTTTATGCACATGTTTTAAATAGAGGTCAATATGAAGATATTGCTTTAGATTTGGTTACTTCAGATGTAGACTTTTTAGCTGGTGGTGGAAGACATTTTTTGAATAAAAGAAAAGATGGAAAAAATTTATTAGAGGAATTAAAAGTAAATGGATTTGAGGTAGATACTACTGCTTTAGGGAGTTTTACAGAAATTAAAAAGCATTCTAAAATCGCTTATTTATTAGCAGAAGAGCACATGAATGCAGTGTCTAAAGATCGTGGAGATTTTTTATCGAATGCAACAGAATTAGGGATAAAATTTTTGAATAAGGATCCTGCTAAATCTAGTTTTTTTATGATGGTAGAAGGTTCACAAATAGATTGGGGAGGTCATGATAATGATGCAGATTATTTGATATCTGAATTGATCGATTTTGATGATGCTGTAGGTAAAGCACTAGATTTTGCAGAGAAAGATGGTAATACATTGGTTATCGTAACTGCAGATCATGAAACAGGAGGATTTACTTTAGCGTCTACGCCAAAGAAAAAAGAAGATGGTACAGCTTATAATGATTATAAGGAAATTACAGGAACGTTTTCAACCAAAGGACATTCGGCTACTTTAATACCTGTGTTTGCTTTTGGTCCTGGTTCTGAATCTTTTTCTGGAATATATGAAAACACAGAAATTTTTCATAAAATATTTGAATTAACAAGTTGGAAGAAGGAGAATTAATAGACTCTTTTTTCTTTATAAGTTGAAGGTTATAGCACTTATTACAGAATTTAAAACTCAAAATAATGTTACATTCTAAAATAGTACGATTTCTTTTATTAAGCATTTTTGTTTTTCAAGGTTTGGTTTTAAATGCTCAGCATAAATCAAAAAACCAACTACAAGAGTTATCAAAATATATTGGTACTTGGTATGGTGCAGAAAATATTAATGATGTTGATTTAGGGAAAAATCCTAAGATTAAAATGGTGGTAAAACCTACAATTGGTTTTACAAATGGTTTACAAGTCGAGGTTTTTGAGAGTAGGGAAAATGAATGGAAAACTATTTTGGTAGAACTAATTTCTTATGATGCTTTAACTGATAAAATTATAGCAAAAGGGATTAATGAGAAAAATGAATGCTTTATAGGTAAAGGAGCGTTTTATGAAAATAATCTTTGGATTATGAAAGATGAAAATTTAAATGGAGAACATATTTCTACAGTGAATTTTAATTTTTTAAGTAGTTCAGAAGTGGTTTTAAAAGCTACAGATAGTTTAGACAAGGAGTTGTGGGGAATAAAATACATCAAACAAAACCCGAAGGATAAAAATATTGGCATTCAGTTAGTTTCTGTTAAAGATTTAATGGAAGAAAATCCAGAAAAAACCTTGAAACAATTGGGAAGAATGGGCTATAGTTATGTAGAAACGTTTGTATATAAAAAAGGTTCTTTTTACAATTATTCTCCTGCCAAATTTAAAGAACTGGTAGAAGAAAACGGCATGCGTTTTTTAGGTTCTATGACTTTTTACAATCCAATTGATAAAAGCAACAAAGAAATTGAGAAGTGGTGGCGTAAAACAATCTTGGATCATAAAAAGGCAGGTGTTGCATACATTTCAACATCTAATAATGATATCAAAAACATCAAAAATTTAGAAGATTTAAAAAAGTACACCAGTTATTATAATAAGGTTGGTAAGATGTGTAAAGATGCAGGTTTACAGTTTGTTTATCACAATCATAAAGACGAATTTTTATCAATTGATGGAGAAGTTTTTTATTAAAGAATACCAATCCAGAATTCGTTTATTTTCAGTCAGATTTATATTGGATGGTTGTCGCTGAAATTAACCCAGTTACTTACTTTAAAAAGTATCCAAAACGATTTATAAGTTGGCATGTAAAAGATTATAAAGAACTAGGGCACAGTGGTAAAATAGACTTTAATAAAATATTTTTATCAGCAGAAAAAGCAGGTTTAAAATATGTAATTGCAGAGGTGGAAGATTACAACTATCCAACAATTACAAGTGTTGGTTTAGCTTGGGGATATTTATATTATCAACTTTTAAAGTAAAATAATTATGTTAAAATCGAAATTACTTGCACTACTACTTCTAACCATTTTAATTACTCAAAAAAACATGGCTCAAGATCAGTTTAGTGTTTTATTGTTTACCCAACATGATGATTGGCATTATAATACTATACCTGTTGCTATTCAGGCTTTTGAAGAAATGGCAAAAGAACATCAGTTTAAATTTAATTGGACACAAAGGCCAAATGATCTTATAACGAAATTACCAAAACACGATGTAGTAATATTTATGAACGCCAATGCCGATTCTTTAAAGACAAAGCATATGATTGCTTTAAAAGCATTTATGAAAAGAGGCGGAGGCTTTGTTGGTATTCACGGAACAGCAGATGGTGAAAACAATAATTCTTGGTTTGATGGGCTTGTTGGAGCGAAATTTGTGAATCATCCAAAATTGCAAGCCGCAATTGTAAAAGTTGAGAATAATGATTTTCCAGCAACCTGCCATCTGCCAAATAAATGGCTTCGTAGTGATGAATGGTATAACTTTAAAAACATGAATTTAGATAAACTAAATTTTCTATTGACTGTTGATGAAGCTTCTTATGATTTTACTGCGGGTTATAATGACATTCCGTTAAAAGGCATGGGAGAGTTGCATCCTATTTCATGGTATCAAGATTATGAAGGAGGAAGATCGTTTTATACAGCTTTAGGTCATAAACCAGAATCGTATAAAGACAAAAACTTCTTAAACCATATTTTTGGAGGTATTTATTGGGTTTCAAAGAAAAATAAAGAAGACTGAACAAAAATGATAAAATTAATAGATGCTGATAAGTTCTCAACGGGTTCTGAAGAACTAGGAATTAAATTATTTACCTTAAAAAATAAGAACGGAATTGTTAGTCAGATTACCAATTATGGAGGTAGGGTTGTAAACCTTTTTGTTCCTGATAAAAATGGTGTTTTTAAAGATGTTGTTTTAGGCTACGACTCTGCAAAAGATTATTTAGAAAAGCCTGATCATTTTTTTGGAGCTATTATTGGTCGATATGGAAATAGAATTGCTGATGGTAAATTCAGCATAGATAATAATGAGTTTTCGTTAGCTAAAAATGAAGAAGAATGCCAATTACATGGAGGTGAAAAAGGTTTTCATGCAGTTGTTTGGGAAGCAAAACAAATATCAGAATCTAGTTTAGAGTTAACTTATTTGTCAAAACACTTAGATCAAGGTTTTCCTGGTAATTTAGAAGTGAAGGTTGTTTATACATTAACCGATGAAAATGAATTACAAATAGAATATTTTGCAGTTTCGGATGCAAAAACTGTTGTAAACTTAACAAACCATTCTTATTTTAATTTATCGGGCGATTTTAACAACACAATAGAAAATCATTTATTTCAAATAAAGGCAGATCATTATTTACCAGTAAATGAAAAAATGATTCCTATTGGTAATTTAGAAAATGTTAGGAATTCTCTTTTAAGTTAGAAACTTAAAAACTATAAAGAAAGCTTTAAAAAAACAGCATAAACAAATAGAGTTAGGTAGTGGTTTTGACCATAATTTTGTCCTAAATGAGGTTGATTCTGATTTTGTAGCAAAGGTCATTGATGAAAATTCTGGTAGAAATTTAGAGGTTTATACAACAGAAACTGGAGTGCAATTTTATTCAGGAAATCATCTAAAAGATATAGAAGGTAAAGGCGGTATTTTATATCAAAAAAGAGCAGCGTTTTGTTTAGAAACCCAACATTTTCCAAATAGTCCTAATCAATCAAACTTTCCATCAACGTTATTACTTCCAAGAGAAAAATATTTTTCAAGAACTACTTATAAGTTTAGTGTTGGTAAATGATTGCTTCACATTATCAAACCTTTTAAAATAGAATTTAATTATTGTAATGCAAGAATTGTTTTACTAAAAGCAGTATTTGTTTTATATAAATCTACAGATTACAGCTAATTTTAATCAACTAACAAGGCGTTTTTTATACAATGACTTGTTTATCAATTTATATTAAAAATTCACTTAATCGCATTAAGAGAAACATACAATAGTTAGATTTTGTTAAGGAAAAATATATTTAAATACTTGTTCGTTGCCGTTTTTATTTTCGGTTGTAATAGCAATCCTAAATGGAACGTTATTGATGCTAAAGGAAATTGCACTGCAAGACATGAATGTGGTTTTGTTGCCCATAAAAATGCACTTTATTTAATTGGTGGAAGAGGAGATAGACCAGTAGATAAATTTACAACAGCAAACAATACATGGTCGTCATTAAATGAAACACCAATAGAAATGAATCATATTACGCCAGTTTCTTTTAATGGTAGTATTTATATTGTTTCTGGTTTAACTGGTAATTATCCTTTAGAAAAACCTTTAACTCACGTTTATAAGTTTGATGCAGAAAAAGATATTTGGCAAACTGTTTTTGAAATTCCTTTAGAAAGAAGAAGAGGTGGAGCAGGTGTCGTTCTTTTTAATGATAAAATATACATAACAAATGGTATTGTTAATGGGCATACAAGTGGTACTTCATCAATGTTTGATGTTTATGATCCTGTAAATAATACATGGAAAGTTTTACCAAATTCACCTACTAAAAGAGATCATAGTTCTGCAGTTGTTTTAGAGAATTATTTAATTGCTTTAGGAGGTAGAAATACAAGCTATCATGAAGATGATAACTTTGCAGCCTTCTTTAAAACAGCAATAAACACGGTTGATTATTTCGATTTTTCAACTCATAAATGGAGCACATTTAAAGAAGTATTACCAAATCCTGCAGCAGGAAGTGGAACTGTTGTTTTAAATGATGAACTTTATTTTCTCGGAGGAGAAACAGCGAAAAAAGAAGCCAATAAATTAATGTTTAGTTTTAATTTAAAGGATAAAACGTGGATGAAAAAGCCAAGTTTAAATATAGGGAGACACGGAACAAATGCTGCTGTTTTAAACGATAAAATTTATATCGCTTCAGGAAGTGGAAATCAAGGAGGTGGGCCAGAATTAACATCAATAGAAATTTACAAATAAATACAATATATATGTTTAATAAAATAAATTCAACTTTACTCTTATTCTCAATTTGCTTTTTAAGTTGTAAAGAGGCAAAAAAAGAAAACACGATTCAGAATCAAGAAATTGAAATCTCTTTAAAGAAAAGTTATAATGGAGATTTTTTAATTGGTACAGCTCTTAATACTGGTCAAATTAAAGAAGTAGATGCAAAACAGACGACTTTAATAACTAAAGAGTTTAATGCAATTACTCCAGAAAATGATTTAAAGTGGGAGCAAATTCACCCAGAAAAAGATACTTATAATTTTGAGGTTTCAGATGCTTATGTTGCTTTCGGTAAAAAAAATAATATGCACGTTGTGGGGCATACTTTGCTTTGGCATAGTCAATTGGCTCCTTGGGTAAATGAGATAAAAAACAAAGACACTTTAGTAAATCAGATTACAAAACATATAAATACAATTGCAGGAAGATATAAAGGTAAAATTGATTCTTGGGATGTAGTTAATGAAGCTTTAAATGAAGATGGAACTCCAAGAGAATCAATTTTCTATAAGTTATTTGGAGATGAAAGTTATTTAGAGTTAGCATTTAAACTAGCTGCAAAAGCAGCACCAGATGCAGAGTTAGTTTACAATGATTATAATCTGTGGAAACCAGCAAAAAGAGAAGGAGTCATTAGAGTTGTAAAGAATTTACAAGCAAAAGGAATTAAGATTGATGGTGTAGGTATGCAAGCTCATTGGAGTATAGAAGGACCATCAATAGAAGATATTGAGAACAGTATTATTGCATATTCAGACTTGGGTGTAAAAGTAATGTTCACAGAATTAGATGTTACCGCTTTGCCGAATCCATGGGAATTGGATGGAGCAGCAGTAGAACAAAGTTATGAGCGTTATGAAGGTGATCCTAAAATGGATCCTTATGTAGATGGATTAACAGAAGAAGCAAAACAAAAAATAGCAAAACGATATGAAGATATTTTCAATCTTTTCTTAAAACATAAAGATAAAATTAGTCGTGTTACATTTTGGGGAGTTAATGATGGACAGTCTTGGTTAAATGATTGGCCAATAAATGGTAGAACAAACTATCCGTTACTTTTTGGTAGAGATAATAAACCAAAGGAAGTTTATAATAATGTAATTGCTCTTAAAAATAAGGCAAAATAACAGCTCCTAAATTATGACAACTATTTCACAAAAATTATCAGTAAAAGAAAAAGTAGGTTATGCTCTTGGAGATTTAGCAGCCAATTTAGTTTTTCAAACTTTAATGACCTATCTAGCATATTTCTATACTGATATCTATGGTCTTGAATCAAATCATGCATCTGCAATAATATTGACAGTTGGTCTTGTAGCAGCTTTTGGTTTTAATCCAATTATTGGAGCTATTGCAGATAGAACAAATACTAAAATTGGTAAGTTTAGACCTTGGATTTTATGGACTGCAATACCTTTAGGTGTAACAGCAATTTTAGCTTTTACAACACCAGATTTTGAATACAAAGGAAAAGTTATTTATGCAGTCATAACGTATACTTTGTTACTGTTATTATATTCAGCAAATAATTTACCTTATTCAGCTTTAAGTGGTGTAATTACAGGTGATATGGGAGAAAGAAATAGTATTTCTTCCTATCGATTTGTCGCTGTAATGTTTGCTCAGTTCTTTGTGCAAGTATTTATGTTACCAATTATTGAAACTGCTGGTGGAGGAGATAAAGCAGTTGGTATTGAATTAGTAATGACGTGGCTAGCAGTTATAGGTACCGTAATGTTATTAATTACTTTCTTTACCACAAAAGAACGTATTATACCTAAACCAGAACAGAAGTCAAGTTTAAAAGAAGATTTAGGAGATTTATTTAAAAATAAACCTTGGGTTATTATGTTGGTTTTAACAACGTTAGTCTTTGTTACATTGGCAATGAAAGGTGGCTCTTACGTTTATTATTTTAACAATTTTGTAGATGAGAAAGAATTAACAAGTTTTATAAGTCCTATTTTAGATTTTTTATCAAGTATTGGTATTAATTTCTTTGGAGAAAATCCTGTTTCTGCAGGTTTTGGATTGTTCAACGCAGGAGGAATTATTTTTATGATGGTTGGTATTGGATTGTCTAAAAAATTAGCTGATAAATATGGGAAAAGAGATGTTTTTAAAACATTTTTATTTATATCAACATTGTTTATTATTTTCTTCTATTTTCTCTCTCCAGAGTCTATTGGATTGATTTTCTTATCACAAATTTTACATGGTTTTTTCTACGGAATAACAATACCCATTCTTTGGGCTATGATTGCAGATGTAGCTGATTATTCTGAATGGAAAAACAACCGTAGAGCAACTGCTATCATTTTTTCGGCAATGATGGTGGGGTTAAAAGGAGGTTTAAGTATTGGTAGTGCTTTAGTTGCATGGATTTTAGGATTGTACAATTATGTTCCAAAAGCAGATTCACAAGTAGAAAGTGCAATTCATGGAACAAAAATGTTAATCAGTATTTTTCCTGCAATTCCATTTTTAATAGGAGTTGGATTATTGTTTTTCTATGAAATTGATAAAAAGATGGAATTAAAAATTGAAAAAGAGTTAAACGAAAGAAGAACCGCTTAAAAAATTATAAAATGCCAGAAAAAAGTATAGAACACATCAATTTTGATGAATTAAATAAGAAAGCCATTTCACAACCATTAGTATCTCATATTTATACAGCAGATCCATCTGCACATGTTTTTGATGGTAAAATATATATTTATCCATCTCATGATATTGATGCAGGAGAAGCTTTTGATGATTTAGGAAGCCATTTTGCGATGGAAGATTACCATGTAATTTCTATGGATAGTATTGATGGTCTTGCTGTTGATAATGGTTTGGCACTTCATGTAGATGATGTTCCTTGGGCAAAACAACAAATGTGGGCACCAGATGCTAATGAAAAAGATGGAAAATATTATTTGTTTTTTCCTGCAAAAGCACATGATGATATTTTTAGAATTGGGGTTGCTGTTAGTGATTCTCCAACAGGTCCATTTAAAGCACAACCAGAAGCAATTAAAGGTAGTTTTTCTATAGATCCTGCAGTTTTTAAAGATGATGATGGAAGTTGTTATATGTATTTTGGTGGCCTTTGGGGTGGACAATTACAGCGTTGGCGATCAGGTGAATTTAATGCAGAGCAACCAGATAGTCCAACAGCATTTATTCCTGAAGATAATGAACCTGCATTATTGCCTTTTGTAGCTAAAATGACAGATGATTTGTTAGAATATGACGAAAAGCCAAAAGAAATAGAAATTATTGATGAAAATGGAGCGTTATTATTAGCAAAAGATATTGATAGACGTTTTTTTGAAGCAGCATGGATGCATAAACACAATGGAAAATATTACTTCTCATATTCAACAGGAGATACGCACTTTATCTGTTATGCTATAGGAGATAATCCTTATGGACCATTTACATATGCAGGTAAGATTTTAGAACCAGTTGTAGGTTGGACTTCTCACCACTCTGTTTGTAATGTTGATGGGAAAGATTATTTGTTTTATCATGATTCTAGTTTATCGAAAGGAGTTACTCATTTACGTTCTGTAAAAGTTATAGAAATTAATTATAATTCAGACGGAACAATACAAACAATAGAACCTTATAACGATTAGTTGTTTATATATAATTGAAGAATAAGTGTTAATCGAAAAAACCTCAACTATAAAAGTTGAGGTTTTTCCTTTGTACTCAAGGTGGGAATCGAACCCACACTCCCGAAAGAACTGGATTTTGAATCCAGCGCGTCTACCAATTCCGCCACTTGAGCAAGTAATAAATACGATTGCAAATGTATTAAATTATTTTATTTTAAAGTCAAAAAATAAAATCGAAACTCAAAAAATAATTTCTACTTTTGTATTTAGACAACAACACAACAAAAAAACAACTAAATGCCTACAAATCAATTAGCACCAAAACTTTTTGCGTGCTCACAAAGTACCGTTTTAGCAGAAAAAATAGCTAAAGTATATGGTGCTGAATTAGGAAATGTAATTACAACTCACTTTAGTGATGGCGAATTTCAGCCAGCTTTCGAAGAATCTGTTAGGGGAAGAAGAGTCTTTTTAATAGGTTCTACATTTCCAACAGCAGATAATTTAATGGAAATGTTATTAATGATAGATGCTGCTAAAAGAGCATCTGCAAGACATATAACAGCAGTAATGCCATATTTTGGATGGGCAAGACAAGACAGGAAAGATAAGCCAAGAGTTGCTATTGGAGCAAAATTAGTTGCAAACTTATTACAGGTTGCAGGAGCAACTAGAATTATGACCATGGATTTACATGCAGATCAAATTCAAGGTTTCTTTGAAAAGCCAGTTGATCATTTGTATGCTTCAACAATCTTTATGCCATATATTGAGAGTTTAAACTTAGATAATTTAACAATTGCTTCCCCAGACATGGGTGGTTCTAAAAGAGCTTATGCATATTCTAAACATTTACATTGTGATGTTGTAATTTGTTATAAACAGCGTAAAAAAGCAAATGTAATAGGGCATATGGAGTTAATTGGAGATGTCAAAGGAAAGAATGTAATCTTAGTTGATGACATGATTGATACTGGAGGAACATTAGCACATGCAGCAGATTTAATGATGGAAAGAGGAGCTTTAAGTGTTCGTGCAATTTGTACACACCCAATACTTTCTGGAGGAGCTTATGAAAAAATAGAAAACTCTGGGTTAACAGAGCTAATTGTTTCAGATACAATTCCTTTAAAGAAGGTAACTTCTAAAATAAAAGTAGTATCTTGCGCGCCATTATTTGCTGATGTTATGCATAAAGTGCAAGACAATACTTCAATTAGTGGACAATTTTTAATGTAAATAAAATAATAAAAGTAATGAAATCAATTTCGATTAAAGGATCAAAAAGAGAAAGCGTAGGTAAAGTAGCAACTAAAGCCTTACGTAATGCTGGTATGGTTCCTTGCGTTATATACGGAGGAAAAACACCAATACACTTTTCAGCAGAAGAAAAAGCGTTTAAAAACTTGGTATTCACTCCAAATGTTTATACAGCAAGTTTAGATGTTGATGGTCAAAAAGTAGAAGCAGTATTGCAAGATATTCAGTTTCACCCAGTAACAGACAGAATTATTCATGTAGATTTTTATCAATTATTTGATGATAAAGAAATTACAATGAAGATTCCTGTAAGATTAACTGGTACTTCTCCGGGAGTATTAAATGGTGGTTCTTTACGTTTTACTAACCGTAAATTAAAAGTAAAAGCTTTACCATCTAATTTACCAGATTTTGTAACTGCAGATATTTCTGAGTTAAAAATTGGAAGTAAATTATTGGTATCTTCAATAGTAAATGATGCGTATACATTTATGCACCCAGATAACACTGTTGTTGTTCAAGTAAGAACTTCTCGTAATGCAACTGCAGAAGACGAAGAAGAAGGTACAGAAGAAGCTACAGAAGCTGCTGCAGAATAATTTTTGCAAGCATAATTTACAAAAAGCGTTACAAGTCTGTAACGCTTTTTTTTATTTTAGTATTTTTGCCAAATGGATTTAAAAAACTTCTTTTCTAATTTATTTGGAACAAAAGTTGAAACTAAAGAAGAATTGATGAAGAAATTTTTAATTGTTGGTTTAGGAAACATTGGCGAAAAGTATACAAATACACGTCATAACATCGGGTTTAAAATTCTTGATGAAGTTGCAGAAGAAAACAAGGTGACTTTTGAAACTGAAAAGCTAGGTGATGTTGCTACATTCCGATTTAAAGGCAGAACTTTTATCCTGTTAAAGCCAAGTACATTTATGAATTTAAGCGGAAAAGCAGTGAAATATTGGATGGAAAAAGAGAATATATCCATAGAAAATATTTTAGTAGTCACAGATGATGTACATATAGATTTTGGAAGTATTAGATTAAAAGCCAAAGGTTCTGCTGGTGGGCACAATGGATTAAAAGATATTCAAGAAAAATTAAATACCCAACAATATGCACGTTTTAGGTTTGGTGTTGGTGGTAATTACAGTAAAGGAAGACAAGCAGACTTTGTGCTTGGAGAATGGAATAAAGAAGAGATTAGCCAGTTAATAGAGCGTTTACCGACTTCTGCAAAAATAATAACCTCTTTTGGTACTGAGGGTTTGGCAAATACTATGAATACTTTTAATGGTAAATAATCCATTATATATTTAGAACACTTATTTTCAAAAACAAATTTTTAACAGTAATTCACGCAACCATTTTGTTTTTTTCTCATCTATAAAATATATATTAGTAGAAGAATAGAATTAAACACATACGTTATGAAAAAGTTAGTCTTAATTATGTTATGTTTTTCTCTTACAAGTTGTTTTTACAATAGAGAAGATGAACCTATTGATAATATTTTTGTATCTAGTTATGATCCAGTTACTTTAGATAGAGATGTTTTTGAAAGTTCAATTGTTATTCAAGAAGAAAAAGAAGTAGTTACATCTTCTAAAATTTATATTATAAATAACTATATTTTTATAAATGACAAACGAACGGGGTTTCATATATTCGATAATTCAGATACTGCTAACCCTATTAAAAAGAAGTTTTTAAAGATTCCAGGAGCAACAGATATTGCTGTTAGAAACAATATATTATACATTAATCAAGCTACAGATTTAGTGGTTTTAACACTAAATTTTAACGATTTTTCTTTCCAAGTCAATAAAAGATTAAAAAATGTTTTTCCAGAATTGCTTTCTCCTGATGGAGAATATTTTTCTGAAAACAATAAAGTGGTTGTAAATTGGATTAAAAAATAAAAAGATGAAAAAGAAATTATTAACAATAGTATCTGTTATTTTTTTGATTTTTGCATGTAGCCAAGAATCATCAGATTCTAATTCAACAAATAATGTTTCTGGAGATGGACAAGGAGGCTCTTTGGCAACTTTTACTTTAAAAGGGGAATATTTATATACAGTAGACTTTTATAATTTATCTGTTTTTAATGTAAGCAATCCAATAAATCCAGTAAAAGTTAATACAATTGATGTTGGTTTTAATATAGAAACACTCTTTAGTTTTAAAGATTACTTATTTATTGGCTCACAAGATGCAATGTATATTTATGATGTTTCTAATAAAGAGTTACCAAAATTACTATCGCAATCAACACATTTTAGAGCTTGCGACCCTGTAGTTGCAAATGATAAAAATGCATACGTAACACTTCATAGTAATTCTAGTTGTAGAGGAATAGTAAATGAACTGAAAACTTATAATATAGAAGATATCGAAAATCCAATATTATTAAACACAAGGGGTTTAACAGAGCCAAAAGGGTTGAGTTTGTTTGGTGCTAATTATCTTCTAGTTTGTGATGATTCTGTAAAGATTTTTGATGTTTCAGATCCAACGGATTCAAAATATTTAGAAGAAATACCTACTAAAGGAGCTATTGATATTATTATTAGAAATAATCATGCTTTTATTATTTCAGACTTTAGTATAGATCAATATGAGTTAAATGATACTGATATTACTAACTTTAAGAAAATAAGTACGTTTACTTTTTAAAATTTTATTTGAGTGATGTTGTGAAAAATAATATTTTTTTTAGAACAAATTCATTACAAATCTTTAATAAATTGAATGGAAATAAGTAATTCTCAATCAATTTACATTGTTTAAAAAACAAAAAGCTATCTATTAAAGATAGCTTTTTTTATAAAATAATATTTTTTTAATTATTGTCTAGCAAGACATATATTTGTTTCAAAATTAGCCGTTATTTTACTTTTTAAGTGAATAATTAATTTTCACTTGCAAACCACTCAGCAAAACTAGAATCTGTTTCTTGTAGTTTTATAGAATGTAATTTGATGTTTTCAGGTAGTCTTTCTTTAACTTTTTCAGCAAAATCAATTACCATCATTTCACTTGTTGGCTGATAATCTACCAATAAAACTTCATGACCTCTGTCCATTAATTCTTTAGCTAATTCTACGTGAGGCGTGTTTTTGTTAAATACTGTTGCATGATCAAAAACATCTACAATTTCTTCGTTAACAATTTTCTTTAAATCACCAAAATCTATAACCATTCCAAATTTTACATTTGTATTGTCAGATATTGGAGTTCCAGAAACAGTTACAGAAAGCTTGTAAGAATGTCCGTGAACGTTTTTACATTTTCCATCATAACCATATAAAGCATGACCTGTTTCAAAATTAAACTGTTTGGTAATTCTAATTGTGCTCATTAACGTTTGTTTCTAAATTTGTTGTAAAAGTAAACAATAACTAATCCTATTGCCAATCCTATAAATAAAAAATCTCCTCCCATTTTGTTTGTATTTTGTTATTCTTCAACTAAAAAATTATCTAAAACATCTGCAATTTTTCTGTTATCAGATAATTGCGGAATCTTATTTTGTCCTCCAAACTTACCAATAGATTTCATATATTCATGAAAACCACCTTTTTTTACTTTTCTAATAACTAAAGGACGTAACACTTTTCCTTTAATTAAATCTACATAATAGATGTTTTGGGCTTGCATTGATGCATCAATCTTAGCTGCAAAATCACCTAAATTTTCAGGTTCATTTTCAAATTCAATAAACCATTCATGATAAGGTAAACCATTTTCTGGACTTACTTGTGGCGCAACTGTAAACTCACTAATATTTATTGGTGTTCCTAAAATAGAATCGTTTAACGCTTTTTCTACTTCTTTACCAATAACGTGTTCGCCAAAGGCGGATATAAAATGTTTTATTCTTCCGGTAACTTTAATTCTATAAGGTTTTGTTGATGTAAATTCTACAGTATCACCAATATTATAACCCCAAAGACCTGCAGTTGTATTTAGAATGATGACATAATTCACTCCAATTTTTACATCCTTTAAAGAAATTCTTGTCGGATTTTCATCAAAAAACTCAGTTGCAGGAATAAATTCATAGAAAATCCCTGAATCTAATTGTAACAACATTCCTTTCTCAGTTTGAGAATCTTGATATGCAATAAATCCTTCTGAAGCAGGATATAATTCGATGTAATCTATCTTTTTACCAATTAAACTTTCGAACTTATTTTTATAAGGTTCAAAATTTACCCCTCCATAAATAAAGAAGTTAAAATTGGGGAACAATTCTGAAACTGATTTCCCTGTTTTCTCAATTAATTTTTCAAAATACATTTGTACCCAAGAAGGAATTCCGCTAATTACAGACATATCTTCATTTACGGTTTCTTCTACAATTGCATTTACTTTGGTGTCCCAATCGTCTATACAATTGGTTTCCCAAGTTGGTAAACGATTTTTAAGTAAATAATTAGGAACATAATGTGCTGCAATACCACTTAATCTACCCAATTTTACGCCGTTTTTATCTTGTAAAACAGGACTTCCCTGTAAGAAAATCATTTTTCCGTTTACAAAACTTGCATCATTTTTTTCAACAATATAAAAAAGCATCGCATTTTTTGCTGCTTTAATATGCGTAGGCATTGAGTCTTTGGTAATTGGTATATATTTTGCGCCAGAAGTTGTTCCAGAAGTTTTTGCAAAATACAGCGGTTTCCCTGTCCAAAGAACATCAGATTCTCCTGCTACAATTCTATCTACATATTTTCTTAAACCTTCGTAATCTGTAACTTTTACTTGTTTTTTAAAATCTTCATAATTAGATATTTCATCAAAATTATGATCTTTTCCAAAAGCTGTTTTACTTCCTTTAGAAATTAAATTTTTAAAAACTTTTTCTTGTGTTTTATGCGGATTATTAGCCCATTTGTAGACTTTTTTCGTCGCGATTTTAGCAAACGGAATTGCAAAAATAGATTTGATACTCATTATTTAAAATCTATAAAATTTGTTGGATTTACGGCATAACCACCGTTCCAAAGTTCAAAATGTAAATGTGGTCCTGTTGATAATTCTCCTGTAGAACCTACAGTTGCAATTACTTCACCAGACTTTACAAAATCTCCTTGTTCTTTTAGTAAATTTCCATTGTGTTTATAAACAGAAATATATTCTTTAGCGTGTTTTAAAATGATAACATAACCAGTTTCAATAGTCCAGCCAGAAAAAATAACAGTACCATCTGCAGTTGCTTTTATTGGATCGCCTGTTTTTGCAGTAATGTCTACAGCAAAATGTTTAGAAGTAGCATCGAAACCTTGAGAGATAAGACCATTTAAAGGTGCAAAAAAGACAATTTTAACATTGCTTTGAGCATTATTTTGTAATGAAAAACGAGTTTCACTTTCTATTTTTTCTCTAAATAAAGAATCTTCTTTTGTTGCATTTAATTCACTTTCATTAATTAAACGATGTCTAGCTTCAGTTAGAATAGAGTCGATACTTTCAGCTTCAATTTCACCCGTTAAAACAGGTTTTAATGCTTTTGTATAGTTTTCTAAAAAAGCTAATTTTGTTTTTAGAGAATCCACTTCTAAAGTAGCTTTTAAAGCATCAGATTTTAATTTCGATGATGAATAACCTGGAATGTATTCTTTTATAGGTGTGAAGGCAATTAATACAATGGTTGCAGCAACTAATAAAATGGAAAAAATACCACCAAAAACAAATACATTTAACCTGGATAGTTTTAATGAAAAACGCTCTTCAAAAGTGTCTTCATTTAAAACAACCAATCTGTATTTATCAGTTAGTTTTTGTTTAAATCTCCCTTTCTTTTTATCCTTTTTAGCCACAAAAATTTATTTGATGTTTAACAAATATACAACGAATTTTAAGTGAAATTATTTTCTATAAAAATTCATTTCATCTACATATTCCCAAACCTCTTTAGATAAGAGTGGTTGTATGTTTTTTTGGTCTTTAATTCCGTTTCTAATTATGGTAGAAGAAATTTGCACAATTGGTGCATCTACTTTATGAATTTTTGGATGCTTATCAAACTGAGTCTCTACTTTTCCTTCAGAAATTCTTGGATACACATAAATGTGATGATGCTCTAAAATAGTTTCATAATTTTTCCATTTATGTAAATTTTTCAGATTGTCTTCACCCATAATTAAACAAAATTCTTTGTCTGGGTATATATCAGAAATATGTGCTAATGTATAAACAGTGTAATTAGGTTGCGGTAATTTAAACTCAATATCAGAAGGTTTTATCTTCGAATAATTTTCTGTTGCCCTGTAAACCATCTCAAAACGATGATTATTATCAAGCAAAGA
The DNA here is from genome assembly GCF_002163675.1 of Polaribacter sp. SA4-12. Classification (NCBI taxonomy): domain Bacteria; kingdom Pseudomonadati; phylum Bacteroidota; class Flavobacteriia; order Flavobacteriales; family Flavobacteriaceae; genus Polaribacter; species Polaribacter sp. SA4-12. The sequence continues at coordinate 2,560,210 of NZ_CP019334.1, read as the reverse complement.
ACTTTTCTTTTTAAATGGATTATGAGGTGTTACAACCATCCAAATTTCATTTAAATCTGAATGTTCAACCATATGATTGGCAATAATTAAATGCCCAATATGAATTGGATTGAAGGTGCCAAAATATAAACCGATTTTACTCATACTTTTAAAAGATAATAGAAAAGAGATGAAAGACAAGAGACTTCTTATTCATCTCTTTTCTTACCTCTTTTTTCTTGTTTTTCTACTCATTATTCTCCTTTAATTCCAAGTAATTACTCACTAATTCTTCTGCTTCTTTTAGAGCATCTTCTAGTACGTAATTTTTAATAATTTTATCAAATTGTGGCGCAGTTGCTAACTCAACAGAAGCTTTAGCAATACGCATATTTATTTTGTCGTCACTTTCTGTAGAACGCTTTTTTAAACGAATTTTTAATTCATCTACACTTGGTGGTTTTACAAAAACGGCTAAAGTTTCATCTGGAAATTTATGTTTAATTCTCAATCCGCCAACAACATCAATATCAAAAATAACATGTTTTTTTAATGCCCAAATTCTTTCTACTTCAGTTTTTAAAGTTCCGTAAAAGTTATCTCTATAAACTTCTTCCCACTCTAAAAATTCATCATTTTTAATTTTATCTTTAAATTCTCTTAAATTGATAAAATAATAATCTTCACCTTCTTTTTCTTCACCTCTAGGTTCTCTAGAAGTTGCAGAAATAGAAAATTCTAGATTAAATCTTTCTTGCTTTAATAAATGACGTACAATTGTCGTTTTACCTGAACCTGAAGGTGCGGAAAAGACAAATAACTTCCCTTTAAAATCTGACATAAATTTTGTAATTTTTGTCATTCTGAATTTATTTCAGAATCTTGTTTATGAATAGTGATAAGCTGAAACAAGTTCAGCTTGCTTTAAGTTTTATTTAAAGCACGTTTAAAATTTGTTCCTTAATTTGCTCTAACTCGTTTTTCATTTGAATTACTGCTTTTTGCATTGGTGCAAAATTTGCTTTAGAACCTGTTGTATTTATTTCTCTTCCCATTTCTTGAACAATAAATCCTAATTTTTTACCATTAGATTCTTCAGAAGTCAATGTTTGTAAGAAATAATCTAGATGATTTGCTAAACGAACTTTTTCTTCATTAATATCTAATTTTTCTAGATAATAAATCAATTCTTGTTCAAAACGATTTTCATCAGTATCAACTTTTAAATCATCAATAGCCTTTTTTAAACGTGTTTTAACGTTTTCTACTCTATCGCCATCTAAAGCTTTTACTTCTTCTAAATAAGTTTTAATATTTGCAATTCTTTCTTTAAAATCTATTTCTAAAGAAGCTGCTTCGTCAACTCTATATTGTACAATATCTTTAATAGCAATATCTACACTTTCGTTGATAAGATTCCATTCGTTTTCATCTAATTCTTCTCGTTCTGTTTTTAATGCATCTGGCATTCTTACTGCCATTTTTAATAACTCAACATCATCCGTAGATCCTGTTTGAACTACATTTCTAAGTTGTTGCATATATTCTTTTACAACTCCATGATTAATAGTTGTAGAAGTTTCATCAGCAGTCATTTCAACAAAAATTGAAAAATCTACTTTACCACGAACTAAAGAGCTTGCTAATTTTTTACGAACAGCTAATTCTTTCTCTTTATAATAAGAAGGAATTCGAACGTTTAAATCGAGGTTTTTACTGTTTAAGGATTTAATTTCTATGGTTACTTTTTTTGTAGGTAATTGTAATACAGATTTACCATAACCAGTCATAGATTGAATCATAAAATCAACGTTTTAGATGAGGGGCAAATATAGTTTTTATTTAACAGAATTTTCTACTTGTTTGGTTACTAAATATACACCAGAAAAGATGAGTAATGTTGCGCCGATTTTTACTAAGTTTAAAGAGTCGCTACCAACAATTAGTGCATAAATTGTTGCAATTACAGGTTGTAAATAAATGAAAACGCTAACAGTTGTAGGTTTTAATTTTGATAAACCATACAAATTGAAAAGATAGGTAACACAAGAGGTAAAGACAACCACAAAACCAATACTCCAATAAATATTTGTCGGCATTTCTTGCCATATAACTTCTTTTAATTCATTGTATCCAAAAGGAATTGTAAAAATTAACCCAAATAGATACAACCATTTTACAAGGATAATTGGATGGTATTTTTCAATCAAATTTTTAGAGATTACCAAATACAACCCATAAGATGCTGCATTTACAAAAACTAAAAAATTACCCCAATTACTATTTGTTGCCTCAGTTTCATGCGAATTACCATAAGTAATTAATATAATGGCGCCAACTAAACCTATAATTATACCTATAATTCTTTGTTTGCCAATATTTTTTTTAATTAAAATACTAGAAAAAATTAAAACCATTATTGGTGATGTTACCATCATAACAGAAGCACTTATGGGTGTTGTTAAACTTAGTCCTTTAAAAAAAGTTAGCATGTTTAAACCAACACCAAAAAAGGAAGCTAAAAGTATTTTTTTATAATCGGATTTGTCTATTTTTTGAGATTTAACAAATAAACTTAGCACCCAAAAAATTGTAGTTGCTCCAATAACCCTTATTAATATAAAGCCAAAAGGTTTTACATAAACTGGCATTACTTCTTTAGCAATCGTATAATTAACACCGTAAATTAGCGTGGCTATAGAAACGGCAATTAATGCTAATGTTCTTTTATTCATAAAAGGATTAAATCTAAAATTTGAAGCGCTAAGTTGATGATAAATTTTAAATTTATTGCATAAAAAAAGAGCTTCAAATAAATATTGAAACCCTTTTTCCTTTGGTTGATTGACTTTTGATTAGTCCACTAAAGGTGGTATTCTTAAAACCTGACCAGGATAAATTTTATCTGGATGTGATAACATAGGTTTGTTAGCTTCGAAAATTACAGGGTATTTCATTGCGTTACCATAATAGTTTTTTGCAATTTTACCTAAAGTATCTCCGCTTTCTACTGTATGAAATTGAGCTAATAAAGCTTCTTCAATTACTTCAACTTCTGCTACAGTTAAATTGTCTTCTACAGATGCAACACCATTTGTGTTACCAACAACTAAAACTACTTTTTCTTTAGTAGCTAAATCTGCAGCTTCTCCCCAAAGTTTTACAGCATCATCATCTACCTCAATAGATAAGTCAGCAACCTCTAGTTCTAAAGCTGAAACAGCGTTTCTTAATTGTCCAGATTTCTCTGCATTTTCTTCTTCTGTAGTTTTTCCAATACCGAAAACTGATGCTCCAGCATTTTTAATGAATGAAAAAATTCCCATTTTTTTTGATTTTTATTAATATTTTGATTTTTGTTCTTAGGCAAGATACAAATTTTAAGCAATTTCTTTACATTTGTTCATATAATTTATACAAAAATGATAATTCATCACTTACAAGAAAAAAATTCTATTCTTAATAAATTCATCTCAGAGATTAGAGATGTAAAAGTTCAAAAAGACTCACTTCGATTTAGAAGAAATATTGAAAGAATTGGAGAGGTTCTTGGATATGAGTTGAGTAAAAGTTTAAAATATTCTAATGTTTCTATAGAAACACCTTTAGGTATTAAAGAAGAGCAATTGTCTAATAAAGATGTCGTTTTATGTTCAATATTAAGAGCTGGTTTACCTTTACACCAAGGGTTGTTAAACTATTTTGATGATGCAGAAAACGCTTTTATATCAGCATATAGACATCACCCCAATAATGATGCAGAGTTTGAAATTGTTGTAGAATATTTTGCAGCACCTTCACTAGAAAATAAAACGTTATTACTGGCAGATCCAATGTTAGCAACAGGGCAATCTTTAGTTTCTGTTTATGAAGCAATAAAAAAACAAAGAACTGTAAATGAAATTCATATTGTTGCTGTAATTGGTTCTGAAGAAGGTATTGAGTATCTAAAAGACAAATTTCCTGAAAACACACATTTATGGATTGCTGCAGTAGATCCTGTATTGAATAGCAAAGGATATATTGTTCCTGGTTTAGGGGATGCTGGTGATTTAGCGTTTGGACCTAAATTATAACCAGAAAAAAGTTATAACAGTTCCAATTAGTAATAATCCAAATAGAATGTTTTTTAATACGTTTTTTTGAATAACTTCAAATCCATTTGCAATAATTATGGATGATGGTACTAATAAAAAAATAATTTCAGAGCCATTTTTTTCTGTAATTATAAAAGCAAAAATTGCTGTAATAATTGCATTAATTATTAATAGTATCCAATTTTTCTTAAAAGAATTATTTACAGATAATGCTTTTGGCGATTTTAAAAAGATAGATAAAATAGTTAGTAAAACGATTACTCCAAAAATCCAAAAGGTATAATCTTCTGCGTAAATGAATAGGTTATTTATCTCATCAAAATAAAATAGTTGTGTAAACACATCAATAGAATCATTCCAGAATAAATAAGCAGAATAGGTTACTAATGGAGTAATAAAACCTATAATAGGAGATACTAGTGTATGAATTGTTATTTTTTGATGTAATAAAATTGCTGCAAATATCAAAATTGAAAATAGCAATGAAAACGGTTCTAGAATACAAAGAATTCCTAACCAAAAACCACTATCAAATATTTTTTGAATCACTTTTTTTGATGATCGTAAACTATAAATTTTTCTTAAAAAGAGAAGGTATACTAAAAGTAGTATTAGCACTTTAAAGTCAAATAACTTAGAGATAAAAAGGATTATAGTTAAGGTAAAGAGGAAAAAAGAGTAAGAATTATCGAAAGTTAGTTTGTTTTTTGAAACTACAAAATGATAAAAGAAGAAAATAGAAATAAAAAGAAAAAAATAAGAAACGCTTTCTAAGACCTTGTACCACGTGAATTCAGCTCCAGAAATATTTGAAAATACGGTTATAAAAAAGAAACAAAAGAATAATACTAAATAGACTATAAAATTGATTGGTTTAGATTTCTCTAAAAAATTGGCTAGCATTGTTTCTTTTGTTATTTTTGCAGCGTAAAGATAATTAAGTTATGATAGCAAGCAATATTTTTAGATGGATTGGTAGTTTATTTACTGATTTATTATTCCTTCCTTTTAATTGGTTACGCACAAGTGTAGCGCATGCAGATTTTGGTTGGTGGATTTCTAATACAGTAAATTGGTTATTTCTAATAGTTTTATTAGTATTATTCGCATATTGGATGAGTCAATCTCTTAAGTTTAAGAGAGAAGGTACAGAAGATAAAGTTTAATTTTATACTTTGGGAAGCAAAAACAAATTGAAACGTTTTAAAGAAAACGAAACGTTTAAAAATGTCATTCAACCAACAAGAGAAGAAGTTGTAACAGATTTCTCTCATAAAGGTAAATGGCATTCTTTTTTTGGTAACAACAATCCTATTGTTGTTGAGTTGGGTTGTGGTAAAGGAGAATATACGATTGCTTTAGCACAAAAAAATCCAAACAAAAATTATATTGGAATCGATATAAAAGGCGCACGTTTTTGGCGTGGAGCTAAAACTGCAATTGAAGAAAATTTACCAAACGTTGCTTTTGTAAGAACGCAGATTGAGTTGGTCGATTTTATTTTTGCAGAAAATGAAGTTTCAGAGATTTGGATTACTTTTCCAGATCCACAAATAAAGTTTCAGCGTACAAAACATAGAATGACAAATTCTAGTTTTATGAAAAAATACTATCATATTTTAAATGAAGAGGGTATTATGAATCTAAAAACAGATTCTGAATTTATGCATGGTTATACTTTAGGTTTGTTACATGGAGAAGGGCATGAAATTTTATATGCAAATCATACTGTATATAAAAACGAAGGCGCACCAAAAGAAGTTACAGAGACACAAACTTTTTACGAAAATCAATATTTAGAGGTTGATAAACCTATTACGTATATAAAATTCAGATTAAAATATTAGTGTTTTCTGATCCATTAATAATTACAAAAAATCCTCATCAAAACTTGATGAGGGTTTTTTTGTTAAATTGGAGAAAAGTAATTTAATTCACTTTTTTAAAGCTTCCTTTTCCTGTTTTTTTGTTTAAAATAGAGGTGTAAAAATATTCGTCTCCTTCAATTTTCACGATTATAGAAGTAAGTTTACTACCAATTTTTAAAGGAACTCCTCTTTTCTGAAGATCAACTATAGTAAGTTTGTATCTATATTCTGTTAACCAGTCAATTTTTGCTTTAATGTACTCTTTTTCTGGATGGTACTCATAGTAGTAGCCATCTTTAATTTCTACTAAAACTTTTTTCCCTTTAAATTCGTAGGTATATTTTCCATCATTTAATATACCACGCTCAACAATAACTTTATTAAACATTGAGTGAGATTTTGACGATGGTTTGTCTATCATATTTTGAGAAAAAGTTATTTGAGAATTAAATGAAATCAATATAAGGGATGCTATATAAATTATGTGAGATGTGTGTTTCATAACTTTAAGTGATTAAATTTACTTTAAAATTAGATCAATATTCAAAAACAATTTGATGGTTTCTGCCGAATAACAATTTTCTATTGTCGAACTGTAGGCAGTTAAAGGTTAAGGTTTATAGTAATTGAAAATTGTTTACTTGAGAACAATTGAAAGGTTCTTTTAGAATATCATCTTATAATTCGAATATTTCCTATCTTCACTTCGTGAAAGAATCTGATAATTTTTTTGATAAAGTTTATAAAGTAACACGCTTAATTCCTTACGGAAGAGTTACCAGTTATGGAGCTATTGCAACCTATTTAGGTGCAGCAAGATCTGCAAGAATGGTAGGTTGGGCAATGAATAAAGCTCATAATTTAGAAGACATTCCTGCACATAGAGTTGTAAATAGAAAAGGATTACTAACAGGAAAACATCATTTTGACGGTACTAACTTAATGCAGCAATTATTAGAAAGTGAAGGAATTGTTGTTGTTGAAAATCAAATACAAGATTTAGAAAAAGTTTTGTGGATTCCTATGAATGAGTTGCCTAGTATTTACTAATTATTGAAATAATCAAAAAAAAATCCCATCAAATATTGATGAGATTTTTATTTTAATCTTTAAACGTAATAGTTTAATTACTTTACTTTTTTAAAGCTACCACTTCCTTTTTTATTATTTAAAACAGATGTGTAAAAATATTCATCACCTTCAATTTTTGTTATTTCGGCAGTAAGTTTACTACCAATTTTTAAAGGAGAAGCTCTTTTTTCGATATCAACAATAACTAGGTTGTACTTGTATTCAGTTACCCAATCAATTTTAGCTTTAATGTATTCTTTGTTAGGATGATACTCATAGTAGTAACCATCTTTAATCTCTACTGAGATATTTTTCTCTTTAAATATGTACGTATAGTTTCCATCTTCTAAAACAGCATTCTTAACAACAATATTATTAGATATTGCATAAGATTTAGACAAAGGCTTTAAGAAATTACTTAATGCTAGGTCTTGAGAAAAAGATGTTTGAAAATTAAAAGAAATCAATAATAGGAAAGCTACACATTTTAGGGGGCTTGCGTTTTTCATAATCGTAGGGGTTAAATTATTTTATAAATGTAATAAAAATTATTTAAAAACAATATAAAATGTTGTTTTTAAACTTTTATTCGTTTTTTAATTGTAGTAATTACTCCTTTACTTCCTTACAAGTTTTTTTAAAAGTATCTTTGTAATTCAGAATAAATTATAATTAAAGTCTCTAAAATGAGTTTTAAAAAACAAGATATATACAAAGCATTAGAAACTATTACAGCTCCAGGAGAGGGTAAGAGTTTAATAGAAAATAATAATATTACAAACGTTGTTGCTTTTGGTGACGAAGTGTTAATAGATGTTACAATCAGTAATCCAACCTTACAAGCAAAAAAGAAAGTTGAATTAGAAATTACGAAGGCTATTCAAACACTTGTTGGCGAAGATATTGATGTAAAAATCAAATTAACAGTAGAAAAACCAGCAGTAAAAGAAAATCCGAATCAAATTAAAGGAAAAGCAATTCCTAATATTAAAAATATTATTGCAATTGCATCTGGTAAAGGTGGTGTAGGTAAATCTACAATTACTTCAAATACAGCAATTTCTTTAGCTAAAATGGGCTTTAGTGTTGGCGTTTTAGATGCAGATGTTTATGGGCCATCACAACATATTATGTTTGATGTAGAAAAAGCAAGACCACTTTCTGTGAAGATTGATGGTCGTTCTAAGATGAAACCTGTAGAAAATTACGGAGTTAAATTATTGTCTTTAGGGTTTTTCACAAATCCAGATCAAGCAGTTATCTGGCGTGGACCAATGGCTTCAAAAGCATTAAATCAATTAATTTTTGATGCAGATTGGGGAGAATTAGATTTCTTATTGATTGATTTACCTCCAGGAACAGGAGATGTGCATTTATCAATAGTACAAGCATTACCAATAAACGGAGCAGTTGTAGTAAGTACACCACAAAACATTGCGTTAGCAGATGCTAAAAAAGGTGTTGCAATGTTTCAACAAGAAAATATTAATGTTCCTGTTTTAGGAATCATTGAAAACATGGCTTATTTTACACCAGAAGAATTGCCAGACAATAAATATTATATCTTTGGTAAAGATGGAGCAAAAAATTTAGCAACAGATATTAAAACTAGGTTTTTAGGTGAAATTCCATTGGTACAAAGTATTCGAGAAGCTGGAGACGTTGGTCGTCCTGTAGCTTTACAAGAAGGAACTATTTTAGAAAAATCATTTAATGATATTACTAAAGAAATGGTTGCCGAATTATTAAAAAGAAATGCAAATTTACCACCAACAGAAGTTGTTAGAATTACAACAATGAGTGGTTGTAGTTCAGTTAAAAAATAAGGTTATGACAGAACAAGAAACATTAAATAATGTTGAAAAAGCGTTAGATGAAATTCGTCCTTTTTTAATAAGCGATGGAGGAAATATTAAGCTGCTTTCTATAGAGGATGATATCGTAAAAGTGCAGTTAGAAGGTGCTTGTACAGGTTGTTCTGTAAATCAAATGACTTTAAAAAACGGAGTAGAAGCTACTATTAAAAAGTATGCTCCACAAATTAAAGAGGTTGTTAATATAGGGTAAACTGACAATAATCAGTTTTTATACATCTATAATAATATATTTTTGGGCGTTCCCTAAAAAGGTCGGGCTTTTCGTTGTATCTTTTTTGAGAAAAACAAAAAAGGATACCACTTCAATCCCTAACGCGCTCATTAACATACATAAAAGACCTCATAAGATTATAATCTTATGAGGTCTTAAAAAATAAAAAAATGATTACTACAGATATCTTAATTATTGGTGCAGGACCAACAGGATTGTTTACCGTTTTTGAAGCTGGTTTATTAAAACTACGTTGTCATTTAATAGATGCTTTGCCACAAGCTGGTGGGCAATGTTCAGAAATTTATCCAAAGAAACCTATTTATGATATTCCTGCATATCCAGAAATTTTAGCAGGAGATTTAACGCATAAATTAATGGAACAAATTAAACAATTTGAACCCGGTTTTACTTTAGGAGAACGTGCAGAAACAATAGACAAACAAGATGATGGTACTTTTATTGTAACAACAAATAAAGGAACAGAGCATCACGCAAAAATAGTTGCAATTGCTGGTGGTTTAGGTTCTTTTGAACCAAGAAAACCTCCAATACCAAATATTGCAGATTTTGAAGATAAAGGAGTAGAATACATTATTCGTGATCCAGAATTTTATCGCGATAAAAAAGTAGTTATTTCTGGAGGAGGAGATTCAGCTTTAGATTGGTCAATATTTTTGACAGATGTAGCATCTTCAGTAACTTTAATTCACAGAAGAAACGAATTTAGAGGCGCTTTAGATTCTGTAGATAAAGTACAAGAATTAAAAGATGCAGGTAAAATTACAATGATTACTCCTGCAGAAGTAAAAGGAATTGTTGGTACAGATAAAGTAACAGGTGTTTCTGTTGTTAAAAAAGGAGAAGAACCATTTACCGTTGAAACAGATCATTTTATTCCGTTGTTTGGATTGTCACCAAAACTAGGTCCTATTGCAAATTGGGGATTAGAAATTGAAAAAAATGCTATCAAAGTTGATAATTCATTAGACTATCAAACGAATATTCCTGGTATTTATGCCATTGGAGATGTAAATACATATCCAGGAAAATTAAAGTTGATTTTATGTGGTTTTCACGAAGCAACATTAATGTGTCAAAGTGCTTATAAACGTATTTTTCCAGATAAAAAGTATGTTATGAAATACACTACAGTTGGTGGGGTACAAGGTTTTGATGGAACCAAAAAAGAAGCACCAAAAGCAGTTGTTAAAAAAATTGAATAATCATTTGTCATTCCTGCGAAGGCAGGAATCTAGAATAAGTTAATGAATATTTAATTTATTTTTTTATAGACTCTTGTTTTATAGAAATAATGAACTAATAATTATCTTATAGAAAAATTAAAACTATGATTGCTTTAAATTGTTTTGGACCCTATCCATTTGGGTATTATCCAACTGCTTATGATTTATTAATGTTTACATTAGGTTCATTTGTAATTATTTCAATGCTTCTTTTTTATTATAATAGAATCCCAAAAAGTAACGATACTATTAGTGAATTAGACTGCCCAATTTATCATTCAAAAGACATCTTATTACAATCAAATTCTAATGATGTTAGTTTTTTTATTGATAAAAAAACAACTTCTACTTGGGTTAAAATTCTAGCATTTTTTTTAATTATTTTTATGGTATTTACATCTTTTCAGGAATTCTTAGGACTTTAGTTTTTTAATCGTAAAATAATTTTCTAACAATCTTTTCTTATATTTGTAGAACAACGAAATCGATTGAGATGTTTTCAGATTTACTTACATACCTAAAATTTTTAATAAAGCGCAAGCCTGAGTAACTGTTTAAATGAACTTAAAAATCATTCAAATTTTTAATCATTTAATACATTAAAAAACATGCCTTTTTATCATAAATTAGGAAAAATTCCACCTAAAAGACACACGCAGTTTCGTAAAAAAGACGGGAGTTTATATTACGAACAACTTTTTGGTACAATTGGTTTCGACGGAATGTCTACCAATTCGTATCACGAACACAGACCAACAATGGTAAAACATATTGGAAAACAATATTCTGTGAAACCAAAAATAGCGAAAGCAAATAACATTCAATCATACAGGTTTAGAGGATTTCAAGTTCCGCCAGAAAACGATTATTTAGAAAGTAGAAAAATCGTTTTAACAAATTCTGATTGTAATATTATTTTATCAGCACCAAAAAAATCTACCACAGATTATTTTTATAAAAATACAGATGCAGATGAAGTTATTTTTATTCATAAAGGAACCGGAAAATTAAGAACGCATCTAGGGAATATCAACTTTAAATACGGAGATTATTTAGTAATTCCTCGTGGAATTATTTACAAACTAGACTTCGATGATGAAAACAACAGACTTTTTATCGTAGAATCCTATTCGCCAGTGTATACTCCAAAAAGATACAGAAACTATTTTGGTCAATTATTAGAACATTCACCATTTTGCGAACGAGATTTACGAAGACCAGAAGAACTAGAAACACATAATGAATTAGGAGATTTCTTAATCAAAGTAAAAAAACAAGGCGAAATTATAGAAATGATTTACGCTTCACATCCTTTTGATGTTGTTGGTTACGATGGTTATAATTTTCCTTATGCATTTTCAATACACGATTTTGAGCCAATTACTGGGCGAATTCATCAGCCGCCACCAGTGCATCAAACTTTTGAAACAAATACGTTTGTAATTTGCAGTTTTGTGCCGCGTTTGTACGACTATCATCCAAACGCAATTCCAGCGCCATACAACCACAGTAACATCGATTCAGACGAGGTTTTATATTATGTAGCTGGCGATTTTATGAGCAGAAACGATATCGATCAAGGTCATATTTCTTTGCATCCAGCAGGAATTCCTCATGGTCCACATCCAGGAACAGCAGAAAAAAGTATTGGCAAAACAAAAACCGAAGAATTAGCAGTTATGGTAGATACTTTTAAGCCTTTACAAGTTACAGAAGAAGCTATGAAAATTGCCGATGAAGCGTATTATAAATCTTGGTTGGAGTAAAGTCCATCCCAACCTTCCCAAAGGGAAGGAGCGAGTAACATACTTAAAAACTATGTTTTCTATGTTGCTATGTGGTAAAAAAGTTCATTAAAATAATAAGAAGCTATTTCCAGCTTTCCGTTGTATCTTTTTTAAGAAAAATAAAAAAGGTTAAGAATATCAACAGTTATTCGAACGACTTCAATCTGGGCTAAACATATTTGCAAACAAATAGCAATTACAAAATACTAAAATCATCAAAAGATGGCACACGATTTAAAATCAGTAAACTACGGTTTAGAAAAAATATTTGAAGGAGCACAAGATTTCCTTCCATTGTTAGGTACAGATTATGTAGAGTTTTACGTTGGTAACGCAAAACAAGCAGCACACTTTTACAAAACAGCATTTGGTTTTCAATCATATGCTTATAAAGGATTAGAAACAGGGTCTAAAGATGTTGTGAGTTATGTACTAACGCAAGATAAAATTAAATTAGTTTTAACAACTCCATTAAACAGTAAATCACCAATAAACGACCATATCGTAAAACATGGCGATGGTGTAAAAGTAATTGCGCTTTGGGTAGAAGATGCTAGAAAAGCCTATGAAGAAACAACTTCTAGAGGAGCAAAATCTTACATGGAGCCAAGAGTTGAAACTGATGAACATGGAGAAGTTGTAAGAGCAGGAATTTATACATATGGAGAAACTGTGCATATGTTTGTAGAGCGTAAAAATTACAAAGGAACATTTTTACCAGGTTTTCAAAAATGGGAATCAGATTACAATCCACCAATTGCAGGTTTAAAATACATAGATCACATGGTTGGTAATGTGGGGTGGAATCAAATGGATGTTTGGGTAAAATGGTATGAAGATGTTATGGGGTTTGAAAACTTTCTATCTTTCGATGACAAGCAGATTCATACAGATTATTCAGCTTTAATGAGTAAAGTAATGTCTAATGGAAATGGGAGAATTAAGTTTCCGATAAATGAACCAGCAGAAGGGAAAAAACGTTCTCAAATAGAAGAATATTTAGATTTTTATGAAGGAGCAGGTGTGCAACACATTGCAGTTGCAACAGATGATATTATTGCAACTGTAACTCAATTACGTTATAGTGGAGTAGAATTTTTATCAACACCACCAGAAGAATATTACAACGCAGTTCCTGGAAGATTAGAAGAATATAGTCATGAATTAAGAGAAGATATCGAAAACTTAAAAGAGTTAGGTATTATGATTGATGCTGATGAAGAAGGGTATTTACTACAAATTTTCACAAAACCAGTAGAAGACAGACCAACTTTGTTTTTCGAAATCATTCAAAGAATGGGCGCAAAAGGTTTTGGAGCTGGGAATTTTAAGGCATTATTTGAATCTATAGAAAGAGAACAAGCAAAAAGAGGAACATTATAAATCAGTAAACAGTCTTCAGTAGCAGTTTGCAATTGAGTAAGTTAATCGAAGAATGAAGTAATCTCTTTATTAAATAGTGAAAAGAAAAATAGAGTCAAGAAACAAGATTTAACTATCTTGCTTCTTGATTTTTTTTATACATCAAACAGCAATGGAAAGAGACGAAATTTTAAAAGCAATAGAAGAAAAGTACGATAAGTTAGGTGTTCCAGTAGATGCTATGTTGGAAGGTTTACTTCATAGTACACCAATTACGTATTGGGATTATATTCAAACAGATGCTTTGTTAGGTTTACAAACTCCAAGAACAACACAACCAGATGAAATGGTTTTTATCATGTATCATCAGGTTAATGAGTTGTTATTTAAAATGATTTTGTGGGAAATTGATCAAGTTGCAAAAACAACTGAAGTTACTGCAGCTAAATTTTCGATGCATTTAGGTAGAATTAGCCGATATTTTGATATGTTATGCAGTTCTTTTACTGTGATGGCAGATGGAATGGAACGTGAACAATATTTAAAATTCAGAAATACATTAACGCCTGCAAGTGGTTTTCAAAGTGCTCAATACAGAAAAATTGAATTTGCTTCCACAGAATTGATTAATTTAATTGATGTTCGTTTTAGAGATTCTATAGATAGAAGTTCATCATTTAAAAATGCCTATAATCATTTGTATTGGCAAGCTGCAGGTAAAAATTATACAACTGGGCAAAAATCAACTTTATTAAATCTTTTTGAGAAAAAATATATGGGAGATTTTATCGATTTTATGGAAGATTATAATGATATTAATTTATCTCTAAAATTTAAACAACTTCCAAAAGAAGTACAAGAAAATAAAGATTTAATCAAAGCAATGCGTCATTACGATTATACTGTAAATGTAAAGTGGGTAATGGCTCATTACAATGCAGCTGCAAAATATATTGGTGGTAGTGATTCAGAATTAAAAGCTACAGGTGGTAGTAATTGGCGTAAATACATGCATCCAAAATATCAAAGAAGAATTTTTTATCCATATTTATGGAGTGAAGAAGAATTAAAAAACTGGGGAACATTTTAAATTAGACTAATTCATCAATTTTTTATTGATATTACAGTTAAAATTGTCATTCTCATAAAGTTTATACTCAATTTAATTGGGTATAGAGAACTCATAAATACATGTTAAAAAGCTATTTACTAATAGATATTAAATGGTTTTTTTTGTTTTGGAACGGTAATTGTCATTACTTTTTTATAAGTTTGGTTTCTATGAATAAGTATATCCTATTATTTTTTACGTTTTTTTTCTTGACAACTACTAATAGTCAAGAAAAATCAGTCGCCTTTAAAAGTGGTGAGTCGCTGCGTTATAAAATGAGCTACAGTGGATTTCTAAGAGCTGGAACAGCAGTTTTAGAAGTTAAAGAAAAAGAATTAAATGGTAAAAAAGTATTTCATACAAAAGGTTCTGGTTGGACTTCTGGTATGATTAAATGGTTTTTTCAAGTAGATGATAAATATGAATCTTATTTTGATAAAGATACCGTTAGGCCTTATCTTTTTAAAAGAAAGATTGATGAAGGTGGTTATAAAAAACATAGAATAACTTCATTTAACCATCTTTCAAATAAAGCTTATACACAAGATTTTACTTTACAAAAAGATACTTCCGTAGCGTTTTTTAATGTGCAAGACATGCTTTCTTCTTTTTATTATTTAAGAAATAGAGATGTAAAAAACATGAAAAAAGGAGAAGAAATTGCAATTGATATGTTTATGGATTCTCAAGTATACCCTTTTAAGTTACGTTTTTTAGGAAGAGAAGTTTTAAAAACAAAATTCGGAAAAGTAAAAACAATGATTTTTAGACCTATGGTTCAATCTGGTAGAGTTTTTAAAGCACAAGAAAGTGTTACACTGTGGATTACTGATGATGCAAATAAAATACCAATTAAAATGAAAGCAAATTTATCTGTTGGTTCTCTTAGAGCAGAGTTAGAACATTACAAAGGTTTAGCAAATCCA
Organism: Polaribacter sp. SA4-12; assembly: GCF_002163675.1. Lineage (NCBI taxonomy): Bacteria > Pseudomonadati > Bacteroidota > Flavobacteriia > Flavobacteriales > Flavobacteriaceae > Polaribacter > Polaribacter sp. SA4-12. Next base: position 2,544,674 of record NZ_CP019334.1, on the reverse strand, counting down.
TTTGTTAAAAACTAATTCTATTGTATTTGTTATCATTTCTTAATAAGTAAGCCTTTATTTTTATTCATTTTAATCTCAATAATTGAATTGTTAAAAGTGATTGGTTTATCTTTATTTCTTTCATAAGTAATCTTTCTTATTTTTTTGAAATGATTTTGACAATTTTAATTTTTCACTAAATTAATAAGTAATCCCAGAATTTATGGAAACTTTAACGAAACCGTTTTAGGAACTTCATTAAGATTAGAGACTTAAAAAACTTTTTTATTTGTACTTTTGAAAGCCACATTAAATAGCACCCGTTTTTTGAAAAAAATATTCCTCCTTTTAGTTTTAATTATCTCATTTTCATCTTGTAAAAAAGATATAGAAAAGTCAGTTACAACTCTTAAAAAAGTAAAACCAAAACCTGTATATCGATTTGGTTATAAATTAGACGACTTTGTTGTGATACAAGACACTATTGAAAGAGGAGAAAGTTTTGGAGCTATTTTAGATAGGCATCATGTTTTTTACCCTAAAATTAATCAAATAGCAGGGTCAATTAAAGAAGTTTTTGATGTTAGAAGAGTTAGAGCAGGTAAACCTTATACTATTTTAGCTAGTAAAGATTCAGTAGAAAAAGCAAAGGTTTTTATTTATAAACACGATAAAATTAATGCTACAATTGTAGATTTTAAAGATTCAATTATTACCGTAAAACGTCATCAAAAACCTATAAAAACTATTTTAAGAACTGCAAAAGGTGTTATAAACTCAAGTTTATCTGTTACAATGGATAGTTTACATTTATCAGCAAATTTAACGTATACGATTGCAGATATTTATGCATGGACTTTAGATTTTTATAAACTTCAAAAAGGAGATTCTTTTAAGTTTATGTATGAAGAGAGATTTATTGACGATACTATTTTTGCTGGTTATGGAGATGTGAAATCGGCAGTTTTTAAACACAAAGGACAAGATCTTTTTGCTTTTAAATACTTAGCAGATTCAATTAAAGGGATTCCAGAATATTATGATGAGAATGGAAATATGTTACGTAGTCAATTTTTAAAATCTCCAATAAAATTTCAATACAGAATTTCATCAAGATATAACCTAAAAAGAAGAATTGCTTTTTATGGTAATAGAATTAAACCACATAGAGGTACAGATTTTGCAGCCAACAGAGGAACTCCAATTTTAGCAACTGCAAGTGGAACTGTTACAAAATCTGAAAGAAGAGGAGGTAATGGAAATTATGTAAAATTGAAACATAATAACACATATTCAACACAGTATCTTCATATGAAAAAACGTAAAGTTAAAAAAGGACAATACGTAAAACAAGGAGATGTAATTGGTTGGGTAGGAATGACAGGAAATACAGGAGGACCACACGTTTGTTATCGTTTTTGGAAAAATGGGAAAGAAGTAGATCCATTTAAACAAAAATTACCAGCAGCAGAACCTTTAAAGAAGAGTTTAAAACCTAAGTTTTTAGAGTTTATGAAACCACTTAAATATCAATTAGAAAATAAAATACTTCCGGTTAAAGAGCCAGAAGTTATAGACTATATAGCGAAAAAATAAATATAATGGCATTAAAAAACATCAACCCAACTACAACCAACGCTTGGAAAGCATTAACAAATCATTTTAATGATATTCAAAATATCAACATAAAAGATTTAGATAAGGAAGTAAATAGAAAAGAAGATTTTTCATTAAATTTTGATGATTTATCAGTTGATTTTTCTAAAAATAGAATTACAAAAGAGACCATTAGTTTATTAGTAGAATTAGCAAAAGAAGTAGATTTAAAAGATGCAATTGAAAAACAATATTCTGGTGAAGTAATAAATGTTACAGAAGGAAGAGAAGTTTTACACACAGCTTTAAGAAGCACTTCTGAAGAACCAATTTTGGTTGAAGGGAAAAATATTAAACCTCAAATTCAGGCTGCTTTAAGAAAAATTAAAAGTTTTTCTAACAAAGTTATTTCTGGTAAATGGAAAGGATATACAGGTAAATCTATTACAGATATTGTAAATATTGGTATTGGTGGATCGGACTTAGGACCAGATATGGTTGTAGAGTCTTTAAAATATTATAAGAATCAATTAACAACTCATTTTGTTTCTAATGTAGATGGAGATCATGTTTCAGAAATTATAAAAACCTTAAACCCTGAAACGACTTTGTTTGTAATTGTATCAAAAACATTTACGACACAAGAAACAATCACGAATTCAGAAACGATTAAAAACTGGTTTTTAAAATCGGCAACTATTTTCGATATTCCTAAACATTTTGTTGCTGTTTCTACAAATTTAGAAGCGGTAGATAATTTTGGAATCGACAAGAAAAACGTTTTTCCTATGTGGAATTGGGTTGGAGGTCGTTTTTCTCTTTGGTCTGCAGTTGGTTTGTCTATCAGTTTATCTGTTGGTTACGATAATTATAAAGCATTGTTAGAAGGGGCAGAAGAAATGGATCTTCACTATAAAAACGAAGATTTTGATCAAAATATTCCTGTAATTTTAGCACTGTTAAGTATCTGGTATAATAATTTTTATGGAGCAGAAACAGAAGCTGTTTTACCTTATTCTCAGTATTTAAAGAAACTTCCAGATTATTTACAACAAGCTATTATGGAAAGTAATGGTAAAGGTGTAGATAGAAATGGAGATAAAATTGATTATCAGACAGGAACAATTGTTTGGGGAAGCACAGGTACAAATATGCAGCATGCTTTTATGCAGTTAGTGCATCAAGGAACTAAATTAATTCCGTGTGATTTTATTGGTTATAAAGAGTCTTTATATGGTTTAACAGATCATCACAAAAAATTAATGGCAAACTATTACGGTCAAATGGATGCTTTGGCTTTTGGTAAAACAAAAGAAGAGGTTCATTTAGAATTGAAGTTTTCTGGAAATGAAGATAAAATTGGATCACTTTTACCATTTAAAGTTTTTGAAGGAAACAGACCAAGTAATGCAATTCTTTTTGATAAATTAACTCCTCGTTCTTTAGGGAAATTAATAGCACTTTATGAACATAAAATCTTTACACAAGGAATTTTATGGAACATATATAGTTATGATCAATTTGGAGTAGAATTAGGAAAAGAACTGGCTAAAAAATTATTGAATAATCAGTAAAATCGACTGTTCTAAATTGATTATTTAATAATTAACTGTTTCGTAGCTTTATGTTAACAAATTTGTTAATATGTAATAGCTTGATTCTCAGTTTTTAATTTTTAATTTTATATATTTCGATGTCTTAATTTTTTGTTAAATCTTAACATTAAATTAACATTGCAGAATTTCAAAAAGAGGATTTTTGTAAAACATTTAATAACATAAAATTAAAAAATGAGAAATTTTAAAAACTTATTATTTGTAGCTCTGTTTTTTGTAACAGCTACAGTTTTAGGACAAACTAAAATTACAGGTACGATTGTCGATGAGACAAATCAACCTTTACCAGGAGCAAGTGTTGTTGTGAAAGGTACAACAAACGGTACATCAACTGATTTTGATGGAAAATTTACGCTAAAAGCAGGATCTACTTCTGGAACAGTTGTAGTTTCTTTTATTGGCTACCAGTCTAAAGAAGTTAGTTTTTCCTCTTCGAAAGCTAATTTAGGTTCTATAAAATTAGCTGAAGATGCAGGTACATTAGATGAAATTGTAATTACTGCTACATCATTTGCTATTGATAGAAAAACACCAGTTGCTGTTTCTACAATTAAAGCGTCAGATATTGAAACTAAATTAGGTACACAAGAATTTCCAGAGATTTTAAAATCTACTCCAGGTGTATACGCTACTAAAACTGGTGGTGGGTATGGAGATTCTAGAATTAACTTAAGAGGTTTTAGTTCGGAAAATGTTGCGGTTATGATTAATGGGGTTCCTGTTAATGATATGGAAAATGGAGCTGTTTATTGGTCTAATTGGGCTGGTTTATCAGACGTTACTTCTGCAATGCAAGTACAAAGAGGTTTAGGAGCTTCTAAAGTTGCTGTGCCTTCAATTGGAGGAACAATTAATGTTATCTCTAAATCTACAGATGCTGAGAAAGGTGGAAACGTAACAATGTCTACTGGTAATAGTGGATACCAAAAATACGGTATGACTTTATCTACTGGTTTAATGGACAATGGTCTTGCAATAACTGCTTCAGCTGCTAAGATTTCAGGTGACGGTTATGTAGATGGACTTCAATTTAGTGGAGTAAATTACTTTTTAAACGTATCTAAAATAATAAATGCTAATCACAAATTATCTTTTAATGTAATAGGAGCTCAACAAACTCACGGACAAAGATTTAATACAAGAACTATAGCACAAAACAGAGCTACTGAGCAAGGTGGAAAAAGATTTAATCCGGATTGGGGTTATAGAAACGGACAAGTTGAAAATATTTCTTTTAACTTCTATCACAAGCCACAAATATCTTTAAATCATGATTGGACTATTTCTGATAAAACTTTCTTAACTACTGTAGTTTACGCTTCTTATGGTTCTGGTGGTGGTAGAAGGACTCAAGGTTCTGGTAAATTCACTAATAATGATTACAGATTAGGAGATATAGATCAACCTATTGATTTTGATAGAATAGTTGAGGAAAATAAAGGAAATGGAGCTTTAGGTTCTACAGATGTTTTTGCAGCTTCTAACAATGATCATAAATGGTATGGTGTTTTATCTACTTTAAAAACAGATTTATCAGAAAACATCGTTTTGTCTGCTGGTTTAGATGGTAGATATTATATTGGTTCACACTGGTATGAAATTACAGATTTATTAGGAGGACAATATTATTTAAACCCTAATTCAAATGACAATAACTATAACGAAGCATTACAAGTTGGAGATCATTTTAATAGAGATTACGAGGGTAGAGTATTAAGATACGGTACATTTGCTCAATTAGAATATTCAAAAGATGATTTATCTCTTTTCTTATCTTCATCAATATCTAATACAAGATATGGTAGATCTAGTTTCTTAGATGATTCTTCTAATCCAAATGGAACGGTTTCTGATAATGCAAATTTCTTAGGGTTTGGTACAAAAGGTGGAGCAAATTATAATTTAGATGATAACCATAATGTTTTTGCAAATATTGGTTACTTCTCTAAAGCACCTTTTTTAACAGGAAATGTTTTTCTTAATAAAGAATCTGTAGAGTTAAATGATGATGCATTAAACGAAAAAGTTTTTAGTGCAGAAATTGGTTACGGATATAGAAGTGAAAAATTTAATGCTAATGTAAATATTTATAGAACTTCTTGGTTAGATAAATCGGTTACAGCAAGAGTTTTAGATCCAGATAATTTAGGTCAGTTTTTAGAAGCAAACATTGCAGGATTAGATGCATTACATCAAGGTATAGAACTTGATTTTGTTTATAAAATGTCTGAAAAATTAAAGCTTACTGGTATGGTTTCTTTAGGAGATTGGCAATGGAAAAGTGATGTAGAAGGTGAGATATTTGATCAATCTGGAGCTTCTATTCAGAAAGTAACCGTTAATGCAAATGGTTTAAAAGTTTCTGATGCTGCTCAAACTACTTTTGCTTTTGGTTTAAATTATAAAGCTTTAGAAAAATCAACTATATTTTTAGATTATAATTATGCAGGAGATTTATATTCTAAATTTGACATAACAAGAAGTACAGATAGATTAGATACTTGGAAAATGCCAGCATATCATTTATTTGACTTAGGTTTTAGACATGGATTTACCATTGGAGAATTCGAAACTTCATTATCTGGTAAAATGAACAACATTTTTGATGTTGAATATATCTCTGATGGGTTCGACGATGGAACTCATACTGCTGCGGGTGCGAATGTTTATTACGGAGCCGGAAGAACATTTAGTTTAGGATTAAAAGTTAACTTTTAAAAAATAAATCATGAAAAAAATATTTTTATTATTAACAGTTTTTACAATGGTTTTCACTTCTTGTGAGCCATTAGAAGACATCAATGCAGAAGTTGATGCACAAGCTTCTGCAATAGTAGGAGACGTAGTTTACACACTTACAGATGAAGATTATGATGCATTAGAATTATCTTACGGTAGTTTTAGTTCTGTAGACGATGCAAAAGCAGCTATTCCTGCTTTTTTAACTGACAAATACCCTGTTTGGGGAAAAAACTCTTCTGTTTTACTTGGTTATAAACTATATGTTGGAAATGCTTTTAGTTTAAAAGGTTATAGTCTAAAACAAGAGGATTATACTCTAAGTGGAAGTGAATTATTAGGTTTTAAATCTGATGTAGCTCCAGAAGATTATTTAGCAGATATTATTAGTAGTAATTACAGTTCTCCTAAAGAAGGAGATTATGTAGCTGCAACATATTTCCAATATACTGGAAGTGCATATGTAGTTACACCTACAATTTCTTTAGAAGAAAATTTTAATTTAGGAACAACAGCTGGAGATCTAACAACTATTTCTAGTAATTGGGAAGCTCATTCAGGGAATACGGCTGTAGGATATTCAACGGCAAGTTTGTCTATGGAAAACTATCCTGCTTCTAATATAGGAGGGTCTATGACAATAGGTTCAGGTTCTCAAGATGTAAATACTTCAATTACACCAATAATAGAGACAAAAATAGTGTATTCAAGTGCCTTAGTAAATTTTAGTGAGGTTGGTGATGGAACTTATTTTTTCCACCTTATGGAAGAAGATGGTAGTTATAGTTATTCAGCAAGAGTTGGTGCAAAAAGTGATGGGTCTGGAAATATTTTATTTGGTATTGGGGCTAGTTCAAGTAGTTTAACTTATGGTACAACAGCTTTTAACTTAGATACAACCTATCTTTTAGTTGCATCTTATAATATTGAAAGCGGAGTTTCTAATTTACATATATTAACTTCAGCTTTAACATTAGAACCTTCAATACCAGAAGCAACAAACACTGGTAATAAAGGGAACTCTGCAAATAGAATTGGAATACGCCAAGGTGGTGGTGGACCAACAGGAACAATAGATGGTATTCGTGTAGCAAATACTTGGTCAGCTATTATGAGTAATGACGAATTAGATGATGAGACAGTAGGAACTAAAGTATCTAATAAAGCGGTTTATACATATACTGATAGTGCTTGGGAAGTTCCATCTACTGATGGTTTTTACTTATTAAGCGATGCAGATTTTGCATCTATGGGTCTTGAGAATTTTGGGAGTTCAACTCCAGCAGAAGATTATTTACCAGCATTCTTAAATATAAAATTCCCTTATGCATTAGAAGGAAGTGAATTGGATGTAACTTATAATTATGTATCTAGTTCAAGTGGAGCACAGACACGTGGTAATTCATATACAAAAACTGATGGTGTATGGGTTGGATATCAATCGACAATTGATACAACTTTACAATTTGGTCATGATGGATCTTCTTGGGTTCCAGATAATACAATTAAATATACGTTAGTAAGAAATGCTGATTATGAGTTTATGTCTAATGCATTGGAAGGAAATGCAGACTTTTCAAATGTTAGTTTAGCTAACTTAGCTAGTTATGGTGATTTTGATTATAACTGGTCAGATGAACAAATTCAATACGCTTTAATACTATTTTTAGATCATTTAGACCCAAATGCGGCAGAGAAACAAAAGTATCTTTTAACGTATGTTATTTATGACAACGGAGAGAATGATTATCAAACGAGTTTCATCAAAACTGATGGGGCTTGGGTTGTTAACGACTAGAGATAAAAAAAATTCATATAAAACCACCTCAATCGAGGTGGTTTTTTTGTATATAAAATTAGTAACTTTGCAAAACAACAAAAACTACACAAACAAATGAAAGATATCCATTCATACTGGGCATACCTAGTACTAGCAATATTAATTTTTACAGTAGTAAATGCTATAATTGGTTTAAAACAGAAAAAGGAATTTGCAGATAGAGATTTAAGATTGGGTTTATTTACACTTATTCTATCTCATATACAGCTATTAATTGGTTTAGGATGGTATTTTATGTCACCTTGGTTTAAAGCTTTAAAAGAAAATGGAGGAGAAGTTATGGGAGATAAAGCAGCAAGATTATTAGCCGTAGAGCATCCTATTATGATGATTCTTGCAATTGTATTGATTACAATTGGTTGGTCTAAACACAAAAAGAAAACAGAAGACGCAGCAAAATTTAAAACATTTGCTATTTTTTACGGTTTAGCCTTATTATTGATTCTTTCAAGAATTCCTTGGAGTAACTGGTTCTAAATATGAAATTTTTAAGCTACATATTATCACCGATTTTTGTACTTACTTTTACTTTATTATTGATTATTTTTCATCCTTTTCAGTGGCTAAGTTTCACTCTATTTGGTGTTAAAGGACATGCTAAAGTTGTAAATGCATTAAATTTTAGTTTGGTTAAATCTATGTTACTTATTGGTGTAACTGTTCGTGTAATCAATAAACATAAGATACCAGAAAACACATCAATTGTTTTTGTGTCAAATCACCAATCAATTTCAGATATTCCTCCAATAGGATGGTATTTTAGAAAACATAACCCAAAATTTGTTTCAAAAATAGAACTAGGTAAAGGTATTCCAAGTGTCTCTTTCAACTTAAAGAATGGTGGTGGAGCACTAATAGATAGAAAAGACCCAAAACAATCAATAAGTGCATTGGTTAATTTTTCTAAAAGAATTAATAAAAACAAATGGGGAGCAGTTATTTTTCCAGAAGGAACTAGAAGTAGGAATGGGGAACCTAAATCCTTTGCTAAGAGTGGTTTAAAGGTGATTTGTAAATACAATAAAGATGGGTATATAGTACCGTTAACCATAAATAATTCGTGGAAAATTTTTAAATACGGAAAATTTCCATTAGGTTTAGGAAGTCCAATTACGATTACTACGCATCAACCGATTAAAATAGACTCTTTACCTTTTGATGAATTGATGGAAAAAACAGAGTCAGTTATAAAAGAACACATAAAATAAAACTATGTCTATACACAACGTCAGAAAAGAAGTAATGCTAACTTTAGAAAAAAGTATGCAAACTTTTGTAGATAAATATTTAATACCTGCAGAAAAAATCTGGCAACCAACAGATTTTTTACCGAACTCTCAAAAAGATTCTTTTATTACAGAAGTAGAAGAAATTAGAGAGTTATCTAAAGAATTACACGACGATTTTTGGGTTGTATTAGTAGGAGATACTATTACAGAAGAAGCGTTACCAACATATGAATCTTGGTTATTAGATTTAGATGGTGTTTCTCAACAACCAGATAATAGTTGGGCAACTTGGGTTAGAACCTGGACTGCAGAAGAAAATAGACATGGAGATGTTTTAAACAAATACTTGTACCTATCAGGTCGTGTAAATATGCGTGAAGTAGAAATTTCTACACAACATTTAATTGCAGACGGTTTCGATATTGGTACATCATCAGATCCATATAAAAACTTTGTATATACAAGTTTTCAAGAACTAGCAACGTATGTTTCTCATAACAATGTAGCTAAAATTGCACGTAAAAAAGGACACAAAGCATTAGCTAAAATGTCTAAAATTATTGCAGGAGATGAAATGCGTCACCATCAAGCATATTCTCATTTCGTAAAAGAAATCTTTAAAATAGATCCAAGTGAAATGATGTTGGCTTTTCAACACATGATGAAACATAAAATTGTAATGCCAGCATTACACTTAAGAGAATCTTTTGGAGCAAAAGGAAGTGCATTCGATGATTTTTCAGCAGTAGCACAAAGAATTGGTGTTTATACAGGTTTCGATTATGTAGATATTATTCAGAAACTAAACACAATGTGGGAAATAGATAAAATTACAAATCTTACTCCAGAAGCAGAAAAGGCAAGAGATTATTTAATGAAATTACCAGCAAGAATGTACAGAATTACAGAAAGAATTGTAGTTCCAGATACAGACTTTAAATTTAAATGGATGATTCCAGCGTAGTTTTTAGAAGCTATTTCCTGCTTTTCGTTATATCTTTTTGTGAAAAACAAAAAGGATGTCACTTCAATCAGGGCTAGACTTGTTTGCTAATTTACTGTCATTGCGAATCAAACTTTTTTGTTTGATGTGGCAATCTCTTTTTAGAAATAAAATAAATAAACCCTTCAGATTCAAATTATGAAGGGTTTATTTATTTTAAGACTAAAACTTATTTTTTCTATGCTTCTATGTGGTCATTAACTTTAAAATTCAATTTTAAAAGAATCCTTATCATTTAAAAAACCAAGTTTCTTTCGAATTCTATCTTGTTCCGTTTTAACTAAAGTGGCTTTTACAATGCCAACCTCATTATTCTGTAAATTAGAAATTTCTTGACCAAAATAATCTACAACCAAAGAATTTCCTGAATATTTATAATCATTAGCGTCTTTACCGGTTCTATTTACACCAATTACATAACTCATATTTTCTATTGCACGCGCTTTTAACAAGGTTTCCCAAGCTTTAATTCGTGTAACTGGCCAATTAGCCATAAAAATTAAAAGATCGTAATTTTCGGTATTTCTCGCCCAAACAGGGAAACGTAAATCGTAACAAACTAAAGGACATATTTTCCATCCTTTATAAGTTACAATTAACTTTTTTGATCCAGAAGTGTACACTTTATCTTCTCCTGCCAAAGTAAAAGAATGTCTTTTATCATACGTTTCTATTTTCTGAGAAGGATGAACAAAAACTAAGCGATTATAATAATTTTCATTTTCTTCAATTATCAAACTTCCACAAATGGCAATTTCATTTTCCGAAGCCATTTTTTGCATCCAAGAAATAGCATTTCCATCCATTTTTTCAGCAACTTTTTCAGGATTCATTGTAAAACCAGAAGTAAACATTTCTGGCAACACAACAAGATCTATACCTTTAGAAAGAGTGTTTATTTTACTTTCAAAAAAGGCTAAGTTTTCGGTTGGGTTTTCCCAAACTAAATCAGCCTGAATACCAATAACATTTAATTCGTTTTGCATCAAAAAATAATTTAATGATTAAAGAGGTATAAAAGTAAGTTTTTGTAATTTAGAAATTCAAACTGATCCAAATAAATTGATGCAATCTTTCATTTCTGATACTTTAGATAATATTTTAAAAACCACAAAATCTTTTGAAGACGTCGTTTTTATCCTTCCATCACAAAGGGCAAAAGTGTTTGTAAAACAAACCTTTAAAGATAAAATTACGGTTGGGTTTTTACCAGAAATTATAAATGTTGAGCAATTTATAAATCAAGTTTCTGGAATTGAAAAAGCAGATAGCATTCAATTACTATTTCATTTTTATACTATTTATAAAGGTCTAGAGAAAGAACCTGTCTCTTTTGATGTTTTTGCGTCTTGGGCATTTACTGTAATTCAAGATTTTAATGAATTAGATCAGCATTTAATAAACACCAAAGAAATTTTCCTTTACTTAAGAGATATTCAACGTTTAAAAAAATGGTCTGTAGAAGGCGAGTTTAAAGAAACCGAATTAATGGAAGATCATTATTCGTTTTTAGAAAAACTAAATATTTATTACAATGCTTTTTATAAATTCTTAAAGGAAAATAATATTGGATATCAAGGTTTAATCTACAGAGAATCTTGCAAGAAAATTGATTCGTATTTAGAGAGAAATCAGACTAAGAAGTTCTTTTTCATTGGGTTTAATGCATTAAATACTGCGGAAGAGTTTTTATTTCAGAAAGTTTTAGAAAACAAGAATTCAGATATTTATTGGGATATTGATACTGCGTTTTTCAAATCAAATCATCAGGCAGGAAGGTTTATCAGAAGATATAAAAAGGAGTGGAGATATTATGAGAAAAATGAAGTAAAAACACTTGGTGATACATTTTCTCAACCTAAAAACATTGAAGTAATTGGAGCGTCAAAAAATACGACTCAAATAAAATATGCTGGAGAAATTTTAGAGAAAATCACCGATTTTAAGAACACAGCGTTGGTTTTAGCAGATGAAACATTGTTACCAATAACATTGAATTCGTTGCCAAAAAATATCAATGCAATCAATATAACAATGGGATATCCTTTAAAAGATGTGCCAACTACCAATCTGTTATTTTCAATATTTCAACTATTTGTTTCTCAAGATAAATTACAGAAAACAGTTGTAAATCAGTTTTATTATAAAGATGTAATCAGATTTTTAAAACATCAATCTGTTTACAATTTAATACCAGGAATAGATGCTTTTTCAGATGATGTTGCAAAACAAAATCAGACGTTTATCAAACAAGTTCACATCAATAAATTATTAGAAAATACAGAGCCTAAATTGAAAGAAGCAATTCTATCAATCTTTAATTCTTACATTTCTATAGACGAATTTATCGATAGAATTATCAATTTAATCAACCTTTTAAAAGAAGATGTTAGCGATTTAGAAAAAGAATATTTATTCCGTTTTTACACGACGTTTACCCAGTTAAAAACATTGCAAAATCAGTTTAAATATTTTCCAGATTTAAAAACATTAGCACTTTTTTTTAGACAATTAATTTCTTCAGAAAGTTTATCATTTCAGGGAGAACCATTAAGAGGGTTACAGTTAATGGGAATGTTAGAAACGCGTGTTTTAGATTTCGAAAACATTATTTTAGTTTCTACAAACGAAGGAATTCTACCAGCAAGTAGCCAACAGAATTCTTTTGTTCCTTTTGATGTTAAGGTCGAATTTGGTTTGCCAACATATAGAGAAAAAGATGCTATTTTTTCGTATCACTTTTTTAGATTAATGCAAAGAGCAAAAAACGTTTTTATCATTTACAATACAGAACACGACGTTTTTGGAAGCGGAGAAAAAAGCAGGTTTGTAACGCAATTAGAAATGATGCGATCGGATATTGTTCAGAAAATTATTTCACCTAAAGTAGAAGCGCAAAACATCGCTTTAAAAGAAGTTAAGAAAAACGATGCTGTTTTAGAACAACTAAAAATATTGGCAGAAAAAGGGATTTCACCATCTGCTTTAACCAATTATTTATACAACCCAATTTCATTTTACAAACAGAAAGTATTAAAATTAAAAGAATTTGATGATGTAGAGGAAACAGTTGCTTACAATACGTTAGGTACAGTTGTTCACGAAACTTTAGATGAATTATACACACCTTTTGTAGGTAAATTCTTATTAGAGAAAGATGTGGATTTGATGAAAGAAAAATCCAAAGAATTAGTTGTAAAATATTTTAAAATTGAATTTAAAAACGGAGATATATCAACAGGAAGAAATCGTTTAATTTTTGAAGTTGCTAATAGATTTGTTAATAATTTTTTAGCACAAGAAAAGGACTTACTAAAAGATAAAAAGAACGAATTAAGAATAATAGGAACAGAAGAAAACCTAGCAACAGAAATAGAAATCGAAGGAATAGACTTTCCAATTAAAATTCATGGTCAAGTAGATAGAGTAGACGAATTAAATGGCGTTTTACGAATTATCGATTATAAAACAGGAATGGTAAGTGGCGCTGAATTACGAGTGTTAGATTTTGAGAAATTAAGAGAAAAAGAACAATACAAAGCCATTCAAGTATTGTTGTATGGGTATTTATATACAAAAAGCAAAAAGTATAATTTTAATAAGCCTTTAGAAGCCGGAATTTATTCTTTTAAAAACCTAAATAGTGGATTTTTACCTGTCAATTTTTCATCAAATTATAGAAAACCAGATGTAGAAATTACAGAAGAAAAATTAGAAGAATTTATCACTGAAATAAAAACCTACATCAAAGAGATTTATACTCTTGATGTAGATTTTATAGAACCAGCAGATTTAAAATATTAATCTACTTCCCTTTCAAAATTAACAAAGGAATAGAAGTATAAAACTCTTTTTTAAGAACTGTATTTTTTTCCCATAATTTTTTGAAGAAACCTCTTTTACGTCTAAAAACACACAACATATCTGGATTATGCGTTTTAAAATGCTCTAAAACACCTTGATACGTAGTTGCGTTTTCTGTAGTAGTAAGACTCGTTTGTAATTCAATTAATTCTTTATCTATAACTAAATCTTCATCTTTATAACCAACAGTTTTAACTAGTAAAGAGTTTATTTCTGGATTAAATTTTTCAGCTATAATTGTCAAAGGATTTAAAGCCGTTTTACATTTAACAACACCAGATTTAAAAGCCAATAAAATCGATTTTACGGGTTTATAAACATAACCTTCAGGAATCGTTAAAACAGGTAAGTTCGATTTTTTAACCAAACTACCAGCTGTAGTTCCTAGAAAAACACCGTCTTTAATAGAATTACTTTTAGCACCCACTATAATTAAATCTACACCAATTTCATTATCAATAGCTTCCACGCTTTCAAGAACTCCACCTTTAGAAGAAATCAATTTCACGTCAACATTTTTTCTATCAACAGCACTCACCATTGTTTTTAGATATAATTTTGTTTCGCGCTCAATAATTGCAGTCATATTTACCATGCTACCAGCTTTAGATTTTGCTTTGTACGCCCTAAAAACTAATACATTTGCATTTATTTCTTCTGCAAAATCAATGGCGTATTGTAAAGTGGTAATTGCTTTTTCTGTAGATCCAATTGGGACCAAAATATTTTTCATAATGCTAAATTTAAAGAAGCAAAGTTACATATTTTTTTTGGGCGTTACCACAAGGGTCAGGCTTTTCGTTTCAAGTCCTCGTTCGTTCCTCACTGTGGGCTTTTCACTGCAATCCTTAACGCAAATCTAGTTACATTTGCAAAATTTAGATATGACATCAAATACCAGTTTTAAAAACATAAATAAGTTAGCAATTCCTGCTTTAATTGCAGGTATTGCAGAACCGTTATTGTCTATTACAGACACAGCAATCATTGGTAATATTAATGAAAACGCTACAGAAAGTTTAGCTGCAGTAGGAATTGTAGGAGCATTTATTTCAATGTTAATATGGGTTTTTGGGCAAATTAGAAGTGCTATTTCTTCTATAATTTCTCAATATGTAGGTGCAAATAAATTAGACGAAGTAAAAGCATTACCAGCGCAAGCAATTGCAATTGTAGTTTTAGGAAGTTTGTTTGTATTAGCAATTTCTTATCCGTTTGCAAAACAAATTTTTCAATTCTATAATGCATCAGATTCAGTTTTAGAATATTGTATTACGTATTTTAAAATAAGAATCTTCGGATTTCCATTTTCACTATTTGTATTTGCAGTTTTTGGAATCTTTAGAGGTTTACAAAACACCTATTACCCAATGATAATTGCAATTATTGGAGCATTATTAAATGTGTTTTTAGATATTATTTTTGTCTACGGAGTAGAAGGTTATATTCCTGCAATGAATATTGAAGGCGCGGCTTATGCGAGTATAATAGCGCAAATTGTTATGGCAATTATTGCATTGGTTTTATTAATTAAAAAAACACCAATTTCATTAAAAATAACATTTAAAGTTCATCCAGAAATTCCTCGTTTGTTGGGTATGATAGCAAATCTTTTTGTAAGAACAATCGCATTAAATACCGCTTTGTATTTTGCAACTTCTTATGCCACAGATTATGGGAAAGAATACATTGCAGCTTACACAATTGGAATTAATATTTGGTTGTTAGGTGCTTTTATGGTTGATGGATATTCTAGTGCAGGAAACATTTTATCAGGGAAATTTTTAGGCGCAAAAGATTACAAATCTTTGGTTGAGTTAAGTAATAAACTCTTAAAATATGGTTTGTCTACAGGAATCATTATTGGTATAGTAGGTGCTGTTTTCTATAATTTCATCGGACAAATTTTTACGAAAGATCCTGCGGTTTTAGAACAATTCTATAATGTTTTTTGGATTGTTTTAATAACTCAACCAATAAGCGCAATTACATTCATTTTTGACGGAATGTTCAAAGGAATGGGAGAAATGAAATACTTAAGAAACCTTTTAATTCTTTCAACAGGATTGGTTTTTATTCCAACTTTATTAGTTTTTGATTATTACGATTTAAAACTAACAGCAATTTGGATTGCCTTCACACTTTGGATGATTGCAAGAGGATTACCTTTAATTATTAGATTTAGAAAGAAGTTTTTACCACTTATTTAAAGTAATTAGTTTGTGTTGTCATTGCGAGGAACGAAGCAATCTCATTAAATAGTATATTTTTATTTTTAGATTTCTCAATCGACTAAAAAGTCTCATTTCGAAATGACATTGAGGATAAAACCTTATTTTTACTAAAAATTCAGTTTATGAGCACTACAAGACAAAACGGAAGTTTATATACCAACGTTCAAAATAAGATTGCAACGATAGAATTTGGTCATCCTGCAAGTAATTCTTTTCCAAGTGAATTATTAGACAGATTAACTAAAGAATTAATTTTAGTAGGAAATAATACAGACGTTTCTGTAATTATTTTAAAATCTGAAGGGGAAAAAGCATTTTGTGCTGGCGCTTCTTTTGATGAATTGGTTGCTATTTCTAATTTAGAAGATGGAAAACAATTTTTCTCTGGTTTTGCAAACGTAATTAACGCGATGAGAACTTGTGGAAAACTAATTATTGGTCGTGTTCAAGGAAAAACTGTTGGTGGTGGAGTTGGTTTAGCAGCTGCTTGTGATTATGTTTTGGCAACTGAAAATGCTGGGATAAAATTATCTGAATTCACAATAGGAATCGGACCTTTTGTAATTGAACCTGCTGTAACTCGTAAAATTGGAGTTTCAGGAACAGCAGAACTTACGTTAGATGCTACTAATTGGAAAAACGCCTATTGGGCAAAAGAAAAAGGGTTGTATGCAAAGGTATTTGAAAGTCAAAAAGAGTTGGATGAAGCAATAGAATTGTTGTCAGAAAAATTGGCTTCTTATAATCCTGGAGCTTTATCAGAAATAAAAAAGGCACTGTGGCAAGGAACAGAAAATTGGAATGATTTATTAGCAGAAAGAGCTGCTGTTTCTGGTGAATTGGTTTTATCAGAATTTACAAAAGAAGCATTATCAAAATTTAAAAAGTAGTATCATTATTTTTTTTGAGATTGATTAATCTCACTTCTACTGTTGTTAACAGTTGAAGTGAGATTTTCTTTGGTAATTGGTGTTCATTTAATAGTATATAGATGTCAAAATATAAAGTTGGTATGCCCAATATTTTTAAAATGTCGATATTTATTTACTGATATAAAAATATCTTCAAAATGAAAAAAATCTTCGGAATTTCACTCTTGTTTTTCACTCTTTTTTCTTGTAATAAAGAAACCTTTAAAACGAGTAGCACAAAATTCACCTCAGTGTTAAGTGAAGACTCAGGAATTAGCTTTTCAAATAATATTATAGAGAGTGATACTTTAAACTATTTTACTTTTCCATATATGTATTTAGGAGGTGGAGTTGCTATTGGAGATATTAATAATGATGGTTTATCTGACGTTTATTTTACAGGAAATATGTCCAAAAATAAACTCTATTTGAATAAAGGAAATATGCAGTTTGAAGACATTAGTGATGCTGCAAATGTTTCTGGAGACAATAGATGGTATACAGGAGTAACTATGGCAGATGTAAATTCTGATGGTTGGTTAGATATTTACGTTTCTGTATCTGGAATCTTTGGTAATACAAAAAACCAGCTTTTTATAAATAATAAAGACAATACTTTCTCAGAAAAAGCAAAAGAATATGGTTTAAATGATGCTTCAACCTCTATACAAGCAACTTTTTTAGATTATGATAAAGATGGATTATTAGATGTTTTTGTGGCAAATTATCCGATGGTAAAAGTAAGTATGGGAAACCAGTATTATCATCAAAAAATGCAAGAAAATAAATTAGAAGATTCTGGTCATTTATATAAAAACAACGGTAATAACACTTTTATCGACGTAACAGAGAAAGCAAATGTTAAAAATTTTGGGATGACTTTAGGTATCATAACATCCGATTTTAACAATGATAGTTTACCAGATCTTTACTTATCTAATGATTTTAATGTACCCGATTATTTTTACCTTAATAAAGGTGATGGTACTTTTAAAGAAGTTGTAAAAGAAGCAACAAAACATACAGCAATGTTTGGAATGGGAATTGATGTTGCCGATTTTAATAATGATAAATTATTAGATATTGTGCAATTAGATATGACGCCAGCAGATCATAAAAGATCTAAAACGAATATGGCAAGTATGAATCCTGAATCTTTTAAAGAAGCTGTAGATTTAGGTTTGCATTACCAATATATGCAAAACGTCTTGCAAGTTAATAATGGAATTAACAAAAACGGAGTTCCTGTTTATAGTGATGTTTCTAGGCTAACTAATTTAGCAACGACAGATTGGAGCTGGGGTGTTTTATTTGCAGATTTTGATAATGATGGTTTAAAAGATGTCTTTATCACCAATGGTATGAAGCGTGATGTGAATAACAATGACGTGAATAAAAGAACGAAAATGACTGGTTTTTCGGACTTTAATAAAAGTATAGATTATAAAAGTTATCCAAGTACGCCAATAGATAATTTTATATTTAAAAATGAAGGAAATTACAAATTTTCTAAAGCAAATAAGAATTGGAATATAAGCTATAAAGGCTTTTCAAATGGTGTTTCTTATGGTGATTTAGATAATGATGGAGATTTAGATCTTGTAATTAATAATTTAGACGATGCAGTTTCTATTTTTAAAAATAATAGCACTTCTAATTACTTAAGAATTAAATTTAAAGGAGCAGAAAATAATCCTTTAGGTTTAGGTGTAAAAGTTACTGTAAACAGTAAAGAAGGTAAGCAGTTTCAAGAGTTTACATTAACAAGAGGTTTTCAATCTAGTGTAGAGCCAATAATGCATTTCGGATTAAATGAAGACACTGTTATAGATTCTTTAAGAATAGTTTGGCCAAATAAAAAAGAACAAATTTTGTACAATGTTGCTGTAAATAAAACTATAAACTTGGACTATAAAAAAGCTGTTTCTACAGATGAAAAACCACATAAAAATTCTTATTTATTTAAAGATATTACATTAAAATCTGGAATAGATTTTAAACACACAGAAGATTCGTACAATGACTTTGCAGTAGAACCGTTATTGCCTCATAAAAATTCTCAATTAGGTCCTGCCTTAGCTGTTGGCGATATAAATAATGATGGTTTAGATGATTTTTTTATTGGTAATGCAGCCAATAATGAAGCTATAATGTATGTTCAAAATACTTCGGGAAGTTTTAATGTTTTAAACGGGCCTTGGCAAAATGATATAAATAAAGAAGATACAGGTGCAATATTTTTTGATGCAGATGGAGATAATGATTTAGATTTATATGTTGTAAGTGGTGGTAACGATGTTTCTAAGTCATTAAAATATTATGAAGACAGATTGTATGTAAATACAAAAGAGGGCTTTGTTAAAACAACAAAATCTTTACCTAAAATAAGCACAAGCGGATTAGTAGTAACAGCAAATGATTATGATAATGATGGTGATTTAGATTTATTTATTGGTGGTAGAATTGTTCCTGGTAAGTATCCATTTCCAGCAGAAAGTTATATTTTAAAAAATGTAGGAGGAATAGATGCTGACATTAAATTTGTAAATGTTACAAAACAAATATTTCCAGAACTATCTAATTTAGGTTTGGTAACAACTGCTTTGTGGGAAGATTTTGATAATGACGGTAAAACAGATTTAATAATTACTGGAGAGTGGATGCCAATTCGTTTTTTTAAAAATGATGGAAATAAATTTAAAGAAGTTACAAAAAAGGTAGGTTTAGAAAAGTCTATTGGTTGGTGGAATAGCATCAAAAAGGTAGATTATGATAATGATGGAGACATGGATTATGTAGCAGGAAACCTAGGTTTAAACTACAAGTATAAAGCCAGTGAAAAACAACCTTTTGAAGTTTATGCAAACGATTTTGATGAAAATGGAACAACAGATATTGTTTTAAGTTATAGAAAAAAAGGAATCTTATTACCTTTAAGAGGTAGGGAATGTTCTTCGCAACAAGTACCTGCAATAAAAAAGCGTTTTGAAACTTTCGATTTGTTTGCTAACGCAACTTTAGAAGATATTTATGGTAAAACCATGTTAGATAAATCGCTACATTATAAAGCACGTACTTTTGCAAATTCTTGGATAGAAAATAAAGGAGATAATACGTATGTTTTAAATGAGCTACCACGTAGGGCGCAATTTTCTTCTATAAACGATTTTGAAGTTTTAACTAACCGTAATAAAAATTTACAAATTATTAGTGGTGGTAATTTATATCAATCAGAAGTTGAGACTCCAAGAAACGATGGTGATTATGGTTTAGTACTTCAGCCTAATTCTTCTAATAAAATTGTTACTTCAAAAACAAATGGGTTATTTATAAATGGTGAAATTAAAGAGATTGAAACTATTTATATAGGTAAAGAAAAAAAGAAATCTTTACTATTTGCATTAAACAATGGCAACCTAAAGTTATTTAAAATACAATCTTTAAAAGAACAAAAATAATTTATAGAATACATTTCTTGTTTTTTGTCAAAAGCATAATTTTTTTACCTATTTATTATCAAACACCTATTTTTAGTGGGTTTTGGTTGTCATTTCCTGAAACTTGACACGATATTACCAATCTTAAATTCGTTAAACCTGTTTCTTTGGAGTGAAGTTATTGTGATAATAATAAGGCAAGCTTCAAAAACTAATTCAACCAAATTTAAAACTTTATGAACAGAAAATTATTTTTTAAATTCTTAAAAAATGCTTCATTACTGTTATTGCTGTTTTCAGCAATGAGTATGCAGCATCTAAATGCACAAACTATTGAAGGGTCTGTAGTGGATATTGATGGTATTACATTACCAGGAGTTAACGTTTCAGTGAAAGGCACAACAGTAGGTGCTTCAACAGACTTTGATGGTAATTTTATTATTAAAGCAAAAAAAGGAGATGTTTTAGTCGCATCTTATTTAGGTTATAAAGCTAAGGAAGTTACTGTAGGTTCTGAAAAAAACATAAAAATTGTTTTAGAAGCAAGTACAGAAAGTTTAGAAGAAATTGTAATTGTTGGTTATGGCTCTCAAAAGAGAAAAGATCTTACAGGAGCAGTTTCTACTGTGGGGGCGAAAGATATTGAAAACTTAACGTTTAACGATCCTGCACAAGCATTACAAGGTAGAATGGCAGGTGTAAGTGTTCAATCTCAAGGAGGAGCACCCGGTTCTAATTCTTTAATAACTATTAGAGGTATTGGTACTCTGTCTGATGCTGGACCTTTATTTGTAATTGATGGTGTAATTACTGGGAATATGAATTCTATAAATCCACAAGATATTGCTAGTATTTCGGTATTGAAAGATGCTTCTTCTACAGCTATTTATGGTTCTAGAGCTGCAAATGGTGTAGTAATAATTGCTACCAAAAAGGGTAAAAATGGAAAGTTAACTGTAGATATAGATACAAGTGTTGGATTTAATAAAATCATAAACACATTAAATTGGGCAAATGCAAGACAATACGCAGATATCGTAAACAATGCTGATGATAATGACGGCAGAATGAGATCTCCTGCAAACGATACTCAATTCAATCCTAACAATACAAGTGATCTTTATGGTGAATCTATTAGAACATCAATTGTAAAAAACACAAATATTAGACTTGCAGGTGGAACAGATAATTTATTATACAGTCTTTCATTAAATCAGTTTGATAATGAAGGTATCGTAAAGTATTCAGATTTCAAAAGAACAACTGTTAGAGCAAATGGTTCTTTCATAAAAGGGAAATTTCGTCTTGATAATACTATTGGTTTAACAAGAACTGTTAACAACACAAATCCATACTTTAATAAAGAAAGAAATCTAATTCCTACAATACGTTTAAGAGATGATGAAGGTAATTTCAGTTCTTCAGATATTGGAGCAGGTTCTGCATTAGCATCTTATTATGGTCCTGGAACGATTATTAATGAGTTGGGTGTGGCTGCTCTACAGGATAGAACAATTACAAGAAATACTATATTAGGAAATATTGCTGCTTCTTATGAAATTTTAGAAGGATTAACATACAAACTAAATCTTGGTCTAGAAACTTATTCAGATAATAACTACGAATTTACTCCGGATAATCAGATTTTTAAGGATGCTGGTATTAAACAGTTTTCTGAATTAAGAGAAAGAAATACAAACTTCTTATCTACTTTAGTAGAACATACTTTAAACTATAAAAAGACTTTTGGAAAGCATTCAGTAGATGTTCTTGGTGGATATACACAGCAAGAAAACAATGCAAGACAGTTAGGTATAGAAGCAAGAAGGTTCCCAGCGAATAATATTCGTATAGCTTCGGCAGCTGAAGAATTAAGTAATGCTCCTTCATTTGATAGAACTTCAACAATTCAATCATATTTTGGGAGAGTAAATTATTCTTTTGACGATAAATATCTACTAACAGCTACTTTGCGTAGAGATGGTTCTTCTCTTTTTAAAGAAAACTTAAGATGGGGTACTTTTCCTTCAATGGCATTAGCTTGGAATATAAGTAATGAAGACTTTATGGAAAATGTAGAGGCAATTACAGATGTAAAATTTAGAGTAAGTTATGGTGAAATTGGTTCTAACAATGTAGATGTTTACGCAATTGACCCAGAATTAAATTTATTTAGCGAATACGTACTAGGAGATACACCTGCAAGAGTTCCTGGATACTCTATCACTAAAGGTGTAAATCCAAATATTTTTTGGGAAACGACAAAAACATTAGATATTGGTTTAGATTTTAGAGCATTAAATAATAAGCTAAATGTTACTATGGATTACTTTGTTAAGAAATCTGAAGATATTTTAGTAAATATTCAACTTCCTCTTTACACAGGATTTACAAATGCAATTCCTTTTAATTCTGCAAGTGTAGAAAATAAAGGTTTTGAATTAGTAGCAAGTTATGGTGATGCTGTTGGAGATGATTTCTCTTTTAATGTTTCAGGTAATATTTCTGTGTTAGACAATAATGTTACAAGTTTAGGTAGCTCCACCCCAATACGTCAAGGTAGTTTTACATCAAACTCTTTAAATAGTACAAAAACAGATATTGGACAACCAATTGGTTCTTTTTATGGTTATGTAACAGACGGTATATACCAAACAGATGCAGAAGCAACTGCTGCAAATGATGCATCAGGAAGCCCTGTTGCCGGAGATATAAAATTTAAAGATTTAGATGGTGATGGAGATATAGATGTAGATGATCAAAAATATTTAGGAAGTCCTATACCTACCTTTGATTATGGTCTAAATTTAAGTGCTAATTATAAGCAATTTGATTTAAGTTTATTATTTAATGGTGTTGCAGGTAATTCTATATTAAATGGTACAAAATATAGAGGTTACTTTGATACTGATGGTAATTATTTTGCAGACGCTTTAAATGGTTGGTCACCTTCTAATACAGGTTCTGATCTTCCTAGAAATACAAAGTCAGATAATGGAAACAACCGTAGGATGTCTGATTTTTATGTAGAAAACGGAGCTTATTTTAGATTAAGAAATGCACAAGTTGGTTATAATTTTAAAGAATCTGTTTTAGATAAAATAAAAATCAGCAAGCTTAGATTATATGTAACTGCTACAAATTTATTTACAATAACAGATTATACAGGATATTATCCTGAAGTAGGTCGAAATAATAGAGGTGGTTCTAGAAAAATATTTAATGCAGGTGTAGACGAAGGTAGTTATCCAACGCCAAGAACATTTCAACTTGGATTACAAGTTTCTTTTTAAATTTTAAATTTATAAAAAATGAAAAAAAATAAAACAATAGTAAAAATTAGTTTGGCGCTACTTACATTTTGTATGATTAATATACAATGTAGTGAAGACGTTTTAAATCAATCAAATCCAAATGCTTTAACACCAGACTCTTTTTGGCAGACAGCAGAAGATGCAGAGAAAGGAATCATTGGAGCTTATAGTCCTTTTTCTAATATTTTATACTATTCTAGATTTGAAGTTTTCTTATCAGATTATAGAGATGATGTAATAAACGGTAATGGTACTTCAGATAGAACACAAGTTAGTTACTTTAATACAGATCCTGCAGGAAATCCTGTAAAATGGGTTTGGCAAGCAATGTATCAAGGAGTTTCTAGAGCTAATGAAGTGCTTTTTAGAGTTCCAAATATAGAAATGGATCAACAACAAAAAGATGCAATTCTTGGTGAAGCTCATTTTCTTAGAGCCTTTAACTATTTTAATTTGTTAAATAACTGGAGAAACATTCCATTATTAGAATTACCTTTTTCAGAGATTGAAGATCCTTTATCTATCGTACAAGCAGATCCAGCTCAAGTTTGGGCGCTTATAGAAGCAGATTTAATACAAGCACAAAGTATGTTGCCTAATTCTTGGCCAGCAGATCAAAAAGGAAGAGCAACTTCTGGTGCCGCAACAGGTTATTTAGGAAAAGCGTTATTGTATCAACAAAAATTTGGAGAAGCAAAAACTGAATTCGCTAAAATTATTGGAAGTTCTTACCAATTAATGGATAATTACGCACATAATTTTACAGAAGAATTTGAAAACAATACAGAATCATTATTTGAAATTCAATTGATTGCCGATGGAAACGGTGGTTGGGGTGGAGACGGTCCAGGAAAAGGAAAAGGATCTGGTTACCAGCCAGATTTTGCTCCTGCAGGTTTTACTAACCAAGATGGAATGGAAGTAAACCAATGGGCTTTAGACTTATTTTTAGATGAAAAAACTACAAATAATGAAATTGATCCAAGAGCATATACAACATTGTTTTTTAATACTACTGAAACTACAACTTATGAAGGTAATGTATTAGCTCCTAAAACGTATGGAGATCAAAGTTATGATGAAGTTTATACTGCTGCAGGAACAAAAATATATGGTAATAAATACACAGATTGGGCATTTAATGGCCTAAGTCAGTCTTTAGCTAATGGTTGGCATGGTGCTGGTAACAACTTAAGAATGCTACGTTATGCAGATGTTTTATTAATGTTTGCAGAAGCAGACTTAATGGATGATAATAATTTATCAGCAGATGGTTTAGAAGCGTTAAATAAAGTACGTAGAAGAGTAGATATGTCAGAGTTTACAACCGCTACAATGCAAGATATAGAAGACGAAAGAGTAAAAGAATTAACTTTTGAACGTACAAGATATTTTGACTTATTAAGATGGGGAAAAGTGGTTGAAAGAATAGTTAATAACCCCGCTTTAAAATCTAATAGTGCAGGTACCAGTGCATACAAGCCAGGTAGAGAATACATTGCTATACCTCAAAATGAGTTAGATCAAAACCCTAACTTAAAGCAAAATACAGGGTACTAATAAATCGCATTTCATTATTATTTGTTTAATTGTAAAAGTGATTCAAGGTTTAAGCTTGGGTCACTTTTTTTATTCAGTTTATATTTATACTTTTTAAGATTATTAATATTAGATATGCTAGACGGATTTAAAAATACATTTCTTACCAATTTTGAATTAAGTAATAGAGGATATGCTACAATCTTAACTATTATATTTTACTTTTTTGCTATTAAAACATTTTCTCAAAAACCTATTTATTTTGAGTCTATAACTACAGCTAAAGGTTTGTCTCAGAGCGATGTTAATGCAATTCATCAAGATAAAGATGGTTTTATGTGGTTTGGTACACATGATGGTTTAAACAGATATGATGGTCATTCTTTTAAAGTATATAAACCAAACCCAGATAACACATCTACTATTTCTAGCAACTTAATTTATAGAATTAAAGATGATCAAAAAGGCAATCTTTGGATTGGAAGTACTGGTGGTGGACTTATTTATTTCGATAGAACTTTAGAAAAATTTACGACATATAAGTATAATAAAGAGGATACAAATAGTTTAAATAGTAATTATATATCTAGTATTTATAGAGATAAAAAAAATCGTCTTTGGGTAGGTACAGACAAAGGTATAAACATGCTAGATTTAAAGGCAACTAATAATAAAGTTGTTTTTAAGCATTTTAAAATCCATCAAGAACCTCTTATTCTTAATAATATAGGTTTGTTGGCAGCAAACACTGTTTATGAAGATTCTATTGGTCAAATTTGGCTTGGTGGTTATGAAGGTATTTACAAATTATCTGTTAGTTTTAATGGAGATGAATATTTTAGATGTGTAAATAAAGAAATAAAATTACCAAATGTTGCAGTAAGAAATATTACAGAAAAAGGTGGGAGATTATTATTAGCAACTAATAATGGACTTTTTTATAGAACTAAAGACACAAAAAAATTAAGAGTAGAAAAAATACTTAATGGTTCTTTTAATAATTTAATAATAGATAAAAATATTATTTGGGCTGGTACAGCCAATGGTTTATGGGAAATAAGCTATAACTCTTCTGAGGATAAAATAAAAAAGATAAAAAAATATGTTTATGCTCCTAACCAACCAAATAGTATTAGTAAAGATATTATTACAGATTTATATAAAGATAAATCTGGTATTATTTGGGCAGGAACAAATGGCGGAGGGGTAAATAAATTTGATCCTAATAGAAAAGAATTCATTCATGTTCAAAAAACGCAAAATGAAGAAAGTTTAAGTTATGATAAAATTAGATCTTTTTATGAAGATAGTAATCAAAATCTATGGATTGGAACTGAAGGTGGTGGTTTAAATAAAATGTTGAAAAACTATAATTCATATACCAAATTTCAAGACCTAAAAAATGTTTATGCAATTGAAGAAGTTAAAATAAAAGATAAAACATATTTATTTATTGGAGGTACAGGAGAACCAGAATTGTTGCAATTAGATATTTCAAAACCAGAATCTAAAGTAACTAGTATATTGCCCTATCATGAGTTTAGAAATAGTATTTTCTCTTTACTACAAGATAGTAGAAGTTATTTATGGATTGGTACTTACAATGGCGGTTTACATAGGTGGAAGTTAAATTCTGAAGGAGATTTTTATCAGAAAGACTATTTTTTAAATAATATAGAAGACCCACAAAGTCTTTCTAGTAATATTATTAGAAATATTTTTGAAGATAGTAATGGTAATATTTGGATAGCAACAAGTGATGGTTTAAGTCTGTTGCCAAAAGAAGAGGTTAGTAAAGAGTATCCTAAATTTAAAATTTTTAAGAAAAATGATAATAAAAAAACATCGTTAAGCCATAATTATATTTTATCTATACATGAGGATCTTAATAAAAATATTTGGATTGGTACTTTTGGTGGAGGTCTTAATAAGATTATAAAAACACCTACTAATACTTATGAAATTGCAAAGGTTTATTCAGAGAAAAATGGATTACCAAATAACGTAATAAAAGGAATTCTAGAAGATGATAATGGTAATTTATGGTTGTCTAGTAACAAGGGAATTACAAACTTTAATCCAGAAAAAGTAACATTTAGAAATTACGATATAAACGATGGACTCCAAGATAACGAGTTTCAAGAATTGGCTTATTTTAAAAGAAAAAATGGAGACTTTTTATTTGGAGGTGTAAATGGTTTTAATGTTTTTAAGCCTAAAAACCTTAAAGAAAATACATATCTTCCAAAAACAGTAATTACACAAATTTATATTTCTAATGAAGAGGTTATTGTTGGTAAAATATATGACGATAAAATATTACTATCTAAAGCTGTAAATAAAACTAAAGAAATTAATTTTAACCATTCACAAAATAATATTTCTTTCGAATTTGCATCTTTACATTATGCAGCGCCAGAGAAAAATAAGTTTAAATATAAATTAGAAGGGTTTGATGCAAATTGGCAAAATACAACTTCTAGCAAAAGATTTGCTGCATACACAAACTTAGCGCCTGGTAACTACAAATTTAAAGTTAAATCTTCTAATAATGATGGTTTATGGAATAATGATTATACAAGTATTGCCTTACATATAGAAACCCCGTTTTGGTTAACTTGGTGGGCTTATATGATCTATGGTGTCTTAATATTATTCTTTTTATTAAGTATTATTTCTTACTTCAATTTAAAATCTAAGCAAAAAGCAGCATATCAAGTTCAAAAAGAAATTGAAGAAGTTAATAAGTTAAAATTACAATTTTTTACAAATATTTCTCATGAATTTAAAACACCAATTACTTTAATTTTAAATCCGATAGAAGAGTTATTAGAATCTGTAAGTAATAATGATGCGTTTATAAAATCTAAACTAAATGTAGTAAAAAGAAATGCAGATTCTTTATTAAGGTTAGTACATCAACTTATGGAATTTAGAAGAATAGAAGTTGGTGAAACGAAGTTAGGAGCAACTAAATCTAATATTATAAATTTTGTAAGAGAAGTTGTTTTTTCTTTTAAATCAATTGCAAAGAAGAAAGATGTTACTGTTTCTTTTGAGTGCGAGTTGTACAAAGTAGATATTTGGTTCGATTGGGATAAACTAGAAAAAATTCTAAATAATTTAGTTCACAATGCAATTAAATTTACTCCAGAAGGAGGAGAAGTAAAAATTATTATTAGTAAACCTTTTAAAGATAAAATACATATAGAAAACAGAGATATTAAAACAGAATATCTTCAGATTGAAATAAAAGACAATGGTGTGGGTATAAAGAAAGATGAATTACCATTTGTATTTCAGAGGTTTTATCAGGTAAATCAAGTAGCTAAAAATGAAAACAAAGGATCTGGAATTGGCTTAGCAATTACTAAAGACTTGGTAGATTTACATCATGGTACTATAGCAGTTACTTCAGATAAATTAAAAGGCACTAATTTTTTAATAAAATTACCATTAGGTAAAGAACATTTATTATCCGAAGAAATTATTGAAATATGCATTCCAGAACCTATTAAAGAAGAAGAATTAGATTTAGATGAAAATTTAGAAAAAATAAACATTGAAGGAAACAGTAAATCAACAGTTTTGGTTGTAGATGACAATAGAGATATTAGGCAATTAATAAAAGATGGGCTTTCAAAAAAATATAATATTTTAGAAGCAGAACATGGTCGAGAAGCGTTGAATATAGCTTTAAAAATGATGCCAGACATTGTAATTACTGATGTTTTAATGCCAGAAATGGATGGAGTAGAGTTCTGTTGTGAAATCAAAAAAAATATTAGAACAAGTCATATACCTGTAATAATGTTAACAGCATTAAACTTAGTAGAGCATAAAATTAAAGGTCTAGAATCTGGTGCTGATGCTTATTTACCAAAACCATTTAAAATGAAATTACTCAGCGTAAGAGTAGATAAATTAATAGAGTCTAGAGATTTAATGCGTAAACGTTTTCAGACAGAAAAAGAATTAACACCAGAAAAAGTAACATTAAATTCTACAGATGAAGGTTTTTTGAGAAAAATAATGGATTTTATGGAAGTTAATATGGCAAAAGAAACCTATTGGGTAGATGAATTGGCTTTTGATATGAATACAAGTAGATCTACTTTTTTTAGAAAATTAAAAAAACTTACTGGGCAATCTCCAAATGATTTTATGCGATTGATAAGATTAAAAAGAGCAATGCAATTGTTAGAGCAGAATGAACTCTCAATAAGTCAAATTAGTTATATGGTTGGTTTTAACGATCCTGGTTATTTTGGTAAATGCTTTAGAAAAATTTACGGAGATTCTCCCTCTAAATTTTTGAAAACAAAAAAATAGTTTTTAAAAACCTTATATTCGTTATTGATTTACATTGATTTTTTATGAAAATTATTTCAACAAATTTAGGAGAACGAAAAGAAATAGACTGGAAAGGTGAATTAATTACCACAGGTATTTTTAAATATGCTGTTGATAAACCAATCTTTTTAGACACAGAAGATGTAAAAGGCGATTCAATTTGTGATCGTGAAAATCACGGTGGAATTTTACAAGCTGTTTACGGGTATTCTTTAAAACATTACGATTAT
Organism: Polaribacter sp. SA4-12; assembly: GCF_002163675.1. Lineage (NCBI taxonomy): Bacteria > Pseudomonadati > Bacteroidota > Flavobacteriia > Flavobacteriales > Flavobacteriaceae > Polaribacter > Polaribacter sp. SA4-12. Next base: position 2,514,790 of record NZ_CP019334.1, on the reverse strand, counting down.
TTTAAAAAGCTACATCCAAATGTGAATTTCGAAAACGGAATCTTCGGGGAAAACTTAACAATTGATGATTTAGAGGAAACCAAAATTCACTCTGGAGATACTTTTAAAGTTGGTGAAACAATTTTAGAAGCAACAGTACAAAGAGATCCTTGTATAAAATTAGGAGTTCGTTTTAACGATATGAAAATTTTAAAACAATTTTGGAATAGTACTTTTTGTGGTGTTTATTTTAAAGTGATTCAAACTGGTTTTGTAAAGTCTGGTGATAAATTTATCCAAATAAAAAGTTGTCCGGAGAATCCTACAATTGCAGATTTGTATGTTGCTCAAAGGATTGCAAAAGAGATGTAAAACTTACTTAATTTGAAATAAACAACAGCAAACCAATTAGAATAATTACTAGATAGTATAGAATATAAACTCTAGTGAAATAGTCAATGTTTATGATTTCATTCCTAGTTAAAAAAGCGTTTTTTTGTTTCCTGAAATAAAATAAACCCTCTAAAATAACATATGAGCAAAAAGCTCCAATAAACATAAATAGTATAGTGCCTAATAAGTAATAATGTATTTGCGATTCTATGTTGTTTATAAAATCATTAATTACGTTAAATAATAAATAAAGCAAAAAGATTAAAACAATTGAATATTTTTTTACGTTTTTGTTTTCAAGTTTACTCCAAATAAGATTTTGTAAATCAGAAAGACTCATTTTTAAACAGTCTCTTCTTTTTTATGTAAAAAACGAGTCAATTTCATAGAAAGATCTAACAAAATGATTTTTGGATTTCCGTTTCTTTCTATATGGTAGATGGCAGTATTCAGTTCCTTTTCGATTTCTAAGATGTTGCCAGAATGAACAAATGGAGCAAATTTAGAAAGATCAAATCCGGTTTTAGTTTCCATAAAAACTAAGTTCTCAGATTTATAATTCATTAATAATGCTTGCCTGAAAAATTGCAAACAATAATCTAAAAAACGCTTTTGAGTTTCTCGTCCGGTTTTTGCAATCGTATCAGACCACTCAATTAATTGTTGCACAACTGTAGCGTTTCCTTTGGCTCTAAAAGCAGTTCTAATCCAAGCAATAAACCATTCTTCAAAAATAATATCAGAAGAATCGTTATGTAATAAATGCAATGCTTTATTAAAATTTCCTTCAGCTTGATGCGCAATTTTAGCAGCATCATTATCAGAAACTTGATGATCTACAACTAAAGTGTTAGAAATATCTTGCTCGCTTAACGCAGGGAAATGTAATGCCTGGCAACGAGATTTTATCGTATTTATAAGCTGTTCTTCACTTTCAGTAATTAAAATAAATACCGTTTTTTCTGGCGGTTCTTCAAGTAGCTTTAATAATTTATTGGCAGCAGCAATGTTCATTTTTTCTGCCATCCAAATAATCATCACCTTAAAACCACCTTCGTAACTTTTAAGTCTCAGTTTTTTTACAACTTCTTCAGCTTCATCAACACCAATAATTCCTTGTTTATTTTCTACACCAATATGTTGCAGCCAATTAAACAAACTTCCATAAGGTTGTGTTTCAATAAAAGTTCTCCAATCTTGCAAAAACAAACTACTTACAGGATGTTTTTTTACGCTATCATTAGAAGTAACAGGATATGCAAAGTGTAAATCTGGATGTTGAAGTTTATCACATTTTAGGTTACAAACATCAACATTATCAGAAAAATTACACAATAAAAATTGAGCGTAGGCAATTGCCATTGGCAAAGTACCACTACCTTCTTTACCCACAAATAATTGCGCGTGCGGAATTCTGCCGTTTTCAGCAGACACTTTTAAGTGTTTTTTAATGTGTTCTTGACCGATAATTTGGTTGAAAAGCATAGGCAAATATAAAATTACTTTATCATTAATTCATCAATTTTAGAAATCAATCTTTTAATTTTTGATTTCGTTGAAAGAGATACATTTACCTTCGAAAACGTTGTATTGATTTTTAGGGTTTCCATATTAAAAAGAGTGAATAAATTGGTATTTTTGTTGAAAATAGATTAATAAAAGATGAAAACACTAAAAGATTTTAATTTCAAGAATAAGAAAGCGCTAATTCGTGTAGATTTTAATGTGCCTTTAAATGATAAATTTGAAGTAACAGATGCTACAAGAATTCAAGCTGCAAAATCTACAATTATAGATATTTTAGAACAAGAAGGTAGTTGTATCTTAATGTCTCACTTAGGTCGTCCAAAAGGATTTCAAGACCAATTTTCTTTAGGTAATATTGTTGAAAAAGCAACTGAAATTTTAGGAGTTAAAGTAAAATTTGTATCAGATTGTATTGGTGATAAAGTTGAAGAAGCTGTTGCAAACTTACAATCAGGAGAAGTTTTATTATTAGAAAACTTACGTTTTTATGATGAAGAGAAAAAAGGAGATGTTGCTTTTGCAGAAAAATTATCTAAGTTAGGTGATGTTTATGTAAACGATGCATTTGGTACAGCTCACAGAGCACACGCTTCAACAACAATTATTGCTCAGTTTTTTCCAGAAAACAAATGTTTCGGAAACTTATTAGCAAGAGAAATAGAAAGTATTGATAAAGTATTAAACAATTCAGAAAGACCAGTTTTAGCAATTTTAGGAGGTGCAAAAGTATCCTCTAAAATTACTGTAATTGAAAATATTTTAGATAAAGTAGATCACTTAATTATTGGTGGTGGAATGAGTTTTACTTTTATTAAAGCACAAGGTGGAAAAATTGGAAACTCTATTTGTGAAGATGATAAAATGGAATTAGCTTTAGATATCTTAAAGCAAGCAAAAGAAAAAGGAGTAGAAGTTCATATTCCTGTAGATGTTATTGCTGCTGATGATTTTTCTAATGATGCAAACAAACAAGTTTGTGATATAAATGCAATTCCTGATGGATGGGAAGGAGTTGATGCTGGACCAAAATCTCAAGAGATTTTTGATGTAGTTGTAAACAAGTGTAAAACTATTTTATGGAATGGACCTTTAGGTGTATTTGAAATGGAATCTTTTGCAGGTGGTACAATTGCTTTAGGTCATTCTATTGATAAAGCAACTAAAAACGGAGCATTCTCTTTAGTTGGAGGTGGAGATTCTGTTGCAGCTGTTAAACAATTTGGATTTGCAGACAAAGTAAGTTATGTTTCTACTGGTGGTGGTGCTATGTTAGAAATGTTAGAAGGTAAAACTTTACCAGGAATTGAAGCTATTTTAAAATAGTATCAATTAAAATATATATTAGAAAAAAGTTCTCATTTTTTGAGAACTTTTTTTTGTTTCATATTTAACTCTTAAATAAATGGTATTTTTGATTTTATAAAAATTATTGTTTTGAAAAAACTTTTTCTCTTAATATTGATTTCTTCACTCGGTTGTTCTAAAAAAGAAGTTAACTTAATTAATTTGAAGGGAAATTTTTATATGAGTAATTATACGAACTCTAATTTAGATTCTATTTCTGAAAGCGAAGATTCTGATTTTTACTACGAAGAGGTTTTCGTAACCAAAAATACTGTTTATACATATTCAAACATGGTGGGGTTTAGTCTTCCTTATGAATATATTATAAGAGAAGACTCCCTTTTTATTGGTATTAAAACTGATAGTACAAATTTTAAATTCAAAGCAAGAGTTAATAAAATTAATGAATATGAATTGTTACTCATTGATTCTTTAAATCGAAAAGGAAGTCTTTTCAGGGTTTTAAATGAAGAGTTTACTTTAGATAAGTTTATCAACTTAAAATCTAAATATCCAAAGTTTGAACAAAATAACACTGAGTTTAGTCAGGCTTTTAATTATAGATCAGAAGCGTATAAGTTAAAATTTAAAAAAGATTAAATTATAGTTTATAATTTAGCGGACAGTTTTTTTTACATATTACATAAATAAACAATTACACGTTTACACAGTTAAAACGTTTACACATCAAAAAATGAAATACACAAAATTACCACATACAGATATTGAAGTTTCTAAGATTTGTTTAGGAACGATGACTTGGGGAAAACAAAACACACAAGAAGAAGGTTCTGAACAAATGGATTTTGCGTTAGAGCAAGGTGTGAATTTCTTTGATACGGCAGAATTATATTCTGTTCCTGCAACTCCAGAAACTTACGGTTCTACAGAGAAAATTATAGGTAATTGGTTTAAAAAAACGGGTAATAGAGATAAAGTTGTTTTAACAAGTAAAATTTGTGGGCCAGGACCTTATACGGCTCATATTAGAGACAATGGTTTTGCTAAAGAAGCAATTATAGAAGCTGTAGAAGGAAGCTTAAAAAGATTGCAAACAGATTATATAGATTTATATCAATTGCATTGGCCAGAGCGAGGTGTTAATTGTTTTGGGTTAAGAGATTATCCTTATAAAACATCGAGAAAAGAAGCAGAAAATCATGTGGAAATTTTAGAAACATTAGATGCTTTAATTAAGCAAGGAAAAATAAGACAAGTTGGTTTATCTAATGAAACTCCTTGGGGAACTTTACAGTATTTACAAGCTGCAAAAGAATTGAATTTACCAAGAATGATTACCATGCAGAATTCATATTCTTTAGTGCATAGAAGTTATGAATACGGAATGTCTGAAGTTTCTATGAGAGAAAATATTGGTTTACTTGCGTATTCGCCTTTAGCACAAGGTGTTTTAACAGGTAAATATTTAAGAGGACAAAAGCCTGCGGATGCAAGAGGAATTTTATTTCCTAATTATATAACAAGGTATCAATCTGATTTGGTTCAACAAGCAGTTTTAAAGTATGAATCAATTGCGTTAAAACACGGAATAAGTTTAACAGAATTGTCTTTAGCTTTTATAAATCAGCTACCATTTGTAACTGCAAATATTATTGGAGCAACTAAAATAAGTCAGTTAAAAGAAAATATTGGAAGTATAAATATTAATTTATCAGAAGAGATTTTAGCCGAAATTGAAGCTGTTCATCATTTAATTCCGAATCCTGCGCCTTAAAAAGAGTTTGCAGTTTATCAGTATTCAGTTTACAGTATAAAAAAAATCCGATGAATTTCTTCATCGGATTTTTTATTTGTCATTCCTGCAAAAGCAGGAATCTATAATAAGTATTTTGTTACTCAACTAATTTTAAAGCACTAGCTTTAAAACGTCCGTCTTCAATAACACCAGTAATTTCTGCTTTTCTAACTACGTTACAAAAACCAATATGTTTATCATGAGCATCGCCAAAGTCATTAATTCCAAAACCATCTACAAAATAAGCTTTGTCATCAATTTTAACAGCCAAACTACATCCGTTTTCAGAATCTAATTCAAATTTACATTGACCACAAGAAACATCTGCAATTTGTGTAATCTCTTTTTTATTTCCACAAGAAGCAAAAACTAGTAAACATAAAACGATTAATTTTTTCATAAATTTCAATTTTTTTTTCTTAATTTTAATTCAGCTTTGATTTTACTCATATTCATAAATTGAAGAGGAAGCGTTGCGCTACAAGAAATGCCAACAACAAATAACGCTACAGAAGTTCCATTACCTTCTCTAGTTGCCATTCCATAAATAGTTACAGATAACAAAAGAATAATTATAAAAATCAAGGCCCCGGTAATGGTCTTAATCATCATTAAATAAGACAATAATTGAACTGTTGTCTTATTTTTAAAATTATTCTCTTTCATCTTTTTTCCTTTAAAACTATTTATTTCTTCGCCCAAGAATCACGTAATCCAACAGTTTTGTTGAATACTAGGTTTTCTGCAGTAGAATCATCATCCACATTAAAATAACCTAAACGTTGAAACTGAAAACGCTCACCAATTGTAGCAGTTTGTAAACTAGGTTCTACAAAAGCAGTAATTACTTCTAAAGAATTTGGATTTATAAACTCCATAAAATCTTTGTCTTTATGAGAATCTGGCGCTTCATCTAAAAACAATCTGTCATAAGCTCTAACCTCTGCTTTTATAGCGTGTTTTACAGAAACCCAGTGCAAAGTACCTTTTACTTTACGTTTGCTTTCTTCAGTGTCCATTCCAGATTTTGTTAACGGATCGTATGTACAATGAATTACTGTAATTTCTCCGTTTTCATCTTTCTCACAACTTGTAGCTGTAATAAAGTAAGCGTTTTTTAAACGAACTTCTTTACCTAATTTCAATCGGAAGAATTTTTTATTAGCTTCCTCTCTAAAATCTTCACGTTCTATATAAATTTCTCTAGAAAAAGGAACTTCTCTACTTCCAAAGCCTTCTTCATAGTCATTATAATTAGCATCTAATAGTTCCTCTTTATCTTCAGGATAGTTATCAATAATTACTTTTACAGGATCTAAAACACCCATAACTCTTTTTGCAGTATTGTTTAAATCCTCACGAATTTTAAACTCTAATAAAGCAACATCAATTACATTTTCACGTTTAGAAACTCCAACAGTTTCAATAAAACTCTTAATAGAATTTGGCGTATAACCACGTCTTCTTAAACCAGAAATTGTAGGCATTCTTGGATCATCCCAACCAGCAACATTGCCATTTTCAACTAAAGTTAACAATTTACGTTTACTCATAATTGTATAACTCAAATTCAAACGAGAAAATTCACGTTGTTTTGGCGGATTTGGATATTCAGATCTGCTATATTCAATAACATTATCTCTAAACCAATTGTATAATTCTCTGTGAGGTTTAAATTCTAAAGAACATAACGAGTGCGATATTTGTTCAAGATAATCACTTTCACCATGTGTCCAATCATACATTGGGTAAATGCACCAATCATCACCAGTTCTATGGTGAGATTTAAACATAATTCTATACATTAAAGGATCACGTAGTAACATGTTTGGGTTTTCCATATCAATCTTTGCACGCAAAGTATGTTCACCTTCCTTAAATTTTCCATCTTTCATTCCTTGAAATAATTCCAAGTTTTCTTCAACAGAACGAGATCTAAAAGGACTATTTGTTCCAACCTCAGTTGGCGTTCCTTTTTGAGCACGCATTTCTTCTGAAGATTGAGAATCTACATAAGCCTTTCCGTCTTTAATTAACAAAACAGCCCAATCGAACAATTGCTGAAAATAATCTGAAGAATAACATTCATTTGCCCAAGAATATCCCAACCAAGAAATATCTTTCTTAATTGCATCTACATATTCTTGTTCCTCTTTTGCAGGATTTGTATCATCAAAACGTAAGTTAACAGGCGCATTGTATTTTTCACCCAAACCGAAACTAATTCCGATTGCTTTAGTGTGACCAATATGTAAATAACCATTAGGTTCTGGCGGAAAACGAAAGCGTAAATTTTCTTTCGGCATTCCGTTAGCCAAATCTTCTTCTATAATGTGCTCTAAAAAATTGAGCGATTTAATCTCTTCAGACATAAATAAATGTTTAATTTTAATTGATTTTCTTGTCAAATCGAGCGCAGTCGAGTTGCAAAAAAACTAAGACGCAAAATTAAGCAAAATAACTTGTATATTTTTATTTTGGGCGTTCCCTTTCAGGTCGCGCTTTCCGTTTTATCTTTTTTAATTATTGTCATTGCGAAGTTTCCTTTTTTGTAAACTGTGGCAATCTCATATCTAAAAGCGATTGCTTATCTATTTTGTAATTAAAAAAGGATGTCACTTCAATCGCTAACGCAGGCATTTTTACTAGTAAAAGTTATAAAAAGTCGGTTTATAGCTTTTTTTTTGTCGTATTTTTGCAACGCTCAAAATATTTTTTTTGAGAATTTAGAATTAGAATTTTTATCAATGGGAATAATACAAGTAAACAATATTAAGCTGTACGCATTTCACGGATGTTTAGACGAAGAAGCAAAAATTGGTAGTGAATATAGTGTTGATGTAGAGATTAAAGCAGATTTAAAAAAATCATCAAAAACAGATAATCTTGTTGATACAGTAGATTACGTTCATTTAAATCATATTGTAAAAGAAGAAATGGCAATTCGTTCTAAGTTGTTAGAAGAGGTGGCACAGAGAATTTTAGACAGAACTTTTAAAGAAATTCCGATGGTTAAAAAAGCCAAAGTTTCAGTGGCTAAAATTAACCCACCAATAGGCGGAAACGTAGAAGAAGTTGTAATAATTCTTACAAAAAAGCGATAAAGTAAAAAAACACTTGCAATACTTGTAAATTTGCGTAAATTTGCAATCCTTAAAAACAGATTGTCAATTTATTGGAAATTAGTTTTAAAAATAAAAAGGTGTCTTGGCCGAGTGGCTAGGCAATGGTTTGCAAAACCATGTACAGCGGTTCGAATCCGCTAGACACCTCCAAAAAAGTCTCAACATTTGTTTGAGACTTTTTTTTATCTTATATTACACAAGTAAAACATAAGATATAAAGGTCTTTATTTATGCTTTTATGACATTTGTCATAAGTCATAATGTTTGTTAAAAGTATTTTTGATTCGTATTTTGAGTAGACCTGTATTCAACTTGGTTTATATCATTTTTTTTAGATAAGAGAAATAAAATAGAGTGTTGAAAAATAAAATAAAAATTTTACCAAAAGAATCTAATTGGAGAAAAATAGCATTATTTTTTATTGCTGTTATTATCGGTTTAGGTTTGTTCATGGCTAAGGAGTCTAAGGTACTTTCTTACCTGTCAGATGATCCACAGGCTTGTGTAAATTGCCATGTTATGACACCAGTTTATAATAGTTGGATGCATAGTTCGCATAGACAGTGGGCAAAATGTAATGATTGTCATGTGCCTCATGACAATGTTTTTAATAAATACTTCTTTAAAGCGAAAGATGGTTTGTACCATGCTTCCGTTTTTACTGCTAGAGCAGAACCAGATGTAATTGAAATGAAAGAAGCTTCTCAAGAAGTGGTTCAAAACAATTGTATTCGTTGTCATGTGCAATTAGTTACTCAAACAAAATATGATGGTTATTTAGAAGACCATAAAGAAAATAGAACTACTAGAAAATGTTGGAGTTGTCACAAGCAAGTTCCTCATGGAAAAGTACACGGTTTATTAACAATTAAATTTAATGTTGCTCCTTTGCCAACAGATCAAGAGGAAACAGTTATTCCTTCTTGGTTAGCAGAACAAATAAAAAAATAAATATTTTAAGATGAAAAATAAAGTACTATTTGTAATAACAATTATAGTGGTTTTCTTATTGGGGCTTTTAGCTTCAAGTATTGTAAATAGAAAGTCAGAGGCAAAATATAAATATGTTCCGCAGGTAAATATTTCTGAAAACGAACCTAGAAATGAGGTTTGGGGAGAGAACTTTCCATTAGAATATCAATCATCATTGCAAACATTAGATACTACTTTTGCATCTTTTCAAGGTGGTTCTGCAGTACGTGATGTATTAGAAGAAGATCCTAATTTAGTAATTCTTTTTGCAGGTTATGGTTTTTCTAAAGACTACAACCAAGGTAGAGGGCATGCTTATGCAGTTGAAGATCTTAGAAATTCATTAAGAACTGGTGGACCTAAAGGTAAAGGTGATGGACCAATGCCAGCAACTTGTTGGACTTGTAAAGGACCAGATGTACCACGTTTAATGAATGAAATTGGTGTAGCTGAATTTTATAGTGGAAAATGGGCAGATAAAGGTGCTGAAATAGTGAATTCTATTGGTTGTGCAGATTGTCATAATCCAAAGACTATGAAATTACAAATTTCTAGACCAGCACTTGTTGAAGCATTTGATGCAATGGGTAAAGACATTAATAAAGCAACTCATAATGAAATGAGATCTTTAGTTTGTGCTCAATGTCACGTTGAATACTACTTCGATAAAAAATTACCTGGTAAAGAAGGAATTCCTTATTTAAAATTCCCTTGGGCAAACGGAACATCTGTTGAAGCAATGGAAGAATACTACGATAATATTGATTTTAAAGATTGGACTCATAAAATTAGTGGAGCTCCAATGTTAAAAGCACAACATCCAGGTTATGAAACTTTTATGACAGGTGTGCATGCAGATAGAGGTGTTTCTTGTGCAGATTGTCATATGCCATATAAAAGTGAAGGTGGTCAGAAATTTACAGATCACCATATTCAATCTCCTTTAAACAATACATCTAATGCTTGTCAGGTTTGTCATAGAGAAGAATCTAAAAAGCTAATTGCAAATGTTTACGAGAGACAAAGTAAAGCCACTGAAAATAGATTAAAATTAGAAGATTTATTAGTAAGAGCACATTTAGAAGCTAAAAAATGTTGGGATTTAGGTGCAACAGAAGCACAAATGAAACCTATTTTATTAGATATAAGACACGCACAATGGCGTTGGGATTATTCAGCTGCATCTCATGGAGCATCTTTCCATGCACCTGTAGAAATAGCGAGAGTTATTGGTGGAGGTTTAGTAAAAGCACAAGATGCACGTATAAAATTAGCGAGAATGTTAGCCACTTTAGGACATAACAAGCCAATTGATATGCCAGATGTTTCTACAAAAGAATTAGCACAAAAGTATATTGGTTTAGATATGGAAAAATTAAGAGCAGAAAAAGCAGCCTTTAAGAAAAACCTTTTACCAAAATGGTTAGAAGAAGCTAAAGCTCGTGAAGATAAAATGGAGATTAACTCAAATGCTTCTTCAAAAAAGTAAGCAACAATATAACTAGTAAAAAGAAAGATACCTTTTTAAATCAAGAAGGTATCTTTTTGTATGTATAAAACTCAAAGCGCCACTAAATGAATAGATTATCAAAAATTTTTTCCTCGTCTTTTCTAGCAATTATATTGTTGTTAACATTTGCAGTTTCTATGGCTGTTGCAACTTTTATTGAAAATGATTATGGTATTGCAACTGCTTGGAAAATTGTTTACGATGCTTGGTGGTTTGAAATGGTAATGTTAGGATTAGGCGTGTGTTTTCTCTTTAATACTTTTAAATATAATTTATGGTCTATAAAAAAATGGCCAATTTTATTATTTCATTTATCTTTTATAGTAATTCTTTTGGGTGCAAGTATTACTAGATATTCTTCTTATGGAGGAATTATGAGAGTTAGAGAAGGAGCTTCATCAAACGTAATATTATCTAGTGATAATTTTATCCATATTCATTTAACGGATGGGAAAACAACAAAATCTATCACTAAACGATTAACTTTTTCACCTATAAGTGATAATGATTTTAGTATTGATACAGATTTTAATAATGAGCCTGTAACAATTTCATATAATAACTTTATTGCAGATGCTGTACCTGAGATTGTAGAAGATCCTATAGATGGAAAATTTATAATTGAAATGGTTGTTTCTGCAGGAAATGGAAGAGAAACAGTTTATTTAGAAAGAGGAGAAGTTGAAGCTATTGGAGCACATCGACATAAAATTGGTTTCGAATCTAATGAAGAAGGGATTATTAATATTACTGAGGAAAAAGGTGTTTTTAAAGTTCTTTCTCCTAGAGATTTAAGTTCATTTGTGATGGCAACAGAAACTGCTAGCACAATTAAAAAAGATAGTTTACATACGTTAACTTTAAGAACGTTATATAGAGATGGAGATGCATCATTTGTACTTTTAAGGTATGTACCAAAAGGAAAAATAGATTTAGTTAGTGGTGCTGAAAAATTGAAAGATAATGATGAGCAAAAAGACGATGCTTTAATTGTTAATGTAAAAGTTAATGATGAGGTTAAACAAATCAAATTATTGTACAGACAGGGTTTTTTACCAACTGAACATAAAGTAGATTTTGATAATTTAAAAATGTCTTTGTCTTATGGATCTAAGACTATTAAAATTCCTTTTTCTATTCATTTAGATGATTTTCAATTAGATCGTTATCCAGGTTCTACAAGTCCTTCTGCGTATGCGAGTGAAGTTCAGGTTATTGATGGAGAAGAGCGTTTATTACATAGAATTTTTATGAATAATGTTTTAGATTATAAAGGATATCGCTTTTTTCAGGCAAGTTATGATACGGATGAATTAGGTACAGTTTTATCTGTAAATCACGATGCTATTGGAACAAATGTTACTTACTTAGGTTATTTTTTAATGATGATTGGTATGTTTTTTACACTCTTTGGTAATGGTTCTCGTTTTACACAAATCAACCAGAAATTGAATAAATTAAAGAATAAAACGGCATTATTGCTTTTAATGTTATCATCAATTACGAGTAGTTCTTTTTCTCAACAAAAAGATCCAGTAATTAATGTTGAAATAATTAAAAGTCAAACAATAGATGTTCAGCATGCTGATTTATTTGGACGTTTAATGGTGCAAGATTTAGATGGAAGAATAAAACCAATAAATACGTTGGCTTCAGAATTTATGAGAAAGCTAACGAGAAAGCCTTATTTTAAATTCACTCAAAAAGGAGAAAGTGTTCGTTTAGATGCGAATCAGACTTTTTTAGCAATGCAAGCTTCAGCAAATGTTTGGCAATACATTCCATTAATTAAAGTTGATGAGAAAAAAGGAGGAGAATTATTTTCTGAGCTAAAAATAAGCGAAAATAACCTAGTTTCTTTTATTGGTTTGTTAGACGATAATGGAGATTATAAGTTAGGTAAAGTAGTTGAAAACGCAAATAAAAAGAAACCAGCAGAAAGAAGCGAGTTTGATAAAGAGGTTTTAAAAGTTGATGAGCGTTTCAATATTTTATACAATGTTTTTTCTGGAAATTATTTAAAAGTTTTTCCGAATAGTAATGACGAGAATAACAAATGGTTTGGTCCAACACACGATTTTAAAGATTTTCCTATAGAAGATGGAAACTTTGCTAAAAGTATCATTTCCACTTACTTTAAAGATGTAAATGATAAAAATTGGGTTGCTGCCAGTGAAAAATTAGAATACATTAAAAAGTTTCAAGATGTTTTAGGAAAAGAAATTATTCCGAGCAGAAAAAGAGTTGAGGCGGAATTATGGTATAACCAATTGAACTTAAATTTTTGGTTGTTTCAAGTGTTTTTTGTTTTAGGAACCATCCTTTTAATTTTATCAATCATAAAAATTCTAATAAGTAGAAAGTTAGTAGATGCTATCTGGAACGGAACAATTATTTTAACCCTAATCTTCTTTCTTTGCTTTACTGCAAATATTATTTTAAGATGGTATGTTGCTCAACACGCACCTTGGAGTAACGGTTACGAAATGTTAATTTTCGTTGCTTGGGTTTTATTACTATGTGGTTTTTTAACGTTCAGAAAATCAGATTTTTCATTGCCATTAACAACTTTATTTTCTGGAGCACTTTTATTTGTAAGTTACTTAGATTGGTTGAGTCCAGAAATCACCAATTTAATGCCTGTTTTAAAATCATTTTGGTTAAAAATTCACGTAGCAACAATTGTAAGCAGTTATGCACCATTGGCACTTTCTGCAATTTTAGGTTTTATGGCTTTGTTATTAATGATTTTTAAAACTGAGAAGACAAAAAAAATTATAAATATTAAAATTAAAGAGCTTACTTATATCAACGAAATATCAATGACAATCGGTTTGTTTGTGTTGGCTGTTGGTACTTTTTTAGGTGGAATTTGGGCAAACGAATCTTGGGGTCGTTATTGGGCTTGGGATCCAAAAGAAACTTGGGCGTTAATTAGTGTAATTGTGTATTCAATTGTTTTACACTTACGTTTTATACCCGCTTTAAGAAGTAATTATGTTCTAAATACAGTAAGTGTTTTTGCTTTTGGATCTATTATTATGACATCCTTTGGGGTGAATTATTATTTATCAGGTTTGCATAGTTATGCAGCAGGAGATCCTGTGCCAATTCCAACATTTATTTATGTTTTGGTGGCAATCGTAATTGTAGTTTCTGTAATTGCATATCTTAGAAACAAGAGATTTAAGAAGGATAATTAGTAGTTGTTTTTTTAGTTTTCACGAATTCTAATAATACCATTACGAATTCTCATTTATCATTTTCTAAGGGGGTTTTTATCGTTAAATTTGAGTTGTGCTTATAAATGACACAACTATGAAAACAAAATATCTATTTTCCGCTCTTGTTATTTTTATATTGATTTTTTCTTGTAAGAAAGAAGAAATAAAAACGGATAACATCTACAAATTTAAAGAGTATGTTAGTTATACAACTTCAGGAGTTGTTTCTGTAACAGAAAAAATTAGCGTAAATCTTGCTAAAGAAGTAATTGGTTGGGAAGCTAACCAAGAAGTTTCTCCAGATATTTTATCGATAAAACCATTTGTAAATGGTAAAGTTAAAACGATAAATAAGCACGCTTTTGTTTTTATTCCTGATGAAAATCTTGATGCAAATACAGAATATACTGTATCCGTAAAACTGAGTGAAATTTATAAAGACATTCCACAAGATTTTAAAAATTATACATTTCAGTTTAAAACAATTGCTCCTAATTTTAGCATTCAAACAGCATCATTACAATCTTATTCAAAGGAATATCAATACTTAGAAGGTGTTGTAAAATCTGCAGATGTAATTTCATTAGAAAATGCTGAAAAGCTATTAAAAGCTTCTCAAATGGGAGTTAAAAAAAATATTGTTTGGAACGAATCTTTCTCCAGTGGAAAAACTTTCGAATTTAAAATTGACAGCATCAAACGTTTTGTTGATGACAGCCAGTTAGAAATCATTTGGAATGGAGCAATCATAAATTCAGAATCTAAAGGAGAAAATGAAATTATAATTCCAGGAAAAAATAATTTTAAGGTTGTTCGTTTAGAAGTAAAGAATACAAACGAACAATACATTTCTATCAACTTTTCTGATGCACTAAAAAAACAACAAAATTTTGATGGTTTAGTAACGATTCAGAATGTGAAAAAACCTCGTTTTATTGTCAATGGAAATGAGTTAAAAGTGTTTTCTAAAACAAAATTTCAAGGAAATATTTTAGTATCTGTTTTTCAAGGGATAAAAAATTCGGATGATTTTAAGCTTAAAAACGTATTTAAAGAAACCATTACTTTCGAACAGAAAAAACCACAAATTAGAGCAATTTCTAACGGAACAATTTTACCGAATTCAAAAGATTTAAAATTCAATTTTGAAGCAATTAATATTAAAGAAGTAGATGTTAGAATCATAAAAATATATGAAGATAACGTGTTGCAATTTTTGCAAGAAAATAACATCAATAGTAATAACGAGCGTCAAATTAAAAGAGTTGGAAGAAGAGTTGCAAAAGAAACGATAACTCTAATTGATGATGAAAAAAATAACACTCAAAAATGGAAAGCATATAGTGTAGATATTTCTAAAATGATAACTACAGAACCTGGAGCAATCTATAGAATTGAGATCAATTTTAATAAAAGTCAAACTTTTTATAATTGTGCAGATAATGCTGAGTCAACTGAAAATAATAATGATTTTGAGGATGAATATTATGGAGAAGAATATGACAATCTTAGTGAGGTTGAAGATGAGGAGTTAAGAGAGGAATTGTATTGGGATAATAAATTATATAGTTATAAAAATTACAGCTATAATTGGCGACAAAGAGATAATCCTTGTAATGATGCGTATTATGATGACGATAGAATGATTGCTCAAAATTTATTAGCTTCTAACCTTGGTATTATCGCTAAAAAAGGAACCAACAATAATTATTTCTTTGCAGTAACGAACATTTTAAACACAGAACCAGAAGTTGGAGCTACAGTAAAATTATTCAATTTTCAACAACAAGAAATTGTATCAACAAAAACAGATTCTGAAGGATTTGTAAATATAAAAACATCTAAAGAAGCAGCATTCGCTGTCGTTTCTAAAGGAAATAACAAAGGATATGTAAAGTTGTTAGACGGGAATTCTTTGTCATTAAGTAAGTTTGATGTTTCTGGTAGCAAGACCCAAAAAGGATTGAAAGGATACATTTATGGAGAACGTGGAGTTTGGCGACCAGGTGATGAAATGCATTTAACTTTTATATTGAATGATGCTGATAATAAATTGCCGAAAAATCATCCAATAAAATTAGAAGTTACAGATCCAAGTGGCAAGTTGGTGTTTAAAAAAGTAGCAACAGAAAATCTAAATAACTTTTACAAGTTTACTGTAAAAACGTCTCAAGAAGCTAAAACGGGTAATTATTCAGCGAAAATATCAGTTGGTGGCGCAAAGTTTTACAAGACTTTAAAAGTGGAAACTGTAAAACCAAATCGTTTAAAAATTAAAGTAGATTTTGCTGATGAAATTCTAACTAGTAAAAACCCTATAAATGGAAGTTTAGATGTAAAATGGTTGCACGGAACACCTGCAAAAAACTTAAAGGCAGAAATAAAAGCAAAAGTATCAGCCGCTAATTATAGTTTTAAAAATTACAAAAATTATATTTTTTCAGATCCATCAAGAAAATTTTCATCCGAAGAAATAAATATTTTTGAAGGAAAGTTAGATGAAAATGGAATTGCAAAAATCAACAGTAAATTAGCTGTTGGTAAAAATGCTCCAGGAATGTTAAACGTTCAGTTTTTGGTAAGAGCATTTGAAAATGGAGGTGATTTTTCTATAGATGCATTCACTAAAAAATACGCGCCTTTTAATTCTTTTGTAGGATTAAAATCGCCAAAAGGAAATAGATATGGTTCGTTTTTTACGGATGAAAACCAGACGTTTTCAATTGCAACCGTAGATGAAAAAGGAAATCCAGTTAAAAGAGATGAAATTGAAGTTGAAATCTATCAGATTAAATGGCGTTGGTGGTGGAGTTCTTCAGCAGACAACTTATCAAGATATACATCAAGCAGTTATCATAATAAATACAAAACATTAAAAATTAGTACAGATTCTAAAGGAAAAGGAAGTTTTAAAATCAATATTCCAGAAAGAGATAGAGGTCGTTTTTTAATTAGAGTAATTGATAAAAAAAGTGGTCATTCAACCGGAAGAACAGCTTACTTCTATAAGAATTGGTGGCAAAACTCAAGTTCGGGTGATAAAGAAGCTGCAAAAATGTTGGTATTTTCTGCGGATAAAGAAAAATATAATGTTGGTGAAACGGCTAAAATCACATTTCCTTCTGGAAGTGAAGGTAGAGCGCTTATCAGTATAGAAAACGGGACAAAAGTTTTAGAAACGAAGTGGGTGAAAACTCAAAAAGGAACAACTTCTGTAGAAATTCCCATCAACAAAAATATGACACCAAATGTGTTTGTCAATATTTCATTATTACAACCGCATCAAGTTTCAGAAAATGATTTGCCTTTAAGATTGTTTGGTGTAATCCCTGTTTTGGTTGAAGATAAAAACACCAAATTAGAACCACAGATTTCGATGTTAGATGAATTACAGCCAGAAAAGGAATTCACTGTAAAAATATCAGAAAAAAACAACAAAGAAATGACGTATACTTTGGCTGTTGTAGAAGAAGGTCTGTTAGACTTAACACGTTTTAAAACTCCAAATGCGTACACAACATTTTATGCAAGAGAAGCTTTGGGTGTAAAAACTTGGGATATTTTTGATGATGTTATTGGTGCGTATTCAGGAAGTGTAGATCAGGTTTTTGCAATTGGTGGTGATGGAAGTTTATCAAAAGGAAAAAATAGAAAAGCAAATCGATTTAAACCAGTTGTAAAATATTTAGGACCCTTCTTTTTATCAAAAGGAAAAACAAAAACGCACAAAATTACGTTGCCAAATTATATTGGTTCTGTGAGAACGATGGTGATTGCAGGTGATGTTAAAAATGAAGCTTTTGGAAATGCAGAAAAAGCAGTTCCTGTTAAAAAGCCTTTAATGGTATTGGCAACATTACCTAGAAAGTTATCACCAAAAGAAAAAGTGATATTGCCAGTCTCCGTTTTTGCGATGGATAAAAGAGTAAAGGATGTTACAGTTCAAGTAAAAACGTCTAACGGAATTTCTGTAGTTGGCAGCAAATCTAAAAGGCTCGCATTTGAAAAACCAGGTGAAAAAATGGTGTACTTTGAATTGGATGTTTTAAAAGCAAATGGCATAAATACTGTTGAAATTATTGCAACAGGAGACGGTGAAAAATCAACTTATAAAGTAGAATTAGATGTTGTGAATCCAAACCCAATTACATCAAAAATAATTGATCAAAATATTGAAGGAGAACAAACACAAACCATCACTTTTAATGCGTTTGGAGTTGAAGATTCTAATACAGCAATTTTGGAGTTATCTACAATACCGTCCATCAACTTTACAGGGAGATTAGCATATTTAATTCGATATCCACATGGTTGTGTAGAGCAAACTACATCAAGTGTTTTTCCTCAATTATTTTTGAATGACCTTTTTGATTTAACATCAGCTAAAAAACAAGAAATTCAGAATAATATTGAAAAAGGAATCAAACGTTTAGGTAATTTCCAGAAAGCAAATGGAGGTTTGAGTTATTGGATGGGAGAAAGTAGAATGAGTGATTGGGGAACAAGTTATGCTGGTCATTTTCTGTTAGAAGCAGAGAAAAAAGGATTTGTTTTACCGTTAACTTTTAAAAGTAATTTTATAAGATATCAAAAAGAAGCAGCAAGAAATTGGCGCCCGAATTATAACAGTTATACAAGAGATTTATCGCAAGCTTACAGATTGTATACGTTGGCTTTGGCAGGAAGCGCAGATTTATCGGCAATGAATCGTTTAAGAGAATTTAAGCAGATTTCTAACGAAGCAAAATGGAGATTGGCTGCTGCGTATGCATTGGTTGGTCATAAAGAAGCGAGTACAGAAATTATGGGAAAGGCAGATTTGAATTTTTCTGGCTACAATTATTACAATTATGGTTCTGTAACAAGAAATAGAGCAATGGCGCTAGAAACAATGTTGTTAACCAACAATAAAGAGGTGAAAAGTATAGCGAAAAGTATTGCTAAAGATTTATCGAGCAATAATTGGATGAGTACACAATCTACTGCTTTTAGTTTATTATCTATTGGTAAAATGGTGGTTAAAAACGGAGGTAAATCTATCAATATTAATTACACAAATGCTGGTGATAATGAAACCTTAAAAACTGCAAGTTCTATGGTGCAAAGAACTTTAAAAGTGAAGAAAGGGGCCAATTCTATCAGTATAAATAATAATGAAAATAATATCGTTTTTGCACGAATCATAAATTCTGGGAAGTTGCCTTTAGGAAGTGAAATTTCTGAAAGTAGAGGTTTAAGTGTTTCTGTTAATTATAAGGATTTAAAAGGAAAAGCGATAAACATAAATGAGTTGAAACAAGGTCAGGATTTTGTTGCGAAAATTACAGTGAGTAATCCTAAAAATGAATCGGTAAAAGATATTGCATTGACTCAAATTTTTCCTTCAGGATGGGAAATTGTAAATACTCGATTTACAGATTTTGGAGCTACCGCAAAAAGTGAAGCTCGTTATACAGATATTAGGGATGATCGTGTTAATTTTTATTTTGATTTAAACAAAGGAAGGAAAACTGCGGAAACAAAAACCTTTACAGTTTTATTGAATGCAGCATATTTAGGAAAGTATTATTTACCCGGAGTTCAAGTAGAAGCGATGTATGATAATGATTATTTAGTGAGAACAAAAGGGCGTTGGATAAACGTTATTAAGTAGAAAAATGTCATCCTATGTTTGTAAAAATAAGGATCTGTTTTTAAAAAGCTTAAATTAGATTTAATATTTAACAAGAAAAGTAAGGGTAAAGGAAAAGATTATAGTCCGTCATTTGTCATTAAAGACCGTTCGCAATGCTAATCACTTTACCCCTTACTACATAAACTTGAACAGATCATTAGACCATCAAGTCTGTATTTAGGATTGATAAGTAAATGTAGTAATTTTTCTATAAAAACATTTGATATGAGTAAAATTATAGGAATTGATATTAGTAAGCAAACCTTTGATGTTTCTTATTTAGAAAAAGATAAATGGATTCACAAAATTTTTAAGAATCAAAATACAGGTTTTGAGCAATTTATTAAATTGATTAGTGCATCAGACTGGATTGTAATGGAGGCTAGTGGTCCTTATTATGTTCAGTTAGCAACTTTTTTACATGCATCTAGTTTTAATGTATGTGTATTAAATCCTTTGATAATTAGAAGATATAGTCAAACAAGATTATATAGAGCAAAAACAGATAAAAAAGACGCAAAGACAATTGCCGAATATGGTGCTCAATATGAGTTAAAAAGATGGTGTCCAGAGAGTAAACCTAGTATAGAAATTAAACAACTTTACACAGCTTTAGAATTACTAAAAAAACAAAAACATCAAACAAAAAGACAATTAGAATCCTTTGAAGCAACAGGTTTGTTGAGTTCGGATCTTAGAAAAGAATTAAAACAAGTACTAATATTATTAATAAGACGTATTGATAAGTTTGAAAAAAAGATAGAGCAAATAGGAAGATTAGCTTATAAAGACACGGTTGAAAGAATAAAAACGATACCAGGAATCGGGCTAAAAACGGCTATTATGATGAGTGTTATTACAGATAATTTCACAAAATTTGATAACTATAAACAACTGACTGCTTTTGTAGGATTTAGTCCAAGGCTATATCAATCAGGAACAAGTGTAAAAGGTAAAGGACATATTTGTAAAATGGGCAAACCTCAAATTAGAAAACTTTTGTATTTATGTAGTTGGTCTGCAAAAAGAGTAAATAAAAATTGTATCGAAATGTATGAACGACTTAAAGAAAAAGGAAAACCCGAGAGAGTAATTAAAATTGCAATAGCTAATAAATTAATAAAGCAAATTTTTTCTATTGCGACTAACAAACAAATTTACAATGAAAATCATCAAAACTTATATTTTCTGAAATAAAAGAAATTTTAACAATAAATAATAGTTTTTTAACACAGATCATTGCGAGGTACGAAGCAATCTCTCAATTAAAATAACAGATTGCTTCGTACCTCGCAATGACAAAAGAAAACAAAAATTGAAAATAACAAACTACATAAAACGTCATAAAAAGAAAACAATATTACTTGTTGTTTTGTTGATTTTCTATGCATTTTGTTTGCCCAATGATTTGTTTACAAAACCAACATCTACTGTTATTACAAGTAATAATAATGAATTGTTAGGCGCTTTAATAGCAAAAGATGGTCAATGGAGATTTCCTCATAACGATGCTGTTCCGCAGAAATTTAAAACCTGTTTAATTCAGTTTGAAGATGAATATTTTTATCAACATCCGGGATTTAATCCAATTTCAATTTTTAAAGCTTTAAAACAAAATTTACAAGCAGGAAGTGTAAAAAGAGGAGGAAGTACAATTACGCAACAAGTAATTAGATTGAGTAGAGATAATAGATCTAGAACTTATTTTGAGAAAGTAAAAGAATTGATTTTAGCAACTCGTTTAGAATTGAGAACTTCAAAGGAAAAAATTCTAACCTATTGGAGTTCAAATGCACCTTTTGGTGGAAATGTTGTTGGTTTAGATGCTGCTTCTTGGCGTTATTTTAATAGAAAATCTACGGATTTATCTTGGGCAGAATCTGCAACTTTAGCGGTTTTACCAAATGCACCAAACTTGATTTATCCAGGAAAAAATCAACAAAAATTATTGGTTAAAAGAAATCGATTGTTAAAGAAATTACTTTCTAAAAAAGTAATTGATTCACTAACTTATGATTTATCTATTTTAGAAGAGTTACCTCAAAAAGCATATTCAATTCCACAAATTGCTCCGCATTTATTACAGAAAATCAACAAACAGAAAAAAGGAGAATTTGTAAAAACGACTATTGATAAGCGATTACAAAATCAGGCAAATACAATTGTAAAAAATCATTACAATCAATTAAGTAAAAACGGAATTTATAATATTTCTGTATTGGTTTTAGATGTAAAAACAAGAGAAGTATTGAGTTACGTAGGGAATGCTCCAACAGATAATAAACACCAAAAAGATGTTGATGTAATTGATAAACCTAGAAGTACGGGAAGTATTTTAAAACCATTTTTATACGCTGCAATGTTAGACTCTGGAGATTTATTGCCAAATACTTTGGTGGCAGATATTCCAACAAATTTTGGGAGTTATCATCCAGAAAATTTCAATAAGAAATATGCAGGAGCAATATCAGCAAAACTAGCATTGTCTAAATCTTTAAATGTACCAACAGTTAGAATGTTACAAAGTTTTGGTTTGGATAAATTTCACGATTATTTACTAAAATTAAAACTGAAAGATTTAAGAAAGAGTGCAAATCATTATGGATTAACATTGGCTTTAGGTGGAGCAGAAAGTAACTTATGGGATTTATGTAAAAGTTATGCGTCGATGTCATCAACAGTAAATCATTATACAGAAAATTCGAGTAGATATTTTACAAACGAATTTTCTGAACCTTCATTTTATGTTGATAAGAAAATTGATTTAGGAGAGAAATCATCAGAGAAAATCATATTTGATGCAGCCTCAATTTACCTAACTTTTGAGAGTTTAAAAGATGTAAATAGACCAAATGCAGATCAGAATTGGGAGTTTTTTGATTCCTCAAAACAAATTGCTTGGAAAACAGGAACAAGTTTTGGTTTTAGAGATGCTTGGGCAATTGGTACAACAAAAGATTACGTAGTTGGTGTTTGGGTTGGAAATGCAGACGGAGAAGGAAGACCTGGTTTGGTTGGTGTGCAAGCTGCTGCACCTATTTTATTTGATGTGTTTGATAAATTACCAAATTCTGAATGGTTTGAAAAACCTTTTGATGAAATGACGGAGGTTGAAATTTGTAGTAAAAGTGGGTTTAGAGCAACCAATATTTGTGAAGAGAAAAAGCTAAAATTTGTACAAAATGCTGGGTTGAAAACTGCTCCTTGTCCGTTTCATATTTTGGTAAATGTTGATGCTTCAGAAAATTACCAAGTAAACACTTCTTGTGAACGTTTAGAAAACATCAAACAAAAACCCTGGTTTGTATTGCCGCCTTTAATGGAATATTATTACAAGGATAAAAATCCGTTTTATAAACCATTACCTAAATTTAGAAATGATTGTTTGAGTGAAAGTAAAAACTCGATGAAGTTTATGTATCCAACAGAAGAAAGCACGATTTTTTTACCTAAAAATTTCGATGGTAAAAAGAATGAACTCATTCTTAAAATTGCACATTCTAATAATGAAGCAAAATTGTTTTGGTATTTAGATACTGCTTTTTTAGGAACAACAGAAGAGGAACATGAGTTTTCAATTGATTTAAATACAGGTAGTTATGTGATTTCTGTTACAGATAACTTTGGAAACGAAATTGATCAGAAAATAATCGTAAAAGATTGAAATACTTAAGGTTAGTAGCGTGCAGGTCACCGAAACATAACTGCATCTTGTCGAAAACATTTATTTAAGAGTCAAGTTCTGTAGTACCTTTGTTAAACAATTAAAATACTTTAAATTATGTTTTTACAAATTATGCCACCAGACAATGTAGTAACTGCTCAATCAATCTTTGAAAACGAATTAGTTTTTGTTCTTTTAGGTTTAGCTGTTTCAGTTTTTGCTATTTTAAGAGTTGCCAAATATTTAAGTAAAATAAAAATTAATAAGAGTATAAGTAAACCAAGTTATAGTTCTTAAACTATTTCAAATATAAAAAGGGTTTTAATAGGTAACCTTTAGATTTTTTTAACAAAAACTTATGTAATTTTCCACATCTTTGTTTTCTGTATACTTTTTAAAGAGTATTATGAATTAATTGAATCATATTGATTATTTTTATAGGTAATTTCAATGATTTTAATTTATATAGAATGAAGATATATCCCATAGAAACTGGTAACTTTAAATTAGATGGAGGTGCAATGTTTGGCGTTGTTCCAAAAACCATCTGGCAAAAAACAAACCCTGCAGACGATAACAACTTGATAGATATGAGTATGCGCTCTATGCTTATCGAAGATGGTGATCGTTTAATTCTTGTAGATACTGGTTTAGGAGCTAAACAATCAAACAAATTTTACAGTTATTACTACCTTTTTGGAGACTTTTCATTAAATTCTTCACTAGCAAAACATGGCTTTCATAGAGATGATATTACAGATGTTTTCTTAACACATTTGCATTTTGATCATTGTGGAGGAGCTATTGAATGGAATGCTGACAGAACTATTTTACAACCCGTATTTAAAAACGCTAAATTTTGGTCTAATGAGCAACATTGGAAATGGGCAACAGAACCAAATCCGAGAGAAAAATCATCTTTTTTTAAAGAAAATATCAATCCAATTAAAGAAAGCGGACAATTAAATTTTATACATAGTAATTATAAAGATCAGGTTGGTTTTGATGTCCTTTTTATGGATGGTCATACAGAAAAACAAATGTTACCAATGTTATCTTATCAAGGAAAAACAATTGTTTTTATGGCAGATTTATTGCCAACAATAGGTCATATCCCTTTGCCGTATGTTATGGGTTATGATACAAGACCTTTATTAACAATTAAAGAGAAAGCAGCTTTTTTAAACCAGGCTGCAGATAAAGGCTATTACCTTTTTTTAGAACATGATGCTTACAATGAACTTTGTACTGTTGAGCATACAGAAAAAGGAGTTAGATTAAAGAATACACATAAATTTACAGATATATTTAATTAAGATAAGAGAGATTATGAGAATTTTAAAACCAATTTTATACACGGCAGTTGCTGGGTTACTTTTTTCAAGTTGTAAGTCAATTTCAAGTATTCCAGTTCCTCAAGGTTCGGATGTTGCAATTGTAGCAGTAGCTAAAAAAGGACCTTTAACAGAAGAGCAAAAAAATAACTGGGGACATTTAGATTTAATAAAAGATTCTATTCCTGGAATGTCAGTAGACAAAGCGTATGATTTCTTAAAAGGAAAAAAGAGCGTAACGGTTGTTGTAGGTGTTGTAGATTCTGGGACAGATTTAGGTCATGAAGATTTAAAAGATGTTGCTTGGTTTAATACAAAAGAAGTTGCAGAAAACGGAATTGATGACGACAAAAATGGTTATGTAGATGATATTAATGGTTGGAACTTCTTAGGAGACGTTTATAAAGAAAACTTAGAAGCAGATAGAATTTTACACGACCCATCTTTAGAAAGCCCTGAGATTGTTGCAGAAATTAAAGCAGCACACGAAAAGAAAGTAGCAAATGCTGGAAAAACAAAAATTAGATTCGAGCAAATGCTAAGTGGAGTTAAAGGAGCAGATGAAAGTTTAGCAAAACACTTAGGTAAAAAAGATTATACAGCTAAAGATGTAGCGGCAATAATAACTGAAGACCCTTCTTTATTACAAAGTATTGCAGTAGCAAAACAAATGTATAGTTTTGGTTTATCTTCATTAGAACAAGCACAAACAGAAATAACAAAACAGTTAGATAAGTCAATTGCTTTATTAAATAACGAATATATTAACTATAGAAAAGGAGACAATCCTGAAGATATTAATGATTCTCCAGGTTATGGAAATGGAAACCCAGGAGTTTCTATTAAAAGTGAAGCGCATGGATCTCACGTTTCTGGAATTATTGGAGCATCAAGAAATAATGGAAAAGGAATGAATGGAGTAGCAGATAATGTAAAAATTATGGCTGTACGTTCTGTACCTGATGGAGATGAGTATGATAAAGATGTTGCTTTAGGTTTACGTTATGCAGTAGATAATGGTGCAAAAGTAATTAACACTAGTTTTGGTAAAGGTTATTCTCCTCATAAAGAGTGGGTTTATGAAGCAATTCAGTATGCAGCAAAACATGATGTATTAATTATAAATGCAGCAGGTAATGACGGTAAAAACATTGATGTAGAAAGAACATATCCTAATGATTCTAAAGATTTATTAACAGAGGTTTCTGATAACGTATTAACTATTGGAGCAATGAGTGCAAACTATAACGAAAAATTACCAGCTAGTTTTTCTAACTATGGTAAAAAGAATGTAGATATTTTTGCTCCAGGTGTACAAATATATTCTACGACTCCAGAAAACGAGTATAAACACTTTAGTGGAACATCAATGGCTGCACCATCTACAGTAGGAGTAGCTGCTTTAATACGTTCTTATTATCCTAAATTATCTGCAAGTCAGGTAAAACATATTATTATGAATTCTGGAACTAAAATTAACATTCAAGTTACAAAACCAGGTTCTGCTTCAAGAGAAAATCCTAAAGGAGAATTAGTTTCATTTGAAGACTTATCAGTTACTGGTAGAGTTGTAAATGCATACAATGCCTTAAAAATGGCTGATAGAATTGTAAACAGAAAAAAATAATTATTTAAATAAAAAAAGCGGCATTTTAAAAAATGCTGCTTTTTTTTGAAATTAAATCAACTTATATATGAGAAAAATTTACTTTTTAGGATTGTCACTAATCGTGTTAACAGCTTGTAAAGTTACAAAGGATACAGTTTTTGTAGCTAAAGAAACCTATTGGCAACAACATGTAGATTACACGATGGATATTGATGTAGATGTAAAAAAACATCAATACAAAGGAAAACAAACTTTAGTGTATACTAATAATTCTCCAGACGATTTAAAAAAGGTGTTTTATCATTTATATTTTAATGCATTTCAACCTGGTTCTCAAATGGATGTTCGTTCTTTAAACATTAAAGATCCGGATAAAAGAGTTAGAGACCGAATTAGTAAATTAAAGCCAAGTGAAATTGGTTATATCAAAGTAAACTCTTTAAAACAAAACGGAGTTGTAGTTTCTCATGAAACTGTAGGTACAATTTTAGAAGTAGTATTAAATCAACCTATAAAATCTGGTGAAACCGTTACTTTAGAAATGAATTTTGATGCTCAAGTACCTGTTCAAATTCGTCGTTCTGGAAGAAATAATAAAGAAGGCGTTGCATTGTCTATGGCACAATGGTATCCTAAATTAGCAGAATACGATTTTCAAGGTTGGCATACACCACCTTATATTGCAAGAGAATTTCAAGGTGTTTGGGGAGATTTTGATGTAACGATTCATATTGATAAAAACTATACTGTTGGTGGTTCTGGTAATTTACAGAATCCTCAAGAAATTGGTCATGGTTACCAAGATGATTCAAAGGAGATAAACTTGCCAACTGGCGATAAATTAACATGGAATTTTAAAGCACCAAATGTGCACGATTTTATGTGGGCTGCAGATCCAGAATACAAACACGATGTTTTAAAAATGGAAAACGGAATAGATTTACATTTTTTATATAAGAAAAATCTTGAAGAAGTTTATTTAAAAAACTGGAAAGAATTGCAACCTAAAGTTGCAGAATTAATGACTTATTTCAGTGAGAATGTTGGTCAATATCCATATAAACAATATTCTGTAATACAAGGTGGAGATGGAGGAATGGAATATGCAATGGCTACTTTAATTTCTGGTAAACGTAAATTTGGAAGTCTTTTTGGCGTAACTGCTCACGAAATGGCACACACTTGGTTTCAGTTTTTATTAGCATCAAATGAAAGTTTACATCCTTGGATGGATGAAGGTTTTACAAGCTATATTTCTAACCAAGCAGAAAATGAAATTTTAAAAGAGAATAAAAAAAATCCACATGCAGGTTCTTACAAAGGGTATAGAGCTATTGTTGCAAAAGGGTATGAAGAAACTTTAACTACGCATGCAGATAGATATCATACAAATAAGGCCTATGGAACAGCAAGTTATTCTAAAGGAAATATTTTCTTATCACAATTAGAATACATAATAGGAAAAGAAAATGTTGAAAATGGATTGAAAAAATACTTTATAGATTTCAGTTTTAAACATCCAACACCAAATGATATTAAGCGTTCTATGGAAAAAGTTTCTAATATTCATTTAGATTGGTATTTAAATGAATGGACACAAACTTTACATACTATTGATTATGGTGTAAAATCTGTTAATGGAAAAACAATAACACTAGAAAGAATTGGGCAAATGCCAATGCCTATGGATGTTGCAGTAGCTTATGTTGATGGAAGTACAGAAAGTTTTAATATTCCTTTAAGAATGATGAGAGGTAGCAAACCTACAACTTCAATAGTTTTAAAAGATTGGGGTTGGGCAATGCCAACGTATTCTTTTACTGTTTCTAAAACTGTAAAGTCTGTTACGATTGATAAAAGCGGATTAATGGCAGACATTAATTTAACAAATAATGTTTTTGAAGTAAAGTAAAGTCAAATAGATATATTAAAAAAAGCGAGGTGAAAACCTCGCTTTTTTTATGATTATTATTTAAAGTATGTTTAAAAGAAACCAGTTCCTGGCTCTTCCATACTTGTTGCTTGCGCTTTCTGAGGGTTTAATATTAAGTAAGTTCCTAATGCTGTTAATGCAGCATATTTACCATAATTTCCTATTTTTTTAATTGCTTGTTTACGAGTAATTTCTTGAGCAATATCTTGAGTTTTGTTTGTGTTCTTCATGATGTCTTGTCTTAAAAATTATCGTTATTATTCTAAAATTATTTTCTTATTCAACTTCCCTTTATCGGTCTGTAGTTGAACAATGTAAACACCAGTTGCTAATTTGGGTAAAGAAATGTCTTTAACACCATTTGAAGAAAAAGAAGTATCCATAATTTGTTTTCCAATAATATTAAATAATTTGAAAGAAGCATTTTTAGATGTTATTCCGGTTATTCTTAAAGAAGTATTGTCTAGTTTATATACACTTATGTTTTCTAATAGTAAATCGTTGTTAATACTTAATGTACTATTAGTAGTATGCATATAAAAACGACCAATTCCGTTCAAGGTTTCCTCTAAAGTGACTTTATAATTATTGCTATTTTCATCTAAACGAGTAAATGTATTTGTTAATCTATCTTCTAAATATATTTTTAGGTCTGAAGAAAAATTAGAAGCAACCATTGAGAATGTAATTTCTTTACCAGCTTCTGCATTTACACCAACAGGAACTACCATATTCTCATAATTAGTATTTGGTAAAGCTTGTATTGCAAGATCTACGCCTTCATTATTACTTACCAAATGAGTATATACCTTAAGGTTATTACTAACACCCGTAAAAGTACCTACATCAGAACCAACATCTAAACCAGTTGTTCTATTCTGTATATATCTAATCTTTGTTGAAGAGTTTTTAGTACCATCAGTAATTTGTAGTATTGCTTCAGGATAACTAGAGCCACTTTTCAAAAAGATATTTCCTGTTTGATGTGTTTGCATTGCTTCTGTAAAACTTGCAGAAGTACTACCTCCATCTGGAGCATGTACAAAGAAAGCTTGACCCGGTGCAATAAAGAAATCGTCATCTACCGATTTTTCTTCATAGGCAGTACCATTCCATACAGTTAAACCTGCTCTTGATGGGTCTAAAGTACTTGCATCAATATTTACTCTTAAAAAAGAATTAGTATCATCTGTACTACTTCCTCCTTTTAAAGAAGCTGTATATGGACTACTTATTAAATTCCATCTATTTCCTGCAGGATTATCTCCACCATCTGTAATAGCAATTGTTTCTCCAGCATTATTTACGTTTAAAGTCCCTGTAAAATCTAACGTACCTGCTGTTCCTATTTTAGCAGAATATCCTTTTGCAGTCACAAAATTACCAGCACTTGCAATAGGGTTTGCCATATCGGTTGTGTAATAATTCCAACGAGAAGCTGATACAACATTATTAACATAAGGCGTAATCGCTTTTTTAGTACCACTAGTTATAAAAGAACTAGAAAAGCTATTAATAGATTGTCCATTAACAGGAGCACCAATTAAATGCCAACCTTCTGCATTAACTCCAGAAGTTGTAAGGTGTCTTTTATAAGTTACATTTCCTGCAGAAGTACCTTTTACAATTAAAGAACCATTTGTTGTGGCATCAGAATTTATATTTAATGTTCCATTTTGGGTAAGGTTTCCATTTACAGTTAATGAGTTACCCGTTTGAATATTTAGAGTTCCTGTTATATTTAAATTGTTAATAGTGACAGAACTAATATTTAGCTCAGGACTATTAGGAATAACAACATTATCTGTACTTATAGGAATTCTATTTAAAGACCAATTACCTCCAACATTCCAGTTACCACCTGCAGAAAAATAAGTATTTGTTTGGTTTGCTTCTGTTGTAAAACTTAAGTCTGTTGTACTTGTAATACCTGCATAATTATTATCGGCAGCATCTTTAAAAGCAGTATTGTCTATTTGAATGTAATATTCAGTATTTAAATCAAAATTAGAAGAAGGATTTATAGTTGCAGATGTTGTATTTGTGGTTACTAAACCTGTTGTTACATCTATGGTAGCCATAGTACTATCATCTGAAGTTTTTTTGATGACAATATTCCCTGTTCCTTTACTAATATTCTCGTTAAATGTTAATACAATATTGGCACTCACCAAAACATCATTAGCATCATCTGCGGGAGATGTAGAAGTTAATGTTGGATTAGCAATATCTACTGTAGTAAAATTTAAGGTAGTCTTTACACTAATTCCGTCATAAGAATTTCCACTTGTATCGTCAATGGATGTTGCAGGTATTGATAAATAATAGCTTGTTTCATTATCTAAAGCAGATGTATTAGGATTAATTGTTAAAATATTATTACTAATTGAAGCTATATTAGAAGTAGCAGTAGGATTTGCAGCATCAATTGAAAAAACTGCGGAATCATTACTAGATTTTTTTAACTGAATAAAACCTGTACCAAAGGCAATGTTTTCATTAAAAGTCAACACAATATTACTATTGGTTGCTATTGTTGTAGCACCATTTGTTGGCGAAGAACTTGTTAAGGTAGGGTTTGTTACATCTAATGTTGTTACGTCTACTTTTGCTAAGCTATTTTGAGTATTACCAAGATTATCAACTGCTACTAAATAAATATCATAAGCTGTTTCAGAAGTTAATCCTGTCACGTTAAAAACATGAGTTTCCATATCTCCAAAAGGACCATTTGAATTTCCACTCGTTATTTGCCCCGAACCTCCGTTACCTGTTCCAGACTGAACATCGTTAACAGTTGGTGCTGCTGAACCATCAGGCACTATTACATAAAAAATAACTCCGCTTGTATCATTAATGTCTGCATTTAGTGTTAAAGTTGTAGCTGTAATAGAAGATGCAGTAGGTGTAGCGTCAAACAATGGAGCCATTGTGTCTTCGGTCGTAAAAGTTAATGTTGTATTGTTAGTAATTCCTCCATAAGAATTTCCACTCAGATCATCAATCGCTGTCGCCGCAATTTGGATAGCATAATAAGAAGGACCACCACTCATTAAGCTACTGGGATTAATAGTTAACACAGCTCCACTAATTGAAGCTTGTGCTCCTGGTGAAGCTGCATCAATAGTAAATGTACTAATGTGGTGTGAGACATCAATTACTTGAATGGTTCCTGTTCCAAAAGCGATGTTCTCATCAAAAGTCAACACAATATTACTACTCGTTGCAATGCCTGTAGCTCCGTCTGTTGGCAAAGAACTTGTTAATGTAGGATTTGTTTCATCTGCAGTTGTAAAATTGAATGTTGAATTGTCGGTAATTCCTGCAAAACTATTGCCTGCAGTATCATCAATTGCTGTCGCTGCAATCTGAATAGCATATACAGAGCTCTCAAACATTGAAGAAGTTGGATTGATATATAATTTATCGTTTACAATACCTAAAGCACCGTTTAAAGGACTAGTAGTTGCCGTTGCCGTTGCAATATCAATCGTTTCATAAATTGTACGTTCCCTAACATTATGCAACGTGATTAAACCTGTTCCCTTTACAATATCCTCATCAAAGTCAAGAACAATATCAGCGGATGTAGACACACCTGGTTCATTATCATTTGGAGTTGAACCTGCGCTATTAAAGTTAGGATTCGTAGTATCTCCTATAGTTTTAAAATTAAAGGTTGTATTGTTAGTTATTCCTGCAAATGCTTCACCACTTGTTGATACTATTGCTGTTGGAGCAATTTGAACGGCATAGTCTGTGTTTTCATCAAAATTTCCAGTCAAGTGAAAAATCACTTCTTCAGGGCTACGAATATCGATTTCTGCCTGTGTACCAGGATTAGCAACATCAATTGTATAGGTGCTTGATCCATCTGTTAAATCAATTATTTGAATATTCCCCGTACCAAAATTAATATTCTCAGAAAATGCAATATAAAAACTGTTACTTGTATCTCTTCCAAGATCAACTGCAACGTCCGTTGCTTCATCATTAGGATTTTGATAAATTATATTTAGTGAATCAAGTGTAGTAGCTACTATTCTTAGGGGAGTTGTTGATAGATTCTTAGTGGTTTCATCATCTTCGGCTACAACCCAAACATAATAAAAATGGTTCGCGGTCAGGCCAGTGACATTAATACTATTTACAAAATTGCCACCACTAACAACTGCGGTTCCATAATAGTCCGAATGACTTACTCCATCTCTTACGTTACCTGCTGTAAATCGGCCAGGTCGTCGGGGTGGATAACCTTCTGCAGGAGCAGTACCAGTATCTTCTAAGATATAATAAACGGTTCCTGCTTCGTCTAAGTCTATGTTCAAGGTAAACGAAGTTGTTGTTATATTAGAAACATTTGGTGTACCGTTTTCAAATACTGGCGCAGTAGTGTCTTGTGCATTAATAGTTGGTGTAATAAAGAAAAGAACACAAATAAAAAATAGAAGTTTATACTTAAGCATATTAAGTGGTTGTTTAAAACAAGGTTTAAATGATTTGTAATTGGTACTGCTGTTTTGAGTAAAATTATTTTTCATAATTAAAGTTAGCAGGGGGAGATTATTAGTTGACTTACAATGTTACAACTAATATGTAGAATAAAGGTCAATATTATAAAAATACAGGGGGTGGTTTTTCCCACCCCCTTAAATGTATTTTATTGATTTTTAGATTATTACATTTATTAAGAATAGGGTTTTTTTACAGTCTAGAATAATGAATAAAAATAATATGCTATAAAATAAGGGAGGTAAGGGTAATTTATTTTTTAAATAATAAGATTTAAAGGTGTATTTATTTATAATAAATAAGGTTTTTTTAATGAATTAAACTATCAATTTTTTCATTAGGGATAAATCCTTTTAGCATTAAAATTACACCAAAAAGAATTAAAAGAATTCCCATAATTTTTTTAACTCGATAAATTACTAAAGGAGTCATTCTATTTTTTAGTTGTTTTGCTAAGAGTATTTTACCTAAATCTGTAAGTGCATACCCTAAAATTACAGTTGCAAAGTACCAAAAAATACTTGTAGGATTCATATATAAAGTTGGCCCTACTACAACTACAATTCCTAGCCAACCAGCTAAAACACCAACGTTTATAAAGTTTAAAAAGTACCCTTTAAAAAACAGTTTTATATAATTACTTTTAATAGGAACTTCAATCGTTTTTGCATTCTCTAAAGCCTCTTTTTTACTTTGTCTATCGAAGTAGGTAATGAGTCCGTAAATAATAAGCACTAAACCACCGATAAAAAAAAGTCTAGGGTCATCTTTAATCTTTTCTAACATAGATCTACTTCCAAAGTAAGCGATCAAAATAAAAGTAATATCACCTAAAATAACACCAATATCAAAAGAAATTGCAGCTCTAGCTCCTTTTAAAATACTGGTTTGAATAAGTTTAAAAAATACGGGTCCGATCATGAAAGCCATGAAAAAACCAATTAAGAATGCATTTTTAAAGTCGTAAATATCCATTGCGAAAAAAAGATTAAAGAACTAAATAATTAAAAGATTCAAAAATTTAATAATCAAACGAAACAATTACACAATTAACCATTTCAACAATTAAACATATTACTAAACATCATCAAAATCAATACTAATTTTTGAAGTAGTTGGATATGCTTGACAAGCTAAAACTAAACCTTCTTCAACTTCACTATCTGATAAAATTGAGTTTTTAACCATCACAGCTTTTCCTTCTGTAACTTTACATAAGCAAGAGCTACAAACGCCACCTTGACAAGAATAAGGAGCATCTAAATTATTACGTAAACTTGCTGATAAAATATCGTCAGTTTGTTTCATTATAAATGTAGTTTCCTCATCATCTAACAAAACAGTTATTTCTGTATTTCCTTCTTTTATTTCAGAAACTGCCTCTTCATCAACAGAAACTGTAAATAATTCGAAATGAATATTTTCATCAGCAATACCATGTTCAGAAAGAGTGGTAGAAACTTCTTTAATCATTTCTTCTGGTCCGCATAAATAAGCAGCATCAAAAGTGGTGTCTTTGTATTTGTTATTGATGTAGAAATTAGTGTGTGCTTTATCAATTCTACCAAATAAAGAATCTTCTAATTGTTCTCTACTACAAATGTAATGGAGGTTAAAACGATCTGAATTTGCTTCTTTTAAAGCATCTAATTCGTTTTTAAAAATAGTATCAGCAACTGTTTTGTTTCCGTAGATTAATGTAAAAGTAGACGAAGATTCATTTTCTAAAACATCTTTAATCATAGACAGAATTGGCGTAATTCCAGATCCAGCAGCAAAAGCGATATAATTTTTATTAGGTTTTGGTTCTAATATAAATTTTCCTTCTGGTTCAGAAATTTCTATAAAATTTCCTGATCTTAATTCTGATGTAGCATATGTAGAAAAAATACCATTTTCAACAGCTTTAATTGCTACTTTTAAATAACTGTCGGTTGGAGAAGAACAGATAGAATATGCTCTTCTAACTTCTTTACCGTTAATTGTTTTTTTAAGTGTTAAGTATTGCCCAGAATGAAATGCAAATTTAGATTTTAAATTTCCAGGTATTTTAAAAACAAGAGAAACCGCATCGGCGGTTTCTCTTATCACATCTTGTATATTTATTTTGTGAAATGTTGCCATTAAAAATGTATGTTTTACACCAAATTATTTGCTATTAAATATTCGGCAATTTGAACTGTGTTTGTAGCAGCACCTTTACGTAAGTTGTCTGCAACGATCCACAAATTTAAGGTATTTTCTTGAGATTCATCCCTTCTAATTCGTCCAACAAAAACTTCATCTTTATTATGCGCATTTATTGCCATCGGATAGACGTTGTTATCTAAATCATCTTGAACAATAATACCTGGAGTATCTGTTAATATCTGACGAACTTCAGCTAAATCAAAATCATTTTCAAACTGAACATTTACAGCTTCAGAATGTCCACCAGCAGTAGGTATTCTAACAGCAGTTGCTGTTACAGAAAAAGAATCATCACGTAGAATCTTCTTTGGTTCTTTAACCAATTTCATTTCCTCTTTTGTGTATCCGTTTTCTAAGAAAACATCACAGTGGGGTATTGCATTTCTACCAATTTTATGAGGATATGCCATTTCACCATCAATACCAGCTTCTTCATTATCTAATTGCTGAACCGCTTTTACACCAGAACCAGAAACAGATTGATAGGTAGAAATTACGACACGTTTCATTTTATACTTTAAATGTAAAGGAGATAAAGCAGCTACTAATTGAATTGTAGAACAGTTAGGATTTGCAATAATTTTATCCTCTTTTGTTAAAACATCACCATTAATTTCTGGAACGACTAATTTCTTAGTAGGATCCATTCTCCAAGCAGAAGAGTTATCAATAACAGTGGTACCTACTTCTGCAAATTTTGGAGCCCATTCTAAAGAGGTATCTCCACCAGCAGAAAATAAAGCCACATCTGGTTTCATTTTTAATGCATCTTCTAAAGTAACTACTGTAAAATCCTTCCCTTTATAGGTTAATTTTTTACCAGCAGATCTTGCAGATGCTACAGGTATTAATTCTGTTATAGGTAAATTACGTTCTTCTAAAACTTTTAACATTACAGTTCCAACCATTCCAGTTGCTCCAACTACAGCTATTTTCATCACTTTTAATTTTAGTATTCTAAATTGAACTGCAAAGATGCTAAAAAAAGAAATAAATTAAATTACATAAAACGTTATAAATCAACCAAAGTTTAAAAATTTAGCAAATAAATTTCTAATGTTTAAAATTAAACTATTTGATATAAAATTAATATTTTTGAGGACTATACATATCTTCTTTAAACCCTTTCCATTTAGCAATGTCTCCAGTAAAGGAATATGTTGTTGTTTTTTTAAAAAGAGAAGATATAAAGCCAGCGGTTGTACCAACTAAGGTTAAAAAAATAGCCCCAACAGAAGCATAAGCATCATTGGAAACTGTTAAAAGAACAACTCCAGGTAAAGCACCCATTAACACGCTGTGACCTTTCGTTCTTTTGGTTTTTATATACATAATTTCACTTGATGGAACTGTAATTGATTTACTCCCTTTTTTTAAGACAAGTGTAGAGTCAGTAATCTGTAATATTTTACCTTTTGCAATTTTTTGATTTGAATTGTTGTAAACTCTTACAAATATTTTAGATTTTTTTGGTAATTCTTGAGCAGTAATGTTTAAAGATAAAAATAATGCAATGGCAAATAATAAGTACTTCATAGTAATAATTGTTTAGTTAGTTTTTTACAAGGTAGACTAAAAAAGTTTAACCATTTCTAAAATAAAAACCTCCAATAAAGGAGGTTTTTGATTTTTTTAATCTTTCTGGTTTTGTAAAAGACACCAAATATAGATATGAGTAATTATATATTTTTATCACAAGAAAGCTTCAATACCATAGCTTCCTTTTAGCATTCCTACTGTAAGAACTGCGGCAATACAAATAAGAAGTATGCTGAGCGGAATCACAATTCGATCTACCACTGATAATTTTTTTGCTCTTTCTTTATCTCCAATTAAACCATTATTATCTAAAAACATAGCTAAAGCCCAAGCTAAAACTGGGTTTGTTACCATTGCCATAAAAATACAGATTCCTGCAGCTTGTGCACAAGCACTTTCTCTAACCATTTGTATACCCGCTTCTACCATTGGTAAAAATACACCAACAAGTAAAGCAATAGATCTTACAGGTGGCCAAACAGCTACGTCCATTGGGCTTCCTAAAATTGCTACAGCCATAACCATTAATCCTAAAAGAATAGCTCCAGCAGGAATAGGTCTTTTTGCAATTGCAGCAGGAATCATGTAAGTACCCCAAGATGATGTAATATTACCACCACCAACTGCTGTACCAACAACTTGTCTAATAGAACACATTGTCATAGTATCATCTACATCCATTAAAACTTTTTCAGTTTTTTTCGGATAATTCATTTCTTGAAAAATACGGTGTCCTAAGAAATCTGGAGACCACATAGCAACTGCTAAAATAGCAAAAGGTAAAGAAGCTATAAAGTGTTGTGAAGTTGGTAAACCAAGCATCCATCCTTTATCTGTACTTCCCCACCAATAAGCAGGGTTAAGATTTGGTAATCCCATTTCTGTTGTAAACTGAATATCAAAACCAGCACCACCGATTAAAGCAATTGCTAATGCAGTAACAGCACAGGCAGGAATTGCTAACCATCGTTTACCAATTCTAGCAAGGTAACTGTATAAAATTACGGTAATAACTAAAATTATTAGCCCTAAATATCCCATTGATCCAGATTCTACAGCGGTAGATTCAAGTCCTGTACTCCAAGTTTGAATTGTCTTAATTTGACTCAATGCACCCATGAACCCTAGAAATATCAACAATCCACCAGCAACACCTTTACTAGTTAAATTTACTAAACGAGAACCTCCTTTAACAAAACTAAGTGTAAGACCAAAGACACCAATTAAGATTGCTAGCGCCAATGGATGAGCTCCAGCTAAAGCAATACTTGCAATAAGAGGAATCATAGGTCCGTGGTTTCCCGCCAAATTTGCTCTAGGATTAAAAAATCCGGATGCAAGAATAACAAACAAAAAGGCAGGAATAATCATCTCTACTCGAGAGACTTCAATAGCAAAATCTTTGCCTAAATTTACGTGATCCCAAGCTTCTGTTAAACCATCTGCCCAAGCCATCATTACAGAAGAATACATTGCAATAATACCAAGAGTTCCTGCGAGAGCTGGTACTAAATCTTCCCATTCGAATCTAAAATCTCTACCAGGAAGGTTTAATTTATACCTTCTAGGTTTCATTATTTGTAATTCGTGTTCTAAGTATTCCGATCGACTTTTAAACTCTGAAGCCGGTTTATGAAGTTCTTTGTAAGTTTTCATGCTATAATGTTTTGGGGGGGAATGAGGCTTTTAATCAAAGTTTTATTAAGAATTTTTTATATATAATTAAGCAGTTATCACCTTAAACTATATTAAAAGCAAAGTGGTAATGCGATTATAAATTATCTTGTAAAAAATATATATTGTAGACTCTATGGTTTGTTTTAGTTGATTTTTACTTTTTTGAAATATTTACTTAAAATATCTGACGCTTGTTGTAATTCTTCTTTTGTATTTTCTCTTGCGTCTTTCAATTCATAATCCCAACCTAAAGCTTCCCATTTATGGATACCTAATTTATGGTAAGGTTGTAATTCTATTTGTTCAATGGTTTTGTAGTCTTTAAAATAATCTCCTAATTGATGTAATAATTCTGGTGTGTTTGTAATGCCAGGAATTAAAACATAACGTAACCACATTTTTTTACCAGATTCTTCTCTGTGTTTTGCAAAATTGAATGTAGTTTCTATATTTCTTTTACCAGTAATATATTGAAAACCATCTTCAGTCATATGCTTAATATCTAGCATTATTAAATCTGCATAATCATCTAATAATTCAATAGTAGGATGATTTAACATTCGTCCATTAGTATCAATATTAGTATTAATTCCTTCTTCCTTTAATCGTTTAAAAAACGGAATCAAATTATGAGCTTGTAATAATGGTTCTCCACCAGAAACAGTAACACCACCTTTATCGCCATAATAAGCTTTCATTTTAATGACTCTTTGTACCAAATCTTCAATGTGGTGTTCTTCACCTCCATGAGTGTCTATTGTATCTGGGTTATGACAGTACAGGCATTTTAATTTACATCCTTGTAAAAAGATAACGGTTCTAATTCCTGGTCCATCATGAGTCCCAAAGGATTCAATAGAGTGTACATTTAATATGTTTTCTGAAGTTTTGATAATGTATAAGTTTAGTTAAATAAAAAAAGGGATTCGAAAAAATAAAATTAATACTTTCTTAAAAAGTAGGCTCTATAAAGAGTCAATTTTATTTTTTGAATCCCTTAATTAATACATAAAAAGGACTACATAGATTCGTGGAATGAACGCGAAATGACTTCCATTTGTTGTTCCTTAGTTAATCGTATAAAATTAACTGCGTATCCAGAAACTCTAATTGTTAATTGAGGATGATTTTCTGGATGCTCCATTGCATCTATTAAAGTTTCTCTATCGAATACATTTACATTAAGGTGTTGTGCACCGTTTTCAAAGTATCCTGTCAAGGTTGCTGCTAAATTGTCTATTCTTTCTTCTTCTGTAGAACCTAAAGATTTAGGTACAATAGAGAATGTATTAGAAATTCCGTCTTTAGAATCTTTATAATCTATTTTTGCTACAGAGTTTAAAGAAGCAATTGCACCATTTGTGTCACGCCCATGCATTGGGTTTGCACCTGGAGCAAAAGGAACACCTAAAGCTCTACCATCTGGTGTTGCTCCGGTTTTCTTACCATAAACAACGTTAGATGTAATTGTTAATACAGACATTGTTGGGTCTGCTTCTTTAT
This sequence comes from Polaribacter sp. SA4-12, assembly GCF_002163675.1. NCBI lineage: Bacteria > Pseudomonadati > Bacteroidota > Flavobacteriia > Flavobacteriales > Flavobacteriaceae > Polaribacter > Polaribacter sp. SA4-12. The sequence goes on along the minus strand of NZ_CP019334.1, from coordinate 2,475,325 downwards.
AAACTCTTAATTTTTTAAGTTCATTACTAAAGTCTTTAACACCGTTTTGAGCAAAGATATCTACTCTATCGTCATCATTTCCATATTTAGGAAATTCTCCTTCGATTTTGAAATCTACAGTTAAACCTTCTTCATTTCTGATTGGTTTTACTTTTGCATATTTAATTGCTGATAAAGAATCTGCTACAATTGATAAACCTGCAATACCATAAGCGATATTAATTTGTGGGTTTGTATCAATTAATGCCATTTGAGCTTTTTCATAGTAGTATTTATCATGCATGTAATGAATAATATTCATTGAGTCATTATAAACACGAGCTACTTGCTTCATAGCAATTTTAAAGTTAGCCATAACTTTATCAAAGTCTAAATATTCGCTATCATCAGCTTCAATTCCATCAACCATATGAGTTCCTGAAATTTCACATTTACCTCCATTTACAGCTAATAATAATGTTTTAGCTAAGTTAGTTCTTGCTCCGAAAAATTGAATTTGTTTTCCAATTTCTTGGTAAGAAACACAACAAGCGATACCATAATCATCAGAACCTCTTACAGTTCTCATTAAATCATCATTTTCAAATTGAATTGATGAAGTATCGATAGCAACTTTAGCACAGAATTTTTTAAAGTTTTCTGGTAATAATGGAGACCATAAAACAGTAATATTTGGTTCTGGTGATGGACCTAAGTTGTATAAAGTATGTAAGAAACGGTAAGCCGTTTTTGTAACTTTAGATCTTCCATCGTTAAACATACCACCAATTGCTTCAGTTACCCAAGTTGGATCACCAGCAAAAATATCATCATAAGCAGCCATTCTTAAGTGACGTACCATTCTTAGTTTCATTACAAACTGGTCGATGTATTCTTGTGCTTCAACTTCAGTAATTGCTCCGCTTTGTAAATCTCTTTCAATATAAATATCTAAGAAAGTAGAAACGTTACCTAAAGACATTGCAGCCCCATCTTGTTCTTTTACAGCTGCTAAATAAGCCATATAAGTCCATTGTACTGCTTCTTGAGCAGTTTCTGCAGGTCTATTTAATTCTAAGTTGTAAAAGTTACCCATTACAACAATTTCTTTTAATGCTTTAATTTGATCTGCAACTTCTTCTCTTAAACGAATTGTTGCATCAGACATTGGTCCTCCAATGTTTGCTAAATCTTGTTTTTTAACTGCAATTAATTTGTCAACTCCGTATAAAGCTAAACGTCTATAATCACCAATAATTCTACCACGAGCATAATTATCTGGCAATCCTGTTAAGAAACCTAAAGATCTAAATTTTTTGATTTCTGCTGTGTATGCTGCAAAAACACCATCATTGTGTGATTTTACATATTTTGTAAACAAAGTATTAACTTCTTCACCTGGTTCTAAACCTTGTTCTTGTAATGCTTTTTGAACTACTTTGTAACCTCCAAAAGGTTTCATAGCTCTTTTTAAAAGTGAGTTCGTTTGTAAACCTACAATTGTTTCATTTTCTTTGTCGATGTAACCAGCTTCAAAACTAGAAATTGAAGAAATAGTCTCTGTATCAATAGAGTGTACTCCACCGTTTTCTCTTTCTATTTGAGTTCCTATTTTACAAATTTCCCAAAGTTTTTGAGTTTTTTTACTTGCCCCAACTAAAAATTGGTCATCTCCATAATAAGAAACGATATTTTTTACAACGAAATCTCTAACATTAATAGATGTATTCCAAGCTCCGTTAGTAAATGCTACTTTTTGTGGTTTTTCTAAGATTAATTCTTGTACTTCCATTATAATTTCTAATTTATTTTTTTTATGTATTATTTAATCCTCATTAACACTGCAAATTTATCTCTGAAGTATTTTTAAAAATATGATATATGTTAGCTTTAGGTCTTATTTAAGAAAACGATGTAGTAGTCTTTTATTCAATGTTAATGAGATAAAATGTTCATTTTTTGAATAATTCAGTTTTAAAAATTAACTACATTTGCAAAAAATATATTTAGTTTAACCTAATTAGTATAGCATGCAACTGTACAATAAGTTAAGCGCAATAGAACGCGCTGCATTAATTGATGAAGCTGGTAAAGACCGCCTCACAATATCATTCTATCAATATTATAAGATAGAAAACCCACAATTATTTAGAGATAAGTTATTCCTGGAATGGAATGCTTTAGATGTCTTAGGAAGAATTTACGTTTCTTTTGAAGGCATAAATGCTCAATTATCTGTTCCATCAGAAAACTTTTATGCCTTAAAAGATCAATTAGATAGTATTTCTTTTTTGAAAGATATTCGTCTAAATGTTGCTGTAGAACACGATAATAAATCATTTTTAAAGCTTAAGGTAAAAGTTAGAAACAAAATTGTTGCTGATGGTTTAAATGATGAAACTTTTGATGTTACTGCCAAAGGTGTTCATTTAAATGCAAAGGAATTCAACGAAATGTTGGCGAATCCTGATACAGTTTGTGTAGATATGCGTAATCATTATGAAAGTGAAATTGGTCATTTTGATGGAGCTATAACGCCAGATGTAGATACATTTAGAGATTCTTTAGATATTATTGAAGAAGACTTAAAAGACAATAAAGAAGACAAAAATTTATTGATGTATTGTACTGGTGGAATTCGTTGCGAAAAAGCATCTGCTTATTACAAACACAAAGGATTTAAAAATGTTTTTCAGCTTGAAGGCGGAATTATAGAGTACACACGTCAGGTAAAAGCCGAAGGAGTAGAGAATAAATTTATCGGTAAAAACTTTGTTTTTGATCATAGAAGAGCAGAAAGAATTACAGATGATGTAGTTTCTAATTGTCATCAATGTGGCAAAGCCTGTGATGAACATACAAACTGCGCAAATGAAGCATGTCATTTATTGTTTATTCAATGTGATGAATGTTCAGAAAAGATGGAGAATACTTGTTCTACAGATTGTCAAGAAGTAATTCAGTTGTCTTTTGAAGAACAAAAGGAATTAAGAAAAGGAAAAGGAAATAGTAATAAGATATTCAAAAAAGGACGTTCAGAAGTTCTAAAATTCAAAAAATAAAGTCATGCAAAAAATCGAATTAATGGCGCCAGCAGGAAACTTTGAAAGTTTACAAGCGGCTATAGATAATGGTTGTGACTCTATTTATTTTGGAGTAGAGCAGCTAAACATGCGAGCAAGAGCAACTGTCAATTTTACTTTAGATGATTTAGAAGAGATTGAAAAAAGATGTTCAGAAAAAAATGTGAGAACCTATCTTACATTAAATACGATTATTTATGATCATGATTTATCAATTGTAAAAACATTGATAAAAAGAGCAAAAGAAGCAAATATAACAGCTGTAATTGCAATGGATCAAGCTGTAATTTCTATGGCTAGAGAACAGCAAATGGAAGTTCATATTTCTACACAAATCAATATTACAAATATTGAAACAGTGAAGTTTTATAGCATGTTTGCAGATACAATCGTGTTAAGTAGAGAATTGAGTTTACGTCAAGTAAAAAAGATTACAGAAGATATTGAGAAAGATCAAATAAAAGGGCCTTCAGGAAGATTAATCGAGATTGAAATTTTTGGACATGGAGCTTTGTGTATGGCAGTTTCTGGTAAATGTTATATGAGTTTACATTCTCATAATTCATCAGCAAATAGAGGTGCTTGCAAACAAAACTGTAGAAAAAAATATACAGTTATAGATCAGGAAACTGGTTTTGAAATGGAGTTAGATAATGAATATATTATGTCTCCAAAAGATTTATGTACCATTGATTTTTTAGATCAAGTTGGAGATGCAGGAATTAAGGTTTTAAAAATTGAAGGTAGAGGTAGAGCACCAGAATATGTTGCAAAAGTTATTAAATGCTACAGAGATGCAATTGATAGTTTAGCAAACGGAACTTACGATAAAGAAAAAGTAATTTCTTGGATGCAGGAATTAGAAAAAGTTTACAACCGTGGTTTTTGGAATGGATATTATTTAGGTCAAAAATTAGGAGAATGGAGTAAAGAATCTGGTTCTCATGCAACTCAAAAGAAGGTCTATTTAGGAAGAGGAGAGCATTATTTTGATAAAGCAAAAATTGCTCAGTTTAAAATTGATGCTTATGATGTTGCTATTGGAGATACTATTTTAGTTACTGGACCAACAACAGGAGCGCAAGAAATGGAACTAAAACAGATGTTTGTAAATGATGCGCCAGCAGAAAAAGCTACAAAAGGAGATGAGGTTACCATGAAGTTAGATTTTAAGGTAAGAAGATCTGATAAGTTGTATAAAATTGTAAAAACTGAATTTGCAGAAAACTAATGGTTGTAATTACACTTCAAAGAAAAAAATGCATTGGTTGTAATTACTGTGTAGAGTTAGCGCCAGCACAATTTCAGATGTCTAAAAAAGACGGAAAAACGGTTTTGCTACATTCCATAGAAAAGAAAGGTTTTTTTACCATAAAATCTTTTGATGAATCTATTTTTGATTGTTCTAATGAAGCAAAAAAAGCCTGTCCTGTTAATATTATTGAGGTGAAACAAATTTAAGAAATACATAAATTTAATATAGAAAGACCTCAATTTTGAGGTCTTTTTTTTGCTTGTTAGATTTTTGAAGTTGAAGAGGTTTTGAGGTCTTTTAATGTTTAAAAAACTGATTATTGTACGAATTCTAATTCAATCCGAGCAAATTCTAAAGAGAACAAAAGTTAAGCAAACGTTCGAACTATATTTGGAGTATCATCAAATTAAAAAATAGTTATAAGAACTTTACATTAACCTATTTTTTCATTCTTTGAGAATGCGTATATTTACGAATTAGTGAAGATTAGGCTGTGTTTTTGTATCAGTCTGATAATCAATTTATGAACCAAGAGGTTTTTAGTCTTTTTGGCGTCTTTTTTAGTGGATTTGCTGCTAAAAATAAACCTTAAAGAATATTAACTATAAAAATATATATACTTACATGGCATGTGGAAGTTGTGGTACAACAGAGAATGGTGTACCAAAAGGTTGCAAAAGTAATGGTAATTGTGGTAGTGGAACTTGTGGAAGTGGTAGTAATAAACTAGCCGTTTTCGATTGGTTGTCTAACATGACTTTACCTAGTGGACAAGAAAAATTTAATATTTTTGAAGTTCGTTTTAAAAACGGAAGAAAGCATTTTTATAAAAACCCTGATAATTTACCCATAACTATGGGAGATATTGTTGCAACAGAAGGTTCACCAGGACACGATATTGGTACAGTTTCTTTAGCAGGAGAGTTGGTGAAAGTGCAAATGAAAAAGCGCAAAATAACTGCTGATCATGAAGATGTAAAGAAAATTTACAGAAAAGCAAGTCAGAGAGATATCGATATTTGGCAACAAGCAAGAGGAAAAGAAGAAGAAACTCAAAGAAAAGGTAGAGAGATTTTAGGGAAATTAGGTTTGCAAATGAAATTATCTGATGTAGAATATCAAGGTGATGGAAACAAGGCAACTTTCTATTATACAGCAGAAACAAGAGTAGATTTTAGACAGCTAATTAGAGATTTAGCAAGTGCTTTTTCTATTCGTGTAGAAATGAAACAAGTTGGTGCAAGACAAGAAGCTGCTAGATTAGGTGGTGTTGGTTCTTGTGGTAGAGAATTATGTTGTTCTACTTGGTTAACAGATTTTAGAAAAGTAACAACATCTGCAGCACGTTATCAACAATTATCATTAAATCCTTTAAAATTAGCAGGACAATGTGGTAAGCTTAAATGTTGTTTAAATTTTGAATTAGACACGTATTTAGATGCTTTAAAAGCGTTTCCAAAACAAGATTTAGTTTTAAAAACAGAAAAAGGAGATGCTGTTTTTGTAAAGATGGATATCTTTAAAAACCATCTTTGGTATACTTATAAAGAAGAACGTTTTAAGTGGTTTAGACTTACTTTAGAACAAGTTTTAGAAATAGTTGAGGTTAATAAGAATAATGAGAAATCTATTTCGTTAGAAGAATATGAAGCTGATGTTGAGATCCCTGTAAAAGTAGATTTTGAAGATGCTGTTGGTCAAGATAGTTTAACACGTTTTGATTTACCAAAAACTAACAAGCGTAAGAATAATAACAGAAATAAGAATAAGAAAAAACCAGTAAGAGCTGCTGCGACTGCTAATAATAGCAAACCAAAGCCAAACCCAAATCAAAAAAGGAAGCCGCAAGCAAAAAAGCAGCCAAATCAAAACCCAAACCAGAAACCTAAGCAGAATCCGAATTCTCAGCAGAAACCTAAACCCCAACCTAAACCAAAACCAAAACCTCAAGGGAATGCAAATCAACCAGAGGGTGAAGTTAAAAAGGTAAATAAACCAAGAAGAAATAATAGAAATCGTAAAAATAATAATCCAAAAAATGACGACAATTCTGAAAAGAAATAGTTTCTCAATTTTTTTATTATCTCTTTTTTTGATGTTTTCCTGTAATGATAAAACTGATTTTAATCAATATAAATCAATAGATACAGCAGGTTGGAAAGCAAATGAAAAAGTGTCGTTTGAGTTTGATGTAAAAGATACAATATCATCTAAAAACCTATTTATAAATATTAGAAATAATAGCAAATATGAGTTTAGTAATTTGTATGTTATTACTGAGCTTGTCTTTCCAAATGAAACGATAGTTGTTGATACTTTACAATACCAAATGGCTGATGAAACAGGTAGGTTTTTAGGTGTTGGTTTTACAGAAATTAAAGAAAATAAATTATTTTATAAAGAAAAAAAGGCGTTTCCAGTTTCTGGAAAATACATGTTTAACATACGTCATGCAATGAGGAAAAATGGTGCTATTGCTCCGATTGAATTCTTAAAAGGAATTCAAGATGTTGGTTTTAGTATAGAAAATTAGATTACAAGATGGTAAAAAAGAAAGTAACAAGTTTTAAAAAATATATTAAATGGTTTTGGATGATCGTCCTTGGAGGATTTTCTCTACTAATATTACTATTTTTTCTAACCTCAATAGATGTTTTTGGAGCCTTACCAACTTTTGAAGAGTTAGAAAACCCTGAAAATAATTTAGCTACAGAAATAATATCTTCAGATGGTAAAACTTTAGGAAAGTACGCAACAGAAAACAGAACTCCTATTAAATATAAAGACTTACCTGAGAATTTAGTAAAAGCTTTAGTTGCTACTGAAGACGAACGTTTTTACGAGCATTCTGGAATCGATTTTAAAGGAACTGCAAGAGCAGTTTTAAAACCAGGAAGTGGTGGTGCAAGTACTTTAACACAACAACTAGCAAAAATGTTGTTTACTGGAAAAGCTTCAAGAAATATTTTCTTTAGGATTGGTCAGAAAATGAAGGAATGGGTGGTTGCTATTAAATTAGAAAGCCAGTATACAAAGCAAGAAATTTTAACGATGTACTTAAATAAGTACGACTTTTTAAACCAAGCAGTTGGTATTCGTTCGGCAGCACGTATTTATTTTGGAAAAGAACCAAAAGAATTAGATGTTCAAGAATCTGCAATGTTGGTTGGAATGTTAAAAAATTCATCTTATTTTAATCCTTTAAGAAGAGCTGAATTGGTAAAACAACGTAGAAATGTTGTTTTAAAACAAATGAATCGTAGTGAGTTTATAACGGAACAAGAAAAAGACTCTTTACAACAATTAGACTTAGGTTTAGATATTCATAAAGAAGGACATAGTGATGGTTCTGCAACTTATTTTAGAACGTATTTGCAAAAATACTTAAGAAAATGGGTGCAAGAAAACCCAAAGCCGAATGGAGAACAATACAATATTTTTAGAGACGGTTTAAAGATTTATGTAACCATAGATTCTCGTATGCAAAAGTATGCTGAAGAAGCTATTACAGAGCATGTATCTAATTTACAATCTTACTTTTTTAAAGAACAGAAAAGAAATAAAACAGCTCCCTTTTATGATTTAGAAAAAGATCAAATTAAAGGAATTCTAGAAAGAGCAAAGAAAAATTCTGATAGATATAAGAGATTAAAAATTGCAGGAAAATCTAAAAAGGAAATCGATGAAATTTTCAATAAAAAAACCAAAATGAGTGTTTTTTCTTGGAAAGGTAATATTGATACAATTATGTCTCCATTAGATTCTGTAAGATATTACAAGTACTTTTTACGTTCTGGATTGTTATCTATAGAACCACAATCTGGCCATATTAAAGCTTGGGTAGGTGGTGTTGATAATAAACATTTTAAATACGATGCAGTTGCACAACAGAAAAGGCAAGTAGGTTCTACTTTTAAGCCATTTGTATATGCTACAGCAATAAATCAATTAAAATTATCTCCATGTGAAGAGTTTCCTAACATCCCATACACAATACCAAAAGGAAAATATGGAATTCCAGAAGCCTGGACTCCAAAAAATTCTGATGATAAGTATGGAGGAATGTTAACTTTAAAAGATGGTTTAGCAGGATCTGTAAATACAATGTCTGCAAGATTGGTAGATATGGTTTCTCCAGAAAATGTGGTTCGTTTAGCGAAGTCTGCAGGTATAGAAAGTGAAATTCAAGCAAACCCATCAATTGCATTAGGAGCAGTAGATTTATCATTATTAGAAATGGTAAGTGCATATGCTACTTTTGCAAACAAAGGTTTACGAGTTGCCCCAATGATTTTAACAAGAATTGAAGATAAAAACGGAACAGTATTAGAAGAATTTATACCAGAAACTAAAGAAGTTTTAAGTGAAGAAATTGCTTATGTTGTTTTAGATTTATTAAAAGGTGTTACATTATCTGGTTCTGGTGTTCGTTTACGTTTACCTTGGAAAAAACCAGATTATGTTACTGGGCATCCATATAAATTTACAAACCCAATTGCAGGTAAAACAGGTACAACTCAAAATCAATCAGATGGATGGTTTATGGGGATTGTTCCGAATTTAGCAACAGGAGTTTGGACTGGTGGAGAAGATAGAGCAACCCATTTTGCAGGTATTGCAAAAGGGCAAGGAGCAACAATGTCTTTACCTTCTTGGGCATTATATATGCAAAAATGTTATGCTGATAAAACATTAAATATTAGTTTAGAAGATTTCGAAAAACCAGAAAATTTATCTATCAATATTAATTGTGATGAAAAACCTGATAAAATAAATGAAGACAATAAAGATGTAATTCCAGAAGAAGAAGATACAGATTTTTAATTTTTGCAGAATTTACTTGTACTGAATTTGTTTTAGTACTTTTTAAACATAAATCATAAATAGAATTAGTATGATAAATAAAAAAGTAAACAACGTAGAAGAAGCTTTACAAGGTGTAAAAAGTGGAATGACTTTTATGCTTGGTGGTTTTGGATTATGTGGAATTCCGGAAAATGCCATATCAGAATTAGTCAAATTAGATGTTAGAGATGTTACTTGTATTTCAAATAATGCAGGTGTAGATGATTTTGGTTTAGGGTTATTACTTCAAAATAAACAAATCAAAAAAATGATTTCTTCTTATGTAGGAGAAAATGATGAGTTTGAACGTCAAATGTTATCCGGAGAATTAGAAGTAGAATTAACACCACAAGGTACTTTAGCTGAAAAATGTAGAGCTGCACAAGCAGGATTTCCTGCGTTTTATACACCAGCAGGTTATGGAACAGAAGTTGCTGAAGGAAAAGAAACGAGAGAGTTTGATGGAAAAATGTATGTTTTAGAGCCTGCATTTAAAGCAGATTTTGCATTTGTAAAAGCTTGGAAAGGTGATGCTGCTGGAAACTTAGTTTTTAAAGGAACTTCAAGAAATTTTAATCCAAATATGTGTGGAGCAGCAACAATTACTGTTGCAGAAGTAGAAGAAATGGTTGAAGTTGGTGAGTTAGAACCAAATAATGTTCATATTCCTGGGATATTTGTACAAAGAATCTTTCAAGGAGAAAATTATGAAAAAAGGATTGAACAACGAACTGTAAGACAAAAACAATAGTTATGGCTTTAGATAAGAATGGCATTGCCAAAAGAATCGCACAAGAAGTTCAAAACGGATTTTACGTAAATTTAGGAATTGGAATTCCAACTTTAGTTGCAAACTATGTTAGAAATGATATAGAAGTTGAGTTTCAAAGTGAAAACGGTGTTTTAGGAATGGGACCTTTTCCTTTTGAAGGAGAAGAAGATGCAGATATTATTAATGCAGGTAAACAAACGATTACCACAATGCCTGGAGCAAGTTTTTTTGATTCTTCAATGAGTTTTGCTATGATTCGTGGTAAACATGTTCATTTAACTATTTTAGGGGCAATGGAAGTTGCACAAAATGGAGATATCGCTAACTGGAAAATTCCAGGAAAAATGGTGAAAGGTATGGGAGGAGCAATGGATTTAGTTGCTTCTGCAGAAAATATTATTGTTGCAATGATGCACACAAATAAACGTGGAGAATCTAAGATCTTAAAAAAATGTTCTTTGCCTTTAACAGGTGTTGGGTGCGTAACAAAAGTGGTTACTAATTTAGCAGTATTAGAAGTAAAAGATAATGAATTTCACTTGTTAGAAAGAGCTCCTGGAGTTTCTGTTGAAGAGATTCAGAAAGCTACAGAGGGAACTTTAATTGTAAATGGAGAAATTCCAGAAATGAGTATTTAATATGAAACTATTTAAAAAAACATATTGGTTAATTTATCCAATTCTTATTGTAGTTTTTATGTTGATTTTTGATCAACTTTATAAAATGGATAGTCTGCCTATAAAAGCCGGTATTTGTGCTCTTTTAGCGTTCTTTTTATCACCAAGAAAAAAGATAATTCTAACACAAACAAGGAAAGTAAAACAGATAACTTGGTTGTTTTTAAAGGAACCAATAACTATAGATTAATTTTAAAGAAAGAGTATTTTCCTCTTAAAGGAAATGATAAGAGACTATATGAAAATAATATCATACAACGTAAACGGAATTAGAGCAGCTTTAAAGAAAGGTTTTTTAGATTGGTTAGAAGCTGCAAATCCAGATGTAATTTGCATTCAAGAAACAAAAGCACGTGAAGAACAGTTAGATGTAACTGAGTTCGAAAATGCAGGTTATCCTTATCATTATTGGTTTTCTGCTCAGAAGAAAGGATATTCTTCAGTAGCTGTTTTTTGTAAAGAAAAACCAAATCATATAGAATATGGAACAGGAATCGAATCTATGGATTCTGAAGGAAGAAATTTACGTGTAGATTTTGATGACGTTTCTGTGATGAGTTTGTATTTACCTTCTGGAACAAATTCTGAAAGATTGAGTTTTAAGTTTAATTATATGGATGAATTTCAAGAATACATCAATAATTTAAAACAAGAAATTCCGAATTTAGTAATCTGTGGAGATTATAATATTTGTCACGAAGCAATAGATATTCACAACCCAAAAATGAAAAATGTTTCTGGTTTTTTACCAGAAGAAAGAACTTGGATGGGAGATTTTATAAACAACGGATTTATAGATAGTTTTCGTTTTCTAAATCAAGAGAAACAAGAATATTCTTGGTGGAGTTACAGAGCAAACTCTAGAGCAAACAATAAAGGTTGGCGTTTAGATTATGCAATGGTTTCAGAACCATTAAAAGAGAAGATTTCTAGAGCGTATATTTTACCAGAAGCAAAACATTCAGATCATTGTCCTATTGTTGTAGAATTAGATATTTAAAATAAAAAATGAAGAAACTAATTATATTCCTCCTATTAACTAGTTCTATTTTTTCTCAAGAGAAAAAAGATACTTTATTTCTTAAAGTGAAAACGGATACTATATTTATAGCCAAAGATTCTTTAACAAGACAAGTTAAGGTAGATCCTTCGTTTATCGCTAAAGATTCAATAACTCAACCTATTGAAGAAGATTTTTTTTCTGATAGCGATTTAAAAATAATAGATAGTTTACTTGTTGAACAAAAATTTAATTCTGCATTAATTGATACACTTGTTTATGTAATTAATGACAAGGATATTATAGGAAACACAAATACAGTGTTAACTACCGATTTATTAAAGGTTCGTCTTTCTAATTTAAATGATAAAACGCCTTTTGATTTAGCTTACAATACTTCTTTAGAAAAAGTAATTAATAGCTATTTACTGTATCGTAAAAAATATTATCCTGCCTTAATGGCAAAAGCGAAATATTATTTTCCAATGTTTGAGCAATATCTAGATCAATATGATATTCCTTTAGAAATGAAGTATTTGGCGATTGTGGAATCCGCTTTAAGACCTAAAATAAAATCGAGAGTTGGCGCAACAGGTTTGTGGCAATTTATGTATGGAACAGGGAAACAGTTCGATTTAAAAGTGAGTTCTTATGTTGATGAGCGCCAAGATCCTGTAAAAGCAACCGTTGCAGCTTGTAAATATTTAAGTCAGTTATTTACCATTTTTGGTGATTGGGATTTAGCTTTAGCAGCTTATAATTCTGGTCCAGGAAACGTAAGAAAAGCGATAAAACGTTCTGGAGGTTATAAAAATTATTGGAATATTAGACCTCATTTACCAAGAGAAACAGCAGGGTATGTTCCTGCATTTTATGCAACGATGTATATTTTTGAATATGCAAATGAGCACAAAATTTATTCTGAAATTCCACAGTTTTTTGATTTTCAGACAGACACAATTCAAGTGAAAAGAACGATTAGTTTCGATCAAATTTCAGAAAAAATTGATGTTGATGAAGCCATTTTAACGCATTTGAATCCTTCTTATAAGTTAGATATTATTCCGTTTGTAAAAGATAGAAATTACGCTGTAAGATTACCAAGTAATAAAATTGTTGAATTTTTAGAAAAAGAAAAGGAAATTTATGATTTGGCTACTGCAGATGATGCTCAAAGAGAAAAACCCTTACCAAAATACTTTGAAATGGATAAACGTATTCGTTACAAAGTTAGAAGTGGAGATTTTTTAGGAAAAATTGCTAATAAATTTGGTGTTCGTGTAAGTGATCTTAAACGTTGGAATAGCTTAAAAAGTAGCCGATTAAAAATAGGTCAAAGATTGTCTGTTTATCCTAAGAAGTTAGGGGTTTCAGTAACAAAAACATCAAAAAAGAAAACAGTAAAATCTACCGTAAAAGGTGCACATAAAATCTATGTAGTTAAAAAAGGAGATTCACTTTGGAGTATTTCTCAAAAATTTAAAAATGTTTCTGTTGATAAAATTAAAAAATGGAACAATATTTGGAGTGCTAAAGGTTTAAAGCCTGGAACTAAACTTAAAATATTTAAAAGCTAAATTTATGAAAAAATTAATTGCGCTATTTGCTATCACAGTTTTATTAACATCATGTGGAGGTAATGATAAAGTTATTTTACGAGACTCAATTGGTAAAATAAACAAAGTATTGGTTGTTACTAAATCAAGCGATTGGGCAGGTGATATTGGAAAAGAAATTAGAAATTCTTTTGGAGAATTAATGGTCGGTTTACCACAACCAGAAACTCTTTTATCTGTATCTCAAACTGCTCCAAATGGATTTGGAACGATGATGAAGGTTACTAGAAATATTTTAGTGATTGGTATTGGAGATGAAGAAAAATACTTTGTAAGAAATAACGTTTATGCACAACCACAAACAATTATCTATGTATACGCTAAAGATAATGAAGGTGTTGTAAAAATGTTTAAAAAACATGAAAAAGAAATTATAAAAACATTTATTCAATCTGATATAAGTAGAACTCAGAGTCTGTTTAGAAAGAATAAATTAGATGATTCTCAATTTAAAACATTGCAAAATTTAGGGGTTTCATTAACGATTCATAATAAATTTAATACTGTAGATGATACAGGGGAATTCTTATGGTTACGTAATCATTTATCAAGTGGAATTGCAAAAACCGGAAGTAATAATATTTTAATATATTCAGTTCCTTTAGAAGATGAGACTAAGGTGTCAGATAGTATTGTTGCTGTTAGAAATAGGATTGGTAAAAAATATATTCCAGGTTCAGACCCAAAAACGATGTATATGATTACTGAATTAGCATACACACCTTTTACTTTTGATGCTGTTATAGATGGAAAAAAAGCTTATGAAACTCGTGGTAAATGGGAGGTTCAAAACGATTTTATGGCGGGTCCATTTTTAAATTATACAGTAGTTGATAAAAAGAATAACAGACTTGTTGTTTTTGAAGGGTTCACTTACGCACCATCTGTAAATAAAAGAGCCTTTTTGTTTGAATTAGAGGCAATTGCAAAATCTATGAAGATTAAATAAAAAAACATTTAATTATAAATTGAAACCGAAAGTATTTGCTTTCGGTTTTTTTTATGGAATTAAGTGTCAATTTCATATTTCCTATATTTGACATTCAACCAAAAACTATTTTATCATGGAAACAAATTTTTATATCTTTTTTTTAGCAGCATTAATTCCTTTATTAATGGGTTTTATCTGGTATGGTCCTATATTTGGAAATGCTTGGATGAAAGAAATGGGCTTCACTAAAGAATCATTAGAAGGTCAGAATATGGCTAAAGTATTTGTACTTAGTTATATTTTTAGTCTTCTAGTCGCTTTCTTTCTTCAGTTTATTGTAATTCATCAAGGTGGTGTTTTCTCTACACTTTTAGAATCAGGTTCAACTGAATTAGAAGGTGATGTTCTAGTCTATTTTGAAAACTTCATGGCTAAATATGGTACTAATTATAGAACTTTTAAACATGGTGTTTTACATGGTGTTTTATCTGGAATCTTTTTTGTGTTACCTGTATTGTCTATTATTGCAATGTTTGAAAAGAAGAGTGCAAAATATGTAGCTATAAATGCCGGTTATTGGATTGTTACTTTAGCAATTATGGGAGGTATTATTTGTCAATGGTTATAAACTATAAACTTTTACAAAATAAAAAACCACGCATAATGCGTGGTTTTTTTATGAATTTCGATTCGATTTAATATCCTATTTTAGCTCTTACTCTTTTTAGAACTCCATTAGCAACTTCATTTGCTTTTTCTGCACCAACTTTTAAAGCTTCATCAATTTCATGCTTGTTTTCCATAAAGTGATTATAACTCTCTCTAACTGTTGAAAATTTTTCAATAATCAACTCGTATAAAGCTTTTTTTGCATGACCATAACCATAATTTCCACCTTCGTAATTTGCTCTCATTTCTGCAATTTGAGCATCAGAAGCTAATAATTTATACAAACCAAAAACGTTGTCTGTGTCTGGGTTTTTAGGTTCTTCTAAACCTAAACTATCCGTTTTTATAGACATTATTTGCTTTCTCAGTTTTTTGTCTGGTAAGAAAATATTAATAATGTTATTTCTAGATTTACTCATTTTTTCACCATCAGTTCCAGGAACTAATTTTGTACCTTCTTGTATTTTAGCTTCTGGCGGAACCAATGTTTCTCCTACAATATTGTTAAATCTGTTGGCAACATCACGAGTCATTTCTAAATGTTGTAATTGATCCTTTCCAACAGGAACAATTTCTGCATCATATAATAAAATATCGGCAGCCATTAACATCGGATAAGAAAATAACCCTGCATTAACATCTCCTAATCTATCAGCTTTATCTTTAAAACTATGTGCCAATGTAAGCCTTTGGTAAGGAAAGAAGCAACTTAAATACCAGGTTAACTCTGTTGTTTGTGGTACATCACTCTGTCTATAAAAAACAGTTTTACTAATATCTAAACCACAAGCTAGCCAAGTAGCTGCAGTGCTGTATGTGTTTTCTCTTAATTCTTTTCCATCTTTAATTTGAGTTAAAGAATGCATATCTGCAATAAATAGAAAAGCTTCATTTTCTGGATTATTAGCCATTTCTATGGCAGGTAAAATAGCACCTAATAAATTCCCTAAATGTGGTGTTCCAGTACTTTGTACACCTGTTAAAATTCTTGACATGAATAGTATATTTAATATATTTTGAGCATGATTGAGTTACCTAATCGGTCTGCGACCGTAAAAATAAGGTTTTGTTTAAGAAAACCAATCAAACAAAAGAATAATAGTATTTTTGTCTGCATTGTAGCGTTTAATAAGTCAACTTTGTTTATTACCAGATAATTAAAATATTAATTTAACGTTTATAGATTCTGTGAAGTATATTAAAATTCCTTTTTTATTAATTTGGCGATTATGGTTCTATCTTTTAATGATTATAACCGTTATCGTTTTGTCTCCTTTTTTATTATTATTTTCTTTTAAAGAAGAACATTATCATATTTTTTGGAAAGTTGCCAGAATTCTTTCTAAAATTTTAGTTTACGGGATGGGGTTTCGTTTAGATTTCGAAACAGAAGAGAATATTCATCCAGATAAAAGTTACATGTTTTGTCCTAACCATGCATCAATAATGGATCCATTTGTGTTGATTGCTTTAAGTAAGAATCCAATAGTTTTTGTTGGTAAAAAGGAGTTAGCCAAAATACCTGTTTTTGGATTTTTCTACAAAAGAGTTGTTATTATGGTAGATAGAAGCAATCCTAAAAGTAGAAAAAGAGTTTATGAAATGGCTAAAAAGAGATTGCACGGTGGGGTAAGTATGGCTATTTTTCCTGAAGGATTAGTGCCAACAGAAGATGTAATTTTATCACCATTTAAAAAAGGAGCTTTTAGTTTGGCAATAGAATTTGATATACCAATTGTACCACAAGTTTATTACGATTGTAAGCGTTTATTTTCTTGGGATGTTTTAAAAGGAGGTTTTGGAATTTTTAGAGTTCGACAGCATAATTTTATTTCAACAAAAGAGATGTCTATTGATGAAATGGAGAATTTAAGAGACAAAACATTTGATCTTATTTACAATGATTTGGCAAATGATATAGAGTATATGAAAGACACAAATAGAAAAAAATGAGCGAGAAATTAAATCATACATATTCAAATTCTGAAGAGCAATTAAATATTTGGTCTCATGGTTTAGGTTTGGTTGCCAGTATTATTGCATTTCCTTTTTTAATACTAAAAGCAATTTCTTATTCATCTTTTTGGGATATAACCAGTTTTATAATTTACGGGTTGAGTTTAATTATTTTATATGCAGCTTCAACTTTTTACCATGCTGCAAAAAGTCCGAAGAAAAGAAGAAGACTAAATATTTTAGATCACGCTGCTATTTATGTTTTAATTGCTGGTAGTTACACACCTTTTTGTTTGGTAGCTTTAGACTCTGACTTAGGTTGGTATATGTTTATTGCTGTTTGGATTTTTGCTCTAACAGGTATCATTCTTAAACTATTTTTTACAGGAAAATTCGATAAAATTTCTACTGCTATGTATCTTTTAATGGGGTGGCAAGTAATGTTTTTTATAAAACCATTAATAAATGCATTAACAACTTTTAGTTTAAACTTATTAATTGCTGGTGGAGTGTTTTATACGGTTGGAGCAATTTTATATTCTATTAAGAAAATGCCATATAATCACGCGATTTTTCATGTGTTTGTTTTACTAGGAAGTGTAAGTCATTTTCTGGCCTTGTATTTTTTGTAGTTAAAAGATTCTTTTAGAAAGACTTGAAAAATTTCAAAATCTTTAAGTTGGATGGAAATTTGACAATCCCATAAAAAAAAAGTATTTTTGTAGTGCTTGGTATTTTAACGAAAGTTAAATGTCTAAGTATTATAAATCTTATTTAGGGGGTAGGTTTATTAAATTTCCTCGAACTTTTGTTCGAGGTTTTTTTATGCCCAATCTTTAAAAGGTAGTTTACTAATACTTGAGTTATAGTATTTTATGTCTCCTGTAACTTCTTCATTTAACCAATCTGGTTTTGTGAAGTTTTCAGCTTCATTACTTAATTCGACTTCTGCAATAACTAATCCTTTGTTATTACCATAAAACTCATCAACTTCAAAAGTATGCTGACCAACTTTTACTAAATATCTGGTTTTATCAATGATACTTGGTTCACAAAGTAGGAGTAAATCTTCTGCTTCTTCTTTTTTTATCTCTTTTTCCCATTCGAATCTTGTTGTGCCTGTTGCGTTAGATTTGCCCTTAATCGTCATAAAAGCTTTGTCATTGGCAATTCGAATTCTTACGGTTCTATTTTTATCAGAATTTAAATATCCTTGTTTAATATGTTTCTCTGCATGACTCTCTTTTTTAAAGTCATCATTTTTAACCAAAAATTTTCTTTCTATTTCTACACTCATAAAATCTTCTGATTTTTGTACTAATGTAAGGTGTTTTATCGTTATTGTAACAATAAATAAATATCTTTGATAATCAAATTTTAATAATGAAAAAACTCCTTTCGTTTTATATTTTATTTTTTTCACTGCTATTTTCTGCTCAAACAGATTATAGTGATTCGTGGGAAGATTTTTATTCTTACAATAATGTAAAGGATTTTGTTAAGGTAGATGCTATTATTTATGCTTTGGCAGATAATGCTGTTTTTACTTATAATGTAACTACAGATGAAATTAGTAAGTTGTCGTCAGTACAAGGTTTATCAGGTGAAACTACTTCATCAATTCATTATAATACTAGTTTTCAAAGGTTGTTTATTGGTTATGAAAACGGATTGGTAGAAGTGGTAGATAATGATGGTGCTATAACAATTTCATCAGATATTGTAAGCTTTAATCAATCTGGAGAAAAGAGTATCAATCATATTAAAGAATTTGATGATAAACTATATTTATCAACACCTTTCGGAATTGTGATGTATGATATAGAGAAGTTGGAGTTTGGAGACACTTTTTTTATTGGAAACAATTCAAGCTCATTAGAAGTTAATCAAATAGAAGTTTTTAATGGACTAATTTATGCAGCAACAGATACTGGGGTTTTTATAGCAGATATTACAAGTAATTTATTAATTGATTTTAATAATTGGAATGAGCAATTTTCTGGAAGAAATTTTAGTCAAATCTCACTATTTGATAACCAATTGTATGTTGTAGAAGGTGCGAAACTTTATCGATTAGATGGAAGTGTTTTAGTTGAAGTAAGAAATTTTAATGAAAATGTTTTGACTATTAAATCTTCGGATTCTCACTTATCTGTTACGTTAAGTTCTTCGGCAATCGTTTTAGATTCAATAATGAATCAGGTTTTTCAGTTTTCTCCAAATACAGAGTTCGATTTTACTTTAAACAATTCTTATTTTGAAAATAATATTGTGTTTTTAGGTTCCAAAGAATTTGGAATTTTAAGTACAAATACAAGTCAATTAACCAGTTTTACAGAAATTCATCCAGAAGGTCCTTTATTTAATGATGTTTTTTCAATTGCAACTAAAGATAATAATGTTTGGGTTGTATATGGAGGTTATACTGGTACTTATACACCAATTGGTAATAGAAAAGGGTTTAGTCACTTCAATGGAGAAAACTGGATAAATACAAAATTTGATCCTAATTTTCCATTGACAGATTTAAACCATATTTCTATAGATCCAAATGCAGAAAATAGAGTTTATATTAGTTCTTTTGGAGATACAAATAATGTTAACAGTGTTTCCACAGGAGGTTTATTAGTTGTAGAAAATGATGAAATAAAGACTTTTTATAATCATCTAAATAGCCCTTTAGAAGATATTGTTGCAGATATATCAAACAGAGTAACTATAAGGGTTAGTGGTACTGTTTTTGACTCTAATGGGAATTTATGGGTTGCTAATATTGGTCTTGAAAAAGAGCTAAAAAAGCTATCGCCAAGTGGTCAATGGACTAGTTTCGATATGAGGTCTGTAGAAACTAGTGCTTCATTTGGGTTAAGTGAAATTGCTGTAGATGGAAATAACAGTGTTTGGTATGGCTCTAGAGGAAATGGGGTTTACGCCTTTAATGAAAATGGAAATAGAAAAAAAGCATTAATTACAACTCCTAATTTAGGAAACCTTCCCGATTTAAATGTTAGAACTGTTGCAATAGATAGTAATAACAGAGTTTGGTTAGGTACTAAATCTGGTTTGGTTGTTTATAGTAACGCTTCAGGTATTTTTGATGATACAACACCTAATGCAAGTAATGTTGTAATTAATGGAGATGAAGATGGGTTTGGTGAAAGACTTTTGGGAGATCAAACAGTTAATTCTATTGTTGTTGATGGGGCAGAAAATAAATGGTTTGGTACAGACAATGGAGGTGTTATTTATACAAATCCAAATGGGCAAACAACATTAGCAAATTTTAGCATGCAAAATTCTCCACTACCGTCTAATCAAATTATAAAAATAGCAGTAGATGATAGTTCTGGTAAAGTATATTTTGCTACCAATAAAGGTATCGTAGCTTATAATAGTAAAGTAGCACCTTTTGGTGATGTTTTGGGTGCTGTTTATTCGTATCCAAATCCGGCTCTTAAAAATCATGAAACGATTACTATAGATGGTAGAAATGGAACTCATTTACCAAAAGGAACAAATGTAAAAATTCTAGATGTTGCAGGTAATTTAGTCTATGAAAGTAATGTGGTAGAAGGGCAAGAATTACAAGGAGGTAAAGTTGTTTGGGATAAAAAAAACCTTGCAGGAACAAAAGTTGCTTCTGGTATTTATATTGTTTTACTATCTAATGATGATGCCACAGAAACTGCAGTAACAAAAATAGCAATTGTTAACTAATGGCAGTAGTTACAACCAAAGCCATTGTATTAAGTTCTCTTAAATATAGTGATTCTAGTTTAATTGTAAAATGTTACACACAAGAAGAAGGTTTAAAATCATACTTAATTAGAGGTATTCTTAAAGCAAAAAAAGGAGGATTAAAAGTTGCTTACTTTCAACCATTAACGCAACTTAATATTGTTGCAAGTCATAATAATAAAGGTACTTTAAACTCAATAAAAGAAGTACAGATTTCTAATCCATACAAAACTGTTTATAAAGATATCATAAAGCAATCTGTTGTAATGTTTTTGTCTGAAGTTTTATCTTATTCTATTAAAGAGGAAGAAGAAAATTCTCAGCTTTTTGATTATTTAGAAACAGGACTTATTTGGTTAGATTTACACGATAAGATTGCAAATTTTCACTTATTATTTTTATTGAATTTAACTCGTTTTCTAGGTTTTTATCCAGATTTATCAGAAAAAGACAAACTTGGATTCGATTTAGTAGAAGGGAATTTTACAGATGTAACTTCTCAGAAAAATATTATATATGGAAACAATTATTATCAATTTAAAAAGCTGTTAGGCATAAATTTTGATAGTATAGAAAACGTGTCCTTTAATAAACACGAAAGACAGGTAGTCTTAAAAATAATAATTAGATATTTTGAACTACATTTGGACGGGTTTAAAAAACCGAAATCGTTGCAAATTTTAGAAACAGTTTTTAGTTGATGAGAAATATAATTTTCATATTCTTTTTTTTAATAAATGGTTATGCTTTTTCCCAAAAAGTAAAGATTTTAGATAAAAAAACAGGTAAAATTGTTAGAAACGTAACTGTTTATAATGAAGCTTTGACGATTAATTTATCTTCTGATAATAACGGTTTTGTAGATGTTTCTGAATTTGATGAGAATGAAAAAATCATTTTTTCACATATTTCATATGCTTTATTAAAAGTTAATAAATCGAGATTATTAAAGCAGAAATTCATTGTTAATTTAACCAATCAATCAGAGCAATTAGATGAGGTTGTTTTATCTGTTTTTAAGAAAGCAGAAAAAACAAATAGAATTGCAGAACAAATTGCTGTTGTTTCAGCAAGAGATATTCAAAAAAGATCACCTCAAACTTCTGCTGATTTATTAGCTACAATACCTGGTATTAAAGTACAGAAATCTCAATTTGGAGGAGGAAGTCCTGTGATTCGTGGAATGGAATCTAACCGTATTTTATTGGTGGTTGATGGTGTTAGAATGAATAACGCTATTTATCGAAAAGGACATTTACAGAGTTCTATAACTGTGGCGCCAAATATGTTAGATAAAACGGAGGTTGTTTTTGGACCATCATCTGTAGTTTACGGCTCTGATGCTTTAGGAGGTGTAATTCATTATTATACAAAAACTCCAAAGCTGTCTGAAGAAAAAGAAGTGAAAAGCCAGTTGTTTTCTCGCTTTTCATCAGTGAATCAAGAAACTACTACAAATGTTTCTGCGGAATTAAGTTTTAGTAATTGGGCTTCTTTTACAAGTATTTCTTATAGCGATTTTGGTGATTTAAAAACCGGTTCTAATCGTAATCATGGTTTTGATGATTGGGGTAAAGTATTCTATTATTCAAAAAATGTAAACGGAAACTATGGTGAAAATCCAACTAAAAATTCTGATCCAGAAATATTAAGAAATACAGGCTATAATCAAACAGATGTATTGCAAAAATTCTTTGTTCCATTATCAGAAAATACAGATTTAAAAGTTAATTTACAATATTCAACATCTTCAGATGTACCAAGATTTGATAGATTAACAGAGTTAAGTGATGAAACAGATGTTTCTGATTTAAAATTTGCTGAATGGTATTATGGACCTCAAGATAGATTATTAATTTCTTCACAATTATTGATAAATCCAAATAAAAACTGGCTTGAAAAAGGTACAGTTACAGTTGCATATCAAAATATTGGCGAAAGTAGAATTCAACGGAAATTCGGAAGTTTAGATCGTTCTTATAGAGAAGAAACGGTGAATGTTTTTAGTGTAAATGGAGATTTTTCTATATCATTAACAGAAGATAAAAAAAGAGCAATTTCTTATGGTTTTGAGTTTGCATATAATGATGTAGCTTCTAATTCTTATGGAAAAACTTTAAATATTGTTAATGGAGAAATCGATGGGTTTTCAGATGATTTTAAAGTACAATCTCGTTATCCAGATGGTGGTAGTAATTATATGAGTTCTGCTGTTTATATAGATTATAGACAAGATGTTAGTCCTAAGTCAACATTAAATTCAGGTATTCGTTTTACCAACACAAATTTAAATGCAACTTGGATTGATGAAACTTTTATTGTTTTACCAGACAATGATATTAATGCCAATTACTCTGCAGTAACAGCTACAATTGGTTATGTTTATAGGCCAAATAAAGATTGGCAATTAAATAGTGTTATTTCTTCTGGTTTTAGATCACCAAATATAGATGATGTTGGTCGTGTTCGTGAAAAAAGTGGCAATGTTACAGTACCAAATATTGATGTAAAACCTGAGTTTGCTTACAACGCAGAAGTAGGTGTTCAGAAGTATTTTAATGATAAGAAGTTTCGTTTAGGAGCTACCTTTTTCTACACCTTGTTAGATAGTTATATTATTAGAGATGAGTTTACCATAAATGGAAGTAATCAAATTGAATTTGATGGAGAGTTAGGTAATGTTGTTGCTAATCAAAATAGAGGAAATGCATACATTACAGGTTATACTGCAAATTATTTAGGTAAAATTTCTAATACTTGGAATACTTCTGGTTTTATAACGTATACAAAGGGAAGAACGTATGATACTGAAGAACCGATGTCTTCTATTCCGCCTTTATTTGGGCAATTTGGATTAAACTACAAGAAAAATAAAATTGAATTAGGAGCTGATTTAAGATTCAATAGTAAAAAAGATATTGAAGATTTTAACTTTAGAGAAGGTATCGATAATCATGATCTAACGCCCATTGTAGATGCAAATGCAACTAGTGATGTAGATAAATACTATGGTACACCAAATTGGATGACATTTGGTGTAAATGGTAGTTATCTTTTAAATGATAAATTCTCTGTTCAGGCAAGATTAAGTAATTTGTTTGATGAACATTATATAGAATTTGCATCAGGAGTGTCTGCTCCAGGAAGAAATTTATCAGTTTCTTTTGTTGCTAATTTTTAAAAAAAATAATGAATTTAAATATTTACTTTTGAATGATACAATTCACTAAATTTTTTAAGAACAATAAAGTTGCACTATTTATTTATTTAGTAATCAATTATTTTTTTTTGCTAAAATATGCTGACAGACAAGAGTTTGTACCTAAATTTCTTGTTTTACTTCTTTATAACATCGTTATCATTTTAACACTGTATTTAATTGACTTATTTAAAAACTATTTAAATAAAATTAAAAGCAATAATTATTATTTTCTAGGATTCTGCCTAATCGTTTTTATCATTTTTATGGCTATTAATATTTTTGTTGATGGTAATAGTATTAATTCTGATAGATGGTCTGCAATGGAAGCAACTATTAGAGGTGTATTAAATGGTGAATATCCGTATAAATTAAAAGATCATTTAGGGAAAACATCATCTAATTTACCAGGGTTATTTTATTTAGGGTTGCCTTTTTATTTGTTAGGAAACGTTAGTTTGCTCCAGCCGTTTGTTTTCTTAATTATAAGTCTATTAATTTTTAAGTCTAGAATCTTAATTGATAAAAAGCTAACACTAATTTTTTTATTAATAGCTTCTCCTGCCTATTTATGGGAAGTGATTGCAAAAAGTGATTTATTAAGTAATATTATTTTGCTAGTATTATTTTTAATTTTATGGGATTATAAATTTAAAAATAATTACTTTAAACTACCTTTTTTATTATCTTTCTTTTGCGCATTTTTTATACTTACAAGAGGTATTGTAGCTATTCCTTTAACTCTTTTTTTGTTTAGAGAATTTTTAAACACTTCAATAAGTAAAAAACTAAAATTTTCTTTTGGCCTTGTTTTTTTTATAATTTTAATTTCTTTCCCTTTTTTATTAACACTTCCAGATTTTGAAATAATTAAAGAGCACAATCCGTTTAATCATCAAACAAGATTTACGCCAAAATGGGTGCAAATATTTTTTATTGTTTTACCTTTTATATTAGCCATTAAAATAAAAAAAATACATCAGGTTATATTTCAATCCCTTATTCTTTTTACGCTTTTATTATTTTTAAGTTTTGTTTTTGAAATTATAGATGAAGGTTTTAAAAATACTTTATATAAAAGTTATTTTGATATTTCTTACTTAACTATGGCTATGCCTTTTGCTATTTTATATTATGTATTTAGAACAAAGGATTTTGGAGATAAATTAGAAGAATAAATTTTATTTATTTCTTCTTTTTCCCTTCTTCAGTAAAGTTTTCATTCAAAGATTTTTCTGTTTTTATAATACATACAACTACAGAAAGAAATACTAAAGCCATTGGTTGCCAAGTAAATTCTGTGGCTGCAAAATTGGCTAGTACTAAACCACCTAAAAAAGAAATACCTGAATAAATTATTAAGTTTTTTGTGAAAACTGTGTTTGCAAAATCCCATATTTTTTGATTCAGCATTGTTTTGTGAGTTCTATAACCATACCAATTATTTATTTTCTTTGGTGGAAACTTCCCAAAAAGAATACTTAATAAAAAAAGCAAACCATTTGTGGTTAAAATATAGGTAAAAGGATTCATTTTGTGTTTTATTTTTTCTGAGTTACAAACTTACTAAGTTTTAATGAAAGTGTTTCTAAACATTACTATAAACAACCGTTATTTTTATTTGGTTCAAAGGTTCAGAGTTATTTCGTTGATAACTTTGAACGATTATCATACTGAGCTTGTCGAAGTCTTTTTATTCTTGATAACTGATAACTGATAACTGATAACTGATAGCTGATAACTGATAACTGATAACTGATAACTGTTACCTCTTTTTCGGTCTTAACAAGCCTTCTTGTGCAAAAGAGGCAATTAATTGTCCGTCTCTTGTGAAAATATTTCCTTTAGATAAACCTCTTGCTCCAAAAGCATTTGGAGATTCTGCAGAAAATAACATCCAATCATCAAAATCGAAATCTCTAAAAAACCACATAGAATGATCTAAACTTGCCGTTTGTGTGTTTCCAAAATTGTATTTACTCGCGTTTGGATTAAAAGCTGCGTTTAACACATTGTAATCAGAAATATAGGTTAGAATTTCTTGTTTTACTCTAAAAGTCATTTCTTGTTTTTCACCTTTTAAACGAAACCAAACTTGTTCATTTGGAGGTAAATTTTCTGGTTGTAATGGATTTGGAATTCTAACAGGTTTAAACTCAATTGGTCTTTCAATACTTAAAAAGTACTTCATAGATTTTGGTAAAAAATCACCAAATTGTTCAAGCATATCATCCCAACTTAACAATTCTTCTGGTTGTTTAATTCCTGGTTCTAATGCTACTTGGTGTTCAAAACCATCTTCTTTTCTATGAAATGAAGCCGCTAAAATGAAAATTATTTTATCATTCTGACTTGCAGTAACTCTTCTTGTAGAAAAACTACCACCATTTCTTACTTCTTGTACATTGAAGTTTATAGGAATCGTTAAATCTCCTGCTTCTAAAAAATAAGAGTGTAAAGAGTGTAGTATTTTATCTTCAGGTATTGTTCTATAAGCTGCATTTACAGCTTGTGCTAATACTTGTCCACCAAAAACAAATGGACTTCCAATAGTTACACTATTTCCACTAAAATTATGGTTTCCTAAATCTTCTAAATTTAAAAGAGCAATTAATTCTTTACTGTTTTTCATGCCTGATTTCTATAGTTTTAAATGGAAATTTTTGTTGAAAAGGAGTTGGTTGAACTCGTTGTAAAAATAACTTTAAAATTTTATTTGTAATCGTTTTCTTATGACGAAGATACATGGTTAAATCTTGAGGAATTGCACCAACAGAACTTTTTATTTCGCTAGCAGTTCTACCAAAATTAATGATTTTTAGATTTTTGCTGATGGCAATTTCAATGTAATCATACAACATTCTCTGGTAAATTGCATATTCTCTGTTTAGCTGATAATCAATACCTACAAAGTGTGCGTCTAAAGATTTTTTGTTGATAATACCAGAAATGAAACCGACGATTTTATCATCTAACCAATACGATTTTAAGATATAATCATCACCAAATTTCTCTTTTAAATCTCTGTATGTTTCTAAATTAAAAGTACCTAAATTAAATGCTGCATTCAAAGCAACTTTTTCATACAAAGCTGTCATTTCAGGTAACTTTTGGTCAATGTTTTTTAAAGTAACTTCTTCAATACGAATGTTTACACTTTGCTTAAAAGCTTTTTTTGCTTTTACACGAAACTTCGTTTTCATTGATGCTAAATAATTATCAAAATTTTGCCAACTATCGTGTAATTGAAGCTGCATATTAGGTTCTACAGAAAAAGTATGATATTTAAAATCTTTTAATTCATCTGTAATAAATAACGATTCTTTAGCAAAGTCTTTCAGTAAAAAAGCATCAATTTGTTTTTTTAGTTTTTTATCAGAATTTACAAAATGATTAAGGCTTTCTGCGAGTTCTTTTATGATCGCTTTTTTATCCTGATTTTCTTTTATAAAAACGCCATGTTCTCCGGTCACAAAAGTGTTGCCACAGATTAATAGTTTTAATGGTTTTTTATCAGGAAATACATGTAGTTTTCTACCAATATCTTTTAAAAATTCTAAATCATTTTTAATTGAATTTAGATAAAAATCAATAATTTTTAAACTTGCAAAAGCTGTAGGTTTATTCTTTTTATCAACCAAAACAATATAAGAAAAGATTATTTTAGGGTGATTTTTTTCTACGGATTTTAAAAAATTTGGATGAAAATAGATGTTTTTTGTGCAGCCTAAATCTTCCCAAGTTTGAGAAGGAATTTCATCTATAGAAGAGAAAAATAATGCGGTATTTGTGTTTGTACAACAGATCAAATTAATTCATATAATGTGTTAAGTTTTCTGGACCTTCTAAAAGGGTTCTTTTAATTTGCATAGTTCCGTTTTCTTGAGTAATAATATGCCATTTTATTAAACAAATTTCATTGTTTTCAATTTCTATACCTGTAATAGATCTTGGATGTACACAACTTCCATCATTAAAAAAAGGAATTTCACTTTTACCAGGAAAACGTGGTCTGTGTGTATGACCTGTAATCATCATTTGATTATTATTTTCTTGAATCCATTTTTCTAATTTATGCTCAACTTTTATACGTTCTTTAAAGTTTTGAGCAGGACTTGTTGGGTCAGAAAATCCTAATATTTGTAAAGGTTTCCATAATATTTTTACCAAGAAACTACTAAATCGCCAACAAACATAATTAAACCAATCTGCTTGATGCCCGTGTAACAGAAAAATTCCTTTTCCTGTATTTTCATCTTCTAAAACAATTGCTTCAGAAAAGGATGCACCTATTAGTAGCTCTTTCTTCGAGTTTGTTACAGAGTCGAAATAATAGTGTAAGTTCTTACGAATTGCAGTTGGATTTTTATATTTCATGTCATGATTTCCCCAAATGAAGTGCAATCGGTTTTTTTTATGAAACTTTTTAAGCCACAAATAAATATGTTTATTGGCACTAAAAATTCTGCTAAAATTTCTGTTTTCCCAAAGTTCATCACCATCACCTAGCTCAATATAGGTAAAGTCATTGTTGTAATAATGCTCTAAAGCATGTTTAAACATGTTTCTGTTACGAGCAAAATCATCAGCAAAACCATTGTCTCCTCTATGAGAATCGCTAAAAAACACGAATTTAGAATCTGCATTAAAACAAATCCTTTTCGCATTTTTAAAAGCACGAGATATTCTTTTATTAGATGACATTTACTTTTTTTAGTAATCATAAAGATGCTAAAAAAAAGTGATTTGAGAAATTTTAGTTTTATAAGATAATGCTAATTTTTCTTTTTATAAGTTCTACTATACCATAAAAAAGTTCCTGTAATTGGTAAACTTGCTGCTAGCAAGCTAATTATGAAGGTTAAGGTTTACCATATTTTCTTAAATAAGATTATGTTTTATTTAAGAAAACTTTAATTAGTTGCGCGTGCAACTAATTAAAGTTTTTAGTTAATTTTGCAAAAGTGAAAAAAGACAATACAAATATCGATTTTGAAAATTCCATTGGACCTTGGTTAGGGAAAACAGGGAAGTTGGTTGATTATTTTTTTCAAGAATCATTTAAATCAAAAAACCTAGATCTTACAAAAGAACAAATGATTGTTTTAAAGAAGTTACATGATCAAGATGGTTTAAATCAAAATGAATTGGCTTTTTTAACATTGAGAAATAAATCCTCTTTAACCCGTTTATTGACTAAAATGGAGAAGAAGAATTATATTTTTAGAAAACAGAGTAAAGAAGATAAGCGTATTAAAAATGTATACTTAACTGAATTCGGAAAAGAGATATTTGAGAAAACGAAACCTGTTATTCATAATTTAATAGCAACTATGGAACAAAATATTTCCTTAGAAGAGAAACAACAAATAATAAAAATATTTAAAAAAATACAAACTAATTTTTGCATAAAAGCAGAACATATTTAATAAACCATACATGAGAAATACAATACTAGCTATTCTTGGAGTTTTAACTATTGTTGGAGCAATATTTTTAGGAAATTATTTAATTGATAAAAACCAAAAGCCTAGACCTAAATTCAATAAGCAAATAAAAACTGTATTTGTAGAGAATATAGAAAATGGCGATGTCCCTATTGTTCTGTCTGCAAGTGGAAACTTGATTGCAAAAAATAAAATTGAAATTTTTTCTGAAGTTCAAGGAATCTTAAAACCTTCTAGAAAATCTTTTAAAACAGGATCAAATTACTATAAAGGAGAAACCTTATTAAGCCTAAATAGTGATGAGTTTTTGGCCGGATTGCAATCTCAAAAAAGTGTCTTATACAATTTAGTAACGGCTGTTTTACCAGATTTACGTTTAGATTATCCAAATCAATTTAAAAAATGGAAACTTTTTTTACAAGGTTTTGATATGAATAAACCAACGCCTAAGTTGCCAAGTTTTTCATCAGACAAAGAAAAATACTTTATTTCAGGTAGAGGGATTTTAACTGCATATTATAATGTTAAAAATTTAGAGGTTCGTTTGTCTAAACATCAAATTAGAGCTCCTTTTTCTGGTATTCTTACAGAAGCTTTAGTGAGCCCAGGAACTTTAGTGAGAGTTGGTCAGAAATTAGGCGAATTTATAGATGCTAGTATTTACGAAATGGAAGTTTCTATAAATTCTGAATTTGCAGGTTTCTTAAAAGTTGGTAATACGGTTAAGTTATCAAATTCAGAAAAAACAAAAACCTATTCAGGAAAAGTTGTTCGTGTCAACGGAAAAGTAGATCAAGTTTCTCAAACTATAAAAGCATTTATAGATGTAAAACATCCAGATTTAAAAGAAGGAATGTTTTTGGAAGCTAATTTGGTTGCAAAATCAGAAAGTAATGCAATAGAAATTTCTAGAAAATTATTGGTAGATAATAACGCTGTTTACATTTTAGAAAATGATAGTATTTTAAAGTTGAAAGAAGTAAATCCTGTTTATTTTGGCGCAGAAAAAGTTGTCATAAAAGGATTAAATAATAATGATAAGATTTTAACACAAACTTTACCAGGTGCTTTTGATGGAATGATTGTAAAAACCAACAAAAAGAAGTAGCCAAATGAAAAAAATAATCACATATTTTATAAAATATCCTGTTGCAGTAAATGTAATTATTATTGCATTTATTGCTTTTGGATTGGTTGGTGCGTTAAGCATGAAATCTTCCTTTTTTCCTTTAGTAGACTCTCAATTAATTAGAATAAGTTTAGCGTATCCTGGAGCTTCTCCTCAAGAAATGGAAGAAGGTGTTGTTTTAAAAATTGAAGATAATTTAAAAGGAATTGTTGGTGTAGAAAGAGTAACATCTGTATCTAGAGAAAACTCTGCAAGTGTAAATGTGGAGGTAGAAAAAGGTAAAAACATTGATGTTGTTTTGTCTGATGTAAAAAATGCAGTAGATAGAGTTCCTTCTTTTCCTTCAGGCATGGAACCCGCTGTAATTGCAAAAGTAGAAACTGTTAGACCAACGATCAGTTTTACAGTAAGTGGAGAGAATATTTCACTTAAATCTCTAAAACAATATGCTAGAAAAGTAGAAAATGATATTAGAAGTATAGATGGTATTTCTCAAGTTGCGCTTTCTGGTTTTCCAGACGAAGAAATTGAAATTGCTGTAAGAGAAAATAATTTAAGAGCTTATAATTTATCTTTTGAAGAGGTTGCAACAGCCATTAGAAATTCTAATTTATTAATTACAGGTGGTAATATTAAAACGGCTCAAGAAGATTATTTAATTAGAGCTAGTAATCGTTCTTATTATGGTGTTGAACTACAAAATTTAATTGTAAGAACGGAACCCAATGGAACAATTATTAGATTAAAAGATATTGCTAGTGTTAAAGATATCTGGTCAGAAAACCCAGATAGATTGTATTATAATGGCAATTTAGCAATTAACATTACGGTAAGTAATACAAATAATGAAGATTTAGTTTCATCCGCAGAAAAAATTAAAGATTATATTCATAAATTTAATCAAGAACAACAAAATGTTCAATTAAATGTTTCTAGTGATGCTTCTATAACATTAAATGGTAGAACAAAATTATTAATAGAAAATGGTATTGTAGGTATTCTATTAGTCCTTTTCTTTTTAGCTTTATTTTTAAACCTTCGTTTGGCAATTTGGGTTGCTTTTGGGTTGCCAATTGCATTTTTTGGGATGTTTATTTTTGCCGCACAATTTGATGTAACAATTAATGTATTGTCACTTTTTGGGATGATTATAGTTATTGGTATTTTGGTTGATGATGGAATTGTGATTGGAGAAAATATTTATCATCATTACTACGATTTAGGAAAAACGAAGATACAAGCAGCTATAGATGGTACAATGGAAGTGATTCCACCAATTGTCTCTGCTATTTTAACAACTATTATTGCATTTTCTACGTTCTTTTTTGTTGATGGTAGAATAGGAAGTTTCTTTGGTGAAGTTTCTACAATTGTATTGCTAACATTATCTGTTTCTTTAATTGAAGCCTTAATAATCTTACCTGCTCACATTGCACATTCTAAAGCTTTAGATAGAAAAAGACTAGAAAAAGGTGAAGAGAAAAAGAAGAATGCAATTGACGCTTTTTTTAATAAAGTAAACAAAATAGCAGATATTGGCTTGTGTAAATTAAGAGATAATTACTATGTTCCATTTTTAAAATTTTCTTTAAAAAATAAAATATTTGCATTTTCAATCCCTATTGCTATTTTAATATTTAGCAAACTAGCTGTAGATGCAGGTGTTGTTAAAACTTCATTTTTTCCAAGAATTGCTAGTGATAGAGTTCAGGTTACTTTAAACATGCCTCAAGGTACTAATGAGAAAATTACAGATTCTATTATTTCATTTATTGAAGAAAAAGTTTGGTTAACAAATGCAGAATTTACAGAGAAACAATCCGGAGATCAAGAAGTTGTTCAGAATGTAATTAAAAGAGTTGGTCCAGGAAGTGCAAATGGAACGTTAACAGTAAATTTATTACCAGGAGAAGCTAGAGATTTTTCATCATCAGAAATTACAAATTCTATTAGAGAGAAAGTAGGGAAAGTGTATGGAGCAGAAAGTTTAATTTTTGGTTCTGGAGGTAATTTTGGAGGAAGTCCTGTAGCTGTTTCTTTATTAGGGAATAATATTAAAGAGTTAAAAGCAGCTAAAGAAGAGTTAAAATTAGTTTTAGAAAACAATGAGCTTTTAAAAGATATTACTGATAATGATCCTGCAGGAATTAAAGAAATAAAAATTACTTTAAAAGACAATGCATATTTATTAGGTTTGAATTTGCAAACGATAATGTCTCAAATTAGGTATGGATTTTTTGGTTTTCAAGCACAACGTTTTCAACGTGGGCAAGATGAAATAAAAGTTTGGGTACGTTATGATAAAAAAGACAGATCTTCTATTAAAAATTTAGATGATATGAGAATTGTTGCTCCAAATGGAATAAGAATTCCGTTTTCTGAAATAGCAAATTATACGATAGAAAGAGGAGATATCGCAATAAATCACTTAAAAGGAAAAAGAGAAATTCAAATTTCATCAGATTTAAAAGATGTAGAAACAAGTGCCACAGATATATTAGAAGATATTAAGGCGAACGTAATGCCAGAAATACTTTCTAAATACCCAACAGTTACTCCATTATATGAAGGTCAGAATAGAGAAGCAGGAAAGGTACAGAAATCTGCTGGTAGGGTTATTTGGATAATTTTAGGGCTCATTTATATTGTTATCGCATTTACTTTTAGGTCTTACAGTCAGCCAATTCTGTTAATTGTTATGATTCCTTTTAGTATGATTGGTGTTGTTTGGGGACATTATTTCCACAACTTTCCAATAGGGATTTTATCATTTTTAGGAATCATTGCTTTGATAGGAATTATGGTAAATGATGGCTTGGTTTTAATAGGTAAATTTAATAGTTATCTAAAAGAAGGAATGAAATATGATAATGCATTAACAAGAGCAGGTCAATCTCGTTTTAGAGCTATTTTCTTAACCTCTTTAACAACAATTGCAGGTTTAGCACCTTTATTATTAGAAAAAAGTAGACAAGCACAATTTTTAATTCCGATGGCAATTTCTATTGCTTATGGAATTGCAATTGCTACTGTTTTAACTTTGGTTATGTTGCCTTTATTATTGTCTGTTTCTAACTCTGTAAAAGTCGGCATTAAATGGCTAAAAACAGATAGAGATGTTACAAAGGAAGAAGTAGAAAGAGCTATTATTGAATCTAAATTTGATGAAAATGAAACTGAGTAAAATAAGTGTAGCTATTGTCGTTTTATTATCGACTTTACAAGGGATTTCACAAGAGATTTTAACTAAAAAAGATGCGTTAGCAATAACTTTAGAAAATAACTTCGGAATTAAAATTGCAAACAATAATTTAGAGGTTGCAAAAAACAATAAAAGTATTTATAACACAGGTTTTTTACCAACAGTTTCTGCTTCATCTGGCGCAAATTATAAGAACGATAATCAGACAATTACACGTCAAGATGGAACCTCTACAAGTATAGATGGAGCTGTGACAAAATCGTACAATGCATCTTTAAATTTAAATTATACCTTATTTGATGGCTTAGGGAGAAAGTATAATTATCAGCAATTAAAAGAAACGTATAATTTATCTGAGTTACAAGCAAAAGCAACCATTGAAAACACGTATTTACAATTATTTTCAGTGTACTTTCAAATAGCTCGTTTGTCTGAAAATGCTAAAAATTTAGAGGAAGCTTTATTAATTTCTAAAACAAGATTAAAACGTGCAAAATATCAATATGAATATGGGCAATCTACTAAATTAGAATTGTTAAATGCAGAAGTAGATGTAAATAACGATCGCATCACTTTAATAAATGCAAATCAATTATTGTCAAATGCAAAACGTGCTTTAAACGTGATTTTAGGGGTAGAGAAGGAAGTGAAATATAGTGTAGAAACTGAGGTGGATTTTAATAAATTGATGAATTTTAAAGATTTACAACAAAAAACGATTAGCAATAATATAACCTTAAAACAAAACGAAAAGAATATTGCTATTAGTGAATTTAATATTAAAATCAACAAATCAAATTATTTGCCAAGTTTAGGTTTTTCTACATCTTATGGATGGAATAAAAGCGAGAACCCTGCAACATCCTTTTTAGCCAATGCAACTTCTAATGGATTAAATGCAGGTTTAAATTTATCTTGGAGTTTATTTGATGGAGGAAATACAAAAACTAGAGTTGCAAATGCAAAAATTGCATTAGAAAGTCAGCAAATACTATTAGAGCAACAAAAACTGAATATAGAAAACAACCTAAAGAATACTTGGGATAATTATCAAAACCAATTGTTTATTCTAAAAGCACAAGAAACAAATGTGTTAACCACACAAAATAATTTTGAGAGAACAGAAGAACGATATAAATTAGGAAGAGTTACATCAATAGAATTTAGACAAGCTCAAATTAATTTAATCAATTCTAAAACGGTTTTAAACAACTCAAAGTTTGATGCTAAGTTAATAGAGTTGCAACTTTTACAACTAAGTGGAGATATTTTAAATGTAGATTTTTAGAAAACTGATTTTTGTCATAAATTAAATTTAAGTTTGGTTTTATCTTTGCATTAAAATATTAATAGATGAGTTTTTTAACATTACCACAAGTTTCTTGGACAAATGGTACCATCATGATTGGTGTCTTCGCCTTAGTTGTTGTAGGCTTAGTTGTTGCGGTATTTCTTTTAATGAAGAACGATAAGAAACCTAAAAAGTAAATAGTGTAGTAGTTTAGTAGATAGAAATCCGAGTTTTAACTCGGATTTTTTTTTTAATTTAAGTTATATTTCACTAAATTTATCTAATTAAAAAATACTTTTTAGATGTTAGAAATTGAAAATAAGTTAACTGCAAGTTTTGGGTACCTTTTCGAAGAAGATTTAATTTCAGAAATTCAAGAATTAGCTGTTCCTAAAGAGTTTAAAGAAGATTCTAATATTATAGAAGTAGGAGATTATATAAAATCGATGCCATTATTAGTTTCTGGAGCCATTAAAATTCTTAGAGAAGATGAACATGGAGATGAGCTAGTTTTATACTATTTAGAAAAAGGAGATACATGTGCAATGACACTTTCTTGTTGTATGGGGCAAACAAAAAGTAAAATTAGAGCAGTAGCAGAAACAAATGTTGAACTAATTATGTTGCCAAAAGAAAAAATGGCCGAATGGTTGGGGAAATACAAAACTTGGCAAGCTTATATTTTACAAACCTATCATAATAGAATGGATGAACTTCTAGAGGCTTTAGATACAATTGCTTTTTTAAAAATGGATGAACGCCTTTTTAAATATCTCAAAGATAAGGCAATGGTTACTCATAATGATCTTTTACATGTTACTCACAAACAAATTTCTGAAGATTTACATACCTCTAGAGTAGTAGTTTCTAGATTATTAAAGAAGTTAGAAAATGAAAATAAAATAGCCCTTTTTAGAAATAGCATAAAAGTTATAGAACTGTAACATTTGTTACCGTTTACTAACAATAAGGATCTTATTTTTGTAAAAAAAAAGAGATGAAACCATTTACATTATTAATAGTAATTGCTTTTATATTTAGTTGTAAAGATTCTAAAAAGCCTTCTTATTCTAATAAGAAAATAGATTCAAGTACAGAAACACAAAAACATTCTGGTAAAAAGTTAATGGAAACAAACTGTTATGTTTGTCACAGTTTAACAGCTGGAGAAGATAACAGAATTGCACCTCCAATGATTGCTATAAAAAAGCGATATTCAGTTGGTAATACTACAAAAGAAGCTTTTATAAATTCGATGCAAAACTGGATTAAAAATCCAACAGAAGAGAACGCTAAAATGTTTGGGGCTGTAAAGCGTTTTGGAGTAATGCCAAAACAAAGTTTTCCTGAAGAAACCATCAAACAAATTGCTGATTATATGTTTGATAATGAAATTGAAAAACCAGTTTGGTTTGAAGAGCATTATAAAGAACAACATGGAAACGGAAATGGTAGAGGTAAAGGAATGGGAATGCAAAATAATAAGCAATGAACTGATCTCAAAAACTTGCCTTACAGTGAAAGAGGATTAAAATATGCTCTTTCTACAAAAGGTGTGTTAGGAAAAAATTTGATGAGTAAAATTCAAAAAGAAGGAACCTTAGCCGCATTAAAATTTTGTAATATAAAAGCGTATCCATTAACTGATAGTATGTCTGTTGCATATAAAGCAGTAATAAAAAGAGTTTCAGACAAACCAAGAAATTATAAAAACAAAGCAAACGCTTTAGAAAATGAATATATAGCTGTTTTTAAGAAAGAGCTAAAATCCAATAAAGAATCAGAACCAATTGTTGTAGAATCTGCAGAGAACGTAAATTTCTATTATCCGATTAAAACAAATAGTATGTGTTTACAATGTCATGGAAAACCAATGTCAGATATAAAAAGCAACACATTCGCTCAGATAAATAAATTATACCCAAAAGACTTAGCAACTGGTTATAGTGAAAATCAAGTAAGAGGAATCTGGAGTATCAGTTTTAATAAATAATAATAAATAGTTCTTAGGCATGAGCAATTTTTCAGAAATCATCAATCAAGATAAGCCCGTTTTAGTAGATTTTTTTGCAGAATGGTGTGGACCTTGTAAAATGATGAGTCCAATTTTAAAAGAAGTAAAGAGTGCTTTTGGTGATAAAATTTCTATTATTAAAATAGATGTTGATAAAAATCAACCTTTAGCAGCAAAATACCAGGTTAGAGGTGTACCTACTTTAATTTTATATAAATCAGGTAAACAAGTTTGGAGAAAATCTGGTGCAGTACAGAAAAACGAATTAGTTTCTATTATTAATAATTTTGGTTGATTATTATAATAGTGTTGGTTGATAGATAGGCATCTAATTAATTTTAGATGCTTTTTTTATTTTGAAATACAATCTAAACTATAAAAACCTCCACAATTTTCTGTTCTCTTTTTAGAGAACTGTGTGATTAAATAAGCAGTTGTAATTAAGTTTCTTAATTCGCACAAATCTACAGAAAGTTCAGAGTGGTCATACAAACGTTTATTGTCTTCATAAAGCACACGTAACTTCTTTTCAGCACGTTTTAAGCGCTCGTTAGAGCGAACGATACCAACATAATTAGTCATAATAGTTTTTACTTCATTTCTATCGTGAGCAATTAATATTTTTTCCATGTTTTTAACAACACCACTATCATTCCAAACCGGAATGTCTTTTGGTATTTTAGCTTTGTTGTATTTTTTAGAAACATTTAAAAAAGCTCTATGAGCATACACCAAACCTTCTAATAAAGAATTAGAAGCTAACCTATTTCCACCATGTAAACCAGTTCGAGTTACCTCTCCACAAGCGTATAATTTCTTGATAGACGTTTTTGCGTTTCTGTTCACATTTACACCACCACAAATATAATGTGATGCTGGCACAACTGGAATATAATCTTTCTGGACATCAATATTAAGAGAAGCACATTTTTCTGTAATATTAGGAAAATGCTCTTTAAATTTATGTTGATCTAATTGTGTACAGTCTAAATATACATGAGATTTCCCACTCTTTTTTAACTCATTATCGATGGCTCTAGCAACAATATCTCTAGAAGCTAATTCTTCTCTTTCATCATATTTATGCATAAAGAAATTGCCATCAGAATCTCTTAATTTGGCACCAAAACCCCTTACAGCTTCAGAAATTAAGAAAGCAGGATATTCTCCTGGATTAAATAATGCTGTTGGATGAAACTGAATAAATTCCATTTCAGAAATTTCTGCTTTTGCTCTATATGCAATTCCTATTCCATCACCAGTTGCAACAACAGGGTTTGTAGTAGTTTCATACACTTGCCCATTTCCACCAGAAGCTAAAACTGTAAATTTACTTACAAAGGTTTTTACTGTAGCATTTTTTTCATCTAAAACATAAGCACCATAGCAAGAAATTTTGCCATTTCGTTTCGTTTTTCTTTTTTTTGTTTGATGCTCAGTAATTAAATCGATTGCATAATGATGCGTCAAAAAATCAATGTTTTCAAGCGCATTTACTTGTGCTAATAATGCACGTTCAATTTCTGCACCTGTAATATCTGTATGATGTAATATTCTATTTTGAGAATGACCTCCTTCACGACCTAAATCGTAATCTCCATTTTCGTTTTCGTCAAATTGTGTTCCCCAATCAATTAATTCCTGTAATCTTTTTGGAGCATCACCAATAACCATTTTTACAACATCTTCATCACATAAACCATCTCCAGCAATTAAAGTGTCATTAATATGTTGCTCAAAAGTATCTACAGTTTTGTTGTAAACAGTAGCAATTCCACCTTGAGCATATTTTGTGTTAGACTCACTTTGTTCGTCTTTTGTAACGATTGTAATTTTTGCATCTTTAAATTCTGATGCTGTTTTAAGCGCAAAAGTTAATCCTGAAATACCAGAACCAATCACTAAAAAGTCTGTAGAAATTATTTTTTTGTCAGCTAACATTTTAAGGTGTTATTTAGAAAGTTCTAACATTCTGTTAATCGGAATAATTGCTTTTTCGCATAATTCTGCATCAACCTCAATATTTGGTAATTCGTGTTTTAAGCACAAATACAATTTTTTCATTGTATTCATTTTCATATAAGCACATTCACTACAAGCACAGGTATTATCTTCTTTTGCAGGAGCAGGGATAATTATTTTATCAGGGTTTTCTTGCATCATTTGGTATAAAATACCAGCTTCTGTTGCCACGATAAATTTTTCCTTTTTACTGTTCTTTACATGATTTAAAAGCCCTGAAGTAGAACCAATATATTTAGCAACTTTAAGCATGTGTGCTTCAGATTCTGGATGTGCAATTAATTCTGCATCTGGATGTTCAATAGCTAAATCAATCAGTTTTTCCATAGAAAAAGCTTCATGAACCATACAAGCTCCATCCCAAAGTAACATTTCTCTACCAGATACTTTATTTAAATAATCCCCCAAATTTCTATCAGGAGCAAAAATAATTGGTTGATCTTGTGGTATTGAATCGATTATTTTTTTAGCATTAGAAGACGTACAAACGTAATCACTTAAAGCCTTAATTTCTGCGGAACAATTAATATATGTAACAACAATATGATCTGGATGTTGCTTTTTAAATTCTGAAAATTTTTCTGGTGGACAAGAATCCGCCAAAGAACAACCAGCTAATAAATCTGGTAAAAGTACTTTTTTAGTAGGATTTAATATTTTTGCAGTTTCTGCCATAAAATGAACACCTGCAAAAACAATCATGTCTGCATCCGTTTTGGCAGCTTGTTGCGCCAAAGCTAAACTATCACCTACAAAATCTGCAATTTCTTGAATTTCATCAATCTGATAATAATGCGCCAAAATAACTGCATTTTTCTCCTTTTTTAGCTTTAAAATCTCTTCAACATAATCAATATTGGGAGTTTTAATATCTAAAAATCCTTTTTCGTTAAGATTCTTCTTTGCAGTTTCTAAAGTTTCCATAAAAAATGTCTATTTTGATCTAGAATGCAAATATAAACTCTATTTTTTTGGTAGGGAAATGATTATTGTTATTCTATTAAATTATAACTATAATACAAAGAATGTTGAATTTATCTGAAGATTTTTGGGAGAACAAGTATAAAGCAAACAACATCGGTTGGGATTTGGGTGAAGTCTCTCCGCCTTTAAAAACGTACTTTGATCAACTTACAAATAAAGACTTAAAAATTTTAATTCCTGGTGGAGGAAATTCTTACGAAGCAGAATATCTTTTTAACAAAGGTTTTAAAAATGTTTATGTTGTAGATCTTTCTAAAACGGCTTTAGATAATGTGAAAAAAAGAGTTCCTAGTTTTCCTTTATCACAATTAATTCATGCTAATTTTTTTGATTTGAATCATACTTTTGATTTGGTGATAGAACAAACTTTTTTCTGTGCAATTGACCCCAAATTAAGAGAGAAATATGCAGTAAAAATGAAGGATTTGTTAATTAGGAATGGAAAGTTAATCGGTTTGCTCTTTGATGCGAAACTGAATGAAGATCATCCACCTTTTGGTGGAAATACCGAAGAATATATCTCTTATTTTGAATCCCATTTTACAATGGATATTTTTACAAAATGTTATAATTCATTTCATAATAGACAAGAAATGGAGTTGTTTGTGAAGTTTATTAAAATATAAAAAAGAGCGTATTACAATTGTAATACGCTCTTTTTTAATTAAAATTTATACTGTAAAAAAGCAGAGAAATTACGTCCTGGTTCTGTAACAGGAGTTCTTCCAAAATTTGCTTGGTTTGTAAATGAAAAGTTTAAATGACTGTTATAACCTTTATCAAAAACATTTAAAACCGCTAAACCTAAAGTTACATTTTTAAGAGGTTTTCCTCCAAAACGTAAGTCTAAAGTTTGGTAACCACTTGTAGAAGTTTCACCATAACTTTCAGAAATATTATCTTGTTTAGAAACTAGATTATATTGTGCGTTTGCCCATAATTTTTCCTTTTCAAAACCAACCGTAAATTTGGTTGTAAAAGGTGGTGTTAAAGGTAAAGACTCATCTAAATCGTTATTCTTTGTGTACACATAAGAAAACTCAGATTTAAAATTATAAAAATCTAAAAAGTTTACTTGTGTCATTGCTTCAAAACCTGTTTTGTATGCTTCATCTAAATTCTGAAACACTTTTACATTGGTTGGTGATGCTGTAGGATTGAATTTTCTTGTAATAGTTGGGTCTACAATACCAACAATATAATTCTCGAAGAAAGAATAGTAAACAGAAGTTTCAAATTGAAAACTATTAAAACCATTTTTAAGTTCTTCTATACCTTTAATTCCTATTTCGAATTGATTATTTACTTCTGCATTTAAATTAGGATTACCAATATATTCATAAGGATCTTGACCTACATTAAAATGATTTATAAAACGCTCTATCATATTGGCAGTTCTAACTCCACGACCATAAGCAGCTTCTAAAATATAATTATTTGAAAGTTCTTTTTTTACTGAAACTGTTCCGCTAAAAGTATGTTCTGTACGTTTTTCTAAATCATACATTGCAGCAAAATCTGCTTCAGGATCTTGTATGTCAGACGTTACATTGTCATAACGGATTCCTGCTGTTAGTATCGTGTTTTTATTTAAATTATACTTTGCTTCTGTAAAAAAACCAAGATCTGTAATGTAAGAATCTTGCCAAACTTTGTCGTTAAAAGTTACAGGATTGGTAAGCACATTTCCATTCATCACTTTTACAAGTCTTGTTCTTTCTCCATCTCTTGTAATATTCATTACATCAATTCCAGAAAAAAGATTTACGTCTTTTGCTGGTTTCCAATTCATTTCTATTTTACCACCAATTGTAGTTGCTTCAACTCCAGATGCAGCTTCCATCATCATAAAAGAAGGTCTGTTATCATTAGTCATTAAATGGTCTACATAACTATGGTATGCTTTTGCAGAAATAGATTTTACAACCTCTCCAATATTTTCAATTTTATAGTCTACAGAAAGGATGCTACTGTTATCATACTCAGTATCCATTGGTAAAGCAGCGTGTAAAACATCACGCCCAAAAGATTGTCTCCAATCAATTTTTAAACGTTGATTTTTAGTAAAATTGTAGCCTAATTTAATTCCATAATCAGAACTTTTAAAAGAAGAAGGAATTGTAGTTCCAAAACCATCTTTATAGTCACCAAAATCTCTGTAACCAACATTGGCAACAATATCAAATTTTTCATTGATATATTGCAATTCAGCTAAATTTACCAAAGAATTTCCGTTGCTTTCATAACCAGCAGAAACTTTTCCGTGAAAACCATAATCTTCATAATCTGGTTTTTGTGTAACTAAGTTTATAATTCCGCCAAAAGTTGCTCCATATCTAACTGTATAAGGACCTTTTATAATTTCTATTTTAGAAACTTCTTCAGGAATAATATGCGTTGTTACTGGATCCATTCTGTTCGGACACGCGTGCATTGCTTTTGTACCACCATCATATTGAATGTTTAATTGCTCGTATTGAGCACCTCTAAAAGAAGGATCTATTGCGTAATTTCCTCTTTTAATCACAGAGAAACCATTGATGTTATTAAAAAGATCAGCAACATTTTTCGGTTGCACAATTTTTTTAGCATAATTATTTGAAGAAGCGCTGAATACAGGGTCTTTTTTTAATTTACCTGTAACGATAACTTCATCAAGTTTTACTGTTTTTTGTTTAATACTGTCTTTTTTAGTCTTTTCTTTTTCTTGACTATAAGATGTAGCAGAAATTAGCGTACATAAAAGCACACCATAAAATATTTTCATTTTTAATTGTTTTAATTTTAAATATGTATTGTTCTATAGGAATCCTATAAAATGAAAAAAACAATTATGCGTTTGGCGGATGAAAACAAGTCTCTAGTAATTTAAAATTATAGAGATTTAAATAAAAATAAGAAGGTTTCTTTTGAAGTGTATTCTCACTTAAATTATGAGAGTATTTTTTTTGATTGTAAAATAAGATATCTTTAAAATCGATGAGTTCTATGGGTTGATTCTTTTCTTCGTTGTTTGTTTTGGTAATCTTTTTTAAATGACATTTACCATTACACTGTAATTCTGGCTTGTCTTTATTCTCACAAAGGGCTTCAATAAAACCAACTGTGTCAATATTATAATAAATATACGTAATAGACACTCTTAAACTATTGTATAGAATAAGAATGCTAAATAATATAGAAAAAATAAATTTCCAGTTTTTCACAAATACAAAATTAAAACATATAATTCATTTACAATTATTTTAATGCTCTTTATATGATAAGGAATTGCTATGATAATATCATTATTATAGATTGTTTAAGTGACTAATGTTACAAAGAAATAGAGTGATGAAGTTTAATTTTACCTGAGAATATAATTTTTAAAAATATAAAATAATGGATTCACAAGAAACAACACAACAAGAAGTTTTTACGATGCCAAGAATTGGTGATAAAGCTCCTCAATTTACGGCGACAACTACACAAGGAGAAATTAATTTTCCTTCAGATTATAAAGGAAAATGGTCTATCTTATTTAGTCATCCTGCAGATTTTACACCTGTTTGTACTTCAGAGTTTATGACGTTTGCAAATTTAGAAGAAAAATTTAATAAAGCAAATTGTAGCCTTATTGGTTTGTCTATTGATGGTTTGTATAGTCATATTGCTTGGTTAAGAACAATTAAGGATAAAATTAAATTCAACGGAATGGAAAACGTTGAGGTTAAGTTTCCATTGATAGAAGATATTTCTATGAATGTTGCTAAGAGATATGGTATGGTTCAGCCAGGAGAAAGCAAAACACAAGCAGTTAGAGCTGTCTTTTTTGTGGATCCTAATGAAACTGTTAGAGCAATTATTTATTACCCTTTAAGCTTAGGACGTAATTTTGATGAATTATACAGAGCTTTAATTGCAATGCAAACTTCAGATCAATTTAATGTTGCAACTCCTGCAGATTGGAATCCTGGTGACGATGTTATCGTTTCTCCAGCAGGATCTTGTGGTGTAGCAGAAGAAAGAATGGGTAATACTGATGAGTTAGAATGTATGGATTGGTTTTTCTGTACAAAGAAGCTTGATAAAGATTTAATCTTAGATACAATTCTTAAAAAATAATATAATTTTTCAAATTAAAAGAAAGCCTCATTTTGGGGCTTTTTTTTGTAACAAAAATGCTTAGTGTTTACGAACTGCTTTGTATTTTTATAGTCTAAAATCAAGATATGGAAGATATGATCTTTTACGATAGATTGCAATTTGCATTTACTATCACATTTCACTATATATTTCCCCAATTAACAATGGGTTTGTCATTATTGATTGTTTACTTTAAGTGGAAATATTTAAGAAATAATGATGAAAAATATAACAATGCTGCAAAGTTTTTTATGAAAATTTTTGCTGTTAATTTTAC
This sequence comes from Polaribacter sp. SA4-12, assembly GCF_002163675.1. Classification (NCBI taxonomy): domain Bacteria; kingdom Pseudomonadati; phylum Bacteroidota; class Flavobacteriia; order Flavobacteriales; family Flavobacteriaceae; genus Polaribacter; species Polaribacter sp. SA4-12. Next base: position 2,431,114 of record NZ_CP019334.1, on the reverse strand, counting down.
AATGGGAGTCGTTACAGGAATTCCGATGGAATTTCAATTTGGAACCAATTGGGCAAAATTTTCTGAATTAACAGGTGGAATTATAGGTCAGACTTTAGCAATGGAAGGAATGTTCTCTTTCTTTTTAGAATCCTCCTTTTTGGCACTATTTATTTTTGGTGAAAAGTTAATGGGTCAAAAACTACATTTTTTAACAGGTTTTTTAGTGTTTTTAGGTTCTTGGGCAAGTGGTTGGTTTATTTTAGCAACCAATGCTTGGATGCAACATCCTGTAGGTTATGAAATTTTAGAAAACGGAAAATTCGTATTAGAAAATTTCTCAGCACTGTTTAGTAATCCTTGGTTACTGCCCGCTTTTTTACATAATCAATTAGCGTCTGTGGTTACTTCTTCTTTTGTTGTCGCAAGTATTGGTGCTTTTTATATCCTAAGAAAAAAACAAGTAGAGTATGGGCAGTTGTTTTTAAAAACAGGTGTAATCTTCGGATTGGTTTCTAGTTTATTAGTTGCTTTTCCTACAGGAGATTGGAATGCTAAAAATGTTGCAAAATTTCAACCTGGAGCTTTTGCTGCGATGGAAGGAATTTTTGAAACAGAACACGCTGGAGCAGAAATTGTATTGATTGGTCAGCCAAATATGGTTGAGAAAAAGTTAGATAATAAGATTGCAGTTCCGAATATATTAAGTTTTTTAACCTATCAAGATTGGGATAAAAAGATTCCAGGAATGGATCAATTTAAAAAAGAAGAATTGCCAGATAATATTCCTGCGCTTTATTATTCTTATCATATTATGGTTGGTTTAGGTACCATATTTATAGGAGTAATGATGCTTGCTCTTTTCTTTTTATGGCGAAGAAAATTATATACATTGAAACCATTGCTTTGGGTAATTATGTTTTTAGTTCCGTTTCCTTATATCGCAAATCTTACAGGTTGGTATGTGGCAGAATTAGGTAGACAACCGTATTTAGTTTATGGTTTGTTAAAAACAAGCGATGGTATTTCGCCAACAGTTTCATCTGGTAATACATTATTTACTTTATTGGGTTTTGTTGCTTTATATATGTTATTAGGACTATTATTTTTAGTCTTAGTTGGTAAAACTATTAACGAAGGTCCAAAACATCAAAAACATTAAACTATGGAAATATTTTGGTACATATTAATAGCTATCGTTTTAGCTGTATTTTTTATTTTAGATGGATATGATTTTGGAACAGGAATCATTCATTTATTTTTTGCGAAAAAAGAAAAAGACAAAGAAGTAATTGCAAAAGCTGCAGGTTTATTTTGGGATTCTAATGAAGTTTGGTTAGTTGCTGCAGGAGGAATGCTTTTTATGGCTTTTCCAACTTTTTATGCTTCCGTTTTTAGTGGTTTTTATTTGCCATTAATAATCGTTTTATGGTTGATTATTTTTAGAGCAATTGGTTTAGAATTTAGAAGTCAGTTTAAATACCAAATGTGGAAAGATATTTGGGACGCTTCTTTTGGAGTTTCAAGTTTACTATTAGCATTGTTTTTCGGTATTGCTTTGGGTAATATTGTTAGAGGAGTAAATTTAGGTGGTGTTGAAAATGGCATTTCTGTTTACGAAGGGCATTATTTTTTCTTGCCTTTGTGGGATAGTAGTTTTAGTCCGTTAAGTGAAACACCCGGAGTTATAGATTGGTTTACAATTATTATTGGTTTAATTTCTGTGGTTACTTTATCAATTCACGGTGCTAATTGGGTGATTTTAAAAACCAATTCATCTATAAATAATAAATTGAAAGGTGTTATTTTTAAGTTGAATATTGTGTTAGCGTTACTTACCATTTTTTCTTTGGTTGTTTGGCAAATAGTGAATCCGAATTCTTTTGATAATTTTGCAGATAAACCTTATTTAATTGTATTTCCAATAATCTATTTATCAGGATTGGTTGGGTTGTTTTTTATCAAAAGGATAAAAAAAGAAGTTTATGGTTTTGTTTTATCAACCTTATTAATAGTAGGAGGAATAACATCATCATTAGCGTCTATATTTCCTGTAATATTACCTTCTATAAATGATGTTCATAAGCCTTTAACAATATACAATACTGCTGCATCAGAATATGGCTTATCAGTATCTTTTACTTGGGGAATTATTGGTTGTATCCTCATTATTGTCTATATGATTATTCAAAAAAGATTAACGAAAGGAAAAATAGATAAAATGGATTATGGTCATTAGCATAAAACCGTTATTATGACAGAAACATTCATTTCTTTATTAAGTATTTTAATCGGAATCATTGGAGCTAATAGTATAGGTTTCTTCTTAAAAAAGTATTCATTTGGTATTGTTGGTAATACAATTGCAGGTGTTTTTGGAAGTATACTTGTAATGAAAACTTTTGGGCGATTAGGTTTTAATCCATTAGCTATAATGGAAAATGGAACATTTAATGGTTTGTTATTTAGTATTAATTGTATTGTTTCTTTTTTAGGTGGAGTTTTTGGGTTGATAGCTATTAGGTTGATAAAAAGCAAATTAAATAAAGAATAACGTTTAACATAAGTTTATAAATAATCAAACATATATCGTGTTTGATTATTTTTTGTACATTTGTTAACCATTTGGTTAAACTATTTAGTTGATGATTAAAAACAAGAAAAACGAGAATACTGAAAGTCTAATTTTAGAAGCTGCAAAATCCATTTTTCAAACAAAAGGAATGGATGGTGCTCGTATGCAAGAAATTGCAAATGAAGCAGGTATAAATAAAGCAATGCTTCACTATTATTATAGAAGCAAACAATTGCTTTTTGAGGCTGTTTTTAAAAACGCTTTTTCATTATTAGCGCCTCAATTAAATACTGTTTTAAACGACGATTCATCAATAGAAGAGAAGGTTATAAATTTTTCATCAAACTATATTTCATTTATAGTTGAGCATCCTTATCTACCAAATTTCATTATTCAAGAATTGAACAGAAATCCTGATTTTATTTTAAAAATGAAGGAAAGTAGTGCGTTTCCTAATCTTGAAAAGTTTAAAAAACAAGTTGATTTCGAAGTTGAAAAAGGTTTCATCAAAAAGATAAAAGCAGAACAATTATTCATCAATATTTTGGCATTAAATGTATTTCCTTTTATAGCGAAACCTTTAATTCAAAACTTAATAGATGCAGATGATACCGCTTTTCAGCAAATAATTGAGGAGCGTAAAACTGAAGTTGCCGATTTTATAATTAATTCAATAAAAAAATAAGATGAAAAAAATACTATTCATTTTAATAATCACGATTAGTTTTTCTACTTTTTCGCAAAAAAATGTAACACTTAATGATTGTTATCAATTGGTAGAAACGAACTATCCTTTGATAAAACAACATCAACTATTAGAAAATCAGCATCAAATAGATACAGAAATTATTTCGAATTCTAAATTGCCTCAATTTAATTTTGATGCACAAATAACGTATCAATCAGATGTTATTGAACTTCCTGCTGCAATGTCTAGCATTGAACCGCAAAATAAAGATCAATATCGTGCAACGTTTTCAATAAATCAGCTTATTTATAATGGTGGTTTAACGGATGCTAATTTAAAAATAAAACAAGGGCAGTTAAAAACGAAGCAAAAACAGATTGATGCAAATATGTATCAATTAAAAACACAAATTAATCAGCTGTATTTTTCAATTCTTTTAACGCAAGAATCTTTCAAATTATTAGAAGCGAAAGAACTTCAATTACAAGCAAAGCTTAAGGAAGTAAAATCGGGTATTAAATACGGAACATTATTACCTGCTTCAGATAGTGTTTTAGAAGCTGAATTGTTAAAAATTAAACAGCAATTTATTGAAGTTGAAAGTAGAAAATCATCTTTAATAGAAACGTTATCAAGTTTAATTGGAAAGCCTTTTAATAGTTTAACACAATTTGAAAAACCTTTAATTAGAACGCAATTACAAAACGAAATAAACAGACCAGAATTAGAATTGTTTCAATTGAAGAAAGAAGAGGTGAATAATTATGAATCACTTATTTCTAAGAAAAGCTTACCGAAATTAAATGGTTTTGCAACAGGTGGTTATGGAAACCCAGGATTAAATATGCTTGATAATTCTTTTCAAACATTTTATACAGTTGGCGTTAAATTACATTGGAATGTTTTTGACTGGAATACCAATAAAAAACAGAAAGAAGTGGTTGCAATAAATAAAGATTTTATTGAAAATGAAACTGAAGTTTTTAAACTAAACACCAATATTGAATTGAATAAACAGCAAAAGGAAATTGAAAAAATTTCAGCATTTATTAATTCTGATATAGAGATTATTAAACTTCGTAAAAAAGTATTGAAGACTTTAGCCTCTCAACTTAAAAATGGGGTGATTACTTCTTCTGTGTTTGTTACTGAATTCACTAATTTATTTGAAGCAGAAAACACCTTGTTAAAACACAGAATACAAATAGAATTAGCAAAAGCAAATTATAATACCATCAAAGGATAATAAAAACGGTTTCCCGCAAATTTCGCAGATGCACGCAGAAAAATATAAATGTTTAAAAATCTGCGAAAATCTGTGTAATCAGCGGGAGCAAAAATAAACAGAATGAAAAAATACACTCACATATTAGCATTAAGTATCATTGCTACAACGCTATTTTCTTGTGGAAAAGACAATGGAAAAGCAGATGGTTATGGAAATTTTGAAGCAACAGAAATAACCATTTCAGCAGAAAATAACGGAAAACTGATTCAGTTTAATGTTAATGAAGGTGATAAACTTAAAAAAGATCAATTTGTTGGTTTTATAGATACTATTCAATTGGCTTTAAAACGTGAACAATTAGTAGTTTCTAAATCTGTAGTTAGTTCAAAATCTAAAGGAGTTTTGTCTCAAATTTCTGTGCTAAATTCAAAGTTAAAGACTGCTAAAATTAATAAAGTTAGAATAGAAAACTTAATTAAAGACAACGCAGGTACACAAAAACAATTAGATGATGTTTCTGGAGAAATGGATATTATTAAAAGTCAAATTAGAAGTGTCGAAATTCAGAATGCACCTGTTGTAAACGAGTTAAAAAATATTGATGTTCAATTAAAACAAATTGATGATCAAATTAAAAAAAGTAAAATTATTAATCCTGTTAGTGGAACCGTTTTAACCAAATATGCAGAGCCAAATGAGATTACTGCTTTTGGAAAACCTTTATATAAAATTGCAGATCTAAGTAATATGGAATTGCGTGTTTATGTAAGTGAAATACAATTGTCAGACATTAAAATAGGACAAGAAGTTAGCGTTAAAATTGATGGAATTGATGCAATGAAATCTTATAAAGGAGTTGTTAGTTGGATTTCTTCTGAAGCAGAATTTACACCAAAAATTATTCAAACAAAAGAAGAAAGAGTTGCATTGGTCTATGCTGCTAAAATTAATGTTGTAAACGATGGAAGTTTAAAAATAGGGATGCCTGCAGAAATGTGGATAGATAATTCAGATAATAATAAATAATGATGAAACTAAGATTCTTAAATACTACAGGAGCATTACTTGCTTTTTTTATCGGAATAATGTCTGTGTTTTCAGGATCATTAGTATTGTTTGGTACTGCAACGAAAGATTACAATGTATTGCAATGGCTTGTAATTTATAATGTAATAGTTGGAGTCATTTCAATTATTGGAGCTTATTTAATTTGGAGGAATACACTAATTAGTAAGAAACTGATTCTTGTTATTCTAGGGTTGCATTTTTTAATACTATTTTATCTCGCTTTTTTTAGTGAAACTGTTGCTGTTGAAAGTATTCAAGCTATGTCTTTTAGAGTAGTTATATGGCTAATTATAGCAATTGTATCAATATTAATTTCAAAATATCTTCATAAAAAATAATTATAAATTTATGAGTATTACTGTTTCTAACATATCAAAATCTTATAAAAAAGTAAAAGCTTTAGAAAACATTTCTTTTGAGGTGAAACCTGGTGAGCTTTTTGGATTAATTGGTCCTGATGGAGCAGGTAAAACCACGCTTTTTAGAATTTTAACCACGCTTTTAATCGCAAATGAAGGTGAAGCAAGTGTTGCTGGTTTTGATGTAATTAAAGATTATAAAAGTATAAGAAAGAATGTTGGCTATATGCCAGGGAAGTTTTCATTGTATCAAGATTTAACTGTTGAAGAGAATTTAGATTTTTTTGCAACTATTTTTGGAACAACCATTGAAGAAAATTACGATTTAATAAAAGATATTTATATTCAAATAGAACCTTTTAAAGATCGTAGAGCAGGGAAATTATCTGGAGGAATGAAGCAAAAACTAGCTTTATGTTGTGCTCTAATTCATAAGCCAAAAGTGTTGTTTTTAGATGAACCCACAACTGGAGTTGATCCTGTTTCGAGAAAAGAGTTTTGGGAAATGTTGAAGCGTTTACAGAAAAAAGATATTACAATTTTGGTTTCTACACCATATATGGATGAAGCTGCTTTATGTGATAGAATTGCGTTAATTCAAGATGGAGAAATCCTTGAAATTGATACGCCAGAAGCTATTGTAAAACATTATCCACAGCCAATTTATAACGTAAGTGCAAATAATATGTACCAGTTAATAAATTGTTTAAATGATTTTGAATCGAATCACAGTGTTTATCCTTTTGGTGAATTTGTACATTATACAGATAGTAGGTCTGATTTTAATCCAACGGAGTTGGAAACTTATTTAGAATCTAAAAATCTATTCAATATTAAAATAGAGAGAACAGTAGCAACGATTGAGGACACCTTTATGGAATTAGCAAAATAATGGAAAATAATAAAGTCATACAAGTAGAAGGATTAACCAAAATGTTTGGTGATTTTACGGCTGTAAATGCAATTACGTTTGAGGTTGAAAAAGGAGAGATATTTGGCTTTTTAGGAGCCAATGGGGCAGGTAAAACAACTGCAATGAAAATGTTAATAGGTATTTCTACTCCTTCATCAGGTAAAGCAAATGTTGCAGGTTTTGATGTGCATACACAAGCAGAAGACATTAAGAAAAATATTGGTTATATGAGTCAGAAGTTTGCACTTTATGACGATTTAACTGTGAAAGAAAATATTACTTTTTTTGGAGGGATTTATGGTTTGTCAAGAAAACGAATCAAAGAAAAAGCAGCGAGTTTAATAGAAGAACTAGGCTTGCAAGATGTTGCAAATAAATTAGTAGGCTCTTTACCTTTAGGATGGAAACAAAAATTATCGTTTTCTGTGTCTTTAATTCACAATCCGAAAATTGTTTTTTTAGATGAGCCAACTGGTGGAGTAGATCCTATTACAAGACGTCAATTTTGGGAGTTAATTTATAAAGCAGCTCATCAAGGAACAACCGTTTTTGTAACTACACATTATATGGACGAAGCAGAATATTGCGATCGTGTTTCTATAATGGTAAATGGAAAAATAGAAGCTTTAGACACACCAAAAAAGTTAAAGGAACAGTTTAAAGTTGATAATATGAATGATGTGTTTTTAAAATTAGCTAGAGGATAATAATATGTCCCGCAGATTTCACAGATTTTCGCAGAAAAAAAAATTAAAGTGTAATTAAAAAATCTGCGTTTATCTGCGTAATCCGGGGGAGAAAGAAAAAGAGAAATTATGGAAGAAAAAACAGAAAACGAAATTTCATACCTAATAAGAGGAGCAATTTTTAATGTATACAATGAATTAGGTCCAGGTTTGTTAGAATCTGTATATGAAACTGTTTTGATGTATGAATTGCAAAAACAAGGACTATTAGTCAAAAAGCAAGTGACACTTCCTGTGTTTTATGACGGTATTGAATTAGAAATAGGTTTTAGATTAGATTTATTAGTAAATAATAAAGTAATTATTGAAATCAAGTCAGTAGAGACGTTATCTAAAGTACATCATAAACAAGTGCTAACTTATTTAAAAATTTCAGAAATGAAGTTAGGTATTTTAGTGAATTTCAATGTAGATGAAATCACAAAAGGCATTTTTAGAAAAGTAAACGGGTTATAATAATAAAAAATCTGCGGTAATCTGTGAGATCTGCGGGAGATACAAAATGAAAAGATTTATAGGCTTCATAAAAAAGGAATTCTTCCATATATTTAGAGATAGACGTTCGTTGTTTATTCTATTTGGAATGCCAATTGCCCAAATTTTATTGTTTGGTTTTGCCATTACAAATGAAATTAATAATGTTGATATTGCTATTTTAGATCATTCAAAAGATGCAACAACAAAAGAAATTATCAATAAAATAGCTGCTTCAAAATACTTTAGCATCAATCAATTTATTGAAAAAGAATCAGATATCGAAGTTGTTTTTAAGAAAGGAAAAGTAAAAGCAGGTTTAAATTTTGAAAAAGATTTTAGTAAGAGTCTTATCAAAGAAAATAATGCAAGCATACAAGTAATTACAGATGCTACAGATCCAAATACTGCAAATACGATCACAAATTATGTAAATGCGATTCTTCAAAGTTATTTAAAAGAACAGAATAAAAGTGTCGAGCAAGTTTATCAAATTGTACCACAAACACATATGGTTTACAATCCAGAATTAAAAAGCGTGTATATGTTTGTTCCTGGTGTAATGACTATTATTTTAATGCTTGTTTCTGCAATGATGACTTCTATTTCTATCACTAAAGAAAAGGAACTAGGTACTATGGAAATTTTATTAGTATCACCATTAAAACCGATTCAAGTAATTGTTGGTAAAGTATTTCCTTATATTTTTCTGTCAATAATTAATGCTATTGTTATCATTGTTTTGAGCATATTTATCTTTAAGATGCCAGTTCAGGGGAGTCTGTTTTTATTAGGAATGGAAAGTGTTTTGTTCATTATAACAGCTTTGGCATTGGGTATTTTAATATCAACAATTTCTGCAACACAACAAACAGCGATGATGATTTCTTTAATGGGATTAATGCTACCAGTAATATTACTTTCTGGATTTATTTTTCCGATTACAAGTATGCCTTTACCATTGCAAGTGATTAGTAATATTATTCCTGCTAAATGGTTTATCATTATTATTAAAGCCATTATGTTAAAAGGAGTTGGACTTCAATTTGTGTGGAAAGAGACTTTAATTCTAATTGGAATGACAGTGTTTTTTATTGGGTTGAGTGTTAAGAAATATAAAATTAGATTAGAGTAAAAACAGATAATAGAAAATAGATGAAAGAAAAAGACTTGATATCATTTAAAGCGTCTTTGTTCTTTATTCTATTCTCTTTATTCTTTTAAAAATATGAAAACGATTCTATACATTATACAAAAAGAGTTTAAGCAAATCTTTAGAAATAAAGGAATGTTGCCAATCATTTTTGTACTGCCTTTAATTCAGTTGATAATTTTATCAAATGCTGCAACTTTTGATGTTAAAAACATAAAGTTTGGGTATGTAGATAATGATCACACATCAACATCTAGAGCGTTAATAGAAAAATTTAATGCTTCTACTTACTTTAATGTTTTAACAGATTTTCCTTCAGAAAAATTAGCGAGTCAAGCAATGTTAAATGGAGAAGTTGATGTTGTTTTAGAAGTTCCATTATATTTTGAACAAGATTTTTTAAAAGAAAAAAAAGCAGCTTTAGGCGTTACTATTAATGCAATTGATGGTGCAGCAGCAGGTGTTGAAAATGTGTATGTAACTCAGATTATTCAACGTTTTAATAAAGAGTTAAAAGTTGACGTTTCTCAATTTGGTCAAATGCAAAGTCAACCAATACAAATTACTACAATTCCTTCCTTTTGGTATAATAAAACACTGAATTATAAAACGTTTATGGTTCCTGGTATTTTAGTTTTATTGGTAACTATGATTACACTTTTCCTTTCTGGGATGAACATTGTTCGAGAAAAAGAAATAGGAACATTAGAGCAAATTAATGTAACACCAATTAAAAAAAGTCAATTTATAATCGGAAAATTATTCCCTTTTTTAGTTTTGGGTTTAGCTATTTTAAGTGTTGGATTATTGATTGCAAAAGTCATCTTTAATGTGCCAATGGTTGGTAGTTTACTTTTGATGTATTTCTATACTTCAATTTATATATTGGTAGTTTTGGGGATTGGTTTGTTTATTTCAAACTTTACAGATACACAACAACAAGCGATGTTTATTGCTTGGTTTTTTATGGTGATTTTCATATTAATGAGTGGATTATTCACGCCAATTGAAAGTATGCCTAAATGGGCACAAACGATAACCGATTTTAATCCGATAAAATATTTTGTTGAGGTAATGCGCATGGTAATGCTGAAAGGTTCTGGCTTTATGGATATTCTTCCGCAGTTATTAAAAACATTAATGTATGCTATTATTATGAATGGATTGGCGGTTTGGAGTTATAAGAAAACCACATAAATTCTGTTTTTATCATTTTCTTCAAATTATTAGTAAAAAGCAGTGTAAAGTTAGCGTTGTGAATACTCAATTATTGATATATTGCAGTGTTCTGTAGAATTATATATGCGCTAACTAGAATAAAAATCAATAAATTGGAAATATTATTTAAGACAATTTGGATTGGACTTTTACTAATTACTTTTTATGTATTTAGCTGGTTAACATTTGGGGAGTTTATATTTGGAGACTTTGGAACTGGTAATTTTACATTATGGAGATTTATCATTCCAAATATTTTAACTTTTGGAATCTTAATTATTTACACAAAAGAACTTTTATTAGGGTATAAACCTAAAACAAAAAACCAGAATTTAAAGTCATTAATAATTTTCTCCTTTTTAATTATAATTTTGACTTTATTACAAATCCCTCAATTTGAATTATTATTTACGGATTTGAAACCGGAATTTTGGCAAATTATTTTATCACTTATAATTGTATTAACTTCATATTTAGGAATAATAATGAATAGAATACTTAAAATTAAAGACCTGAATAAAAAAATAGCAAAGAACTCCTTATAAAAAATACTTCATTTAGCTAAACCAAAATCCTAATTTTCCTTATATAAAACAGATAAATGAATCTAATGAATTCTAAAATCCTTATTTTTAACCTTCTTTTAAAAAATAGCATTTAAGGAATGTCAATCACTAAAAAATTCGGAACATTTGCAGGTGTTTTTACACCCTCATTATTAACCATTTTGGGTGTAATAATGTATATGCGTTTAGGTTGGGTTGTTGGAAACGCAGGTTTATTGGGCACAATTTTAATTATTCTTATTGCTCATGTAATTTCAATATCAACAGGTCTTAGTGTTTCTTCTGTTGCCACTGATAAAAAAATTGGAGCTGGTGGAATTTATTATGTTTTATCAAGAAGTATGGGAATTCCTATTGGAGGTTCTATTGGTATTGCATTATATGTTGGTACTGCTTTTTCTATATCACTATATTTAATTGGTTTTGCAGAGAGTTTTAATAGCTATTTAGATTTAGGAATGGCAGTAAATGATTTTAGAATTACAGGTACAATTGCCCTTGTAGTATTAACTGCTTTGGCATTAATTAGTACTTCTGTCGCTTTAAAATCTCAATATTTTATTTTGGCAGCAATTGTACTATCTCTTGTTTCTATACTAATAGGATCACATAATTTTACTCCACAATCTGTCCCAATGTTTGCAACTGAAGGTTCAGTGCCTTTAGAGATTGTGTTTGCAGTGTTTTTTCCTGCTGTTACTGGTTTTACTGCCGGTATAGCAATGAGTGGGGATTTAGAAGATCCTAAACGTTCTATTCCTCGTGGTACTTTATTAGCAATCGGAGTCGGGTTAATTGTGTATTTAGTTTTAGCTGTTTTTATCGCTTATACAATAGATTCTAACGTTTTAAAATCGGATTATAATATTTTAATGAAAATAGCTTTTTTTGCTCCTGTAGTTATTGCTGGAGTTTGGGGAGCAACATTATCATCAGCTTTAGGAGGTATTTTAGGTGGGCCAAGAATTTTACAAGCTATGTCTGTTGATAAAGTAACTCCTCGTTTTTTTGCAAAAGGAAGAGGTGAAAATAATGAACCTGTAAATGCTCTGTTGCTTGTGTTTTTAATAGCAGAAGCTGGAATTTTAATAGGTGAATTAGATGTTATTGCGCGTGTTGTTTCTATGTTTTATTTAACAGCTTACGGATTTATAAATCTTTCTTATTTTTTAGAAAGTTGGGCAAATCCTGATTTTCAACCGACTTTTAAAATTAAAAGATGGATAGGTTTGGTTGGTTTCGTGGCTTGTTTTGCTGTGATGTTTAAATTAGATATGATTGCTATGATTGCTTCTTTAGCAGTAATTGGAGGATTGTATTTTATGCTAGAAAGAAAGGAAGTCAAAATAAAATCTACTGATATTTGGAAGAGTGTTTGGGAGAATGTTGTTAATAAAGGATTGATGAAGATTGATACAAAGCATCACATTAATTCTAACTGGAATCCAAATATTATTCTTTTTAGTGGTAAAAGTGAGCATCAATCTTATTTATTAGAGTTAAGTAAAGCTGTTTCAGGAAAAACAGGAGTTGTTACTAATTTTAAGCTAATCGTTGATAAAGAGAATAAAATTCCATTAAAAAAGACTGAGCAGATTGTTAGAGAGGAATTATATAATGATTTAGGGATTTTTGCAAGACAGATAAAAGTCGATAATTTATATAAAGGGATTACTAACATTGCCACTACTTTTGGTTTTTCTGGAGTAGAACCTAACACCATTATGATGGGTTGGCCAAAAGGTCTTGAAGGTTCTTCTGAATATGCAGAAATGACTGAAACATTGCTGTATTTAGATTATAATTTATTGTATTTAGATTTTGATAGAAAGTCAAAATTTGGTGATTATACATTGATAGATTTATGGTGGCGAGAAACAGATAGTAAGAATGCAGAAATGATGTTAAATATTGCTCGTTTTATTATTGCTTCACCAAAGTGGGATAAAACTTCGATACGTGTTTTATTTGTTGATTATAATGGAGTTAATCCAGACGTTATTAAAACAAAAATAGCAAAACTTGTAGAAGATCTTAGAGTAATTGTAGAAATTGTAATTGTGGCAAATGTTGTAGACCAAACACCTTTTTATGATTTAATAAAGAAGTATTCTAAGTCTACAAATTTAACTTTAGTTGGTATCCCTAATTATAAAATTGAAAAACAAGCAGAGTTTGTACTTAAAACGAATTACTTATTTGAAACGATTGGTTCAACCTTATTAGTAAAAGCTGCAAACAATTTTAATGTGTTGGATTTAGATTTTAATAAAAGTAAATAATTAAAATGCTTGTGTAACATAAGTTACCGTTTATAATGATTTTTACTCGTAACTTTATTTGTTAAAGAACAAGTTATGAGGACGAAACATTTAGTATTAGCTTTCTTTTTATTGACAATTGTAAATTCATTTTCACAAGATCAATTTACTGTTGAAATAGAACCTCTAATTATTGCAGATGCGCCAAGTGTACATTCTTTTTCTTGGGCAAAAACTACTGATGGAAAATGGATAATTATTGAAGGACGAGTAGATGGTTTACATCAAAGACAACCTAATGCTGCTTTTCAAGAAAAAGATAATAACAAAAGTGTTTATGTTATAGATCCTGTTGCTAATAAAACTTGGAGTACAACGATCAGTGTTTTACAAGCATCAATTTTTGAGCAGTTACAAGCTACAAATCAAGAATTTTATCAAAAAGAAAATACACTTTATATTATTGGTGGTTATGGTTTTAGTACAACTGAAGATGATCATGTTACGTATGATAAATTAACAGCTGTTGATGTTGATGGTTTATCCAATGCTGTTATTAATGGAACAACTATTACACCCTTTTTTAGACAAATTACAAATACTAATTTTGCAGTTACTGGTGGGCAATTAGGTTTTCTAAATGAGGTGTTTTATTTGTGTGGCGGACAATATTTTAAAGGTCAGTATAATCCTTTGGGACCAGATAATGGACCTGGGTTTATTCAAAGTTATACAGATGAAATTAGAACTTTTCAAATCAATGATGATGGTACAAATCTTTCAATCATAAATTATTTAGCACAAAACGACAGCGATAATTTACATAGAAGAGATTATAATATGGCTCCGCAAATTTTTCCTGATGGAAGTGAAGGTTTTACAATGTTTAGTGGTGTTTTTCAACATTCCGCCAATTTACCATGGTTAAATAGTGTTGATGTTTCTGGTTCCGGTTACACGGTTAATACTACTTTTAATCAGTACTTAAGTCAATATCATAGTGCCAAAATACCCGTTTATGATACTGATAATAATGCGATGCACACCTTGTTTTTTGGAGGAATAAGTCAATATAAATTAGATACAAATGGTAATTTAATTAAAGATGATAATGTGCCATTTGTAAAAACGATTAGTAAAGTCTCAAGATTTAGTGATGGTTCAATGGTAGAAAGTAGTTTAGGGATTGAAATGCCTACTTTATTAGGTACTGGTGCAGAATTTATTCCCTTACAGAATAATTCAAATTATCTAACCGAAGAAATTGTAGATATCAATAATTTACAAGAAGGTAAAACATTAGTTGGTTATATTTTTGGAGGAATTGAAAGCACTCAAGAAAATATATTCTTTATAAATGATGGTACACAAAGTAGTGCGAGTAGTTTAGCGTTTAAGGTATTTATTAATAAAACAACTTTAAATGTTGGCGAAGTAAAATTAACAACAAGTAATATTTATAATCTAAAAATTTATCCAAATCCATCAAAAGATATTTTTTCAATTGATGTGTTTATCCCTAATACAGAAGAAAGTGTTTTAGAAGTTTTTAATGTTTTAGGAGTAAAAGTTGAATCAATAAAAATTGAAAAATCAATTGGATTAAAAACAATTCTTTTAGATCTATCAAAAGTGGCTTCTGGAGAGTATGTTTTAATTTTTAAAAACAATTCTAATATTATTGAGAAAAAAATAATAAAACTGTAATTATTCGTAATGTAACAAAAGTTACTGTGTAGTTCTTTTGTTGAAATTATCTTTAACTAAAATATAAAGTATGTCTAAAATTGTCATTTTAGGAGCAGGGATTTCTGGTCACGTTGCAGCTTCTCATTTAAGAAGAAAGTTGTCTAGAGACCATGAAGTTGTTGTGGTTTCTCCAAATAGCAATTATCAATGGGTTCCATCTAATATTTGGGTGGGAATTGGTAGGATGAAATCTGAAAAGATCTATTTTCCTTTAGCTCCTTTATATAAAAAGAAAGGTATTGGTTATAAACAGGCAAAAGCAATTTCATTTTTTCCTGAAGGTGATAAAGGCCAAGAAAAACCATATATTTTAGCTGAATATGTAGTTGGAGAAAATAAAGGGAAACAAGAAAAAGTAACTTATGATTATTTAATTAATGCAACAGGACCTAAACTTAATTTTGAAGCTACGGAAGGTTTAATTCCGGGAAAAAATAAAGCCTTTTCTGTATGTACTTATACACATGCAGATCATGCTTGGGAAGGTTTAGAAGCTTTAATTCAGGAAATGAAAAAAGGTAAGAAAGTTAAGATTCTTATTGGTACTGGTCATGGAAAATCAACATGTCAAGGAGCCGCTTTTGAGTATATTTTAAATGTAGAACAAGAATTGCACAAATATAATGTGCGAGATATGGCAGAAATCACATGGATTTCTAATGAGTATCAACTAGGTGATTTTGGGATGGATGGAATGCTTCTAAGTTATGGAAGTATGACAATGAAATCTCATGAAATGGTTGAGATGATTTTTGAAGACAGAGGTATAAAATGGATACTTGGTGCTGGCGTAAATAAAATTGAAGACGGATTAGCACATTATGAAAATCTAGACGGAGAGTATAAAAAAGAAACGTATGATTTTGCAATGTTAATTCCTTCATTTTCTGGTCATGGTTTTAAAGCCTATGATAAACACGAAAAGGAAATTACAGAAAAACTTTTTAAAGGTTTTATGATTGTCGATGCAGATTATACTGCAAAACCATATGAAGAGTGGTCTGTTAAAGATTGGCCAGAAACGTATCAAAACCCAAGTTATAAAAATATTTTTGCACCTGGAATTGCATTTGCACCTCCACATGCAATTTCTAAACCAAGAAAAAGTAAAAACGGAACCGTTATTTCACCTGCACCGCCAAGAACAGGAATGCCTTCTGGTATTACTGCAATAGTAGTAGCAGATAATATAATAGATTCTATAAAAAACGGAAAAGAATCACTGAATCATAAAGGTTCTATGGGAAATATGGGAGCTGCATGTATTGCTTCTGCTGGTTATGGATTTACATCAGGAAGTGGTGTAAGTATTACAACGTTTCCAATTGTACCAGATTATGAAAAATATCCAAATACACAAGGTAGACAATTAGGTAAAACCTTTGGGGAAATAGGTTTAGCAGGTCACTGGTTAAAACTGGCTTTGCATTATTCTTTTATTTATAAAGCAAAGATGAAACCATTTTGGTGGTTGATTCCTGAATAAGAAGTGAACCCAAGTTTTTACTTGGTGTGAATCGCTTATCCTGAAAGACCAGAGGGATATTCAGGATCTCATGAAGATATTATAAGAATTTAATAATTAGTAGAATGACACAAAGAATATCAAAATATCAAAAATTCAAAATGATGAATCCAATCATTCAGTTTTTCAAATTCATTTATTTAAGTTTAAAAATAATGATTGTTGTTGCTGGAGGACATGGAGGAACTAGAAAAGTAAGCTGATGTGGTTATCAGTTTAGGTTGGTTAAGATGTTGGTGGTTCAATATCTTGAAAAAAGAGAGCTTTATGCTCTCTTTTTTTTGTAAACAGATTGTAAGTGGTTAAATAAGAGCTGAGTGACCTAGGTCATTCCATTATTGATAGTCTTGCGCTACTTTTATGTTATTAACTGTAAATAAAGGACAAAATGAAAAAAGTAATTTTAGCAATAGCATTTGTTGTTTTAGGAACAACGGCTATGATAGCACAAGACAAAGATCAAATTAGAGTTCAAGATCAAGATCGATTAATGTTAGTTGATGGTGATGTTTTGCAAATTAGAGACCGAGATCAAATACGATTAAAGGACAAAACAACTTTAAATGATGGTACCATCATTAATCCAAATGGAAGTTATCTAACAAGAGATCGTGATAGATTAAGATTAAAGGATGGTGAGTGTTTAGATTCTGATGGAGTTAAGTATAGAAACGAATATCAATATAGATATAAAATACAACAAGAAAATAAAGGGTTAACTCAATCTCAAATTCAAGAAAGAAACCAAAGTAGAGTTCATTATACTTTAATGGATGGAGAAATGTTTCAAATAAGAAATCAATCTCAAAACAGAATACAATCTCAATTAAAATTAAATGATGGAAGTGTTGTTAATGCAGATGGAACATACCAAACAAAAGATCGTAAACAACTAAGACTAAAAGATGGTGAATGTATAAATATGTATGGTAAATTATTTAAAAACACCTATAAGTATAGAAAAATGAATCTTAAAAAAGCTATGTTGAATAAAAAGCTTCAAAAAGCACCTAAGAAGCAAAAAACAACGGGTAAAAAAAGTTAAATAATTCAAAATTTTAAAGGGCTTTTTTATAAAAGCCCTTTTTTCATTTAAAATAAAATATTATGAAACTAATAAACTATAATATTCTAGTATTAATTTTGACTATTTTGTTTAGTAACTTAGTCAACTCACAGAATAATGAGGTTACAGAAAGTGTTAATGAATATAGTAATTCATCTTACATTTCTTTAAGCTTAAATTATATAAATGATGCTGTTTTTATGGGTAGGAAAGACTCTATTTCTACGCCTTATTTATATCCTTCCATTATGTTTCATCATAAATCTGGTTTCTATGCAAATGGATCATTTTCTTATTTAACAGAGCCAAATGAAAGCAGAATAGATTTGTCTTTAATTACAATAGGTTATGATTTTAGTATTAAAAAATTTGAAGGCGATATTTCTATAAGTAAGTACTTTTTTAATGAGGATAGTTACAATGTTATTTCTCAAGTAGAAACTGATTTAACAGTCAATTTAGAGTACGATTTTGATGTAATAGAGTTTGGTTTAATGGCAATTACTTTTTTTAGTAACGATAGTAATACCGATTTTATTTTAATATCAGAATTTAGTAAAGATTTTATTACTAATAATCAAAAATTTCAACTGTCACCAACAATTGGAGCTTCTTTTGGGTCTCAAAATTTTTACGAGCAGTATTATTCAAATACCCAATTCGGAAACGGTAAAAATCAAGGACAAGGTCAAGGAGGTAGCGATAATGTTATAGTTCAAAATAACATTCAAATTAATGAAAGTGAAAAATTCAATCTAATGGCAATTGAATTGAGTTTACCTATTTGGTATGTACATAAATCGTATGCCTTTTTATTTGTTCCAAATCTTGTATTTCCCCAGAACGAATCAGAGTTAATTATAGATGATATCTTAGTTCAGGAAGATTTAGACCCAACTTTTTACTGGATGATTGGAGTCAGTTATATGTTTTAATTGTTTAAATAAAATTTTAAATAATTAGGGCACTTTTTATAACATGTAACATTAGTTACAAACCACCACTTATTCTAAACTTACTTTTGTACCAGATAATTGAAGAATACATGAAAAATACAATATACATATCTATCTTTTTTTTGTTTGCAGGCATTTTGTGTTTGCAAGGACAAGAAGTAAAACCAATTTCGAAAGTAGAAGTCTTAGTTAGAGTTTCAGAGAAGAACACAACAATTAAGATTTCTGAAGAAGAATTTAATGCAGCAAAAGCAGATTATAAGCAAACAAATGCAGTGTTTTTACCAAACATTACAGCAAGTCATACTGGTATTTCAACAACAAATCCTTTAATGTCTTTTGGATCTAAATTAAATCAGGAAATATTAACACAGAATGATTTTAATCCAGCATTGTTAAATGACCCAACAACAACTAGAAATTTTGCAACGAAAGTAGAAATTCAGCAACCATTAATAAACTTAGATGGCTTTTATCAAAGAAAAGCAGCGAAGTCTAAAATGGAAGCAATGTCTTTAAAAACAGAGCGTACACAAGATTATTTGATTTTTGAAGTTGAAAAAGCATACATGCAATTGCAGTTAGCATATAAAGCTGTTTCTGTTTTAGAAAAAGCTTTGGAAGCTGCAAATGCAAATAAAGAAATGGCTGATAATAGTTTTAAACAAGGTTTTTTACAGCGAGCTGATGTTTTAAACGTTGAAATAAGAGTTACAGAAGTTAAAAACCAATTGCAAACAGCAAAAAGTAATGTGCAAAACGCTTCAAACTATTTGTCTTTTTTAATGGATGATAAAAGCTATGTTGTTTATCAACCAACAGAAAGTTTAACGGTTTCGAGTATTCATATTGATAACAAAACAATTTCTGAAAACAGATCGGATATAAAAGCAATGCATTTAGCATCTAAAGGTTATGAGGCTATGAATAAAGCTGATAAAATGGCTTTTTTACCACGCTTAAATGCTTTTGGAAGTTATGAAATGTATGACAACCAATTGTTTCAAGGAAATGCAAATGGATATTTAATTGGAGCACAATTAAGTTGGGATATTTTTCAAGGTTCTAAACGTTTTGGTAAAGCACAGAAAAGTAAAGCTGAATTTGAGAAATCTAAATTAGAATACAATCAATATGTTTCTAAAAGTAATTTAGAATTAAATAAAGTAAAGCGTCAATTGGTTGATGCAAAAAATAGATTAGAGTTAACCGATTTGGCAGTACAACAATCTGAAGAATCTTTAAGAATTAGAAAAAATAGATTTAAAGAAGGTTTAGAAAAAACATCAGATTTATTAATGGCAGAAACTCAATTTGCTCAAAAGCAATTAGAATATTATCAAACAATTTTCGAATACAATTTTACACAAACTTATTTAGAATTTTTAACTAAAGAATAAAGATAGTAACCAGTCGCAGTATTCAGTCAAAAAAAATAAAACAAAAAAATGAAAAAATACATCTACATAATCGCAGTAATAACTGCATCATTATTCATTACTAGTTGTGGAAGTGAAGAGAAAAAAGAAGTAAAAGATACTACACCTGCAATTAAAATTACAGTTAGTAAAGTTGCAATAAATAGTGATAGCCAGTTTTTATCTGTAAGTGGAAAAATTCAAGCATCTAATAGTGCAGATTTAAGCACAAGAATGATGGGTTACGTTAAAAAAGTACACGTAAATGTTGGTGATAAGGTTAGAAGAGGTCAATTATTAGTTTCTATTAATAATACGGATTTACAAGCTAAAAAAGGACAAGTAAATGCAGGTATTACACAAGCTAAATCTGTATTTAATAATGCTGAAAAAAATTACAAACGTTTCAAAAATTTATTTGCGAGTAATAGTGTCACTCAAAAAGAAATGGATGATATGACAGCTAATTACGAAATGGCAAAAGCAGGTTTAGAATCTGCAAATCAGATGAAAAATGAAATCAATGCACAATTTGCATATTCTAATATTACAGCTCCTTTTAGCGGTGTAATTACCAGTAAGAATATAGAAGTTGGAGATATGGCAAACCCAGGAATGCCTTTAATTAGTTTAGAAACGCCTAAAGAGTTTGAAGTAATTGCAATGGTGCCAGAAACTGAAATTTCTAAAATTAAGAAAGGAACGTCAGTAAATGTTTTGGTAAAATCTTTGGATAAAATCTTGAAAGGAAAAGTTAGCGAAGTAAGTACTTCTGCTAAAAATACTGGAGGACAATATTTAGTGAAAATAAATTTAGATAAAACAGATGTTCATATTTTATCTGGTATGTTTTCTACGGTTCAGTTTCCTGTAGAAGGAAAAGTAAAATCAGAGTTGGTTTTAATTCCTAAAGAAGCAATTGTAGAAAATGGTCAGTTATCTGGAGTTTATACTGTAAGTGAAAGCAATACAGCATTATTACGTTGGTTGCGTTTAGGAAGAGTTTATGGAAATAATGTTGAGGTTTTATCGGGTTTAAATGCTGATGAATCTTATATAGTTTCTGCGGAAGGAAAATTATTCAACGGAGCTAAAATAAGTGTTCAGTAGAACAGTCATCAGTTGGCAGTAACAGTTTTCAGTTTCCTGCAAGGTTTCAATAACCTTGTAGGTATCAAGATAAAATTTTAAACAAGAATTATCGCGTTAAGGATAGCAATGGAAATCCTTTTTTTTATACTGAACTGGTTTCAGTATCTCTTTTAAAAGAGCAGAAAGCTTAAGTAGAAAGATGCTGAAATTAATTCAGCACAAGAAAAAAGATTGAAATGAATAGCCTGTTAAAACGCCCAAAAATATAAAAGAAATGAAAGAAGGTTTAGCTGGAAAAATTGCAAAAGTCTTTATAGGATCGAAACTTACAGTGCTTCTAATGGTCGTTTTTATGGTTGTTGGTGTGTATGCTTCGTTTTTGATTCCGAGAGAAGAAGAGCCACAAATTGATGTGCCAATGGCAGATATTTTTGTTGGTTATCCAGGTGCGAGTCCAACAGAAATTGAGAATAGAGTTGTAAAACCTTTAGAGAAATTAATTTCTAATATTAAAGGTGTAGAGTATGTGTATGCTACTGCTATGAATGAAAAAGCAATGGTAATTGTGCAGTTTTATGTGGGCGAAGATATAGAGCGTTCTTTTGTGAAATTATACAATGAGATTAACAAACACATGGATCAAATGCCTGCAGGCGTTACGTTTCCGTTGGTTAAAACACGTGCTATTGATGATGTGCCAATGTTGGGGTTAACATTGTGGAGTGAAAACTACAGTGATTATCAATTAAGCCAAATGGGGCAAGAATTAGAAACAGAGATTAAGAAGATAAATGATGTTTCTATTACGCATAAAATTGGTGGAAGAAATCGTCAATTAAGAGTTGTTTTAGATAAAGATAAATTGGCTTCTAGTGGATTAGATTTCTTGTCGGTTTCTCAAATGATAAAAGCCAATAATACACAATTAAGTTCTGGTAGTTTTGATAAAAATGACACGGAGTTTTTAGTAAAAACGGGTAACTTTTTAGCATCTGTAACTGATGTAGAGAATTTAGTAGTTGGTGTACAACAAAATAGACCTATTTATTTAAAACAAATAGCAACTATTGTTGATGGACCAGAAATTCCACAAAATTATGTGTCTTTAGGTTTTGGACAAGCGAGCGAGAAATCTCAAACATACAAATCGGAATATCCTGCTGTAACTATTTCTGTCGCTAAAAGAAAAGGTGCAGATGCAATGAAAATTTCGGAATTAATTTTACATAAAGTAGCGCATTTACGAACTACTTTAATTCCTGATGATGTTCACGTAGAAGTTACTAGAAATTACGGAGAAACAGCTTCTCATAAAGTATCAGAGTTATTGTGGCATCTTATTGGTTCTATCTTTGCAGTTACTTTGGTGGTAATGTTAGCAATGGGTTGGCGTGGTGGTTTGGTGGTGTTTTTATCTGTGCCAATTACGTTTGCTTTAACATTGTTAAGTTATTACATGTTAGATTACACATTAAACAGAATTACGCTTTTCGCATTGGTTTTTGTAACTGGTATTGTGGTTGATGATTCCATTATTATTGCAGAAAATATGCATAGGCATTTTAAGATGAAACGCTTGCCTTTTAAACAAGCTGCATTATATGCAATTAATGAAGTTGGTAACCCAACAATTTTAGCAACGTTTACAGTAATTGCTTCTGTTTTACCGATGGCCTTTGTGTCTGGTTTAATGGGGCCTTATATGGCACCAATGCCAATTGGAGCTTCAATTGCAATGATTTTATCGTTATTTGTAGCTTTAACAATTACTCCTTATTTAGGATATATTTTCTTAAGAGAAAAAGATAAAAAAGGTGGTGAAGAGAAAGTTGAAAAACCTTTGGAAGAAACTTTTATTTATAAAATTTATGACAGATTTGAAAGACCTTTAATTGAAAATAAAACAAGAAGATGGTTGTTTTTAGGAGGGACATTCGTTGTGTTAATGGCAACAATGGTCTTATTTTTCACCAATTCTGTAGCTGTGAAAATGTTACCTTTTGATAATAAAAATGAGTTTCAGGTAGTAATTGATATGCCAGAAGGAACAACGCTAGAAAGAACTGGAGTTGTAACTCAAGAAATTGCACAGTATTTATCTACAAGACCAGAAGTTGTTAATTATCAGAATTATATTGGTACTTCTGCACCAATTACTTTTAACGGTTTAGTTCGTCATTACGATTTACGTGGTGGATCTAATATGGCTGATATTCAAGTGAATTTGGTTGATAAAGGCGAACGTGAAATTCAAAGTCACGGAATTGCAAAATTATTAAGACCAGAAATTCAGAAAATAGCAAAGAAATACAATGCAAATGTAAAGCTGGTGGAAGTTCCCCCAGGACCGCCGGTTTTATCAACAATTGTTGCAGAGGTTTATGGACCAGATTATGAACAGCAAATAGAAATTGCAAATCAGGTTCAAAATATCTTAAAAAATACTGATGATGTTGTTGATGTAGATTTTATGGTGGAAGCTGATCAAATTGAATATCAATTTGAAATAAATAAAGAAAAAGCAATGTTGTATGGAGTTGCTCCTCAACAAATTGCTTATACAATGAATATGGCTTTGTCTAACAGAGCGATTACAAATTTGTATGACGAAAATGCTGTAAATCAAGTTGGTTTGGTTTTAACTTTGGATGAAAAAGAAAAATCAACTATCTCTGATATTTCTCAATTGAAAGTAAAATCGAAACAAGGTAACATGGTGCCAATTGCAGATTTAGTTGAAATTAAAGAAACAATTGCAGCAAAAAGTATTTTCCGTAAAAATCAAAAACGTGTTGTTTATGTAATGGCAGATATGGCTGGGGAATTAGAAAGTCCTGCGTATGCAATTTTAGGAATGGAAGAAAAATTGAATACAATAAAGCTTCCTGAAGGTTATAAATTAAACGAGATGTATTTAGGTCAGCCAGAATTTGAAGACGATTATACTGTGAAATGGGATGGAGAATGGCAAATTACATTAGAAGTTTTTAGAGATTTAGGAATCGCTTTTTTAGGAGCAATTATCTTAATTTATATTTTAATTGTTGGGTGGTTTCAAAACTTTAAAGCACCAATTGTAATGATGGTTGCAATACCGCTATCATTAATCGGAATTGTTTTAGGGCATTGGATTATGGGAGCATTCTTTACTGCAACTTCATTTATTGGAATGATTGCTCTAGCAGGAATTATGGTAAGAAACTCCGTTTTACTGATTGATTTTATCAATTTAAGACTAGAAGAAGGAGTGCCTTTAAAACAAGCAGCAATTGAAGCTGGAGCAGTAAGAACAACGCCAATTTTATTAACTGCAGGTACAGTTGTAATTGGAGCCTTTGTAATCTTATTTGATCCAATTTTTCAAGGATTGGCAATCTCATTAATGGGAGGAACCATTGTTTCTACAGTATTAACATTATTGGTTGTGCCATTAGTGTATTATATGATTGAAAAGAAGAATTATAAATAATCATTTTCCCCAATTGTTGCAGATAATCGCAGATTGAATTTTTATTCTCTGCGTGGATCTGTGAAATAAGCGGAAGCAAAAAATGTTATCAAATGAAATTAGTATTAGTTACAGCCGTAGAAGAATTTCAGAAAGATGTTTTAAACATCTTTAAAAAAGCAAATATTGAAAACTTTAGTAGTTCAGATATTGATGGTCATAAAAATTCACCTTCTTTATTAATGGCTTCTAATTGGTTTTCTGGAGAAAAGACTGGTAACGGTTCAACAATGTTTTTTTCTTTCACTAACAAAGAAAAAATAGACGATTTATTTACTTTACTAGAAGAATTTAATAGCAATTTAGAGACAAATAATCCTCTAAAAGCAATTGTAGTTCCAGTAGAAAGATTTTTATAATTAAAAAATAAAGAAAAAATGTTAAACAAATATTTTAGAGTGATTGTTGGTGTAATGGTTTTGTTAATGGTTGCATTAACTTATTATGTTAGTATAAATTGGTTGTGGTTTGGAGTCTTTATTGGTTTAAATATGATTCAATCTGCATTTACAAAATGGTGTTTGTTAGAAACAATTTTGGTGAAATTAGGTGTTAAAAAAGAAGGTGGCTCTTGTTCATCATGTTAAAAATATAGATAAAATAATAATGTTGAGAATTAATTTTTTCAACAAATAGCTTTGCACACGTGTGGACTCTGAGTAAAATATATTTTTATTTGGAGTTCACTTCTTTGGATTAATTTAATATTTAATAAGTTGATATATATCATTTTATAGTTCTTCTATGATGTCTAATTTTATGCTTTTAAATTTGATAAGATGAAAAGGATATTACATGCTACAGATTATTCAGAAAACGCAATACCAGCATTAAAATATGCGTTTAATTTATGTAAAAAATTAGATGCGAGTTTGTTTGTTATTCATGTTTTCGATTCACTTCCATTAGGTCTTGATGGTGAGAAAGATAACAAACACCTAAGTATATTAACTGAGTTTTGTGAAAAACATTATGAAGGAGATATTGATGAGTTAGATATAAGTTTTGATGCTATTGAAGATAAATCGATAGTACATGCAATTCTTAAAAAAGCGTACAGTTTAAATGCAGATTTAATTATTAGTGGTACTAAAAGTGAAAAAGTACTTAAGGAATTACTTTTAGCAAATAAAGCCAAAAAGCTAATAGAAAAAGCACCCTGCCCTGTATTAACAGTTCCAAAAGAGCAAAAAGAACATAAGATTGATACAATTGTTTATGCTTCAGATTTTGAAGAAAATGATATTTCTGCAATTTATGATCTAGTTAGTATTGCCAGAGCTTATGATGCCATTATAAAAATTGTTCATGTTTCTTCAAAAGAAGATGATGCAGAATTTGCAAAATTAGATTGGTTTACTAACTTACTAAATGAAAAGGTTAAATATGATAAGGTTGATATTGAGATCATCTATTCTCAAAACACCTTCGATTCTTTAAAAGCTTATTTTAAAGAAGAGAATGCTGATATGGTTACAATGTTAGAAAGAAATTCAAAAGGAATAATGAATATGTTGTTTCATATAGATTTAGTTAAAAAAATGGAAACTTTAGGAGATATTCCATTGATGAGTTTTAATGAAAATAAATTGTAATAATTTTATCACTTATAAATAGTTTTAGTTCAAAGTTACTTTGAACAATTTAATAGCAAAAAAAATCCCATTGTATATTTATTTACAATGGGATTTTTTCTGTTGTAGTAACTTACTTTTCCTCTATTATATTTAATTAACATAGATTTCCTTAATATATTACTTGTCAATTTTTTAACATCTTATTTTTATTTATTCTAAATAAACGCTTATATTTGCAGAATAATTACTGATAATGATTGTTTTTTATACTAAAAGTGCACCTGTAATTTCTATTTCGAACGAATCTGTTTGTAATAGTACTTGTTCTGTAAATTGTATTAAACCTAAATCGAAATGCTGTAATAAGTATAAGAAAAAAGGTATCAATTGTAAACGTTGCCCTAATATATTATTACAAGCTGCTTCATAGATTTACTTTTTTGTAGTAATTTTTATAACTCCTTCTTTTCCTTAGTTTTCATACTTCTTAATGTCAATTTCATTTCTAAGAACATTCACAGATTTAATAAATATTGTATTTATTTCTTGAAATTATTCGTTAATAGAGTTATTCATATTATTGATTATTATAGTTTTTTTGTGTGATAAAATCCTGTCTTAATGACTATTGTCATTTTGGGATTCTTTTAATACTCTTAACTTTGAAGATAATAATGTAATAAAATTCTTTAAAATGAAAAAGATATTACACGCAACTGATTTTTCTAAAAATGCAATTCCTGCACTGAAATACGCTCTTAATTTAAGTAAGAAATTAGATACAAGTTTATTTGTAATTCATGTTTTTGATTATCCTACAATTTTTGATAAAGACCTTAAAGAACCTTATATCAATCTTGAAGATAAGACTTATATAACGCAACAAAATAAATTGATTAATTTTTGTAATAGCAATTACGAAGGTGATTTAGAGGAAGTAGATGTAAGTTTTGAAGCTATTGAAAACAAGTCAATTATAAATGGAATTATTGAAAAAGCAAAAAAACTAAATGCAGATTTGATTATTACAGGAACAAAAAGTGAAAAAGTATTAAAGGAATTTCTCTTAGGTAAGACAGCTTTAAAACTTATTGAAAAAGCACCTTGTCCAGTATTAACGGTTCCTAAAGGTATATGTGCAAGTAATATTAAAACAATTGTTTATGCTTCAGATTTTGAAGAAAATGATATTTGTGCAATTTATGATTTAGTACATATTGCAAAGCCATATGAAGCAACAATAAAAATTGTTCATGTTTCTAAAAAAGAAAATTCTTATGTCTTACAGAAGAAAAGTTGGTTTGATCAATTATTAAAAGAAAAAATTAAGTACGATAAAATAGATACACAAATAATTTTTTCTGATAATGTTTTTGATTCTTTAAAAACCTATTTAAAAGATGAAAATGCAGATATGATAGCTATGTTAGAGAGAGATTCAAAAGGAATAGTTAAAATGTTATTTCATACTGATTTAGTTAAAAAAATGGAATCTTTAGGCAATATACCTCTTTTGAGTTTTAATGGTCATAGAATGTAAAAAAGTGATGTAATATTTAATTTTAAACAGATGGAAAGAAGGATATATAGAATATTAATTGTTGTTTCATTAGCATTAGGAATTTATCTTTTTAAGATAAAAGAATCTCACTCAGTACTTTTTTTATCAATATCTTTAGGTATTATCTTTTTTCTTTTTAGTGGTGGAATTCACGGTTTATTAGCTCATTCAGTTACACCAAAATTAAAAAACTATACAATTGTATATCCACTTTTAATGGGCTTAGTGTGGATGTTCTTATTAATTATATTAATGTTTTTTGTAATTCCTATTTTTTGCCCAAACTTTGTTCTATTAGGATGATTTTTTTGCTTCTCAATTTATTTTAATAGCCATTTTTTAAACCTATCTACTATTTTTTGGGGATGTATTAATCCCTTGTTTCTATACTAAATGGATATCTATAATTTCTATTTCTAACGAATATGTTTTCAATAATACATGTTCTGTAAATTGTATTAAACCAAAAATTAAGTATAGAAATAAGTGCATAAAAAAGGGCATCAATTTTAATTGATGCCCTAATATTATTCTAAAAACAGCTTCTTAGCTTGTTTTATATTTACTTTCTAGATAAAGGATCTAATCCAATAGTTCCATTTAAATTTTCTAAATAATTTTCAGAATTAACTTCTTTGTGAAATTGTTTTAAATCTTTTAAACGACCATTAATATCCATTTCTAAAACTAAAGCATTGTTTCTCGGATTTGAAATAAAATCCTCTAAATATTTTATTTGCTTTCCGTAAAAGGCAATATCTTTTTGTTGTTGTAGAACTAATCTTTCTTTGTACCATTCACTATTAACAACATAATCTCTGTCGAAGTACTTACGTAATTCTGGATCGCTAATATGCTTTCCTTCATAATTACCATAAGCCATTATGTGTAAAAGAATTTTTAAAGGTGGTGTTGCAGCTTCAATACTTCCATCTTCAAAATAGTTTAAAGCAACTTTTTGTTGAGCTTCAGTAATGTTTTTAATACCATCTGCATAATCTTCTAAGCCTTGTAATTCTGGTTTTAACATTCTATCACTAAAAACAGCAGTAGGCTCATCAAAAATTCTATTCATACATCTGTAAGAGAATTTCTTAGTAATTCTATACCCTAATCTACTCGCTAAAATAGTTTCTCCTTCGAATTCAAAATCTTCTATTTTTTCTAAAGAACCATTTGCAATTAAAGCTTTTGGATCTCTGTCAATTGGTTCTATTCTTGCCCAAATTTCAGGAATTAATAAACTGACATCATGGTCAATTTTATTTTCTGCACCAACATAACCGGCTGCAGTACTAAAACCATTAGATTCAGTTAAAATATGTGATAACAACGCATTATTTAAATCGGTTGTTGGCGTTAACATATTAAAAGGTGCTTTTGTTAAAGCTCCTTCAGAACCTGCACCAGTTGTTGATGGTGATTTACCTGTTAAACTACAAATAAAATCCATAAATAATTCTGGAGTTTCTTGGTAGTGAATAGGACTATAAACAGCTAATGGTCTAATACCAGCAGCTTTGTCTACAGGGTTATTTCTTCTTCCTGGTAAAACAGCATTTACAACGTTATTTAACGGATCTGTTAATTCCATTTTTCTAACTAAACGAACACCTACTTCTGCTAAATAAGTATCTTCTGTTTCATTGATAACTTTATTAGGCTCTAAATAACGAGGGTTTTTAGTTGGCTCACCATTTACAATTCTTGTATGTGATGGTAATGCAAAAAACTCTTCTTCTTTATCACTTTTTACAATACTTTCAATAAAATCTTTTACGGGTTGCGTATATTTATCATAGTTAATGGTGTCTTCATATATAACAACAGCATCTTCTTTTTTAAGTAACTCGTAGTTTGTTAAAAACCTTCCTTCAGTAACTAAATCTAATTCAGCTCCTTTATCATAACCTCTTACTACTGCTTCATCTGGTCTTTGAAACAAGTGAGCTTCACAATTGGTAAGGATTTTTAAACTCTTGTTTGTAAACTCAGGGTTTAAGTTTTTTAATCTATTTCTAGGTATTGTTATAGAAGCTGTAATATCATCTTCAGTTTGTATTTTTTCACAAGGAGAAAAATCAGAACGTAATTTGTTCAACATCCAGTTTCCCTTTTCGTTGAATCCAATACGAACATAACTACCAACAACAGGAGTATTATTATATAAAAGCCCGGTACCTTTTTTTCCGTTGATAATTTCTACAGACATGTATTCTTTCCAGTTTAACTCACCATGAGCTTGTCTGTATAAACGTTTTACAAATAATACTAAAGAACGAATATGAACAGGAATTCCATCTAAAAACGCATTAAATTCATCTGAATTATGTTCAGAAGGAATTAATAATTTCACTGCAGAACTTAACGATCTTTTTTCACTTAAAAATGATCTTGAAATTGGTCTATTTGGATCTTTAACTTTCCAACGATTAGAGTACACAAATTCTATAATTTCATCTGCTTTTTTGAAATCTTCATCGATATTTTGAATGTTAAAATTACTATATGTAATAGCATTTTGCATCGATTTAGATATTTCAGATTTTCCACCACCAGAAACTGTACAAGGTTTATGACAGAAAACTCCTTCTGCAAACGTATCTACAATTCTCCACAAATCGATAGATTTATGTTTTTCTAATTTAAATTTATTACCTGTTGGGTGTACATAAGTTTTAAAAGGAGACAAAGTTAATTTTTGCTCTTTACTATGATGCATCCAAGTAATACTATTTGTAGTGATGTTTACATATGCAAACTCAGGAATATAAATAATATTTGGGTATTTTTTATCTACGGCGTAGTTTTCTGGTTTTACATCAATTGTATCACCTAAAAGTTGTTTTACACCTTCAAAAGTATGCTCGAAATTATGGAATTCAGAATAGTCTCTACCATCTAAAGTATCACCCATAACTCTTCTAGCAAATGCAATTGCACCCCCAGCATGCTCTTCTTCTACTAATCCAAATAAGTTAGCAGAATAGCTAATTTGAGTTTTAATTTCTTTTTTAGAATAACCATAGTAGTTATCTGCAATTAAAGTAATTACAACACCTCTATCATCTCTACAAGTTATTTTAAATGCACCACCATCGTTATAAAGATCATTTTCATCTTTCCAACACATTCCGTCTTTTATCTGACGTTCTGTAGCATCATCAAAATGAGGTAAACCAAGATCTTTCTTTTTTAACTCTTTTAAATGCGGAGCTAAAACGATACAACCTGTATGACCTGTCCAATGTTCTGTATCTAAAGCAGCATCGTTTTGAGCTAAATTAGGATCTCCTGCGTTTCCAAAAATAGATTCTACGAAATCTAAATTACTTACTAAGTTTCCAGGAACGAAAAAACGAACTTCTAAAGATTTTTCTGAAATAACACCTTTTACTTCCGGACAAACTATTGGTCTCATTAATGTAGAAACCATTACTTTAGCTTGTTCTTCTTGACTTGAAGTAAATGGTAAAATTTTTAAATCATCAGAAGGATTAAAAGCTGCATTTAAAAGATGAGCAAATACTATTTTTGGTACCTCAAATTTATCTAAAGGAACAGGTAAAGGACCTTCAACAATATGAAAAGTCCCTTTTGTAGTTCTTTTATCGTTTAAAGGATTGTTTAAAATTCCTTGCTTTACTCTACTTGTTGTAACTAAATCACTTTTAAAAGTATCTCCATCAGGAGGTAAACTAACCTCTCTTGCTTGTCCTTTTTTTGATAATATTAATGTATTGTTTGGTAAAACAGTAGGTTTGTCTATAGAAACGTCTTTTAAATAGTCGTCTATAAATTCTTGTATTCTTGTATCTACTGGAGAAAGATGATCAGATAATAATCTTGATTTTTCTTGTAAACTTTTTATAAGCCCGCTTGTTAACTCTTCAAATTTAGGATCTAAAAACTTATCAGCACTTTCTGATTTGTCTTTAAATGTTGGTTGTCCCAACGAAGCTAACCTTAAGTTTATAAACTGAACAATATCTTTTCTAGTTTCTTCCATGGTGTTTTAGTTGATAGTATTAGTATAATTTCTTAAGCAAAACTAAAAAATGAAAGATTTATAAAACCTGTTAAATATCATGTTTCGAGTAAATTTTAACGAATACGATTGAGGGAATCAGTTTAAGATTGAGTGTTTTACAACGAATATAAAACTTTAAAAGAGAGAGATTTTTTTGATTAAAAGCTGAAAAAACCATTGAATTAATTTCAATGGTTTTTTCAGCTTTTAGTTACTTTTTTAATTGTTATTTAAATGCATTTAAGCCAGTAACATCCAAACCAGTAATTAGTAAATGTATGTCATGAGTACCTTCATAAGTAATTACACTTTCTAGATTCATCATATGTCGCATAATAGAGTATTCACCAGTAATTCCCATTCCGCCCAACATTTGTCTTGCTTCTCTAGCAATATTAATTGCCATGTCTACATTATTACGTTTTGCCATAGAAATTTGTGCAGAAGTAGCTTTTCCTTCATTTTTTAAAGTTCCTAACCTCCATGCTAATAATTGGGCTTTGGTGATTTCTGTAATCATTTCAGCTAATTTTTTCTGTTGTAATTGAAATTGACCAATAGGTTTACCAAATTGTTCACGCTCTTTACAATAACGTAAGGCAGTGTCATAACAATCCATTGCAGCACCAATTGCGCCCCAAGCAATTCCGAATCTTGCAGAATCTAAACATCCTAAAGGCGCTCCAAGTCCAGATTTATTTGGTAATAAGTTTTCTTTTGGCACTTTTACATTATCAAAAATAAGTTCTCCGGTTGCAGATGCACGTAAAGACCATTTGTTATGAGTTGTTGGTGTAGAAAAACCTTCCATTCCACGTTCTACAATTAATCCATGAATTCTACCTTCTTCATCTTTTGCCCAAACAACAGCAACTTGTGCAAAAGGTGCATTAGAAATCCACATTTTTGCTCCGTTTAAAAGATAATGATCTCCCATATCTTTAAACTTGGTTTCCATACCTGAGGGATTAGAACCGTGGTTTGGTTCTGTTAATCCAAAACAACCCATCCATTCTCCAGAAGCTAATTTTGGTAAATATTTTTTGCGTTGTTCTTCGTTTCCATAAGTGTAAATAGGATACATCACTAATGAAGATTGTACAGAAGCGGTAGAGCGAACGCCAGAATCTCCACGTTCTATTTCTTGCATAATTAATCCGTAAGAAATTTGATCTAAACCTGCGCCTCCATATTCTTCAGGAATATAAGGTCCAAAGGCTCCAATTTCTGATAACCCTTTTATAATTTGAGTTGGAAATTCTGCCTTTTGAGCATATTCTTCAATAATTGGAGAAACATCACGCTTTACCCACTCTCGAGCAGCATCACGTATTAATTTATGTTCTTCAGTTAATAAATCATCTAAATTATAATAATCAGGAGCTTGAAAGAGATCTTTTTTCATACTTAATATCTATAAATTGAATTATTTCGATTTTATATTTGTGTAAATTTAAACAAAATTAATAATAATTGTTTAATTTATGTATTTATCATTGTAAAAATCAATCTTACAATAATCAAATAAAACAAAGTTAAAGATATAAAATCTATTAAAAGTTGATGATTTCTATTAAGTTTGTAGTAATGAAATACACTTTAGGAAAAGAAGAACGGTTAAAAAGTAAAAAGCTTATAGAAAGACTTTATGAAGAAAGGAATTCTGTGAAAGCATTTCCTCTTAGAATGATTTTTCTACAAACAGAGCATACGTCAAATTTTCCTGCTCAAGTTGGTGTTTCAGTACCAAAAAGAAATTTTAAATTAGCTGTTGATAGAAATCGAATTAAGAGATTAATGCGAGAATCGTATCGTTTGCAAAAAGAAATTGTTTACGATAATCTTGATAAACCTTATGTTTTTATGATTTCGTATCTTGGAAAACAAGAATGTACCTATGAAGAGATGTTCTTAAAGATGGAGAAATTATTAACACGGTTTGTAAGCGAAACAAAAAATATAAAAAATGAAGAAATTTAATCTTTCAAAAAAAACGGTTCTTGTTCTTTTAGTTGGAGTCATTTTTTTATCGTTTTCATTTAAATCTAAATTTTTTGAAGTAGCAAAACAGATCGAAATTTACAACACCTTATTTAAGGAGTTGAACATGTATTATGTTAATGAAATTAATCCTGCAGAATTAACCAATAAAGCAATTAAAAATACGCTTAAAGATTTAGACCCTTATACAAATTTCTATAACGAACAAGATGTTGAAGATGCAAAAATTAGAAGAGAAGGTGAATATGGAGGAATTGGAGTTTCTGTATATTATTCAAAAGTAGGTATTGAAGTTAATGAAATTTACAAAGGATATTCTGCAGATAAAGCTGATTTAAAAGCAGGTGATGTAATTATTTCTGTTGATGGACAATCTGTTAAAAATATGGAGAGAGACCAACTCTCAATGTATTTAAAAGGAACACCAAATAGTGAGTTTTCTGTTGAAGTATTAAGACAAGGGAATGTTATTAAAAAAGATATTATTAGAGATAAAGTAGTTGTAAATCCTGTTCCGTTTTCTGAAATGATAGATGAAGAAACAGGTTATATTGTTTTAACTCGTTTTAATGATAAAGCTTCATCCGAAGTAAAAAAAGCATTTCGAAAACTGAAGAAAGAAGGAATGAAAAAGTTGGTTTTTGATTTACGTGCCAATCCAGGAGGGTCTTTAAGAGAGTCTATAAATATTTCAAATTTCTTTTTACCTAAAGGAAAAACAATTGTTTCAACAAAAGCGAAAGTAAAAAAATGGAGTAATACTTATAAAACAACAAACAATCCTTTAGATTTAGAAATACCTATTGTAGTTTTAGTAAATGGACGATCAGCATCAGCATCAGAAATTGTAAGTGGTTCTTTACAAGATTATGATAGAGCTGTAATTATGGGACAACGTTCTTTTGGAAAAGGTCTTGTGCAACGCTATAGAGAACTTACTTATGGAACACAGTTAAAGGTAACTATTTCTAAATATTATACGCCAAGTGGAAGATGTATTCAAGAACTAGATTATGCAAATAGAGATAAAAACGGAAAGGTTCCTAAATTTTCGGATAAAGGAATAAATGCATTTAAAACGGCAAACGGAAGAACTGTTTTTGATGGTGGAGGAGTTTTACCAGATTTCGTAATAAAAACTTCAAAACGAACTGAGGCAACTAAAAGGTTATTGAGTTCTAGAGCGGTTTTTAATTTTGCGACAAATTATTTTTATCAAAACCCACAAATAGAAAGTGAAGCTGATTTTGAATTTAAAGATTCTGAGTTTAAAAAATTCACCACTTATTTAAAAGTTGATACTACTTTTGTAACAAAACAAGAGGCTTTATTTAAAGAAGCTTATACAGCATCAATATCAAAAAATATATCTAAAGAATATAAAGGAATTCAAGACAAATTATTTGATGATAAGATTATAGAAATATCAAAAAATAAAGACATCTTAAAGAGAACTATAAAGGAGGAAATAATAAAAAGATATCATTATCAGCAAGGAGTATATCAACACAATTTAAATAATGATTTAGTGATAAAAGAAGCAGTTATATTGCTGCATAATGAAGATAGATATAAACAACTATTATCAAGTAAATAATTTATCTTTAAAAACTGAAATTTAAAATGGCAAAAACAAACAAAATAGATAGAACAAGAGCTCAAGAATCTACAAATGCAATAGAAAAATTATACATTTCTATGCGTCATTTATTTAGTAGAGGTTTTTATAAACCAATGGGGATTTCTGGAGAAGCTTTAAGAAAGTCTTTACTCTCCTTAAGACCAGAAATTTATGGTTCTATAGCAGAGGATAGAGTTGAGTTAAATGGATTAATTTATGTAATAGAAAGGCTTCCGAAAGGAATTGAAGAATGCCAGTTTATAAATTTAACTGCAGATGAAGGTTATGGTGATTCTCATTTTGAGACAATAATTCCTCCAAAAAGAAGAAGAAATTGTTACAGAATAGATAAAGACCAAATGAATATAGAGATTACTCGTGGAAGGTCTGAAATTTATGATATTCTTACACATTTAACCTTTTTATTTATTGAATCTCATAAAATTCAAAAAAGAGTAACCCTTAACGAGGGACAGAGTTTTATAAGAGAGTGGAAATATTTAGAAGATATTGTTATTTATAATAAGGAAATTTCAGAGGAAGAAAGAGAGGTTTCTATTGCTCATTTAAGTAGTATTTTAGGAAGAACTTTTGATGAAGTGGTAAGTATTCATAAAACATTTCAAACAGAAGAGAAAAAAGATAGATTTTTTCATTTAATTTATTGGTTAGGTAAATTAGCTATTGATGAAGTGCTAGATAATAAGAAGAGAAACGTTACTTTTAGTTCTGTTTTAATTGAAGAAATTGGGCATCACATTTATGGTGATGTTTGGGCAAATAATATTAAAGAAGTTTTAAAAGAAAACAAACTATTAAAAAGACCAATACATATTATTAGTGCAAATATGCATAGTGTATTAAACTCGATTTATGCTAAAGCTGCCTTACCAAAACAAGCAGCAGAACATGAAAATTTTGAACTATTTCAATTATTGAGTAACTCAGACAGTAAACCATTGCAAAAAGCAGTTAAAGAATATGCTTCTCAAAATGGTTTAATTTATGTTAAAGATACATCTGGTACAAATATTAATGTACAAATAATAGATACAGATGAAATAAACTTTGAGGTTTCGCCGTTTAAGAAAGATAATTCTATCGATAAAAGTCCTGTTATTATTGTAATGGACTATGCATTTGGAGAGCAAGCTTATGAAACGATGGATGAACTTTTAAAACCATATAAGAACAGTAAGAAAAAGAATCACTTAGACGTAAAGTCTGTTTCTATAATGGGGAAAGCAGGTATTTTAGAAGGAGGAAAAGGAGATATCATGATTCCTTCTGCACATATTTTTGAAGGAACAGCAGATAATTATCCATTTAAAAATGAGTTGTCTAAAGAAGATTTAGAAGGTTTTGGAGTAGCCGTTTTTGATGGTTCTATGATTTCTGTTTTAGGAACATCATTACAAAATAAAGACTTATTAGAGTTTTTCCACGATTCTACTTGGAATGTTATTGGTTTAGAGATGGAAGGAGCACATTATCAAAAAGCAATACAATCTGCATCAAAAATAAGAGGAAATATCTCTAAAAATGTAAAAGTGAGATATGCTTATTATGCTTCAGATAATCCATTAGAAACAGGAGCAACATTAGCTTCAGGAGGTTTAGGTATGACAGGAGTTACACCTACATACGCTATTACTCAAAAAATATTAGAACAAATTTTTTAGCAGTCAAAGACTGATTTCATACCCAAACTTAAACAATGTCAACCAACCAAACAAACAACAAAGAAGAAGAAGTAGATTTAGGTTCTTTATTTGTAATCATAGGAAAAGGTTTCTCTAAATTTTTCAATTTTATTGGAAATATTTTTAGAGGGATTTTTCATGGAGTAATTTCAATCCTTATTTTTCTGAAAAACAACATTATTAAAATAGGAATTGCTGCTATTTTGGGAGCTATCTTAGGTATTTTTTTAGAAGTAAAAAAAACAAATACTTTTGAATCTGAATTATTATTAGAACCAAATTTTAAAAGTACAAGACAATTATATGATAATATAAATTATTATAATAACCTTGTAAAACAAAAAGATACTGCTGGTTTGGTAGAAACTTTTAAGTTAGATAAATTGGCAGCTGCAAGTCTTAAAAAGTTTGTAATCGAGCCAGTTATATCTGGCAATGATATTATTAATTCCTATAACGGTTTTGTATCTTCTGTAGATACTATTACTGTAAATAGTTATACGTTTGATAAGTTTAAATCGTCATTTACAGAATATGATTATAGGTTTCATAAAGTAACAGTTACTTCAAAACAGAATGATGTTTTTGATAAACTAGATGATGTAATAATTTCTTCAGTAGTAAATAATAAATATTTTAATAGAATAAAAGAATTATCGAATAAAAACTTAAATAGAACAGATTCTTTATATCGTAAAAATTTAATACAAATAGATTCCTTAAGGAAGATCTATATGAATGTTATGCTTGAAGAAGCTAGAAAAAAAACAGCTGCCACAAATATAGATTTAGGAGGGGAGAAAAGAACAACCAAAGAACTAGAACTGTTTGCAACTAGTAGAGATATAAATACTGATTTAAAAAATATAGCATCTGAAAAAGCTACAAAATATGAAGTCATAAATGTTCTTTCTAATTTTCAACCAATAGGTTCTGAGGTAAAAGGAGTAACAAAAAATTATGCTTTTTTATTAACAATATTAGGAGCAGGGTTTATGATTTTGTTTTTACTTGTAAGGCTATTAAATAAGTACTTAAATACTTACAAAAAATAAATTATGCAAACAGTTCTTATAACTGGTGGAGCAGGTTTTATCGGGTCTAATTTTATTCCTTATTTTTTAGAAAAAAATAAGGAATACAAGGTTGTAAATTTAGATTTACTTACCTATGCAGGAGAACTTTCTAATTTATCAAAAATTGAAAATAACCCAAGGTATACTTTTGTAGAAGGAGATATTTGTGATAGAGATTTAGTTGAAAAACTATTTAATCAATACAATTTTAATGGAGTTATTCATTTCGCAGCAGAATCTCATGTTGATAATTCTATTAAAAATCCAGATGCATTTGTTAGAACAAATGTTTTTGGAACGTTTAATTTATTAGATGTAGCCAGAAATTACTGGATGGAATCTCCAAATAATTATAAAAAAGGATTTGAAACAGCTAGATTTCATCATATTTCTACAGACGAAGTTTACGGAACTTTAGGAGAAACAGGTTTGTTTACAGAAGAAACCTCTTATGCGCCTAATAGTCCTTATAGTGCTTCTAAAGCCTCCTCAGATTTTATGGTTAGAAGTTATTATCATACTTATGGAATGAATGTTATTACAACTAATTGTTCTAATAACTATGGTCCAAAACAACATGATGAAAAACTAATACCAACAATAATAAGAAAAGCAATTTCTGGAGAAAAAATACCTATCTATGGCGATGGAAAAAATATTAGAGATTGGCTCTATGTTTTAGATCATTGTAAAGGAATTGAATTGGTGTTTAATACTGGTAAAACAGGGGAAACATATAATATTGGCGGGAAAAATGAACGTGATAATTTATATATAGTTGATGTAATTTGTGGGATTTTAGACAAGGTGATACCTAAAGAAAAATCATATAAAGAGCAAATTAGTTTTGTTAAAGATAGACCAGGACATGATTTTAGATATGCAATAGATGCATCAAAAATAGAAAATGAGTTAAGTTGGAGAGCTGACGAAAATTTTGAAACTGGTATTAAAAAAACCATTGAATGGTATTTAAAAAAGTATCAATAAAATGAAAGGAATAGTTTTAGCAGGAGGTTCAGGTACAAGATTACACCCACTCACATTAGCAGTGAGTAAACAATTAATGCCTGTTTATGATAAGCCAATGATTTATTACCCAATTTCTGTATTGATGTTGGCTG
The DNA here is from genome assembly GCF_002163675.1 of Polaribacter sp. SA4-12. Taxonomy (NCBI): domain Bacteria; kingdom Pseudomonadati; phylum Bacteroidota; class Flavobacteriia; order Flavobacteriales; family Flavobacteriaceae; genus Polaribacter; species Polaribacter sp. SA4-12. Next base: position 2,391,879 of record NZ_CP019334.1, on the reverse strand, counting down.
GAATAAATGAAATATTAATTATTTCTACACCACAAGATTTACCATTATTTGAAAGGTTGTTAGGTGATGGGAAAAAATATGGATGCGATTTTCAGTATGCTGTAAAAGAAAATCCTAATGGACTTGCAGAGGCTTTTATTATTGGCGAAAATTTTATAGGAAAAGATAAAGTAGCTTTAATATTAGGCGATAATATTTTTTATGGATCCGGGCTACCAAAATTATTGAGAGCAAATAACAACCCTGATGGAGGAATTGTTTATGCTTATCATGTAAATGACCCTGAAAGGTATGGTGTCGTTGAGTTTGATGATAATATGAATGCAGTTTCTATTGAAGAAAAACCACTAAAACCAAAATCTAATTATGCAGTTCCTGGAATTTATTTTTATGATAACTCTGTGGTAGAAATTGCAAAAAATATGAAGCCAAGTAAAAGAGGTGAATTAGAGATTACAGATGTAAATAAAATATATTTAGAGAACGGAAATTTATCCGTTAGAGTTTTAGATAGAGGTACAGCTTGGTTAGATACAGGTACTTTTGCATCTTTAATGCAAGCATCTCAATTTGTAGAAGTGATAGAAGAAAGACAGGGTTTAAAAATAGGTTCTATTGAAGAAGCAGCTTATAGAAGTGGTTTTATAAATAAAGAACAGCTACATAAATTAGCAGAACCTTTATTAAAAAGTGGCTACGGAAAAAGTTTAATGGATATTTAATGAAAGTTACAGAAACATATTTAAAAGGTTGTTTTGTTATCGAACCTCAAGTTTTTGGTGATGAAAGAGGGAGTTTTTTATTAGAATATAATAAAAAAGAGTTTCAAGAAAAAACAGGTTTTAAAGGAGGTTTTGTTTTAGGAAATCAATCTACTTCTCAATATGGAGTTGTAAGAGGTTTGCATTTACAAAAAGGTGAATATTCCCAAGCAAAACTAGTGAGAGTTGTTAAAGGTAAAATTTTAGATGTTGCTGTAGATGCAAGAAAAGAATCTGAAACTTTTGGGAAAGTTTTTTCAATAGAATTATCGGGTGATAATAAAAAACAATTATTTATACCTAGAGGTTTTTTACATGGTTTTTCTGTTTTGGAAGATGATACAATTGTTTCCTATAAATGTGATAATTATTACCAACCAGATGCAGAAGATGGTGTAATGTATAATGATGTCGATTTAAATATTGATTGGAAAATTCCAAATGATAAGATTATTCTTTCAGAAAAAGATTTAAAATTGAAATTGTTTTCAGTTTATAATTAAATAAAACTTAAATCAATTGATAAAAGTATATGATATTATCCAAATTTGTTGATAGGGTCATTAAAGCTAAAGAAAATGTAAATTTTATAAAGTATTTTAAAAATACTTTATGGCTTTTTTTAAGCAAGTTTTTGGGTTTTTTTTCGACAATTTTCGTAGGTGCATGGGTAGCAAGGTACCTTGGACCTGAAACTTATGGTCTTCTGGCTTATAGTAATAGTTTGGTTGCTTTGTTTTTGCCAATTGCTATGATAGGTTTAAACGATATAATTGTTAAAGAATTGGTGATTTCTAAAAATAATATAGAATCGTCAAAAATTTTAGGAACAGCTTTTTTGTTAAAATTTATTTTTGGTTTTATTTCTTTAATGATTCTTGCTGCTTTTGTGTTTCTAAGTAATGACTTTTCAGAAGTTAGAACGTTAATATTAATATTTTCTTCTTTTTTAATATTACAAAGCTTAGAGGTATTTGATTTTTATTTTCAAAGTGAAGTGAAATCTAGGTTTGTAGTTTATTCTAGAATTGTATCCGTATCAATTTCAAGTATATTAAAAATTATATTTATAAAAATAAATTCACCTGTAAGTTATTTTGCTATTGTTATTGTTTTAGAACTTTTAATAACACACTTAGTAACTTTTATTTATTTTAATAAACTTAAAATAAAAATTCCCATTTTTAATTTTAATAAAAACTATGCATTAAATCTTCTTAAAAAAAGTTGGCCACTTTTTTTAAGTGGAATGATGTATATTGTATATATAAAAATAGACCAAATAATGGTTAAAGAAATGTTAGGAGCTAAATCTGCAGGTTTTTATGCAGTTTCAATTAGTTTAAGTGAAGTTTGGTATTTCATACCAAACATAATTGCAGCTTCTTTCTTTCCAGCAATTTTGTTAAATAAATCAAAAGATCAAAAAACGTATTATCAAAGAATCACAAATCTCTATAGTTTGCTTTTTTGGATAGCAATTATATTATCTATTTTTATTACTTTTTTTGGAGAATGGATTATCAAATATTTGTACGGTAAAGACTATTTAGATTCTTGTAAAATTTTAAGTATTTATATTTGGTCTAATGTTTTTTTCTTTTTTACAACTATTAGTTCTAAATGGTTAGTTGCTGAGGGGTATTATATTCATTCTTTTTATAGAAATATTTTAGGGGCTATTTTAAATATAGGTTTAAACATTATTTTAATAAACAATTACGGATTAACTGGTGCTGCAATCTCTACCCTAGTTTCTTACGCATTTGTTGGATTATTTTATGATTTATTGTTTAAAAAACTTAGGATTAATTTTCAATTAAAAATAAAAGCTATATTATTTATGAAGTCATAAATTAAATTTTAGTACAAACCAACTCTAATTATATCAAAACAAATGAAAATTTTATTTATTACTCACTACTCTTTTCTTTATGGAGCTAATAAATCACTATTACAACTTTTATTAGATTTAAGAACAAATTATAATATTAAACCCATTGTAATTATACCGGAAAAAGGTGCTTTTTCAGATAAATTAGAAGAAAATAATATTGACTATTATATTTTTAGATATTATAATTGGTTAAATGCAAACGGTTTTATTAAAGCTAAAGTAAAGATGCTTATTAATATGTTTTTTTTTAAAAAAGTTTTTAATTTTTTAAAAAATGATAGTTTTGATTTAATACATACTAATTCTAGTGCTACAAATTTAGGTGGATATTTATCAAATAAAATGAAAAAACCACATATTTGGCATATAAGAGAATACGGTAAAGACGATTTTAATATGAATTACTATACAGGGATTAAAAATGCAGGACATTATTTTAATTTAAATGCCTCTGTAATTATTACAGTTTCTAAATCTTTAAAAGATTATTATTCCAAATATATTTATTCTAAAAAAATGAAAGTAATATATAACGGAATTAAAATAAAAAGTAATTTCGAAAAAAAATATAATCATAAATCTCCCTTGCAAATATGTTTATTAGGAGTAATATCTGAAAACAAAAATCAAATAGAAGTAATAAAAGCGTTGTCATATCTTAAAAATGAAAAGAAACAAACCAATTTTATATTATACATAGTTGGTGATGGACTTGATGGATATGTGAAGTATTTAAAAGACTATATAAAAAAGGAAGGACTTATTGATAATGTTGTTTTTAAAGGTTATATTGCTGATGTCGAATTGTTTTTAAAAACTATGGATTTGGGTATAGTTTCTTCTAAAAGAGAAGCTTTTGGAAGAGTAACTGTAGAATTTATGATGAATAAAATTTCTGTAATAGCAAATAAAAATGGTGCGAATACAGAGATTATTAAAGATAATACATTAGGTTATTTATATGACTCTGGTGATATTATTAAATTAGCAGAAATTATTAATGATATTAATTTAAATAGAGAAAATTTAAAGTTGATAGGAGAAAAATCTTATGATTATGTAATAAATAACTTTTCTTCAACCTTAAATGCTCAGAATATTTTTAAAGTATATAAAGAGGTTGTAAATATTTAAAACTTTAAAAGGATAATATATAAATACTTATAATGTCAAAAACTTTATTAAGTGTAGTTACTGTTTGTTATAATTCTGAAAAAACAATAGAAACTACAATAAATTCTATTTTAAATCAAACTTTTACAAATTTTGAATATATAATTATTGATGGAAACTCTTCTGACAATACAGTTAAAATTATAACATCTTTTAAAGATAAATTTATAGAAAAAGGAATTTCTTTTACTTGGATATCAGAAAAAGATACAGGTATTTATAATGCCTTTAATAAAGGTTTAAACTTAGTGAAAACTGGTTGGGTTTCTTTTTTAGGATCTGATGATTATTATAAAAAAAATGCATTAGAAATTTATGCTAACGTTATTTTAAAAATAGATAGCAATGTAGATTTTGTTTTTTCTAATGTAGATGTAATTGATGAAAAAGGGAAAATTGTAAAAAAAATAAATAGCAATTGGTATTGGTCTAAATTTAAAAGATATATGGATATTGCTCATGTTGGCGCTTTTCATCACAAACAATACTTTTTAAAATATGGTTTTTTTAATGAGTCTTTTAAAATTTCTGGAGATTATGAATTGTTATTAAGAGCAAAAAGCAATTTAAAAACTATTAAAATCGAAAAAAACACAGCAATTATGTCTAATGAGGGTGTTAGCAACAATCAGGCTATTTTAGCTTTTAACGAAACTTTTAAAGCAAAATATAAAACAGCTAATATTAGTATTCTTAGTTGTTTTTTAGATTATATCATAGCATTATTTAAATATTACTCAAAAAAAATATTACGTGAAATTATTAGATAAATACCTTGTTTTTAGTAGTGTTTTTGCTCTTTTTACTGAAGGTTTTATCTTTCATTATATTATTGATTGGAAGCTTTTTTACATAATTTTATTTATTAATCTAAGTATACTTTTAATTAAAAATAAATTAGTTGCAAATAAGAATATGTTAATTGTTTATGGTTTTTTATTAATACATGGTGTAGTTATGTATTGTGTTTTAAGAAATCCAATTAGTTCTTTATTAGCTCAGTTATTAGGAGTTGTTTTGAGCAGTTTTTATTATTATAATTTTATCAAACGTTATACCTCTAAACTTCTGTTTAAAACCTATGTAAATACTGCTTTTTATATTGCATTGTTGGCAATACCAATGTTTTATTTAAATATTAATGTTTTTACATCAGGTCGCTTAAATGGAATATTACTAGAACCAGCACACTATGCTGCAATAATGTTACCAGCTGTATATGTAACTTTAGTACAAAAAAGATATTTTAAATTTGCAGTTATTTTAATAACAATTTTGTTGTCTAAATCTTCTGTTGGTTTTCTTGGTTTATTTCTAATATTGTTTTTACCATTATTAAAAGTAAAGTACTTTTTAAAATATTCGCTAATTGTTTTTGTTATTTTAGGAGCAAGTACTTATTACATTTCTACACAATGGAATGTGGATACTAATGAACAAGAAGGAAATGTATTAGTAAGAAGAATTAAGCAAACACAAGAGTCTTTTGTGGCAATTAATACAGGTAAATTTAAAAAATATACCAATTTAAGCTCCTATGCTCTATTAAGTAATGTTTTTGTTTCTAAAAACATTTTCTTACATTATCCTTTAGGGGCTGGTTTGGGTTCATATAAACATGAGTATGATAAAGTTTATCCAGAATTATCACCGCCAAAGTATTTAATTAAGCAAAACTTGTCTAAAATAAATAAACAAGATGCAAACTCTTTATTCTTAAGAATTTGGGCTGATTTAGGTATCTTTGCTGTGCTTATTATGCTCTATTTTATATATAGAAGTTATAAGCTGTTTAAAAAAGATTATAAAACTGAAGAACAGAGTACCTTTTTTTATTTAATAATTAAATTATTTAGAGAAGGGCATTATTTTCCACCCGAGTTTTATTTTTTTGTTTTAATTTTTTTAAAAGACTTCAATGATAAAAATACTACATATAGTTGAAAATTATTCATTTTCTAGTGGAGGAATAAGAACAGTTGTTAAAAATTTGACTAAAGAATTATCTTCACATAATTATGTTTCTTTTATTTTAACTTCTTTAAAAGAGGATGAAGATAGTGATGTGTATCTTGTTAATTCTGATAAAAAACCATGGTTATATTCGAGTAATTGGAAGAAGAAAATTCAACAAATTTGTACTGAAAAAAAATTAGATTGTATTCATATTCATGGAACATGGATGTTTCCTCAGTTTATAGCAGCTAAATTTTGCTTTCAAAATAACATTCCATATGTTATTACACCTCACGGAATGTTTGAGCCATGGTTGTGGGAAAATGGTACTTTAAAGAAAAAAATTTATTTTCATCTTTTGGTTCAAAAATATTTTTCTAAAGCAACAATCATTCATGCTATAACAAGTCAAGAAAAAAGAAACTTGAAAAAACTTTTTCCAGAAGTTAATGTTTCAATAATACCTAATTTAATTATCAATAAAAAGGAAGAACTAGTAGACGAGCTTAACAAAAATAAGTATTTGCTTTATATTGGGCGATTAGATAAAAAGAAAGGAATTGATTTGTTAATAAAGGCTTATATAAAGTTAAACCCCAATGAAATAAAATTAAAAATTGCTGGCGAAATAAACTCCTATAAAGAAGATTTGGTGAAAATTATTAATGATTCTAATATAGATGCAAATAATATTGAATTTTTAGGGTTTGTTAAAGGAAAAGCAAAGGAAGATTTAATTAAAAATGCAATAGCATTAGTTGCACCTTCGCATTCTGAAGTAATAGGGATGGTTAATTTAGAAGCTGCAATCTTAAAAACTCCCGTAATAACAACTTATCAGACAGGTTTAAGTAAGTTATGGAAAGAAAATGGGGGAGGTTTAATAAATCCTAATGAAAAAGAGTTAACAGCTGCTTTAAAAAATGTTTTAAGTTGGACTGATGAAAAACAAAAAGAAGAAGGTGAAAAATTATATAAGTTTGTTTTGCAAACTTATACGTGGGAAAATAGAGTGCATGATTGGAAAAAATTATATAATAGTATTTTATGATGAATAAAATAATAACTAAAATAACAATAGTTCTTTATTTGTCTTTGGCGTGTTTCCCATTAATGAAAGCCAATATTAATTCAATTTTCATTATATTTTGTAGTTTATTTGCTATTTACGAATTTGTAAAAAACAAAAGGAAAGTCGTTTTAAAACCTAATATACTAATACTTACCTCAGTTTTTTGGATGTTCCTTTTACATGAAGTAATTACTTTAGATTTTAATTCTAAAACAATATTACTTCATTTGCCTTTTTTGATATTTCCATTACTTTTTGTTTTTAAACCAAATTATATTAATGATAAAGTTAAAGAATACTCTTTGTTGGTGTTTCAAGGAAGTGTTGTAATTCAGTCTCTAATTTACCTTTTTGTATTTTTAAAAAAGTATAATTTAGTACAGATTTTTTCTATTAATAATTATAATATACCTTTATTTAGAACTTATGTTTTTGAGAATACATCAATTGAAATACATCCAACATATTTTTCAGCATTTCTGCTTTTTAGTTTTACAATTTCACTTTTTTTAGGAGTAAAAAAACAGACTAACAAGTATTTTACATTTCAAATAATTAACATTCTTTTTACAACATTTTTTATTTTCGTTTTTATTTCAAAAATTATTATTATAGCCTTTGTTTTTACGATTTTTGTTTTTATAATAAGAATGTTTCTTAATTTTAAAAGGAAGAAAATAATACAAATTTTAATTCCTCTAAGTATAATTGGTGCATTATTTTATTTTGGTTCTAGTAGGCTAATAAAAGAAAGGTTTAATGAAATTAGAACAGAAATAAATAGACCTTTAGTTGGTGATTATCATAATTCTATTAACATTAGAGTTGCTATAATTAAATGTTCTTTTAAAATATTAAAAGAATTGCCTTTTTGGGGATATGGACAAGATTTACAAAATAAATTGAACGATTGTTATGAAATAAATAATGATAGTAATTTTTATACACTAGCAACATATAATAGTCATAATTATTATTTAAATTTAATTTTATATGGTGGGTGGTTATTTTTATTACTATTTATTTTCTTTTTAGTTCACCTTATTTGGAAAGAAAATTATTCAATTCTTATTATTACTTTTATTCTTCAAGTATTAATTATAAACTTTACAGAAAATTTTTTTTCAAGACAACATGGAATCGTATTGTTTATCTATTTTATATCATTATTTTTAACGCCCAATAGAAAATTTAGGAATTGCAATTAATGAAGAAGAAAATTTTAGTTACAGGTGGGTCTGGTTTTATAGGGACAAATATTGTTGAATTTTATAAAGATAGTTTCGAAGTCTTAAATATTGATGTTTTATCACCTAGAAATTCAAATCATACTGCTTATTGGAAGAAAATTGATATTTTAGATAAGGAATCTTTAAACGAAGTTTTTTCGAGTTTTAAACCGGATTTTGTTTTGCATATGGCAGCAAAAACAGATTTAGATGGAGAAACCTTGGAGGATTATAATGCAAATATAAAAGGTGTCGAAAACATCATTGAAGCAACTAACAATACACCATCAATAAAGAAAATTATTTTTGCGTCAAGTAGATTAGTCTGTGAAATAGGTTATCAACCTAAAGATGAATTTGATTATAGACCATCTACTGTTTATGGGGAAAGTAAAATTATTGGTGAAAAAATAGTTAGATCTAGTAAAATTGAAAATGCAAATTGGATAATTGTTAGACCCACTTCTTTATGGGGGCCTTGGTTTGGAATTCCATATAAGAATTTTTTTGATATCATAGAAAGACAACTATACTTTCATCCGAGAGGAAGGAAGATTTATAAGAAATTTGGTTTTGTTTTAAATTGTATACATATTTTAGATGTATTATTATACAATGATAAGCTTAATAAAAAAACAATTTATTTATCAGATTTTAATGAACTTGAAGTAAAGACTTGGGCAGATATTATTTCTAATCAATTTCATGGAAAAAGAGTAAAACAAATCCCTTATTTTATGCTCAAGTTTTTTTCTGTTCTTGGTGATTTATCAAAGATTCTTGGGGTTAAAAATCCTCCATTAACTAGTTTTAGGCTTAACAACCTTACCACTCAAATGTTTTATGATACTAAAGAAGTGGAAAATATAATTAAAAAATTACCGTTTAACTTAGAAGAAGGAACAAAGATTACATTTAAATGGCTGAAGAAATAAAAAAGTATCAAGATCTAAAGGCCTTTAAAGTTTCTAAAGGTTTTAGAGGTAAATCTAAAGTAATTGTTCAGTTGTGGTCGATTGTTGAGAGTACATTTTTTGCAATGTCACCTCAATTTTTTTATGGTTGGAGAAGATTCCTTTTACGGTTATTTGGTGCTAAAATTGGTAAAAACGTATTGATAAGATCTACAGCTAAGTTTACTTATCCTTGGAAAATACAGATAGGAGATGATTCTTGGATTGGTGAAGACACTATTTTTTATAGTTTAGGTGAAATTAAAATTGGTGATAATGTTGCTATAGCACATGGAGTATATTTTAATACTGGTTTACACGATTATACAAAAGAAGAATTTACTATTTCATCAAAAAAAATAATTATTGAAGATGAATGTTGGATAACAAATGATGTTTACATTGCGCCAGGAGTATCAATTGGAAAAGGCGCAGTTATCGGTGCAAGAAGCAGCGTTTATAAAAATATGCCCGAAGGATGGATTTGTTTTGGAAATCCTGCTAAACCAATAAAAAAAAGACTTGAATAAGAGCATAACTATAATAGGGATTAATTATTACCCTGAAGATACAGCTATTGGTTTATACACTTCACAACTTGCTGAATATTTTAATGAAAAAAATATTGATGTAACTGTTGTTTCTGGATTTCCATATTATCCTGCATGGAGAATAACGGATGAATATAAATCTAAAAAGACTTTTTATAGCGAAAACATAAATGGGATTAAAATTCTTAGATACAAACAGTATGTTCCTAAAAACCCTACTTTTCTAAAAAGAATTTTACATTTACTAGATTTTTCATTAGGAACCTTTATAAATATTTTAAAAATAAAAGAAACAGATGTTGTTATTTGTGTTGTTCCTTTTATTGGTTCTGTATTCTTAGGTAAAATTTTAGCAAAATCAAAAAAAGCTAAACTTTGGGTTCATGTTCAAGATTTTGAATTTGATGCGGTTTCAGATTCAAACCTTGTAGAAAATAAAACTAATAAAAATTTTGTTTTTAAAGGATTGTTCTGGGTAGAAAAAAAGTTATTAAAATCAGCAGACTTATTAAGTACTATAAGTTCTTCTATGATTTCAAAACTTCATGAAAAAGTAAAATTAAGACCGGAAAGTAAAAAGCTTCTTCCAAATTGGGTCGATTCAAATTTTATAAAACCTGAAGATTATAAAGTACATAGGTATCTAACATCTTCAAAATTCAAAATACTATACTCAGGAAATATAGGAGAAAAACAAGATTGGGTGTTTTTTATAGAATTTGTTAAAGAGTTAGAGTGCATTGATGATATTGAAATAATAGTAGTTGGGAATGGAAGTAAAAGAATTTGGTTAGAGGAGCAGTTGTTAGATTTAGACAATATATATTTTTATAGTCCTGTTAAATATTCAGAACTTTCTAATTTATTATGCAGTGCAGATTTACATGTTTTATTTCAAAAAATTGATGTTATAGATACTGTGATGCCATCAAAAATTTTAGCGATGATGTCTAGTGAAAAACCTTCCTTAATTACTGGGAATTTAAAATCTGAAGTTTATTCAATTATTCGTAAATCAAATAGTGGTAAGTATTTTGAGACTAGTGATATTTGCGACGTTTTAGAGTTTGTGAAAAAATTAAAGTTAGATAAACCTTTACAGGAAGAATATGGTAAAAATGCAAGGACATTTGTTTCTGAAAACTTCTCTAAAACCAAAATCTTAAATCAATTTATGGACACATTTGAAAAATTAATTGAATAGTGATATTAAAAATTAAAAAATATTCTGAATTAATTAGACCATTAATAATCTTATTTGATTTATTAATCATAAATATTATTATTTTCTTTCTCTCAGATAGAGAGCATTGGAATCTACAATTTATTCTTTATATTACTTTGTTTTGGCTCTCAATAGCTTTTTATACAAAGTTTTATAATGTTTATAGATACACTCATGTTTTAAAGTTAATTACGCTTTTATTCTCTCAGTTTTTTGTTTTTCTGTTAGCTTTTTTTGCGTATTATACTATTTTTGAGGAAGGAGTTATTGTAAGTAAGCAATCTAATGTTGTTTTTTCTTTTATGGCAACTATTACTTCTTTTAAGTTTTTTTTCTTTTTTCTGTTAAAAAAATATAGATTAAAAGGGAATAATTATAGGAATGTTGTTGTTTTTGGAGAAAGTAAGTCTGCTCAAAATGTTGCAACATTATTTTTGAAAAGGCAAGATTTAGGGTATCGATTCTGTGGTTTTTTTTCAGATAAACAAAGTAGCTCTAAGAATTTTTTGGGTTCTATTAAAGATGGTTTAGAATACACCAAAAAAGAAACTATAGATGAAGTTTATTGTGAGGTTAATTCTGTCTCAAGTTTAAAATTAAAAGAAATAAGAAGGTTTTGCAATGAAAATAAGATTGAATTTAGCTTAATTCCAGAAAATAAGGCAATTTATAGTAAAGACTTCATTCTTGAGCATTATGGAACAATACCTGTATTAAAACTTAAACAATTACCATTTGAAAGAATTGAAACCCATATATTGAAACGATCTTTTGATGTGTTATTTTCTTTATTTGTTTGTGTTTTTTTGTTGTCATGGTTGTTGCCAATTTTATGGGTAATTGTTAAAGTAAACTCAAAAGGTGAATTTTTCTTCAAACAAAAAAGAGATGGAATAAATGGGGAACAATTTTATTGTTATAAAATTAGATCTATGGAAGAAAATTATTTATCAGATTTAGTCTCAGCATCAAAAAATGATGATAGAATTACTTCTGTTGGAATGTTTTTAAGAAAATCTAGCTTAGATGAATTGCCTCAATTTTTTAATGTATTAATTGGAAATATGAGTGTAGTTGGTCCAAGACCGCATATGAATATTCAAACAGAAAAGTACTTAAAGGAAATTGATAATTATTTGATAAGGAATTCTGTAAAACCAGGAATAACGGGTTTGGCTCAGGTTTCTGGTTATAGAGGAGAAGTAAAAAAGAAATCTGATATAGAAAATAGAGTGCGTTTAGATATTTTTTATATCGAAAACTGGTCTTTCTTCTTAGATCTTAAAATTATTTCGCAAACTGTATTAAATGTATTTAAAGGTCAAGAAAGCGCTTATTAGTTAAAATGAAAGAGAAAATAGACATATCAGCATCTATCGTAGTTTACAAAGAAGATATAGATGAACTATCTAAAACTATACAATGTTTTTTAAATACTCCTATAAAAAAACGGTTGTTTTTAATAGACAATACTTTAAATAAGGAGTTTGAAGATGTATTCGATCTAAAGGATGTTGAATACATTGCTGTAGGGAAAAACGTAGGTTTTGGAGCGGGTCATAATATTATTTTAAATAAAATTAAAAATCTTTCAAATTATCACTTAGTTCTAAATCCGGATGTTAGCTTTAATTCAACAGTAATACCTAATTTAATTGCAAAATTGAAAAGGCATGAAATTGTTTCAATGATAGCTCCAAAAGTATTATTTCCAAATGGAGAGCATCAATATTCTTGTAGAAGATATCCAAGAGTTTCAGAATTATTGGCAAGGAGATTTAAGTTTTTAAAGCCAATTTTTAAATCTATAATATATAAAGGAGAATATAAAGAGAAGAACCTTGACTCTTCTTTTTTTGCGGAATATATTGCCGGGTGTTTTCATCTATATAAAACGAAGGACTTTATCGAGTTGAACGGGTTTGATGATCGATATTTTTTATATATGGAAGATGTAGATATTTGTAAAAAAATAAGTTTATCAGATAAGCAGAAGTTATACTATCCCAAAGAAGAAATCACTCATGTTTTAAAACAAGGTTCTTCTAAAGACTTAAATTTATTTTTTCGCCATACTTCATCAGCAATTAAATATTTTTTAAAGTGGGGAATCTAATTTCCTTAATATTTTAAAATATATTTGCAGTAACAACAACACAATAAACATGAATGTACTTATTTTAGGTTCTGGAGGTAGAGAACATGCTTTTTCAATCAAACTATTAGAAAGCGACAAGATTAATCAGTTATTTGTAGCTCCTGGTAATGCTGGGACAGATAAAATAGCAACCAATATCAATATTAACCCTACAGATTTTGAAGCGGTTAAAAAGACTGTTTTAGAGAATGATATTAAAATGGTAGTTGTTGGTCCAGAAGCACCTTTAGTAGAAGGTGTTCATGATTTCTTCTTAGCGGACAATGCCTTGAAAAATATTCCGGTAATTGGTCCTAAAAAAGATGGAGCTTTATTAGAAGGAAGTAAAGATTTTTCGAAACAATTCATGCAAAAACATGGAGTTCCTACAGCACGTTATCAATCATTCACAAAAGATAATTTAGAAGAAGGTTTTGCTTTCTTAGAAACATTAGAACCACCTTTTGTATTAAAAGCAGATGGTTTAGCAGCCGGAAAAGGAGTTTTAATATTAGATTCTTTAGAGGAAGCAAAATCGGAGTTAAAAGAAATGGTTTCTAACCTAAAATTCGGAGAAGCTTCTGCAACAGTGGTTATCGAAGAGTTTTTAAAAGGAATAGAATTGTCTGTTTTTGTTTTAACAGACGGAATAAATTATAAAATTTTACCATCGGCGAAAGATTATAAAAGAATTGGCGAAGGAGATACTGGTTTAAATACTGGTGGAATGGGAGCAATTTCTCCTGTGCCTTTTGCGGATAAAGCATTTTTAGATAAAGTTGAAGAATTAGTCGTAAAACCTACAATTGCTGGTTTGCAAAAAGACGGAATTGATTATAGAGGTTTTATTTTTATTGGATTGATGAATGATAATGGAAACCCTTCTGTTGTAGAATACAACGTAAGAATGGGAGATCCAGAAACAGAGGTTGTATTGCCTAGAATTGAATCAGATTTGTTTGATTTATTTGAAGGTGTTGCACATCAAAATTTAAATGAAAAATCTTTTTCTGTTACCGATAAAACGGCAACAACTGTTATGTTGGTTGCTGGTGGATATCCTGAAGCTTACGAGAAAAATAAAGAAATTACAGGTTTCGAATCTATTGATGAATCTTTTGCTTTTCACGCAGGAACTACAATTAAAGATGGTAAAGTAGTTACAAACGGAGGTAGAGTTATGGCTGTAACTTCTTTTGGAGACACTATCGAAGAAGCTTTAGAGAAGAGTTATAGAAGCATCGATAAAATTCATTTTGATGCAATGAATTACAGAAAAGATATTGGTTTCGATTTAGTATAAACGAATTTTTATTTGGGCGTTTTAACAGGCTTTCCATTGTATCTTTTTTCTGAAAAAGAAAAAAGGATGCCATTTCAATCCTTAACGCACTTTTTTAAAATCTAAATTATTAGCCTGAATAGTAAGTTATAATTTAAAAAATTGGTAGATTTAAATTGAAATAAAAATGAATGCTACCAACAAAAAAATAATAATAGCACCCTTAAATTGGGGTTTAGGTCACGCAACACGTTGTGTGCCAATTATTAATGCTTTGTTGGAAAACGAATTTACGCCAATTATAGCTTCAGATGGAATTGCGCTTGAATTTTTAAAGCAAGAATTTCCAAACTTAGAATATTTAATACTCCCAACTTATAACATTTCTTACCATAGAAATTTAAAGTTGGGATTACTTTTGCAAATCCCTCAAATTTTAAAGTCAGTTAGAAAAGAAAAAAAGGTAATTGATAACTTTATCAAAGCCAATAAAGAGGTTGTTGGTATCATTTCTGATAATAGATTCGGAGTAAGAAGTAAACTTGTTCCTTCTGTTTATATTACACATCAAGTAAATGTTTTGTCAGGAAATACGACTTCTCTAACGAGTTATTTTCATCAAAAAATAATCAAAAAATTTGATGAATGTTGGGTTCCAGATAATGAGAACTCACAGTTTTCAGGAAAACTATCATCAACAAAAAGAAATTTAAATGGTAAGTTTATTGGAGTTTTAAGTCGATTTAAAAAAGAAGTTTTAAAGCAAGAAATAGACGTTTTAGTCATTTTATCAGGACCAGAACCTAATAGAACATTTCTAGAAAATAAATTGATTTCAGAGTTTAAAAATAACTCTAGAAACATTGTTTTTGTTTTAGGTAAAGTTGAAAGTGAACAAAAAATATGGACTTCAGAAAATATTATTTTTTATAACTACTTATTGTCTGATGAGCTTCAAAAAATAATGAACTCAAGTAAAATTGTAGTTTGTAGATCTGGCTATTCTTCAATTATGGATTTGGCTGTTTTGCAAAAGAAAGTTTTTCTTATTCCTACAGAAAATCAATATGAACAATTATATTTAGCAGATTTTTTAGAAGAAAATAGGTTTGCTCCATTTTCTAATATAGCTAATTTTTCAAAAGAAAAAATTTCTGAAATCGAAAATTATAAAGGTTTAAAAGTTGCTGAGAATAGGTTGAATTCTCAGTTATTTAGCCTTTTCCAGCGTAAATGAGAACTCAGAACCTTCTCCATAAGTACTTTTTAAAAGAATGGTTTCATCATGAGCTTCTATAATGTGTTTCACAATAGATAAACCTAGTCCAGAACCACCTTGCTCTCTAGATCTACTTTGATCTACTCTATAGAATCGTTCAAAAAGACGGGGAAGATGCTGTTGTTTAATTCCTTCTCCATCGTCATTGACTTTAATTATAAATTTTTTGTCGTTATAAGAATCAACTGCAACAATTGTATTTCCATTTGGTTTTCCGTATTTAATGGAGTTAACAACTAGGTTTATTAGCACCTGTTCAATTTTTTCAGCATCACCTTTCACAAAAACAGGAAACTCATAAATTCTATCGAATTTTAAAGTGATATTTCTTTTTTTTGCTTTCATTTCAAACATGTCAAAGACATTTTGTACGAGTTCTAAAATGTTAAAAACAGCTATATTTATTTTCATGCCATCATTCTCTAACTTGGCAATCATATCTAAATCCTTTATAACAGCAACCAACCTTTCTACACCTTTGTTAGCTCTTTCGAGGTATTTTGTTCTAATCTGTTTATCGTTTACAGCACCTTCAATTAAGGTTAAAATATAACCTTGTACCGTAAATAAAGGAGTTTTAAGTTCGTGTGCTACGTTTCCTAGAAAGTCTCGTCTAAAAGAATCTCTTTCTGTTAGATTTTCTATTTCAAGTCTTTTACCTTCTACGAATTTTTCCATTCTATTTGAAAGTTTTTCAATATCTGTTGTTACAGAATCGTTTCGAAGATCATTTACATTTAAGATAGAAACATCTTCATATATTTTTTTTAGACGTCTATAAATAAAATGTTCAGTTCTATATTGAATGATAAAAAATGAAATTACGAAAAGAGCAACAATCGAAATAATAATAGTGTTTATTCCAAAATGTTGAACAATAAAAAAGTAAGAAATAGCAGCTATAACGGCAGAGAGTGTCGTTAAGTAGAATGCAGATAAAAGTGCGTAAGAATACGTTTTTTTAATTTTCATTTAAGAAAGCTTATTTATCGTGGTCTTCTAAAACAAACTTATAACCAACTCCTTTTACTGTTTTAAAGTGATCATCACCAATTTTTTCTCTCAGTTTTCTAATATGAACATCTATAGTTCTACCACCAACAACAACTTCATTTCCCCAAACTGTATCTAAAATAACTTCTCTTTTAAAGACTTTACCAGCTTTAGAAGTTAACAAAGAAAATAATTCGAATTCCTTTCTAGGAAGTGATATTTTTTTACCAGCTTTATAAACAACATATTCATCTCTGTCTATAACGATATCACCAATTTTAAAAATCTCTTCGGTTTCTTTTTCAGTTTTTAGTCTACGAAGTAAAGATTTTACTTTACTAACTAAAACTTTAGGTTTTATAGGCTTTGTAATGTAGTCATCTGCACCAGCTTCAAAACCTGCAACTTGAGAATAGTCTTCTCCTCTTGCTGTTAAGAAAGCAATAATAACGTTTTCTAAAGAATTTATTTTTCTGATTTTTTCACAAGCCTCAATACCATCCATTTCTGGCATCATAATGTCTAATAAAATTAGATGAGGGGTGTTTTTTTTAGCAGATTTTACAGCTTCAACACCATTCTTTGCTGTGAAAATTTGATAACCTTCATTCTTTAAATTGTAACCTACAATTTCTAAAATATCTGGTTCATCATCAACCAATAAAATCTTAATATCACTTTTATTCATATACAGATTAAAAACTATGAGTATCAAAAATAGTGATAATTATTTTACAAAAAGGAGTACTTAACAATCATTTAATCTTAGGGGTTTTAGTTAACATTAAAATAACTTTAATGTTATTCTATCAATTTATCTTCTTTTTTTTAATTTAACAATTTATTAATAACCAGCGGATTAAGTTAGAATTTAAATACTTATTATATTTACCTTCCAACATTTAAATCAAATCACACATTAAAAAAAAATATTTTTTTACTTTATTTTCAACTCTTTTTTAGTGCATTATCTTCTGGTTAAAGTGCTGAATCTTTACAAATGTAGCCGCAATAAATTCATATGTAAATGGAAGTTTTGTTTTGAAAACTAGTGTTAATTGGATGTATGTTGTTTAACGACAGTCTATTACTGTGTTAAATTTAGCTGCATTAATGTTAAGACAAGGTTCGTCACAAAGTATAATCACTTCTATTGCTATATCTGGTGGAAATGGAGTTTTTTCAGTAAAATTTTACAAGAGTTTTACAGATTCTGTAATTAGGAATGTTGAGCTTTTTTATTTTCACTATCTTTAAGTCAAGAAAAAGAAAAACGTATTGCTATGAATTTATCTGTAAAGTTAAATGATGTCCTTTTTTTGGACATTGAAACTGTACCTCAAAAAGAAAACTGGAAACAACTTTCTAAAGAAACTCAAGAACTCTTTGCAAAGAAAACTCAATACCAACGTAAAGAAGGTTATACCGCAGAAGCCTTTTATGAAAGAGCAGGTATTTGGGCCGAATTTGGTAAAATAGTATGTATTTCTGTTGGTTATTTTATAGATATAAAGAAGAGCAAGCAATTACGTTTAACTTCTTTTTTTGGTGATGATGAACATAAATTATTAACGGAGTTTAAAGTTTTATTGGATCAACATTTTGTTAAGAAAAGCAATGTTTTATGTGCTCATAACGGAAAAGAATTTGATTTTCCTTTTATAGCAAGAAGAATGATTGTTCATCAAATAGAATTACCAAAGAAACTAAATTTGTTTGGTAAAAAACCTTGGGAAGTTCCACATTTAGATACTTTAGAATTGTGGAAATTTGGTGATTATAAACACTACACATCATTGAAGTTATTGACTTCTATTTTGGGTATTCCATCTCCAAAGGATGATATTGATGGAAGCGAAGTTGCTGGTGTTTATTATAAAGAAAAAAATATACAAAGAATTGTAAGCTATTGCGAAAAAGACACAATAGCTGTAGCTCAAATTTTATTGCGTTTTAATAATCAAGAATTATTAAAACTAGAAGATATTGTTAGTGTGGATTAATCTTCTATTTTCATAGAAAGCTCTAACCAACGCTCTTCCTTTTCCTCTAATTTTGTGATTGTTTCTTGTAGCTCTTCAGATTTTGCTGCAATATCATCAGGTGCTATTTCAACGTTTAAAAACTGCTTCTCTATTGCTTCTTTTTTTCTTTGAAGTCTTTCAATATCACTTTCTAAAGCACCAAATTCTCTTTTTTCATTAAAGCTTAATGCATTTTTATTTTCTTTTTTAGCAGGTTTTTTCTCTTCCTTTTTTATGACGTATTTTTCTGTAATTTCTTTTGTGCCAGAATTGTCATACGCTCTAAAATCTGAGTAATTTCCTGGGAAATTTTCAACAACACCTTCGCCTCTAAAAACAAAAAGTGCATCAACAATTTTATCCATAAAATACCTGTCGTGAGAAACAACTAAAAGATTTCCTGGGTAATCTAATAAGAAGTTTTCTAAAACATTTAGGGTTACAACATCTAAATCATTTGTAGGCTCATCTAAAATTAAGAAGTTAGGATTCTGAATTAAAACGGCGCATAAATACAAACGTTTTTGTTCTCCACCAGATAATCTTTCAACAAAATCATATTGTTTCTTTTTATCGAATAAAAAGCGTTCTAATAATTGTGAAGCAGAAATTTTTCTTCCTTTTGTTAAAGGGATAAATTCTCCAAATTCTTTAACTACATCAATTACTTTTTGTCCTTCTTTAATCTGAATTCCAGCTTGTGTGTAATAACCATACTTTACAGTTTCACCTAAAATAACTTTACCGCTATCTAATTCAGATGTTCCTGTAATAATATTTAAAAAAGATGATTTTCCTGTTCCGTTTTTACCAATAATTCCTACACGTTCTCCACGTTTAAAAATATATTCGAAACCGTCTAATATTTTCTTATCACCAAAAGATTTAGATACATTATGAAGTTCAAGAATTTTACTTCCTAAACGCTCCATATTAATTTCTAATTGAACTTGATGATCTTGTCTACGTTGGTGTGCTTTCTCTTTAATTTGATAGAAATCATCTGTTCTTGACTTCGATTTTGTAGTTCTAGCCTTTGGCTGCTTTCGCATCCATTCTAATTCCTTTTTAAATAAACTTTTAGCTTTTCCTAAATTGGTAGCTTCTAAAGCAATACGTTCTTCTTTATTTTGTAAATAGTAAGAATAGTTTCCTTTGTATTTGTATATTTTACCTTCGTCTAATTCCAAAATTTCATTACAAACACGCTCTAAGAAATAACGGTCGTGTGTAACCATAAATAAGGTAATCTTTTCTTTTGCAAAGAAAGCCTCTAACCATTCTATCATTTCTAAATCTAAATGATTTGTTGGCTCATCAAGAATTAATAAATCTGGTTTATTAATTAAAACAATTGCTAAAGAAAGACGTTTTCTTTGTCCTCCAGAAAGTGAACCTACTTTTAAAGTTAAATCGTCTAATTTTAATTTTGATAAAATCTGTCTGTATTGAGTTTCAAAATCCCAAGCATTATGTTGGTCCATTAAATCGAAAGCAGCTTGGTATGCATCTCCATCATCCAAGTTCTTTAAAGCCTTTTCATATTGATTAACAATAGAAAGAATTTTATTATCAGTAGCGAAAATAGTTTCTTCGATAGTTAACTCTGGGTTAATATCATCTTTCTGAGCTAAATAAGCCATAGAAATACCTTTTCTACTAACTACTTGTCCAGAATCAGGAACATCTAAACCAGCAATAATATTTAAGATTGATGTTTTTCCACTACCATTTTTAGCTACAAATGCAACTTTTTGATCTTTACTAATTCCAAAAGAGATGTCTTCAAACAAAACACGTTCTCCATAAGCTTTAGAGATATTTTCTACTGATAAATAATTCACAGAAATAAATTTATTTTTTGCAAAGAAACAAAAAACCCAAGCGTTAACTTGGGTTTTTGATGGCATTTAATTTTTAAGGGGGATTCTTGGGGGAATTAAATTAAATGTTTACTATGATATTGTAAATATAGATCTAATAAATCTCCTTGTCAATCCCTGAAAACAGTGAAATTTTTACCTCACTGAAAATGGTGAGATATTTCACTGAAATCAGTGATTAAAATGAAAAAACCCAAGCAATTGCTTGGGTTTTAATGAGAAGTAATTCAAATAATTTTATAGTTTTATGAATTTTTCTATAATAATTTCTTCTCCATCATTAATTTCTATCAAATAAATTCCTACTTTTAAATTAGCAATATTGATAGATTCTTTAGAAATACTTCCAGATTTTATGGTTTTACCAGTAATATCTATAATTCTAAAGCTATTTTGTCCTTCTGTAGCTAATCTTACATTTAGTAAGTCTTTAGCAGGATTTGGATACATTTTAAATGTCTTGTTAGACTCATTAGAGTTGTAAGTGACATATAAACTAGTATTATTAGCAGCAGTGTTTGTAAGGCTAATATTATCTATAGCAATATCTGCTTGCCAAGTTGCACCAGTAATTCTATTAAATCTTAACTGAACTGTGCTTCCTAAGTATGAAGAAAGATCTACACTTGCAGATAACCAAGAGTTTCCTAGGTTTCCAGATTGACTCCAAATACTTGTCCAAGTTGCTCCATTATCATTACTAGCTTCTAAGTCCATTGTTCCCATATCTGTAGCTCCATACATATGATAATCAAAATTAAATGATGCAACTGATAATCCAGATAAATCAAAACAAGGAGAATTAATTATAGCTTGTTTTGTTGGGTAACCTGTTCCGCTTCCAGAAGCTTCAACATAAATATAGTAAGTACCTTGGTTTGCAGAAGCAGGACCTGTATTACTAGAAGGAGTTGTGCTTGAGTTTACAGACCAGTCAATATCATCAGATGAAGATTGACTCCAAGAACCAAGTGTGTTTTCAAAACCTTGAGTATAAGGGAATGATGTTATTTCTGCTGTACATCCATTTCCTGTGCTACCTCCATTTGTGATTTGAACATTGTCTAAGGCAATATCAGCTTGCCAAGTGCTTCCAGTAACTCTATTAAAACGTAATTGAACACTACCTCCAACATAAGCATTTAAATTAACGCTAGCATTTAGCCAAGAATTACCTTTATTTCCAGATTCATTCCAGATGCTAGTCCAAGTAGAACCATTATCTGAACTGATTTCTAAAGCAATTGTTCCTATATCAGCAGCTCCATACATATGATAGTCAAAAGAAAAAGAAGCTTCTGTTTCACCTGATAAATCATAACAAGGAGAATTAATTATAGCTTGTTTTGTTGGGTAACCTGTTCCATCGCCTGAAGCTTCTACATAAATGTAGTAAGTACCTTGATTTGCAGAACTTGGTCCTGTGCTACCAGATGGAGTTCCTCCAGAATTTATAGTCCAATCAATATCATCTGATGAAGATTGTGTCCAAGATCCTAAAGTATTTTCAAATCCTTCACTATAAGGAAAAGTTGAAACACCATTAGTACAACCACCAGTGCTAACGTTATTTACGTTTACTGTTCTTGAAACTTGAGTTGCAGCATTTCCAGCAGCATCACTTACATTGTAATTTACAGTATAAGTTCCTGCTAAATTTGTGTTTACTGTTCCTGTGGTGATTATGCTAGAAGTTAAATTTCCATCAACATTATCTGTTGCAGTTGCTCCTTGTTCTGTATAAGTATCACCAACTGTTAGATTAGTCGTTGACGCTCCGTTTAATGTTATAATTGGAGCTGTTCCATCACTAACATTTACAGTTCTTGAAACTTGAGTTGCAGCATTTCCAGCAGCATCACTTACATTATAATTTACAGTATAAGATCCTACACTACTTGTGTTTACTGTTCCTGAAGTAACTATGCTAGAAGTTAAATTTCCATCAATATTATCTGAAGCTGTTGCGCCTAATTCATTATAAGTATCACCAACATTTAAATTTATTGTTGATGCTCCTGTTAAAGTAATTATTGGAGCAGTTGTATCTGCAACTCCACCAGTAATATTTACGGTATAGTCTTCAGTTTCTCCATAATCAAATGAACCACAAGCAGAAGGAGTAGCATTATATTGCATAACAACACGCATTCTTGTTGCACCTGTAATTGCTGATGTTGGCACAGTAAAAGAACCACTTACTGGTGTTGTTTGTGAAGCTGCGTTTGTCCAAACAGTTTCACCACTATCAACAAAATCTCCATCTTTATTATAATCAATAAAAACAGCATAACCTTCGCTATATACAGTTCCTGTCCAAGTTGGAGTTATAGTAATTGTTGAAGAAGCTCCTTTAGTTAAACTTGTAGATTGAGAAGTGTAATCTGCATATCCTCCAGATGAAGCACCAGAAGTATTATTAATACTTCCTAAATTTACATTACTAATATATTCATCAGCAACACTATTTCCGTTAGAAGCACAGTAGTTAAGTTGCACTTCTGTTGTTGTAAAACTTGCTGATGCGCTATATGCTGATGTAGAATTATCTGGACACTTGCTTCTTACTTGTATTTCGTATGAAGTTAGTGGAGTTAATCCTGATAAAGAAGTAGATGTTCCTGCAACTGCAGAAGTAGCCCAAGTAGAGGTTCCTGTTTGTCTGTATCTAAAATCGTAAGAAGTACCAGCAACTGCATTCCAAGAAGCTGTAGCTGTAGAAGATCCAAATCCATCAATAGTAAGATTAGAAGGAGTTGTAGCATTACAAATAACAGGTGTTCCTGTTAAACCAGTTACAATTAAAGAGTAATTTTGACTTCCACCAGTTAAAGTTCCTTTGTTGGTTACAGTAATTGTGTAAGTTCCTGAAGCATTTGCAACATCAACTCTTTCATAAGGGTCAACATTATTGTCTTGTTTAGCGTTTGTTGTTGCTCCTGTTAACTCATAAGGGAAACTTGTTGTTCCTCCTTGAGTAACTCTAATATCTAAATCATTTACTAAAACAGGTGTTGTTAAATTTACAGTTCCTGTATTAGCTGTTCCTGCTCTATCTGTCCAAGAAATTGAAGCTATTAAATCATTAACACCATCAGAATCTACTGTGATTTGATATGATTGACCACTTGTTAATGTAAGTTCTTCGATCTTTGCTTCATTTCCATTTTGTGTAATAGCTTCTGCTGCTGCTTTAGTATTCATTAATCCCCATCCAAAAATTGCATCAGGTCCAGAAACTCCAGAATCATCTGCAGTGTGCAGTGCTAATCCTTTTAAGGTTGCTGCTTTCATAAAAGAACCATTTACATTATTAGCGTGTTGTTGCAATAATATTAATGATCCGGCAACATTTGGCGAAGCCATTGATGTTCCTGAAATTGAATTATATGCAGTATCACTAGTTTCGTAAGTAGAATATACAGAAACTCCATTACCAGCAATATCTGGCTTAATACGGAAGTCATCAGTTGGTCCTTCACTACTAAAAGTAGCAATTGTAGTACTTATTAAGTTTCCGTTTGCATCTACATTTGCATCATTAGCTGCTGCAACTACTAAGTTATTTTTTGATGTTGAATGACCTGTTAATTTGTCAAATCCTGAACCTCCTGTTGGGTTTGTATTCGCTGTATCATCTGTACCGTCATTTCCAGCGGCAACTACCATTAAATAATTTGGTGCATTAAACATAATTTCATCCCAGTCTCTAGAGTCTTCTATGTAACCACCAAAATAATATTGAGGTAATTGTACTTGACCAGCACTGTTTCTTGCGGCATAACCATAAGAGTGATTGGAAATTAGCATACCATTTGCAGCAGCTGTAGTAGCTTCAGCAAGATCACTGTTCCAGTCATATCCTATTGCTTGAGCGTGAGAAGCCATACCTTTTGCATTGGCAACTACTCCTGAAGCTATAATTGTTCCTGTTACGTGGGCAGAGTGGTAATTTAAAGAACCTGAATCTCCTGTAGAAAATCTATTATTTCCACCAGCTCCATCATATTCTTGATGAGATGCTCTTGCAACTCCACCATCCCAAACATAAGCGGTCATATTTTGTCCGTCTAAGTTTAAACCTAAAGATCCTCCAGAGTTTAAGTGATCTACTCTAGTAGATTTTGCTGCGGCAACATTAAATGTTGTGTAATAAATAGGTTTTCCGTTTACTACTTTCTGGAGTTCTTGTAATTCACCTTTTTTGTTTGTGAATTTAATTTTCCATCCTTTTTCTTTTGCAATTTTGTTTGCTTTTAGTTTTTCAATAGAAGCCTTTTCTTTGAAATCCTTTTTTAAAATGGTTAATTTTTCTTGATTGTACTTGCCACTAATTTTTTTCAACTCAGTTTGCTTTTGTGCATGCAAATTAAAGTTGAACGCGAAAAAAACTCCTATAATAAGAAGTTTACTGAAGTAACTTTTTTTCATTGTTTTTGTGGTTTTTAAATAATGATTATTTGAATTAATTTGTATCGCTTTTTTTTTGAAAAGTCTAAACGATGAGACTTAAATGGTGTGTGAGTTATAATTTAGAACCATTATGCTGTTTGACGGTTTTGAAATTTTGATTGCAAAATATTTTATTTTAAAGTTAAATAAACTTAATTAAATGAATTATTCGTTACAAACTTATAATTTTATTACTAATATCGCAATCACTGAAAACGGTGAAATATTGTCCTCACCGAAAATGGTGAGTTCTCTAACTGTTTTCAGTGAGGTAGAAAAAGTAAAATTGAATTCTAGCTTTTTACATCTCCCTTATTAATGGTATATTGCATGCTTAATTTTGATAAAAGAATAATATGAAGATAATTGTACCAATGGCAGGGATTGGGTCTCGTTTAAGACCTCATACTTTAACAGTTCCAAAACCTTTAACTGTAATTGCGGGTAAACCAATTGTACAACGTTTAGTAGAGGATATTGCTTCTGTAATTGATGAAGAAATTGATGAGATAGCATTTGTTATAGGTACAACAGCTAAAGGATTTCCGACAGATACAGAAGAACAATTGTTAAAAATTGCTAAAGAATTAGGTGCTAAAGGATCTGTTTATGTGCAAGAAGAAGCTTTAGGAACTGCACATGCAATTTATTGTGCAAAAGAATCTTTAAGTGGTCCTTGTGTTGTTGCTTATGCTGATACTTTATTTAAGGCAGATTTTAAACTTGATGCAAATGCAGATGGAGCAATTTGGGTGAGTAAAGTAGAAAATCCAAGTGCTTTTGGTGTTGTAAAATTACAAGATGGTTTTATTACCGATTTTATAGAAAAACCAAAGGACTTTGTGTCTGATTTAGCGATTATTGGAATTTATTATTTTAAAAGTGGAGATAAATTATTAGAAGAGATTCAATATTTAATTGATAATGATTTAAAAGAAAACAATGAATATCAATTAACAAATGTATTAGAATCATTAAAACTACAAGGAGCAAAGTTTATTCCAGGAACCGTAAATACTTGGATGGATTGTGGTAAAAAAGACCCAACTGTAGATACTAATAAACAAGTTTTAGGGTTTGAACATGAAGCAGGAAACAATTTAGTTTCTAAAGATGTTGTTTTAGAAAATTCAGAAATTATTCAACCTTGTTTTGTTGGAGAGAATGTTGTGCTTAAAAATACAAAAATAGGACCTTATGTTTCTATTGGAGCAAACAGTGTTGTAGAAGATTCTACGATTGTTAATTCTCTAATTCAATCTAATGTAGAAATTTCTAATGCAAATTTAGATAATGCTATGATTGGAAATTATGCTAAATATAATGGTAAATATACTTCTGTAAGTATTGGTGATTATACCGAATTAACATAAATGATTACAATATTTGAGAAAAAAGAACAGAGAAAAAAGAGAGCTATTTATTTTAAGTATGCTCTCTTCTCTATTTTTTGTATTCTTTTCTCTTTAAAGTCTTACACACAAGATAGTATACCAGTTGCTAAAGATTTAACCGAAGAAAAAGAGTTAGACTTTCAGCAATTTTTTTTTAAAGCTTTATCAGAAAAATCAATTGGTAATTATCAGAAAGCCATTGAAAATTTAGAAAGCTGCAATCAGGTTTTAACAAATAATGTTGCTGTTTTCTTTGAGTTTTCTAAAAACTACTTATTGCTTAACAAAACCTTACTTGCAAAAGAATATATAAACAGAGCTTTAATAACAGCGCCAAATAATATTTGGATGCTAAAGCATCTGGTTAAAATTCATATAAAAGATAGAAGTATTACTGAAGCAATTGCGATTCAACAAAAAATAGTTGCTATCAATTTAAAAGAAAGAGAGTTTTTGTTGAAATTATATCTTAAAAATAGAGATTATAAAAAAGCAATTTCTTTAATGAATGCGATGGAGCAGGATAATGCATTGTCTTCTAACTTTAAAAACTTAAAAAATAATCTAGAAAAAAGAAAAAGAAAGGTTGTTGTTGAAGAAAAAACAAGTGATGTTGTTTCCTTAAAAGATCAATTTAAGTCCAATAAATCGTATACTATTTTAAAGCAAATTTTAGACGAGTCCAAAAATAATACAGAAGAGCTTTTAAAGTATAGTAATGAGGGAATTTCGCTGTTTCCTGCACAGCCTTATGTGTATTTTGTAAAAGGAAAAGCATTGAATTATCAGAAAAAGTATAAAAAAGCGTTATTGAGTTTACAAAATGGTATCGATTTTGTTATTGAAGATACTATGGAAGCAGATTTCTACAAAGAAATGGCAATTTCTTATAAAGGTTTAGGTAACTTTAAAGAGGAAAAAAAGTTTATTGAGAAATCAAATAAAATCAAAAGTTAAGAATGAAATTTATAAAATATTTTGTGGTTCTTTTAGTTGTATTTACTTCGTGTAAAGCAAAAAAGAATTTAATGGATTCAAATGTAGTTGCCGAAGAAATGTCGGCTAAAAAGATAGCTAGAAAACATATTGCATCTAATTTTGATAAAAAAACGGTTGATGCAAAACTGAAGGCAAATTTTAATAACGGAAAAATAAAACAAGGTTTCTCTGTTAGTTTTAGAATGAAAAAGGATGAGGTTATTTGGTTAAAAGGAACGAAGTTTATTACGCTGTTTAAAGCAAAAATTACACCTACATCTGTTCAGTTTTATTCTTCTTTGAGTAAAAAATATTTTGATGGAGATTTTTCGATGCTAAAGAAAATATTAGGAACAGATATTAATTTTGATCAACTTCAAAATTTATTATTAGGGCAATCTTTAATGAATGTTAAGAAGCAAAAACAAGAGGTAATTATACAAGATAATTCTTATGTTTTGTCACCAAAAGTGCAAGAAGATTTATTTGATATTTTCTTTTCAGTAAATCCATCTCATTTTAAATTAGATAAACAATCTATTGTTAATTCAAAAAAGAACCAAAGATTAGACGTTTTTTACCCATCGTATAAAATAGTTGACGATGCAGTTTTTCCATCAGAAATTAAAATAAAAGCAAAACAACCAGGTAAGTTTACGAATATAGATTTTATTGTAAAATCTGTTCAGTTTAATACCGATGTTAATATCTCTTTTTCAATCCCTAAAGGGTATAAGCAAATTAAAATATAGTGAAAAGTAAAAAAATATACATACCAATTTTAGTCTTTTTTCTAAGTGTTTTTTCTGTTTTTGGTCAAACGAGAAAACAATTAGAGGTACAGCGTAAAAAACTGAATAAAGAAATTAAACAGGTAAACACGTTGCTTTTTAATGAAAAGAAAAAAGAGAAGAATGCTTTAGACGATTTAAAGGATATCAATAAAAAAATTGAAGTTAGAGCTAAACTAATTTCTACGATTAATGCAGAAGCGTCAATTTTATCAAAAGAAATTGCTGTAAATGAAGCTAAGCTTAAAAAATTAAATAAAAAATTAGCTGAATTAAAAGAGGATTATGCGGATATGATTTTTAAATCATACAAAAGTAAATCTCAACAAAGTAGAACGATGTTTTTGCTTTCGTCTCAAAATTTTTATCAAGCTTATAAAAGGCTTGAGTATATGAAACAATATACTTCTTTTAGAAAAAATCAAGGAGAAGAAATTGTTGAGAGTACAAATTTTGTTCAAAAATTGAATGATTCTTTATTTTTTCAGAAGAATGTAAAAGACACTTTAATTTTATCAGAAAAACAACAGAAACAACAAATTGAAGCTGATAAAAAGAGTCAAGAAAAGTTATTAACTACTATTAAGAAGAAAGAAAGTAAGTATAAAAAAGAGCTTCAAAATAAAATTAAAGAAGAGAAAAGAGTTGTTGCTAAAATAGATAAAAAGATTCGTGAAGAAATTGCACGAGCAAATAGAATTGCATTGGCAAAAGCAAAAGCAGCAGCAGCGAAGTTAAATTCAAAACCTAGTTCTAAGCCTAAATCGGTTAAGAAAAATGAATTTATTTTAAGTCCTGAAGCAAAAGCATTAGCAACAAAGTTTGAATTAAATAAAGGTAAATTACCTTGGCCTGTTAGTGAGGGTATTGTTGTTAGAAGGTTTGGTAAGCAGCCTCATCCTTCATTTCCTGGAATTACTATAAATGGTACAGGTTTACATATTGTTACGAAACAAGGAAGGGAAGCTAAGTCTATTTTTAATGGAAAAGTGTTGAATGTTTTAGTGAATTCTGAAGGAAGAAGAAATGTATTAATTCAACATGGAAATTATATTTCATCTTATAATAACTTAGAAAAAATCTATGTTAAAAAAGGTGATAATATAAAAACAGGACAAAAAATTGGTCAGATTTTTACAGATAAAGTTTCTAAAAAGACCAAAATAGTTTTTGTATTGTTTAAAAATACAACACGTTTAAATCCATCTTCTTGGATTTTAAAAAGATAACTTAACTCTCCGGTTGAGGTGAGTATTTAATATTTTTTTGAAGAATAACAGCGTTAGGCATTGTTATTAGCTCCTTTTCTGGTGTTCTTAATGTGATAAAAAAAGCGCCAATATCTCTAATTTCACCAGTAATATTATTGTCTTTTTCTAATATAGTAATAGTGTCTCCAATTTTTACTGGATAATTTATAAATAAAATTATACCAGCTGTAATGTTAGAGAGAATAGACCATTGTGCAAAAAAAGCAATACCTAAAATCGTTAAAAAAGAAGAAACATAAACGAGTAATTGTTTTTCATCAACACCCCAAATAAAAGAGACAACAACAATTACAGTAATATAAATTAATACTGTAATTATTTTATTTGTGACTAAGATTCTTGCTTTCTGAAAGCCAAATTTTGTTTGAATTTTTTTTAAAGAATTCGTAATTAACAAGCGAAGAAAAAAAGCAGTTACAAAAATGGCAACTGAATAGATGATTTTGTAATTGTATAGTTCCATAATTTTAGATTAATTAAATAAAGCTTTTAAGGCTGTAGCATCATGAGCGTCTAATTTACCAGCTAATACTAAACTTAACTGTTTACGTATTAGAGCTCCTTTAAAACGTTCTTTTTCTAATTCAGTTTCAGGAATTATTTGTGGAATCGGTACCGGTTTACCTGCTTCGTCTACAGCAACAAAAGTATAGATACCTTCATTTACTTTTGTTCTAGATCTAGATTGTCTGTCTTCAATCCAAACATCAACATAGGTTTCCATAGAAGATTTAAATGCTCTAGAAACTTTCGCTTCTAAAGTTACTACACTTCCTACAGGAATAGGTTTGTTAAAAGCAACATGATTTACAGATACTGTAACAACAATTTTTCTTGAGTGTCTTCTTGCAGCAATACTACAAGCTCTATCCATTCTAGCTAATAGCTCGCCACCAAAAAGGTTGTCTAAATAATTAGTTTCCCCAGGTAAAACTAAGTCGGTAAGTGTTGTTAAAGATTCTTTTGGTGTTTTTGCTTCCATCAAAAAATATTTTTTGCAAAGATAGCAATCGCTTATTTAAAAGTGAAAATTAAAAATGTTAAAGAAAATTGAATTAATTGTTACTTTTTAATCAACAACCAAGCATCTTTAGACACTGTTTTTTGAATCTTGTAAAGGCTATTTGTTGCTTCGTTACGATCAGAGTAACTGTTAAAAGTTACTTGAGTTAAGCCCCATTTGTTAACGCCAATTATTTTAGCGTCAAAACCTTTTGCTTTTAATTGCTTTACTTTCTTTTCTGCGTTTTCTGCAAATTGAAAAGCACCAGCAATTATATGAAATGGTTTTACTTTTTCTTTAACAACATTTAAGTTGATTGTTGGTAAAGGATTAGAAATTACAAAAGTAGCAGATTGTATCTTTTTTTGAATCGCTTTTTCTTGACTTGCTAAAACTTCTTTTTGCTCATTTTGTTGATAACCATTGTAGCCAGCAAAACCTAATGTTAATAAAATTGCAGCAGTTGCGGCATATTTTATAAATGTAGGAATCGCTTTTTTCTCTTCTTTTGCAAGAACAGGTATTAAAGGTTTTACTTGTTGTTTGTATCTAGAAATTGCCGAAGATTCTAAAGTTGATAAACCAAAAGATTCTGTTAAATAGTTAACAGAAGTATTAGGTTCAAAAACGATTTGTTTTTCTTCGTTTAATGATAAAACTCCTAAGCTATCTATTTCTACAGATTTAGATTGTAATTCATTTTGCCATTTAATTACAGACAAAGAAATAGCGGTAGAAGCTTTCTCGAAAGAAATGTTTTCTGCAGAAGCAATATAGTTCGCTAATAAACCATCATTATGTTTTAATAGACTGTTAAACGCAACCTGTTTTATTGGTGGCGTAAAAGTGTGTGTGAAATTATTGGCTTTTGCACCAATTCTATTGGTTACAAATCCGCCAAAATCTGGTACAATTACGCAATCGTATCTGTATAATAAATCGTTTATGTAGGTAGCTAATGTCATTATAACAAATATAGAGAATTTGATGTTTTGTAAAAGAAAGTTCTCTAATATTTATCAACAAATTTTTTATATATTGGTTGTCAAATTGTTATCTATTGAAAGAAGAAAAATTACTCGCAATCCTAAGATTGCAGAAAAGTAAAGCTGTAGGCGATATTTTGGCGAAGAAACTCATTGTAAATGTGGGAGATGTCTGTCAAATATTTAAAGAAAAGGCTACAACTTTATCAAAAATAAACGGAATAGGGAATCATGCTTTAAAACATCTTTTTGATGCTGAAAATGTCAAATTAGCAGAGCAAGAGCTAAAATACATTCAAGATAATGGTATTTCTTATTCTTATTTTTTAGAAGATGATTATCCTACAAATCTTCAACATTGTATAGATAGTCCTATATTAATTTTCAAAGACGGAAACTTAGATTTCTCTAATAAAAAAATCATTTCAATTGTTGGTACAAGAAATATAAGTTCTTATGGTCGCGATTTTTGTAATCAATTTATAAAAGAAATCGCTGAATATAATCCAATAATAGTAAGTGGTTTTGCTTATGGAGTAGATATTTGTGCGCATAAAGCAGCAATAGAAAACAATTTGCAAACAATTGCAGTTTTAGCACATGGTTTCGAGCAAATTTATCCGAAGGTTCATAAAAAGTATATCAATCAAGTAAATGAAAATGGAGGATTTTTAACCGAATTCTGGAGTGAAGAAGCTCCATTAAGAGAAAATTTTTTAAAACGAAATAGAATTGTAGCTGGTATTTCTACAGCAACAATAATTATAGAATCAGCATCTAAAGGAGGTTCTTTGGTAACTGCAGATATTGCAAATTCTTATGATAAAGATGTATTTGCTGTTCCAGGTAGAACAACCGATATTTATAGTAGAGGTTGTAATAATTTAATAAAAAATAACAGAGCTCATTTATTAAATTCAGCATCAGATGTTGTAAAGATGCTAAATTGGGATGTTCAACAAAAACCCAAGATAATTCAAAAACAGTTATTTATCGAATTGAATGAAAACGAACAGAAAATTCATGATTTATTACACGATAAGGGGCAACAATTATTAGATGTTATTGCTTTAGAATGTAATATTCCTATTTTTCAATTATCATCAATTTTATTGCAAATGGAATTAAAAGGAATCACAAAGCCTTTACCAGGAAAGATGTTTGAAATAGCGTAGAGTCTATTAATAATCCTTATTTTTGTAGAATATTTAGACAATAAAAATGGCTGAAAATCAAAAATTAATTTCAAAAAAGAAACCAACCTTTCCTGTAAGTAAATTGTTGGCTGCTTTTTTAAAAAAGCATAATAGAAGTACTAAAATTAGTATTTTATATGATGATTTATTGCGTTTTCAAGGAGCAATTTCTGTCTATGATAAAAATGATGTAGACACGCTTTGGGTAAGAACTTATTACTCTGAGTTTGAAAGAGAAGAAATAGACTTAAACTTAAAAAAAATATATACTTTATTACATTCAGATGGTAATGAAAAAACTATTCCTTATTTAAATATTGATGCTATTGATTTTTGTACGTTTGGTAATTCCAAACCATTTAGAATAAAAGTTAGAAATATTTTAAATGATAATTTCACTTATTTCTATGTAAAACAAGCAGATGCATCTCGTGTTTATGGTTTAGAATTAGAACATATTTTGTCTCCATATACAATGAACTATTTGGTGTATGAAGATACTTTAATAGAAGAGCATATTTCTGGAATTCCTGGAGACGATTTTATTGAGAATGTTCTTCCAACTTGTTCAAAATCAGAAAAAGCTCAAATAGCCAAAGAGTTTGTAAAGTTTAAAGAAAGATGTTTTATTCGTCTTTTAGGAGACATGCGTTCTTACAATTATGTAATTACACCAATTCATGATTTTGATAAGATTGTCTATAAAATTAGAGCGATAGATTTCGATCAACAGTCTTTTGAAGGAAACTTAAAAGTTTACAACTTACAGTTTATGAAAGAGAATTTTAAGATGGTGCAAATGGTTGGTGAACGATTAGAGAATAGTTCTATAAATCAGTACAAAATAGAAGAACGTTCATACATTGCAAAAAGAATGATTAGTTCTCCAGACAGAATTCAGCATATTGTTAGATGTATGATTCATGACACTATTTCATTCCCAAAACATGTAGAGCGTTTAAAGCAAGATTTAATAGAATATGTT
Source organism: Polaribacter sp. SA4-12 (assembly GCF_002163675.1). Taxonomy (NCBI): domain Bacteria; kingdom Pseudomonadati; phylum Bacteroidota; class Flavobacteriia; order Flavobacteriales; family Flavobacteriaceae; genus Polaribacter; species Polaribacter sp. SA4-12. The sequence goes on along the minus strand of NZ_CP019334.1, from coordinate 2,358,408 downwards.
GGTGATGTAGAGTTTAAGAAATGTAATAATATGGGCGAAATTTTAGAGACTATTCTAATTTTTGTAAAACGTAACTATCTAGATATTAGTAGTAAATAGTTATATTCTGTTTTTTAGAAGCTATTTCCTGCTTTCACTACTCGCTTTTTTTTCGAAAACTCAAAAAAGAGCTCAAACAGACCGTTCAATCAGGGCTAGACTTGTTTGGTAGTTATTTATTATTTTACTTCAAAAGAAATTGGCAAAGTATATTTTGTTTTCACAATTATACCATTCTGTTTTCCTGGGATAAATTGAGGTAATTCATTAAGCATTCTTATCACTTCTCTTTTTAATGCTGGGTGAGGTGCTCTTACTTTAATATCAGTTAGATTTCCATTTTCATCTATGATAAATTGAGTTTGTATTTTATGTTTTCCTTTGTATAAACCTAAATTTATAGTTGTATTTATGTCAAAATTTTCTTGAAAAAAATTCTTCATTCTTTTATCAAAATCCTCTTTTATCTTATGTTTCGATAGTTTTTTAGAGGTTTTAAACCTTGGTGATTCTTCAATTGCAATAAAACTAATATCTGTTTCTTCTTCTAAGGTAATTTCTCCTTCAACAGCTAAGTCTCCATTAACAATAACTTCAACTAGCTCACCAGTTGTGATTATTTCTATAATGCTATCTTTTTTAGAAGTTGTATCACAAATAAAAATACCAGTGGTTTTTGGAGGTGGTGAAACTTTTCTCGTTTTTAATATTGAAACTTTTTCAATTTTCAAAGTATCAATAATAATTATATTCTCAATTTTCTGTTTCTTGCCATCAGAATATTGGCAGCTAAAAAGTGAAGTTCCCATCACAAAAAATAAAGACAAAGTAAATAATTTTTGAAATGATAATTGTTGATTAAAAGCTATTCTAGGAATTTCAATTGTCACCGAATCCAATTGTTTACGATAAAAATGTCCACAAACACGTTTGCTTTTATTTTTAACTAAATAATCTTGAATTTCTACAGTTGACTTTTTAGTGAAATCGACAACAGTTTTAGAGCACGATTTACAGAACCTTCCTTTTTCTTTAGGAGTCATTTCGTTCCAGTTTTCATGACAAGGTTTTGGGATAGTAATCTTAAATTTCGAGTTCATTGTGTTGGGTTTTATGAACTAAAATCAAAGAAGATGCCAAAGTTAAAATTATGTTAAAAAAATTATTTTCTTGTTCTAAATCCTTCAATTACAACTGTTAGTAGAATTAAACTTCCTCCCCAAAATGTATTCAAAGTAGGGGTTTCTTGAAGGAAAAAGAATGCTAAAATAATTCCAAAAATGGGTTGTAAACTACTAATAATACTAGCGGTAGAGGCCGAAAAGAACTTTAAAGAATGTAACATTAAACTATGACCAATAGCAGTTGTTAGGAATGCTAATAACAGTAAAAATGGAAACTGACTTTCTAAACCAGATAAATCCATAAAGAATAAGGTTGGTAAGAGTAGAATGGTAATAATTACTGTTTGATAAAACATAAGCATTGTACCATTATAGTTAGAAACTTGTTTCTTTAATAGAAGAATTCTAATTGCATAACAAAATGCTGAAAAGATACCGAAAAGCACACCTTTTACTTGCGAACTTTCAATATTAAAATCTGGAGTTAAAATGTACAATCCTGTTAAAACCATTAATCCTAATAAAATATAAATAGGATTAAATTTCACCTTTAAGAACAAAGGTTCTAGTAACGCAATTATAATAGGAAATGTATATAATGATAAAACACCCAAAGCAACATTAGCGAGTTTTAGGGCGTAGAAATAAGTTATCCAGTGTACAGTCATAAAAACTCCACTAATAAAAAAGGGGAAATAATCTTTAGAAGATTTTATGGTTAAATCTATTTTTTTATATCTACAAAAAACATATAAAAACACCATTGCTAAAGAAGCTCTAAACCAAATAATAATTTCAGTTGGTAATGCAATATATCTTCCTAAAACACCAGAAGTACTAATAAAAAGAGTTGCTAATAGCAAGCCTGAAAGATTTTTTGTGTGTGAGTTTTCCATTAAATTTTCAATAATTTTATAATGTAAATCTTATTGTGTGGTAAAATTGATGAAAAAAAACGGAAGAAAAAGCTTTTGTTTCGCTTTATGAACTGAGTATTTTTTGGTTAAAGTAAAAAAAGTAGCTTAATTTTTTTTAGGCTACTTTTTTTAAAGGTAATATTATTTTACAGTTTGTTTTGTTAAGGTTACTTTCCAAACTTTGTTTGAAGCTCTAGAATTTCTTTTCCCATAAGTTCCTGGGTTAGGTTTAAAAGCTTCTATACCACCAAATATATAGCCAACATCTATACTGTTAGTGTTTTTGAAAGTGGTGTTTAAATCGATTATTTCATTAGAATATTTCGAATAAGAAATATTCTCGTTCGGAAATAGAATAGCTTCTGCTCCATAAAAAGGAGGTTTGTTTTTAGAATTCTCACTAAATAAATTGTTGCTAAATATTTCATTTTCACTTTTTAAAGGATGCTTATTTATATCCGTTTTTATATGCATTCCTGTGTTGGTAAAACCAGATAATTCATCATTATAATCTTTCTCAGGCCCATCACCAATTCCTCCTAATAAATAAGAATGTGAAATACCAGAAATACTATCGTAAGCTACAAAGTTTGGTGAAGCATAAACGTTATAATTCTTTTGGTTATAGGTCTTATCGTATGTAAATAACTTACTTTCTTTATTTGCCCATTGTGGATGAACATAGATTGCGTCATTCCAAGCTTGTAAATTACTATCATTTCCAGGTTTAAAAACACCAGCATAAATAGCAATTCCTGGTAAAATTTTATTAGAAACAGGACTTTTGTAAATTGAAGGTAAAATTGGTCCATCTCTTCTTCTAAAAATTGAAGTATTATCTGAAGCCGCTCCATTAGGATCACTAACATCAGAAATAGCACTGTTGAAAGATAAAGATAGAGTGTGTTTTAGAGTGTCTTTTTTTACAATTTTTGAACCTATTGAAAAAGGATAAACAGCATCTACATATTTTTGTCCTCCAGTAGCTACAGCTTTTTTTCCAAAATTATGACCGCCAACTAAATAAAAAGTTCCATTTTTTATCGTTTTACCACCAATATAATATAACTCTCCACCAGTACTAACTAAACTTTTGTTTCTTGTAAAAGCAAACAATTTAGATTTTTCCATTCCTTCATAATTCCCTTTTACTAATTGAATCATTGATGGAACGTGAATACGAGCTATATGATCGTAAGTAATATAACCTTTAGTTGGTTCTTCAAAATTTATTGCTCCATAACCACCAGTTATATATAGAAATTCGTCAACTTGTTTTACGTTTGCATTTGTATTTTTAAATACACTTAAAAACTTTTTAAAAAGAGCTGTATTTTCTTTGTCAAAATTTTCTGATATAATAGATGTCAATTTAGTGATACTTATACTAGTGGGAACTGCATCAATAATTGGGTCATAAACATAAATGTTTTCATTAAAAGAAACTTTTGTAAATGAAGTGTTAGCATAATTGCCATGTAAATTATGTAAACCACCATTTAGTGAGTCTATAGAATTTGTTCTACCAGCAAAAAGTAACCATTCAGAACCAGATGTTCCGTGTATAAAAGATTGTAAAGAAGGTGCATTTCTATTTGGTGCAGCTTTAATGGAAACCAAATATTCAGGGATCAAAGTTGTTTTTTTAGTGTTGTTACAAGAGTAAAACATCAAAAAGGATAATGTTAAAGCGCTGAAATAAAGAATACTTTTTTTCATAATTAATAAGTTTAGTTAGTTGCTAACAAGAACTAAATAATTATGAAAGTGGTTAAGAGTTTTATTTTCTATTTTATAAAACAGGTAGATATACTTAGTGTTAAGAGTTTTTTACTCTTTCCATTCTAAAGTTTCTACAATGTGTAATATATCTTGTTTTATATAATCTACAGCTGGTAAAATGGAGTCGTAATTGGGCTTCGCGTAAAAATACAAAGAACCTTTTAAAAAATTATTTGTACTATCTGTAATATGAAATTGAATTTGAGAAGCAGCATTTCCAGTAATTTCGTACAAACTACCAAAGATCCTTTTTTCTGGGTTTACAAAATCTTTTGGAATAATTTGTTCTGCTTTTACGGTGTGTTTAAAAACTAATTTTTCTGCTTCTGTTAAAAGTTCTTTTAAATTATTATTTACAGGTCTGTAAGTAATATCTATGGATGCCTTTAAATTAGGATACTTAATTTTTAACCAATTATTAGCTTCATTAATTACTGTTGTATTTTCTAAAACTTCAAATGAATAAGGTCTTTTTAGTGTTAGTTTTTTGTAAGTTTTTTTAGGATAGGTTAAACTTAAATATGCTTTAGGTTTTGGCAAAACGTCTTCATTACAAGACATGAAAACAGTTAGTATAATTAATAAAAAGAGGTTACGCATTTCTTGTTGCTTTAACTTGTTTAATACGTTTTTTATCTAACGCTTCTATTGTAAACGTATAATTCTTGAAGTTTATTTTCTCACTTTTTTTCGGGAATTTTCCAGAAATTTCTAAAATAAACCCTGCTAAAGTTTCACTTTCTCCTTTTTCTTCTTCAAAAATAGCTTCATCTTCATCATCTAAAACCCTACAAAAATCTTTAATTGAAGTTTTACCCTCAAAAACATAATTGTTTTCATCAATTTTAGAATAAGATAAATCTTCATCATCAAATTCATCATTAATATCACCTACAATTTCTTCAATAACATCTTCTAAAGTCACCAAGCCACTGGTTCCTCCATATTCATCAACAACAATTGCTAAGTGGTTTTTCTTTTCTCTAAAATCACCTAACAAGTCGTCTAATTTTTTGTTTTCTGGCACAAAAAAGGGTTCACGTAATAAATCTTGCCATTTAAATGTAGTTTTATCTAAGTGGCTTAATAGGTCTTTTGCGTATAAAACACCGATTATATTATCAATATTATCTTTGTAAACTGGGTTTCTAGAATATCCATTTTTTAGAATTTTATTTAAAACAACTTCGTATGTTTCTTTATCAGAAATTGCAAAAATATCGATACGAGGTTTCATAATTTGCACCGTTTCTGTATTTCCAAAATTTACAATTCCTTCAAGAATTTTTTGTTCATCTTTTGTCGTTGCTCCTTCAGATGTTAACTCTAAAGCTTGCGATAAAGTTTCTACAGAAAAGTTAGAGTTTTTACTTCCTAATTTCTTTTCGATCCACTTTGTTAATGTAATTAATGGTAGACTAAACGGTGTTAATATGATGTTTATTATGTGAATGAATTTAGACATTTTTTTAGAAAAAGTAAGTGCATTTCTAGATGCGTAAACTTTTGGTAAAACCTCTCCAAACAAGAGAATTAAAAAAGTTACAAGTACAATTTCTAATAAAAATCGAATAGGAACTGTAAATAAATATAAGTTTAATTGATAGTTAAAATCGCTAAATAAAGTTTCTGCTAAAGAAGCAAATAATAAAACAATTAGAATATTTATAAAGTTGTTGGTAATTAATATTGTAGCTAATAATTTTCTCGGTTTTTCTAATAAAGTTACTACAATATTATCCTCTTTTCCGTTGTTGGAAAGTTCGTTTAAATCGGTTTGAGAAAGTGAGAAAAAAGCTACTTCTGTTCCAGAAACTAACGCTGAACTTATTAGTAAAACAATTAGAATAATGGCATTAAATGTAGTTAGTAAATCAATAGAGGCAAAAAGTAAAAACAAAATTTCGGGATCTGGGTCCAATTGCTGTGGTTTTGGTTAATTAAAAGGGTAAATCATCATTTTCTTCTGTAGCTACAGTTTTTGGAGCTGGAGCTGGGGCAGAAGGTTGCTGTTGATTTGGTTGAGGCGTATTTGGGTTGGTTACGTTATTTTTAGTCGATAACATTGTCATTTCATTTACTTGAATTTCTGTAGAATATCGCTTAACGCCATCTTGTTCCCACTGACGATTTTTTAATTTTCCTTCAACATAAATTTTATCACCTTTATTTAAATACTTTTCACAAACCTTTGCTAATCCATTTCTAACAACAATATTATGCCAGTCAGTTGTGGTAGTTTTTTCTCCTGTTTGTTTATTGGTATAGCTTTCAGAGGTTGCTATTGGGAATCTTCCAACGCAATTTTGATCATCAAAATAATGCATTTTAACGTCATCACCTAAATTACCAATTAAAATCACTTTGTTTATTGTTCCTGCCATAGCTTGTTTTTTTCTACATCAAAAGTACTAAAAATATCAATTACTTTTTATCTAGATAAGCTTCTAAGAAATTTGCGATTAAAACAGGAACTGGATATTTCTCAATTTCATTCCAATTTATGTTTACTTCGGATGAATTTTTTGTTTCTACAATCCAGAATTGTGTATATAAATGTTGATGTGATAATTTGTGTACAATTTCCTTCTTATTAAATAGAGAGAGCGTTGTTTCAGAAGGAAATAAATTGATAAATTCTTCTGATGAAATAAGCTCTTCCTTATCAATAGTCGTTTCCGATTCAATTAAAGGGAATTGATATAAACCTTGCCAAATGCCTTTTCCTTTTCTTTCTGATAAAATAGTTTTATTATCATCCGTTTTAATAACTAGAAAATTAAAATAACGTTTTCTGACTTTTATCTTTTTCTCTTTTACGGGAAGTTCCTTGATTAACTTTTTTTCTAAAGCAACACAACTATCAGAAAAAGGACACGTTTCGCATAAAGGATTTTGAGGTTTGCAATGAAGCGCACCAAAATCCATAATTGCTTGATTAAAAGTTCCAGATTGCGTTTTATCAATTAAAGATTGTGCTAATGCTTTAAACTCTTTAATTCCTGCGGATGAGTTAATAGGTGTTTTAATTCCGAAATAGCGAGAAAGTACTCTATAAACGTTTCCATCTACAACTGCAGTTGGTTCGTCAAAGCAAATAGAAGCAATTGCAGAAGCTGTATAATCTCCAATTCCTTTTAGTTTTATGATTTCATTATAAGTTGATGGAAATTCACCTTTTAATTCGTTTGCAATCAGTTTTGCAGAAAAATGCAGGTTTCTTGCTCTAGAATAATATCCGAGACCTTGCCACATTTTTAAAACGGTACTTTCATCCGCTTTAGCGAGGTCGAAAACTGTCGGAAATGCCTCTGTAAATTTCAAATAATAAGACAAACCTTGGGCAACTCTTGTTTGTTGCAACATAATTTCTGATAACCAAATAAAATAGGCGTTCTTTGTACTGCGCCAAGGCAATTCTCTATTGTTTTGTAAGTACCAGTAAATTAATATGTTAGAAAATTTCATTGTTTAAAAATAGGATTGCAATAATACATTTTAAAATTCACATAAATTTAAGTGTTATTATTTTTGGAATTGATTAATTATCATATATTTGCATCCGCATTTTTGAAAGTAATTTAATAAAAATATAGTAAAAAAAGAGACATGACGAAAGCAGATATCGTATCAAAGATTTCAGATAAATCAGGAATAGAAAAAACAGATGTATTAGCAACTGTTGAAGCATTCATGACTGAAGTAAAAGATGCATTAGAAAATGGCGATAACGTTTATTTAAGAGGTTTTGGTAGTTTTATTATCAAAACAAGAGCAGAGAAAACAGGTAGAAATATTTCTAAGAATACAACTATTAAGATTCCTGCGCACAACATTCCAGCTTTTAAACCGGCTAAAACTTTTACAGAAGGAGTGAAAAGTAAAGTAGCAGTTAAATAACAAAATATTAATCTAAACCTAAAAAAGGGTTTAAAAAACAACAGAACATTATGCCAAGCGGTAAAAAAAGAAAGAGAGCAAAGATCTCGACACACAAAAGAAAGAAAAGAGCAAGAGCAAATAGACACAAGAAAAAGTAAGCATCCGCTTACTTTTTCGTTTATAGTTTAGCGAAAAAAACAAAAAAAGTTCATTGACATTAGAGGTTAAACTAACCTCACACGGTATTACATAATATACCTGACAATATTAACCCATCTACACAATTATGTGTAGAGTTAAAACCAGTTCAGTATGAAAACAGAATTAATAATTCGTTCAAATTCATCTGATATTGATTTTGCCTTATTAAGAGATGGAAAACTTATTGAATTAAATAATGAAACAAGTGACAACAAATTCTCGGTTGGCGATATTTTTTTAGCCAAAATAGGAAAAGTTTTAACTGGTTTAAATGCTGCCTTTGTAAATGTAGGTTACCCTAAAGATGGGTTTTTACATTATCATGATTTAGGTGCGCAGGTAAACTCATTAAATTCGTTCATTAAGAAAGTAAGCACAGGTAAGTATAAAGATTTCACTTTAAGTAACTTCCGTAAGGAAGAAGACATTAACAAAGACGGTAGTATTAATCAAGTACTAAAAACAGGGCAAAACCTATTAGTACAGATAGTAAAAGAACCAATTTCTACGAAAGGCCCCAGATTAAGTTCTGAGTTGTCTATAGCAGGTAGATTTTTAGTTCTTGTTCCTTTTTCTAACCGAGTTTCTGTTTCTCAAAAAATAGCAGACCCAAAAGAAAAAGAACGTTTAAAAAGATTAGCAAAGAGCATCAAGCCTAAAGGTTTTGGTGTTATTTTAAGAACTGTTGCCGAAGGTAAAAAAGTTGCAGAATTAGATAAAGATTTGCAAAACTCATTAGAACGTTGGCAAAAAATGTGTAAAAGTATACCAAATACAAACACACCAACAAAGATTTTAAGCGAGTTAAACAGAGCATCTTCTATTTTAAGAGATGTTATGAATGATTCTTTCACTAGTATTGTAACAAATGATGAAACTTTGGCAGTAGAAATTAAAGAGTATTTACAAGAGATTTATCCTGAAAAGGAAAAAATTGTAAAATTACACAAGTCTGAAACTCCTATTTTTGAAAAATATGGAATAGAAAGACAAATTAAAACATCATTTGGAAAAACAGTTTCTATGAGCAAAGGTGCCTATTTAGTTATAGAGCATACTGAAGCTTTACACGTTATTGATGTTAATAGCGGAAACCGTTCAAATAAAGCAGGTTCTCAAGAAGATACTGCATTAGAAGTAAATCTAATTTCAGCTACTGAAGTAGCACGTCAGTTACAACTGCGTGATATGGGAGGAATTATAGTTGTAGATTTTATTGATATGCACAAAGCTGAAAACAGAAATAAACTGTATCAGCATCTAAAAGAACAAATGGCTTTAGATAGAACAAAGCATAAAATATTACCTCCAAGTAAATTTGGATTGGTACAAATTACAAGACAAAGGGTAAGACCTGAGTTAAGTATAAAAACTACCGAAGCCAACCCAAGTAAAAGTGGAGAAGTAGAAGCACCAATAGTTTTGTTAGACAAACTAGAATCAGATTTAGAGAAGTTTATGTCAAACTCTAAAAATAAAAAGGTACAATTACATGTACATCCTTTTATTGCAGCCTATCTAACAAAAGGAATGAATTCTATTCGTTTTAAATGGTATTTAAAACACAAAAAGTGGATTACAATTATACCTCGTGATGCTTACACATACTTATATTATAAATTTAAATCTCCAAAAGATTAATCTTTATAAAATAATAAGGGAATAAATTTTTATCAAAAAACCCCGCAACTATTAAGTTGCGGGGTTTTGTATTTTATAAAAATAAGTAATTTATTTCTTTTCTTTAATCAAATACATATAAACTGGGTAATGATCTGAGTAACCACCTGTGTAGTTTCCATTAGAAAAACTTCTAAAAGGATATCCTTTATATTTCCCCTTTTTAGTTGTTAAAAAGCTTTTATTAAAAACCATTGCTTTATACATTTTATAAGTAGAAAAATCTTTTTCGCCTTTATCTAATAAGGGAGAGGTAAAGTATATTTGGTCAAATAAGTTTATCTTATCTCTATATTTTAAAGTGTTAAAACCCCTTCTAAACATATCTTCATAAGGATTAAATAAATCTCCATCCGTTACATTTTTCTTTCTGCTTTTCGTTTTTAAAACGTTTTTAAAACTCGAATTTGTAGGATCATCATTAAAATCTCCCATAACCAAGATTTTTGCTGCTGGATCTTGATCTTTAACTTGTTTTATTATTTTTAAATTTTGATAAGCAGCTTTCTCTCTTGATGGTCTACTTGCAGCTTCACCACCTCTTCTAGAAGGCCAGTGATTTACAATTACGTGTATTAATTCGTCATCTAGATAACCAGAAACTAAAAGTTGATCTCTTGTATACACTTTAAAGTTGTCTCTATAAATGTTCGGATTAAATGCTTCATGATGAATTGGTTTAAAATATTTCTTTTGATATAATAAAGCAACATCAATTCCTCTCTTGTCAGGAGAATCATAATGCACAATTCCGTAATCGTTTTTAACTAAATGTTTAGAGTTTACAAGATCTTCTAAAACACTTAGGTTTTCTACTTCAGAAACACCAATAATAGCAGGACTTGTATTTGCTTTCTCTTCTCCGATTTGAGCAATTGTACTTGCTAATTTGTCAATTTTATCCCAATAAACTTTAGATCTACCGAATTTCAATTCCATCATCGGGCTCTTTTCATCTTCCTTAGTAACATCATTTATGGTGTCAAATAAGTTTTCTAGATTGTAAAAAGCAATGGTTCTAATGCTATATTTTTTTCCATTTTTTTGTGCACTACATGCAAAAAATGTAATCGAAAATATTAAAATTAAGAATATATTTTTACTCATTTTTAATGATTTTTTGTTGAAGTAAAAATACGAAACTTAAGCGGTTTTTGGTGTTTCATAATCTGCTTTTTACAAGTGTTAAATATTTTTTACCTAACTTATGAGCGCTAGAAAAAAAGAAAAAAGGATTTATGAAAAAAAATGTTATGGCAACTTGTTTGCTATTAGCCTCATTTTTGGGTGTTAATGGACAGAACAAAGTGAAGGGAACTGTTATAGGAAATGATTCCAAAAAACCACTTCAAGGAGTTTTAGTAAAAATAAAAAATACCTTTAAAAGTGAAACTACAGATTTAAATGGACACTTTCTTATTAAAGATTTTCAGAACGGAAAATTTATTTTAGAAATAAAATTCTCAGGTTATGAAATCCAAAATATTCCGATAGAACTTTCGGGTAAAACTTTAGATTTAGGAATTATCCCACTTTTTAAAAATCTTTCTGAAGACCAAGACTTAAGTTTAATTACCATTACTGATGATGAGTTAAATAATGATGTGAGTTCTGCTGATAATATTTCTGGATTGCTACAATCATCAATGGATATTTTTCTAAGAACAGCTGCTTTTGAATTTAGTTCGTCTTTTTTTAGAGTTAAAGGTTTGGATTCTGGAAATGGTAAAGTGCTAATTAATGGCATAGAAATGAATAAAATCTATGACGGTAGAGCGCAATGGGGTAATTGGGGAGGATTGAATGATGTATTAAGAAACCAAGAATTTAGAAGTGGTTTAACTCCTTCAGATGTAACTTTTGGCGGTCTTTTGGGTTCGAAGAATATGAATACTAGAGCAACAGAACAAAGACCTGGTACACGAGTTTCTTATTCTTCATCCAATAGAAGTTACCAGCATAGAGTTATGGCGACACATTCTACAGGAACCATAAAAAATGGTTGGGCATTTACTTTTTCTGGAAGTAGAAGAGCAGGTAATGAAGGTTTTAATGATGCAACTTCTTACAATGCTTATTCCTTTTTTACATCCATAGAGAAAAAACTAACTGATAAAAGTAGTATTAATTTTACAGGAATTTTTACGCCAAATAAACGTGGAAAATCTTCACCAAATACACAAGAAGTCTACGATTTAAAAGGGATAAAGTATAACGATTATTGGGGTTCTTTAAATGGAAAACAAACAAACTCAAGAATTAAAGAAGTGAATGAACCCATTTTAATGTTGAATCATTATTGGGATGTTTCTGAAAGCACATCAATAAATACAAATGTTGCATATCAATTTGGTAAGATTGGTAATAGTAGGATTGATTATAATTCTGGTGCGAATCCGAGTGCTACTTATTATCAATATTTACCAAGTTATTTTTTAAGAAATGGCGATTTTGAAGGCGCTTATGATGCTCAAAATAATTTTCAAAATGATGGGCAAATAGATTGGAATGCAATTTTTGATGCAAATACTACAAATGCAAATGCTGATATAGAAAATGCTTATGTTTTGTATGAAGACAGAAATGATGATAAATTATTATCAGTAAACTCCATTTTAAGTAAAGAAATAAATAGCCATATTTTAATAAACGGAAAAATTGGTTTTAAACGTTTGCAGTCTCATAATTTTGCAGAAGTTATCGATTTATTAGGTGGAAGTGGTTATTTAGATATTGATCCTTTTGGTGCGACAGAAGATGAAAAACAAAACAATCTTTTAGACCCAAATAGATTGGTTGGTAAAGGAGATGCTTTTAAGTATAATTTTAATCTGAATTCTACAATTCTATCCTCTTTTGTGCAAGCACAGTTTAATTACAATAAAGTAGATTTTTATACAGCGGTAAATTTTTCTAATACGACACATCAAAGAGAAGGATTGTATAAAAATGGTGGTTTTTCTGAAACTTCCCTAGGGAAATCTAAAGAACAGAAATTTACCAATTATGGAATTAAATCTGGCATAACTTATAAATTTACAGGTCGTCATTTGGTTGATGTAAATGCAGCATACTTAACAAATGCACCAACAATTAGAAACACGTTCTCTAACTCAAGAGAAAACAATAATGTGGTGTTAGATTTACAGAGTGAAAAAACACTTTCTGCAGATATAAGTTATGTTTTTAGAAACCCAATAATTACATCAAAAGTTACCGCATATTATACATCAATAAAAGATGCAACAGAAATTTCGTTCTATTTTGCTGATGGAGTAGGTGGAGATAACACTGCTTTTGTACAAGAGATTTTAAGCGGAATTAATAAAAAACATTTGGGATTAGAATTAGGAATTGAAGCACAATTAACATCAACATTTAAATTAAAAGGAGCAGCTTCTATTGGTCAGTTTACCTATGAAAATAATCCGCATTTAGAATTAACAACAGAAGCCGATACTGAATCTTTGGCAGCAGGTTTTATTGATGGATATAAGGATTTTGGAGAAGCAAATCTCAAGAATTATAAATTAGCTGCAGGACCACAAAACGCATATTCTTTAGGTTTTGAATACAGAGATCCGGATTATTGGTGGTTGGGAGCAACCGTAAATTTTTTCAGCAATACATTTATAGATGTTTCACCATTAAACAGGTCTAAGAATTTTTATTTAGATGATGATGGATTGCCTTTCTTAGATTATGATACAACGATTGCAAAAGAACTTTTAACACAAGAGAAATTTGATGATTATTCAGTTGTAAATATTGTTGGAGGTAAATCTCTTAAAATTAAGGATTATTATATAAGTGTATTTGCAACCGTAAATAACTTGTTAAATAAAACCTATAAATCAGGTGGATTTGAGCAAGGTAGAAACGCAAATTATAGACAATTAAAAGAAGATAAAGTTTTAGATAAACCCGTTTTTGGAAGTAAATATTGGTACGGAAGAGGTACAACGTATTTTTTGAATGTGAGTATTAGCTTTTAATTAAAATCAAAAAAAAAGAGAAAATGAAAACGAATAAAATAAGCACTTTACTATTTTTTGTAATAATTAGTATTTCTTTTATCACCTGTGTAGAAGATGGAGATTTTACAGTTCCAGAAAGTTTAGGAATTGAAGAAAATGAAGATATCGCTAAAATTTTAGATAGTATTAGTACTGGGGATCTTCAAATGAAAACAATACAACAAGTAAAAGAATTGTATATAATTGGCAATGATCCGTTAGAAATTACATCGAACATCGTTGTAAAAGGATATGTTATCTCTTCGGATAAATCCGGGAATTTCTACAAGGAATTTTATATGCAAGATGCTCCGGAAAACCCAGTTTCAGGGATAAAAGTTGCTTTAAACTTGAGTAATAGTTACAATAAGTTTAATATTGGGAGAGAGATTTATATTCGTCTAAAGGGATTGTATATTGGTGAAACTAATTCTGGAAATGGAATAATTACAATTGGTGGAAAAATAAAATCGACAGATATTACTGAAATTGAAAACATAACTGTAAATCAAATTCCAAATCATATTTATAGATCAGAAACTACAAAAGAGATTATTCCTAAAATAATAGATTTTGCAGGAATAAATGAAACAGATATTGGAACGTTTATCACATTAGAAAATGTATTTTTTGAAGCAAATTTATCAGGGAAATCTTATGTAGATCCAAAAGAAGATTTTGATACTCAACGTAAAATTCAAACTTGTTTGGGCTTAGGTTATGATGAGTTGTTAGTAGAAACGAGTTCTTTTTCACGTTTTTCAAATGAAACTTTACCAGAAAAAGCAGGAAGCATCAATGCGATAGTTTCTAAAGATTTTGGAGGTAATTTTATTGTGTTAAATATAAACAATACTAATGATGTTGTTATGACTGAAGAAAGATGCTCTCCTTTACCTATAGCAGATTTTACAACAATTTTATTGGATGAGAATTTTGATGATGAATCTGGAGATATTGATGTTTTAAATTGGATTAATTATCGTGAAGAAGGTACAAAATCGTGGAGATCCTATACAGATTCTTATGCGCAAAGTAAAGCAGCAAGAGTTGGTTCTAAAAATTCTGGAGATGTAAGTACAATTTCGTGGTTAATTACAGAAGGTGTTGATTTAGACACAACAACACAAGAGTTTTTGTCTTTTGAAACTTCCAATAGTTTTTCAAACGGAAGTGAGTTACAAGTATTAATTTCTACTGATTTTAATGGTAATGAAAATAGTATAAATTTGGCAACTTGGTTTGTTTTACCTGCAAAAATTGTTTCTGATGGAGAGAATTTTAAAAATTGGATACATTCTACATATATTGATTTATCAAATTATTCAGGTACAGCTTATATCGCTTTTAAATATTCAGGAAATGGAAATGTGAATTTTGATGGAACTTATGAATTGGATAATGTTGTTATAAATGCGAAGTAATAGATAATGTTTACCTATTCATAATCAGGTGTTTTTCCTCTTTCAAGAACTTATTTCAATAGGTATTTTTGTAAAAAAGGAAAAGATTATGAATGTTAATGTATTAGAGAAACCAGTTAAAAATAGAAGTACTTTCAATTTAAATGTAGAATTAAAAATATTAATTACTAATGGTGTTGTAAATTTTTCTTCTAAAGATGATGAAAGAGGAATTCATTCTTTATGGAATGGTGAAAAACTGACGATACCAGTTTATGGAGTTTATAAAATATCATGGGGTTTTTATCAAAACTCAATAAATACTTTTTATAAAGACCATAAGACAGCATTGGCTTTAATGATAAATAATAAAAAGCTCGATGAAAAAGCAGAAATTACTAAAGAAACACCAAGTTTTCATGCAATAAAATCGTCTCATAAGACACTTTCTCTTTTATTAAGAGAGAATGAAATAGTATATCTAAATGCAGAAATATTGAATATTGAAAATTCAAATATGAAAAATGTATATTTAAAAGTAGTAAAATTAGATGTTGAAGGAAATAGTGAATTTGGTTACGAGAATTAAATTGTATAATTATTTGTTTTGGGTGAAAACTGTTTCAATTTAAATTGAAACAGTTTTCTTATTTTTGAAACATGGAAAAAATTGAACACATTGGTATTGCAGTAAAAGATTTAGAAAAATCGAACCAACTATTTGCTTCACTTTTTGGAAAAGCACATTATAAAACTGAAGAAGTTGCTTCTGAAGGAGTAAAAACCTCTTTTTTTCAATCAGGTCCAAATAAGATAGAATTGTTAGAAGCTACAAACCCAGAGAGCCCAATTGCAAAGTTTATAGAGAAAAAAGGAGAAGGAATTCATCACATAGCATTTGCTGTTAATGACATCGAATCAGAAATAAAAAGACTTCAAAAAGAAGGTTTTATTGTTTTAAATGAAACGCCAAAGAAAGGTGCAGACAACAAATTAGTAGTGTTTTTACATCCAAAATCAACAAATGGTGTTCTTATAGAGTTATGTCAAGAAATAGATTAGTTAAATTACTGCCAACTCTTACTGTCAACTGCTTTCTAATTATTATCTTGCGTGCTAAATTAAAAACCAAACTATAGATGTCCTCCAAATTTGATTCTTATCAAAAACGACGACTGCAATCTTCTTACTTTTCAGTAGTAATAAGTATTGCTTTAGTTCTTTTTATGGTTGGTGTTTTAGGGCTGGTTTTATTAAAATCAACTTTAGTTGCAAACCGTGTAAAAGAAAAAGTAGCCATAACTTTATTTTTAAAGGATGATGTTTCTACTAAAAATAGAAACGATTTAAAAGCATCTTTACAAAAGGAGGAATTTACTAAGAGAATTATTTATACAAGTAAAGAAAAGGCTGCGAAAATTTACAGTAAAGAAATTGGTGAAGATTTTCTGAAATTTTTAGGAAAAAATCCACTAAAAAATGGAATAGATATTTATCTGAAAGCAGATTTTGTTACTCCAGAAAAAATGCAAGAATTGGAAGAGCGTTTTCTTAAAAATGCTTTTGTAGCGGATGTTTCTTATGATAAACCATTAATTAATTTACTAACTAAAAATATAAAAAGAATTAGTTTTTGGCTATTAGTTTTTAGCGGGTTTTTTGGTTTAGTATCAATGATTTTAATTAATAGTTCAATTAGGCTTTCTATTTACTCTAAACGTTTTAATATAAAAACCATGCAAATGGTTGGCGCCACTAAAGGATTTATCAGAAAACCTTTTATTTGGCGAGGTATAAGATTAGGAATGATTGGCGCAATTATAGCACTAATAGGATTGGCATTTGTTGTCTATTATATAGATAAATATGCACCAAGTTTAGAACTAATTAAAGATTATGTTACTTTAGGATATTTAGTTGGAGGCGTTTTAATTTCAGCTTTTTTAATTACTTTGATAAGTACTTTTTTTGCTACACAACGTTTCTTAAACTTACAAACAGACGAACTTTACTATTAATAATATGGAAAACGAAAATATACAAAAACCAACTTTTTTATTTGGTAAAAGAAATTACATGATAATGATTGTTGGTATCATATTTATTACTCTTGGCTTTATATTTATGTCTGGAGGAGGAAGTGATAATCCAGAAGTTTTTAATGAAGAAATCTACAACTGGCAACGTATTCGTTTAGCACCAACATTAGTAATTATTGGTTTAGCAATAGAGATTTACGCTATTTTAGCAAACCCTAAAAAATAAGAATGAATTTATTAGAAACTATAATTTTAGCTGTTATTGAAGGAATAACAGAATATTTACCTGTATCATCAACAGGACATATGATTATCGCTTCGTCTTTTATGCGAATTGCTACAGACGATTTTACCAAACTTTTTACCATTGTAATTCAACTAGGTGCAATCTTGTCTGTTGTTGTTTTATATTGGAAACGCTTTTTTCAAAGTGTGGATTTCTACTTTAAATTATTAGTAGCATTTATTCCTGCTGTAGTTTTAGGTTTATTATTAAACGATTTTATAGATAGCCTTTTAGAGAGCCCTGTAACTGTTGCTATTTCATTAATAATAGGGGGTTTTATTCTATTAAAAGTTGATGATTGGTTTAAAGAAAATGAAGTATATGATGCCGAAAACCCAACTGCTCACACAGAGATAAGCTATATGACTGCTTTAAAAATTGGTTTCTTTCAATGTTTAGCAATGATTCCTGGTACTTCTAGAAGTGGTGCGAGTATTGTTGGTGGAATGACACAAAAAATCAATAGAAAAACTGCTGCAGAATTTTCATTTTTCTTAGCAGTACCAACAATGTTTGGTGCAACAGCTTATAAAATATATAAATATTATAAGGCAGGTTTTGTGTTGTCTTCAGACCAAATTAATTATCTAATTATTGGAAATATTATTGCTTTTGTAGTAGCTTTAATTGCTATTAAATCTTTTATCGATTATTTAAGTAAAAAAGGATTTAAAATTTTTGGTTATTACAGAATTGTTTTAGGAATCGCTTTGTTAGTCATTCATTTTTTTATTTATAAATTGACTATTTAATTTTTTATTGATGAATATTGAAGAGTATCAAAATGGTCAGGTTTTATTGATTGATAAACCTTTAAACTGGACCTCATTTCAAGTAGTAAATAAACTTCGTTGGGAAATAAGGCAACGCTTTAATATCAAAAAAATTAAAGTTGGTCACGCAGGTACATTAGATCCTTTAGCAACTGGGTTGTTAATTATTTGTACAGGTAAACAAACCAAAGAAATACATATCTATCAAGGTCAGGTAAAAGAATATACAGGTACTTTTACAATTGGTGCTACAACTCCTAGTTACGATTTAGAGACTGAAGTAGATAAAACATATCCAACAGAACATATTACAGAAGAATTATTACACGAAACAACAAAACAGTTTGTTGGTGAAATTCAGCAAAAACCACCTATTTTCTCTGCTATAAAAAAAGACGGTAAGCGTTTATATGAATTGGCTAGAAAAGGTGAAACTACAGAGATTAACGCAAGAACAG
Source organism: Polaribacter sp. SA4-12 (assembly GCF_002163675.1). Classification (NCBI taxonomy): domain Bacteria; kingdom Pseudomonadati; phylum Bacteroidota; class Flavobacteriia; order Flavobacteriales; family Flavobacteriaceae; genus Polaribacter; species Polaribacter sp. SA4-12. The sequence continues at coordinate 2,339,808 of NZ_CP019334.1, read as the reverse complement.
TAACGATATCAGAATTTGAAATAACAAAAATAAATTTACCAGAAGTAGAGTTCAGAGTGGTTTGTAGTAAAGGAACTTATATTAGATCTTTAGCCTATGATTTTGGATTAGCTTTAAATTCTGGCGCACATTTATCTGCATTGAGAAGAACTAAAATTGGTGATTTTTCTGTTGATAAAGGACTTTCTGTGGAGGGTTTTATAGAAGGTTTAAAAGGTGATTAAAAAAATATTTTATCAAGATAAAAATACAGAATATAAAAAAACCCAAGCAATTGCTTGGGTTTATATTTTATTAAGAAAACCTAAAACTTATTTCTTAGCTAATAAATCTCTAATTTCAGATAACAAGTCTTCTTGACTTGGTCCTTTTGGAGCTGCAGGAGCTGCTTCTTCTTTCTTTTTAGTCTTGTTGTATGCTTTTACAATCATAAACATTACAAAACCAACAATGATTAAGTTGATAATAGTATCAATCCAAGCACCATAAGTAATTGCGTTTTCTGGAGTTGTTACTTTACCTGCTGCATCTAAAATTGCTTCAGATAAAACATGTTTTTGATCTGCTAAACTTACGCCTCCTGTAAATAAACCTACAACTGGCATAACAATATTACTTACAAATCCTTTTACAACAGCACCAATTGCGCCAGCCATAATTACTGCAACTGCAAATTCAATTACATTACCACCAGTAATAAAATCTTTAAATTCTTTTAACATTTTACTTTATTTTTAATTAATTATTAGATTGCTAAAGTAATAAAAAATTTAGACTTTTAACATTTTGTTAACACGTTGAGAAATTGCGGTCAAGGTTTCGTAAGGGATTGTTTCAGAAACATCAGCAATATATTGTATCATTTCTTGATTGTTAAAAATGATAACTTCATCACCTTCTTTACAATCAATTTTGGTAATATTTACCATAATCATATCCATACAAACGTTACCAACTATTGGTGCTTTCTGATTATTGATAAGTACAAATCCTTTTTTATTTCCTAATCTTCTAGACAAACCATCTGCATGACCAATAGGAATCGTAGCTGTTTTTGTTGGTTTTTTTGCAACGAAAGCTCTGTTATAACCTACTGTTTCTCCAGGTTCGATTAAGTGAATTTGAGAAATAATTGATTTTAAATTATGCGTGTTTTTAAGTTGACTCGTTTCCTTTTCATCATTCCCAAAACCATAGAGACCAATTCCAATTCTCACCATATCAAATTGTGCTTTTGGGTAGTTTACAACTCCAGAAGTATTTAAAACATGTAACATTGGTTCGTAACCTAAATGTTTGTAGAACTGTTGTGCTATGTATGCAAAATTGTTAATCTGATTGATTGTAAAATCTTTTTCTTCAAGATCTTCACTAGCTGCCAAATGAGAGAATAAAGAATGTACTTTTACATGTGTAGTTTCTTTTAAACTAGAAATTATTTTAGGAATATCTGTATGCCAAAAACCCAATCTATTTAATCCTGTATTAAATTTTATATGAATTGGGTAATTCATTAACGGAATTTCATCAGCTAGTTTTAAAAAAGCATTAAATATTTTAAAACTATATAAGTTCGGTTCTAGTCTATAATCTACAATAGATTGTAAGTTTTGTGTTTGAGGATGTAAAACTAAAATAGGAGTTTCAATTTTTGCTTCACGTAAAGCGATTCCTTCATTAGCATAAGCTACCGCAAAATAATCTACTTTATCTTCTAAGAATTTAGCAATTTGTACTGCATCACTTCCATATCCAAAAGCTTTAACAACAGCCAAAATTTTTGTTTCTGGTTTTAGTTTTTCTTTAAAATAATTTAGGTTATGCAAGATTGCATTTCCATCAATTTCTAATATAGTAACATGATTATTCATCTGTATTATTTTCTTTTTCAGAAGTTTTTTCTGCTTTCTGGCTTTTCAAAGCTTTGTAGTAAGCAGCTCTACTTAAAGGCTCATATTCTTGAGTTTCGCCCAACATCACTAAGTCATCATTTTGCGCTTTTCTAAAACTATAATGAGCTAAATTACCTGTATGTGTGCAAACGGCATGCACTTTTGTTACATATTCAGCAGTAGCCATTAAAGCTGGCATTGGCCCAAAAGGATTTCCTTTAAAATCCATATCTAAACCAGCAACAATTACTCTAACTCCTCTGTTTGCTAAATCGTTACAAACTGCAACAATTTCATCATCAAAAAACTGAGCTTCATCAATACCAACAACATCAACATCACTTGCTAACAAACGAATATTTGAGGCAACAGGTACAGGAGTAGAACGAATTCTATTGTCGTTATGAGAAACAACCTCTTCATCGTCGTAACGAGTGTCTACAGCGGGTTTAAAAATCTCTACACTTTGCTTTGCAAATTGAGCACGTTTTAACCTTCTAATTAATTCTTCTGTTTTTCCAGAAAACATTGAGCCACAAATTACCTCAATCCAACCAAATTGTTCTGTATGATTTACTGTATTTTCGAGAAACATTTTGTAATTTTAGGCATTAGAATATTAAATTTGATGTTACTTTGACTTTCAACAAATTTATGAATATTTACGAGTAAAAAATAACTTCAACTTACAACTTATGCACAAAAAACTGGAATCGGATTTAATAAGTTTAGCACACAGCATCTTACAAATGAAAAATAAAGAGAATGTGTTTTTATTAAAGCAAAAATCGAAGGAAATTTATGAAAAATTATCCGTTTTAGCATTTGTTGAAGAATATGTTAACTCTGGACCAAACTTAAAACAGACTAAAGAAGAAGTGATTTCTACAGTAGAAAACGCTTTTCAATTAAAGGATTCTAAAGAAGATATTATAGAAACAGTAGATGAAGTTGAAACAGTCGTTCATCAATTAGAAGAGGTTTTGGAGATAAAAGAAGAAATTGTAGAAGAAGTAAAGGTAGAGGTTAAAAATGAAGAAATTCTTGAACAACCTTTTGATGAATTAGAAGAGTTAATGCTTTCTAAAGAAAAACCTGTAACTGAGCTTATTGATGATGTTGTTAAGGTTGAAAAAAATAAAGTATTATCTTTAGAAGAAGAATTACAAGACACTATTTCTGTAGATCAATTAGCTACATTGTTTGATATTCCTGCGCCAAAATCTTTAAACGATAGATTGGCAACAAACATTCAAATAGGGTTAAATGATAGAATCGCTTTTGTAAAGAATTTGTTTGAAGGAAGTCAAGAAGATTTTAATAGAGTCGTTTCTCAATTAAATACGTATGCAACAGAAAAAGAAGCAAAGAAATTTATTAATAAAATGGTGAAACCAGATTACGATTGGTCTCAGCAAGAAGAGTTAGAAACTCGATTTATAGAAATTGTAGAACGTAAATTTGCTTAAAACCTTATATATTGAAACCAATTTTAATACATACACATTTTCATAAGCGCAGAACTGGAGTTACCAGAAGTATAGAAAATGTACTGCCTTTTTTTGATGAAAAGTTCGAAAATTATATTTATGGTTATAATGTTGAGGGAAATAAAATTTCTTCATCAAAACTAAAATCATTGTTATTTTCTAAGAGAGAAGTTGTGGTTCATTGCCATAGAAATAACGAAATTATTAGAATGCTTATTTATAGAGCATTTGGCGCAAAATTTAAATTGATTGCTACACGTCATGCAGAAACTAAACCATCTAAACTTACTTTAAAACTATTAAAAAGTGCAGACAATGTTGTTACGCTGATTAATAGTATGAGTGAAAAATTAGGTTTAGAAAATACAATTGTTGGTCATGGAGTAAATGTTGATTTATTCTTACCAGATAGCACTAAAAAGCTCCCGGATATTCAACAAGAAAATATTATTTTATGTGCAGGAAGAGTTCGTAAAGCAAAAGGGCAAGTTGTTTTATTGGAAGCTGCAAAGGTTTTAAAAGAGGATAGCAATTGGGCGTTAGTAATTGTTGGTAAAATTGATAAACCTGTTTTTTTAGAAGAACTTAAAGTAATCGCAAAAAAGCACGAGATAGAAAATCAAGTTTATTTTGTTGATGAAACTTCAGATATTATTTCTTATTATCAAGCATCAAAAATTGCCGTTGTTCCAAGTTTTTCAGAAGGATTTTCTTTAGTAACAGCAGAAGCAATGTCTTGTGGTTGTTCTGTAATTGCAACTAAAAATGTTGGCGTTCATTCATCATTAATATCACATTCTAAAAACAGCTATTTATTTGAAGCAGGTGACGTTTCTGAATTAGAAGAACTGATGTCTAAATCGATAAATAATGAAATTCCACATCTAGGAAAACAAGCTAGAGAAGAAATTTTAAAAAATTGGAGTGCTAAGAAAGAAGCAGAAAACTTAATGAAAGTGTATCAAAAAAGTTAGTTTTTAGGATTGATAAATGAATTCTAAAAATAAGGAATTGTAACAAACTCTTTAGTTAGTCGTCTTCAAATTATAAAACCGACTATTATGAAACATTTAGCAACAATTTTTTTCGCACTTTTAATTACTACTGTTTCTGCACAAGAAGCAGCATTTAAAAAGTTCTACCAAGTCAATAAAGACAAATCAACTTTTTCAATTAATTTATCAGCATCATTAGCAGGTTCATTTTTAGATGATGAAAATGATGGCGATTTAATGAATATCATAAAAAAATCTAGCGATTTTAAATTGATGATTTTTGATAATGAAGACAATGTTATTGCAACAGACTTTAAAAAATTCAGAAGAAAGAACAAGCTAAAAACGCTTGCCAGAGTAAAAGATAATGGAAGTAAAGCCGAATTATATTTTATTGAAAAGAATGATTACATCCGAGAAATTATCATAAGAACAAATAGTGATAATGATAAATTGGTGCTATTTGGTGTAAAAACTAAAATAACAAAAGACGAATTAGCTGCTATGATCTCTTCTTCGGATATAAATATCTCATCAAAATAAAAAAGCTTAAAAGAGAAGATTTAACCGATCTTCTCTTTTAAATTTTCAATTACTTTTTTACTATTTCCAATAAAAATTTCTTTATCAACAATAAAAACAGGACGTTTTAAAAACGTGTATTCATCCAAAAGAAACTGTTTATAATCAGCTTCAGACAAAACCTGATTTTTTAAATCCATAGACTTATATAGATTTGCGCGTTTATTAAAAAGTGCTTCATAACTACCAGAAAGTGTATACATTTCTTCTAATTGAGTAGCAGTAATATTGTTTGCTTTTATTTCTTGTCGTTCAAAACCATCCGTATTTACCTCTTTTAAAATTCTACGGCAAGTATCACAAGTTTGTAAAAAATATACTTTCTTCATTTTTATGGATTATATTTACAGTTCAAAATTACACATAAAAATGAAAATACAATTTGATGTTTTAAGAAAATCTCGCGATCTCGTTTTAAAAGAACTAGAAGGATTAACTTTAGAGCAAATTCATACAATTCCTACAGGGTTTAAAAATAATATTGCTTGGAATGTCGCACATTTAGTAGTTACACAACAAGTTTTGCATTATAAATTATCTGGTTTAAACTGTTTATGTCCAGACGATTTAATTGACGCTCACAAAAAAGGAACTTCACCAACTAAAACCTTTACAGAAGAAGAGTTTGAAGAGGTAAAAGAATTGTTAATGGGCTTGCCAGATACGTTACAAGAAGATTTTGAAGCAGGTATTTTTGAGAATTATACCGAATATCCTACAAGTACAGGTTTCGTTTTAAGTTCAATAGAAAACGCAATTGCTTTTAATAATTTCCATGAAGGAATCCACTACGGAATTATTAGATCGATTAAGAAATTTTTATAGAAGCTATTTCCAGCTTTCACTACTCGCTTTTTTTGTAAAAACAAAAAAGAGCTCAAACAGACCGTTCAATCTGGGCTAAACCATTTTGCCAACTTATAGAAAAGAAAAAGCAGTAGAACAATATTAAAAACATAAAAAAAGAGAGCCAATTGGCTCTCTTTTTTTTATTTAAATAATTTAGGGATTATTTAAATTCTTTGGGGGATATTTTTAATAGAATAATGGTGTATTATAGTTTAGATGATAAACCAAACCAAACTGAATATTTAGTAACCATTCATTATTTTTGTTTTCAACAACTGGCGCTTGTAAACCATCAATAGTATCAGAAAAGAAATATTGATATGTAAATTGTGCAACTAAATCAAGTTTTGGAGCTAACTTATATCTTGTTCCCAAGCCAAAACTTAAAGAAACAGCTTCACCATCACCAATATCTAAGGCGTTCTTAAGCGTGTATTTTTGAGGTAAAACACTAATATCTTCATGCCAGTCTCCTAAGTCAGAAGTTAAACTATTTGTAAAAAAGGAATATTTTACTCCAAATGTAACGAAAGGATTGAACAAGGTATTACTATAAGGATACACAAATTCTTCTAGTGGATACAAAAAATATTCTACGCTTAAACCAACATCTAACATTCGTATTGTGCCTTTCATGGCTCTCAGTTGTTCGCCTCCATAGGAATCACGTTGTGCCCATTCACCATAATGCCGAAAATCAGCATTTTTAAGATATTGCAATTCTGTCTTAACCATTAAGTGGTTATGAATCACATCATGTGGATCCCACCTTATATTATTGTTATAAAAACTAAGGTAGTGCGCAACAGAAAATGTCTTTCCATTGTTATTCCATTCGCTGGCAAAGTTTCCTCTTTGCCCGTAATCTGTTTGTAAACTAGTAGATCCAACAAATGTCCCAATATCATGGGTTAAGTGTTGAGCCTTAAATTCTAGAATAGAAACAATTACAAAAAAAATAATTGTTATAGGGGTTTTCAAGATTTAGGGGTCTTAAAGTAAAAAAATTAAAGTAATAGGAGGTTATAAATTATGTCATGAGGACCCGATCTTATAGGATTGTGATAGAAACTAAGATAGTGTGCAATAGAAAATGTCTTTCCATTGTTGTTCCATGCAAAAGAAAAATTTCTTCTTTGTCTGTAATCTGTTTGTAAACTAGTAGATTCAACAAATGTCCCAATATTATTGGTGATGTGTTGAGCCTTAAATTCTAGAATAGAAACAATTATTTTTGTAATTGTTATAGGGGTTTTCAAGATTTAGGGGTCTTAAAGTGAGCATCAAAGATAAAGTAATTTTTTTATAACAACAAAGTCTATTGTAAACTTTTAATTGTGAAGACGTTTCCGTCTAAGTAATAATTAGCTCTTACCTCTAATTCTTCAGAAAAATAAATAATTTTTTCAGGTTGCTGTTTTAATAGGTAGTTTCCAGTATCCCATTTATTATTTTTATTTTCATCTATAATTGCTCTAACAAAGTATGTTTTAGGTTCTAGAAGATTGAATTGAATTTCTTTAGAATTCGAGATAAATCTTCTTTCAATAAGTTTGTCTTTATCTTTTCCTTCTAAAAGCTCAATAATTAAATTTTGAGAAGTTTCGTTTTCAATGTTCATTGTAATTCTTCCGTAATCTTCAATTTCTTTTGTGATAAAGTTGAAGTTTAAAGTGTCATTTTTTTGTTCAAAAATATCAAAAATAGCAGAAGGAAGTATATTTAATGAATAGGCCTGTTGTGGTTCTTTCTTAAAAAGTAACGCAATTTTATTTTCTTTGGTAGAAATATAACTAGAATATGAAACAGCTAATGTATCCTTATCAGTAAGTGTAATTTTATTTGTGTCAATTTTTACAAGCGGATTATTTCCTCTAATAAAAATAGTGTCTCTAAAATGAAGTGTTCTTCCTATTGATGAACTTAAAAGAAGTGAATCTGTCTTTTTCTTACGAAGCTTAACAGTAATTGTATCTATGAATTTTTCGTTGGTAACTATAAAGTTTAATGAATCTGCTTCAATAGGTGTAAACCAATAGTTAAGTGTGTCTTTATCTATTTCAAATTTTGAAATACTTTTAAAATCTTTAGGTGTGTCAGAAATAATTTTAACTTTTAAATCTGTTATTTCCCCTTCGTAACCAAAAGCAATCTTACCTTTTGTAATTTCTTTTCCACGTTTAAAATTGTAAGGTTGTGTTTCTTTAAAAAGTATAATTGGTTTTTTAATAATACTATCTCTAGGCAAGGTTATAGTATCAGTAAAAAAACCTATTTTATCTTCTTTTGAGTTAAAAAGATAATCATTTGTAGTTTCCTTTAAAGCAATCATTAAATATTTTCCTTCTCTTAGATTAGTTAAATTATAAAAAGAAGTGTCTAAGGTATTTGTAATATAATTTGGTTTCTTGTTAAAAACAATAGAATCAGTAAAAGTACTATCTATTTTGTACAATAAAACATTGATGTTTTTAGGTTTTATGTCTAAATACGAGTTTTTAACTTCTCCAGAAGTTGTAAGTGAATCGATATAACTTCCTGTAGAGAAGACGTATTTAAAGCTTTCTAGTTTATTACTTTCATTATTATCTTCAATAGCATTACCAAAATTTATAATATAAGTAGTGTTTTCATTTAATGTATCAAGAATTTTTAAAGTTAAAGTTTTACTTGCAGATCCTTGAGGTGTTACCAATAAAGGGCTTTTTAAAGGTGGAGAGACAATAAGTTGTTTGTTTAATTCTTTCAATTTTATAAATTCATTAAACTCTAATTCTATTTCTTTTTTATCAAAATTAATAGTTTCATAAGGTGGGTTAGAGGTTATAAACAAAGGAGCATCTTCATCTTTTGGGCCACCTTCTGGTCTTCCTGTTCTTGCACAATTAGATAATAAAATAATTGAAAGGCTAAAAATAATAAATCTAAAAAATGGTTTCACAAAAGTAAATTTTATACAAATTAACAATATATTTTTCATTTAAAAATCATAAATTTTACTCTGTATACGCCATTGTTAAAATACTAATTTTTACACCTTCAGTTTTTTGTAATTCTTTTGCACAAGCTTCTAAAGTTGCACCCGTAGTAATTACATCATCAATTAATAAAATATGTTTGTCTTTTAAGTTTGATGTATTCTTTAACTGAAATTTGGTATCATTATTATTAAATCGTTCAAAACGAGCCTTAAAAGTTTGAGTTTTTGATGTTGAGGTTCTCAATAGTTCGTTTTCTAAAAATGGTTTTTCTAAGTGATCACTTAACTTCTTACCAAATTTTGAAACTTGATTATAACCTCTTTTTTTCAATTTCTTTGGATGTAAAGGAACAGGAACTATCAAATCAATATCAGAAAATTCATTGTTTTGTTTTATAATTTCTCCTAACCAATTGCCGAAAAACGTTCCAATTTCTTCATTTCCTTTATATTTAAGTTCATGAATTAGCTTTTTAGTAATTCCTTCTTTTCGATAAAAAAGTAATGTATTTGCTTTTTCTATAATGATTCTACCGTAAAAAGTTTTTGTTATTTTATTATTAGAATAGTTTGTAAAGTTGGTTAAAGGTAAGTCGTGCCTACAAAAAGTGCAGACAGTATTTTCGTTTTGAGCCAGCTGATTATCACAATTAGCACATAACTCAGGATAAAATATCCTAAAGAAATTTTTTAAAATCCTCATATTTTTCTTAGCAATTCATTTTAAAGATAAGTAAAAATATCAATATTAAATAGTTGAGTCTTTAGCTTAAAAAACTTGAAAGGTTTTTCTTGAAAAATTTCTGTAAACGTGTATCTTTGCGCTCATTATGGCAAAACAAGAAGATAAATTTAAAAAAGTTTTATCGCACGCTAAAGAATATGGTTATGTATTTCAGTCTTCTGAAATATATGACGGTTTAAGTGCGGTTTACGATTATGCTCAAAATGGAGTTGAGCTAAAGAAAAATATTAGAGATTACTGGTGGAAAGCAATGGTGCAAATGCATGAAAACATTGTAGGTATAGATGCTTCAATTTTAATGCATCCAACAACTTGGAAAGCTTCAGGTCACGTAGATGCTTTTAACGATCCTTTAATTGATAATAAAGATTCTAAAAAACGTTATAGAGCAGATGTTTTAATTGAAGATTACTGCGCTAAAATAGAAGGGAAAATAAACAAAGAAGTTGCGAAGGCTGAAAAACGTTTTGGTGATGCTTTTAATAAAGAAGAATTTATTGCAACCAACGGAAGAGTTGTTGGTTATCAAGAAAAAATAAATTCAATCTTAGCAAGAATGGGTAAATCTTTAGAAAGTGAAGATTTAGCTGATGTTAAGTTGCTAATTGAAGAATTAGAAATTGCAGATCCTTTAACAGGTTCTAGAAATTGGACAGATGTAAAACAGTTCAATTTAATGTTTGGTACTAAATTAGGTGCTTCTGCAGAAACTGCAATGGATTTATATTTACGCCCAGAAACTGCTCAAGGAATTTTTGTAAATTTCTTAAACGTGCAAAAAACGGGTAGAATGAAAATTCCTTTTGGAATTGCACAAACTGGTAAAGCTTTTAGAAACGAGATTGTTGCAAGACAATTTATTTTTAGAATGCGTGAGTTTGAACAAATGGAAATGCAATTTTTTGTAAAGCCAGGAACTCAAAAAGAATGGTATGATGCATGGAAAGAAACGCGTTTAAAATGGCATTTGTCTTTAGGGATGGGAGCAGAGAACTACCGTTTTCACGATCATGATAAATTAGCACATTATGCTGATGCAGCTGCCGATATTGAGTTTAATTTTCCTTTCGGATTTAAAGAGTTAGAAGGAATTCATTCTCGTACAGATTTTGATTTAAAAGCACATGAAGAATTTTCTGGTAAGAAATTACAGTATTTTGATCATGAAGAAAATAAAAGTTATACACCTTATGTTGTAGAAACGTCTATCGGTTTAGATAGAATGTTTTTAGCAGTTTTTTCTAATTCATTACAAGAAGAAGCACTAGAAAACGGTACATCAAGAACTGTTTTAAAATTACCTGCAGTTTTAGCACCTTTTAAAGCAGCTATTTTTCCTTTAGTTAAAAAGGATGGTTTGCCAGAAGTTGCTCGTGAAATTATGGATGATTTAAAGTGGGATTTTAACGTTTTTTACGATGAAAAAGATGCTGTTGGTAAACGTTATAGACGTCAAGATGCTGCTGGAACGCCATTTTGTATTACTGTAGATCATGACACTTTAGAAGATAAATGTGTTACTATTAGACATAGAGATACTATGGAGCAAAAAAGAGTTGCAATTGCTGATTTAAAAGATATTATTAAAGCAGAAGTTGCTGTAAAAACTTGGTTACAGAAAATGTAATTAAATTTTAATAACAAAAAAAGCGCTAAATCTTAATTAAGATTTAGCGCTTTTTTCTTTAAGAGTAGTTATTATGCTGTCTTTTTATTAGCACAACATTCTTTTTTACAGTCTGCTTTACAAGCTGTTTTAGTATCAGATTTTTTATCTGCAGAACAACAAGCTTTTTTACAATCTGGCTTGCATTGTTTTTTAGTATCACATTTTTTATCAGCACTGCAATCTTTTTTATTGCAATCTGCTTTTTTACAGTCTTTTTTGTTAGCGCAGTTTGCTTTGTTTTTTCCTTTGCAGCTTTGCGCATTTTCAGATGCTTTGTATAATTCTCCTCCTGCAATACCATCTACAAAAGCAATTAAGTCTTTTTTAGAAGTTGTATTTGCATCAAATTCTACATTCGCAATACTATCTTTAAATATAACTTTAGCGTCTAAAACACCTTTTTTCTTAGATAATTTAGATTGAATTGTCTTTGCACAACCAATTTCGCAAGTCATTCCAGAAATAGCTAAAGAAACATTTTGTTTATCAACAGGTAGAACTTCTTTTTTTGCTTCACTTTTACATCCAGTTAGGATAAAAAGAGCAATAGCAACAGAAAATAATATTTTTTTAGTCTTCATATATTTAGATTTAATTTTTCACAAAAACCCTCTGAGAGTGTCATTAGATTAAATGATAAGATTATTTCACAAATTTATTAATAAAAGAGCTGACTTTTAAAGTTTTATCGGATTTTTACAAAATATTTTTATAAAAATGAATAATCAACAACAAAAGTGGTTTTACCTTATTATTCTTTCACTAGTTTGGGGTAGTTCTTTTATCTTAATGAAGAAAGCCCTTTTAGGTGTAACACCTATTCAGTTAGGTGCTTTAAGAATGATATTTACAGCTATTTTTTTACTCTCTGTAGCTTTTCCTTCAATTAAAAGAATTAAAAAAAGGCATTGGAAATATATTACTTATACAGCACTAGCAGGTACATTTATACCAGGTTTTCTATTTGCGTTTGCAATTACAACTATAGATAGCTCAATTGTATCTATTTTAAATTCATTTACACCTTTTAATACTTTGATTTTTGGTGCAATTGTATTTGGTTTTTATTTTAAGAAAGCCCAATTATATGGTATACTAATAGGTTTAGTGGGGACTTCAATTTTAATATTAAAAGGAGCTGATTTAAATCCGGATCAAAACTATTGGTATGCTTTGTTGATTATTATTGCATCTGTAGGTTATGCTTTTAACGCAAATATGATAAAAAAATATTTGTATGATTTAGATGCTTTGGCAATTACAACGGGTAATTTTTTATTGTTGATTATACCAGCAACGATTGTTTTAGGTTGTACCGATTTCTTTAAAACGTTTGATTCAGGAAATGAGGTTTTAATGAAGTCTCTTGGTTATTTAGCTATTTTATCAGTTGTAGGTACTGGTATTGCAAAAACTATTTATAATAAATTGGTTCATATTTCAGATCCAGTTTTTTCATCTTCTGTAACTTATTTAATTCCATTAGTAGCAATTTTTTGGGGAGTGTTAGATGGAGAGAAATTGAGCATTATTCAGGTTTTTGGTGGAGTTATTATTTTAATAGGAGTTTATTTAGTGAATAAGAAGAAGTAAGTTTTAAGGCAAAAAAAAAGAGCCAAAACCGAAGTTTTGACTCTTTCTAATGTTATTTAATTTTAATAATCTATTTAAAATCTACGTCAGAAACTCCTTCGTTAATTTTAATATCAGTTACTTCAAAATTTAAATCCATAGGACCCATTTTTTGTCCAATTGTAAATGGAAATTTCATTCCGTTTACTTCTTTATAATTTGAAAATACAGTTGGTACTCTAACTTCTTTACCATCCGGAGTTTTAACAATTTTCACCTCTTTTACTTTTAATCCGCTTTTTACATCAAAAAAGATTTCTGTGTCATTATGTTTAATAACATAAACTTTTTTACCATCTAAAGGTTCGATTCTTAAAAGTTCTCCATTTTTGTATGCTAATTCTTCAGTAATTACATTTTTCGCTTTTGCTTTTACTATTTCATCTGCACTCATTTCTTTTTTTCTTCCTTGTGCTTCTTGATAACCAGTTTCTCCATCAAAAACCATTTTTGATAAAACTTGCCCCATTCCAGAAACAACTACAGAAGATTTATTTGGTGCTGCAGTTTTTGCTACTAAAGAAATATCCATTCCTTGTACTTTTGCTCCAGAAGTCATTACTATTGATTTTACAGCCATTAATTTGTCTTTTCCACCAATTGCATCTATATATTTATCTACAACAGTTGCAGCAGTAACTCCTTTTGGAATTGGAATTATCATTTCTGGTTTCTCAGTAGGATTTCCGTATTTATCAAAATATTTAATAGCGTAATCACCTTTTTCAAGATTGTCAAGTACATCTATTGCTTTACCCGTAATTACAATCCTAGCGTTATCACCTTTAAAATGTTTTATTGCGGCGTTTTGAACGTCATCAACAGTTACAGAATTTATATTTTTAATATAATTTGCGTAAAAATCTTCTGGTAAATCATAAAGAGCAATGTTAAATGCATAATTTGCTGCAGTTGCAGGTTTTTGAACATCCATTACAAAACTACCAATGTATTCTTCTTTAGCATCTTGTAATTCTTTTTCAGTTACTTTCTGAGAACGAATTTTACTTATCTCTTTTTGAATTTCTACAACAGAACTATCAGTAACAACATTTCTTACGCTTGCAGTAGCTCTAAAAGCACCTGTATATCTGCTTTGACTAACTCTAGAGTAAGAACCATAAGTGTATGCTTTGTCTTCTCTTAAGTTTTGAAAAAGTCTAGCTGAACCACCGCCACCAAGAATCTTATTAGCTAATAATGCAGCGTAATAATCTTTATCTCCTAATGTTAAATCTGTAGTATTAACAACAACAACCTCAGATTGCTTTGCATTTGACATGTTTACAAAGTTGATTTCTGTAGTAGAAACGTTTTCTGGTTTTGGGAAATTAGATACAGGAATTTCTCCTTTTTTCCAATCAGAAAATAACTTTTTCACTAACTTTTTTGTTTGCTTAGTGTTTATGTCTCCAACAATAATTAGATACGCATTGTTAGGTTTGTAATAGGTGTTAAAGTTATTTTTAACATCTGCTAACGTTGTGTTATTTACAGTTTCTTTACTTGTGTGTTCTCCTGAAGGATGATTTTTACCATACACCAAAATACGTTCTACTCTTCTAGCAATTGCAGGAACATCTTTTTCTTGAGTTTTTAAACTTTCTAAAGTTACTTTTATTTCTTTATCAAATTCTTCTTGAGTAAACTGAGAGTTTTTTACACCATCTGCCATTAAACCTAATACTTCAGGAAAATATTTTTTTAATGATCTTGCAGAAGCTCCAGAACTAAAGAAACCTACATTGGCACCTAAGAAATCTACCTTTTCATTAAATTCATCTTTAGTGATGTTTGTAGTTCCTCTACCTAATAAACTACCCATTATATCAGAAACTCCAGCAATATTGCCTTCAGAATATGGTTTGTTGTCTATTCTTAAAGTAGCAGAAACTCTTGGTAATTTATGGTTTTCTACCATAATTACTGTTAAACCATTCTTTAAAGAAAACTTTTTTGCTTTTCCTAATTTTACTACAGGATCTGGTCCTGGAGTAGGCATCTTACTTCTGTCTATTTGCGCAGTTGTGGCAAAAGATATTGTTATAAGTGCTATTATTGATAATATTTTTGTTTTCATCTTTTATATTATTTTTTCGTAGGTAAATATTCTAAGATTAATCTCTGATTTTTATTTAAGTATTTCTTTGCAACTTCTCTAATTTCTTCTCGAGTAATAGATCTATACACATCTATTTCCGAATTAATTAAATTTGTGTCTCCATACATAGTATGATATCTAGCCAAAGAATTTGCAATACCAACAACACTAGAGTTAGAATTTACATAATTATTTTCGAATTGATTTTGCAATTTTTGATATGCTTTTTCAGAAATTAAATCCGTTTGAATTTTTACAATCTCTTCATCCATTTCATTAACCAAGTCTGTTA
The DNA here is from genome assembly GCF_002163675.1 of Polaribacter sp. SA4-12. Taxonomy (NCBI): domain Bacteria; kingdom Pseudomonadati; phylum Bacteroidota; class Flavobacteriia; order Flavobacteriales; family Flavobacteriaceae; genus Polaribacter; species Polaribacter sp. SA4-12. Next base: position 2,324,581 of record NZ_CP019334.1, on the reverse strand, counting down.
AAGCTACTTTACCTAAAGGAAGAGAAAAAAGTGCGTAAATACCATAATCTTGTTGACTAATATTTACAGCCTGTACAGCTAAAGCCATTTTCTTCTTGTCAACCATTTTCTTGTAAAGAATAGAACTTTTACCAACACTTAAATAAGAAGAAATCATATCTAAAACCTTAGAATCTCTTGTTTTAAAAGAAGGAGTTCTATAAGCAGCAATTACTGCGGGTATTTGAATGTTTTCATCATAAGCTGTTGCTTTAAACTCTTCTGTAATTGGTTCTTCTTTCGGAAAACTTCTTACTACATCAGCACCTCTTGGTATTGGTCCAAAATAATCTTCTATCATTTTTTTGGTTGTAGCAAAATCAATATCACCAGCAACCACTAAAGTAGCATTATTGGGTACATAATATTTTTTATTGAATGCTAAAAATTCTTCTAAAGTAGCAGCATCTAAATGATCCATGTATCCAACATTTGGATCTTTATATGGATGTACTTTAAATATGTTTTTAGAAATTTCAGGTAAAATATTAGAATATGCTCTTGTACGTTGTCTTTTTTCTTCTTTTACAACTTCGTTTTGAGTATCTACACCTTCTTGTTTAATAATTGGGTGTAATAAGCGTTCAGATTCCATCCATAAACCTAACTCTAGTTTGTTTGAAGGAAATATTTCATAATAATAGGTTCTGTCTTGAGAAGTATTTGCATTGTTTTTTCCTCCATTGGAAGAAACAATTTTAAACCATTCTCCTTTTTTGATGTTTTCTGTACCTTCAAATAATAGGTGTTCAAAGAAATGTGCGAAACCAGTTCTTTTTCTATCACCATCTTTACCACCAACACCATACATTACTGAGGTAATAACAACTGGTGCAGATTTGTCTTGATGCAGTATTACGTGCATTCCATTGTCTAACTTGTACTCTTCAAACTCAACTTTTTGAGCATTTAAAGAAAATGCTACTAAAAAAGCAGAAGTAAGGGATAAAAAATTCTTCTTCATTTAATTTTTTTTTAATTAATATTTGATATTTTGTTTGACGCTGATGTAATGAATTTGTTACATTTTTGAATCAAACAATTTTAATTGTTCCCAAAAATAATTTTTTTTGAAGAATATAAAGTTAAAAATGAGTTTTATTATCTTGATTTTGATTGAATTATTTATGAAAACTATATTGGTAAGTTCTAAAAAAGGTGTATATTTGCACCCGCATTTTCATTAGGATAATGCAAAATAATTAGTATTAATACGCAAAACAAATAGTATGTACGCAATCGTAGAGATGGCAGGGCAGCAGTTTAAAGTTGCAAAAGACCAAAAAGTTTACGTTCACCGTTTACAAGGAGAAGTAGGATCAAAAGTAACTTTTGATAATGTACTTTTAATTGATGAAAAAGGTAACGTTACAATTGGCGCCCCAGCTATAGAAGGAGCTTCAGTAACAGCTCAAATTTTAAGTCACTTAAAAGGTGATAAAGTAATCGTCTTCAAGAAGAAAAGAAGAAAAGGTTATATTAAGAAAAATGGACACAGACAGTATTTAAGTGAGATTCAGATTGAATCTATCGCTACTTCTGGTGCTAAAAAATCAGCTAAAAAGGAGTCTGCTCCTAAAGCTGAAGTAAAAGGAGAAGCTACAACAGATTATAGTTCTATGACTGTTGCAGAATTAAAAGCAGCTGCTAAAGAACAAGGTATCTCTGGGTATACTTCTTTAAAGAAAGTTGAATTAATTGAGGCTTTAACTAAATAAGAATTTCAATTTTAAAACCATAAGATCATGGCACATAAAAAAGGAGTAGGTAGTTCGAAGAATGGTAGAGAATCAGAATCGAAAAGACTAGGTGTAAAAATATTTGGAGGACAAGCTGCAATTGCAGGGAACATTATTGTTCGTCAAAGAGGAACAACTCACAATCCAGGAGAAAACGTTTACATGGGTAAAGATCATACTTTACATGCAAAAGTTGACGGTGTTGTAGAATTCCGTAAGAAAAGAAATAATAGATCTTATGTATCTATTACTCCATTTGAAGCTTAAGAAATTTAGCTTTTAAAAGATTTAAAATCGCTTAAGCAATTATTTGTTTAAGCGATTTTTTTGTTTTATAACAATTGCTGCTTTTATTTAATTAAATTTAGGGCACTTAATTCTCTTCAAATGAAATCATTTTTAAACATCATTTTATTTCTAATAGCATTTAATTCTTTTGGGCAAAAAGAACCTGCAATAAACGCAACTCATAAAGTTGAAGCGTTTATTTTAGAAAAAAAGTTAGATTCTGCTAATTATTATCTAAAATCAGTTAAAGATGAATCGTATAAAGATATTCTGCAGAAAATAATAGACAAAAAAGAGGTTTCTTCTAAAGAATACTACATATTTACCTCTAGACTTGGTAATAGACAATCAATCAAGTATAAAAGAGTTTCAGAGTTTATTAATAATAATGTCAAAGAACCTTTAGGGGAAAAGATTGATTTAGATTATGTAGAAAATAAATGGACTCAAGTTTCTAAATTGAGAGATGAAGTAGGTTTAAATGAAGCTTCAGAAATACAAAAAAGTTTAGAGGATTATGTAAATAAATTTAAAGATACAGATAGAGATGTTTTAATAGCAAAGACTAAAATTAAGACGCATCCTATTGTAATGTATCAAATTCAAAATGATGTAGAAAATGGAAAAAAATTATGTCTAGAAAGTTTAGAAGCTGCAAAAAAATTAAATAGCAAAAAATTACAAATTGTTTTCTTATATCATCTTTCAGATTTTTTAATTATTGAAGGGAAACTACAAGAATATATTGATGTTAGTGAAAAAAGTCTTAAGCTAGAAAAAGAGTTACCAGAAACGTCATCTTATTATCATGCTACAGTAGAACATTTAATTGATGCATATATTTACAAAGGAGAAAACAATAAAAAAGTAGTATTACTTATTAATGAGTTGTATGAAAACCCATCTGTAAGAATAAATACGTATTCACTATATGCAAAGTTAGTTTCGAGATTAGACGTGGGTTCGCCACAAAAAATAGAAATATTTAATAAGTTTAATGTTAAAAGTGTACCGGAACTTATATCTAAACTTAAAAAGTTAGGTAAAGATTTAAATCCAAATGATTTTTTTCACCTCATAAATAATGGCTCTAGAGCTTTGGTTTCTCATGGTTTTTTAAATGAAGCTATTAATTATAAAGATGAAGCAATTATAATTACAAGAAAGATATACGCAGAAGATTTATCTAAATCCTTAGCTAGTTTTAGAACTGAACAGGCAGTAAAAGAAAAGGAAAAGGAAATAGCACATGAAAAAGAAAAAACAACACTTTATAGTGTTATTGCTTTTCTAGCCATCATTCTATTAATAATTACATTAGTCGTCTTAAGAAAAATAAAAAAACAATCAGGAGAACTAAAAGAGAAGAATTGTATTATAAAAAAAACATTAAAAGAGAAAGAGTTATTGGTTAAAGAAGTGCATCATAGAGTAAAAAACAACTTTCAAATTGTATCAAGTTTACTTGAGTTGCAAACTAAGGGAATTGAAGATGAAAAAGCATTAGAATTAGCAAATCAAGGAAAGAATAGAGTAAAATCGATGGCTTTAATTCATCAGAAATTATATCAAAACGAAGGTGGATTAATCGATTTTGATGAATATATAAGAACTTTAATAAAAGAGCTATCATCAATGTATTCTTCAAAAGACAATGTAAAAACTACTGTTTCTTCGGAGGACATGATGTTTGATGTAGATACAGCAATTCCTTTGGGGTTAATTATAAATGAAATAATTACGAATTCTTATAAATATGCCTTTAGAAATGATAAAGAAAATAATTTATCAATTTCAATTCACAAAGAAGATAATGATGATTATAAATTGGTGATCGAAGATAATGGACCAGGTTTATCTAAAAATCTTGATGTAAAAAAGGCTAAAAGTTTAGGTTTACGTTTGGTAAATAGATTGGTAAAACAACTGCATGGAACTTTAGAGCAAACTAATAAAAAAGGAGCAAAATTCGAAATTCATTTTAAAGATAGTAGCGCAAGACAATTAGTAAATTAGTTTTAGAACAGTAATTATACTCTTTAGAACATTTTAGAATAGTTTGGTATCATTTCTTTTTGGAATTCATATTTTAGTGTAAAATTGAAAGATCCCTATGAGTAAAGTGAAGATTTTAGTTGTTGAAGATGAGGTGATTATTGCAGATAATATTTGTGATGCTTTAGATGGTTTAGGTTATAAAGCTTTAGAACCAGCAATAAATTATACAGAAGCAATACTTAGAATAGAAGAAGAAAAACCAGATATTGCTATTTTAGATATTCAATTGTCTGGAAAAAAAACAGGAATAGATATTGCAAAAAAGATTAAAGAATCTTATAACTTTCCTTTTATTTTTCTCACATCTAATTCAGATGCATTTACAGTAAATTTAGCTAAAGAGGTAATGCCTCCTGCATATTTGGTAAAACCATTTTCTAAGGATGAACTATATACATCTATTGAAATAGCACTTCATAATTTTTCTAAAAAAATTGGTGAGGTAGATACTGAAAATCTAATAATTAAAGATTCACTTTTTGTAAAAGATAAAGGGTCTTATAGCAAAATACATTTTGATGATATTTTGTATCTAAAAAGTTCACATGTGTATATTGAGATTGTTTTAAAATCTAATAAGAAAATGGTTGTAAGAACAAGTTTGAATGATATTTTAGAAAAACTAAATGATAATTTTGTTAGAGTGCACAGAGGTTTTATTATAAATACCAAGTATTTATCTCAAATAACACAAACATCTGTTAAGATTTTAAGTGAGGAAATTCCAATAGGAAAGAAATATAAGGAAGATATCGTAAAAAGAATTAATTTAATTTAGTAAATCAATAATTAGTTGGTTTTTAGAACAATATAAAGCTGTTTAGAACATTTTTAGATGTTAGAACTTTCTTTTAATGTACATTTGAGTACGATTTAGATTGTTTTTCAACATTTTTTCGGGGGAATGTGATGTTGACTATAAAACTAAATTCGTGCAATAATATGTAAGCTATTCTTTTTTTGGGTAGCTTTTTTTTATGCAGTGAATTTATTCAAACTTACTTACTACTATTTCGTACTTTTGCAGTTATGAAATTTTTATACAATTTTGTCGTTTTTATTACTTCTCTTTTGCTGCCAATAATAGCGTTGTTTAATAAAAAAATTAAATTATTTATTAATGGAAGAAATGAAACGTTTTCTAAAATCTCTAAATTAAAGAATTCAAAAACTATTTGGTTTCATGCAGCTTCTTTAGGTGAGTTTGAGCAGGCCAGACCTATCATCGAAGAATTAAAAAAACACTATACTGAGTATAAGATTTTAGTTACTTTTTTTTCACCTTCAGGATATGAAATCAGAAAAAACTATAATTTAGCAGATGTAATTTGTTATTTGCCTTTAGACTCTAAATCGAATGCAAGAAAATTTATAAAAGAAGTGAATCCTTCTTTGGCAGTTTTTATAAAGTATGAGTTTTGGCCAAATCTTTTAAATGAGTTAAAGTTAAAAGAAATTCCAACAATTTTAGTTTCTGGTGTTTTAAGAGAAAAGCAATTATTCTTTAAAAGTTATGGTGGTTTTATGAAAGACTCTTTAAAAGCCTTTCATCACTTTTTTGTTCAAGATGAAAACTCTAAGAAATTATTAAATTCAATTAATTTTGATAATGTTACAGTTGCAGGAGACACGCGTTTCGATAGAGTTTCTAAGATTTTAGAGCAAGATAATTCTCTTGATTTTATTAATGAATTTAAAAACAATAAATACACAATTGTAGCAGGAAGTACTTGGCAAGAAGGAGAAGCGTTTTTGGTTGATTACATAAATAATACTGCATTAGAAGATGAGAAGTTTATTATAGCACCTCATAATATTAAGCAAGAAGCTATTTTAGAATTACAGAAATCTATCAATAAAAAAACTGTTTTATTTTCAGCTAAAGCTGATAAAAACCTGTCAGAATACACTGTATTTATAATTGATACAATCGGAATTTTAACCAAAATTTATGCAGCAGCAGATATTGCTTATGTTGGAGGAGGTTTAAAAACAGGTTTACATAATATTTTAGAACCAGCAACTTTCGGAATTCCTGTAGTGATTGGAAATAAATACGACAAATTTAAAGAAGCTGTAGATTTGGTTAAAATAGGAGGTTGTATTTCTATTAAAAACGGAGAAGAATTTACAGAGAGTTTTATCAAGTTAAAAAAAGATGAAAACTTTAGAAGATTAACGGGAGTTATCAATAAAAGGTATATTCAAGATAACTTTGGGGCAACGAAATTAATTATGAATTATTTAAAGAATACAATATAAAATGGAGTTTATTACACAACCTTGGCCTTGGTATGTTGGTGGGCCACTAATTGCTTTTGTACTATTTTTAACCTTCTATTTTGGACAAGCATTTGGAGTTTCTAAAAGTTTAGAAACTTTTTGTACAATTGGTGGAGCAGGGAAAATTTCTGATTATTTTAAAGTAGATTTAAAAGAAAGAAAATGGAGCTTATTTTTTGTAGCAGGAATTATTATTGGAGGTTTTATTTCTTCAGAATTTTTAATGCAATCTCAAGCAATAGATTTAAACCCAGAAACAGTTATAGAATTAGCCGATTTAGGTTTTGCAAATGCAGGAAGTTCTTATTTACCAGAAGAAATTTTTAGTTTAGAAAGTTTACTAACTGTAAAAGGATTTTTAATTTTAATTGGCGCTGGAGTTTTAATTGGTTTTGGAACTCGTTATGCAGGAGGTTGTACTTCTGGTCATGCAATTACAGGTTTAAGTAGTTTACAATTCCCTTCTTTATTAGCAACAATTGGGTTTTTTATTGGTGGTTTAATAATGACGTGGTTTTTAATCCCTTTAATTTTTTAGCCAATAGTTGGCATTAAGTAAAAATAGATAATTGTTTATTATGTCATTTCGAACGCAGTCGAGAAGTTAATAGTAAATTTGAAAATATGTTTAAATGAAAAATATTAAATTTTTAATAATAGGAGTTTTATTCGGAATCATTTTAAGTAAAACAGAAGTAGTTTCTTGGTACAGAATTTACGAAATGTTTAAGTTTCAATCTTTTCATATGTATGGTGTAATTGGTAGCGCAGTTGTTATCGGAATTGTATTAATGCAACTCTTTAAAAAAGGAGTAATTAAAGATTATTTAGGAAATCAAGTTATTGTACAAGAAAAGGAAAAAGGATATATAAAAACAATTCTTGGAGGAACCATTTTTGGTTTAGGTTGGGCTTTATCGGGTGCTTGTCCAGGTCCATTATATGTACTTATTGGTCAAGGTTTTTTACCAATTTTAATTGTACTTTTAGGAGCAGTTTTAGGAGCTTTCATTTATGGATTAGTGAGTAAAAAATTACCAAACTAGATGAGTAAATTAGTAGACAATTTTGGAAGACAAATGGAATATGTGCGATTGGCAGTTACAGATCGCTGTAATTTGCGTTGCCAATATTGTATGCCTGCTAAAGGAATTGATATTGTTCCAAGACAAGAGTTACTTTCTTTTAAAGAAATGTATCGTTTAATTCGTGTGTTAACAGAATTGGGGGTAAATAAAGTACGTTTAACAGGCGGAGAACCTTTTGTTCGTAAAGATTTTGTTGGTTTTTTAGAAATGTTGTCTTATAATGATTTGTTAGATGAAATTAATATAACAACAAATGGCGCTTTAATTTCTCATCATATTTCTAAAATTGAAAAATTAGAAAAAGTTAAAAAAATCAACCTAAGTATAGATAGTTTACATAGAGAAAAGTTTGCGAAAATTACTAGAAGAGACGTTTTTCCGGAAGTTTATAAAACATTTGAAATCCTAGAAAAAAGTAGTTTAAATTTAAAACTGAATGTAGTTGTACAATCTGGTTTTAATACTGATGAAATAGTCGATTTTGTAAGACTGACAAAAGATAAAAATGTTGCAGTACGCTTTATTGAAGAAATGCCTTTTAATGGAAAAGGGCAACGCGATATGCAAGAGAATTGGACTTTTAAAAAGATTTTAAACGAGATAAAAACTGAGTTTGATGTTACTGAGGTTTACTCAGGAAAATCATCTACATCAAGAAATTATGCAATTGATAATCATTTAGGTTCTGTTGGTATTATTCCAGCTTTTACAAGAACTATTTGTGGAGATTGTAATAGAATTAGAATTACGAGTACAGGAACTTTTAAAAATTGTTTGTTTGATGATGGTGTTTTTAATCTTCGAGATTTTATACGAAAAGGAGCTTCTAATGACGATTTAAAAGAACTCTTTTTAGGTTTAGTAAAAGAGAAGCCAGAAAATGGTTTTATAGCAGAAGCAAATAGAAAAGATGGTGGCGCTTCTGAAAGTATGAGTACAATTGGAGGATAGTAAAAGTTTAATCGTGTAATTGTTTAATTGTGTAAAACACTTGAACAATTACACAAATAAACACTTAAACGTTTTTAACAAATGATTTCAGTAGAAAAAGCTTTAGAAACTGTTTTAAATTCAACTCAAGGTTCTGGAGTTGAAGAAATTCCGTTTATAAAATCAGTTGGTAGAATTTTAAAAGAAGATATTCTCGCAGATAGAGATTTTCCTCCATTCAATAGAGTTTCTATGGATGGAATTACAATTGATTATACTTCATTCAAAAACGGACAAAGAAGCTTTGAAATTGAAGGTATTCAAGCTGCGGGAAGTAAACAAATCACTTTAAATAACGCTGAAAATTGTATTGAAGTGATGACAGGCGCGGTTTTACCAAACAATGCAAACACTGTTATTAGATACGAAGATGTAACTATCGAAAATAGAGTAGCAACGATTAATGTAGATTCATTAAATGATGGGCAAAACATCCATAATAAAGGAAAAGACGGTAAAGTTGGCGATTTATTAATCAAGCAAAACACCAAAATATCAGCAGCAGAAATAGGAGTTCTAGCAACTGTTGGTAAATCGTTTGTAAAAGTAGCAAAACAACCAAAAGTAATGATTGTTTCTACAGGTGATGAATTGGTTGGTGTAAATGAAATTCCGCTAGAACATCAAATAAGAAGAAGCAATGTTTTTACCTTAGTTTCTTTGTTAGAGAAATTAAATATTCCTTCAGAAACAGCACATATAACAGATGATAAACCTATTTTAAAATCTAAAATTAAAAGCTTTTTACAAGAATATGATGTATTGCTTTTTAGTGGAGCAGTTAGTAAAGGTAAGTTCGATTTTTTACCAGAAGTTTTTGATGAATTAAGTGTAGAAAAACTGTTTCATAAAATTACTCAAAGACCAGGGAAACCTTTCTGGTTCGGAAGCGCAGCTTCTTTAAGTATTAGTGAACAGAATGTTTATCCGAATGAAAAAGATAATAATTGCAAGAAAACAATTGTGTTCGGATTTCCTGGGAATCCGATTTCTACATTTGTAAATTGTTTAGCGTATTTTTATCCTTGGTATTACAAATCAGTAGGATTAGAAGTTGAAAAAGAAACTGCAATTTTATCAGCAGATGTTACTTTTAAACCGAGTTTAACGTACTTTTTACAAGTGAAATTAAATTCTAGATTTGGACATTTAATTGCAACTCCAATTACAGGAAATGGATCTGGAGATTTAGGGAGTTTGGTAAAAACAGATGCTTTTATTCAATTACCAGATGATATAACCACGTTTAAAAAAGGAGATATTTTTCCTATAATAAGATATAGATAATGAGTGAATTCAGTCATTTAAACAAAAAAGGAAATCCTAAAATGGTAAATGTTTCTGATAAGAAAATTACCAAAAGAACAGCAATTGCAAAAGCAACAATGTTTTTAGGGAAAGAAGTAATTGTTCATTTTACAAATGATGAGTTAATCACTAAAAAGGGACCTGTTTTTCAAACGGCAATTATTGCAGGAATTCAAGGTGTTAAAAAAACATCAGAATTGATACCAATGTGTCATCCATTATTGATTAATGGAGTTGATATTGATATCAATATTATAGATTCTGAAAATATAGAAGTTTTTTGTGAAGTTACGATTACAGGAAAAACTGGTGTAGAAATGGAAGCTTTAACGGGTGCAAATATTACTTGTTTAACTATTTATGATATGTGTAAAAGTATCAGTCAGGAGATGATAATTAAAGAAGTAAAATTGCTAGTTAAAACTGGAGGGAAATCGGATATTAATAATTAAATGTCACCTCGAGCGCAGTCGAGAGGTAATGAATAGTTCTCGACTGCGCTCGAACGGACAAAGAGGATTTAAAAAAAGTTCTACATAAGATGAAAAAACATAAAAAACATACAAATTTAGAAAGAAGAGATAATGATACTTTTGCTCCTAATGAAATAGCATTTCTAGGAACAAATTGTGGTATTATTTCAGATTTAGTCCATAAAATTTCTGAGAGATTATCAAACTATAAATTGGCATATTTTGATGCTTCTCACGCAAAAGATGTTGCTGAAAATAAGTTATCAGAATTTACTTTTCATCATCAAGGAAACTTGCAAATTACAACTTATGGAAACGTAAATAAGTTTGAACAACGTTTACAATTTGCACAATATGATTATGTTTTTATCAATGGTAATCATTATCAAGGAGCAAAACAAATTTTAATTTTAGATGAAGCAAAAGAAGCTTCCGTTTTAAAAAGATTAGAGCAGTTAGATAGCATTCAGTTTGTTGTAAGGTTGAAAAAAGAGACGGAGTATTTTTCGTTCTTAGAGGAGAAATATGCACAGATAAAAAATATTACATGCTATACAATTGATGAGGTTGATAAAATTTCAAATCACATTCATAATCTTATTCAAGAAAAAATTGCGCCAGTAAAAGGGTTGGTTTTAGTTGGTGGCAAGAGCACAAGAATGGGGCAAGATAAATCTGAATTAGATTATTTTGGAAAACCTCAAAAGGAAGTTGCAAAAGAATTGTTAGAAAACAATAATTTAGAAACCTTTTATTCAGTTCAAAATTCATCAGAAAACGAATATGAAATTCATGATAAATTTTTGAATTTAGGCCCTTTTGGAGGAATATGTTCTGCTTTTCAAAAAGACCCAAATGCTGCTTGGTTTGTCTTAGCCACGGATGTTCCTTTTATAAATGATGAAGTAGTTCAGCAATTATTAAAACATAGAAATCCAAGTAAAATTGCAACTGCAATTAAAGGAAAGGGAAATGAGTTTCCAGAGCCTTTAATTACTATTTATGAGCCAAAAGCGTATCCTATTTTATTACAATATTTAGCACAAGGATATTCTTGTCCTAGAAAAGTATTAATTAATTCTGATGTAGAAATTGTTGAAATTGATGATGATTTTATCAGAAATATTAATACTCCTATAGACTTTGATACTGCTAAAAACGAGATAAATAAGTTGTAAATTAGAGGTGTTAAAGACATGCATATTTTAGAATAAACTTAATTTAAAAATGAAAACAAAGAATTTATTTTTTATTACTCTTTTTGGAATACTTTTTGCGAGTTGTGAACCAGAACTTTCTACGAAAGAATTTATGGTTGATAGTTGGGAAACTACCTATTTAAAAATAGAAATGTTCACTGTAAATAAAACCGATTCTTTGCAGGTGTATGAAGATACATTTGATAATAATCCAGAGTTAGTTGCACAATCTAAATATAACAAAGATGGTACTTTTTCTGCTTGGTTTAAAAACAGAAAAGGAGATCATGTCTCTAATTCTGTAGGAAAGTGGAATGTGGTAAATGATTCTTTAACTGTAGCTTTTCATTATGGAGGTAGAGATTTAAAAGTGAGTTATTTTATAACAAAAACTGAAGATGGGTTTGTAGGGAAAAGTAAGTATGATTGGGATGAAGATGGCGATTTTGATGACTTACTAACAATGAAAACTAAAAGAATAAAAATTGACTAAATTTGAGTAACTTTAAAAAGATTTCTTTAAGAATACGTATATTTTTATCAATGATTCTGTTGGTGTTATTAGCATCAATATTAATTTTGGTAGTAACTGTTTATCAATATGATGAACAAACAAAAGATTATAATATTCAACGTTTTGAGCGTAAAGAAGCAACTACAAAACAAACCATTGAGTTAGAATTAAAAAACAAGACTACATATTCTGTAAATACTCAAAATTTACCAAAAATATTTCAAGAGCGAATTTTTGAAATATCATCTATTAATAAGATGAATATTTCTATGTATGATTTACAAGGTGATTTACTAAAATCTTCAATTGCAAGTGCATTTGAAAAGATTGATAATAAACCAATTCCAGAAAATATTCTTAATGAATTGGCTCAAAATTCTAATCATAAAATATTTAAAACAAGAGAAGAAAAAGGAATTGGCTATCAATCATCATTTTCTTTTATTCATGATCCAAAGTTTAAAAGAATTGGAATTTTAGAATTACAATTTACTCAAGACAACTCTGAAATTGAAAAAGAATTGAAAGAATTTATGCAGAGGTTGGGGTTGGTATATATTTTAATGTTCTTAATCGCAATTGCTCTTGCGTATTTTTTATCTAGTTATATAACGAGATCAATAAAAACCATTTCTGATAAAATGGAGCAAACCCGTTTAAATAAAAGAAATGAAAAAATTATATTAAATAAAGCAAGTTCAGAGATTGGTATTTTAGTGGAAGCGTATAATAACATGATTGATGAACTGGGAGAAAGTGCTGCTAAATTAGCTAGAAGCGAACGAGAACAAGCGTGGAGAGAAATGGCAAAACAAGTGGCTCATGAAATTAAAAACCCACTAACTCCAATGAGACTAACTGTTCAGAGTTTTGAGCGTAGGTTTGATCCTTTAGATGAAAAAGCAAAAGAGAAATTAAAAGAATTTAGTCAAACATTAATTCAGCAAATAGATGTAATGAGCTCTATAGCCTCTGCTTTTTCTGATTTTGCTAAAATGCCAACTCAAAAAAAGGAGCAAATAGAAATTATTAGTGTTGTAAAGTTTGCATTAGATATTTTTAATGAATCATACATAAAGTATTACCCTGAAGAAACTGAATTACATGCTAATTTAGATAAAACACAGTTGATTAGAATTGTAACTAATTTAGTTAAAAATGCGATTCAAGCAACAGATAAAGAAGAGAATCCTTTAATTGAAGTTAAAGTTTTAACAGAAGATAATAATTTAAAAATTATAGTTTCTGATAATGGAAAAGGAATTGCTGAAGATGTGAAAGATTTAATTTTTGAACCAAAGTTCACCACCAAAACTAGTGGAATGGGATTAGGTTTAGCAATGATAAAAAATATAATTGAAGCTTATGATGGTTCTATTTCTTTTACTTCTAAAGAAGGAGTAGGAACTATTTTTACAGTGACTTTACCAAAGAAATAATATAATATTACCTTAAAAGAAATTGAGAGGTAATTAAATCCATAAATAATGAATTTCGAAAATATTTTAATTGAGAAAAAGGATAGTTTAGCTCAAGTAACTATCAACAGACCAAAAAAATTAAACGCACTTAATAGCGCAACTATTAATGAGTTAAATGTTGCTTTTGAAGCGTTAGAAGATGATGATGATATTAGAGTAATTATCCTAACAGGAAGTGGTGAAAAAGCTTTTGTTGCTGGAGCAGATATTTCTGAATTTGCTCATTTTTCTGTTGAAGAAGGAGGAGATTTGGCAAGAGAAGGACAAGAAATGTTATTTGATTATATAGAAAATTTATCTACACCTGTTATTGCAGCAGTAAATGGTTTTGCTTTAGGTGGTGGTTTAGAATTAGCGATGTCTTGTCATTTTAGAGTTGCATCTGATAATGCAAAAATGGGGTTGCCAGAAGTTTCTTTAGGAGTTATTCCAGGTTATGGAGGTACACAGCGTTTGCCTCAATTAGTAGGTAAAGGAAAAGCAATGGAAATGATTATGACAGCAGGTATGATATCTGCAGAAGAAGCCAAAGGGTGTGGTTTGGTTAATCATGTAACTACACAAGAAGAATTATTGCCATTGGTAGAAAAAATTGCAAGTAAAATTATAAGAAACTCATCGGTAGCTATTAGTGCGGCTATAAGAGCAATTAATGCAAGTTTTGAAGATGGTATAGATGGTTTTGATGTTGAAATTGAAGAGTTTGGAGAATGTTTTGGAACAGAAGATTTTAAAGAAGGTACAACTGCTTTCTTAGGAAAAAGAAAACCTAATTTTTAGAAAAAAGTATACATAAAAAGCGAGTCCAAAAGGACTCGCTTTTACTATTAAGCCATAAGCTTAATAAAACAATTAACTAAATTTTTATAGAGTAAACTCCTTTATATAACTTCTATTATCAGAAATCACAACAATTTTATATTTACCAGTTTTATTTTTAGATAGTTTGTAAGCTCTTTGTAACTCTTTACCTACTAAAGTTTCAGAAAGAACAACTTCATCATTATAGTGTATAATAATTTTTACAGACTCTTGTTTAAATGCTAGTTTAGAAACATAAATCAAATTCTCTTTAGCTCTAATTACAGGCTTAAATACTTTTTCATTATTGTTATTTAAGAAGGTAACTAAACCATTTTTAACATAAAACTCTTTAATATGAATTTCAAAGTCTTTGTTTAATTCAGCTGAATAAATTCCGTCTTCTAAAGCAGAAAAATTAAATATTCTTGAATAATTTCCAGAGTTTTTAATTTCATTACTATAGAATGCTGTTCCTTGATTATCTTTAATTGTTAAAGATTGCCCTTTCTTAACATTCTTAAACTCTACTTTAACTGTTCTTTTTGCTTTCTTGTCAGTAGTGTTTTTGTCTTCGTTTGCGTAACCCATTAATGTTCCTAACATTAATGCTACTAGTGTAATCTTTTTTAGTGTTTTCATAATATTAAATAATTATACTGCAAATTTAAGACAGAAGTTTAATTCTGAAAACATCAAAATTGGTTTATTTATGTTCTAAATTATCAGTTATTAAAATGTTAATTAACTACTAGGTTAATATAGAGTAGATTTAGGTTAATTTCACATACTGTGCGTGCATAGTAATTTAGATGTGTTAATTAGTTATATATAAAAAAGCGAGCCCTTTTGGACTCGCTTTTACTATCAAGCCATAAGCTTAATAAAACAATTAACTAAATTTTTATATTGTAAAACCTTTTACAAAAGTTCTATCTTCAGTATTAAGAATAATCTTATAATTACCAACTTTATTTTCAGATAATCTGTAAACTCTATTTAAATGCTCTTTACCTTCTAAAGTTTCAGAAAGAATAACATTACCATTATAGTATATGATAACCTTTAAAGGTTCTTGGTTGAAGTCTAATTTAGAAATATAAAGTAAATTGTCTTTAGTTCTAATTACAGGCTTAAATACTTTTTCACTATTGTTATTTAAAAAAGTAACTAAACCATTTTTAACGTAAAATTTCTTAATAATGATTTCAAAATCTTTATTTAATTCTGCTGAATAAATTCCGTCTTCCAAAGCAGAAAAGTCAAATATTCTAGAATATCTTCCAGAGTTTTTAATTTCATTATTATAGACTGCTGTACCTTGATCATTTTTAATAGTTAAAGATTGTCCTTTTTTAACATTCTTAAATTCTACTTTAACTGTTCTTTTAGCTTTATTATCAGTAGTGTTTTTGTCTTCGTTTGCGTAACCAATTAATGTTCCTAACATTAATGCTACTAGTGTAATCTTTTTTATTGTTTTCATAATATTAAATAATTATACTGCAAATCTATGACAGAAATTTTGTTATGAAAACATCAAAATTGGTATTTTTGTGTGCTAAATTATCAGTTATGTATATGTTAAATAGATGTTAAGTTAATATAGTATATAATTTTGTTAATTTTATACATCTTTTTAGATTTTAGTGTCGTAAATTTGATATAAATTAGAATATTATGAATGTTAAACCAACTTTAGAAAAAATTAGCCCAGATTTTGGAAGTTCTATACTTGTAAAAAAGCATACGGAGTTTTTAAAGCAGATAAAAGCTTTCTGGCATTTTCACCCAGAAATCGAATTGGTTTATGTAAATAAAGGAAAAGGTAAAAGGCATATTGGTAATCATTTGTCTTACTTTAATAATAGTCAGTTATTATTAATAGGTTCTAACTTACCTCATAATGGTTTTACAGATAGGCTTACAACAAATGGTTCTGAA
The DNA here is from genome assembly GCF_002163675.1 of Polaribacter sp. SA4-12. Taxonomy (NCBI): domain Bacteria; kingdom Pseudomonadati; phylum Bacteroidota; class Flavobacteriia; order Flavobacteriales; family Flavobacteriaceae; genus Polaribacter; species Polaribacter sp. SA4-12. The sequence goes on along the minus strand of NZ_CP019334.1, from coordinate 2,308,376 downwards.
ACACTAGTACAATTTAAACCAGACTTTTTAGGTGAAGTGTTTTTTGAAGTACCTGAGATGAAACCTATTAGCATTTTGTTTGAAAAAGCGAAGAAAGGAATTCTATTTGGAGTAAAAACTAAAGAGAAATTAGGTCCTAAGATTGAGCGTTTATCAGAGAAGAAAGGGTTTAAGCAGATTTTAATTTTGTTAGAAATATTACATACACTTTCTAAATCTGAAGATTATACAATTTTAAATGCAGATGGTTTTGCTTTTGAAACACAACCACAAGATAGTAGTAAAATTGATATTATTTTTAAACATATAAACGAGAACTTTAATCAGCATATTAGCTTAGATGAAATAGCAGATTTGGTTAGTATGACCGTTCCTGCATTTTGTAGATTCTTTAAAAAAACAACAGGTAAAACGTTTACTAAATTGGTAAATGAATACAGAGTTGTACATGCAACTAAATTATTATCAGAAAGTCAGACAAGTATTACAGATATTTGTTTTGAATGTGGTTTTAATAATTTTTCTCACTTTAATAAATTGTTTAAAGAATTTACAGGAAAATCTGCTTCAAAGTACAGAAATGAAATGCTTAGTTTAATTCAATAATAAATTATATGAAAGATAAAATTGAAACTGCAATTGATTATTACACCTTTAAAAGTAAAGAGTTATTAGATTTTGTAAATTCTAATAAAAACTTAACTGTAGATCAGATAATTGAAAGCGGAGAAGAGTTAGCTGTTTTAGAACATAAAATAACAGCATTAGAAGTTGCAAAAGAGAATTAATTATTTAATTCCATTCCATTCATCATCAAATTGTTTTAAAAAATCTTCCATATAAATATGTCTACTTGTGGCAATTTTTTTTCCAGCAACAGTATTCATTTTATCTTTTAATAAAAGTAGTTTTTCATAAAAGTGATTAATTGTTGGAGCATTAGAATTTTTATACTCCTCTTTAGACATATTTAAATTCGGAGCAACTTCAGGATTGTAAAGAGCTCTGTTTTTAAGGCCACCATAATTAAAACATCTTGCAATACCAATAGCGCCAATAGCATCTAATCTATCTGCATCTTGTACAACTTTCATTTCTTTAGAAGTGAATTTTTCTCCAGTTTTATCAAAAGAATTTTTAAAAGAAATATGTTTTATAATGTTAATTACATGATTGATAATTTTCTCATCAACTGTTTGTTCTTCTAAAAATTTCTGAGCAACTTTAGGTCCAATAGTTTCATCACCATTATAAAACTTAGGGTCAGCAATATCATGTAATAAAGCAGCTAAAGAAACTACAAAAACATTTACATTTTCTTCTTTAGAAATTAACAAGGTATTTTTATAAACACGTTCTATATGAAACCAATCATGTCCACCTTCTGCATTTTTAAGTTCTTCTTTTACAAAAGTGATGGTATTAGAAATAATTTTTTCTTGATGCATCTTATTTTCTTAAAGCGAGTTCTTTTTTAATTTTTTTCACTTCAAAAATCATCACAAAAAACATTGGAGCAAAAAATAAAGGCAAAAAGGTTTGAAATGAAAGTCCGTTTTCCATTGTAGAGAATATCGCGAAAATGATCATTAATAGAATCACAATAGCTTGAACAATAGCTATTGTTTTCTGACTTTTAAGTTTTTTAAGAAGTTCTTCTTTTGAGTAATTAGAAAATGTAGATGCCATAAAATATGTTTTTATAAAAATAAAAAATCCATTCTAAAAAGAATGGATTTTTGTATAATTTTTTGAGTTGTTTCTTAACAAAACTCGTCGTAAGCCTGTGCTAAATTCTGTGCAATCATTTGTGCAGATCTACCTTCAATATGGTGACGCTCTAACATGTGCACTAAGTTACCATCTTTAAACAATGCGATTGCTGGAGAAGATGCTGGAAAAGGAATCATAAACTCACGTGCTTTTTGTGTAGATTCTTTTTCTACACCTGCAAAAACAGTTGTTAAGTTTGTTGGTGTTTTTTCAGCTGCTAAAGAAGCAACTGCTCCTGGTCTTGCAGTACCTGCTGCACAACCACAAACCGAGTTTACTACTACTAAAGTTGTTCCTTCTTTAGACATTGCGTTCTCAACGTCTTCACTTGTATATAATGCTTCAAAACCTGCGTTAATTAACTCATCACGCATTGGTTTTACTAATTCTTCTGGATACATATTTTCTAAATTTAAAATGCAAAGATAGGTATTTGTTTGTCAAAATTCAATATACTTAAAATGGTAGTTTCAATAGAAATATCAATAAAATTGATACCAATTACTTTTTTCTTTTTGGGCATGTCCATTTTTAAATAAAAGTTTCGTTTTACTACACTTTTTTTCAAAAATCGTCAGGCTTTTCGCACTCGCTTTTTTTGAGAAAACAAAAAAGAGCTCAAACAAATGCTTCAATCCTTCATGCAAATAAAGTCTAACTATTTTTAATGATTTCTATAAATCCAACAATCTAAGTATCTAATAATCTATTTTAATCTTTGTAACTTTGCCTCTTATTTAAAAATAATATATGGGAAGTTTTACGAAATGGTTAGGAGCAGGATTAGGATTTACTTTAGGAGGTCCTATTGGTGCAGCCATTGGTTTTGCAGTAGGTAGTTTTGTAGATGGTTTTTCAGAAAAAGATTTAACTGAAGAACAAAGAGAATATCAAGAAAGAGTTGGTCGCAATAGAGGAGGCAGAGGTTCTGTAGATACACAATCTGGAGATTTTGAAATGAGTTTACTTGTTTTGGCATCCATAGTTATAAAATCTGATGGAAAAGTAGATCAACGTGAGTTAGACTTTGTAAGGGCTCAATTTGTTGGTATGTATGGTAAAGAAAGAGCCAATAATGCATTTAAACTTTTTAGCGGAATTATAAAAAAAGAAGTTTCTGCACGTCAAGTATGTATTCAGATTAGACAAAATATGTCGCACGCTTCACGTTTGCAATTAATGCATTTTTTGTTTGGTATAGCTAAAGCTGATGAATTTGTAGTAGAAGCCGAAGTAGAAGAAATTAGAAAAATAGCAGGTTATTTATATATCAACCAAAGAGATTTTGAATCGATTAAAGCAATGTTTTATGATGCTTCAGAAAATGCTTATAAAATTCTAGAAATAGAAAAAACTACTACTAATGCAGAAGTAAAAAGTGGTTACAGAAAGATGGTGAAAAAATACCATCCAGACAAATTACAAGGTTTAGGAGAAGAGCATTTAAAAGGTGCAAATGAGAAGTTTCAAAGCATACAAGCTGCTTATGAAAAGATAAAAAATGAGAGAGGAATGTAAGCATGTATAACAAAGCTTCAGAGTAACAAAGTAGCAAAGTCATATTCTTTGCAACTTTGAGCCTTTGTAACTTTTTTTCACTTTACAACTTTGCTACTTTCAAACGTTTAAAATTCCAAGAAAATCCTTATTTTCGCATTCTTATTAGAAATGACAGAAAATGAAAGCGAAATTTCCTGAATATAAAGGACTTGACTTACCTAAAGTAGCAGAAGAAATTCTTGATTATTGGCAAGAAAACAACATTTTTGAAAAAAGTGTAACTTCAAGAGAAAATGCAAAACCATTTGTGTTTTTTGAAGGACCTCCTTCTGCAAACGGTTTACCAGGTGTACACCATGTTTTAGCAAGAGCAATTAAAGATATTTTTCCACGATATAAAACTATGAAAGGTTTCCAAGTAAAGCGTAAAGCTGGTTGGGATACACATGGTTTACCTATAGAATTAGGTGTAGAAAAAGAATTAGGAATTACCAAAGAAGATATTGGTAAGAAAATTTCTGTAGAAGATTATAACGCAGCTTGTAGAAAAGCAGTGATGCGTTACACAGGTATTTGGAACGATTTAACTCAGAAAATGGGTTATTGGGTAGATATGGAAGATCCATATATTACGTATGAACCAAAATACATGGAGTCTGTTTGGTGGTTATTAAAAGAGATTTACAACAAACAATTAATTTACAAAGGCTATACAATTCAGCCATATTCTCCAAAAGCTGGTACAGGTTTAAGTTCTCACGAATTAAATCAACCAGGTGCGTATCAAGATGTTACAGATACAACTGTAGTTGCACAATTTAAGGCGATAGAAAATACGCTTCCAAACTTTTTACAAAACGAAGGAACTATTTATTTTATAGCTTGGACAACAACTCCTTGGACATTGCCAAGTAATACTGCATTAACTGTTGGACCAAAAATTGAATATGTTTTAGTTGATACTTTTAATCAATATACATTCGAACCTACAAAAGTAATTTTAGCTAAGAAATTAGTAGGAAAACAATTTGGAGGAAAAAATAACTTTGAAGTTGAAACTTCAGAAGGTTTATCTGCTTATAATTCAGGTGATAAAAAAATACCTTATTTCGTAATTAAAGAATTTGTTGGTAAAGATTTAGTTGATATTAAATACGAACAAATTTTAGATTACTGTCTTCCAAATGATAATCCACAAGATGCTTTTAGAGTAATTGCTGGAGATTTTGTGACTACAGAAGATGGAACAGGTATTGTGCACACAGCACCAACTTTTGGAGCAGATGATGCTTTAGTTGCAAAACAAGCAACACCTGTAATTCCACCAATGTTGGTGAAAGATGAAAACGATAATTTAGTTCCTTTAGTAGATTTACAAGGTAGATTTAGACCAGAAATGGGCGAATTTGCAGGTAAATATGTTAAGAACGAATATTATAATGATGGTGAAGCGCCAGAAAGATCTATAGATGTTGAGTTAGCTATTAAATTAAAAACAGAGAACAAAGCCTTTAAGGTTGAAAAATATAAGCACAGTTATCCTAATTGTTGGCGAACAGATAAACCAATTTTATATTACCCATTAGACTCTTGGTTTATTAAAGTTACTGATGTAAAAGATAGAATGTATGAGTTAAACAAAACCATTAACTGGAAACCTGAATCTACAGGAACTGGGCGTTTTGGAAACTGGTTAGCAAATGCAAATGATTGGAATTTATCTCGTTCTCGTTATTGGGGAATTCCATTACCAATCTGGAGAACAGAAGATGGTAAAGAAGAAATTTGTGTTGGTTCTGTTAAAGAATTAAAGCAAGAAATGGCAAAAGCTGTTGAAGCTGGTGTTTTAGCTAAAGATATTTTTGCAGATTTCGAAGTTGATAATAACTCAGAAGAAAACTATGCAAAATTAGATTTGCATAAAAATATTGTTGATGAAATTACTTTAGTTTCAGCATCTGGACAACCAATGAAACGTGAAAGCGATTTAATTGATGTTTGGTTCGATTCTGGTTCTATGCCTTATGCACAATGGCATTATCCGTTCGAAAATAAACAGAAAATCGATGAAAACGAATCTTTTCCAGCAGATTTTATTGCAGAAGGAGTAGACCAAACACGTGGTTGGTTTTATACTTTACATGCAATTTCTACAATGGTTTTTGATTCTGTAGCATATAAAAATGTGGTTTCTAACGGTTTAGTTTTAGATAAAAACGGACATAAAATGTCTAAACGTTTAGGAAACGCAACAGATCCGTTTACAACATTATCAACTTATGGAGCAGATGCAACACGTTGGTACATGATTGCAAATGCAAATCCTTGGGACAATTTAAAATTCGATTTAGAAGGAATTGAAGAAGTAAAACGTAAGTTTTTCGGAACTTTATATAACACATATTCGTTCTTTACTTTATATACAAATACAGATGGTTTTTCTTATGAGGAAGCAGATATTCCTTTAAAAGACAGACCAGAAATAGATAGATGGGTTTTATCAGAATTACACACTTTAATTAATAAAGTTGATAAATTCTATGCAGAATATGAACCAACAAGAGCTGCAAGAGCAATATCAGATTTTACACAAGATTATTTGAGTAACTGGTATGTACGTTTAAGTAGAAGACGTTTTTGGAAAGGAGATTATCAAACAGATAAAATTTCTGCATATCAAACTTTGTACACTTGTATGAATACGATTGCAAAATTAGCGTCGCCAATTGCGCCGTTTTTTATGGATAGATTGTATCAAGATTTAAATTCTGTAACCGGTAAAGAAACATCAGAAAGTATTCATTTATCAGATTTTCCAGTATACGATGCAAGTTTTGTTGATAAAAGCTTAGAGCGTAAAATGGAAAATGCGCAAATTATATCTTCTTTAGTTTTATCATTAAGAGCAAAAGAAAAGATTAAAGTGCGCCAACCGTTACAAAAAATTATGATTCCTGTTGATAGTGAGCAACAGAAGGAAGAAATTTTAGCAGTTGCAAACTTAATTAAGAACGAAGTAAATATTAAGGAAATTCAAATTTTAGATGATGCATCAGATATTTTAATCAAACAGATAAAACCTAATTTTAAAACATTAGGACCCAAGTTTGGAAAAGATATGCGTTTTATCGCTGCTGAGGTTCAAAAATTTGACCAAGAAGATATTAACAAAATAGAAAAAGATAAAAACATTCTGCTTGACATTAATGGGAAAAATATTACTTTAGATATCTCAGATGTAGAAATATCATCGAAAGATATTGAAGGTTGGTTGGTTGCAAATGAAGGTTCGTTAACAGTTGCTTTAGATGTTACCATAACTGAAGAATTACGTAAAGAAGGAGTTGCCAGAGAATTGGTAAACAGAATTCAGAATGCACGTAAAGACAAAGGTTTAGAGTTAGCAGATAGAATAAAATTAACGGTTTTAAATTTCGAAAACCTACAAAAATCTATCACAGATAATAAAGACTATATCATGAGTGAAACATTAACCCAAGAATTGGTTTTTGTTGATGAGTTGAAAGATGGTACAGAAATTGAGTTTGATACCATAAAAAGTAAAATATTAATCGAAAAAATGTAAGATTTATGTCAGACGTAAAAGCAAAATACAACCAAGAGGACTTACAAGAGTTTAAAGCTGTTATTAACAAAAAAATCGCAAGAGCAGAAGAAGATTTAGCTTTGTTAAAAGCTGCATATAAAAATGATGCTAATAATGGTACTGATGATACTTCTCATTCTTTTAAATCTTTTGATGAAGGTTCTGAAGTGATGAATAAAGAAGCAAATGTACAATTAGCTATAAGACAAGAAAAGTTTCTTAGAGACCTTAACAATGCTTTATTAAGAATAGAGAATGGTACTTATGGAGTGTGTAGAGTTACTCGTAAACTAATACAAAAAGAACGTTTAATGTTAGTTCCTCATGCAACTTTAAGTATAGAGGCAAAACGTAAACAATAACCCTTTTATTTGTAATATAAAATTCTAAAAGCTTCTGTAAAGAAGCTTTTTTTGTTCAATGAAAAGACGTTTTATCATTTTATTCTGTTTGATTTCTACTGCAATTTTATCGCAAAAGAAAGTTGTTAAAAAATTTGAAACCCAATCAAAAGAAATAGAAATTTCTACGCTTGGGTTAGATGATTTTGTCATAGAAAATTCAGCATCAAATTTTATTGAAATTACTTTGTTTGCAGAAAATATAGAAGAACAGCATATTCTTTATAAAGAGGAGTTTAATTTAGTAAAGATTCAATTTGAAATACCAGATAATAAAATAGAAGATAGGGTTTTTAGAAAGTTTATTACCAAAAGATTGCATAGAGCAAGTGCAATAATTAAAGTACCGAAAAATAAAGTGATTGCAGTTTTTGGGGATGAAATAAACGTTGAGTCTAAAAGTTATAAAGGAGATTTAAAAATTTTTATTGAAAACGGAATTTTAAAATTGCATACAATTTATGCGAATTTACAGGTTAAAATGTATACAGGAAACTTATACGCGAAGTTGAATAACGGAAAAATTGATGTGGTTTCTAAAACCGGTAAAATTAAAATTAACGGTATTTTAGTTGAAAAATTAGATCAAAAAAAGGAAGAAAAATTAGAGAAAGAAATAAGTATACACTCTTTAAATGCTAATATTTTCTTAACTACTAAATAAACACAATAATATTGTTATTTTTGTGCCTACAAATACTAGAAAAATGTCAAAAAAGAACCTTGCAATTGCTACTATTCTAATTGCAATTATTTTAGATCAAGTAATTAAAATTTACGTAAAAACACACTTTATTCTAAATGAAGAAGTAGAGGTTTTTAATTGGTTTAAAATTCATTTTGTAGAAAATAATGGAATGGCAATGGGTTTTGAGTTTGGTGGTAGAGCAGGTAAACTTTTTCTAACGCTTTTTAGATTGGTTGCTGTAACTGGTATTATCTATTGGTTAGCACAAAACATTAAAAGAAAAGTACACAATGCAGTAATTATTGCTATTGCATTCATTTTTTCTGGTGCAGTTGGTAATATCATAGATTCTGTTATTTATGGAGTTATTTTTGATAGTTCAAATCATAAAGTTGCAACACTTTTTTCAGACAAACCTTATGGTGAGTTGTTTCATGGTAAAGTAGTAGATATGTTATATTTCCCTTTTTGGGAAGGCGTTTTACCAGAATGGATTCCTTTTATGGGAGGTGAAGAGTTTACTTTTTTTCAATATATTTTTAATCCTGCAGATGCTTTTATAAGTATTGGTGTTGCTTTATTATTTATTTTTAGCAAACAAGCTTTTCCAAAGGAAGAAGAAGTAGTTAAAGCTTAGTCTTCTAGTTTCAAATTTTAAAATTGATTTCTATTTCGTTTTTTTTGAGAAATTGTAACTAGAATTATTTGGTCTAACAGTTTAAATCTTAAAAAAAAATGCGCTTTCTAAAATACCTTATTGTTTTCTTAATTGGTTTTTTTATTGCCAAATATTGGTATGTTAAAAAAGAGAAAGATCATAAAAAGGAAGAAATACAAGTAGTTGTAAATTCCATTAAAAACTTAAGTAAACTGGTTGTTTCTAAAGGTACTTTCTCTGAAGTTTACAATTACACAGATTCTAAAAAATATTTTTACGATTATGTATCGTTTGATAAAAAAGCAATAATTACAGTTAATGCCGATGTTGAGGTTGGTTATGATTTATCAAAACTAGAAATTCAGATAGATTCTGTGGGTAAGAAAATCATTATCAATAAAATACCAACTCAAGAAGTTATTATTTCTCCTGATGTTAAATATTTCGATTTACAACAAAGTCAGTTTAATGTTTTTTCTAAAGAAGAATTGAATAAAATTAACCAAAAAAGTATTGAGAAGATTAAACAAACAATTGAAGTAACGGATTTAAAAGAGAAAGCAAAAACAAGATTGTTTGAAGAATTATCTAAAATTTATCAACTTTCATCTATTTATAATTGGCAAGTTGTAGACAATACAAGTTCGGGTTTTATAAACAGTTTTCAGGATTTTAAAAAGTAGTTTAAAATAAAAAAGGTTGCCAAATTTGACAACCTTTTTATAATTAGCATTACAATCCCCCAACTGTAATGCTTTTTATTAGAACCCAGCACCTGGTGCTTCAGGACTTGAAGCTTGTGCTTTCTGTGGGTTTAAAATCAGATAAGTTCCTAAAGCTGTTAACGCAGCATATTTACCATAATTTCCTATTTTTTTAATTGCTTCTTTACGAGTAATTTCTTGAGCAATATCTTGAGTTTTTTCTGTGTTTTTCATGATGTTTTGTCTTTAAAATTATCGTTATTATTCTAAAATTATTTTCTTGTTCAATTTACCATTTTCAGTTTCTAACTGAACAAGATAAACTCCTCTGGCTAATTTTGGTAAAGAAATATCTTTTACTCCATTAGATGTAAAAGAAGATTTTAAAACTTCTTTTCCTAGAAGTGTAAATAATTTAAAAGAAACATCATTTTTAGATAAACCAGCAATTCTTAATGTAGCATTGTCAAGTTTATAGATGCTTATATTTTCTAAAGCTACGTTTGTATCAACACTAAGTGCACTGTTGGTTGTATGCATGTAAAAACGACCAATTCCGTTTAAAGCTTCTGTTAAAGTAACTTTATAAGAACTGTTTGCTTCATCTAAACGTGTAAAGGTATTTGTTAACCTATCTTCTAAAAAGATTTTTAAAACTGATGAAAAGTTAGATGCATTTAACGAGAATGTAACTTCTTTGCCAATTTCAGCATTTATCCCAACAGGAATTATCATGTTTTCATAATCAGAATTTGGTAAAGCTTGTATGGCAAAATCTGTACCATCACTATTACTTAGCAAATGTGTAAAAACATTAAAACTAGAACTCACTCCCGTAAACGTACCTACATCAGAACCAGGATCTAAACCAGTAGTTTTGTTTTCTATATATCTAATTTTTGTTGATGAGTTTTTAGTTCCATCAGTAAGTTGTAAAATAATTTCTGGATAACTTGTACCGCTTCTTAGAAAAATGTTTCCAGTTTGGTGAGTTTCCATATCTTCAGTAAAACTAACAGAAGTTCCACCTGCATCAGGAGCATGAACAAAGAACCCTTGACCTGGAGCAATATAGAAAGCTGCATCATCTACAGATTTTTCTACATAAGCTGTCCCATCCCATAAATATAAACCAGCTCTTGACGGATCAAGGTTTCCAGCATCAAAATTTACTTTCAAAAAGTTATTCGTTGCATCGGCAGCATTACTACCATTTAAAAATGCTGTATATGGGTTACCTACTAAATTCCATCTATTTCCTGCTGGGTTATCTCCACCATCAGTAATAGGGAAAGTTTTATCAGTAGTATTTAAAGCTCCTGAGAAATTTAAAGTACCTCCAGTACTTTTTTGTATTGAATAACCTTTACCAGCAGTAAAGGTTCCGGCAGTGGTTAATGGGTTTACACCTGTTCCTGCACCTGTTGCACCTGTGTAATAGTTCCAACGAAAAGCACTTACAACGTTATTTACATAAGGAGCAACCCCGTAATTATTTCCGCTAGTATTAACATTTCCTGAGAAATTACTAATGTTCTTACCTGAAATTGGAGCAGAAATTAAATGCCAGTTTGTAGATAAATATCTGTGATAATCAACATTACTAATCCCTGTATGATTTCCTTTAACAATTAAAGAACCATTAGTAGAAGCATTTGATAATATATTTAGCGTTCCATTTTGGTTCAAATCACCATTAATTGTAATAGATCTACCACCTAGTATATTGAAAGCTCCACCTATGCTAATACTTAAATCGTTAACAGTAACATTGCTTATGTCTAAATTAATAGTGTTGGTACCTATATTAACATTGTCTGTACTTATTGGTAATCTGCCTAAAGACCAGTTACTTGTTACTGACCAATTGCCAGATGCAACAGTGTAACTATTGGTTTGGTTAGCTTCTGTTGTAAAACTTAAATCTGTTGTGTTTAAAATACCTGCATAGTTATTGTTTGCAGCATCTTTAAAAGCAGTATTATCTATTTGAACATAGTATTCAGTATTTAAATTTAAGTCTGATGAAGGATTAATTGTAGCTTTAGTTGTTGTTATTGAAACAGAACCAGAGGTAACTGCAATAGTTTCTACAATACTGTTATCAGATGTTTTTTTGATAATAATATTTCCACTAGTTCCTTTGCTGATGTTTTCAGAAAAAGTTAATTCTATGTTATTACTAATAACAACATTAGTAGCATTATCTGAAGGAGAAGAACTACTTAAAGTAGGAATTACTCCATCAATAACTAAAGCTTTATTAGCACCTAAAGAGTTTGCTGCTCCTGGAGTTGGTAAAGTCAATGTTGCATCTTTATTACCAGAATCTCTTATACTTGTTCCTGCTGTTAATGAGTTTGTTGCAACATAATCTAAATCTGCACTAATGTCATCAGCTTGAACAGTATAGGTAAATTGAAGTGTATTTGTTCCACTACCAGTTCCATTATAATTTACAGTTCTATCTGTTGTACCCGTTTCTAAAGTAATTGTTGGGGTTCCAGTAACAGTTATGTTTTCAGAAAATGTAGCCGTAATTATTATATTATCTCCTGTTTTATAGGTACCATTTGCTGTTGAAGAATTTATTGAAGTAACTGTTGGTGCAACTGCATTTGAAATAACAGTAGTAGCATTATTTGTAGCATCTACAGTACCATCATTTACAACAATAGTAAAAGTTGTAGTTTCTGTGGTAGCTGATCTATTGTCTGTTGGGTTAAAAACTAAAGCTTGTAATGCCGTTTGCATTGCTGCTGGAGTACGACTAGTAATTGCATAGGGCCCAGAACCTGATGAAGCACCAGTAAGCACACCATTTGCATAACTGTTTAAAGCAATGGTAGCAGTTAAATTATCTCCATCTGCATCTGATGTTGTTATGGCAGAAAAAGGAGATATTGTACTATTATCATTTACAGCTTGACCAGCTGATGTACCCCCTATTACTGGAGTCGTATTAGAAGCAGCTGCCTCCCATTTAAAAGCATCTAAGCCCAAGTAATCTAAGTTACTTGTACTTGAAAAAACTAATTCATCAATAACCTTATTAGAATTGTCACCTCCACCTTCAGTAGAAAAATTAATATGAGTGTAACCATTATTTGGCGAAAAAGTAGCTGGATTTGCAAAACCTGAATTTTTAGTAATTGTAAATACTGCTGTAGCATTACCGTTTAATTTACCAGTTATTGTTAAGGTACCACTATGTGCAGCTAATGATTTCGTAGAACAAAATAGGTATAGTTCTTTTACAGTAAAATTATTTGAGTTGTTCGTTTTTATGGTAAAATTAGTTCCATTATTTGTATTGTCTCCAGTAAATGAATTATCAATAAATTGATTATCAGCAGCAGTACCACTCCAACCGGCTCCACCAAAACTTTCAATATCATATGTTTCTGCAGCAACAGTAGAGGTTATGTTAAATGTTTGTCCACTATGAGTAAAAGAAGTTGCTCCTTCTGTTTCATCTTCAAAGACTTCTGTTGTTTGTGCAAAAGAAATTTCTGTTAAAAAAAAGCTACAAAAAGCAATTAAATAAAGTATTGTTTTTTTCATAATTTGAGACTTAATATTAGATTTCAAATTTAATTTTAAAAAAGCTAAAAAAAACAAGTATAAATACCTGTTTTTTTAAAGAAGTGTTTTAATAATTTTTCCTACACAAAGTTTATAGTTATTAAACCAAAAAGTCAGATTTTTAAATCTGACTTTATTATAATAATTTTTTAAGAAGATTAACTTCTTGAAGGGAAAATACCTTGCATAGCAATAATATAATTAATTGCAATAAAAGGTTGTCTGTTTTCATGAGATAAATTACCTCCAGTATTACCAATTGTTACATTACTAGAAGTTGTTGAACCTCCGCCTAAAGTAATATCTGGAGTAGAAGAATTATACATTTGTATAGGGTCTGTTCCTCTACCGTTAACTTCATTTCCTGCTGCCAAAAAAGATCCCGCTGCTGGAGTATGCAAATCAGCTTCAGCAGAACTAGCTTTTATTTCTACTGTTACATCTGCTGCAGAAGCGGCATGTGTATGACTAGGCATTTGAGTTTGATTTAAAGTAATATGCTCTGCACCTCCTTTTTGTCCCAATCTATAGTCACTTAATCCAGGTCCATTTCTAGGGCCTATTGGAGCTCTACCGCGTAAATCTGGTAAACCGAAAGTAGTTCTTCCATCTCCGCCATAAGTTGTTCCTAACAAGGAAAATAAAGCTGAATATTGACTAATTGGTAATAATTGACCGTCGCAAAAGGCCCACCCTCTAGGAGCAAAATTTCCTGCGAATAACATAATTGATGCCATCATTGGATCCATAATATAAATTTTTATTGGTTAAACATAATCCAAATGTAGACCTAACTTTCAAGGGAGTTTAGAGAGCTTGTTACTGAAAAAAAAAAGGGGTATAAATACTTAAAAAATAAGTATTTATACTCTAAAATGTGATTTAACAAGGATTATAAGTTAAAATCTGGAGTGATTTCTATTAATTTTTTCTGAATTCCATAAATAACCAAACCTGCAACATTTTTAGATTGTGTTTTTAAAAGAAGGTTGTTTCTATGACCTTCTACCGTTCTTGGACTTATAAAGAGTTTTTCTGCAATTTCTGCAGTGGTCTTTTGAGCACAAATCAATTCTAAAACATCTATTTCTCTTTTAGAGAGTAGTTTTTTATCTAAATCGCTTTTTATACGTTTTCCACTAGATGATATAATATTTTCATGTATAATTGTCAATACTTTTTCATCATAATAAAAACCCTTATCATACACTTCATTAATTGTATGAACTACCATTTTTGGACTCGTGTTTTTAAGAAGGTAAGAAGAAGCGCCAACATCGATCATATTGGTAATAAAAGATTTACCATCAAAACTTGTTAATGCAATTATTTTTATGTCTGGGTGTGTTTTATGAATAACTTTAGTAGCTTCAACACCATTCATTTCTGGCATTTTTAAATCCATCAAAATAATATCTGGAAACTCTTCTGTAGTTCTTATAAAATCTACTAATTTTTTACCGTTTTCTGCTTCAAAAGAAATATTAAAATTAGGTTCTCTTTCTAATAAAAAACGAATTCCGCTTCTAAAAAGCTGCTCGTCATCGGCAATTACGATATTAATTTTTTTCATAATTCGGGGTTTTTATATTACAATTAAAATTTTAAAGCCATTACCTATTTCACTTCCAATACTATATTTTCCGTTTAATAAAGAAACTCTACTTTCTATGTTTTTCATACCAAGTCCTTTTTTACTGTCCATACTATCAGCATTAAAACCAATACCATTATCTTTATAACTGAAAACTAATTTCTTGTTTTTATATGCTATATCTATAGAACTATTATTTGCCTTACCATGTCTTACGGAGTTGTTAATTAACTCTTGCGTAATTCTAAATAGGTGTAATTCGTTTTGCGGAATTAAATGTTTCTTTGGGTAGTTTATGGTGTAGTCTATATTAATTTTTCTGCTATTGTTAAAAGAATCTGCTAATTCTTCTACTGCATCTTTAAAGCCAAACTCTTCTAATATTGGTGGTAATAGATTGTGTGCAATTTTACGAGCACTTTCTAAAGTTTTATCCGTGGCTTCTAAAATACCGTTATTAACAATACTATATTCTTCTGGGGTTAAATTTCCATCTTTTAAAAGATTTGCATTTAGGTTAATTACATTTAGTTTAGAGCTAATATCATCATGTAAATCTTGTGCAATACGTTTACGTTCTTCTTCTTGTGTAATAATGATAGATTGTATAATTTCTTTTTGATGCGTTATTTCGAGATTTTTTTTCTCAAGTTCTTTTTCCACTATTTTTTTTCTTGAGAAAAAGAAAAATAATAGTAAAGAAATTCCCATAATTAGGAGTAACAAAACACTTATTAAAACGATAGCAATCACTTGGTCTTCTTGGGTAAGGAATTTTTCCATAAGGGGTTTTGAAAAGTCAAAACAAATTTACGGAAAAATATTGTTATCGTAAATATAGCAGTTTATCTGTTGTGTTTGTTGGGTTAGATGAAAATCAGGGGTTTATACGTGGTTTTCTATTTTTAGTATAAACCCTTGATTTATGATCTCTTTTTTAAAAGTATAGGTTTTCTAAAGTTCTTATACCATTCTATAAAAATTAAGAATTGAAATATTAAGTAAAGAAATTGGTTGATATCCCATACAAATTGTTTAACTTCTCTACGACCTATGTTACCTAAGATAAATAAAAGTGTACTACAAAGTGTATAAACAAAGAACCCTGAATTAAAATAAATATACTTTTTATCTTTATTGTCGTCTATTTTTTTTATAAAAAAATAAAAGCTATAAATTAATAAAGGAATAGAGGTTAAAGCAATTTCTAATTGACTCCATTTTCTATAAGCTTTATCGTAATTATAAAAGTAAATGATAAAACAGAGAGGTAATGTAACAGTTGTAAATAAAATTATTTTTTTTAATTTTTTTAAATGAAATATTTGTAAAAAAAATAGATTTAAAAAAATAAACTGACCTGTAAAAAAATAATGACTTAAATAAAGGTTGTTTGTTCCTGAGTTATACAAGTAACTAGAATAGAGTTGAATAATAGAACATAAAATTAAATACATTATAAAGTATTTAAATTCTTTTTCTTTACTATTATAGCTTAGAATAAATAATAAAGTATTTACTATTAAAAAAAGATACCCTGTATTTACAATTAAATCATCATAATTCACCTAGTTAAATCCGTTTAAAGGGCTATTCGGATCACATTCCTCAGGACAAGGTCTTGAGAAATCATAAATAAGATCACTTTCATCATCTAAAGTAAGTCCGTCTTTAGAAGAAATCATGTCTTTACCATCTTCATCTACACCAACTATCATTAGTTTTTCTTGGTGAATTTTTTCGCCAGTATCTGGGCAAATAAATATTGCGACACCAATATAGCCTCTAACACTTGCTACGTTTTCTTTTAAAACATTTACTAAATCAGATTTAGGAATATTAAATGCTCTACAGTCATTGTATTTGTTGTAGGTAGATTCAGTTTCTCTCCATTCTTTTGCCCACTTTTTAGCTGTTTTTAGACTAATTGTTTTTTCTTCATTTTTTTGTTTTTCCATGTTTAATAGTTTTAAAATTTATAAATAATTTGGGTTAGGCTATAAATCTAAATAAAAATAAAGAAAAAGGAGGGTTAATACTTATGTTTATATTGATAAACACGTGTTTTCACCTATTTTTTTATCCCATTTAATTAAGTTTTCTAAAATTTTTATACCAATCTACAAAGACTAATATTTGATAAATAAGGTAAAGAGATGCGTTAAAAAACCAAATAAAAATCTTTATATCAGATTTGAAACTACCGGCAACAAAAATTAAAGTGCTGCATGTAATATAGACGAACAAACCTGAGTTTAAATAAATAAATTTTTTGTTATCACTATCTATTCTCCTTACTAAGAAAATAAAACTATAAATAGTTAAAGGAATAGAGGTAATTACAACTTCAAACATATTATGTTTATTTATTAATTCAGGAAACAAGAAATAGCAGAGCCCCAAAGAAAGAGAGGCAATAAACAAGTATATTTTTATAATATTAGAAAGTAATTTATTTTTAAATTCTAGTATAAAAAAGAAACTTAATAAAACTAACTGACCTATAAAGTAAAAGTGAGTATAATGAAGGTTGTTTAAATGAAGACTTGAAAGATAACTCATTCTTAATTGTATGATTAACACATACAATAAGTAAAATGCTATAATTTTAAAAGCTACCGTTTTTTTACGATAGTCTTTAAAAAAAAGAAATGTATTAAGTGCTAAAGTAATATTTCCAAGAATAATTATTATTTTAAAAATTTCTTTTAATTCCATTTTACTTCGTTAAATGACATGTAAAAGCTCTACAATCGAAGTATTTGTTATAAGAAACTTCATCATCTCTCCATTCTGTAACCCATTTTTGTGCTTTTTTTAAACTAATTCTGTTTTTTTTGACGGGTTTTTTTTCCATGTTTAATAGTGTTAAGATTTATAAATAGTTATAGGTTAGGCTATAAATTTAAATAAAAGGAATTAAAAGGGAGGATTAGTACTTGTTTTTATGTTAAAAAACACGGGTTTATAGCTATTTTTTGTCCTTTTTTTAGTTGTTTTCCTTTATCGGGTGTTTAAAAAAAAGTGTATTTTCGTTATATGCCTACACCTTTAGAACTTCAAATAAAAACCTTACCAAATGAACCCGGAGTCTATCAATATTTTGATAAAGAAGATGTAATTATTTATGTAGGTAAAGCTAAAAATTTAAAGAAAAGAGTTGCTTCTTACTTTAACAAAAACCATGAAAATGGTAAAACCAGAGTTTTAGTAAAAAAGATTGTTCGTATAAAACACATTGTTGTTAATACAGAAACCGATGCTTTATTATTAGAGAACAATCTTATTAAAAAGTACAAACCACGTTACAATGTTTTATTAAAGGATGATAAAAGCTATCCTTGGATCTGTATAAAAAAAGAGCGTTTTCCTAGAGTATTTATGACACGTAGAGTTATAAAAGATGGGTCAGAATATTTTGGGCCTTATACTTCTGTAAAAACAGTTAGAATTTTATTAGATTTAATAAAGGAGTTGTATCCGCTAAGAACATGTAAGTTCGATTTAAGTCATCAGAATGTAAATGAAGGTAAATATAAAGTCTGTTTAGAATATCATTTAAAAAACTGTAAAGGTGCTTGTGAAGGTTTAGAAACAGAAACTCATTATAACAATGCCATTGTTGAAATTAGAAATATCATAAAAGGAAACTTTAAAGAAAGTTTAGAAAAATTTCAAGCAATGATGTTGGTTTTTGCTGAAAACATGGAGTTTGAAGAAGCGCAGAAGATTAAAGAGAAATTGTATTTATTAGGCAATTATCAATCAAAAAGTACCATTATAAATCCATCGATAAATAATGTAGATGTGTTTTCTATTATTTCTGATGAAACGCATGGATATGCAAACTTTTTAAAGATATCTAACGGATCAATTATTCAATCTCATACTACAGAAATCAAGAAAAAGTTAGACGAAACTGATAAAGAATTATTAGAATTATTTATTGTTGAAATAAGGCAACGCTTCGATTCTCAATCTCCAGAAATATATGTTCCTTTTAAAGTTGATTTGGGGGAAATTGTAAAAGTTTCGGTACCTAAGTTAGGTGATAAAAAGCGCATTGTAGAACTTTCTGAGAGAAATGCAAAGTATTACAGAATGGAGCAATTTAAGCAAGTACAAATTGTTGATCCAGATAGACATGTAAAACGAATTATGGCGCAAATGAAAAAGGATTTGCGTTTACATGTAGAGCCACGTCATATAGAATGTTTCGATAATTCTAACATTCAAGGAACGCATCCTGTTGCAGCTTGTGTTGTTTTTAAAGACGGAAAACCGAGTAAAAAAGATTATAGACACTATAATATTAAAACAGTTGAAGGGCCAGATGATTTTGCTTCTATGGAAGAAGTTGTTTATAGAAGATATAAACGTTTGTTAGAAGAAGAGCAACCTTTGCCACAATTAATAATTGTCGATGGAGGAAAAGGACAATTGTCTTCTGGCTTAAAAGCGTTAGACGATTTAGGTTTAAGAGGCAAGATTGCAATAATTGGTATTGCAAAACGTTTGGAAGAAATTTATTATCCAGGAGACCCAATTCCGTTGTATTTAGATAAAAAATCTGAAACTTTAAAGATTACGCAGTACTTAAGAAATGAGGCGCACAGGTTTGGTATTACGTTTCATAGAAATAAACGGAGTAAAACTGCAATTCAGTCAGAATTAGAGCAAATTCCTGATGTTGGTGCACAAACTATTACAACTTTATTGCGTAAATTTAAGTCGGCAAAACGTGTTAAAGAAGCTCCTTTTGATGAGTTAAAAGAAGTTATTGGAAACTCAAGAGCTACAAAGGTTTATGAATATTTTCATCCTCAAAAAAAATGAAAAATTTTTTAGTTATTTCTTTTTTAATGTTCTCAATTGTTTTTCATAGTCAAGAAAAACAACCAAAAGTCGGTTTGGTTTTAAGTGGAGGTGGCGCAAAAGGTTTTGCTCACATTGGTGTTTTAAAAGAAATTGATAAAGCTGGTTTACAGATAGATTATGTTGGTGGCACAAGTATGGGTGCAATTATAGGAGGTTTATATGCAGTAGGCTATTCTGGTGAACAAATAGAACAAATAGTTTTAGAGACAGATTTTATTTCTCTTCTACAAGATAAAATACCAAGAAATTCTGAAACTTTTTTCGAAAAAGAATTCGGAGAGAAAACAGTAATTACATTACCTGTTAAAGATGGTTCTTTAGGTTTGCCAAAAGCAGTTTCTAAAGGTCAGAATGTGTTAAATTTTCTATTAGAATTATTAGCTTCAGTAGAAGGTGTTACAGATTTTAATAAGTTACCAATTCCTTTTTTTTGTATTGCTACAGATATTGAAAATGGAGGCGCTGTTTTGTTAGAAAAAGGCTCTTTACCTTTGGCTTTAAGAGCAAGTGGCTCTTTTCCTACTTTATTAAACCCTGTTGTTTTAGATGATATGTTATTGGTTGATGGTGGTGTAGCAAATAATTTTCCTGTAACTATTATGAAGTCTAAGGGAATGGATATTGTTATAGGTGTAGATGTTGAAGGACAATTGTCTCAAAAAGAAAAACTGAACTCTGTTTTAGACATTATGAATCAGATAGTGAGTTATCAGATGTATAGTAAAAGTGGGGCAGAAAAGAAAAAGTTAGATGTTTATATTAATCCAGAAATTAAAGGATACAATGTTGTTAGTTTTGATAAAAAAGAAAAAATTTTAGAAAAAGGAATTGAAGAAGCAAAGAAGTTTACAACAGTTTTTGAAGAATTAGCCTTAAAACAAACTATTAAAAAAGAACGCAAGAAATTAAATTTTGATAATCAGAAATACTTTATTTCTGATATTGATTTAACGGGTTCTAATAATTTTACAAGAGCTTTTGTTTTAGGTAAAGTAAAAATTAGAGTAGGAGATAACCTATCAAGAAAAGAGATTACTAAAAGAATTCATTTACTATCTGCAACAAAAAATTACGAAAAAATAGCTTATAATTTAACTAAAAAGAAAGATAACACCTACTCATTAAAATTCACTTTAAAAGAGTCTAACGATAATGCAAATCTAAAATTAGGTGTTCATTATGATCTGTTATATCAATCTGGACTTCTAGTAAATTATAATCAAAAAAATTTATTATTAGAAAACGATATGTTTTCGATAGATATGATTTTAGGAGATAACTTAAGGTATAACTTAGATTATTTTGTAGATAATGGGTTCTATATAAGTTATGGTTTTAGATCTCGATATAATCACTTTAACATCAATTCTAAGTTTAATCCAATAGTTTCTCAGTTTCCTGCAATAAGCAGTATTAATTTAAGATATGCAGATATCACAAATCAATTTTTTATTCAAACAACGTTTAATAGAATATTTGCTTTAGGTATTGGTTTAGAGCATAAATATGTGAGTGCAAAAACAGAAACAATTTCATCTGCAAGCAGTCATGATACTACTTTTGATAATAGTAATTATTTAAATAGTTTTGGTTATTTAAAGCTAGATACTTATGATAAAAAAAGCTTTCCTACTAAAGGATATTTTGCAGATTTAAACTTTAAATGGTACATGCTTTCATCAGATTACAACGAAGATTTTACACCTTTTGCACAAACAAAAGGAACCTTAGGTTTTGCAACTACTTTTTGGGATAAACTTACTCTAAAAATGACTAATGAGGCAGGTTTTACTTTGAATAAAACAGATTCTGATGTTTTTGATTTTTATTTGGGAGGCTACAATCAAAATTATATTAATACTTTTATTTCTTTCTATGGATATGATTTTGCTGAACTTTCTGATGATACTTTTTTAAAAACAGAATTTAATTTGAGGTATGCTTTTTCAGAGAATCATTATGCTTCTTTTATAGCAAATTATGGTCGATTACATAGAAATGTTTTTGAAAATATAGATTTGTTTAAAAATGTACTATCTGGTTATGCTATTGGTTATAGTTATGATGCTTTTATAGGGCCAATAGAATTAAAATATAGTTGGTCTCCAGATACGAATGAAAATTATTGGTTGTTTAACCTAGGTTTTTGGTTTTAGATAGTAATACTACATAAACCTAAAAAAACCGATTAGATTAGCTCTTATTCCTTCAAAATCAATCTAAAATAGACAGTAATAAGAGGTGTAATGATTCGGTTTTCTCTTTATCTAAAGAAGAAGATATCTCCGTTTTATTATCAATTATTTTAAAAAAAAATACTTGGGTAAAACTATTACAAAAAAAAACCATGAAAATAATTTCATGGTTTTTTTTGTTAAGTAAAATAGAGATTATTTCACTTGTTTTGTACTTAAATAAAACTCTTCATAAGTTTCTAATAAACTCATTAGGGCTTTTATTAAATCTTTAGTTTCTAATAAGACACTAAAGTATAACGAAGTGTTTTTAGGACTCGTTTCAT
Organism: Polaribacter sp. SA4-12; assembly: GCF_002163675.1. NCBI lineage: Bacteria > Pseudomonadati > Bacteroidota > Flavobacteriia > Flavobacteriales > Flavobacteriaceae > Polaribacter > Polaribacter sp. SA4-12. The sequence goes on along the minus strand of NZ_CP019334.1, from coordinate 2,286,467 downwards.
CTGTTCTAATTCTTGCTACTTGTTTTTCAATAGATGATCTTACATCTTGTAATAATTCGTTTTTCTCTACTAAAAGAGCATTCAAATTATCTAGATCTCTATTTTCAAAAATAGCAGCTTCCTTAGTTAATAAATCAGATAAAGCAATGTCTATTGTTTTTAAATCTTTAATCTGACCTTTCTTTAAGTTCTTATGATTGTTATTTACGTGCTTGTAACTTGCTCTAGAAATATAACTAATAGATTGTGCTACATCTTGTAAATAACCTAAAACCATAATGTAAAATCTACTTCCTTGTACAGAAGTTTCATCTAAAGATTTAATGAAATAGAAAACGCCATCTTTTAAACTATCTATTTCTTCATTCAGTTTAGCAACGTGTTTATCTGTTTTACGTAATTTATTTAAATCATGATTCGCTAAATCATTTACAACATTTGTATATAATTTATTTACACGATTTATTACTTCAGAAATATGATCTGCACTTTCTTCAATAACTCCATTAATAGTTATTAATTCTGCTCTTTCAATATGTACTTGTTTTTTAACTTCTTTCGATTTCTTTCTGTGGATTAATGTATTTCTTCCAATTAAGAAAGCAACAACTACTAACAGAATAGGAATCATAACCATATGCCAGCTAATTAAATAGGCAACGATTGCTGCAGCTAAAAATGCTGTAATTGCTGTTAAAAACCAACCACCAACAACATTTATTACACCAGCAACTCTATAAACGGCACTTTCTCTACCCCAAGCTCTATCGGCTAAAGATGTTCCCATCGCAACCATAAAAGTTACATAAGTTGTAGATAATGGTAGTTTCATAGAGGTTGCAATAGATATTAAAATACCAGCAACAATTAAGTTTACAGACGCTCTTACCATGTCAAAAGCAGGTAATTCGTATGTTTTATCTTTAGGTAATTCTATAACTGGTTTTTGAAATTTAGAATCTACAAAAGCCAACATCTGTTTAGGGAAAATTTTACTAATTCCGAAATTAATTCCCATTGCTGCTCTTACAACAACTCTAGATAAAGGGTTTGGTTGAAATTTCTCATGACCTTCTCCTTGTCTAGATAAATCAATCCCTGTTTTTATTACATTCTGAGCTTTACTAGAAGTCCAAAGTGTAATTACCATAATACCACCTGCAAATAATAATAACCAAATGTTAGATGGTACTTTTTTTGCTAAAACACCCATAGAGAATGCATCAGCAGCAATACCAGAAACTTCCCAAGCTTGGTAAGAGTTCCATGCAGCAATTGGTACACCAACAAAGTTTACTAAATCATTTCCAGAAAAAGCCATTGCTAAAGAGAATGTACCGATTCCGATAATTAATTTTAAAACATTAATTTTAAAAGTTGAGATTAAAACTTGAGAAATAAGAGACCAAGCAACAAAACTTCCTAATATAATTAAAAGTGTATTTCCTTCAATTAAATGTTTGATGTCTTTATAAAAAGGAGTTCCTTTCATTCCTTTTATAATGATAAAATAAGTGATTGCTGTAATTGCAAATCCACCAAATAAAGCACTAATATAAGTGGCTCTCTTTTCAAAATTGAAAGAATAAATCATTCTAGAAGCAAATTGTACAATTGCTCCTACAGAAAAAGCAACAACTACAGAGAGTAGAATTCCAAAAATAATTTTAGTTGCTGTTTCGTGATTAATGTAGCTCCAAAGATCATTAAAAGATTGTGCATCGTTAGCAGATATTTTTAACAAAGAAATACAAACTGCAGCACCTAATAACTCAAATACAATAGAAACTGTTGTAGATGTTGGCATTCCTAAAGAGTTAAAGATATCTAGTAATAGAATATCTGTAATCATTACTGCCATAAAAATAATCATAATGTCTTGGAACATAAACATATTAGGATTAAAAATCCCTTTACGTGCAACTTCCATCATTCCACTAGAGGTAACTGCTCCGAAGAACACACCTAAACTAGCAATAATCATAATATTTCTTACTGATATTGCTTTTGAGCCAATGGCCGAATTTAAGAAGTTAACTGCATCGTTACTAACTCCCACAACTAAGTCAACAATAGCTAAAACAGCTAAAGCGACTAACATTAAAATATATGGATCTCCCATTTTGTTTGTTTAAATTAAGTTTTGCAAATTTATAGACATAAATAATTGTCTATGTTAGGTTTGTGTTATCTTTTGATAAATAATTAAAAATGAATATCTACTTGTAATCTAAATAATAATTGATCTGTTTTAAAGCCGATATCAGTATAACTTAAATCTGTTTGTACTTTTAAACTATGTCCTGCAATATATTTAGATAAACCTAAAGTATATTGATTTTCTGCGCCTTTACCAGTTATCGTTTTATCTAAAGAAATGTTTGTATAACGACCAGAAACTTCTACTGTTTTAGAAAGCATATATCCAGATTGTAAATTTAAACCATTACCAACTTGTACTTCATCTCCTGTTAAAGTTCCATCAGAATTTTTTGCATAAGGATCATCTGCATCTCTATTTGCATATTCTGCCATAAAAGAAAACCCTTTATGTTTATACATTGCATCTAAATAAAGTGTAGAAATGTTAGTTTGGTAAAAATCTGCACTAGAACCTTCTGAAGTACCATTTATATACATATAAGAACCCTGATTACTTCTAGTTTTAGAGGCGTTGTTATTAAAATCATATGCAATACCTAAAGATAACTTTGGTTTTTGCTCAAATTTTAAATCACTTCCTTTATAATCACCTTTACCGGCAAATTCTCCAAAAGGAAATAATTCAACTCTAGTTGTATATTGATGACCACCAAGATTTCCTCTTGTAATATTTCTTCCTTCACCTTGGGCAATTGAAAATATTTCTTTAACAACAAAATTGTCAGAGAGGTTAAACTTATGTCTTAATTGCATTCCTATATCTCTATCAATAGTAAATCTACTATTTAATAAAGAACGATCTACTTGTTGCAAGTTTGCAGAAGAAATTACACGTTCCCTGTTTCCTGGTAATTTTGTTTGACCAAACCATAAAACAAAATTTCCAGAGAAATTCCATTTTAAAACGGCATCTAAAATATATCTAGGAGCTTCGTGTGTGTAATATGATGCGCCAGATTGATCTCTGTTAGATAAACCTAATTCTACTTTGTATTTTAATTTTGGAGAAAAAGCAAAACCATCAAATTTTAAACGAGATCGTCTAATTAACATTGAAGATTCTGGATTTGTAAGACCGTTACTTACATCCCACTGAGAAGTGGCAAGCGTTTGAAACCTTAAACCTACTTTCATTGTCCAAGTACTATCTTGTCCTACTAGATTAAATAGACCTTTACCAAACTTAGGCGCATTAGTCTCTTGTGCATTAATACTTAAGAAAGCAGAAATACAAATTACTGTTACTACATTTTGTAGTATTGATAATTTCATAATTATTAGTTTTTGTCGCTGCAAATAACTAATAGTTATGTTAAGTTAATGTTAATGTAGTATTATTAAAATAAAAAAAAACTGCCTTGGCCAAAGGCAGTTAGTCATATAAAATAGTTGACAAAAACTAATTGATTTATGATGACGTTTAATCTCATTCGATTGCTACAAAAATGCAACTCATATTTAAAATTAATGTTTACTCTAAATGAATAAAATGTTAATTAATTTTTCGATTTAACATTGAGTTAATGTTTCTGTAATGCAAGCATAATCTACAACTAACATAAGGTTTACAGTACTAGTAGACTTTTGCAGATGTAAATTATACACTAAAATGAAGAAAATTTTATTTATTACTTTTTTAGCTTTAAGTCAATTTGTTGTTGCTCAAGATAAAGGAACATTAAAAGGTCTACTAACAGATAAAGAAACCAACAATGAACCATTGCCTTTTGCAAATGTTCAAATTAAAGGAACTAGCATTGGTACAACTACAGATTTTGATGGTAATTATGTTTTAAATGTAAAAACAGGTAATCATATAGTGGTTTTTAGTTTTTTAGGATATAAAACAATTGAAAAGCCAGTTATTATTAAAGCGAATGAAACTGTAACTATTAATGGCGTGCTTTCTGCAGAAGAAGGAGTTTCTTTAGATGAAATTGTGGTTAGGTCTTCTAGTTCTAAAGAATCTGTTTCTGCGCTTTTACTAGATCAAAAGAAAGCAGTTGTAATTAAAGAAAGTATTGGAGCTCAAACATTGGCAAAAACAGGAGTTTCAAATGCAGCAAATGCAACTACTAAAATTTCTGGGGTAACTAAGAGTGAAGGTTCAGGAAATATTTATATAAGAGGTTTAGGAGATCGTTATTTATCTACAACAATGAATGGTTTGCCTATTCCTTCGGATGATGTTGATAACAAAAACGTGAATCTAGATTTATTTTCTACAAACATTATTAAAAATGTAGGTATTAGTAAAACATACACAACGGCTAGTTATGCAGATCAAGGTTCTGGTAATGTAGATGTAAATTCTAAAGAATACTCTAAAAAAGGATATTCAATATCACTTTCTGGAGGAACAAATACAAATGTCTTAGATGTTTCAAACTCATTTAGAAATACTGTTATTAATAATGATGTAACTTTTGGTTTTCATAAAAAACAATACGCTTTAGAAAACTTAGTAACGCTTCAAGGTTGGGATACAGAAAAAGTAGCGAATCCTATAAATTACAGTGGTTCATTTTCTGCAGGAAGAAAGTTCGAGATTTTTGGAAAAGATGTTTCTATCTTTCTTACAGGTTCTCATTCTAAATCATTTGAATATCAAGAAGGAATTTTTAGAGCTTTTAGATCTAATATTTTAGACAAAGCTTTTCCTGATGTTTCTAATGGAGCTATTTCTGCTACAAATGATGTTGAAAGTTTTATTTCTAAAACAAATACAACAGGTTATATAAATGTTGGATTAAAATTAAATGACAACAACAAGATTAGATACAATACTTTATTTGTAAATAAATCTACGGATAATTTATACGAACAAGGAAGAAAAGGTTTTGGTTATGTTTTTGATCAAGATCCGCAAGAAGAAGGCGCTTTTGTAAGAGATCAAAACTTTAGACAAACAACAATGTTTGTAAATCAACTTTTAGGTGAGCATAAATGGAATGAGAATAATACGTTAAACTGGGCTGGAGGTTACAATTTTGTTTTAGCAGAAGAACCAAATAGAATTAGAAATGAAGTAAATATTTTAGATATTACATCTTCATCAACAATTCAATATGCACATGTTGGAGATTTTCAACAAAGAAAATCGAGTCAAAAAATTCAAGATACAGAATACAATGGTTTTGTAGAAAATAAATGGGCTTTAGGTTTAGAAGATGAGGATAATCAGAAACCATATTCTTTAAACTACGGATTAAATTATAGATATAAAGAAAGAACATTTAAATCTTTATTTGTTGGTGTAAAAGCAAAAGGATCTAAAGCACCTTCTATTGATGAGTTGTCTTCTACATTTACGTCAACAGGTTTTAATAACGGTTTAACTTTAAGAACTTCAACGGCAGATAGATTTGAAGCAGATTTATCGATTATAGCAGGTTTTGTAAACTTCGATTTTGCTTTGGATAATAAATTATCTGGTAATTTAGGTTTTCGTTTTGAAAGAGATGAAATAAATGCAATTTGGGATGTTGCTAACTATTATGACTTAGTTAATAGTAGAGAAAGAGTAGGGACTTTAAATAGAGTTTACGAAAGTTTATACCCAAGTGTTAATTTAAAGTTTGAATTATCAGAAAATAAATACTTGCGTTTTGCATCAAGTATTACACAGACATTACCTGAGTTTAAAGAATTATCTCCTTTTGAATATGTTTCTCCAACGGGTCGTGTAACTAAAGGAAATCCTGATTTAGAAAAATCAGAAATTTATAATTTCGATTTAAAATATGAAATGTTTCCACAAAAAGGACAACTTTTTTCTGCAACAGCATTTTACAAGCAAATTAACAATCCAATAAATTTAGCACAAACGAGAGGTTCATCAGGATACTTCTTTTATGCAAATACAGGAGAAAAAGCAACTGTTTATGGTTTCGAATTAGAAGCAAAAACTGATTTAATAAAAAATGCTGATGATGAAGGTGTTCTAAATTTAACAGCGAATCTTACAAAAATGTGGTTAGAGCAAGATTTACTAAAAGATTTTCAATATAAAGATGTTACCAATTCTAGTTTACAAGGAGCATCCGATTTCATTGCAAATGGTTCTTTAAGTTTTAGTGATCATAAAGAAAAAGAATTTGTAGCAACTTTAACTGGTAATTATTCTTCAGATAAAATTTACGCTTTAGGTTCTCCAGAAGATTTTTCTAATAGTGCATCGTTATATAATGATGAAATTATAGAAAAAGGATTTGTAAGTCTAGATTTAGTATTGAGCAAAGCAATTAATAAAAACTTAATGGTAAAGCTTGTTGGTAGAAATTTATTAAATCCAGAAATAAAACAAACACAGTTAGTTAAGAGTCTAATTACAGATATAGAAACCAATGAAACTGTATTGTCTTACAAAAAAGGAAGTCAGTTAACATTAAGTGTAAAATATACTTTTTAGTCAATTAACGATTACTTAACAAAACGGTTAAAATCTTAGAAACCCTAACATACTATTAATGTTTAGGTAAAGAAAAGTAAAGGATAAGATGATTTCTTTGTATAAAAATAATAACCATATCAAACTAAAAATGAAAAAATCAGTTTTTAAAATTTTAAATATTGTAGCATTTTCTATTGTTACTTTAACACTAACAAATTGTGGAAGTGAAGAACCTTCTATAATTATTGAAGAACCAACATCAGAAGTTATTGGAAACTTAAATTCTGGTGTAATGAATGGCGGTTTAGAAGAAGATTATACTTTAACTGCAAGTACTGTTTATAATTTAAATTCATCGTTTGTTGTTCAGTCAGGAGCAACCTTAACAATTCCTGCAGGAACAAGAGTACAAGCTTTAAATGGAGGAACAAGTGTTTATATTGCTGTTTTAAAAGGAGGTAAAATTAATATTCAAGGTACAGCATCTAATCCTGTATTTATGTCTTCTGCTTCTGGGAATCCTGGAGATTGGGGAGGTTTAACAATCTGTGGAGACGCAACAACTTCTGCTGGTGTTGATGCTGAAGCTGAAGTAGGTGGTTTTATCTATGGAGGAACAAATGATGCTGATAATTCAGGTTCTATAAACTATTTAGTAATTAAAGGAACTGGAGCTCAAATTAATGCAGATTCTCAATACAATGGAGTTTCTTTATACGGAGTTGGTTCTGGAACAACAATTAGTAATGTTGCAGTAATCAATGGTTCTGATGACGGTTTTGAATTTTTTGGAGGAACAGTTTCTGCAAGTAACTTATACTTAGAAAATAACGAAGATGATTCTATCGACTGGACAGAAGGTTGGAATGGTACTGTAGATAATGCTTATATTTCTCATACAATTGCAGGTTTTTCTACTGTTTTTGAAGGTGATAAAGTAAACGGTAATCCTAAGTTTAACAATATAACTGCAGTTTCTACTGTTGGAGGTACTGCTTTACAATTTAAAAAAGAATCTGGAGGTACAATTACAGGTTTGTCATTATCTGGTTATGATGTATCTATTGATATGAAAGATGATGGAGCTTTAACAAATGTTTTAATTGATGGTGTTGCTGCAAATCCATTATTATCTTACACAAATCCACCAGTTGTTACTGCTGCAGATTATACTTGGGTAAACTCAAGTGTTTCTATACCAACTTCTGTTTTACAAGGAACTGTAACAAGTAAAGTAACTTTAGATGCTTCTGTAGTTTATAGTTTAAATTCATCTTACATTGTTCAAGATGGAGGAGAATTAGTAATTCCTGCAGGAACTAAAATTGAAGCAAGAGATGGTGGAACAGGTGTTTACATCGCTGTTTTAAAAGGTGGAAAAATAGATATTCAAGGAACCGCTACAAATCCTGTAGTTATTTCTTCACCTTCAGCAACTGCAGGTGATTGGGGAGGTTTAACAATCTGTGGTGATGCAACAACTTCTGCTGGTGTTGATGCTGAAGCTGAGGTTGGTGGTTTTATCTACGGAGGAACAAATGATGCAGATAATTCTGGATCTATTAAATACTTAGTAATTAAAGGAACAGGTGCTCAAATTAATGCAGATTCTCAATATAATGGAATCTCTTTTTATGGAGTTGGTTCTGGAACTACAATTGAAAATATTTCTGTAATTAATGGAGCAGATGATGGTTTAGAATTCTTTGGAGGAACAGTTTCTGCAACAAACATCTATTTAGAAAACAATGAAGATGATTCTGTAGATTGGACAGAAGGTTGGAATGGTACAGTAACAAATACCTATATTTCTCATACAATTACTGGTTTCTCTACAGCTTTTGAAGGAGATAAAGTAAATGGAAACCCCAAGTTTGTAAACTTAACAGCTATCTCTACAGTAGATGGAACAGCTTTACAATTTAAAAAGACTTCTGGTGCTACAATTACTAACATTTGGTTAGAAGGATATGCTAAAAATATCGATATGAAAGATGATGGTCCTTTAGCAAATGTAATTATAGATGGAGTTGCTGCTTCTACAACAGCAGATTACAAAACAGGTACTAAAGTTGATGTTAGTTCTTGGTCATGGAAAACTGCAGGTCTATAAGACTTTAATTATATTTTTAAATAAAAAAGCAGGCTATTAAGCCTGCTTTTTTTATTGATATATTTTTTTAATTCCTAGTTGTTAAAGGCTAGTTTAGTTTCAGCTCTCCAATCTTTAACACCTACAACAGTATTATTATTGTAAGTAATTTCTTTTAAAGATTCTTTATTCCAAACAAACCATTTTCCAGTTTTCTTACCTTCTTTATATTGCGCAATTTGGGTTTTATTTCCTTTCTTATCAAAACTAGTCCAAATACCAGTTAATTTTTTGTCTTTAAAAAAACCTTGAACTTTAACATCTCCGTTATCAAAATAGTAAGTAGCTTTCACTAAATCACCATCTCTTTCAAAAGTTGTTTCTTTTTCTTGTGAAAATCCTAAGGCTGATATAAATAATATTGCGAGTAAAATTGCTTTTTTCATGGTCTTTTGTTTTTAGTAATTAACATTCTGCTTACACAAATATACCGATAAATTACATTAAAAACACTATTAGGTAACATTAAATTAACATTGATAAGGAGTAAAATAAACATAAGTTACTGTAAAACAGTTTTTTAGGTTGTTTTTAGACCTGAAAGCTTAACATTGGAAATGAAAAAGATTAGAAGAACTTATTGATAAAATCAAAAAATCCTCCTGAAATTATCTATTTCAGGAGGATTTTTAATATATAATTGAGATCTTTAGAATCTCCAACCAACATTTAGTCCTAATCTTGGAACTAAAATAGGAGAGTCTGTACCGAATAAGTTTCTTCCAACTCCAGCGTATAAATCAATGATTAAACCACCAGAAGCAACATATTTAGTTCCAACAGCAACTCCTAAAGCGCCATCTGTATATTTTTTATAAGAAACACCACTACCTCCTAAATTAGTAACTTCTGTTTTACCGGAATTGATCCCAATAAACCCTTCACCAAAAAAGTTCCATTGTTCGTTCGTAGAAAAATAATGACGATAATAAGGTGTAATCATTGTATTTTCATTATATCTAAAAGTAATATCTTGCTTTGCTAAATTAAAAAGTGCAGAAATACCAAAAGAAGAATCTTCGGTTAAATAGTTTTCATAAGAAAACTCAATGCTCCTTATAATTAAGGCATCAGCAATGTCTAATTTAATTTCTTGTTGTGAGTAGGCTAGAGAACTAATTAAAATTCCGAAAGCTAAAAATAATTTTTTCATTTTTGAGTATAGCGTTTTATTACTTATAATAATATGCTGCAAACATACAAAAATGCTCTCAATTGTATACTTCTTGTGTGTTTGGTTTTTGAATTTTCACTCTTTCTGTCTAAATAATTTAAATTCAGATGTTATAAAGTATTTTTTTTTGGTTGAATTGTAACATAATAATTTTACTGTAAGTTGATTAAATTCAAATGTAAAATAAAAGAAATTTAATCTTCATTAAAATCATTTGACAACATAAAGCCACCTTTGGTAAGTATCTTTTTGTTTTCGAGTAAACTATAATTTACTACTTGTATGTAGTTTTCATCTTGCAACCCGATGTCTAATTTTACTTTTTTAAATACATAATAATCCTCCTTTTGTTCTTTTAAAACCAAAGCAAAATAAATATCTCCACTTTTTTTAATAGCGTTTTTTGGTAATGATATTTCTTTTTTTGATTCACAAATAATAGCTGCTTCAATATACATTCCTGAAATAAAATTATTGCTTTCCTCATCATTAATATGACCATGAACCTTAATAGTTCTGTCAGTATTTATAGAGGTACCAACTAAATGCACAGATGCATCAAAAGTTTTATCTGATGATTCTGGTATTTTAAATTCAATTTTTTGATTTTTTTTAATTTTTAAAACATCTTTCTCAAAAACAGCTAATTCTAAATGAATATGATCTGTGTTTATAATTTCTAAAAGTTCACTTGATGAAGAAACAAAAGAGCCATTACTTACATTTACTTTTGTAACATAACCACTAATGGGTGCATATAAATTTATAGTTGAAGTTATTTGTCCTTGATCTACAGCATTTGGATTGATGTTCATCATTTGTAACTTCTTACGCAATCCGTTATAACTTGCCAAACTAACTTTATATGTGCTTTCTGCTTTTAAATAGTTTTTTTGTGATGTAATTTTTTCATCAAACAAGGTTTTTTGTCTTTGATACTCATTCTTTAGAAAATTGAGTTGTGCAGAAATTTCTAAATATTCTTGTTGAATCTCAATAAATTCTGTGTTTTCTAAACTAGCGACTAATTGCCCTTTTTTAACTTTATCACCAATTAAAAGCGGAAATTTAGTTACATATCCACCAACAAATGTACTGATGCTAGATTTGTTTTCTGGCGGAACATCTATCATTCCACTAACTTTTATAACCGTATTAAAAGTTTGTTCAGAAAGCTCACCTAATTGCATACCTTCACCTTTAAATTGTTGAGCGCTAATTTTAATTTGATTGCTATTTATAGCAGTTTCTTCAACAGTTTCTGCTTTTTGTTCTGTATTTCCACAAGCAAAAAAAAGTAATGAAAATAAGAGTATATATATGTTTTTCATCTTTAAAAAGTATTTAAAATAAGATAATTAATATTGATAACAGTTTGATTGTACGCGTTTAAATTGTCTAGATAAGAGAGCTCAATATCTTTAGCGGTTTCTAAACTTTGGATGTATTGAAAAAAATCAATTTCACCTTCTTTAAAAGTACGATTAGCTGTTTTTATAATTTCGTTTTTAAGATTTTTTCCTTGATTCTCGTAGTAATTTATAGCTTCTTCATATTGATGTAAAGTTGCTAAAAGAGCATTGTACTCAGATGCTAACTTCACTCTGTAATCTTTCTGTTGTTCTAAAATAATATTTTCAGAAATTTTTGAAGCTTTTATTTTTGAAGTATTTCCATTAAAAAATAAAGGTATTTTTAATCCTATTTGATATCCTTTAACAGTATTTTTTATGAGGTCGTTTGTACCCTGAAAATATTCTAAACTAATATCTGGTAATAAACTTTGCTTCTCTTTTTTATACAAAGCATTTTGATAGTTTTTAGCATCTTCAAAATACTGAATTCCTAAATTATCTTTAGTCGAGATATTTTGTACTTCTAATTTTTGAAGAGGTTCATCTAAAATATTTAAGGTATCAACTTGTACGATACTTTTTAATTGTGCTGTCGAAAATAAAATCTCCTGAACAGCTTGTTTATAAATAGTTTCTAACTGTTTTTGTTTAGATTTTGCGGTAATCATTTCTAAATAATTAGTTTCACCTAATTCAAATTTACGTGCTGATTTTTTTGCAAAATCTTGAAACAAACTATCTAAAAATCGATACGTTTCAGCTTTATTCTTAACATAGCTCAGTTGATAATAATTAGCATAAACTGCTTTTTTAATTTGTAAAATTTGAATGTTATAATTAGTTTCTTCGATACTAACTTTTACTTTGTTTACCTTTTTATCAGCAAAATAAACTGTCGGAAATTTAAAATCTTGGGCAATACCAAATATTTTTAAAGGCAGATTGTTTGTCGCTAAATTATTTTCGTCATAATTATAGTAAATAGAAGTTTTATCAAAACTAAAAGCACTTCCAATCAAAGCTTTGCTTTCATCAATTTTTAAATTAGACGCTTTTAAACTTGCATTATTTTTAATAGCCAAAGTCAATGTTTCTTCAACGGTTAATTTAGATTGTGCATTTATATTAACTACAGATAAGAAACCAATAATAGTTATGATAGCCGTTTTATTTATTTTGATTGATTTTTTCTCTTCAAACCAAGCATATAATACTGGTAAAACAATTAACGTTAAAACAGTTGCTGTAATTAAACCACCAATAACTACCGTTGCTAACGGACGTTGAACTTCTGCACCAGCATTTGTAGAAATTGCCATTGGTAAAAAACCTAAAGCTGCTGCTGCTGCTGTTAATAAAACAGGTCTTAAACGTTCTGCTGTTCCTCGTTTTATACGTTCTTCAATATCATCCATTCCTTCTTCTTTAAGTTCTTTAAAATGCTCTATTAGAACAATTCCGTTTAATACTGCAATACCAAATAATGCAATAAAACCAACACCTGCAGAAATACTAAAAGGCAAATCGCGTAACCACAACAATAATACCCCACCAACAGCAGAAAGCGGAATAGCAGAATACACTAGCAAAGCTTCCTTTATAGAACCAAAAGCAAAGTAGAGTAGTAGAAATATTAAGGCTAATGCAATTGGTACTGCAACTTTTAAACGAGCCTTCGCGCTTTGTAAATTTTCAAATTGCCCACCATAAGTAATTGTATAGCCAACAGGCAATTTAAGTTTACTATCAATAATAGTTTTAACATCATCTACAACAGATTGTAAATCTCGATTTCTTACATTAACACCAACCACAATACGACGTTTGGTATCGTCTCTCGATATTTTTGCAGGTCCTGTTGTATATTTTATTTCTGCTAATTCGCTTAAAGGAATTTTATTTCCACTTGGAGTATCAACATATAAATGCTGAAGACTTGATAAGTTTTTTCTGTTATTTTGATCTAAACGAATTACTAAATCAAAACGCTTTTCACCTTCAAAAACATTACCAACGGTTCCTCCTGCAAAACCCATTGTAATTAATTGATTTACATCAGAAATATTTAGACCATAACGCGCAATTTTACTTCTATTGAAGGTGACACTCATTTGAGGTAGACCTTCTACTTTTTCAATAATAATGTCAGATGCACCTTGCACATCTTTAATGATTGCTTTTACTTCATCTGCTTTTGCAGCTAAAACAGATAAATCTTCACCAAATATTTTGATAGCAACATCTGCTCTAACTCCTGTAATTAATTCATTAAAACGCATTTCTATAGGTTGCGTAAATTCGACTTCCATATCTGGAATTATCGATAAGGCTTCTTTAAACTTATCTGCTAATTCGTCTTTACTTTTTGCAGAAACCCATTCACTTTTTGGTTTTAGTTTGATAATTACATCACTTTCTTCCATAGACATAGGGTCTGTTGGTACTTCTGCTGCACCAATTCTACTAACTACTTGATCTACTTCTGGGAAATTGTCTAATAGAATTTGTTCTATTTTAGTGGTGATTTCAATGGTTTTGCCAAGTGAAGTTCCTGTTTTTAATACAGGTTGAATTACAAAATCTCCTTCATCTAAAGTGGGCACAAATTCGCCTCCCATTCTACTAAACAAGAAAATACTTGATATTAATAAGATTCCAGCTAAACTAATTACCGTTTTTTTATGTTTTAACGCCCAATGTATAGAAGGTTTGTACCAAGAGTTTAAAATTTTCATTAAACGTACAGAAATGTTTTTATCACTAGGTTTACTCGGTTTTAGAAACAGTGAAGAAGCCACAGGAACATAAGTTAAACAGAGTAACATAGCGCCAACCAAAGCAAAACTAAATGTTAAAGCCATTGGTTTAAACATTTTGCCTTCTACACCACTTAAAGATAAAATAGGAATGAAAACGATTAAAATGATTAATTGCCCGAAAATGGCAGAATTCATCATTTTTGAAGCACTTTTTAATGTAATTGCATCAATTTCTTCTTGTTTAACTTCTTTTTCGAGTAATTTTAGTTTGTCACTTTCTTTTATGATTCTAAATGCAATAAACTCTACAATAATAACTGCTCCGTCAATAATAATTCCAAAATCGATAGCTCCAAGACTCATTAAATTAGCATCGATTCCAAAAATATTCATCAAAGAAATAGTGAATAATAAACTTAATGGAATCACAGATGCAACCACTAAGCCAGAACGTAGATTTCCTAATAATAAAACAACAACAAAGATGACAATTAGCGATCCTAAAATTAAATTTTCTGAAACGGTAAATGTGGTTTTATCAATTAACTCGCTACGCTCTAAAAAACCATTAATGTAAACGCCTTCTGGCAAACTACTTTGTATGGAAGCAACACGTTCTTTTACGGCATCAATAATTGCTTTGGAGTTACCATCTTTAAGCATCATAACCTGACCAAGAACTTTTTCTCCTTGACCATTTCCTGTAATAGCTCCAAAACGAGTTGCGCTACCAAAACCAACTTTGGCAATGTCTTTTATATAAATTGGAGTTCCATCATTTTTAACCACAATATTACCAACATCTTCCAAAGATTTTATCAAACCTTCTCCACGAATAAAAAATGCTTGATTTGTTTTTTCTATATATCCACCACCAGCAACACTGTTGTTTTTTTCTAATGCATTATAAATTTCCGAAACAGAAATATGCATCGCATTTAACTTATTTGGGTTGATGGCAACTTCGTATTGTTTTAAAAATCCTCCCCAAGTATTGACTTCAACTACTCCAGAAATTCCGGATAATTGACGCTTAACAATCCAATCTTGAATGGTTCTTAACTCTGTAGCCGAATAACGGTTTTCATAACCTGGTTTTACATCTAAAATATATTGATAAATTTCACCTAAACCTGTTGTAATTGGTCCCATTTCTGGTGTTCCAAAACCTTCAGGAATTTTCTCAGAAGCAGATTTAATTTTTTCAGCAATTAGTTGTCTAGGTAAATATGTGCCCATATTGTCTTCAAAAACAATGGTTACAACAGATAATCCAAATTTTGAAACAGATCTAATTTCTTCTACACCTGGTAAATTAGCCATTTCTAATTCTACAGGATAGGTAATAAATTGTTCTACATCTTGCGTAGATAAATTACGAGAAGTCGTAATTACTTGTACTTGATTATTGGTAATATCTGGAACAGCACCAATAGGAATTTGGGTTAATGAGAAAATTCCAAAACCAATAATAAAAATAGTGAAAATGAAAACAAGTAGCTTGTTTTTTAAGCTTAAGTAGATGATTTTTTCTAACATTATTCGTATATTAAAACATTGTAAGCTATTGAGAAATAGCTTGTTAATAAATGATTTTAATCAGTGGTGAATTATGCTAATTTTGGAGGTTGAAATACAGAGGGTTTTTCGTGAAATGAGAAAGAATCTGTATAAAAATAGTTGGGTCTTACGTTTAATACCATTTGAGTTTTTAACTCAAAAAAAGTGTTACTGAAATTGAAATCAGAAATGAGATGATTACACGTTTGTGAACTTTTTTTGAAAGGTAAATCCTTGTGTTCTTTATGTTCTGTGGTAGATGAAAGTTCCTTTTCTCCATAATGTTCACTTAAAAACTCAAGAAAGGTATCGCCATATTTATCTTGATGATATTGGGCGTGCTCTAGCAATACTTTTATTTTTGGAAAAAAATCCAAATCAATATTAAGACTCTGAAAGAGAATTAAATTTGATAATAGTATTGCAGTGAATTTCATCATTATACTACAAAGTAAAGATTTTTTTTTAATTCTAAATGAAATAATTGTTACATAAGAAGATATTTAACTTTTAAAAAATAGCTCTTAATTGTATACTTCCTGTATGTATGGTTTTTGAATTTTCGCTCTTTCTTCCAAGGTAATTTAAATTCAGATTTAAGAAAGGATTTAATTTTTGGTTGAATAAAACAGACCAAGTATAATTTTTTCCTGATTGCAAACCTTCTAACATTTGGTAGGCAACAGGCGTGTTTGTGTTTCCAGTAAAATCATTTAAAAATACATTTATATTGGCAGAAATTTGATTCTTTTTACTGCTGATGTAAAAATATTCAACTCCGAATTTTTGTTGATTTAATTGTTCGAAATCTTGCAACAGATTCTCTTTGTTCTTAAAATGATAAAAAGCTGTAAGTCGATTGTTCTCATTGTATAGAAAACTGATTTTTGGCTGAATCTCATTTGTATGAATCGTATAATTTCTATTGTTGAAATTTTCAGTTTCTAAATCATTCTCAGAATTTTT
This sequence comes from Polaribacter sp. SA4-12, assembly GCF_002163675.1. NCBI lineage: Bacteria > Pseudomonadati > Bacteroidota > Flavobacteriia > Flavobacteriales > Flavobacteriaceae > Polaribacter > Polaribacter sp. SA4-12. The sequence goes on along the minus strand of NZ_CP019334.1, from coordinate 2,269,945 downwards.
TCCCATCAACTCAAACAACCAGAAAGAAGCAAATTTATGAGCATAATCTACTTGATGTAGTTTGATGTTGTTTTCTTGACTTCCGATAAAATATTGTTGTTTATTTCTGTTCTTCCCAAATGTATAAGTAACACTGTGTTTCTGAAGGTTTTTGTTGAAATAAATACTATTTCTGATATTAAAACTAAGACCAATTAATTTATTTTCATCAAAATCAAAAGGGTTGAAATTAAAAGAATTTCCAATTCTTTCTTGTTCATTTTCTACGCTTAAAAAACTCTGATTGTAAAAATGAGAAAGCATTTTTCGAAATCCTTTTTTAGAAGACCAAACTCTAGGATTTAAACTTAAAGATTGGGTGAATTTTGCTCTCTGTGTAGCAATAAATTGCAAGTTAGGTTTTGGTAAACGTAAATATTCTGCTTGATCTTGAAATTCAGCAACTTCAAATTCATCAAAATCTTTAATTCCATCACTGTTATAATCGATCCAAGTATAATACCCTAAACCAGGTTCTGTCTTTATATAAATATATTCTTGTCTAGCAATATTTCCAGATGAGGTTTCATAAACAGTTCCTAGATTGATAAAATTATTAAATAACTTCTGATTAAAAACTACTTTAGAGTTTAGAGACTTTTCATCATCTGTAAACTTGTTTTCTGTAAGTCTATAATTAGCAAAAATGCTTAAACTCGTTTTTTTGTTTTGTATCAGTTTACTGTTTAAATAAAGTGTTTTTCTATTGTTAATTTCAGTAAAAGCATTCGATTTAATACTATCATTGTTTCTATAATTAAAACCGAATTTAGCAAAGACATTTGTGCTGTCTCCAATACCAAAATACGTTTCAACCTCTTTAAAACGATGACTTGTATTTATAAATTCTTGTGTTGTACCGTTTTTTCTGCTGTTTGTTTCAAAATTGATAAAAGCACCTAACCATTTTTTATTAAAATTTTGTTCAGCTTTCGCTTTTGCTCTAAAAAAGGAGTTGTCTTCTGTAGTTGAGGTGTTTGTTAAAAAGCTTCCGTCAATATAAAAAGAAGTCTTATTTAGCTTCATTTTAGACTGTAATTCGTGTTTACTTCCGTTAAACGTATTCAGATAACTTAGGTTGTTATATCGATATAAAACAAAATCATTCTTTTTATTTTGAAGCGAAAATTCTGATTGAAAATAATTTTTGGTAGCATTATTTGTTAAGATATTCCAATCTCTATTAAATTCAATAGATTCCCATCTCATTTCAGTTTTAAAATTATTCTGAACAAATTCGTGAGAAATAGCACTTTTTAATTGCCACTCCTTGTCAATTAAAATTTGTTGCCAATTTACTTTTGCTGCAACAGCAACATTGTTCGCATCATCTATTGTAGAAAATAAATTTGCATCATTATTACTGATCGCTATTTCAGTGTTTATTTCAGTTTTTTTAGTAGAATCGTAATTAGATTTTAAAACAAACGTTTGCTGTTTTGTTGGAGGTGCTAATTTAATAATTGGGCTATAGCTACCTAAATTTACGCCTGCATAAACATAAACGTTACCAACTGCAGTGCTTCTGTCTAATTGATAATCACCATTATTTGAACCCACATTTGTAAAGGTTACAAAATAGAGTTCGTCAGTTTGGTTATTAGAATATTCGAAATTTTCTACAACACCATTAAGTACTTTTTTGTAGCCTATTTTATTTTCATCAAAAGCATCTAGAAAAGCGCTTTCTGCAACCATTAAATCAGTATCATTTCCAGCATTTGCTAAAATTTGTTTCTGATCATCAGTTAGACTTTGTTGTAAAGGTTGATTTTTAGCATCGTTTTCATTATAAAAATAGGCGCTGATATTTAGTTTTTCACTTTTATAGGTTGCTTCCTCATAAGTTACAAATCGTGTATAATTTCTATCTGCATATTGAAACTCTACAGCAATCCTCATATCGTTTGTTATAGGATATGTTGTATTAAAAGTAATTTCAGCTAGATTATAATCAATAGTATAATCATTGCTTTCTCCACGTTCAATTTGAATTCCGTTTATATAAACCTTTTCACTGCCAGCAATAATTAAAATTGCAGACTCATTATTTACACCATAAATTTTATATGGACCTTGGTTTCCTTCGCTTCCTGTAACTCTATAACTATTAAATTTTCCTCTTACAACTGCGCCTGAAGCAGCGACTTTTATGTTTTCATTAATAGAAGCTTCTACTCTTAAACCTGCAATTTGTTTGCTAATAGGCATAAAATAACTATCAGAATTTTGTAAAGAAATATCACCTGCTTTTACACGCCAATTATCAGTAAACATTTCAATAAAAATTCGATCAAAATCTGTAATGTTTTGTGAATATCCATTTTCTTGAACAGGAATATTTGTATCAAAAATATTAGCTCTTAAAGTAACGTCTTTAGATAGTTTTCCTGATATTTCTAAATCTAAAGCAGAGTTTGTTACTGCGTTTTGATTGTTTCCAGAAGTAATTCCTCTACTAATAAAACCTTTTGTTTGTAAGCCTTCAAAGAGTTTTATTTCTGATGCTTTTTTATTGGTAGTTAAGCTATATAATTTACCAGTATTTGTTCCGTTTGGTAAAATAAACTTGTCATTAAAAGGAGTGTAAATTTTTGTAATAAAATCTGGAAGTCTAAAATACTCAACGGTAATTTCAGCATATTTTTTCGAGTTGATAATTAAAATAGCATTGCTATAATCAATTTTATATGCTGATGAAGGAATTACTTTTAGGAAAGTATCTAAGACTTTAAATTTCTGAGGATTTAAAGCCACGGAATCTAATTGAATTGTGTCTTTTTTAACCAAAATATTCTTAACACTAAAATCTTTAGATATTGTTTGAGATTGGATCGTAAACCCAATAAACAGCAATAAGAAAAAGAGAATTCTTTGAATCATAAGAAGTGATACATTCTTAACGCAAAAATATGTTTTTTAATATTTGGAATAAAAATTAAAACAGTGATTGCTGTTTTACAGGATTCTCATGTGCTAATAACCATTTTTTACGCCAAATTCCGCCTGCATAACCAGTTAAAGAACCATCAGAACCAATAACTCTATGACAAGGAATAATAATCCAAATTGGGTTTTTACCATTTGCAGAAGCAACTGCTCTTATGGCTTTTACATCTCCCAAAGCCTTGCTTTGTTCTAAATAAGTTCTCGTTTTATTATAAGGAATATTCAATAATTCATCCCAAACTCTTTTCTGAAAAGTAGTTCCTTGTGGATTTAATTTTAAGTCGAAATCATTCCTTTTACCTTCAAAATAGTCTTCTAATTGAGTTACACATTCTTGCAAACATTCAGGAATATCAGATTCTGTCACTTCGAGCGCAGTCGAGAAGTCTTCATCTAAAACAGAAACAGATTGAATTCCGTTTTCATCACCTACAATTTTTGCAGTGCCAATTGGTGTTTTGTAATATGTGGTTTGTGTATCCAAAAATTTTATTTTAATTCTTTGTTTTCTTTTAAATGATGAAATATTTTTTTGTCGACTTCAGAAATTATTTCAAGGTTAGAAGAGTCTAGCCATTTTAACACTTCTATTTCGTTATTTGCTTTTAATTGACCCGTAAATGTTGCTTTGTAGCAAGTCATTTTAACAATTACTCCTTCTTTATCACCATCAGATTGTGCTGAAAAAGTTCCAAAATATTTAATAGAACTAGCAATAATATCAACACTTAGTTCTTCTTTAACTTCTCTAATTAAAGTTTCTCGATCTGTTTCTTCTTTTTCTCTTTTCCCTCCAGGAATATAAAATTTATTTTTCCCTTTAGATTTAGAACTTAAAATTTTCCCGTTTCTTAATTCTATAAAAGCAATTTTATCAATTTCCCTCATCAAGTATTATTTATATTCCAAAAACGTCTTTTGAATTCTGAGTAGTAATTTCTGAAATTTCGTTGAAAGAAAGTCCATAAATGTCAACTAATTTATCAACTACGTTTGTAATATAAGCACTTTCGTTTCTTTTTCCTCTGTATGGAGTTGGCGCTAAATAAGGAGAATCCGTTTCTAAAACGATGTGTTTTAAATCAATTTCATTTAAAAATTTATCAATTTTTCCATTTTTAAAAGTAGCAACACCACCAATTCCTAATTTCATATTGTAAGAAATTGCTTGTTTTGCTTGTTCTAAAGTTCCTGTAAAACAATGAAAAATCCCTCTTAAATCATCCCCTTTTTCAGTTTCTAATACTTCGAAAATTTCATCAAAAGCATCTCTACAATGAATAACTATAGGTAATTTTTTTTCTTTTGCCCATTTAATTTGAGTTCTAAAAGCTTCTTGTTGTTGTGTTAAAAGCGTTTTATCCCAATATAAATCAATTCCGATTTCGCCAATAGCGTAAAAGTCCTTTTTATCAATCCATTCTTTAACATGCGCTAATTCTTCTAGGTAATTTTCTTTTACTGAAGTAGGATGCAAGCCCATCATTAAAAAAACATCATTAGGAAAGTCTTTTTCAATCTTCATCATGCTTTCTGTGTAAGAAGAATCTATCGCGGGAATAAAAAAACGTGAAACACCAGCGTCTTTAGCACGTTGGATTGTTTCTGCTTGGTCTTGTTCAAACTGACTAGAATATAAATGGGTATGTGTATCTGTAATCATTTCTTGTAAAAATTTCTATTGCAAAACTACTAAATATTCTTACTGAAAAGGGCTATTGTTTAGCGTTTTATAAAGCGTACCTTTGCAGAAAAATATTAAGAATGACTTTTCAAGATTTAGGTATCTCTACTCAATTACAATATGCTGTTGATGATTTGGGCTTTGTGAATGCAACTCCAATTCAGGAACAAGCATTTTCAGTAGTAAGATCAGGTAAAGATGTTGTAGGAATTGCGCAAACAGGAACAGGTAAAACCTTTGCCTACATGATGCCTATTTTACAAGATTTGCCATTTTCTAAGCAAAAACATCCAAGAGTTTTGGTGTTAGTACCAACTCGTGAGTTGGTTTTACAGGTAGTTGAACAGATAGAACAATTATCAAAATATATTAATACACGTGTTTTAGGAGTTTATGGTGGTGCAAACATCAACACTCAAAAACAATCAATTTTACAAGGTCAAGATATTATTGTTGCGACTCCTGGTCGTTTGTATGATTTGGCTTTGAGCAATGCTTTAAAGTTGAAGTCTATTCAGAAATTAGTAATTGATGAAGTAGATGTAATGTTAGATTTAGGATTCCGTTTTCAGTTGATGAATATCTTTGACGTGCTTCCAGATAGAAGACAAAATGTTTTGTTTTCTGCAACGATGACAGAAGATGTAGATGCTTTAATTTACGATTTCTTTAAAAAACCTGAAAAAATATCTGTTGCAGTTAGTGGAACTCCATTAGATAATATAGAGCAAATTTCTTATAACATACCTAACTTTTTCACGAAAGTAAATTTGTTACATGACCTTTTAAACGATAAAGAAACTTTTCATAAAGTATTAATTTTTGTTGGTTTTAAAAGAACTGCAGATTTGTTGTTTGAACATATGCAAGAAGCATTTAATGACGAAATGTGTATCATTCACTCTAATAAAACTCAGAATTATAGAATTCGTTCTATAAGACAGTTTGATGAAGGAAAGAATCGAATTTTATTGGCTACAGATGTAATGGCTCGTGGTTTAGATTTCGATAAAGTTTCTCATGTTATTAACTTTGATACACCAGAATTTCCTGAAAATTACATGCACAGAATTGGTAGAACTGGTCGTGCAGAAAAAGCAGGTAAAACAATTTTATTTTCAACTCCGAAAGAGCAAGAATCAAAAGGAGAAATTGAAAAGTTGATGAAATATGAAATTCCGGTTTTAGAACTTCCTGAAGAAATAGAAATTTCTGAGCTATTAACTGAAGATGAACGCCCAAGAGAAGATCAAGGGATTTCTAAAAATAGAACTTCATTAGAATACGTTCCTGGACCAGCATTTCACGAAAAAAGTGAGAAGAACAGTCAGGTTAATAGAGGTGGTTCTTATAGAAGAGAAATAGCCGCAAAATATAAGAAGCCTAGAACTAGAGGGGATAAAAATTATAATAAAAGAAATAAGAAGAAATAGTAATGCAGATTTTAACAGCACAAGAGTTGCATAATTTAGCAATGAACATTGTTGGTAAGAAGCTTGTAAAAATGGGTTATGAGTTTCAGGCTATAAATAGTCAGTTAAAAAGACATCCTCAATATGTATTATTCAAAAAAGGAGAACCTACTATTTTTGTCTTGGTAAAAGCATCTAGTAACATTCAGAACCCAACTGAATATGATGTTGTTTGGATGGAAACTTTTAAAAACCATGCGAAAAAACAAAATGCAAAAGTTTGGTTTGCAGGAGTAGGAATTGCCAATGCAGAAAGTGTTGATAGTCCTGTTTTTAAAGATCAACCTTATTATGTTGCTTTTGAAGACTTTATAAAGATTTTGGAGTAGAATATTATTTGTTATATTTTATAACATTTATAGAATATGCACCGCCTTTTTCTTCAAACGCAATATAGGGTTTACCATTACTTGGGTTGGTTTTTAAAATTACTTTAGCAACTCCATCTTTATAATAATCGGTTATATCATCCTCTATTTCTCCAATATCTTCCCAATTAGAATTTGTAAATTTTTTAACAACAACTATTCCACTTTGTTTGAGTATTGCTATGTAAGGAGTGTTTTCAAATACAGACATGCTCATACTATATCCATTTTGATTTCCACTACCTAAATCACCCAAAGTTTCCCAATTATCATTGTTTAATTTTTGAACTTTAAGATCATAATTATAACGATTATCAAAGTACCCAACAATAGGGGTGTCATTCATATCGAAACCAAGTTGTATGTTTAGTACTTCGCCTTCTGAAAAACCTACCTGATTCCCAATAAAATCCCACGATGTTCCATTAAATTTTCTTACTATTATTTTCTTGCCAAAACCAGAATCACTGTAAGCTACATATATTTTGTCTTGAGAATCAACAGCTATTTTACAGTATTTTGCATCATAATTAGAAAAACCTTCTTGTCCAACAATTGTAAAATTTGTACCATCATATTTTTTAACAATAATTTTATTACGGCTTCCAGATTGATTCTCTTTTTCTTGTTCATATAACATATAGATATTATCATTACTATCTACTGTGATATCTAAATAGTTAACTTTATTATTAGATATATCATTTGCAACTATTTCCCATGTGTTATTTACATATTTTTTTAGTGAAGCAAATCCTTGGTTAGATCCTGGAGAAGAATTAACATAGAAAGTATAAGGTATATTATCTTTGGTAAATACAGTTTTTAAGGAAAGACCTTCAAAAGTTCCATTAGAGTTCCAATTGTTGTCTTCATATTTATAAAAATAAGCGTCACTTCCAATTTGACTACTGCTATAGCCGAAAAAAGGAATATCATTTTTATCAAAAGAAAAGTTAAAGCCTCTTGGAGTTGTAAAATTCGTGTTTTGTGTAATTAATTCCCAAGATTTTATTATTGGTTGAGCGTTTTGATGAAAAGTAAAACCTAAAACATGTGGGTTTTCAATGTCAAATTTTACAAACCATTCTCTAGATTCATTTGTTTTATTCTCAAGAAGATTTAGTGTAACTTGTACATTATCTCCATTACCTGTTTTTGGTGAGACAATAATCCAATCGGGCATATAATCTGATAGAGTCCAAGCAGCATTTGATGATATTTCTAATATTATTGTTTGTGAATCAAAACTTAGAGTGTATTCTTTGGGGGAAGTTGTTGTTAAATATCTATCATCATAATAAGGATGTTGTGTTATAACTAAAGTAGTAATCTTTGTTTCAGTTACAAAAAGTACTTCTGCAGTTCTAGATTCAACCTCACCATTTGTTGATTTAGAATTTTTAGAAAAGTTTATTTCTAAATTAAAGTTGCCAGAACCTTGCGTTGTATTAAAAGAAACCCAATCTGGAATGTTAATTATATTCCAAGAGGTATTAGATGTAATTTCTATAGTTTCGGTTTTTTCTTTAAAGTCTGTTTTAATTTCTTCTAGTTGTAGTTCAAAAAAAAGTATTTCTTTTTTTTCGCAACTATTAAAAAATAAGATTTCTCATAGCAATTAAAATATATCAGGTATAGTTCAAATTTAGTTTTTTTTTGTGTAAAAGGTTTATTTGTATATATTACTTTTAATGAAAGTTGCATACTAGGATGTTATTTTATGAGTAATAAAAATTATTTAATTTAAGTATAATGATCTCTTTTACTCTTCTTTAAAAAAGGAGAACCTATCAATATTCAAAACCCAACTGAATATGATGTTGTTTGGATGGAAACTTTTAAAAACCATGCGATAAAACAAAATGCAAAATTTTGGTTTGCTAGTGTAGGAATTGCCAATGCAGAAAGTGTTGATAGTCCTGTTTTTAAAAACCAACCTTATTATGTGGCTTTTGAAGACTTTATAAAGATTTTGGAGTAAGGTTCGTTTAACGGTTTAGGTCAAGGAAAGTTGCGGTTGGTAAACCGTAATTTTTCGATGTTTGTTATTTCGTTTATTTGTTTGTCAGATTTCTCTAATCATTAAATGGAGCAATTTTTTTTTTAATTCGGTGATATTAGAATATCTCCTTTATAAATATGCTTTTCCATTAGACTTTTCAATTCAGTAGTGCAGTTTTCAGAATAATCCGAATAGGTAGTTCCTTTAAATAATAGATTATCATTATCATTATCGTTATCAATCCACTCCATAAAATATAGAACTAATCCAAATTTTGACTCTTTTTTTATTATTTCTCTAACTTCGTCTAATGTTGGAGCTACTCGTTTTTCTTTTTTTATAGTATGATAAGAAGGTTGATTTATGTCAATTATTAAAACTGTATTTTCATTAGCATATTCTTTTTTGTTCTTATTTATAAATTTATTTAATAGTTTTCTTCCAGGATTTGATTTGTCAGAGCTTTCTAAGAATCTAATTGAAGTTATTTCAAATCCAATATTTTCAACTATAAAGTCTGGCTCATTTTGGTTAGCATCTCCAAATTTGAATTCTAATTTGTTTTCTGATGAAGTTCTGATGAAATGTGCACATTGATTAATTTCAAAAATATGTCCGTGAATTGAAATATCTGAATTATTAACGATTCTTTTTAAATAGAAATCGTATATATTATCATCATAATCTTTAATATCCATTAAGGATAGTCCAAATATTCTTAGATGATGTTTTTTTACTTTTTGATCAATTTTAGATGAATAAGGAATTGAATTAATTTTAACAGAAATAGGATGAGTTAAATCTGACAAATCAATTTTTAATGTTTCTTTATAATATTTGAGAATTTTCTTCATCAATATTTGCTAACTATAATGATATGACGTTGTTTTAATGACTGATATCAGAACTTAAACGAAGTTAGTTGATTTTTTTGAGAAAGTCAAGTAACAATAAATTAGGTAAAAGATTGTGTTATTCAACAATTTTATACCTCGTTTTTGTTTCAATTGTAATAAAGTACTTATAAGTAATTACGGATTTGTAGACCATAAAGAAGCTCCTTTAAGCATTGCTCTTCTTGGTAATTTTAAGCCAGTAACTATTAATTCAGCAAAATCTTCTGGTTGTAAAACACTGTCTTCAGAATCTTTATTTGCAATACCTAATTCTATAGACATATCAGAAGCAATAGTACTTGGAGTTAATGTACAAACTCTAATGTTGTTTTTACGAACCTCTTTCATTAAAGATTCAGACATACCAATAACTGCAAATTTAGAAGCAGAATAAGCAGATGTTGTTGCGTTACCACTTAATCCTGCTGTAGATGCAATATTAAAAATATCACCTTCATTATTGTCAATTAAATAAGGTAAAACTTCTTTTGTTACATAATACATTCCCATTAGGTTAGTTTGAATTATTTGAGACCATTGGCTCACTTCCATATCATTCAAAGTACCAAAAGCAGCAATTCCTGCATTGTTTACAAGAATATTAACGTTACCCAATGTATTTATAATATTCTTGATTCCTTCTTTAACATCATCATAATTACCAACGTCAAATACTGAGTAAATAGCTTTAACGCCAAACTCTTTTAGTTCAGCAACTGTTTCTTTTAAAACAGCTTCATTTCTACCTGTTATTGCAACGTCTATTCCTTCTTTTGCGAATGCTATTGCAGTCGCTTTTCCAAGTCCTCTTCCTCCACCTGTAATTATTGCTTTTTTATTTTTTAAATCTTTCATTTATTTTGCTTTTTTTTGATAACAATTTTTGTTAAAAATGAAAAAAACCATCTGAATCTCAGATGGTTTTTTAAATATTATTTTGAATAAAAATTACTTCGTAGCATCTTGCTCTAATAAATCAAAAAATTGATTTAATTTAGGCATGATAATGATTTTTGTTCTTCTATTTTTTGACATGTTTTCTGGCGAGTCATTAGCAACTAATGGTACATATTGACTTCTTGCAGCAGCAATTAATCTTTCTGGTTTTACACCAAATTTATATTGTAAAATTCTAGTGATAGAAGTAGCTCTTTTAGCAGATAAATCCCAGTTGTCTTGTAAAAATTCAGTTTTAATTGGTCTAGAATCTGTATGTCCTTCAATCATAACTTCCATTTTAGGTTGTGCGTTAATTACTTTCGCAATTTTCTCTAAAACAGTGTAAGCTCCTTCAGTTACATTATAGCTTGCGCTTTTAAATAATAACTTGTCAGAAATAGATATAAACACAACTGTTTTTTCAACATTTACCTCAATGTCTTTATCTTGAATTCCGTCTGTTAAATTTTTAGTTAAGTGGTATTTAATAGCAAGATTTAATGAATCTTTTTGAGTCATTGCTTTTCTTACCCCATTAATATATTTATCTTTTTCACTTAATTGAGAAATAACATTTTTAATATTATCAGAAGAAGATTGAGTTAAAACAGTTAAGTTTTCAACTTGTTTTAAAGCTACTTTTTTATCTTCTTTTAAAGTCTTTACTTGTTCGCCTAATACAAAAGCTTTAGTAGATTCTTTTTCGTTTTCAATTAAACACTTTTGTAAATTTGTTTTTACATTTACTAATTCAGATTTAGTTTGATCATGTTTAGCTTGTAAAGCAACAAACTCTTTTTTTGTAACACAAGAACTTACTAGAATAGTAGTTAATAACAGTAATGATATTTTTTTCATCGTTTAAATATTAAATTCAGTTGACAAATTTAACAAAATGGATTAACAAAAAGTAGTATTAATGATATTTTATGAAAACTTTATGTACTATTTTTGTAATCTGATTTTCAAACTAATGATACTTAAAAAAATAGTTGGTTCTATTACGATTTTATTGCTTTTTATATCTTGTGCTAAAGAACAAAAAGCTGAAGACTTTATTTTAAAAGGACATGTTTTTGGTACAACTTATAAAATAGTGTATTTAAATGCATCAGAAAATCATCAGAAATCTATAGATAGTTTGTTTTATTTAATGAATAAATCACTGTCAACTTATATTCCTACTTCAGATATTTCAAGAATTAATAAAGGAGATTCTACAGTTATTGTTGATGATTTATTCTTAGAAGTTTTTAAAAAATCGAAAAGAATACATAAAGAAACAAATGGACATTTTGATCCAACTGTTGGTAATTTGGTAAATGCATGGGGATTTGGCCCGAATAGAGAAAAAAGAAATTTAACAAGTGAAGAAGTAAATGAACAAATGCAGCTTGTTGGTTTAGATAAAGTAGAAATTGTTAATAGAAGGGTTGTAAAACAGGATTCTAAAATATATTTAGATTTTAATTCTATTGCAAAAGGGTTTGGAATTGATGTTGTTGCTCGTTTTTTGAGTAGTAAAAAAATAGCGAATTATTTAGTTGAAATAGGAGGAGAAATTCGTGCTAAAGGAACTAAAGAGAATAATGTTCCTTGGGTTATTAAACTTGTAGATCCATTAAAAAAAGATGAGATTAAAGGTTATAAAAAGATAAATTTATCAAATAAATCTATGGCTACATCTGGTAATTATAGAAAATTTAGATTAACAAAAAATGGGCAAAAATTTGTTCACACAATAAACCCCAAAACGGGTTATGCAAAAGAAAGTAATTTGTTAAGTGCTTCTGTAGTAGCTAGCTTAGATTGTGCAGATGTAGATGCTTATGCAACTGCATTTATGGCAATGGGGTTAGATAAAGCAAAAGAGTTTTTAAAAAATCATAAAAATATTGACGCTATTTTATTATTTGTTGATAAAAATGGGGGTTTAAAAGAATATAAGACAATTACTTACAAGTAGGTACTTTTGTTTCTGTATTTACGCTGTATTTTTGGTATATTGCATTTTGTAACCTGGGGATAATTACTATTATTATGAAAAAACTACTTTTAGCGTTTTTATGCTTAATGACTTTTGCATTCACTAATGCTCAGTCAAACAAAGACATTGCAAGTGTCTATATTAAAAGATCTCAAGAGAGTCTTTCTAATTTAGAGGTAGAACTTTCTTTAGTACATTTTAACAAAGCGATGAAGTATATGGATACTATTACTTCTTCTAAAGTTGCTAAGTTAGGGGCTTTCATCCATTATGAATTAAGAAATTTTGCAGATGCTCTATCTTTAGCTAAACAATATTTTGTTTTAGAAAAGAATAAGAAAACAGAAGAATATTTAGAATTTTTAGATCTCTATGTTAATATTAATGAAGAATATGAAGCTCAATTAGCCGAAAATAAGAGGTTAGAAGAGGAACGTATCAGGAAAGAAAAGGAGTTGAAAAGAATAGATTCTCTAAAAACTATTTGGAATAATAAATCTGAATCTCTTTCATTAAAAGTCGATAGTATTTATATTTTTAATAAAAATAATCTAGCAATTTTTAAAGTTAATAATTATTACGGGGTAATTACTGATAGAGGAGAGGTTTTAGTAAAAGCAGATGAATATCAAGATGTTTTAAGTTTTGATGGTTTTTTTATCCTAAAAAATAAAGAGCAAGAAGCTACTAAAGTTTATTGTTTTAACTCTAATTCTAAAGCGGGTTTTTTACTACCAAGTCCCTCAGATTTCAATCCGATTTCTACACATTATGGTAAAATAATGTTGCCTAGAGGAAATGGTAGGTTGGTAACTTATCCAAACAATTCTTATGAGCCAATGGTGTACGATTTAAACGTAAAGAAAAATGTGAAAGTTGCCAATAAACAAGATTTATTTAAAAGCTTAAAAAAGAATGATGTTATTGATAAATATAATAAGGATGATGAATTAAAGATTAACAAAATCTGGTATAATTTTGGAGGTCATTTAGGAGGAGGAATTTATCCATTATATTTAGATAATAATTACAAAATTCACTCATTTTTATGTTCGGTTGATGGAAATGTTATAAGAGCTACATCCAATTACCAATACATAGGTGCTTTTTATAACAATAAGTTTCAAGCGATAAAAGATAATAAGACGGTGTGGATAAATCAAAACGGAACTAAGGTTAATGAACCAAAAGATGAATCAGGAGTTTATACAGCAGGCATTAATGTTGTAAAGTTAGTTAATGGATCTTACCAACTGATGAAAGATGGTTTTATTGTTTTAGGTAATGAAAAGCTAGAAAAAATGGCAGACTTCTTAAGAAATAACAAAAAGTAACAGATTACTTTTTATAACATACAGGAAGAATTTCATTCTTCATTAAACAAAATCGTTCTAGTTTTTCTGGAGCGATTTTTTTTGTGTAATCAATTTCATTAACTTTAAAACCTATAGAACGTAGCTTGTCAAAATAATCTCTACCATAAACTCTTACATGATCGTATTGACCAAATATTTTAGCACGTTCTTTTCTGTCTGTTATAGAATTATCTTCAAAAGTTTTTTCTCTTGATAAATCTTGTGGGATTTGAAAAATACCAAATCCACCTTTTTTGAGGACTCTACATAGTTCTTGCATTGCTTTTGTATCATCTATAATATGTTCTAATACATGATTACAGAAAACAATATCAAAAGAGTTGTCTTCAAAAGGTAAGTCGCAAATATCTGCTTTTACATCTGCAATTGGAGATTCTAAGTCAGATGTAATATACTCCAGGTTTTTCTGTTTTCTAAAGATGTCTAAAAAACATTGTTCTGGAGCAATATGTAAGGTTTTTAGTTTTTCTGTTGATGTAAAAAAATCAGTTTCATCTCTTAGAAACAACCACATTAATCGGTGTCTTTCTAAAGAAAGGGTAGATGGTGAAAGTGCATTTTCTCTTTGTTTACCATATCCATAAGGTAAAAACTTACGAAAAGATTTCCCATCAATAGGATCTGTAAATTTATCACCTTTTAAAGAAAAAGCAATGATTGGTCTAACTAGGTAACTAGCTTTTATCAACCAAGGTCTTGGTACTGTATTTAATATGGATTTGAATAGAGACACAAGCCTTATAAAACTGCTCTAAATTCATCTTCTTCATCAGTAATAATACCTAAAGCTTCGTGTACGTATTTAAAAGTTGAAAGTAGTTCTGGTTTACCGTTAACAATTGCAACATCATGTTCAAAATGAGCTGAAGGTTTGTTGTCTAAAGTTGTAATTGTCCAACCATCACTATGTTGTCTAATTTTATGAGTCCCTAAATTAGTCATAGGTTCTATGGCAACAACCATTCCTTCAGTAAATTTTTTTCCTCTCCCTCTTTTTCCGTAGTTTGGCATTTCTGGATCTTCATGCATTTCTCTACCTAAACCATGACCAACCAATTCTCTAACAACTCCATAACCGTGTTTCTCTGTAAAGTTTTGAATAGCAAAACCTACATCACCAACTCTATTTCCTGCTTTAAATTCGCGAATACCAACATATAAACTTTCTCTAGTTACATCTAAAAGTTTTTTAGTTTCTGGTAAAATTTCACCAACAGCAAATGTGTATGCGTGATCTCCGTAAAAACCATTCTTTTTAGAACCACAATCTATAGAAATAATATCGCCTTCTATTAAAGGTTTTTTATTAGGAATACCATGTACAACTTGAGAGTTTGGACTCATGCAAAGTGTATTTGGAAAATCATATAATCCTAAAAAACCAGGAATAGCTCCTTCAGATCTAATAAATTCTTCGGCAAGTTTGTCTAAATATAAAGTAGAAACTCCAGGTTTTACTTCTTTAGCAAGCATACCTAGCGTTTTAGAAACAATTAATGCACTTTCGCGCATGATTTCTATTTCCTCTTTAGTTTTTATCTTAATCATGTTAAAAAAATTTAACGGCAAAGTTACTATAATTTCTATTACTAGTAAGGACGTTTCTTATTTGAAAAAAGAGAAAAAACCTTTTTTCTTTTTTGGTGTTGGATCGTGATTAAAGATCGATTTATAGATTGCAGTCCATCCTAAAAAACCACCAACATTTCTATCGTCTATAAATAAGTCTGCATGAATTTTACGGCTGTATTTTTCATCATAATCTTCCTCAGGGAAGTTTTTGTTTATAGCGTAAAATTCAATATTATTTTCTTTACAAAAAGCAACAGCTTCATCTAGTTTTTTTCCATTTCTATATGTCCAAAGAATTAATCGGTGTCCTTCAGATTGTAGTCTTTTTAATGTATCAAAGGCAAATATTATTGGTTTCCCAATTTTTGGATATGCATCTTCTACAATAGTACCGTCAAAATCTACAGCAATAATTAATGGATTACTAGGTATCATTATTTGTCGTAAGAATGTTTATAAGCTTCTCCTGTAACAATTTTCAGCATGTCTTTCTCTAAAGATTCACGAGCATATTCAACATATCGTCCAATTTCTTTTCCATCTTTATAAAAGATAAAAGTTGGAACTCTTTTTATGTCTAAACCTTCTTGTAAATTATCAGGAGTTTTTTTACCTCTGTTAACCGTTATTAATTCGAAGTTATTTAAATTAAATTCTGCTTGTTCTAAAATTTTATAAAAACGAGGAGTTTCTCTTTTGCTATCTCCACACCAAGTACCCATAAAACCTTTAATTTTAATCCCTTTTAACCCTTTTTTTAAGGAAGCAATTGTTGAAGGATCTGGTTTATATGTATCAAATTTTTGAGTAAACCATGTATTATAAGGAGTTTGTTGAAAAGACTCTTTGTTAGCAAAGCCAACTAAATCTCCTCTTTGGTTTTTTACTGCAGTTGCTTCTTTAGCCTCAACTACTTTTTGTTGCGTGCTGCAACAAGATAAAACGATTATACAAACTAATAAAACAAGTTTTTTCATTTTTTTATATTTAAATTATAATAAAGAATGCTGTGTCATTTCTTTAGGTTGTTCTACTCCCATTAAATCTAAAATTGTCGGAGCAATATCACCTAATACACCACTGTTTATTGATTTTATTTCTTCATCAATTAAGATAAAAGGTACAGGATTTGTTGTGTGAGCTGTATGAGGAGATCCATCAGGATTCATCATAGTTTCACAGTTACCATGATCTGCAATTAATAAGATAGAATAACCATTTTCTAAACCAGTTTCTATAACTTCTTTTGCACAAATATCTACAGCTTCACAAGCTTTTATTGCAGCATCCATCATACCTGTATGCCCAACCATATCTCCGTTAGCAAAGTTTAAGCAAACAAAATCTGCTTCACCTTTCTTTAAATCTTCACATAAAGCATCTTTTAATTCATAAGCAGACATTTCTGGTTGTAAATCGTAAGTCGCTACTTTTGGTGAGTTCTTTAAAATTCTAGATTCACCTTCAAAAGGAGCTTCTTGTCCTCCAGAAAAGAAGAATGTTACGTGAGGATATTTTTCAGTTTCAGCAATTCTAATTTGCTTTTTACCTGCTTTAGATAAAACTTCACCTAAAGTATTTTTAATATTATCGGTGTTATAAATAGTGTTTATTCCTTTAAAACTTGCATCGTATAAAGTGATGGTTGTGTAATAAAGATCTAATTTTTTCATTCCAAATTCTGGAAAATCATTTTGAGATAAAGCGTTTGTCAATTCTCTACCTCTATCTGTTCTGTAGTTAAAGAATAAGACAACATCTCCTTCTTTAATTTGTGATTTTGGAGATCCATCTTCATTAGTTACAATGATAGATTTATGAAACTCATCTGTAATTCCGTCTTCATAATTTTTATTCATTGCAGCAATAGCATCAGTAGTTTTAGTACCAACTCCATTAACAAGACCATCATAAGCTTCCTTTACACGTTCCCATCTATTATCTCTATCCATTGCATAATAACGCCCAGTTACAGAAGCTAATTCTCCTGTACTTTCTTTCATATATTCTTGAATGTCGTTAATAAAGTAAGTTCCAGATTTTGGATCACAATCTCTACCATCTGTAAATGCGTGTAAAAACACATTATCTACTTCATTTTCTTTTGCAACATCTAACAATCCTTTTAAGTGATCAATATGTGCGTGAATTCCTCCATTAGAAAGTAATCCTAATAAATGAACATCTTTGTTGTTTTCTTTTGCGTATTTAAAAGTGTCTAATAAGGTTTTTTCTTTCCCTAAAGTTTTTTCTTTTACAGCTTTATTTATACGAGCTAAATTCTGATAAACTATTCTACCAGCACCTAAATTCATGTGGCCAACTTCAGAATTACCCATTTGTCCTTCTGGTAAGCCAACATGTTCTCCATCTGTCCTTAATTGAGCGTTTGGATATTTATTGTATAAACCATTAATAAAAGGTGTCTTTGCGTTGTAAATAGCGGATACTTTTGGGTCTTGTGTTATTCCCCAACCATCCAAAATCATCAATATAACTTTCTTGTTCATTATCTTAAAATTGAACAGTAAAAATAAGAAATATTTTTGTCTTGCTTTTGTTTTTTTAACGAAACCGATAGCGTATTTTCTTATTTGAATAATTCGTTTAATTCTAAACAAATTTAACCTTCTTGTTAAAAGCGTGTTGATTGTGGTTTATAAGTGAAACGTTTTCTTTTTTTAAGCGTCTTCTATATATAAACATTAAAAGGACAGTTAAGAGAAGATTTTTAATGAAGTACTTTAGTATTATTATTTGAATTAATTAATCTAAAGCGAAACAGACTATCTTTTAGGTAGTCTGTTTTTTTATGATAAAGAATATCCCATGTAATTTAAACCAATTAAAATAGCTGCAATTAATAGTATTAAGATGGCTACTTTTCGTTTAAATGTAATTTCATTTTCTTCTATAAGTTTTTCTTTTATTTTTTTTAATTCGGATGGACTTGCTTTATTATCAAAATGGAGTTCAGATTTTTTACTTTTTTTATAATTTTTAATTTTATCAAAAGTAGAAACACGCGATCTTTTGTTCGCTTTTAAACTTGCAATCATGTGTGCTACAAATCCCTCTCCTGCCATAGTTAATAATTTTACCTTTATTTATAAGTAGCGGAAAAGCATAAAATGTTACATATATTTTTACGGTAATTGTATAAAAAAAAGTTTAATGCATCTTTAATTGTGATATTAATATTTTAATATGTAATTTTGTGAGAATAATTCAATATTTTTTTAATGAGCCTACATTTTGAATTGAACGAAGTTACCAAGAAATTACCCAAACATTTACACAAGTTTATTGTAAAACAACCTTATGAAGAATATACAGCCCAAAATCAGGCGGTTTGGAGATATGTAATGAGAATGAATGTAGATTATTTGAGTAAAGTAGCTCATAAATCATACATGAAAGGCTTAGAAAAAACAGGTGTTTCTATTGAAAATATTCCTTACATGGATGGAATGAATAGAATTTTAAAAGAAATAGGTTGGGCAGCTGTTTCTGTAGATGGCTTTATTCCTCCGAATGCTTTTATGGAGTTTCAAGCATATAATGTTTTGGTAATCGCTTCAGATATGAGGACGATTAATCATATAGAATATACACCAGCGCCAGATATTATTCATGAAGCTGCAGGTCATGCGCCAATTATTTCAAATCCTGAATATGCAGAGTATTTAAGAAGATTCGGAGAAATAGGTAGTAAAGCAATTTCTTCTTCTAAAGATTATGAAATGTATGAGGCAATTCGGCTTTTATCAATCTTAAAAGAAGACCCGAATTCATCAGAAACAGCAATAAACGAAGCTCAAGAAAAAGTAGAATATCTTCAAAATAATATGGGTGAATTGTCTGAAATGGCTCAAATTAGAAATTTACATTGGTGGACCGTAGAATATGGATTGATTGGTTCTTTAGAAAAGCCTAAAATATATGGAGCAGGTTTGCTCTCATCAATAGGAGAAAGTGCTTGGTGCATGAAAGATGAAGTAAAAAAGGTACCTTATTCTATAGAAGCTGCAAATGTTAGTTTTGATATCACGAAGCCTCAACCACAATTATTTGTAACTCCAGATTTTGCATATTTAAGTTTGGTTTTAAATGAATTTGGAAATACAATGGCTTTAAGAACCGGTGGTTTAAAAGGCGTTCAGAAATTAATTGATTCAGAAAGTTTAGGAACGGTAGAATTATCAACCGGAATTCAGATTTCGGGTGTTTTTTCTAAAGTCATTCATTATAAAAATAATAAAGTTGCTTATCTACAAACTGTAGGTGCAACTGCTTTGTCTAATAGAGATAAAGAATTAATAGGACACGGAATTACAAGTCATGCAAGTGGTTTTGGAAGTCCTGTTGGTAAATTAAAAGGAATTAATTTACATATAGAAGATATGAGTCCTAGAGATTTAAGAGCTTACGGAATTTACGAAGGTGAATTCATGACTTTAGAATTTGAAAGTGGCGTTATTGTAAAAGGGAAGGCAATTACCGGAACTAGAGATTTAAGAGGGAAAATTTTAATTATTTCTTTAGAGGATTGTACGGTGACTTATAATGATGAAATTTTGTTTAAACCAGAATGGGGAATCTATGACATGGCAATTGGTAAAGAAGTTATTTCAGTGTATTCTGGTCCTGCGGATGTTGATTCTTTTTTAGATTTAAGTAAAGTTTCAGAAACAAAAACTCATAAGATTACATATTCGGCTAAAGAGCAAGAATTGTATCAATTATATGCTGATGTTAGACGAATGCGAGAAGAAAAATCTTCAACAAATAAAAAAATAACAGAAATATTTAATCAGTTAAAAAGTGAATTTCAAGCAGATTGGTTATTGTGTTTAGAATTATATGAATTAGCTTTGCAAAATAATTATGCTATAAAAGTTGCAATTTTAGAAAGACTAACAGCGTTAAAGTGTAACAAAAGCTACACAAAGCTAATTGAAAATGGTTTAGTTTTGTGCAAAAATTAATAATATAGTATGGGTTTATTTAACTTATTTAGAAGAAAAAATATGGGCGAAGAAATTAAAGAATATTTAGCAAAAGGAGCAATTGTCTTAGATGTAAGAACTAAGCAAGAGTGGGATGAAGGGCATACAGAAGGAGCAGAACACATTGTTTTAACAGTAATTCCTTTAGAAATAGAGAAAATAAAATCTTGGAAAAAACCTATTATTGCGGTTTGTAGAAGCGGGGCTAGAAGTGGTCAGGCAACTCAATTTTTAGCAAATAATGGTGTAGATGTTATTAATGGCGGTCCTTGGGGGAATGTAGATCAATACGTTTCTAACAAATAATGAATTTTAAATAAACGGTTAAAATCGTTTATTGTTTTTAGTCTACTATCAAAAAAAATAGAACCATAACAGTTGTTGTGATTCTATTTTTTTTGATATAAACTTTAATTCCACCATCAAATTTGTTAAAATAATAAGGCGTAAACCTTAATTAGTAAAACCTTTTTTTCGATGTCTTTGAAGTCGATTATATACTTTTAATGAATGTGTTATTTTTCTTACAACTGCAAATGTTCCACCAAGCATTGCACCAACAAATGCACCCATTGTAATTGGGTCGAAATGGTGACCTGTTATAAGGTATTTCACATAAAAAGTAATCATTCCTATAACTATAGAAACAAGAAATACTTTTAGTTTAGATTTTGATAAGTGATAAAATATCCCGCAAAAAACACCTGTAATAATAGATGTTGCTGTAATTTTTGTTAGAAATAATTCTAGGATAGTAGTTTCCTTAGAAGAAAAAATTGAAGTTATAAATAAGCCAATCAAAACTCCAGAAAGGATACCAATTATTATTTTTCGAATCATTTTTATAAAGAGAATTATAAGCTATAAAAATACATAAATTATTTAAACTAAATTAAATTTCTTTTTTTGAGCTTTTAAATCGTTCTCATTTTTTTTAAATTAAAAGTAGGGTAAAGTAAATCTTAGTTGTTTAACTAATAGAATCACCATAGTATATTATTAGAATTTAAATTTATAAAATTATGAAAACAATAAAAATCGTATTAACTATAATCGCTATTTCTACTTTAGGAATTATAAATGCACAAGAAAAAAAAGACGAAGTTTCTAAAAAATCTAAATCTTCATATTATGAAAAAAGAGCTAAAGAAGACGCTAAGTTTGAACAACAATATTCTGCGGAAACTAAAAAAGACGAAAAGAAATTTTGGAAAGAGCAAAAAACTTATGAAAAAGAATTAAAAAGAAAAGATAAGGAAGCTCATAAATCTTATATGCAAGGAAAAAAAGATGCATATTCAGAACATCAAAACCATTGTAATAACCATTGTGATCATGGTTATTATTACCATAATCATGCAAGGTTTTATTATACATATGAGTACAGAAGACAGCCAAAACCAAGAAGCAGTATAAAAACGGATGTAAGAGTTGGATTACCAAGGGTAAGAGTTGGTCTTTTTTAAAACTGAATTATAAAAAAAATAAGAAAGCTTGTTGTTACTATATCTGCAAGCTTTTTTTATTAAAATTTTATGAAAGGTAATTTAGATTGGATTTTACTGATTTTTGAGTCTAAGTTCTTTAAAAATTTCTGATGTTGCTCAGAATTTTCGTTAAAAGGTCTGTGAGAAATTCCTTTCTGAATCGTTTCTACCTCTTGCATTGTTGGTTTTGAGTTTTCAGAAATCCAAATTTCAATAAATCGCTCCCAAATGTAATTTATGGCAGTTTTGTTCGGATGAACCATATCTTCTGCATAAAAACGATAATCTCGTAATTCATCCATCATAATTTCATAAGAAGGAAAATAAGAGACATCATCTGTATTAAGAATTGAATGAATTGCTGTAATTAAATGTGATTTACTTTGTGTGTTTTCTAAAAAGCCATCTTTTAAATGTCTTATTGGAGAAACTGTAAAAAGTACATTTACGTCTTTGTTTACATATTTTAAAAGTGCAATAGTAGCTTCTAAACTTTCAATAATTTCATCAACAGAAAGCAACTCTTTTAAGAATTTTTTCTGTGGAATTTTATGGCAATTAGCAACAACTGTGTCTGTTTCAATAAAACGATACACCCAAGAAGTCCCTAATGTAATTATAATATGGGTTGCTTCTTTTAGTTGTTTATTGGTAGCTGATATCGCTGAATTTAAATTATCTAAAAGCTCGTTTTTATTAGGAGAACTTAAATGAGAATGCGCATCAAAACAATGCCAGCGTTCATTTTGGAATATTAAATCTTCAGATACATATTCTTTTTCATTGATAGCATTAGTAATAAGGTTCTCTATTGCCTTTGGATGAAATAAAATTCCAAATGGATTTTGATTGGTTTGAAACTTAAAATAATTTAGTTTATCACCAATATTTTCAGAAAAACATGAGCCTAACAAAAGAAGCTTAGAATTGTAATCTATTGGGTTTCTTATTTCTTTTTTTAAGGGAATTATTGTCTGAAGCTGCATTTTATAAAAGTAAAATAAAAAAGGTTCAAAATAAAATTTTGAACCTTTTTTGATGAGTTTTCTAATTGCTTTTATACCAAATAATCCTTAGCTCTATCTAAAGCTTTAGGAATTCCTCCAGGGTTTTTTCCTCCAGCAGTTGCAAAGAAATTTTGTCCACCACCACCACCGTGAATCAGTTTTCCTAGTTCTCTTACTACTTTTCCTGCATCATAACCACGTTCGTTTGCTAATTCTTTAGAAATATAACAAGTTAACATTGCTTTTTCTTTTGAAGGAGCAGTCGCAAATAATAAGAATAAGTTTTTATGTTCTTTACCGATTGAAAAAGCTAGGTTTTTAATTCCGTTTGCGTCTAAATCTATTTTTGTAGCTAAAAATTGAACGCCGTTTATTTCTTGCAATTGATTTTTTAATTCTCCAGTTAAATTCTGAGCTTTATCTTTTAATAATTGCTCAATTTGTTTCTGTAAAGAAGCGTTTTCATCTTGTAACTTCTGAACTGCTTTTACAGGCTCTTTTGTGTTATTTAGTAAATCTTTAATTTCAAATAAAGACCTGTTGTTTTCGAAATAAAAATCTTTTACAGCATCATTTGTAATTGCTTCAATTCTTCTAATTCCAGATGCTACAGCTCCTTCAGACTTAATTTTAAAATGCCAAATATCACTTGTGTTTTTTACATGTGTTCCTCCACAAAGTTCAATAGATTTTCCAAATTTTATAGCTCTTACAGTATCTCCATATTTTTCTCCAAATAAAGCCATTGCACCATCGGAAATTGCTTTTTCCATCGGGATATTTCTACTTTCTTCTAAGGCAATTTTACCCTCAATTCTTCTATTTACAAAGTTTTCTATTTCACGTAATTCATCCACAGTTAATTTAGAGAAATGTGAAAAATCAAAACGTAAATATTTAGAATGAACAGCAGACCCTTTTTGTTCTACATGAGTTCCTAAAACTTCTCTTAAAGCTTGGTGTAATAAATGTGTTGCTGTATGATTACATTCTGTTCTAGAACGTTGTTTTTTGTCAACTAAAGCTTTAAATGTTTCGTTAATATATTTAGGCATATTTTTAGTAAAGTGAATAATAACATTATTCTCTTTCTTAGTGTCTAATATATAAAGAACGTCTCCTTGAGTTGTTTCTAGATACCCTTTGTCTCCAACTTGTCCTCCACCTTCTGGGTAAAAAGGAGTTAAATTAAAAACTAGTTGATACATTTCTCCATCTTTTTTAGAAGTAACTTTTCTGTATCGAGTAATTTTTACATTTGCTTCTAAAGAATCATAACCTATAAATTCTTCTATTGCGTCATCAGTTAAAATAGTCCAATCTTCGGTAGACATTTCACTTGCAGCTCTAGATCTCTTTTTTTGTTTTTGAAGTTCAGTTTCAAATCCTTTTTCATCTAAATTTAATCCTTTTTCAGAAAGAATTAAAGATGTTAAATCGATAGGAAAACCATATGTGTCATATAATTCAAAAGCTTTATCACCAGAAACTTCATTACCAGAAGTGTTTTCTATAATTCTATCTAATAATAATAAACCTTGGTCTAAAGTTCTTAAGAAAGAAGTTTCTTCTTCCTTTATAACATTTTCTATTAATTGACTTTGAGCTTTTAATTCAGGAAAAGCAACGCCCATTTTTTTACTTAAAACATCAACCAATCTATAAATAAAAGGTTCTTTTTTGTTTAAGAACGTAAAACCATAACGAACAGCCCTTCTTAATATTCTTCTAATTACATAACCAGCACCAGTATTGCTTGGTAATTGTCCGTCTGCAATAGAAAAAGCAACTGCTCTAACGTGATCAGAAATTACACGAATTGCAATATCTTGTTCTAAATTTTCACCATATTTTACATGGGTAATTGTTTCAATTTCTCTAATTATAGGTGTAAAAACATCTGTATCATAATTAGATTTTACGTTTTGCATAACCATACATAAACGCTCAAAACCCATTCCTGTATCAATATGTTTGTTTGGTAAATCTTCTAAAGTTCCATTTGCTTTTCTATTGTATTGCATAAAAACTAAGTTCCATATTTCTACAACATGAGGATGATCTTCATTAATTAAAGTTCTTCCATCAACTTTCGCTTTTTCTTCTGCAGAACGAATATCAACATGAATTTCAGAGCAAGGTCCACAGGGTCCTTGTTCACCCATTTCCCAGAAATTATCTTTCTTATTTCCTTTTAAAATACGGTCTTCAGAAATATATTGTTTCCAAATATCAGAAGCTTCTGTATCCATATCTAAATTATCAGCATCATCAGATCCTTCAAAAACAGTTACATATAAAATATCTTTATCAATCTTATAAACTTCAGTTAATAGCTCCCAAGCCCAAGAAATTGCTTCTTTCTTAAAGTAATCGCCGAAAGACCAGTTTCCTAACATTTCAAATAATGTATGATGATAGGTGTCATAACCAACTTCTTCTAAATCGTTATGTTTACCAGAAACACGCAAACATTTTTGAGAATCTGATATTCTGTTATTATTTGGTTTACCGTTTCCTAAAAAATATTCTTTAAAAGGAACCATTCCTGCGTTTACAAACATTAACGTTGGGTCATCCTTTGTTACCATTGGAGCAGAAGGAACAATTAAATGTCCTTTTTCTTTATAAAAATTTAAAAAAGTAGCGCGAATATCTTGTGATTTCATAATAAAGAAGTTTCCAACAAGTTGGATTATGTTAATATTTTTTTAAAATTACTACCTTAAAAAAGTAGTTGTAAAACATTTTGTAAATTAGCGAGTTATTAAAAATGAGATTGAAACAAAAATCGATTTTTAAAACACAAAAATAGTACATTTAGAATTATGGCAAAAGTAAAATATTATTACGATGCAGACACGCTTTCTTACAGGAAAATTACTGTAAAGAAGGGTGATTACTATAAGAAAAGTGTTTTCGGAGTTTTAGCAGCATTCTTAATTGCTTTCATAGGTTTTATTGTTTTTAGTCAATTTATAATGTCTCCTAATGAGCGAGCGCAAAAAAGAGAGCTAGAAAACTTAAACTTGCATTACGAGTTACTTTCTAAAAGAATGGAAGAAAGTTCGTCCATCTTAACACAACTTCAACAAAGAGATAATACTATTTATAGAACTTATTTTGAAGCAAATCCAATTCCTGATGAGCAAAGAAAAGCTGGTTTTGGTGGTGTAAATAGATATAAATATTTAGATGGTTTCGATAATTCAACCATGATAACAAAGTTAACGAAAGAGGTAGATGTACTTTCTAAGCAATTGGTGGTTCAGTCTAAATCTTTGGATGAAATTGTAGTTTTAGCAAAAGAAAAAGAGAAAATGTTGGCTTCAATACCAGCAATTTTACCTGTTAAAATAAAAGATTTAACAAGAATGGCTTCTGGTTATAAATGGAGAATGCATCCAATTTTGAAAATTAGAAAGTTTCATAAAGGAATGGATTTTACAGCACCAACAGGAACACCAATTTTTGCTTCTGGTAATGGAAAAGTAATTAGAGCGCAAAGAAGTGCTACTTTTGGTAATGTTGTTTATATAGATCATGGTTATGGGTATAAAACTATTTATGCACACATGAGTAAAATTAAAGCCAGAAAAGGGCAAAGTGTAAAACGTGGAGATTTAATCGGTTTTGTTGGTAATACTGGGCGTTCTGTTTCCGCACATTTACATTATGAGGTTCACAAGAATGATAGAGCTTTAAACCCTATTAATTTTTATTACGGAGATTTAACTCCAGAAGAGTTTGCTGCAATGCAAAAAGCAGCGGAAGAAGAAGGTCAGTCTTACGACTAAAAATCGTGTAATTGTTAAATCGTTTAACTGTTTAAAATGAAAACATAATTTAAGAATTACACTTATACATAGTTAAACAATTACACAATAATAAATGCATGTAGATTTACCAGAAAAAAGGTATTATAAAATAGGTGAAGTAGCTAGTGCTTTTAATGTAAATACTTCTTTAGTTCGTTTTTGGGAAAAAGAATTTGATATTATTAAGCCTAAAAAGAACGCGAAAGGAAATCGTTTATTTACTCAAGAAGATATTAAAAACTTCAAATTAATCTTTAATTTAGTTAAAGAAAGAGGATTTACATTAGAAGGCGCAAAACAGAAATTGAAGAAAAACCCTGAATCTATTTTTGACAATCAAGAAATTATTAGTAGACTAGAAGCTGTAAAAGCAGAATTGATTCAAATTAAAAATCAATTGTAACTTTTTCTTCTTTTTGTGTCTAATAATTGCAATGGGCTTTAGATTCTTAAGAATATTAGGTAATATTGTAAAACAAAAAATCAACAAAAATTAAATTTAGAAATTATGAAAAAATGGTTAATTCCTGTAATAGTAATATTAGTAATCGGATATTCAGTTTATAGTTGGGCAGTAGGTTTTAATAATACAGCAGTAGAATATCAAGAAGATGCTAAAACAGCTTGGTCTAATGTAGAAAGTTCTTACCAAAGAAGAAACGATTTAATTGGTAACTTAGTAAAAACTGTACAAGGAGCTGCAGATTTTGAAAAAGAGACTTTAACAGATGTAATTAATGCAAGAGCAAAAGCAACTTCTGTAAACATTAACGCTGGAGATTTAACACCAGAAAAAATGGCTCAATTTCAACAAGCACAAGCAGGAATGAGTGGAGCGCTTTCTAAATTATTAGTTTCTGTAGAACGTTATCCAGAATTAAAAGCAAACGCAAACTTTTTAGAATTACAAAGTCAGTTAGAAGGAACAGAAAACAGAATAAATGTTGCTAGAGATCGTTTTAATGGAGGTGTAAATACTTACAATAAATTGATAAAGAAATTTCCTGGATCTTTCTTAGCTGGTATGTTTAATTTTGATGAAATGGATCGTTTTAAATCCAATGCTGGTTCAGAGAATGCACCTGATGTAAATTTTGATTTTAAAAATAAAAAATAAGAAAAATGTCTAAAGTAGAAGCGTTTCTTTCTCCAGAAGAAGAACAAGAAATTATTTCTGCGATTAGAGTTGCAGAGAAAAATACTTCTGGCGAAATCCGTGTACATATTGAAGCTTCCTCAGAAAAGAAGAACCATGATGAGCGTTCGTTAGAAGTATTCAATCTGTTAAAAATGAACAATACCAAAGATGAAAATGCGGTATTGATTTATGTTGCTGTAAAAGACAAGAAATTTGTAATTTATGGTGATAAAGGAATAAACAAAGTAGTTCCTGAAGATTTTTGGAATTCAACCAAAGATGTAATGCAAAACCATTTTAAACAAGGGAACTTTAAACAAGGAATTGTTGATGGAATCTTAAAAGCAGGAGAAGAATTACAAGAGCACTTTCCTTGGCAAATTGATGATGAAGATGAACTTTCTAATGAGATTTCTAAAGGATGAAAAATTTAGTTTCTAGTACTCAGTATTCAGTTAATTCTAAGTTATTGTTTTTAGTAGCTTTATTATTTTCAATAAGTCTTTTTTCTCAAGGGTATAAGATTCCTGATAAACCTAAGTTTCAAACAAGTGTTTATGATTATACAGGATTATTAACTCCTAGCCAAAAATCTAATTTAGAAGGCAAACTAGTACGTTATTCAGATAGTACTTCTACACAAATTGTTATTGCAATTATCTCATCTACTGAAGGTGAAAATATTGCCTATTTGGGTGCGAATTGGGGAGAAAAGTGGGGAATTGGTCAAGCCAAAGAAGATAATGGTGTTTTAATGTTGTTGGCAAAAGATGACAGGAAGATAACCATACAAGCAGGTAAAGGAACAGAACATTTACTAACCGATTTTCAATCAAAAAGAATCATTGAAAGAGTTATAATTCCAGAATTTAAAAAAGGAGATTATTACAGTGGTTTAAACAAAGGTTCAGACTATATTTTTAAAACTTTAAACGGAGAATTCCAAGGAACACGTAAGAATGATGCTGAAGGATTTGATCCTGGAATCATCATTTTTATCATTATCATCATCGTCGTTTTTATTCTAATTTCTAGAGGAAATAAAAATAACGGAAGTGGAGGTAAACGTTTTAGAAGAGGTTCTCTTGCTGATACTATTTTCGATACCATTATTTTAAGTAACGCTGGTAGAGGTGGCGGAAGTTTTGGTGGCGGATTTGGTGGTTCATCAAGTGGAGGATTTGGCGGTTCTTCTGGAGGATTTGGTGGCGGATTTGGTGGTGGAAGTTTTGGTGGAGGTGGAGCTTCTGGAGGTTGGTAAAACCTAACTTTTTCAAAATTTCATTATTCCAAAACGAAATAAATATTCTTAAATAACAATCGTAAATTTTAACTACTCTTGAAAACGATCACATTTTTATTCAGTTTATTACTTCTTGTTGGTTGTCAGAACTTTGGAGAACTTACTATTTTGTCAGATTTACCTAACGATTTAAGAGAAGTTTCTGGAACTGAAGTTGTTTCGAATTCTAACTTAATTTGGATGCTAAATGATGGTGGGAATAAAACTAAAATTTACGGAGTTTCTAAAAAAGGTAAGATTGTTAAAGAGACTAGGATAAAAGCAAAAAACAACGATTGGGAAGATTTAACTTCAGATGAAAAAGGAAATCTTTATATCGGTGATTTTGGTAACAACGAAAGCCGAAGAAAAAATCTTGTTATTTTAAAGGTAAAACATAAAGACTTATCAAGCTCTAAGAAAGTTGCCGTTGAAAAAATTAGGTTTTATTACCCAAATCAATCAAGTTTTCCACCTAAAAAAAAGCAACTTTTTTTCGATTCAGAATCTTTCTTCTATTACAATAACTCACTTTATATTTTTACTAAAAGTAGGGTGAAAAATAAATTTGGTAAAACATCTTTATATAGAATTCCTGCTACAAAAGGGAATCATAAAGCAGAATTTATTTCTGAATTTAATAACTGTGATGAAATGGATTGTTGGATTACTTCTGCAGATATTTCTAATGATGGAAGTAAAGTAGCATTGCTATCACCTTCATCCGTTTTAATTTTTTCTGATTTTAAAAAGGATGATTTTTTATCAGGAAAACTAATAAGAATTCCTCTAAACTACAATTCTCAAAAAGAAGGAATTACTTTTAAAACTAATAACACATTATTGATTACCGATGAAAAAGCACATGGTGTTGGAGGTAATTTTTATGAGTTAAAAATAAATTAAACTACAAACTTGTAGATTAATAAAGCCCAACCAATAATTAAGAACAAACCTCCCAAAGGAGTAATTGGACCTAAAATTCTTATCTTTTTATTTCTTGCTGAAGAAATAACCAATCCATAGATAGAAAAGGAAAAGAGAATTGTTCCTACTATAAAAGCGTAAATAATATAATTGTTTATTGTAGCATTATCATTCAATTGAAAACCTAAAAGAAGTAAAACAATTGCATGATATATTTGGTGTTTTACGCCAGTTTCAAAACTTTGTAATTGTTCTGTGGTTAGTTTTTTCTTTAATAAATGAGCGCCAAAAGCACCAAAAATCACTGCTGTTAATCCGAAAGTTGCTCCTGTAATTAATGCTATTGTATTCATCTTTATTTTAAAATTTAAATCCTAAACTAACGGCTATTCTTAATCCTTCATTACTGTTAAATGCAGCAATATTCGCTCCTAACATATTTGCAGCGTTAAAGAAAACGCCACCACCATAAGAATGATTCCAGTTTTTTGAACTAAAAGGATTTACAGTCAAACTTTGTTCTCCCCATACTTTACCATAATCAAAGCCACCATAAATACCAATATTTAAAGGGACTAAACTTGTTTTTACTTTACTTAAAAGTAAACGAAGATCTGTAGATTGATAAAATGAATTCTTACCAGTAAAACGTTGATTTCTAAAACCTCTTAAACCGTTACTGTTACCTCCAATAGTTGCTGCTTGGTAAAACTCATAAGAATCTCCAAAATTAAAATGACCTTTTAATTTTGTTGCCAATACTAATTTCTTACTAGAAAATAATTTGTGATCAAATGAAATAGTAGGAATTAAATAAGCGAAATTATGATCGTTTTTTAGGTTTGAAGTATACCCTAATTTTAATTCAGTTTTCATTCCCATTGTTGTAAAAACAGGATTGTCTGTGTTTTCAAATTGATAACTAGCTTCTGTATTTATAAATTTTTGACCTTCAAAAACAGGGTCAGTTGGACTTAGT
Organism: Polaribacter sp. SA4-12; assembly: GCF_002163675.1. Classification (NCBI taxonomy): domain Bacteria; kingdom Pseudomonadati; phylum Bacteroidota; class Flavobacteriia; order Flavobacteriales; family Flavobacteriaceae; genus Polaribacter; species Polaribacter sp. SA4-12. The sequence continues at coordinate 2,239,011 of NZ_CP019334.1, read as the reverse complement.
TCTAAGTTAATAAATCTTCCTGTAGTATTTTCTATTTTATAGTTTTGAAAATTTACACCGATTTTAATTTTTGCTCCTAAATCTCCTTTCCAATGAACAAAAGTACCAGCACTAATTTCTTTTATTCGAACTCTATTGTATTCCTCTTCTTCTACTTCATTAGCTGCTGGGTTTAAAGAGTTGTTACCTAATCCAAAGTAGTTTATTGCAAAATTAGGACTCGTAAAAGTTGCATTTATACCTAGATTCCAATTTTTAAAAAAGTTAGCAAATTCACCTGAATAATTAAGGTAAAAACCATTAGTTGCAAAATAATAAGAAGCGTTTAAAATGTGTTGTGAAGTAAATGGATTTCTTTCAAATCCATAAGCAGTATATACGTTAGAAAGTCCAATTCTTACACCATCATCAGGGTTAAAACCAATAGTTGGTGATATTAACAGCTCACTGTTTTTTAACTTCTTATAATCGTAAACATTTGTTTCATAATCATCCGTTAATTTCTTACTTCCTTTATTTGTTACAAATGTATTTTTCTTAGATTTAAAATCGTAAATTTTTACTTTCTTGCCATTTATTATATTATAAGAATCATTATTTTGTCCGCCAATAATTCTAACTTTTATCACCTGATTATCATTACCTTTTACAACAAAAGTATCTTTATCATCTAAACCATAAATCCAAATTTCTTTGGTTTCAGATTTGTTATAAGTTCGTTGATGAAAAATAGATTCTTTTTCTCCTTTTTTAAGGCGATATCCAGTGATTTTTGTATGTCCATTTGGTAATCTTTCAATATCAAACCAATCATCTTTGTGTGTACCTCTTATTACCTGAAATTTATTTACATGGTAAAAATAAGAATCAGAAATTTTCTGTAAATTCCTTCTTCTTCCTTGTAATTTTGTTTTTATTTCAGAAATTGTTTTGCCTTTTACTTCTTCTGGGAAATTTGTAAAAGCATCGTCAATTACTGCGTCAGTAATATTAGTAGTTATTAACTTTACTTGAGCATCCCAATCCTTTTTACTTGCAGTAGAAATTAATGTCATGTCTAAAGGATAAGGCTCTAAATTAAACCATTTAGGACTTTTTAGTTCATCACTATAAGATTGCATTAAACGTAAAGTTGGTACTATTTTAGTTGCAATATTTAATAAAGCTCCATCGCCAAAAATAGAAAAAGCTTGATCTCTATCTCTAGGTATTGGTCTGTAAATGGTTTGTTTGTCTTCCTTAAAAACGGCCCATCTCCATTGATCTTCATGTCTATCCCAATCACCAATTAACATGTCGAATAATCGTGCTTTTATGTATGCTTTTTCGTCTAAAACATGATTTTCGTTTTTATTTAAATTATTTAATAAATCATCTGTACTTATTACTTTGTCAGCAAAACCAAAACTAGCTTTATCTCCATGACCAGAAGCTGCTCGTTCTTCAATCATGTATAATTCGTCTCCAAATTCATCATTAAAATAACCTAAACTATTCTGTTTTGGAATGTAATATAAAACAGGATTTGTGTGATAAACGCCAATAGCATCAGACAATTTACCAATTGTAAAAGGTGCATAAGGGTGTGAGCCTGTAAAAACATCATTTAATAAGTTTTCTGTTTTGGTATCATCAAATTGTCCTTCAATATATTGATCTTTAAAAGCGACCGCTTGTAAATATTGTACCGCATTTTTACGCAAAGCACGCATCACATATTCTCTGCCTTTTTTATCACGAAGTCTTAACGATTTAGATTGATGTCCACCACCTTTTCTAACAGGTTTTAAACCTCCAAAAAGTGTATCTAAATCTACAGTTGGTGCATTTACTTCTGTTCCAAAATATTTACGATAACGTTCTCCCCATAAAAAACGATAAACACTACCTTTAGTGATTTCTTCTTTAGTATAAATGGATGCTTTTTTCTCAGTAATTCTATTTTTAGGAAAAGTGGTAAAACCTTTCTTTTCATCTGCTTTTAATACTTCTGTTTGATAAACAACTTTATCATCTTTTACAGTATAAAAACGAACGTTTGAAGAACCGTCTTTATAAACTTCTAATTTAGCAAAACCTTGTTTTCCATAAGTGAATTTTGCATTACCAGTTCGTTTAGTCGGAGTCGTTTTTGAACCAGAACCACTAACTATTTGAGGGAGATTATCTTGAACGATATATTGTAAATTATGATCATGACCAGAAACAAAAATTGTTTTATCATTTTCTTGAGATAAGGTTATAATACGTTTTCTAAGTTCGTTGTATTTTTTATTTTGGATGTCGGTATTTGTAAGTCCTGATGTTTTTCGGATTAAATTTTTAAGAGAACCTAAAACAGGCAAAGGATTCATATGACTTTTTAAAGAATATTGACCTCCATGAGAACCATTTGTAAACATCGGATGATGTAGAGCAACAATTGTTGTTTTTCCTCTTGCTTTTTTTATCAATCCTTCAAATTCGTCAAAGAATTTTGTTCTTGTTTTTATTTCGCAATTATCATTCATGGTTGGGTGATTGTCCCAATTTGTTAAATACCAATGTGTATCAACAATAATTAAAACAATGTCTTTAGAGATATCTACTTTCTCTAAAGGACAACCATTTTGTGGTAGAAATGAGTTTTTACCCAACGCTTTTTCTACTAATTTTTCTTCTCTTTTTAATCCATCTAAGCCATGATACCAATCATGATTTCCAGGTATAAATATTGAGTTACCATTAAATAATTTAGCAACATCTGTCTGTGCTTCAATTCTTCTTTTTGCTAAAGGATATTTTTTAGATTTTTTTTTCGGAATTCCAGTTTCATAAACATTATCACCTAAAAAAAGTAAAGTTGATTTTTTTGATGCTCCTTTAATATGTTTTCTTAAATAGTTTAAAGCGGGTGAGTTTTTAGTTAATGTAGAATTACCGGCGTCACCAATTAAATAAAAAGTATGAGCAATTAAAGTACTATCTTTTTTAATTACGGTTTGTTGATTCTCTGCAACCTGCATTTCTATTGTTGCACAAGCGGAAATCAATAAGAAGAGTAAAGAAAATAGAGTGTATTTGAGTGGTCTCATAAATGCAAAACTAACTATTTTAAAATTGAATTTTTATAATGTTGTAAATCTTCTTTTGTGTCAATGTCAAAAAGGTTTGTTGTTTGTTGAGGACAAATAATTTCACGCTTTCTTTTATTGATAAATTCTTTAGCTCCTTTATTTCCTTCAATTAAAAGTAAGGATGAAAAATGTTTTTCAGGAAAAATAACAGGAACTCCTAGTTTTTTTCCATAGTTAGATGCAATAATTATATCATCATTTGTTTGAAATAAATGAAGCATAGCTTCTAAATAAGAGGTTTCAATTGCTGGTTGGTCGGCAAGTAAAATAAAGATTCCATCAAAATGAAGTTTCTTGCTTTTAAAATAATTAAGACTCGTAATGATACTAGAACTTAATCCGTTTTCAAAATTTTCATTGGTAATAAATTCAACGTTTTTAATATTTATTTCAGATTTAATTTTATCCGCATTAGCGCCTAAAACGCAAAATATGTTTTCAGAAAAAATACTTTTTACTTTCTCTAAAGTAAGTTCTAAAAGTGTTTTATTGTTAATTTTCTCTAACTGTTTTATACTATTCATTCTAGATGATTTTCCGGCAGCAAGAATTACAATAGCAATATTTTTCATCAATTTAGTTATGAATTTTACCAGTAAGTTTCCTTAGAGAAAAAGGCTCTTTTTTTCTAATTACTGATAAAATTTCAGCAACGATAGAAACAGCAATTTCTTCAGGAGTTTGTGCTCCAATATGTAAACCTGCAGGTGTGTAAATGTTATCTAAAAAATCTTCAGAAATATCAGGAACAAATTCAAAAAGTTCATTAAATAAACGTTCTCTTCTATTTGGGGCACCTAAAATGCCTATATATTTTGGTTTGTATTCAGACAGTTTTACTACATATTTCAAATCTTGCACATAACTATGATTCATAATTACAATGGCGGTATTTTCTTCAATATTAGAAAACTGAATTGTTTCTGCAGAATTACCAATAACAGAATTTGCTCCAGGAAAATCCTTGATTGTTCTACTGTCTTTTACGCAGGTAATCACATCAATTTCCCAACCTAAATTAGAAGCTACTTTACAAAGCTTAACTGCATCGTGTTCTCCACCAATTATAATCAGTTTAAAACTTGGATGTATAATTTGAGAAAAAACTTCTAAATCGTTTTTGTCTTGAGTTTTGAAAGTTTCAGAAAACTCAATTTGCTTTTTGTTTTCAAAAGTTACAACAGAACCAAAATTACCAAAAGCTTCATCTTCTTTTATAAAATGACTTTCAATTTTTATAAATTCTCTTTTTGAAGTTGCATTAGAAAAGTGAGCAATAAAATTATTAGTGACAAAAAAGGGTTCAATTAAAATATACAATATACCTTCACAACCTAATTTGTAACGACCATCATAAGTGATTACTTTTGGTTTGTTATCAACAAAAACACTTTTTGCTCTGTGAATAATTTCTTTTTCTACACATCCACCACTAACAGCACCTACAGAATTAAAATTTTCAGAAATTAGCATTCTAACTCCTGGTTTTCTGTAAGATGAACCCTCTAAATATACCACGGTTGCCAACACATTTTTCAATCCTTTTTGTTGATTGATGTCAGCTTGATTGATGATTTCTTTAAGTTCGTGGATCATTGAATAAAACTAAATTTTTGCTCTAATATAAAACTTTTAACGATATTGTTTTTGGTAGCCCTAAAAAGAATAACCAATTGCAAAGTTAAAAACAGGTTCATCTGCTCTAAAGTCCCAACGTTTTCCTTCTTCTAAAGAAGGATCATGAAATGGAGCCGCCAAATCGAAACGAATAACAAAACCTTGTACATCTACTCGCAAGCCAAAACCTGCACCCATTCCTAATTCATTTATAAAGTTGGACGTCAATTTGTCTCTAACATTACCATCACTATCATTAAAATCAGAGTTTGAAACGGAATTCCATATATTTCCAGTATCCGCAAAAACAGCTCCTTTTAGAAAAGAAAAAATAGGAAAACGGTATTCTAAATTTGCTTCTAAACGAACATTACCTGTTTTATCAAAATAAGAACTCGCAGTGTCTGTATCTTTGTCATTATAAGTTCCTGGTCCAAGAGATCTAATACTAAATGCTCTAACGCTATAAGGACCGCCAGAATAATATTGTTTTACAAACGGAATAACATCAGAATTCCCGTAAGCATAACCATAACCGGCAAAAAATCGAGCAGCAATTGTTTGCTCTTTTTTAGCACCAAAATTATAGTGATATCTAATATCAACATCAGCTTTTGCATATTGTGCATATTCCAAACCTAAAAACTGTTTAGGTTCACCTACTGTTTTTTCTTTACCTAATAAACCAATAGAGTTTCCTGCAACATCTAAAGTAGATTGTACATAAAATTGATGACTTTTTGCAGCATTCAACATTTCATTATAGGTGAAAGAAAAGGTAAGTCCGCTTATAAACTGCTGATCAAAACTGCTCTGTAAATAGGAATTATTATCTAAAATTTCTTGAAATTCTGCGGTCGTATTTGATAGGCGTGTATAATTTACAGAAATAGGGTTCACCTCATACGTAATATATTTATTGGCATTCCAAGTATAGCCAAAAAGTGCTGTGCCAGATAGCAATTTGTATAATTGACTTCTGTTTAAATACGTAGCACTTAAGCTTACTTTGGTTTTGGGAATTGAATAATCGAAATAATCTTTATTGATAGAAAAAGGTGAGATAACTCTCGGGAAAACAAGTTCGCCTTTTAAGCCCAATTCTAAACTACTCAAGCCAGAACTACTGCTAGAAATTTGGGTTTCGTAACCAATATTTGTACTGATGTTTAACGTTTCGCCTCCTTTAAATAAGTTTCTATTGCTATACGTTAACGATAATTCCGGACCTGCAAAATTGTTAGATTTGGTAACGGCTTGTAATTCTGCACGTATGGCACGTTTGGTTAAAGGTGATAAAAAAATGTTTGCTTCTAAACTAGCTATACTATCTGTAATAGCATCTTTTATCTCTTTATATTGAATGTTTACAAACTTATAGACACCAATAGAAGAAAGTCTTCTGGCGGTGTTTTTAGAGGTTGATGGATTAAAAAGATCGCCTTCTTTTAAGGTGATAAATTCATCTAAATATTTTGGATCAAAAAATAACGTGTCTTGATGATAGTTTTTTTCTTGATAACGAATGCTTTTTACTTCTGTAGAATCATTTAAATTATAATTCGGATAAACATTAATGTTTTTTATCTGATAAGGAACGGTTGCTTTTTTGGGTACATTCGCTTTTAATTTTAAAAATAAATCGAATTTTTTACTCTTATATCTATTGGTATCCGCTTCAAATAATAAAAACTCCGAATTAAAATTATAATATCCTTTGTTCTTTAATTCGGTATCTAATCGCAGTCTTTCTAATTTTAAATTACCCAAATTGAAACGCATCTCTTTTTTAATTGGAGATGTTGTGCTTAAGCTTTTAATGTCTTCATAAATAGGCGAAACCATAGAATCTATTTTGTAGGTCGCCATTTTATAAGGAGCAGGTATTTTTAAACGATATACTATAGAAGCTTCTTTTTTTTGCTCTTTAAAACTAGACCCAACTGTACTATAGAAAAAGCCGTAATTTTCTAATTTATTTCTTAAAATTTCTTTATTCGATATGGCATTTACATCCGATTGATAAACTGGTTTTTGTCCTATTTTTTTATACAACCATCTGTTTAGAAAGTTGGTTTTTTCTTGCTGATTTTTATAGTAATAATACAAGCCAAGGTGCATACCAAGGAATTTTGTATTTGGTTGTTGACTCAAAACGGAAGATAAATCTTGTTTTAATTCACTTACTTTTTGTACTGTTGAGTCTGCGTCTATTTCTATGGAAGCCCCCGTGTATAAACGTTTGTTTTCTGGGATGTGTTTTTTAATACCACAACCGTAGATAAATACGAATAGTACTATTATAAAAGATTGTTTTTTATAGGATGCTTTCAAAATTTAGTTACTTTTTAGGTTCTGAATAATCATCGTTCTTAGTTTTTTTTGCGTTCTTTTTGTCTTCTCTTGAACGTAGAATAGAATTCCAAAGTTGATGAAACTCATTGAATTCTTTGGTAAAAATCAATGCAATTCCGTTTACAATTATTTGTCCGTCTATTACATTTTCAAATTCACTTTTTCTAAAACCTTTAAGACGATACCTACCATCTTCAGTAATTTTATATTCTAAACTTACATTACCAATTAAAGGAGATTTTTCTTCGGTAGTACTGCTTCCTTGCAAGTCTACTTCGCTACCAACTCTTACTGTTAAACGATCATTAAATAATTTTTTCTGAGCTGCAACATCTAATTGCGTTCTATCTGTTGGTGTGTCTCCTTGATAATCTGTATAACTATTTAAACCAAAATCTAATTCGATACCAGAGCCACCTAGAATTTTATTAGAAAAAGAATTCAACTGTCCAGATACAGCATCATTTAAATTGTTTCTCGCAATGGTTGCAAAGCCACCAGAACTACCATCGCTGCCAGAATCCGGATAAAATCGATTTAAAACTAACAAAGAAAAAACCTGTTTATTTAATTCTTCCTCTTGTTGATTTACTTGTTGCACACGCTCGTAAACTTGACCACTTATTGCACCTTGTTGATCTTCTGGCATGTCTAAATTAAAAGATATTTTTGGTTGCATCAATTCGCCTGCAATATTTAAATACACATTAAACGGCAATACTTGTTTGTATTTATTTTTTGTTGATGAATCTTCGCCAGAAGTTTGAGAAGCCATTAAGTCTGATGCAGAGGTTTTTAATGTATATTTTGTTCGGATGTCTAACTTGGCATCAAAAGGATCTCCGCCCCAAGAAATTCGACTTCCAGGAACCAATACAAATTTTCTATCTACAACATTGTATAAATTCAGTTGATAATATCCGTCGGAAACTTCATAAGCACCCGTTAAAGACAAACGTCCATTTGGGTTCATTAGAAAGATTAAATCACCATCACCAGAAACCTTAAAATTATCACCCGATTCTTTATCTATGATAATATTTACAGCTGCTTTTTTATCAATTTTAAGTAATGCCTTTATATCAAAACCTGTAATAGTAGCCGTTTGTTCTTGTTTTTGTGTTAAAATAGCATCCGGATTTTCTCTATTCACAAAAGCAACAATACCGTCTCTTTCTTCAATATTTGTATAACTAGAAGGTAACACATAAGTAACATCTGTGTCTGAACCAACAACTAATTTTGCATTTAATTTAGGAATCTGTAAATCTCCTGTTAGTTTTGCATCAACATTAATAGAAACTTTTCCGTACAAAGATTCGTTGTTTTCTTTTGTAGCATTTAGCACTCTAAACTTATTGGCTTTAACGTCTAAATTAAAAGAAGGGTTTATAAAATTCTTAGTTTTGATGTCTCCAGAAAGTACCAACGAATTTTTTTCTGCATCTAATATTGTAAAATTAGATAGGTGTAAACCTCTGTTATCTACTTGTAAAGTTTCATCCTGTAAATTGAATTTTGCATTTAATTTAGCAACTTTAAAAGCGGCGTTTGTAAAAAGTAAATTCCCATTATATTTAGGGTCAGATGTTTTGCCTGTTACTTTAAAATTACCAGAAAAACTACCCGAACCTTCTTTGATTTCACCTAATGAAAGGGTGTTTAAAGCTTTCATTTGAAAACTATGAATCAATAAGTCTAAATTTAAATTGGCATCATTATTATCTACCAAATAGTCGCCTTTTAAATCTAAATCGATACTACCTTCTTTTAAAGCAGCATTAAAATCATACTTTCCGTTTTCTAAAGATTTAGCATCTACACTTAATTTACCAAAGTCTGTTTTTAATACTTTTAGCTTACTAATGTTTAGATTTGCAATAATACCAGTGTCACCAAAGGGTTGTTCTAAAATAAAATCTCCATTTAAAATTCCTGTAGTAATTTCGTTTTCTGGACTTAAATAATTAAAAACTTCATTGATTTGAAAGTCTTTATAATTGATAGCGATATGATCTTTAGAAATACGCGGAATTTTATCTGTAATTTCTATAGATTGCTTGCCTTTACTAATTTTAAAATCGGAAAATGTAAGTTTATTTTCTTCAAAAAGGATGGCATTGGTTTTAGGTATTTTCCAATTATGGCTATTTAAAAATAAACTGTCCTGATCTATTGTAAACTTTAGTTTATCACTGTTACCAGTGATGGTTGTGTTTACATTCATTAATTTTTCACCCTCATAGAAGCCTAAAAAATTAAGTGATAATTCGTTGTCTTTTTGTATACCTGTAATTATTGTTTTGGGCACGTTTAAAGGTCCTGCGGTGATTTCTTTAAACCCTAAATTAAAGTTGAAATCGTCTTTATCTGTTTGCATAGAAAAAGCCAAACTATCTAATTCATTGTCACTAAAATTAATGTGTGGAGCAGCAATGTTTGCAGTCAATTTTCTTTCTTTTTCTTTAAAATTGACATTAATATTTATAGTGTCTAAATCTTTTAGATTGACTAGAAAAACATCTTTTAAAAGTGGCGTTTGAGAAACTTTAGCTTTTAAAATTAAATTTACTGGGTTTGCAATGGTATCAGAAAGTGTAATATTTCTATAAAAATAACTAGAAACATGACGCTGTAATGCGGTACTAAATGTTTGTGGATCTGTGTTTGATTCTAGATTCAAATCAATCATTTTATTTTTTAAAGAAACAGCCGTTGTGTCTTTGTCTATAAAAGCATTGGCAGTTACATCTCCTAATAAAAACGTTCTATTATTGTAGATAATCACCCCATTTTTTATGTTGCTTTTTACCGTGTAATTTTTAATGTTCCCCGCAAAGTCCAGAGAAAGTTCCATTCCGGTTTTTACTTTACGTTGTATAACACCAAGTGCTTCTAAATTTGCGCCAATTAGGTTTAGATTTACAGTTGCTTTTGAGTTTATAGAATCTAAATTTACATTGGCATTTAAATCGAAATTCAAATTTTGATCTTTATAAGTAGCCGTTATTTTTCCTTTACTGTTTTTTACATCGCCTTCTAAATGTAAATCTTTAATCAGATATTTTTCTAATTGAAATTTAGAAATAGTCGTATTTAAAGTAGCATCTAAATTTTGAATGTTTTTACCACTTCCTGTAGATGTTAAGGATGCGCTTAATTCTCCAAAATTAGGATTCATTAAAAGAGCTCCAATATTATAATTTTCAATTTTTAGATCAGCATTATAACTAATTTTAGCTTGGTCTTTAAAGTTTCCTTTAAGAATAGCAAGACCTTGTGATGTTGTTATTTTTGTATTTGTACTGATGTTGTTTAAAGTACCTTTTATGTTACTTTTCATTAAAATATCTTCAGGTAAATGAATACCGAAAGCTTTTTCGTCAACAATCTGTAAAAGATCATTTCGTTTTGTCTTTGCTTTAAAATTAGCAATATTTAATTCTAGTTTTTCTGGGTTTGTGCTGTTTTTGATGTTCCCATCTATAGACATTTTAGTAGCAATTCCCCAATTTAAATTTGTATTAGAAATATTTAAATCTGCTAAAAGTCCGGTAATATTTATTTTTCCAAAAAGTTCTTTCTTACTTAATTTTGTTACGTATTCATTCTGTTTTAAGCTAGGTTCAAATGTGAAAAACTCTTCTATAAAAATGGAGAAATTCGGAATACCTAATTTAACTCTTGTATTTTCTGGTGATGAAATTAATTGAGAAATCGATTTGTATTTTGCGTTTGCAAAGCCAGAAACCATACTTTTATTTAAGTTGATTTTTAGATTAGAAACTTTTAATTCGGTATCTGTTACTTCTGTGTTTAATGTGAACTTCCTTAACCTAAATCCTGATTGTTCTTTAAAATTAAATGTAGACAATTGCAACCCAGCTTTTTTGTCTTTCAAGAAAATGTCTGCTGCTTTTAATGTTACTTTTTCTAATGCAATAGCATTCGGATTAAAGATGTTTTTAATAACTTTTTCATTGTTTACAAAATACTTAATGTTGTTATTTTCTAAATTTATATCAGTTATTTGTACATTAAAATTGGGCCACTTACATGTTGTGCTATTATTTGCAGCGGGTTTTTTATGTGATAAAGTATTACTCGAAGCTGTTTTTAAGAGGATATCAGAATTTTTAAGCTGAATGGTAGTAAGCTGAATGTTGTTTTTAGACAAATCAATTTCAGGAATTTCTGTATAAAATTCATCAATATTTATATCAGCAATTAATTTATCTTGTGGATTCTCATAATATGTTTTTACATTTTTTAGAGATAATTTTTTAACAGATAATAGAGGTAGAGAAGTTTCCGTAGTTGAAGTATCTGAAATTACAGGTTTCTGAATCAATTTAATATTTGTATCAGAAAGAGCGATTTTATCGGCATTAAAAATCATTTTCTGTAAATCAACTTTTTCCATATTGGCAGTTAGATTACCAATTTTAAAATGGCTATCAATACCCAATACTTCATCATTAAAAACAATATGAATGTTTTTTAAATCAAGATTTCCTATAATAATTTTTAAAGGTTTTGTTGTAGAGTCTTTAATAACTGGAGTTGAATCTTCAGTTGCAAATGCATCAATTAAAAACTGAAAATTATAACCAGAAATGGTGTCTTTCCTTTTAATATTTGCCTGTAAACCGTCCCAATTTAAATTATCAATGCCAACAGCATCTCCTTTAATCATTGCCCAGAGAGGTAAATTAGCTTCTAAAGATTTCGAATAAATTAAGGTGTCTCCTTTGGTGTCTTCTACGTATAAACCATCTAATTGCAAGCTACCTTTAAAAGTTAAAAAAAGCTTGTCTACAGAAATTTTTGTGTTTGTTTTATCTGTAACAAAATTTACGGCTTTATCTACAATAATACTTTGTCCCCAAGGGCTTCTTACAAATAGTATCAACAAGGTAATAAGAATCATAAATCCTAAAAAGATTCGTAAAAATCTTTTTAAAAATCGATATTTCTTATGCTGTACTTTTTTAGACACTGTATTAGGCAATTTTAGTTGTGCAAATGTAACTTGCAATTGCTAATCAAATTGTCCTTAACTCAGATTCTTTTAACTCTTTTGCTAAAATTTAACGATTTTAGTAAGTTACTGTTTCAGTAATTATAAAATATGAAATGAATGTAAAAGAATTGAGCCGTTTATATTGTTATTTGTAACCAACTTTACACGTCTCACATTCATAATTATCTTGATTAATTGTAATTCCACTAATATTGTTTTCTACAATTTTATTGATAAAGTTATTGTACGTCTTGTCGTTTCCAATCAATTTATTACCCTTGTTCAATTTATAAAATTCACCTTCCCATTCTTGTTTTCCCCAACAATTTGGACAAATACCTTCAGGAGCTTTTTTAGACGTATTTCCTTCAGCCTTTGAAGTGAAATATTTTTTTAGGTTTTGGATGATATTCATAATTAATTTGATTTTTTAAATAGTCGTATTCAGGTGATTTACCTTACGCTGATTGACTTGATTTGAAAATTCAGTTATTAAAAATTTTAACTTAGGGTTGATGTAATTTTTACAAAATGGTTTATTAGGATTTGCTTGATAATAATTCTGAAACTCTTCAGTAGATGCTTTAAACCCTTTAAAATCTAACGTTTTTGTTATGATTTTATTATCAAAGCCTAATTGTAATTTGTCAACTATTTTTAGAATATCGTCTTTCTGATGTTGAGAAAAATAATAAACAGCAGAACGATACTTGCTTCTCATAGAATGATTGCTAGTACTTTTGTGTGTTAATAAATGGATTTCAATTAGTGTTTCTAAATCAATTTTCTTAATATTAAAATGAACAATAACTGCCTCAGAAAAATTACTATTTTCTTCTGTTGATGAAACCCAACCTTGTTCTACCTTTTCGACACCGATTAATGTTTGAAAAACTGCTTCTGTACACCAATGACAACCACCACCAAAAGCAATTTTAGTTAATTCCATTGAAGTTTTTTTCTTTCAGTCCAGTATGAATCTGTAGAAATTTTTAGTGAGTTTAATATTTCAATTTCTTCTTTAGACAGCATAAAAGAATTCAGTTTTAAATTCTCTTTCAATTGTTCTGAATTGCTTGCGCCACTTAAAACAATGCTGTTAGTGATTGTTTGCTCACAATATTTCAAAGAAATGGCATCTACACCAACCTTGTGTTTTTTTGCTAAGTTTTCTAAAGTTGTATACATTTTATCATAATGAGGATAGTTCTCATTTTTAAAAACTCTACCATTTGCCAATGCTTCTTTTATTACAATTGATTTATCTTGATTTAATAATTCATCAGAAATCTCCTTTAAACTTTGATCTAAAAAATTATAAGTTACTTGAAATAGGTCAAATAATTGTTTACCATCAACAAAAACTTCCAATGCTTTTTTAATTACTTCAACTTGATTTGTACCTGTAGTTGTTAAGCCTATTTTAAGATTGTGTTCCTTTTTTAGAAAAGCTAATTGTTCTAAAACTTGCTTGTTTTCTAAAACTCCAGTTTCTAAAGTTGCAGAATGAATTTGATATACTTTTAAATAGGGTAGAAGCTGTTTAGAGAACTTCCATTGTTCATTTAATTTAGATAAACTATGTTCTTTTACTTCATGAACAGTTGCATTCGCGTCAAAATTTGCAGTATATGTATAACCCCATTTTGTAGCAATTTCAATGGTTTTATCATTTTTAGTTTGCAACCATTCTAATACTAATTCTTCTGCCAATCCATAACCTGGAGCAGTATCAAAATAACGAATTCCTGAATTATATGCATCTTCTAAAACCGAAAAACTATGTTTTCTAAAAGCTGCTAAGTCTAAGTTATCACAATCTTCTTGACGAACATTTATGTATTGAGGTCTTCCTAAAGCAGCAGTTCCTAATCCTAATTTCATAGTTGTTTTTTCTTAATTTATGAGCTACAAGATAACATAGAACAACCTACTTTATTTCTTGCCCATTCAGGTCTTTTTGCAAACCATTTTTCATTTTCTGGTTGTTCAGAATATGGTTTTTTTAAGAGTTGAAATAATTCATCAATTAAAGTGTAATTTCCTTTGTCAGCTTCATCAATTGCTAATTGTGACATGTAATTACGTAATACATATTTAGGATTTACAGCATCCATTTTTTCTTTTCTTTCTTCGGATGAAACTCTTTCAATTTGAAGTCTTTCATCGTATTTTTTGAACCACAAATTCCAACTATTGATTACTTCATCAGAAATGTTTTCAAAGTCGTAAAATGATTTTTTTATCAATTGTAAACCAGAATTTTCATCAGTAAAACTACTTAAATTTCTAAAGAAAATGGTCATATCAGTTTCTACTAATTGTAAAGTGTCTTCTAAATTTTGAATTAGTTTTACATCTTCTTCATCCGAAGTAAATAAACCTAATTTTGATTTCATCATCTGTAAAGATTTCTGTTCAAAATCAGTTTTATATTGCTCTAAAATTGCATTTAAAGGTTCCACTTCCTCAATGATAGGATACAAAGCATTTGCAAGTTGATACAAATTCCATAAACCAATATTTGGCTGATTTCCATATCTGTAGCGTTTGTGTTGTCTGTCGGTTGTGTTTGGCGTCCAACCAAAATCGAACCCTTCTAACCAACCATAAGGTCCAAAATCGATGGTTAAACCTAAGATTGACATATTATCAGTATTCATAACTCCATGAACAAAGCCAACACGTTGCCAATGAATTATCATTTCTAAAGTACGCTCTGAAACTTCCTTAAAAAAGTTGATATAACTTTCTTTTGATGGTTTTCCTAAATGAGAAAAATGATGTTTGATTGTGTAATCAACCAAAGCTTTTAAATTTTTTAGATCTTTTCTAGCTGAAAAAATCTCATAATTTCCAAAACGTAAAAAACTTGGTGAGATTCTAGAAACAATTGCGCCTTTCTCATACGCAGGGTTTCCATCATATAAAACATCACGTAAAACATCGTCTCCAGACAAGCTTAAAGACAAAGATCTTGTTGTTGGCACACCTAAATGAAACATTGCTTCAGCACATAAATATTCTCTTACAGAAGATCGTAAAACGGCTAAACCATCTGCAGTTCTAGAATATGGAGTTTCTCCAGCTCCTTTTAATTGTACTTTCCAGTTTTTATTTTTGTATTCTACTTCAAATAAATTAATAGCTCTTCCATCACCTAATTGTCCTGCCCAATTACCAAATTGATGGCCTCCATAACACATTGCAAAAGGTTTTGTATTTGGATAAATATCATTTCCTGTAACAATATTTTTAAAGAATTCTGATTTCGTTTCTTCTTGAGAGATACCTAATTCAGAACTCATTTCTTGCGAAACGTGTACTACTTTAGGTACTGCCGTTTTCTTAGGATTCACGTATGAAAACACAGCTTCTTCAACTTGTCTTCTTGTATTCTCAAGAATTGAATCTGCCGGATTTTCTGTAGTAAAAGTATTCTTTATGTTAAGTTTCATTGATCAATATTTTATTGTGATATAAAAAATGCCTAATACTCGTTATGGATTTTATCAATCCACTTTTGAAGATCTTTATCAGAAGGATTTCTTAATTTTTTATAATTATTAGTAATTGTAGGGAAATTTAACTTTCTATTTTCATACAAGTTACGTAATTCTTCTGCATTTTCTTCGTATTGTTCTACATCTAAAAACGCGTAATCTAAATTACGCGTTTCTAAAAATGTTTTATAATATTGAGTTTTATGGCATCTTTCTGCGCCATATAATTTAATCATTTTACCTCAGTTTATCTGCGTGTAATTTTCTCAATTTCGCCAATTTTGGTTCAATTACAAAACTACAATATCCTTGTTGTGTATTCTCTCTGTAATAATTTTGATGCTCTATTGTTGCTTCATAGAAAATTGTTGACGGACTAATTTCTGTCACAATTTTATCATTATAATATGGTTGAATCTGTTTTAAAACTTCTTCAGAAACCTTCTTTTGAACATCATTATGATAATAAATTACAGATCTGTATTGAGTTCCTCTATCAGCACCTTGTTGGTTTAAGGTTGTCGGGTCATGAGTCGTCATAAAAATGACTAAAATATCTTCAAACGAAATTACATTTGCATCAAAAGTGAGTTGAATTACTTCTGCATGCCCTGTTAATCCCGAACAAATTTCTCTATATGTTGGTCTTCCAGGAGCATTTCCGCCAGAATACCCAGACACAACTTTTTCTATACCTTTTACTTCTTGAAATACAGCTTCTGTACACCAAAAACATCCACCTCCTAAAGTGGTAATTTGTAAATTTTTAGTCATTTTAAGAATTCCCTTTCTCTAATTGCATAGACTCAGAATTAATACAATAACGCAATCCGCTTGGTTCTGGTCCATCAGGAAAAATGTGTCCTAGATGTCCATCGCAAGTATTACACATTACTTCAACTCGAACCATACCAAAAGAAATATCTTTATGATATTTAATGGCATTTTCTTTAATAGGTTGCGTAAAACTTGGCCAACCAGAACTAGAATCGAACTTTATCGTAGAATCAAATAAAGGCGTATTACAACAAACACAGTTGTATTGTCCTTTATCATAAATACTACATAAAGCGCCAGAATTTGGTCTTTCTGTTCCTTTTTGCCTAGTAATTCTAAACTGTTCTTCGGTTAATAATTCTTTCCATTCAGTTTCGGTTTTTTCAACTCTTTTATCTGAAGTTGGATTTCCTTTTGCTGTAAAGCTGATAATTTCTTTCCAAGTAAGCATATTTTGTTTCCTTTCTTTTCTAAATTAATATTGTTATGCTAGCTGTTTTTTAGACGTAAAAACACTTGTTAGCTTACAAATAATTCTTAATTTGTACGCTGATGAAAGCAATTCATAAATTTACGACGAATATTGATAAAGTTATCAGAGGGGTTATCACTTATTCTTATTCATTTATAAAATAATTTTACTATGAGCACATTAATTGTTGATACAGAAAAGTACGTCTTTAGTTTATTAAACACCGATTTAGATCGAAAATATGTGTATCATAATTTAGTACATACACAAAGAGTGGTTAAAAGTACAAAGGAGCTTATTGAAAATTTAAAAATTGACAAAGTAGCTGCTGAAAATTTAGAAATTGCTGCTTGGTTTCATGATACAGGTTTTGTAAAAGGAGCTGAAAATCATGAAGAAGAAAGTGTTAGAATTGCTTCAAAGTTTTTAAAAGAACATAAAGTTACCGATAAAAGAATTGAAGTTACTGCAGGTCTTATTCTGGCAACTAAAATGAATCATCAACCCAAAAATGATTTAGAGAAAATGATAGTAGATGCAGATTGTGCGCATTTAGCTTCTAAAAGTTATTTTGATTACACTTTTTTATTAAGAAAAGAATGGGAGTTAACAGGTTTTAAAAACGTTTCTGACATAGAATGGATTGCAGGAAATATTGAATTTTTTACGCAACAACATCGCTTTAATACAGATTATGCTTTAAAAAATTGGACAAAAGCGAAACAGAAAAACTTATCTAAATTAATAAAGAATCAAAAAGATTTAAAAGACGATATTAAAAAATTTAATCAGAAGCAAGATGCTTTAGAGTTAAAAAAAGAGAAAGGAAATGTACCTGAGCGTGGTGTAGAAACAATGTTTAGAATCGCTTTAAAAAACCACATGACTTTAAGTAATATTGCAGATACTAAAGCGAATATTTTACTTTCTGTAAATGCTATTATTGTTTCTTTAGCATTGTCTAATTTATTACCAAAACTAGATAATTCTTCAAATAGTTATTTAATTGTGCCAACAATTCTATTTATAATTTTCACAGTTGCATCTATTATATTATCAATTTTAGCAACGAGACCTAATGTTACACAAGGAAAATTTACAAAAGAAGATGTTGCTAATAAAAAAGTTAATTTATTGTTTTTCGGTAATTTTCATCAAATGAAATTAAATGATTTTGAATGGGGTATTACAGAAATGATGCAAGATAGAGATTATCTTTACGGTTCTTTAACGAAAGATTTATACTTTTTAGGGTTAGTTTTAAACAGAAAATATAAAATATTAAGAGTTACTTATACCGTTTTTATGATTGGTATCATCGTAAGTGTATTAGCTTTTGCTGTTGCTTTTAAAATACAAGAAACTGGGGCTTTTTTATAAAATATAAATGTATTTTTTTGGGCGTTACCTAAAGGTCGGGCTTTACACTATATCTTTTTTTCGAAAAGCAAAAAAGGATGTCGTTTCAATCCCTAACGCATGCATACTCATTAAAATAAAACGTAGAAAACAATATTTTAAGCTTCGATTTCTTGAATTAAATCATGAAAAGTAATTGTTTTATTTTCATCAAAATCTTTTTGATAAATAACTTCTACTCTTAATGCTTTTAATCCTGTAACACCTTGTAAATCTTCTAGATCTAAAAATTCTATTTTACCTAATTGATTTTTAGATTGTAAGTAATTAATGTACTTTATATACTCTAAAGCATCTCTGTCTTGAGAATATACAATGGCTATTTTACCAGGAACAGTTAAACGATTTTTTGTGCCTTTAATATTTGCTTTATCAATTCGCTTTTTTATGATTTCGTATCTAATGTTATAAGCTCCATCAACATCAAATTGCTTTTCATCCATTCTAAATTTTATAGCCATAGCATTACTATGTACTAAAATTAAGGAAGCAACACGTAAATCATGTTTCATGTTTTTACGCTCATAAAATGCAAGATTCTCCATTTCATAAGTAATCTTTAACTGCCATAAACGAAGGTTGTACAAGTATAAAGTATCAAAAGTCTTACTTTTTGTAATAGACTGACCTATATACATGTTGTATTCTACACCATCCGTTTTGTATCGCTCAAAATAATGAGGAAACATTTCTTGAGCTTGTTTTTGTTTATCGTCTAAGAATTTAGCTAGTTTGTCATTTAATAACGTAACGCTGTTCTCGTATTCTTTTCTTTTTTCATAAACAACATTTAAATTTTTATCTAAACGGTTCATATAAACGCTAACTTTCTGTGAAAGTTCTGTATTAATATCTTTTATATGACTAAAAACTGGGTAAATTTCTCTATTCAGAAAATCTAAAATATTTATTTCATCACCAGCACTTAAACCTTCTGTTACATCATTTAGATAAGAAGAAACTCTAAACATTAATTCATTGTAAATAGGTAGTTTTTCTGATTTACAAGCGTCTTTTAATACTGCAATAGCTAAAGTTAACTGAGTTGTTAAATCTTCTTTGATGGCTGAATTTCTTGCCATTGAAGATCCTTTTATATCACTTTGCCCAAATAAAGGGAATACATCATTAAATACAATTTCATCTAATTTTGCATTGTCATTTGTTTGTCGTTCTGTGTGATATTTTTCTGCAGCTTCATAAAATCGCCATTTTACAGAATTATGAATTGAGGTATAGTTTTCTTGAATAGTTGCTTCTAAAATATTTTGACGCTCTTCTGAAGTTCTTTTTACAGCAGCTTCAAAAACAGGAATAATATCTTTTAATTTGTTGATATTAACAGAGTTTAGTTCGTAAGCTCTTGGAGAAGCAATTTCTAATAAAGCTAAATCTCCATTACTTGAAGCCTTAATTGGTATCAATATAATACTCTGTATGTTCGATTTATATAAATTCTGATAAAAGCCATTTTTATTTGTACTCTTACCATATTCTTCAACATCAGAAATTATAAATGTTTTATGGTCTTTGAATACTTTTTGCATAATGCCGTTACAGAAGTAACCTGTATTGCAATTTATTTCAGTGTCATTTAAGATTAAACTATTCGTTTTATTAACCTTGTTTTCACAGACTTTAGTGTTGATGTTGTCAAAAATAGAGAAACCTAATTTTAAATCTTTTATGCTATAAAAATCTCTTAAGTTACTTTGTAATTTAGGAATCAAATTTTCTCCACCAGCTAATAAGTTTTCTTTGATGGATGATAACATTTCTTCTGAAGTAACATCAAACAAACTAACAATCCCAAATCCTTTAAAAATATAGCTGTCTTTTGGGAACTTTTCTTTCCATAGTTCTATGTTTTCAAAGTTGTTTAGTAATTCTTTAAAATCGTCTTCCGTTATTGAAGGAGCATTCTTAGTAGGTGTAATTTCAGAAAAATCAGCATTAAATGAAGCTCTATAATATTTCATTGTTCCAGTTGTTTTATCTGGAATATCAAAATAAAATGGTCTTTTTACATCAACTTTATAACCATATACAAAACCTAAAATAAATGTACAGGCCATAATGTACATACCATCGTCTCCAAAATTACGAACATTTAATTCGTAATCATCACCTGCATTACTTAGTATGTTTTCAAAACGATCTGTAAATTTAAACGAAGTAAAAGAGAAAGGAATACTTGCTGCTTTTATTTCGTTTAATAATAAAGGTTCTGGAAACAAGGGATTTAATAATAAATCTATCTGCTCTTTATATTTGTCTAATAAAGTATAATCTGAAAAACCATCATTCAACTCAGGATGCTTCTCAAAAAGTTGCACCATATTTATGGCAGAACTATGAAAAGGATGATTTATAAAATCTTTTCCAGCATATTTCTCAAATAAGTCAAAAACTTTTTTGAAAGATATTTTTAGTTGTAATGGTAATTCAACTTCCGAAACTAAACTTGATTCTATAATTTTCATGTCTTTTATGCCCTAAAGGATTTACAATAATACTCTACATTTAGACGTTAAAAGGTAACAAAAGTTACAGAATAATCCTATTTCTGTCTAAAGTATATCGTTATTGGTGTTCCTGTAAAATCGTAAATTTCTCTTAATTTATTTTCTAAAAATCGTCTGTATGGATCTCTAACGTATTGTGGTAAGTTACAGAAAAATGCAAATTGTGGTGTTGGTGTAGGCAATTGCATACAATATTTTATTTTCACAAATTTACCTTTTGTAGCTGGTGGTGGGTAACTTTTAATGATGTCTAACATTACATCATTCAACTTACTTGTAGGTATTTTCATTTTTCTTTTCCCGAAAACTTCTACTGCAGTTTCTATGGCTTTAAATAAACGTTGTTTTGTTAAAGCAGAAATAAATACAATTGGCACATCTGTAAAAGGTTCAATTTGTTTTCTAACCATTGCTTCAAAATCACGCATTGTATTCGTTTCTTTCTCAACTAAATCCCACTTGTTGATTAAGATAACGACTCCTTTTCTGTTTTTTTCAGCTAACCAAAAGATATTTTGATCTTGTCCTTCGAAACCACGAGTGGCATCAACAACAAGAATAATAACATCAGAATATTCAATAGAACGTACTGCACGCATTACCGAATAAAATTCTAAATCTTCTTTTACTTTAGATTTTTTACGGATTCCTGCAGTATCAACTAAATTAAAATCGAATCCAAAACGATTGTATTTTGTATCAATAGAATCTCTAGTTGTACCTGCAATATTGGTTACAATGTTTCTATCTTCTCCTATTAAAGAGTTTATAAATGATGATTTACCAGCATTTGGTCTTCCAACAACGGCAAACCTTGGTAATTCTTCTTTTTCTAAATCTACTTCTTCTGGAGCTGGCATTTTTTCTGCTAAAGCATCTAATAAATCTCCAGTTCCACTTCCGTTAATTGATGCAATTGTATAATATTCTCCTAAACCTAGATTGTAGAATTCTACAGCATCTGGTTCACGCATTGCATTATCAACTTTATTAACTACGGTGAAAATTGGTTTTTTCACCTTGCGTAAAAGTTTAGCAACTTCAGCATCCATTGGTGTAATACCATCTTCAACATTCACTACAAAAACAATTAAATCTGCTTCATCAATGGCTAGATTTACTTGTTTTCTGATTTCTCCTTCAAAAATATCATCAGAGCCAATAATGTATCCACCCGTGTCAATAACTGAAAACTCTTTACCGTTCCAGTCAGATTTTCCATAATGTCTATCTCTTGTAACTCCACTAACAGAATCTACAATAGCTTCTCTTCTCTGTACCAATCTGTTAAAAAGTGTTGACTTTCCTACATTTGGTCTTCCTACAATGGCAACGATACTATTCATTTGAATTCAAATTTTTTGCAAAGATACAATTTACTATATGATTAATTATTGTAAATTTAAACAGTTATAAAATAGATTTTTATGAAAGAAAACCTAAATGTGTTAATTGAGAAGAGAAATAGTGAAGTTTTTCTTCGTCCGAGGCTTAAAATAGACCTTAAAGATGGTTCTGAAGAAATACTAGAAAGGTTCTCTAATGAGTTTAAAAGTGATGATTGTAGATTCTTAGGAAACATTGTTGATGGGCACGTGTTCATTAGTGTTTCTAAGAAAGATGAGCATTTTTGGTCCCCACAATTACATCTAGAGATTATAGGGAAAACAAGAAGAACATCTCTTTTAAAGGGTTTGTTTGGACCTAAGCCTCAAGTTTGGACACTTTTTATGTTTATACATTTTGTAATAGGAATTTCTTTTTTTGGTTTTGCAATAATGCTTTTCAGTAAACTTTCCTTAAAAGAATCTATCCTTCTTCCTTTAATCATGATGGTATTTTTACCCTTATTTTGGGTTCTACTTTACTTTTTAGGAAAAGTAGGTCGAGCAACAGGTAAAGATCAAATGAAAGATTTACATGATTTTATGATAAAAGTAATCAACCATTAACTTTGATTATAACCAAAACGTTTTAGTTGCGTTTTATCACTTCTCCAATTCTTATTTACTTTTACATATAACTCTATATATACTTTCTTCTCGAAGAATTTTTCTAAATCTTTTCTAGCTTCAGCACCAACTCGTTTCAGTGCAGAACCTTTATGACCAATAATAATTCCTTTTTGTGTTTCTCTTTCTACCATAATTATAGATCGAATTCTCACAATTTTTTCTTCCTCAATAAATTCTTCTGTTTCAACTTCTACAGAATACGGAATTTCTTTTTTGTAATGCATTAGAATTTTTTCTCTAATTTTTTCATTTACAAAAAATCGTTCTGGTTTATCTGTTAATTGATCTTTAGGATAAAAAGGAGGTCCTTCTGGTAATAACTCTTTTATTTTATCGAAAACAGCAAGTATATTAAATTTTTCTAAAGCAGAAATCACAAAAACATCCGCGTTAGGTACTTTCTTTTTCCAATATTCAACTTTTACTTCTACTTCATCTTGAGTTGATTTGTCAATTTTATTCAATAATAAAATAACAGGAATTTCACTATGAATGATTTTTTTAAAGAAAGATTCGTTCTTTAATTCCTTTTCACCAACTTCAACCATATATATAAGAACATCAGCATCATCTAGTGCAGATTTTACAAAATCCATCATAGAAGATTGTAATTCATAGGCAGGTTGTATGATTCCTGGAGTATCAGAAAAAACAATTTGATAGTCGTCCTCGTTTACAATTCCAAGAATTCTATGTCTAGTTGTTTGTGCTTTTGGTGTGATGATAGATAGTTTTTCACCAACCAAAGCATTCATCAAGGTCGATTTACCTACGTTAGGGTTTCCAATAATATTTACAAATCCTGCTTTATGTGTCATGCTGCAAAGATAGTTGGTTTTTGTATTTTCTATCATAATTTATGATGGAAAAAAATAAATGAAAAAAAGTTTGGTCAGTTGTTTTATTAAGTTGTATCTTTGCAGTCGAAATAAACGGATCGAATTTTATGAGTCGAAAGTTAAAAGCTAAGTTGTTTATTTTGAAATTATATCGCGGGATAGAGCAGTAGGTAGCTCGTCGGGCTCATAACCCGAAGGTCACTGGTTCGAGTCCAGTTCCCGCTACTAATAACCTAATTCTTAATTGAGTTAGGTTTTTTTATGCCCTAAATTCAAGGGTTTTATAAATTTATACATCTACAATTATATTACATTTTAATAATTTCTTTAAAATTAGGTGCTCAATTAGGAGTACACTAATTATAATTAGGTGTCATAATGGATCAAGTCAAAAAGTTGTGTAATTTTCTTATTAAGCGTAAATTACGAATTACCCATTGATCTTTTACCCTTACGGATGATTTTTCTACTTTCTTTCCCTTTAATTGCAGCTCCTTTATCATTTAACCAAACAATAGCTCCTGTTGGGCATCTTTGAATAGGTATTTGTGTATTATGATTTTCGGCATAGTTAATTACTGGCAAGTTGTTTTTCATAGTAATTAAATCATCAGGTGCATCCATATCACATTTTCCACAGGCAGTACAAGCAACCTCGCAATCTTCTAAAACGGCATTACCGTGGTCAAGATTTTTACAAGCCACCCAAAGTTTGTTGCTTATTGGTTGTAAAGAAAATAAATCTTTAGGACAAGCTTCTACACAATCACCGCAGGCAGTACATTTATCTACATCTACGACAGGAAGTCTATGTTCGTCCATAATTATGGCATCAAAATCACAAACAACTTCACAGTCACCATGTCCTAAACATCCCCAAAAACAGCCTTTACCACCACCAGAAATCAAAGTGGCCGCCTGACAACTTTGAATTCCAATATATTGGGCTCTATTGATAGCTACATTCGTTCCTCCAGCACAAGCGAGACGAGCGACTTGCTTTTCTTCAGCACCTAATACAACTCCTAGAAATTGAGCTATAGATTCCCTTCCTTCATCTGTACTAACAGTACACTTTCCTGGTAAGGTTTTTTGATGTACTAATGCTTCCGCAAAGGGGCGGCAACCTGGATAGCCACATGCACCACAATTTGCATGAGGCAACATATCTTCCACAATTTCTATGCGTGGATCTTCATAGACATAAAGCTTCTTGTTCGCAATAATTAGCATTATTGATAGAACTAAAGTTAAACCTCCGAGTGCGGCTATTGCAACAATGATAGACATATTATTTTGTGGATTTATTAAAAAATAGGCTCTCTTTTATATCTCAATTTCGGGTTAATAAATAATTTCAGCCCATTTTTTTCCGGCAATTAATTCGGCTTTTCGAAGTCGCCATTTTTCTTCTGAGCCTAAAATATCTGAAAATGCCTTGTTAAGTTTTTTGTGAATAGCTTCATATCCAGCAACATAAATACAGGTATTAGATTTTCCAAGTAACTCAACTATTTCAGCAGTTTGCCCTACAAGTGCTTTTTCTAGTTCAATGGGGTCAGCCCACTGTGGTCTTGGACTTAATGCATGAAAGGCTTTGAATGTTTCTTCATCATAATAATTTGTAAGATCTCCATCTTTATCATTTAAATACAATAATTCCAAACCGCTACGAGCACCATAAAACAAACGGATTTGCCCTTCCCAATCTTTAACATCTTGATAAATGTGCTTTATAAATGCTCGGAATGGTGCAATACCTGTACCCATACCAATGAGAATTAAATTGGCAGTTTTGTCCTGTGGAACTTTAAAAGGCAAATCAAATGGGCCTGTAACCGTAATTTCATCCCCTTTTTTGCGGTTGCATAAATAATTTGAGGCAACTCCCTGATATTCTTCTCCACTGAAATCATCAACATACGAGCAGCGTTTCACTAACATAGTAAGTTGTCGTTTACCTTTGACGCTTTTTGGTAAATCAGCCACACTATATAGCCTGTGATGGAATTTATTTCCAAAATCACCAGAAGTTTTTACCAATACTCCAAAGCTTTGGTTTACTTCGCATTCAAATTCAGAGTCTTTCACTTCAAGTAAAATTTCACGTACTTCTTCAGTATCCTTTGGCGTTAGTCGTGATGTATTTTTAACGACTGCCTTATACCGTTTATCAATATCAAAATCTAATAGATTTGCCATAGTTTTTTTATTTTTATTATTAAGTGTATTATAATCAGTATTTAATCATTTTTTGTTTGGTGAACATTTCTACCTTGTTTCACTCTTCTTTTTTTCTCTCACAAACCGAGGAAGTACAACCACAATTTGAACAACTTCTTCTGCCTGCCAGCACATCATCTTCTAAATATTCTTCGCGAAATACATTTTTCCACTGAGTTTGTACTAATGTCCATAACAGCACTAAAGCTACTATTGAACCAATTCCGATTATAAGTGATTTAAACATATTTTCTTTTTTTTATTAAGCACCAAGGCCTGCAAAACCCATAAAGCATAATGATAATATACCTGCAAGAAACAGGGTTAATGCTGTTCCTTTTGAAACGTTAGGTACTTCAGCAAAATCTAACTTTTCTCTTAAGCCTGAAATTAATAGCAATGCTAGTGTAAATCCTACCCCGGCTCCTAATGCATAGACCACACTTTCTGAAAAATCGTACCCTTTATTTGTCTGAAATAATGCTACACCTAGAATTGCACAATTAGTAGTTATCAGTGGAAGAAAAATACCCAAAGAGCGAAACAATGCCGGACTCATTTTCTTAATGAACATTTCAACCAATTGTACGGTAGAAGCAATCACAACAATGTAACTAATCAACTGAAGGTAAGGAGCATCGATTGCTACCAAAAAGGCGTGAATTCCATAAGCACACATAGAACTTATTAGCATTACAAACGTAACAGCACCACCCATTTTTGAGGCAGTTTCAATTTTTCCTGATACGCCCAAAAAAGGGCAAATACCCAGAAAATAGGCCAAGACAAAGTTGTTAACTAAGACGGCATTGAGAAAAATAGTTCCTAGAGATTCTGTGTTCATAATTTTATTTTTCTTGTTTGTATCACATTAATTATAAGTAACCAAGCTGCAAGTGTAAAAAAACCACCAGCCGGTAATATCATTACTATCCAATTTTGAAAATTCTCTGGAAAAATGGCGAATTGAAAAATGGATCCATTACCAAGAAGTTCTCTCACTGCCCCTAAACAAAAAAGAGCGAACGTAAATCCTAGCCCCATACCAAGAGCATCAAGCATAGATTTCCATACCGTATTTTTAGAAGCAAATGCTTCTGCACGGCTTAGAATTAGGCAGTTTACCACAATTAATGAGATGAATGCACCAAGGCTTTTGTACAACTCTACACTGATAGCCTGAATAGCATAATCGGTCACAGTAACAAAAGTGGCGATTATAAGAATATACGAGGCAATACGTACTTGCTTGGGAATAAAATTCCGAAGTAAGGATACCAAGATATTAGACATCAATAAGACAAAAGCTGTTGCTAAACCCATAGCAAGGGCATTTTCTGCCGTATTTGAAACAGCCAATACTGGGCACATACCTAGTACTTGCACAAATACAGGATTATCTCGCCAAATTCCTTTGATAAATTCATCGGTATTGGAAACTTCCTGTTTGGATGAGGTATTATCTTTACTCATTGCTTTCTGTTTGTTTTCCATTAGGTTTATTATCGTTTATCATCTTTATGTTACTGTTAAAGAGAATAGGAACGTCTTTTGCTGTGCTTACACCAATAATCTTTCCGATTGCACGAGAAGAAATAGTAGCTCCAGTTATTCCATCAATTTCCCAAGGGTTTTGTTTTTCTCCTTGTTTCACTGTAATCACCTTATTTTTGAGTTTTCTATCATTCGTAAGGCTTACGTCTAAAGCTTTAAAATTGTCAATAAAACGCTGGTCTTTTTCAATTTTATCTCCAAGTCCTGGAGTTTCTTTGCTTTCTAAAACTTGAAACCCAATTAGTATTTGTTCCTTAGGATCGTAACCATACAATACTCGGATAATGTCTGCATAACCTTGTCCGGCGGCATCGATAGCATAACCTACAAGTTTTTCATTTTTATCATATCCTGCATAATAGGTAGATTCATATTTTTCTCCAGTTTCTATCTTGGTTAATTCTCCTTTGGTGTTTATACCAAAAGCTTGTGTACTAACAGTTCCCGGGAGAACTTTAAAAATAGCCTTCTCTAAAGCTTCTGCTTTAAGTTGTAGTACTCTAGGCAGCGTTAGTTGATAAGCAGACACAATAAGTAGCGCGCTTATTATTCCAATAACTAGCATAGCCTTTAGCATTTTTATGCTACTAGAAGATTCTTGCTTTTCTATTTTGGTAGCTTTACTCATGTAACTTTTATTTTTTTATTTGTTCCATAAACCCTATTTCTAACAAGATTATCAATATGGGGAGAAATCGCATTGGCTAGTAAAATAGAATACATAACGCCTTCAGGTAAACCACTCCATATTCTAATCACAATTGTTAAGATGCCAATAATACCTCCATAAATCCATAAGCCTAATGGCGTAAGTGGTGAGGATACCATATCTGTTGCCATAAATACAGCACCTAACATTAATCCACCAGAAAATAACATAAAGAATGGAGAAGGATATATTTCGCTATTGCTTAAATAAAGGATTCCACTTAATATAAATGCACTTAATAATACCGCCAATGGAGTTCTCCAACTCATCATTTTTCGAGATATCAAATAAATACCACCCAAAGCAATGATAACGGCACAAGTTTCACCAGTTGAACCACTAGTTTGACCAAAAGCTAATTCTATTGTTGGTGCTACAATACCATCAAATTTAAAAGCCGTAAGGGGAGTTGCTCCCGAAATGGCATCAAATTGTGGTTGCATAAATGGCATAGTAAAGATCGACTGAGCAATAGTAGAAAATCTATCTGGCAGTAAAGCTGGGTGCCAGGTAGTAATTGCTACAGGGAAGGCAGCTTGTAAAACAGCTCGAGCCACAAGTGCTGGATTGAATACGTTATAACCTAATCCACCAAAAATATATTTACCAAGCGCAATACTTATTACCCCGCCAACAAAAGCCATCCATAAAGGAAAACTTGGGGGCAAAGTAAGTCCTAATAATAACCCTGTAATTACAGCAGAGTAATCATGAACTGTAGATTCTTTTTTAGAAAGTTTACATAAAAAATGCTCTGTCAATACACTGGCTAGCGTTGCTGTAGCAATAACAAGTAAAGCATTTAATCCAAAAGAATAAACAGAGAAAAATACAACAGGCAGTAATGCCCATACAACATTTCTCATAATGTCACCGGTACTTCGCCTTTTATAAATGTGTGGCGATGAGCTTATATTTAATGTTTTTTTAATCATTTACTTTTTCTTTTTTTTCGGCTTCCCGTTTTCGTACAACTCGTTTAGCCAATCTGAAATACTGAACTAGTGGAATATGGGATGGACATACATATGTGCATGATCCACATTCAAAACAGTCCATTAAATTATTATCTGAAGCCATTTCGTCATAAGCTTCAAATTTTGCTAGGATTCCCAATTTGGATGGATTTAACATAATAGGACAAGCATCTAAACAAGCACCACATTTAATACAAGGATATGTTTGGGACGACTTGCCTACATCTTCTCCTGTAAATACCAAGATGCCTGAGGTTCCTTTTACAATAGAAATATCGAGGTTAGAAACCGCTACGCCCATCATTGGACCTCCCATATAAACTTCACTAATTGCTTCGTCTACACCTACATAATCCAACACATAACGTAATGGTGTGCCTACAGGAATTAAATAATTTCCTTTCTTTTTAACTCCGTGTCCAGTAATGGTGATAACTCGTTCTTGTATACCGCGTCCATGAGGTAATAATCGTCCAATCTCTGCAGTTGTAGCAACATTTACTACCACGGCACCAACTTCAATGGGTAGCCCTTTTGACGGAACTTCTTTATTGAGGATTGAGGTAACCAGCATTTTCTCCGCACCTTGAGGGTATTTTACCGGAAGCACTTTTATGGTAACAGGTAATTCTTTAGGAATGTATTTTGCTAAGTGATCAGCTGCATCTTGCTTGTTAGCTTCAATACCAATAATGGCTTTTTTAGCACCTGTAGCTTTTAGTAAATATTTAATTCCAGTAAAAATGTCATTTTCCTGTTCTAACATAACACGGTGATCCGTTGTTAAATAGGGTTCACATTCTACTCCATTAATAAGTAGAGTTTCGCATTTTTTTCCTTTAGGAATTTTCAATTTCACATGAGTTGGAAATGCTGCTCCTCCTAGACCAACAATACCTGCATCCTGAATTGCTTGCAGAATTTCTTCGGCAGTAGCTGTATCAGGATCAATCGGTTTTCCCTCTAGTATTTCTTGAGTAGAAGAGGGAAATGTTTTGAGATAAATTCCAAGGGACATTTTTCCCGAAATTGTTGGGACATTTGCTATTTTTTGAATAATACCAGAAACAGGAGCATGTAATGGAACGGAAACGTAACCTACAGCTTTTGCTAATAATTCTCCTCGCTGCACTTCTTGACCTTCACGGACAACAATTTGAGACGGCGCACCAATGTGTTGAGCTAAAGGTAAAATGATGACAGGAGCAAAGGGAAACTGCTTGATCGCAAGACCATTGGTTTCTCCTTTGCTTTCTGGAGGATGAATACCGTGTTTAAACGTATCCTTATGAAAATTGAATAGCCCCATATTTCTTAGTTAAATTTTTCTCCTCGGCCTATCCATTTTTCAATATCCTTTGCAGATCTATCTGCCGGTAATCCCGGATGAATTACACCTGCTGTACATTTTTCAGCCGCTTTGACTAAGTCTTGATAAGGACCCGCTTTAGGATTTTTTATGTACGCTTTATTATTTTCGTTGTAAGCAAAAATATTAGGATTAAGTTTAGTGCACTCATCACATGATGTACATTCTTCGGTTTCTAACCAAGGAGCTAAATATTCCCCATTGGATGGTTGTTCTTCGACAATGACATCCGCATCGGCTGTGTTAATTTTACCCATTGCCATTTGTGCAATAGGGTCTCCATTACCGCCAGCAAGTTTCATAAGTCCTTGTGCAATATTACCTACAACTTCATTTCTTATTTTTTCCTCTAGATTTTCTTCCTGAGGTTTTTCTATTTCTACTCCTGCAAGGTCGCGTAACATTAACCAGAAGTCTCGTCTTTCTTCACAAGACTCAACAATTGGTTTTGCTACCAACACTCTATTCAGTTTTTGTTCTCTATCAACCGCCCATATGTATGGGAATTTACCTTCGCGATCGCTTTCTTCTAGTAATAAGAAGTCTGCTAATAACACCATATTGTCATTCCAAGCACTACGGGGAACTTTTCTAAAGTGTTTTCTAAATCGAGCTTCCGTTAATGCAAAATCAGCAAAAGTCATCGGTAATTTCATCGTAAGGTCTTGGCCATATTCCTGATATTTTAGGTCGTATGTTGGCCATGTTTCTTCCATACCTGGATTACCAGATAAATCAAGTCCTTCTCGAGTTTTTATTCCATTGTCTGGATTATATTTAAATATAGGATATGCTCTAGATTCTACAGCAAGTTTCGCCTGGTGTGCACCTAAATCATCTGCAACACCGTGTTCTGGTTGACAAGTAGTATATAGATTGAAAAGTGCTGGTCGTTTGGTCATTAAACCATCGATAAAACCTTCAATCATATGACTTGTATTAGCCAATGTTCCTTGCATTACGTATGTATTTCTGTGTGCCATAGCGATAAGACCAATCTCTTTTCTAGGTTCAGTTTTTCCTTTACTAACCTTACCATATTGAGCCATATCAGAAATTTGACCAATGAAACCAGAAGTACAAGCCTGTCCTCCTGTATTCGAATATACTTGGGTATCTACAACAATCACTTTAATTGGTGTACCTGAAGCCATCATTCTTGATAAGTTTTGGAAACCAATATCATACATGGCACCATCACCACCAAGTGCTACTACTGGTGGGCAAAGCAACCATTCTTCATCTGTAAATTGCTCCCATTTAAAGTAAGTAAAAAAGTCATCATGTTCTGTTGCATCATATTTTCCTGAAAGCTCTAATTCTGCCTTACGAATCGTTTTAAAACCGTCGGCCATTTTAGACATATGTCCTTCAAAAACTCCCATTGCTAAAGATGTTGAATCTTGGAATAAGTGATTAGCCCATGGAAATGGATATGGATTGAAAGGCCAAGAACTTCCCCAAACAGAAGTACATCCGGTAGAGTTAAGCATACCCATATTAGAACGACCTTTTCCGGTTGTACCATTGGTATATTTCCATTGCAATTTCTTTAATCTAGCAAGAAGTTGTGTTACATTACGCAACCACTCTTGGTCAATTGGTTCACTATCATGTTCAGACTCTAATCTACGGGTAATTTCGCTCATAGTTAAATCTGAGCTTTGCATTTCTTTGACAATTTTTGCCATAGTATCCGAATCCGTCAGATCTAAACGATGCATTAATTTGACTTGGATGTGTTTTTCTAATTTATCGATTAGCCCATCAATATATGCCATGTGTTTTTCAATACGTGGCTGCATAAGTGACTCAACAGTAGCGGTAAATATGTGTACTACTGATTTTTCAGAACATCCTAAGCAAGCACCATCTCCACTGGCAAAGTTTAAATAAGCTTCTTTATTTAGTAGAATAGTTTCTAATGGCCCAATTTTCTCTTCAAGACTATCAATACGATTGAATTTTGGTTTCGTGCTTGGTAAGTCCATCCAAAGATCCCATTCTTTATTAAGTTTTACTACCGAACCTTCGGTTTGCGGTATCTTAATCAAGGCATTATCATTACAAACTTCAACACATTCCATACATCCTTTACATGTATTTGGGTTGATAGTTATACTGAATAAACCACCACTATTTTTTTCTTTTTTCTCATGTAAATCAAAATAAGGTCTAGTTAAAGCAAAGTTGAATTCTCCTAACTCCTCTTTAAACCAATCAAATTCTTTGGCTAGTTCTTTAGCTATTCCTTTATCAGAAGCATCAATAGTCATATCGATAGCATTATAAACACAATCATTGACCGTTGATTCATCTTTAGAGGTGGTAAATAGTTTTCTAACATTACCTTCTAACTTACGAACAGCTTTAGGTAAGTGCTCCAGTTTTCCGTGATTCTTTTTTACACGTTTCACAAGAGTATCAAAAACATCGGACACCTCGCTTACAAGTCCTGGTATAGCAGTATCTGGACAAACAGTATAACAGTCTCCACAGGCTGTACAATTGTTAGGAATCCATTCTGGGTGTTCAAATCGAATCCCCGTCATATTACGGAATACTGATGTAACTGCCGGCATTACACTTAATCCTATAAACGGATCTGTAATGTTATCATTCCCCATTCCTCTTAAATAGAAGTTACCTGTTTGTTCCCAGAAGCGGTGAATATCACTTAATTGTGATTCACTTTGTGGGATTTCTTTCATCATTTTTGGGATTGACGGAATTGGTAGACCATTGCCAATGGCTTTGTCATTATGCCCAGCACCCAGTACTTTTTTAGTGATTTCATGTACTTCATCAAATCCACGTTTTACTACACGCATATTATCATCTACTACACGTTGTCCTTTAGATCCAAATTTATCTTGTAATTGGTCTTCAATGGCTTTTAGTAATTGCTCATCCGAAAATCCTGATTTTTCCATAAGAGGAGAAGCTGAGAAAAATGCACCTTGAAAGGCAATTCCTTGCATACGTAATTGCAATTCTGGATCAGTGGCTTCTTCACGTGCTATTTTAAACCCATCTATATAATACACATGGATTTCTTTATCGATAATTATCTTTTGATAATGTACCGGAATATCGGCCCACACTTCATCTGCAGTTGCTCTCTCACTCTGAATAATGAAGTTACCTCCTTTTTTGAGTCCCGCTAATGCGTTAGTGTGTTTAAAAACATTAGGATCTGGTGATAAAACAACATCTACAAAGAAATATTCACAGTTTATTTTAATCGGTTCTGAAGAAGCTGCAAGATAGTAAGTGGTTGGTTGTCCTTTTTTCTCCGAACCATATTTTGGATTAGCCTTAATATTGTACCCTAATAATTCATATAAGGTCATCGCCATGTTTTTACCTGTAGTAATTGCACCCCAACCACCGATAGAGTGGAAACGTACAGTTATGGCATCTTTTGGCATTAAGTTTGGATTCTCTGAGCCATGAACGGCTAATTCACTAACTTTTGGGTAAGATTCCACAATAGTTTCTTGGTATGCCTTTTGTTTTGGTGAGTGTGGAATTTTACGAATAAAATCGATAGATAGATAAAACATTTTTTTATGTTTTCCATCGGGTAGCATATTTTCGATTGTACCAATGATTCCTTCTGGTTGTAAATCTCTACTTCCCATACCAAATGATCCAGAGTAAACTGCAGGCATTTCGGATATGTCGTAAGAGGTTAACTCAGGATAAGGTTTGTGCTTTTTATCCATACCATTTTCAACACACTTGTTTAAAACAGCACGAACTTCACGAGTAATAGGTGAATCGACAGCCAATGGTTGATCTAGTCGTTCTAATATAGTAATAGCCTTTTTGCCTTTTAATATTTTTGCAAGCATATCTGCTGGAAATGGTCTGAACATAACAAGGTTAACCACCCCTACTTTTATTCCACGTGTTTCTCTAATGTAATCCACAACAGCCTCTGCGCTGGGAACCAAACTACCTTGTCCTAAAATAAGATAATCAGCATCATCTGCTTTATAAGTCATCACTCGTTCGTAGAGTCTTCCTGTGAGTTGTTCGTATTCTTTAAAAGCCCTGTCTGCTAATTCCTTAATATGATCAAAGAAAAACGGACGTTGTGCAGCAACACTCTGCATATAAGAATCTTGATTTTGCACAATACCTGCCATAACAGGGTTGTCTACATCCCATATTTCTGGAATACGACGACGTGTTTCGCCATAAATAATTCGCTGAGAAGGTGTTGGGGTATTGATTATGTCATCAGGTTTACCTAGGTATTCTTTAATCAATTCACGTTCTGGTAAAAGAAACGATTCGATTAAGTGTGTAGTTAAAAAACCATCCTGAGCAATAATACCTGGAGTAAGTGCTAATTCTGCAATACGGTGTGAGATAATATTAAGATCTGCTACATCTTGCGCTTTTTTTGCAAACATTTGAAAAAAACCTGTATCATCTACAGCATGATAATCATCGTGTCCTGCGTGTACATTTAAGGTAGATTTGGTCATTGCTCGAGCACCAACATTCAATATATAAGTAAGACGTTTTCCTACAGCCGCATATAGTGATTCGTGCATATAAGCAATTCCTTGACCGGAAGAAAAATTAGATGTTCGTAAACCAGTCATCGATAAACCAGCAGTTACAGCAGCAGCAGCATGTTCACCTTCAGGTTCAATGAATATTAAAGGCCTATCAGAAATATTTAAATGCCCTTTGGCAGCAGCATCGGCCCAATACTCACCCATTTGGGTTGATGGAGTAATAGGATATGCCCCAGCAGCATCTGTAGATTCACGTTCGCACATAATTGCTGCCGTGTTTCCATCCATAGCTACGGGTTTACCTGGGTATTTGTATGATTTATTGTTTTTGTTACCTTTTGCATTCTTGGAAATGCCAATTTTTTCTAAAAATGATTTGCTCATAATGATGCTCTATTTGATAGTTTTTTTAGTTACGGTACTCTAATATAATTAACCAATTGTTTTCGTCTATTTTACTAGATTAATACAGTTATCTATTTTATTGAAATAGGCACTAAATTTAGAATCCTTAGTGAATTTTATATCACTCAAATAAACGTTAATGAGCTGACTCTCGATAGCACGATATTTTTTCAATAATGTCTCAAAATAATTTCTTCAATGAACTTGATTTCATTAGTGTTGATCTGTAATAGTTTTAATTTATAATAGAGTATTACAGAACCCTAATGAAGAGGTACTAAAATTACATAAGACAATATTCTGATTTTATGACTTTTATCATGGAGAAAGCTCTTTTTTATGCTTATTAGTTAAATGGAAGGGATGAGGAGAAACGAAAAAATCCAATTTGAAATTACGGTAATTAGAACCACATATATTAATGGGTAGTAGCTAAATATTTTTAACGTTGATAATGGTTAGGGGGGATTGGAATGGAAAAAGGAAAAAATAAATTACAAAGTGTAAAGTGCAAAAAAAAAATGATTTGTTTTTTTGTAATCCATTTTTTTAGGCTTAAAAATAAATAATTACTTCTATTTTTATATGATATTGAGTTTGATTGTGCATACCATTTGTACCAAAAAATATTTATTTATACGTAAAATCTTTTTTTGAAACTTTATCAAAGTTAACTTCTGAAACATTTTTAAAAGTATTTAAAATGATGTTAAAATTCTTTTTTTGAATCTAAGACATATCAAGATTTTAAAGAATTGCTCCGTCTCGCATCTTCTTCTTTAACAATCGAAAGTGGAGGTTCTTTAGGAGAATCTAAAGAATTAATAACAGGATATATTCATTCAGGTCAAGCCTTTTTTGTAAGTTCTAATGTAGCTTTTACTTCTGTAACTTTTACCAAAGTAAAGCAAATTCATCAAACAGATGTTACTTTTTACAAAAGTTCTAATCCAAAAATAGAATTATTAATTTCAGATGGTTCTTATATTTACACTTTAGATGATAATAAATATTTTGTACGAAAATAGCTAACAGATTTCAATGATTTATTTCCGAATAAGTTTATTAATGTTTTCTACAAAATTAGGTACACCGTTGTTAATAAAATAAAACTATGGAAAACAATAAACTAAACATATTACTCTTACTGTAACAGAAGAGATTAAATCAATAAAAAAAATGCCATGTTAGGTGTAGTGTCAATTTTTCAGGACGTCACAAAAAGAAAAAGATTCTCAACAAGATTATTTGTAAATCCATGTTATTGGAATGGAAAAAAACAAACAGTTTCTATACCCGATAATAAAATTACATGAACAACCAACTAAGTCTGATTAAACAAAAAGTTAATCAGGTTTTTTTGTTTTTACAAATCAATGAAACTGTATTTGATGTAAATGATATTTATTTAAAATTTATAGGAATGAATTCTAAAAGAGATATTACTTAAATGTATCATCTAATTAGGAGATATAAAAGATAATTTTACCCAAAAAATATAAGTAATTTATCATTGTATTCTAACGCCTAGATTTTGGGTTAGAATAAGAAGTCAATTCAATTTTATTGAAATCTAGCTTTCGAGTTTTCTACTTATTTTTTTATTTCTAACTTTCTATTCTTCGAATATTCTTTTGAAACCAAATAGGTTCAGAACCTGAAAATTGAGATTAAATTACAACTATATTTAAATAAGTCAATATTTTTAAATTAGTAAGAAAAAAAATGGAAATTAACCTTATTTCACTAAATGTATTATACTGATATAGGTTGACCTTTTTTGGTCTAATTTATACCTTTAAAATTATTTATAATCTAAATAGTTAGTTCAGGTAAATTTACATTATTTCTTCGATACGATTTGTATTTTATATTCGGGTTTAAATGTACTTCTGCAGGTTTTCTTAAATTGAGGCTAAAATGTGTTCTTAAATTATTGTAAATGTATACTGCTTGTTTTGTTATTTCTTGAGCAATAGAGGTGTTTTTAATAATTTGTTTTAATCCATATTCGTATTTTAAAGTTCTATTAATTCTTTCGGCAATAGCATTTTCGTAAGGATCGTATTTTTCAGTCATACTGATTGTAATTCCGTTATTTTCTGCAAATTCGGTGTACTTCGGGTTACAATATTGAAAACCTCTATCTGAATGATGTATGAGTTTTTTAGTTGGATATTTTCTGTTTTTAATTGCCATAGCGAGCGCATCTGTACAAAGTGATGTTCTTATATGGTTATCAAGTTTGTATCCCATAATTTGCTTCGAATAAGCATCTGTAACAATGGCTAAATAATTGTGTCCATTTTCAGTTTTAATATATGTGATATCGCTTACCCAAAGTTGTTCAGGTCGAGAAGGAACGTGTTCTTTGACAAGGTTTCTATATTTTCTAAAAAAAATGTTTAGAATTAGTTGTCGTTACATAGTTTTTTCTTTTCGGTATCAATAAATTGTAGTGTCTTAAAAAGCGATAGAACTTATCTCTACCTATATTAATATTCTGATGTGTCATTTGATTTTTTAATTCAGGATAGAGCTTAATACCACCAGTTTTAGAACCTACTTTTTTACGATATTGTAATACCATTTTAATTAATATTCTATCGTTTATTTTTTTGTTTTCGAAGGTTTTAATTCTTTTGTAGAAGGCTTGTTTAGAAATCCCAAAACACTGATAGAGCCATTTTCTTTTAAAATGTTTTTCTTTTTTAGTTCTATCTCTTTTGCTAATGTTTCGGGCAACGACTTTTTTGACATATCGACTCCTGTAATAATTTCCATATCCGCTATAATATCCTGCTGGAAGTCTTTTACAAACTCAAGTTCTTCAATACGCTCCTTTAATTTTTTGATTTCATCGATTTTACTCATACCTTTATTTTGTTGAGCTAAAGTACTATATTTTCTAATCCAATATGAAATAGTAGTTCTAGGAACATCATATTTTTTGGAAGCAAAGTTTGTGGAAATCTGACCATTTTGAATTTGGTCAACGACGAATAATTTGAGTTCTAAAGTTGCTTTTTGGTAGCTTTTTTTTCGCCAGGGTTGTTTTTGTTTTTTCATAAGTGACTATGATTAAGTGTTTAATTTTTAGTCAACCTATTTCAGTAAAGTACATTCATTAAATGTGTTACAACGTTGATGTGTATGGTTAGTTGCGTGGTTAAGCACCTAATTTAGCAAATAAATCACAGATAGAATATTCCGCAGGAATGTTCGTAAGTCGGCAGTGACCAAGCAATTAATTATACACGGTGTTGTAGCCAGTTTTTATTCAAAATTTTTCTTTCATAATTATACTAAAAATAGAGTCGCACTCTCTGCTTGGTTTTACTTTAAGTTTGGTCATTCCACTTTTAAAAATATATTCGTAATTATTTGGTCCGATGCAAGAGCTTCTATATTGTTTTTCAGGATTATTAGTTTCCACAGATTTCATAAAAAACTCATTCAATAATTTTCTATCATCTCTAATTGTAACAAATGTTTGATAGTCAGTTCCTTTGTCAATAATAATTAAAGATTCAAAATCATTTTTTTTAACAAAAAGATTATATTCAGAATATCCAGGTAAACCTCCGTAAACATTTACTTGTATTTCTATATTTTCCGAGTTCAAAATAACGTTCAATTTATCCTCATTCGTTTTGTTGCAAGAAGCAAAAGTCAGAACGACAATTGTCAAAATCAAGATGTTTATTATTTTATTCACGATTTTTCTCAAATTGGCTACAACGTTGTTGTATAAGCTTTGT
Source organism: Polaribacter sp. SA4-12 (assembly GCF_002163675.1). Lineage (NCBI taxonomy): Bacteria > Pseudomonadati > Bacteroidota > Flavobacteriia > Flavobacteriales > Flavobacteriaceae > Polaribacter > Polaribacter sp. SA4-12. Next base: position 2,199,817 of record NZ_CP019334.1, on the reverse strand, counting down.
TGCGTTGTTTAAGCAGTGAATTTAGTAAATAAAACACGAACGGCGAAATTCCGGAGGAATTTCCCAAGTGAGCTAAAACCAGCAATAAAGTTTATACGGTGTTAGGCACAGTTAATTATTTCTTTCGTTTCTTATAAAAGTCTAATATGAATTTAGATTTATATTTTTCAAGTTGTTTAAGATTTTCGTTTAACCTTTTCAATTCTTCATCTTGTTCCGCTTCTAAATAACCTAAATTATGAGCATATTCTTTAATTTCGTCATTTTCGTCACTTTCCAAATATATATTTGTTCTAGTGTTTGAAACTTTGTTTTGATATTCTTTTATTTTTTCTATTTCTTTTTTAACTGATGATATTTTATTTTGAATCTCTACAAAATCTATTTTTGCATTTTTCAGTCTTAATTTTGACTTTTCTTTTTCAATTTTAAGTCTTTCTTGACTACTTAATTCAATTAGTTCTTTAGTTTCTGAAATTGAGGAATCTTTTATATTCTCATCTATTTCTAGTTTTGCATATTGTAAGAAAGATGATGTGTCATACATATAAAATGTATCTAGATCAGTTGCTTGAGAATATATTTCATTTAATAATTCCATTCTGGCTCCTAATTTTTTTCCTCTTTTTTTTTGCCACCAATCTTCTTTAATGTCACCTGTTACTAAAACTGCGTATTCAGTTTTTTCTTTCTTACATTTTTCAATTATTTCTTTCCATAGAAGTAAGTCTCCATATTTTCTTTTAAAGTTTTTATTTTCATATGGATAAAAACCTTTTTTAGATCCGTCCATATAACCAGGTGGAACTTGATTTTTATAACGTTCTTCTCCTTCTTTATATATATTCTCAAGAGATTCCTGATCAAAAGAAATACCAACGTTGTTTTTAAAAATTTCAAGTACTTTTTCTTTTATAATATCGTCTTCATTAACATCAAATTGTTTTTCTTCTAACTTATCTAAATACTCTATAAATTCTTTTAAAAAGTTTTTACTATTTTTAAAATTTTTGTCTTTTATATATTTTTCGGGCTCTATTAAGGAATGTCTTTGAGCTAATTTTAAATTATTTAATTCTTTCCTTAAAGTGTTATTTGATTCCTCATATTCTGATATAGTTGATTCAACTAATTTTTTAACTTGATTGAATTTATTCTTTTGGTCACTAATTACTTCTAGTCTATTATTCAAAAATTCTAAAAGAACTTGAAATCCAATCCAAATCCTATCTTTAAATTTCTCATTTTGAAAAACACTAAATAAATCTTCTCTTGCAGATATTGGTAGTCTGTACAAGTCTAATAATACATTAGAATCAAAAATAAATGTTCCTTTATTCCAAATTGATTTAAAGTCAATTTGTTTATTATTTCTATGAATTTTTTTTAGTAGTTCCATTTTTCTTCTAATTGTGCCTAACGTTGTTGTATAAGCTTTGTTGCGTTGTTTAAGCAATGAATTTACTAAATAAAACACGAACGGCGAAATTCCGAAGGAATTTCCCAAGTGAGCTATAATTAGCAATAAAGTTTATACGGTGTTGGCTGTAGTTTTTATTCGGTTTCAATGTGTCCATAAGTTGTTTTCAAAGTTTTTTTATCCAATTCAAACTGCTCAACTTTTCCTGTTTTTGGATTAATAAAATTTCGAGCAGGTAATAGAACAGAAAATTCAGGTTTTTTCGTTGGAATAATTTTCACGATTTTGTTTTCAGGAATATCTTTGGTGTTACACAAATCTAATATTCTAAATATTTTTTCGTCTTTAGTTTGTACTATTGATACAGATGCAAATGCCAAATTTCCACATAGTCCCGAAGATGGTAAATGCATTAATATTCGAGCTTCGATTGGTTCATCTAGTTCGAAAAATTCCCAATCTTTATCGTAAGAGCTAAAGGTCTCATTTTTTTGACCACTTGGAAATTCATTTTGCGCGAATCCGATTCCGCAATTGAGTAAAAAAATCAGAAGTATTATTATTTTCAAAGCTTATTGTTTAAAATTCAATTCCAATTTAATTCAGTTGTTTTTTATAGAAAAGTCTTAATGAGTAAACCTATCCTCTTGTTTAGTTAACGGACTTTTAAATTACAGCCAACGTTGTTGTATATAGTTTGTTGCGTGTTTCAAGCAACTAATTTAGTAAATAATTACTGACCAAGAAAGTCCGCGAGGACTTTCGTAAGTAGGCAAGAAGCCAGCAATAAATTATATACGGTGTTGTGCATAGTACTTTTACAATTTTAATTCAACTATAATTCCTTTTTCGATTTTCAATTTTTCCGAAAAGGATTTACTCATAGATGGATAAAAATCCTTACTTTTAAATATAACAGAGTTAACAATTTTTGAATTTAATTTTTTTCTTTCTTTTAAATTTTCAAGTATAAACTTTGTTATAAATATATAGCCTTTGTCAATTTTTTCTATTGTATTTTTTTCGAAGTAACTTATTACTTTACCGTTAATAGCTTTTAAATTATCTTCATTTGTTTTATAAAAAAGCAACTTAAAAAGAGCCATTATTTCAAAATTTGCGTACTGAATAAAGTCATATTCTAAAGTTGATTCTTGATCACTTGTTAACTTTACAGTAGTATCAATTCCATCTATTTCCTTTTTAATTGCTTTTCTTTTTCTGTCTACTAAAAGGTTTAAATGATACGAAATAAGCATATCATCATATTTTGTGTCTTTATTAAAAATTAATTCATAAAGACCGTTTGGTTTTAATTTTTCACTAACAAATATTAGCTTTTTGCTCTGTTTTGCATTAAAAGGATCATTAATGAAATATGCTAAATAGTTTTGACCTAAAGCTTCATTTGTTAATTTTGAAATTCCTTTAATTTTTTTTCTAAATTCTCCTCTTCTTGTTTCATACCAGACATTTGAGTGTTTTAGAAAATCAAATTGTAATCTTTTTTGAACTTCATCATTTGAATGGAAATCTCTTTCACTTATAGGGTTTTGAGAATTGGTATATCGAGTTACTTTAAGATCAAAATTATCTCCACCAGTTGTAACTGTTCTTAAGGTAATTAGTCCATATTCATCCATTTTTTCCCTTTCATTATCACTTGCATTTTTATATGCTTCATAAATACTAAAAACGGTTTGAGCACCATTTATGACTTGAATTCCTTTAATTTTTACATTAGTGGAATCTTTATGAAAATATTCTATTTTATCGGTTATTGCTGTGATTCCATTGTTAAAGTACCAGAAATTCACAGATTCGGTTAAGATAGTATTCTTAATGCCTTCATTAAACATTGAGTTTGGAAGAGGGTTTCTAATGTTTTTGTAAAATAAAGATTGTCCGTATTTATCAAAAAGATTGTAAATTTCCTTTGGCTTAACTAAAAATATATTTGATGGATGTGGTTTCTCAATTGAAATTACTTGTTCTTTTTCAAACTCCAAATTGAATTCAGATTTTGGTATATATGGTGTTTCAATTGGATTGTGAGTTTTTACCCCTTTATATTCTATTTCAACAAATTGTTGTTTTAGTTTAAAGAAATCAATAAATTCAAAAGAAACCAAGGGTGATTTAAAATCATTAATATGTTCATTAATATCAATATCTCCATTACATAGAGCTAAAAAAACAAATTTGACTTTACCATTGTTCTTTTTGTGGTCAATAAATTTCCTGTATTGAACATTAAAATTTTCGTTATGTTCAGATTCTTTTTTTCCAGATAGGATTAATCTAAAATCACTTAAACAAGCTTTTACTTCTTTAGTTATTTCTTTTGCTTTGTTTATGTTGCTTTTTGCAAACCATTTAGCTTGAACAACATAATATATTTCTTTTCCTAATTGATCTTTGTTAGTGAATATTAAATCGCAAGAAGAGTCATCATTACCTTCTGTAATTAAATTTTCAAAGTCAGAAAGGTCATTATTTGGTAAATATCTATTTAAAAACCAAAGAAGAAAAGAAAACGATTTTTTTCCATTTTTATCTTGTTTTTTTAGATGTTCATTCTTTTTAAAGGTATCTGATAATTCATCGATTCCTTGATCAATTATATCATAGAAAATTTCGTTCTTCATTTCATTTTTTTTGTATTATGCACAACGTTGTTGTATAAGCTTTGTTGTGTTGGTTTTGCAGTAAAGTTAGTAAATAATTAAGAACCAAGAAAGTCCACGAGGACTTTCGTAAGTAAGCTATTTGCCAGCAATAAAGTTTATACGGTGTTGGCTGTAGTATTTTTTTCAATTTTAAAATTTTTATTATTATGCATAAAAAAGATATTCAAGATTATACTGACTTTTTAAATAATCCTAATTCAAGACTTAAAGATTTTTACAAATTTTCAACAGAAGCACAAGATCATATAATTCACGCAAAATTAACAGTTCTTTCAAGTGAATTTCAGTTTTGGTTGCAAATGGCTTTTGATAATGATTTTTCAAAAATTAAAGTTGAAACTGATAATTATAATTTTAAATTAAATATTTCATTTCCTAAAAAATATCACAGATTTGATGATGAAGGAAAATGTATTTCTAAATGACACTTTCGGCAAACACTTATTAAATCTTCTAATTTTTCATTAAATAAATTCTCATATGTTAAATGATGTACATCTTCGGCTTTTTTTTCTTTACAAACTCTACACAATGAATTATCTCTTTTCAACACTTCGTTTCGTTTGGTTTTCCATTTTTCAGAAAGTAAGTATTCATTATATTTTCCTTTTCTTGAATTATAAAAGGATTCAGACAAAGAACTTTTTTCAAATTGAAAATTCTCTTTGTATTCCTTATCTCGTTCTAAATTCAGCTCATTTTCAACTAGATGAAAATATTTCTTTTTACTTAACGGCTTATTCTTGTTTTTACAAGCGCCACAATTCAAACATTGTTCCCTAATAAAATATAAACTTTCATTTTTTCTATCAATAACATAAATTTTATATGAATCTCTACAACAATCATTCAATTCTGCAAAATTCCAAAAATGACAATTTTGGCATTCGTAAATATTATGATAGTCATAACTTTTTAGCACACTTATGTTTCTACTTTCGCATTTTTCACATTCCTCCATAGTTTTGGTATATTACAGCCAACGTTGTTGTATAAGCTTTGTTGCGTGGGTTTAGCAGTAAAGTTAGTAAATAATTACTGACCAAGAAAGTCCGCGAAGACTTTCGCAAGTAGGCAAAAAGCCAGCAATAAAGTTTATACGGTGTTGCCACACGTAATTATTCAGGTTTTTCATTTTTCAAATATTCATAACTATTTTTAAAATACTTTTTTATTGATGGTTTCAAAAAGTTTGAATATTCCGTATTTTCATTTCGCTCATTAGATAACCAAGCCATTGAATAAGCTATTATTTGTTCAGGTAAATATCCAATTCCACTTGATTGCCATCCAAATCCTCCATTTGTTGAAAATTGTGAAAAATTAAATCTTGAATTTCCTATAAAAATTCCAAAACCATAACTTATGGCGGTTAAGTCAGTTAAAAATTCATCATTTTCCTCAATTCGATTTTCTCCTAATAATATCTGGTGAGACAATTCGTGAGAAATTGTTGCAATTAATGAAATAGGATCTTTTAATTGTTGAGTTTCAATTGAAATTATAATTCCGTTTTCATTCTTTTTGTAAATTCCAGCAGCACTTTCCCATTCTCCATTTATATCAGCAGGTGTTGTTAAAATTGTTCCATTTTCGGATTCTACAATTCCGTCTGAAAAAAAGTCAAGTTTTATTTCTACGTCTTTGATGCTCATTAATTCCATTGTTCGTTCTAAAATGAATTCAGCATCTTTTTCTGTTTTATCGAAATTCCTGTTGTAAAATTCTTTCGTTGGTTTCACAGTTTGAATTTCCATAAAATGTTCTTCTCCTAATTCAGCTTTTAACCATTTTAAATCTTCATCAATCCAAACTTTGTCTTCTTCTGTAATTGGTAATTTTTTTCTTTTATTCCAGAACATTTTCGTTCAGTTTTTTTATGTGTGGCAACGTTGATGTATATGGTTTGTTGCGTGTTTCAAGCAACAAATTTAGTAAATAATTACGGACAAAGAAAGTCCGCGAGGACTTTCGCAAGTAGGCAAAAAGCCAGCAATAAATTATATACGGTGTTGCCAACCGTTTTTTATTCAGATTGTTAATTTTAAATTCAAATATTATGTCAAAATTCAAACAACTTAAAACTCCAGAAATATTATTTATTGACGATTGCGATACTCAATATAATTTCCATAAGCTATTCCGAAATCTGAATCGTTATCGGAAAGTTCGATTTTATTCAATTCGGATTGGTCTTTTGCTTTTATCTTTTCTCGGAATTTATGGAATCCTGCAACTGCTTTAGGCGACATTGAATCCGCAAACACGTCAAAATATTTATCTAAATCCGTTTGATAATTTATTAATCCAATATTCACATTTTTTAAATCCCAACTAATGTTAAACGTAACTACATATTTTCCAGCAGAAAACATTCCAGAAGGTAATTCAGTCGTTTTTGGTGTTCCGTTCAATATTTTTTCAAAACTCAAACCGTGTGTTGCTAAAATATATTCAGCCTTTTTTAAGTCAGTCGTAAAACCTCCTAAATCATATTTTTCTATTTTATCTACGAATAATGTCATTTTTCAGAGTGTGATTGGTAAATGGTTGGCAACGTGTTTGTGTAATAAAAGTTGCGATTTTTGTGAACGGCTATTTTCCGCAGGAAAATAGAAGTGAGTAAAAAAGCAATAACTTTTGGTTAAGCTAAAATTAAGCAATTTTTACTACACGGTGTTGGCAAATCGTTATTTTTCCACCATTTATTTTTCATTCTTTATTCTGCTAAATTTCGGATATGAACTTACATATTCAACCCAAACACTATCTCCGATTTTTAACTTTTCATTTTTTGAGTCTTCCCGATATTTTTCACCTTCAACAATGAATTCGTAAGAAAATGAGAATTTTTGTGAAACAGGACTGTTTCCCCAGTAATTCTCTTCATTTACAATTACAGCTTTTGTCGTTTCAGATTTTTTATTTAATAGATAACTCTTCAAGTTTCCTTTCAAAACTATTCCAAACAAAAAATACAAGACAATTCCTAAAAATAGAAAGAGACTCCATTTTTCAGTAAAATATTTGATAATATTTCCATCTTTTTTCTTCTTTTTTTTCACAACTATAAATTCATTATTATTCTTTCAGTTTCCTTATTTTTTATGTTTGCCAACGTGTTTGTATAACATTAGTTGCTAATTATATAAGGTAAATAGAATATAAATAGTTCAACATCTACACGATAAGCTATGTCTATTATAGATAAGCTAAAAGTAGCAATTAATATTATACGGTGTTGGCAACAGTATTTTAATTCCTAATATTATGTCAAAATCAATTTCCGATAAAAAAAGAAAATCTAAAATTAAAAAAGCTTTAAAATATCTTTCTTATTCAGATGCGGAAATGTTATTACATAAAACTAAAATGGAATTAAAATCTGAATTAATTATTTAGATCTAAGTAATTTAATAATTAAATCTATTTTTTCATTCAGTTCATATATTTTTTCTTCCATATTCATTACTGATGAATTTACAGATAGTAATTTTTCGTTTATAGAATTTATTTCACTTTTAATTTTAGTTAATTCAGCCATATTTATTTTTATTATTAATTATTCCTTTTTATGTCAAAATTTTCAAAAAAACAACTAAATGAGTTATCTGAAAGAGTTTCTTTATTAAATAAAGAATTTAAAGAAATTCAAAAAACATTTCCTTTCGTAGATAAATTTACTTGCCACAAATTAGATTCAAAATACATTGTTGGTTATGAGATTACTATAGATTAATTAAATATAAATACCTTTTAAATCTTTCAAATATAATTGTGTTATGTCAAACCTTAATTATTTAATATTCAAAAAACCAACGGAAGAATACCTTGCATTTCGTAATTATTACGACACAGTTATTCAGCCTATCTGTAATAAATTTATATTACGTAAAAATAGAACAACTAAAGAAACTGATGCTTTCGTTGAGGAAATGAAAGGTATGTCTTTAGATGCTAAAAAACGCTTTCCCTACCCTGATAAATAGTAATATTCCCGTGCTTATCTTCTAATTTCATAGTCGGTATTTTTATTGACCTTTCAATACTCAGTACCTTATGTTTTGTGTTCAAAAAATCAATGTAACAACTCCCATTTTCTATTGATATTTTATAAAATCCAAACATCAATTTCCCTGTTGAATTTTCAATAAAATGTAATTGATACATATCAGTTTCCGCACCATCTTCTGTATATGGGAATATCTGAAATATATAATTATACTTATCATCTTCTGTAGTCCACTTTCCTACTAAATTAGCAAGACATTCATTGTAGTTCTCTTTTGTATTCATATTTCTTTAATTTACTCTGGTGTATTCCGTATATGAAAGACCTCCTTCACAAAAACTATTATCTTTATTTCCTATTTTAAGAACATTTCCTGATATTTCATAATAATCAAAAGTACCAAACCCGTTAATAATTAATTTATCATTAGATATATCCCAAGTTGAATTTTTCGTATAATCAAATTCGCAATTACCTTTATACCTTTCGTATGCTGTTTCTGTGAATATTCCTTCTGATTCAAAAGTTATTCTATTCAAAAGTTCGCAAGTACCTGATTCTCCAATGTCGTTATCTCCATTAGGACAAGTATCGGCTTGTTTTACTGGTTTCCAAGTTCCTTCAATATTACTAAATACATCTTCGTCATTGCTGCTGCAAGAAAAAGTTATAATTGATAATAACACTAAACTAAATAATTTCACTTTTTTCATAATTTTTGTTTTTCCTTTTTTCGTTAATTTTCACTTCCTTTCTCCATTATTCTTATCTCTCTACTGTTTATATTTTTGCCAACGTTGTTGTGTTATGGAAAGTTGCGATTTTTGTGAACGAGGAATTTCGGCACGAAATTCAGAAGTTGGCAAAAAAGCAACAAGTTTTAATTTTAGCTAAATATAGCAATTTTTCATACACGGTGTTGTGGCACGTTTTTCTCTTTCCACTTTTCCTTATTTTTAATTATTTTAGCAGATAATAAATTGATTTCGTCTTTCATTATATTTTCCAAACAAGAATTAATTATTGTTTTCGTTCCGCTCAAATTCAGAATTTCATCTTGTTTTGGTTTTCCATATTCTATTGTAATCATTGACGCCCAAATCGAAACACGATATTGAGATTCTATTAAAAACTCTAAAAATTTCTGAATTCCTCTTTTGTTTAAAATGTATTTGCCTAATTCAATAATTTCCTTGTATTCATTTAGTTCTCTTTTTTCAAAGTCAAAAGGATGAATTGAATTTAAATAAACATTTTTACAAAGAAATAAAAATTCAGTTCCTTTTTCGTTAATTGGAAATTTAATTGGTTCAATATTCATTCTTTTCGCAACTTTTTCCAATTTGTAATTCAGTTCAATATTTAATTCTATTTCACATTCAGTTATAATATATTCAAGTTGCTTATAAGCTAATTCATATTCTCGATGTTCTAAATATTCTGAAATAATATTTTTACCATCTAATATTCCCGAACTTTCAGTTTTTGTTTGCTCAATTTTATTTAACCAATTGGAATTCAGAATTTCATCGGCTAATTCAGCAATTTCTTTTTCTATTGATTTCTTAAATTTCTTAAACAAAGTTCAATTTTTTTTTAATGTGCCACAACGGTCTCGTATAACCGTCAGTTACGGTTTTAAAGTTAATAATTTTCGGTTAAGAACTGACGTTAGCAATTCCGAGTGGATTCGGACGTAGTCGAATCCGCCGTAATTGCGGTTATACATTGTTGTGTGTAGTGCTTTATTCATTAATTACCTCATTTAAATATGCTAATAACCAAATCGTAATTCCTGTTTTTACTTTTAAACTTCTAACTTGATTTTCTGTAATTCCTACATTTGGTTGATGAACATTGCATAAAATCGAATAGCAGTCACAAACATATTTTATCTCATTTTTGGTAAAATCTTCCAACATTCCATATTCAAATTGAGATGTAAAAAACTCAATTTTCTGCTCTCTTTTAATTCGTATGTGAATTAGTTTTTGTTTTCCGTTTTTATATTTCTTAAACTCTTTCTCAAACATTTCCGCATCTTTCAATTTCTCAATTGGTGCGAGAATGTCATCAATTAAATATTCTAAAATTGTGCGTAAAGAAATTAAGCAATGTCTTAATCGATCAGGATTTGAGTCGTTTTCTAGTGCGTGATTAGCTCCATACCATAGATTTTCAAGTCCAAGTTCTTCCAAATATGGCACAAGATTTTCGGTTAAAATTTCTTCTTTGTCTTTTATATCTTCATCAGTCAAATTGGTAACTAAACTTTCTTTAAATTCTTCTGCTGATTTTAAATTCAGAATTTCAAGGTCAGTTATAAATCCAAATTGTAATTCAGGATTGTTTTTTAATCGTTCGCCAATATTTCCAATTTTCCTTAAACTCTCAAGTAGTTCAGAATTTAGAAATGGCTTAAACTCTGGAATATCAAACTTTGGAAAATTATAAGTTGGTATTTCTATTTTTGGAAGTAAGGCTTTGAATTTATTTTGTGTGTCAATCATTCGCTGGACACTTTCGGGCAACGCAAATCTGTCGGCAATTTTAGCCATTTCAATCAGTTTTGAATTCATTCCTGCCAATTTTGATATTTTATCCAAAGTGTTTTCTTGCATTACACACAACGAGTTTTTATATGATTTGTGCGGCTGGAAAATCGGAGATTTTTCGGACGTAGCAAATCGTTTGTTGAATGTTTGTCGTTAATGTTAGTTCGAATGTAAGCATAAATTATATGAGGTGTTGGGCACAGTTGTTTAATCAAATATAAAATTCAAAGATTCTTCACTAAATCCATTATACCAAAATTGACAGTTTTCGATTCCGTCAAATCTATCTCTAATGTTTTTTTCTGAAGTTTCATTTTCAGCAAAATCTACAACTTTAACATTGTATTGTCCAGTTTTTGATCCTCTTACAAGCTTTGGGTACATAAATGCTCTTGTGTGAAAATCATCTTTTCTAAAGCTAAATCCAATGAAAATAATTTCCAACTTATCATCGAAATATCTTTCAGGAGTTTCCCAAAGTTCTCCGTAATCCTTTAATTGGTTGAGTTTGTCATAATTTGGAATAATTATCCAAGGAGATTTATATTTGTTATATTGATTTTTTAAATTTCCTTTATACTTATTGATTTTTTCAAAACCGTAACCTAAACTTTCAAAATTATTAGTAGATGATTGCTCTTTTATCGAGCTAAACCAATCAATTGAACCGTGTAATTTTAATAAAGGAATACTTTTTTTTCGTTCTTTAAAGTTATCATCATCTAAATTTAATTGATTTCTATATTTGATATTTTGAAAATCAAACAGATGTTCTAATAGAGTATCCCAATTGAATGTTATTATTAAAGAATCTTTTATTTTTTCTATGAAACTTTTATAAAACTCTGGAATTTTATTAAGTATTTTTAATTGTTCTTCATATATAACTTCTCCAAGCCATTGTTTCATAAAGGCTAAAAATTTACTTCCGTGTTCGTTAAACTTTTCTCCTGTACTTAAAAATGTAGATTCTGCAGCTACAAAAGAAAGAAATTCTTCCAAGTTAATTTGGTTCATTTCTCCATTCATTATTTTTTCGTGGGAAATGTCTTCCTTTGGATAATAATATTGAAGTTTATTTAATAGAACTTCGGCTTGTCCCATTTTGACTTTGCCATTTGAGTCAAAATAATCTTTTTCAGATGCCTTTTTATGAATTAAAATTAATAATCCATTTGTTAGAGGCATTCCTGCAGGAAACGAAAATCCGGCTCCGATTACAAAAACTTTCTTAATTCCAAAAATATAACTCAACTCTCCTTTCATTCTGAATTTTTTTGTTTTTCTGAAATTGTGCCCAACGTTGTTGTATAAGCTTTGTTGCGTTGTTTAAGCAGTGAATTTAATAAATAAAACACGAACGGCGAAATTCCGAAGGAATTTCCCAAGTGAGCCAAAACCAGCAATAAAGTTTATACGGTGTTACCCAACGTATTTTTTATTCCATTTTTCATAATCTTTCTTAAAACTATCTTTGTAGATATTTAAGTCAAAAGTTTGTCTTTCATTTGGGTTATTGCAAGAAAGTTTAACTCCATTAGCAAAGATTTTTTCAATTCCTTTTATTTTGGTGTTATATAAATATTCAGAAACTACCCAAGTTTCACATTGAAATAGCATTAAATTGGTTAGTTTTCTTTGTACTCTTTTCTCATTTTCTTTAAAGAAAGTATTAAAATAACCTTTTACTTTTGATTCATTTTTTTTATTGTAACCGGATAAAAGAATTGATTTGTCTTCATATGGAAATATATTAATAAATATTTCAGAAACTCGTTCCATATCTTTTCCGAATTTTATACGATATTTATGTAATTCCTCAGTTGTTTCATAGTTGTAAAATGCTGATAAACATAAATCAATTTTAGTCATTTTCCTATTTTCAAAAACATAAGATTCTGTGCCTTTGTCAAGATCTTTCCATATTTCAGATTCTGTAAGTTTTAGGTCCTTTAAACCTAATTTTTCCTGCCTCACATATTCAAGGAAGTAGGGGTTATTAAATTGAAAAGGGTTTTCTTGTAATAGACAATCAAACATTTTAATATTTACTTCTTTTCTCCAAATTTCATTATAAATTGTTCTTAAAGTAAAAAGTAAACAAGATTCATAATCATCAAAATCAATTTTATTGTTTTCTATTTTTTTAAATAATTCAGTATCGTGTTTTTTACAAAAACAATTAAAAGAAAAAATATCATTGATTCCAGTTCTTTTGAATTGCATTTTTGTTTCTTTAAAACTGTTGATTTTTAATTCATAAAGATGTCTATCTGTAGCTATTTTTGATAAAATTCCATTTTTCTGAAGTATATGAGAATTTATAGATTTTTCTGTACATTTTGGATGATAACATATATCTATACTTGAAATACCCTTTTTTTTACATTTAGTAAAGAGTTTGGCAGATTCAATTTCTCTGTTTGTCATTTTTTATGTTGGGTAACGTGATTGTATAAGAATAGTGCGGTTTTGTGTGCGAGGATTTTCCGAAGGAAAATCAGAAGCTAGCAAAACGCACTGCCCTTTGATTAAGCACTAACTACCGCATTATTTTTATACGGTGTTGTAACCAGTATTTTTTTTTAATTCATTGTAAAATTTTGTTCCTTTTCAATAACTTCCATCACTTTTTCATAAGGAATCATCAGCTTCATTTCCGAACCATTATAAAATTCCACATAAGGATATTTTAAAGGTCTATAAAATTCTTTTGGAAAAGGATATTCCTTTAATGCCTTTGTCATTTGTGTGAAAAATTCCACTCCATCATAATAAGCTCCATAAGTGTAAGGAAACAAACTGTCAATTGTCGTTCTCAATTCCTTTGCATTAATCCGAGTATTTTTATTAGAGCGAAAATAGAAAATATCACATTCCGTTTTACTATGCTCAATTTCAAATTCTTTATCATAATTGAATTGATAATTTTCAGAGATTGCATAGTCAAGTTTGTAAATCGAGGATATGTTTTTTAGAAATTCAGAAACGCTATTTCTATTAATTTCCGCAATCTTTTGATTTTGGTATGAAACAACCAAATTAACCCTCCATTTTCTTTTAGTTACAGTTTTTCTCATATTGGTTACAACGTTGTTGTATAAGCTTTGTTGCGTTGTTTAAGCAGTGAATTTAATAAATAAAACACGAACGGCGAAATTCCGGAGGAATTTCCCAAGTGAGCTATAATTAGCAATAAAGTTTATACGGTGTTGTACACAGTTCTTTTTTTCAACGTATTCTCGAATAAATATTCCGAAGTAGTTCTTTTTCTTTTTTATTTTCAGTTAATAAACCCTTCAAAACTATAAATCCGAGTTCTTTAACTTGCTCTAAATTTTTTCCTTTTTTGACTTTTACAAATTCTTTAAAAACAAACCACTTTTCTCCTTTGTTTTTTAATAAAATTTGAAAAGAATAATAATTCTCTTTTCCATATATTCTAATTTGACTGTGAGAATGTGTAGTGAATAAATATGTATTTCCTTTTTTAGTTAAACTTTCTTCCCAATAAGATTTATTAATAAAATCACTTATTTTTCTAAAAATTTTTAAAACTTCATTACTTAAAAATTGGTCTTGTCTTGTCAAATATTCAATGCAAGTGCTTCCAACAATTTTTTCTCCCCATTCTGGATGATAAGTTAAATGTTCATATCTAATTTCTTTTCCGCAACCTTTTCTTTCGCAAATTCCATCTAAACCACCCAAATCTCCAATTGAAATTAAAGTCCATCCGCTATCAGGTTCTACTAATCCGTGTTCTCTTGAATGACAGCCTTTACAAAGAGTTATGCAATCACTTAAAGCATAGTCCCAAGGTTTAAAATTCGGTTTGTAATTTTTATGATGAGTTTGTAAAATAACTTCAGATTCGTTTCGTCCGCATTTCAGACATTTATTTCCATCTCTTAATTTTACTTTTGTAGAAAAATCAAACCACTTTTTATTCTGATAAGATTTTCTATAATTTCTCATTTTATTAGATGAATTTCAATGGTTTTTGGATTTTCCTCGAATTGTGTACAACGTTGTTGTGTAAGGAAAGTTGCGTGGTTTAAGCACTTAAGTTAGTAAATAAAACACGAACCAAGAAAATCCGCGAGGATTTTCGTAAGTAGGCTTTTACCAGCAATTTTTTTTACACGGTGTTGGCAATAGTTTTTAAAAAAATTCACTGTTTTTTCCAAACACTTCAATAACTTTATCTTTTCTAATGTTATAGTAGAAAAAAAGAAATCCACTATCATTTCCTTTGGTTAATGGTTTTGTTATGATTGTTTCAGCTTTAATTCTATTTGTAGTCAAATTTTTAATTTTAATTTTTATTTTTTTCGTTGGGTTATTTGATAAGTTTCCAAGATATACACCAATTCTTTCATTAGCTTCATAGTGTGTATTTATATCATTTATTTTGTCGTCTTTAGTCGAATTTTGAAACTGATAAACTTGTTTATTTTGTTTTAAGTCGTTTATATAACTTAACTCTAAAATAAAACCAATTTGTTCAAATTCAACTTCAACTGTAATTTCATATTTGTTTTTTTCCCTAATTTCATCTTCTGAACTACAGCTATATAGCAATGCTATAATTGTTAAGAAAATTATTGAATAAAAAGTGTTTACAATTTTTTGTCTATTTCCCATAATATTTTTTTTAGTAATTCTTTTGTTTCTTTCATTAAATAAAGTAAGAAATTTTCAGTTATCTCTATTTTGTTTCCTTTAATTAATACTTCTTTATTTAAAGTTATACTTTTAATTTTTTCATCTACTATTCCTCCTTTATGAGCAATATAGTTTCTTATTATTTTCTGTTGTTTAATTTTCGTAAAGTTAGGTTCTGAATTTTTAAAACTTATACTATATTTTTCTTTCAGTAATTTTTTGTAAATAACAAAATCATCTTTTCCTTTATACTCATTTTTATGTTTTAAATAATTAATATTCGGATTGTTGCATAAATCTGACAAGATATTTTCTAAAACAGAGAATATTAATAAACAAGAAGAATATCTTTTATGCGATTCTAAATCTTTAACTATTAATTCTCTATCAATTAAATAATCTTCAGCTTGTTCAATTTCTTTATTATCTATACTTTGAGATTTTATTTTATTCTTAAAAATTTCAAAATTGGACTTTATGTTTAATATTGATTTATTATCATATTTAATCATTTCAGTTAATGCCTCCAATTTTATGGATATTTCCCATTCTTTAGAGTATAATTCAGAATTCTTATAAAGTTTAATCTTTGAAAAATCTTTTCTCATTTTTATTTCTATTGGTTAATTATTGCCAACGTGGTTGTATATTGAAAGTTGCGTTTTAAGTGAACGGCTATTTTCCGAAGGAAAATGGACGTTTACAAAAATGCGACTAGTTTTGTAAAGCACTAATTTAGCAATTTTTACTATACGGTGTTGGGCATAGTTTTTATTCTATCAATTCCAATTTTATAAAAATCTCCATTAACCAAATTTTGTCTTTTCCGCTATTTTCGCAGTCGTTTAAATTTATTCCATATTTTTTTTCATCTATTTCATATTTAATTTCACCAATTTCTATTTCTAATACTTTATAAGTTTTAACGATATTTTCGGCGTTTTCATTTATTTCAGAAATAGAAATTATTTGTCCTTTTTTGAAATTGTTTATTTTACCTTTTCTTCCTTTTTCTTTAATATTATTTAAAACTTCCAAATCAGCAGTTGAGAAACAATTGCCATTTGAAATGTTAAAAATAAATCTGGGATAATATGGTAATTCATTTATTTCATTCATTATTTTAAAGTCTAATTTTATTTAAAAATAGGTGAAAAAGGAAAGACATCAAAAGAGTTGATTTTTTTTCCTTCGTTATTATATATTACGATAGATAAAGCTTGCCCATTTCCATTTGTTATTAGTCGGTATAAGTTTGAACTCGTTCCAAAAAGTAATGGTTTTTTTTCAGTTTTGCTAACAAAACCAGTTTTTGCATTATAAATACTGTTTCCTTTTTTAATTTTTAAATTGTATGGTTCTTCATATTTATTGAATCCAATAAAGGTTGAAGAATTTTCTGCAGAAAATATTGCAATTGCTCCTTTTTCAACTTTTATAAAAATATCTTCATCATTAAATTTATCTATTCCAAGGTATGTGTAATAATAATTTTTGAAATCTCCAAAATCATCTCTTTTAATTTCTTGTTCCCAATTGTCGTTTTTGAAATTTTGATTGTTTTGACTTTTAACCGAATTCGTGTAAATTAAAATTGTAAATAATAATAAAATTATATTTTTCATATTTTTTTCTTTCTGTTATTTCCTTTAATAGACTTATCGTTTCTTAAATTATGCCCAACTGGTTATATGCAATCAAAAGTATTGCATTTTGGTTATATCCTCCCGGATAATAAAAACTTTTCCTTTTCATTATCCATTCTTTTTATCTTTCTTAGAGCAACATCTAAAGGGTTTTGAATCTCCATTAAATCTTTTCGCTTCACATGTGTGTAAATCATTGTTGTTTCTGGTTTTGCATGGCCTAATAATGATTGTATATATCTAATGTCAACTCCGTTTTCTAATAAATGAGTAGCATAACTATGCCTTAATGTATGTGGTGTAACCGTTCTTTTTATTTGCGCTTTTGCACAACTCTTTCTTAAAAATTGTCGAACACTCTCTGCTGTGTATTTTCCTTTTTTTTGCCCTTCTACAAAATAAGTAACTGGTTTATAGGAATGGTAATAGTTAGATAAAAGTGGAATAAAACTATCTGCTAAACTAACATATCGATCTTTTCTTCCCTTTCCATTTTTTACAATAAGTTGTTTTCTTTCAATATGAAAATCGACTAATTTTAAATTAATTAGTTCGCTAATTCTTAACCCGCAAGAATAAATTAAAGCAATAATAGCTCTGTGTTTTAAGTTCTGTGTAGCGCTAATAATAGATAAAACTTCTTCTTGTGATAAAACATTAGGCAGTTTTCTATTCTTTTTTGGTCTTTCTAATATTAAGTTATTAATTTTTGTGTGCGGATGAAAAACGATAAATATTTTTAATGCACTAATAAATTGCCTTTGAGTACTAACTGAATATTTTCGTTCTAAAAACACTTTTTCAATAAAAAGTTCTACATCTCTATTCGAAAGTTCTGTTAATGGAGTTTCTGTATGAAAATTAACAAAATCTGCAACAAAAAAGGTATAAGTCTGTATAGTACTTTCGCTATATCT
Source organism: Polaribacter sp. SA4-12 (assembly GCF_002163675.1). Classification (NCBI taxonomy): domain Bacteria; kingdom Pseudomonadati; phylum Bacteroidota; class Flavobacteriia; order Flavobacteriales; family Flavobacteriaceae; genus Polaribacter; species Polaribacter sp. SA4-12. The sequence goes on along the minus strand of NZ_CP019334.1, from coordinate 2,181,909 downwards.
TTTTCCCCTTAGATAAAGGAAGAAATTATTTAATAGTTTTTTCTGATCCTCTGTTAGATTTCTTTTAAAAATTACTTTTTTTGAAATCTTATTAGTATTAATAGCCGTAATATCTTTAAAAGTATTTAAAATGATATCTAAATTCTCTTTTGAGTCTGGTATATACCAAGATTTTAATGTACTACTCCATAATGCTCCTTCAGTTTTTCTTAATAAACCTATAAGAGTATCGTTGTATTCAAACTTAAGAAGAAGTTGTGGTTTTCTTCGATGAACCTTTTGTTCTAAAAATATTTCAGGAAGTTTTATCAATTTTTTTCTTTTTAATAGCATTTAAATATATAGAAAAAAAATGAATGGTTGATAAAATTAAAAGTATTATTTTAAATAAATTGAATCATCGTAAACGATTTTACCTTTTAAACCTTAAAAAAGAGGTAAATAGATGATTTACTAGAACTTATAATCTGAATTTTATTGGTTCTAGTCAAGTTTTCGCTACAAAGTTTAACGCTAATTAAAAGAACGAATTGTGTCTCATAATTCGTTCTTTTATGCAATTAACCCCAAAAATTTATATTTTAACTTAATCAACCAAAGATATTTCTAAATAAACTGGCAAATGGTCAGAAATCATTCTAGCATTGGTTAAGTTCTTACATTCTTCAATAAAATCTACAATACCAGAATTTTCTTTTTTAATAATATTAGAATTATAGTAAATATTATCAATTGCGTAATTCGTGTAAGTCCCATTTTTACATGTTCGTTTTAAAGTTGTTGCTGTATTTTTAATGGCAGGTTTAAATCCCTTTTTGTATAAAGGATTCCATACATTATGTTTTTCATTCAAGTTAAAATCACCTAAAATAAAAATATTTTCTGTTTTTAATTTTTTAGGATATTTTTTAAAATGTACAATCTCCATTTCAGGGTTTCTATTATATACACGTGCATGAATATTGATAAAATAAAAGGAAGTTTTAGTTTTTTTAATTTCAAATTTGGCAATATAAGGCTCTCTTTCAATTACTTTTTCTAATGATGCGTCTAAAAAAGGCTTGTTTTTTAGGCTTAGTTTAGAAGTTTTCCAAATGTATGCATATCGTTCACTACTATAACTAGAAGAGCTTTTGGTAGGGTTACTTATACTGTAATCCCATTTACTACCAAGTCTATTTAATTCACTTACAATTTTTGCGATTGCCTGAGCACCTTTAGGATCTTTGGCAACTACTTCTTGTATGGCAATAACATCAAAATTGTTTATAATCTTTGCAATAAAACGTATTTCTTCATTGTTTTTAGTGCGTCCTAAATCTTGAATATTCCAAGTTAATATTTTTAAGTTGGAGGTCTTAGAAACTAAATTTAAGTTATTAAAGAGAGTTATTTTATTATTGTGAATACTAGATGCATTATAATTTATCGAAATACAAATTAAGAAAAGACCAATTAAAACTATCTTCTGATGAATCTGTTTGAATGCTGTTTTTTTTGAAGTGAATTTCAATGTATGAGTTTATATAAATATTAAAAGAAAGGAACACATTTATACCTGTCTAATTTTCTTATATTTATGTCAAAATCATAAGAGACAGAAAACTCGTGAATACCACCAGTGTTTAAGAGTTTTGTTGTGCTAAAATCATAAGAATAACCAAACCTAAACCCTTGCCATCTAAAACCTGCAAAAGTACTTATAGAACTTATTAAAGAATTATTTTCATTATTTTTTATTGGTGATGTAGCAGCAGTCAATCCAAAAGAAAACTGATCCTCAAAAACATATTGCGCACCAATATCTAACCGGTTAAAGCTCCCTTGTTTCATAAAATTAGAAAGTATATATACTTTACTTTTACTTGCGAACCAAGTTCTGTTGTTTTCTAAAAAAGGCAAATAATATTTTGCATGTACAGACCAAAAGACCTCTAAGGGTACATTGCCGTTTTCTGTTAAAGAAATATTGGGTTTATTCAAATGTTTTACTGTTAAACCAATCCAAGTATCTTCATTATTAAATAAAATAGAAGAATTAAAGTCGAAAAAATTTCTTTGTGATTTTAATAAAAGTGGATCTAAAGTAGAGGTGTTTATAGAATTATTATTTAAATTAATTTGATCTTCTAAAAGAATGTTTTGAAATCCGTAATTCTTCATTCCAAAACCTGCAGAAATACTAGGTCTAAAAAACCAAGTATCACTTATTTGAAATGCCATGGCAAAATTTAAGTTAACTTGATTAAAAGTATAAGATGTAGGGGTTTCAGTTTGGTTTAAGAAACTAACGCCAAGACCTGTTTTATAACCTTCAAACCAAGTATCAAAAAAAGCATAATTAGAAGTTGTTTTAAAAGCACTATTTCTCCATTGAGATCTAAACACAGAACCAACTTTTGTACTTCTAATTGCGCCAGTAAATGAAGAGCTTAATGTTTCTGGAACTAAAAAAGCTTGCGAAAAAATTACATCTTGTGAATAACTAGCTAAACTTGTAAAAACAAAAAAGAGGAGTATAATTTTCTTCATCTTATTTTAGTAGTGTTATAGGTGAAGTTTTTATAATTTCCTTTTTGTAAAAAGTAAGACCTTTAACAACCATAATATAGTTTCCGTTTTCTGCTGGTAATCCTTTTATAACACCATTCCAACCATTTAAATTGATGCCTTTTTCATAATAAACACTTGTTCCCCAAGTATCGTAAATTGTCATTTCTAATTCTATAAAACCTCTGTGAGAAGGCCTAATTGTTTCATTATAACCATCACCATTTGGTGTAAATGCATTTGGGTTTACTAATAGATAACCTTTTGTAATAATTACGGTTCGCTCTACAGTTTCTATACACCCAGCATCATATTCTATAGTTAAGATTACTTTAAATTCACCAACTTTATCATACGTATGTATTGGTTTTTCTTCTTTTACAATCGGACTTCCATCACCAAAATTCCAAGTAACTTTCGAGTATTCTCCTATAGATAAATTAGTAAATTGAATTGGGTCTTCTATTGATAATAAATCGTACTTATCTATTGCAAAAGCATGATATCTAAACTCTGGTATTCCAATTGTTGGTACATTTATGATAATAGATTTTGTAGCTATACAACCTTTGTTATCAGTAATTATTAATGTGTAAGAGCCATTTTGTGAGGTAGTCATAATAGAATTATCAAGTCCAGAAGTTGTGCCAGCAGACCAAGTGTACGTGTATGGTAAATATCCACCAGTTACATTTGCTTCAATTTGTTTGCTTACGTATTTTACAACGCAATCTGTTATGGTGGTTTCTAGAAAAGAAATATTTATAGGATCCTGTCTAAAAATATTAAATTGTCTGTTTACATTACATCCATTTGCATCCGTAATTTCTACAGAATAATCTCCAGGAGGAATATTTTCTAAATCCTCAGTAGTTTCATTTGTGCTCCATAAAAAGGAATAGGGTTTAGAGCCTCCAGAAATTTCTAAATCGATACTACCACTATTAACTATGCTACAATCTATGGCGTCTATAACTGTACTAGAAATACCAATTGCTGGCGGGTTTGTAAATATAAAAGTTTCTTCTATTGGACATTGATTTACATCGCTATCTAAAATAACAACAGTATAAGTGCCAGCTGAAAGATTATTTCTTTGAACTCCTGCACTGGCATCATCGCTCCAAGTGATAGAAGTAGGAGAAATTCCACCTGTTAAATTAAGGTCTATAGAACCATCATTTGCGCCATTACAAGAGATAGGAGAAACAACAGGGTCAATAAAAAATATAGGTTGCTCAATAATTATAGATACTTGTTCAATACAATTATTTTTATCTATAATAGTAGCAATGTATGTATCTGCGGATAAGTTAGATTGCGAAAATCCGTTTGCTAAATTGCTCCAAGATATTTTATATGGGGCAACTCCTCCAGTTACAGTTACAGTAATTGCTCCATCTGTTTCTCCATAACAAGTTACATCCGTTTTTGTGTAGTTTATTTTAATTTCTGCGGATTGATTTATGATAAATGTAGCATTTGTAGTACAACCCAAACTATCTGTAACGGCTAATGTATAAGTACCTGCACTTAAATTGCTGATGTTTTTTGATGAACTTGTAAATCCTTTTGGACCAGACCAACTATATAAATAATCGAAAACACCTGGTGATATTTCAATCTTTGTACCTCCAGAAACATTCATTTCTACAGCACCAGTTGCATCACCAAAACATAAAATATCTTGTTTAAAAACTGTTGCTATTTTTAATCCTTCTGGTTCTGTAAGTACAATATTTGTTGAAGTTGTACAGTTATTTTTATCGGTAATTTCTAACGTATAATTTCCAGCAGTTAATACATTTTGATTTTCTGCATTTTGTACAATTCCACTACCATTAGTAGTTGTCCAATTATAAGTGTATGGCAAAGTTCCACCAGAAATAGTAACTTCTATTTCTCCATCATTTCCGTTGAAACAAGAAATGTTTTTTTCTAAATCTTTAGCGATTGCTAAAACTGTAGGTTGTGTTATATTGAATTCTTCAGTAAAAGTAAAACCACTTTTGTCTTCTATTGTTATTGTATAAAGACCGATTTCTAAATTTGTAATAGTTGCATTGGTTGATGTAAATCCGTTAGGACCAATCCAAGAAATTAAGTAAGGACTCCCTGTTTCAAAAGGAATTCCTCCATCAATATTTGTTGAAACTGAACCATCATTAGATTCAAAACAACTATTATTAACAACTATTGCATTCGAATTTATACTTGGGTTTACGGTAACTTCTAAAGCAAAAGAGCTTCCATCACATTTTGTAGTTGCAGGAGTAATTATATAGGTAACTATTATAGGTAAAGTTCCTGTGTTTTCTAAAGTTTGACTTATTTGGTCTTGTGGTGTTGTTTCCGCAGAAGTTCCTAAAATTGAACCAGTAGGATTAAAATTAGGAGCAGACCAAGTATATTTTGTTCCATTTGGCACTACGTTTCCAGCAATTGAATTTGGATCGAAATTAAAAGTTGCTTCACTATAAATTGTGATTTCTGCGGAGTTAATTACAGGAATTTCATTGACAATTACACTAGCAGCATCAGAAATAATTTCTGAACATCCACCAGAGGTGAAAGAAATAATAGCATAATAATAAGTTGTTCCAACAGTGTTTGTTGGAGGGTTGTATGTCGTATTTGTTTCACCAGAAATAGCAGTTCCAGTTGAAACGTCATCAACAGTATTCGAAAACCATTGATACGTTGCAGTTCCTGTTCCGTTTTTGTATGCAACTTCCAGTTCAGTAGCAGTTTCATCTAAACAAATTTCTGAAGAAATGGGTTGTTTTAAAAAAGTAGGAGCAGTGTTTACAATTAATTTAGAAACATCACTTGTTATAGAACAATCTGCTTCTGGTTGCGATACCATTACATAATAATAAAACGTACCAACATTAGCTGTGTTTGGAGTTAATTTTATTGAAACTTCACCAACAATTAGAGTTCCACCAGAATTGCTATTCGTGTTGTTTTGATACCACTGATATGTTTTCGCTGAGGTTGTTCCACCAGAAACAGTTATAGTTAAATTTTCAGGAATTGAACTCTGACATAATTCTTGATTAACAATTGGCTGCGTATCAATAACAGGATCTAAAATAACTTCAATTTGAAAAATAGCACTATTGGCGGAAGAACAACCGTTTCCGTCTAAAGAGATTTCAGCATAAAAATAAAAATTACCAGCAGTTGAAAATGAAGATGGTGTATATTTTGAGTTTGTTGCTCCACTAATAATTGTTCCTCCAGAATTAGAATTTGTAGTATTTGAAAACCATTGATATGTTGCATTTCCTGTTCCACCAGAAAAACTAACTTCGAGTTCATTTGCGATTCCACCAATACATACAATTTGTGCAACAGCAACAGGATTTACCGTTAATTGTGGTGAAATTTCAACCTTAGCCGTATTTGATAAAATTTGAGAACATCCACCAGAAGAAAAAGAGATTTCTAAATAATAGTAAGTAATTCCGATAACAGAAGTTGGTGGATTATAATTTGCATTTATGGCACCTGTAATTTTAATTCCTCCAGAATTAGTATCAGTTGTATTTGAAAACCATTGATATGCAGGTGCTCCAACTCCGTTTTTGTAAGCCACTTCTAATAGAACTGCTACACCGTCTAAACAAACTTCTGAAGCAATTGGTTGTGTAGTAATTATTGGAGCTTCATTTACTATTAATTTTGAAACTTCACTTGTAACTGAACAACCAGATTCCGATTGAGTAATTATTACATAATAATTAAATATACCAACATCATTAGTATCAGGTGTGTACATATTAGAATTTGCACCAACTTCTACTGTTCCAGTTGCTGAGTTTTTATACCATTGATAGTCTTTTAAAGAAGTTGTTCCGCCAGAGACTGTCACCATTAAATCTATTGGAGTTGTACCTTGACATAGTTCTTGAACTCCAATTGGTTGTGTATCAATAATAGCATCTGGAACAACTTCAATTTGAAAAACATTACTATTTGCAGAAGAACAACCATTTCCTTCTAAAGAAATTTTAGCATAAAAATAAAAATTACCAGTAGCTGAAAAAGAAGAAGTTGTATATTTTGATTTTGTTTCACCAGTAATAATCGTTCCGCCAGAGTTAGAATTTGTTGTATTTAAAAACCATTGATATGTTGCATTTCCTGTTCCACCAGAAAAACTAACTTCGAGTTCATTTGCGGTTCCACCAATACATACAATTTGAGCATCAGCAACAGGATTTACAGTTAATTGTGGTGAAATTTCAACTTTAGCCGTATTTGAAAAAATTTGCGAACATCCACCAGTAGAAAATGAGATTTCTACATAATAAAATGTAGTTCCAATATTATTTGTTGGTGGATTGTAAGAATCTGTTTGAGCACCTGTAATTGCAGTTCCACCAGAATTAGAGTTTGTTGTATTAGAAAACCATTGATATGCTGCGGTTCCTGTTCCATTTTGATAAGCAACTTCTAAAAGTGTTGCTGTTCCGTCTAAACAAATCTCAGAAGAAATAGGTTGTTTTGTAAATACCGGAGCTTCATTCACTTTTACAACTGAAACTTCACTTTCTACACTACATCCAGATTCGGCTTGAGAAACTACAACATAATAATACAAAGAACCAATAGCAGTTGTTGATGGTGTATATGTGGCTGAAGTGGCGTTTAAAATTGCAGAACTACCATCAGTAGCGCTATCTGTATTTACATACCATTGATATGTTTTATCAGTTGTAGATCCTCCAGAAACCGTAACTGTTAAATCTTTAGGAGTTGCATTTTGACATAATTCTTGAGTTGTAATTGCTTGTGCATCAATAACAGGGTCTAGAAGAATATCAATTTGAAAAACTTCACTATTTGCAGAATTACATCCAATACCATCTAAAGAAACTTCTACATAATAGTAAAAAGTTCCTGCAGATGATAATCCTATTGGAGTGTAAGTTGAATTTGTTGCTCCGTCTACTAAATTTCCTCCAGTATTTGTATTTGAGTTATTTTTATACCATTGATAAGAAGGGCTTCCTGTTCCATTAATATAAGAAACCTCCATTTCATCAGCAGAACCACCAACACAAAATACTTGATTTAGAGCAGTAGAATTAATTATTAATTGCTTATTTACAATAACACTCGCTGTTTCAGAAAAAATTTCTGAACATCCACCAGAGCTAAAAGAAATTTTTACATAATAGTAAATAATCCCTTCTATATTTGTTGTTGGTTGATACGTTTTATTTGTGGCTCCAGTAATTTCAGTTCCGTTTGTACTATTATCAATAGTGTTTTTAAACCATTGATATGTAGCACTTCCTACTCCGTTTTTATAATCGACTTCTAAAAGTGTTGCCGTTCCATTTAAACAGACTACAGATGAATTAGGTTGGGTTGTTACTTCTGGGGAAGGGTTTATAGTTATTGTAAATTCTACCGGATTTCCTTCACAAATTCCTAGTTTTGGAACAGCAATGTATTTAATTGTGCCAGCAGTATTACCATTATTTATTATGGTTTGAACAGGAATTGTATTCGCTGCTCCATTTGATGTAAAACCTGTAATATTTGCACTTGCAGTTGCTGACCAAGAATAATTAGTACTTGGGTTGTTTGATGTTAATATAATTTCAGTTGTATTTTGACCAGAACAAATATTTTGATTAAAATCTGAGTTTGTAATTGTTGGTGTTTCAAATATTTCAAATTCTTCAGTAGCAGTATTAGAAATACCACAATCATTTGTAACTTCTAATGTTATTGTATGAATTCCTGCAGTTGTGTATTCAATATTACCAGGGTTTAATGTAGTTGCACTTGCTGGTGTACCTCCGGTAAAAGTCCAATTATAAGTTAGTGCACTTGTGTTTGTAGTACAATTTTCTATGGTTGCTGTAGGATTAATTGTTGTGCTTCCACAAGCATCATCAATATTATTAACACTAACAGTTGGTGGTTTTTTTACATCAATTGTTTTTGTAGTTGTTTCAGTGCCACAACCAGTTGTTACTCTTTGAATTATTGTATATTTTCCAGAATTTTTGAATAAAAATTGAGGGTTTTCTGAAGTTTCAGTTGTGCCGTTTGTGAAATCCCAATCAGAAGAGGTTCCGCAATTTAAAGAAGCATAAGAAACCGACCATTTATAGGTTGGTTCGCTACATAAATCAGTTTTGTCTGTAGTATTTGTTGCTGCAACAGCAAAAGGAATACAACCTTCATCATTATCAACAGAAAAAATTGGTATTATTTCTGGCTCTATACAGATTGTTTTTGTGGATACTTTGGGGCCACATTTACTTTCAATTGATAAAGATACTTCATAAGTTCCTGCTGTAATATAAGTGTGTTGTATATCATTTAAATTATTTACAGAGAAAAATTTTCTAATTGTTCCATCACCAAAATCCCAAATAACATCTGCATTTTTAGAACATCCAGATTCATCACCAAGTGTAGATTTATTTCGAAAAGAAATACTTGTATTTACACAAGATTTATCAATTGTTTCGAACTCTGCTTTTGAAGACTCTAAAATCACAATATTATCAACTGTAAATGTAGTAGTAGCACAGGCATTTTGAACAGATAAAGTGGCAATAAATTCGCCATTCAATTCAGAACAGCTCCCTCTTTCATAATTATGGCTAATGTTATTTTCAGCTTGTACTTCAGCTTGAGTGTAAGTTTTGTTTGGAGTGTTATCACCAAAATCAATAGTATAAGTTGTGTCAGAAGAATTTTGTTCATAGTTGGTTATAGGGAAAATTAATTCTGAATTTCCTAAGCATAAATTACTTGTATTTCCAGGACTGGCTAAACCACCTGCAGGATTACTAACATTTTTTACTTCGTAAGATACTTCATTAACACATCCATTAGAACCTGTAGCTTTAATTTTGATACTATAAATACCAATATTTATGTAGGTGTGTTTGGCAGGAAAAGTAGCTGATGAGGAGGTGTTTCCATCTCCCCAATTTATAAAAAATGAACCTACACAACTGTTGTTTGAAATATTTTCAACGGATACTTCATAATTTGAGCTAGAAGCTGAAGCATTATCACAATTGCTAAATATGTTACTTCTTGTTTTTTCATCTCTAAATGCAATATCTGGCTTCTCTTTAACCTGAATTGTTTTTGTTTTAAATGAAGAACAACCATTTACATCTGTAACAGTTAGTTTTACTGAAAAAGGTTTTGTATTACACCCTAAAGCTTCAAAAGTATGTGTTGGGTTTGTACTTGTAGAGGCTTTTCCGTTTCCAAAATCCCATTTGTAAGTTAACGCTCCAACTCCTGAAACGTTACTTGTAAAAGTTACAGATTCACCAGAACAGGCTTCATCATTATTAAAAGTAAAATCAACTATTGGTAGCGCATTTACTTTTATTGTTTCTTCTTGGTCATTAATATCTATATTTTGAACAGGGTTACTACTATCTTTTATATTTATTAATTTATATGTAAAATTACCAACAGTGGTTCCGTCTAAAGTAATTGTTATAGCGTTACCAGATGTGGTTGTGATTTCTGGTTGCAGATTATTATTTAATTCATAAGTAAAAGTGTAAGGTGAAGTACCTTTTTCTGCTTCAAAAGTAATACTTGTAGACTCACCTTTACAGACTTCTGAATTACTAGCGGTAATAGTTGCAGTAATGCTTTCAAAAAAGGTATTTTTTATATAATTATTTATATTGCTCTGTGAACTAAAAAGCAAACTACTTATAAGTACAATAGTTGTAAGTACAATGCTATTTTTAATTTTTGGGGGTAAAATATTTTTCAGCTTCATATTTATATATGAACACCACTTAGAGGTAAAAGATGATATGTAATAATATCAAATTTTTAAAAAAAGGATGTAATTTTTTAATTTTCAATTTCTTTCAGTTTCAAAGATAACTAAACCTATTTATAAGTGATTTAAAAATTTGACTTTTAAATGTTTACTGAACAATACCCGTATTTTATATTTAATGCAACCAATATTAGAACGAGTAAGAATATTCTTTTTTTATTTTAGCTATTATTTTTTAGATGGTTTAAGAAAGAAGTTCGTCTTATCTAAGTTCATTGTTGGAGTTAAATTTATTATTACTCTAATTAGTAACAGGTTTCATAAATTGAATCCAAATCATTGCAAGAATGGGTGACATAAAACCAAAGAAACCCCAACCTCCTTTACTTCGATTCAATTCTTCTGCCTTACTTCTACAGACGATTACTCCTATGATTTTAAACGCTATGATTAATATTGGTAATATTGATTCCATATTTTTATTTAAATGTTAAGTTTAATTCGTCTTCTGCTTTTTTTACTTAAAAACTTATATAAATCTCTTGACCCATTTATACTATTCATAAGATTGGTCATGTCAATAGCCGTATTTTATATTTAATGCGACCAATATTAGAACGAGTAAGAATATTCTTTTTTTATTTCTTTAAAACAATTAAACGAGTGTTTCAATTAATAATTCTAGTTTACTTTTATTGCAGAAATCATAGCTAATTGTCTTGCTTGATCATCTTCTCTTTCTCTCTTTTCAATTTGTTCAATTTGTTGAAATATAGTAGCATTATGAGATTCTACTTTACCAGAAATTGTAAATAGATCAATTATTGTCCAAATTCCGAGACCACCAAGAGTAAACCAGAATAAAAATTGAATTCCCCACTTTCCAAGGTAAGCATATTGAGCCCCTAGAAAAAAGAAGAATAGATAGGCCGTTCCCACTGATTTAATTTGAGATTGTAATACATGTTTGTTCATCCTTTATCATTTTAAGTTTGTTAGTTCAAATTTACTTCCAACAAAGAAAAAAACCTTACGGGTTACCGTAAGGTTTTACTTTTCATAGCAATTCTCCCTTTTATGATATGTTTCCTCCAAAACTTTTTAAAAAGAAATTATTACTCAAAGGTAATTTGCTTATGTGAAAGTATTTTACGGGAAACCGTAATTAAGAGAAAAAAAGATTAGATAAGTTATAATGTATTGATAGTGTGAGTTTTAGTATTTAAAATGATTACGTCGTTTATTCAATCGTTTTTCAAAAAGAAAATTCTTACGAACCTTTTTATATTAAGTCTTTAAATTAAATATTGATTATTCAATCACGATTTTCTTATTAATTTCACCTTTACTAGTGTTTAGTCTAACGATATAAACACCTGTTGGTATTTGTTTTTTAATGTCTAATTTGTAAGAATTATTTTGTTTTTTAATTTTCCAAAGACTCACTTTTTCACCTAATATATTGTAGAGTTCAACATTTGTAATATCAACTTCTAAATTTTTAGAGATCACTAACGTATGATTTTTATTATCTGCATAAACGTTTGTGTATGCATTATCAATAATATCATCTGTAGATAAAGTGGTGTTGGGTTTAAACGCTAAAACAAATCTATCTGTGTATACACCTTCATTTAGATTTAATACAGCTTTAGTATTTATAATCTCATAAAAGATACCAGTTGTTTTATCTATAATATATACGTTTTCACTTACATTTTTTATTTCATCTACAGTAATTGAAACCTCACCAGAATATCCCATTGTTATTTCTAACGGTACTTCTAAATCACTAGTTATATCTTGTATACCAGAGATTACATATTTAGTGTCATCAGTTGGAAATTTCCAATAAAAGTCAGTGGTACTTATGTCATAGATACCTGCATCATATCCTTTTTCATACTCAAAAGTATTGTTAGGATTAAACGAGATTCCGATTTGACGGTGAATACTTATTGCTTGCTCGTTTAAGTAATCCATACCTAATTTAATGATTGGTACAGTGTTTTCGTGATTTCCGGTATTTTTAGAAGCAGTTTCTTCTCCTTTAAAGAATACAGAAACGCCTGCCGCTTCATCAATAAATTCTCTTTGACTATTGTTAAATACAACAGCACCTCCGGTTGCATCACCTTCTATAAAGAAACCTTGACCGATAGGAATATAGAGCCCTGGAGCATCATACGTATGACCTGTTCCTGTACCACTAGTTCCGTTACTTTGATTTACAGTATAAGCATTTGCCGCAACACCTAAATCAATAGTTCTAGTAGCATACCCACCAATATATCCTGCAAAATTATGTCCTGTAGAAGTACCTACTTGAGAATTTACTTCAGAAGCATGTTGCCAAAAATAAAGTGTTCCTGTTAATGAGCTTTCATTATCTTCTATAAATTTTTTAACATTTATAGCAGAAGAAAAAGGATTTCCTACTAAATAAGATTGTCCTGCACCAATGTTAGAAGCATCAAGATTACCATCATTAGGGATTCCAGTAAATGTATAATTTTGTGCAACACCCGGGCCTTTAAATATAAATCCATCTCCTGCAGCAATAGTTCCTGTTTCATACCTTTGTGCCCAATTAGAACGACCATCAGTAGAAGGTGAATAGGTATAAATCCAATAGCTAGCTAAAGAAATAGGATTTGTATTATGATTACCATCATAACCACCTACAAAAGTAATGTCTTGAATAGTATTTGAAGCAGCTAAAGGGGTTGTACCATCTTTAAAAACAGTTTCTAAGCTATATGTTGTACCGTTAGAAGTAACAGGCGAACTCATGTAATTATATCTATAAAAACTTGGTACTGTAGAGTTTTGATCTACTAAAAGTTTTCCAAGTCCAGATACCTTCGTAGCATCTGTATGAGTTTGTACTAATTGTGAGGTACCTACCAAACGAATTTCATCATTAGCATTGGTTAAGTTTACATCATTAGTAACAACCAATAGATTATTAGTAACAACTAATTTACTATTGTTGTCTATTTCTAGTTTTCTGGCACTTAATCTTGCTGTAGAATGATTGTAATCTCCATTAACAACTACATGTCTAGATCTATCTGGGTAACCATTATTCCAAGTGGTTCCAGAGTTTGTTGTAATGTTTATTCTGTGTAAACCTAATAAAGTGTTAGCATCTGTATTAGAACTTGTTATTTCAGAAATAAGAGGATCATGAGGATGTCTTTGTGCACCGCCAGCACTTAATAATCTATAAGGATCTAATGCATCATCAATAAATAGCACCCATTCACTTGCTGTGTATGTATTATTAGGAACTAATGTTTCATCTATTCTAACATAAGATGTTTTATCAACAAAACCTGAAATCACATCATATCTTTTTGTCCAAGACGTTGCATCGTTTAGTGTAGATAATGTGATTATATCATTAGCACCACCAATATCTGTAAGCATATTAACATTTACAAAGGTTGCATTATCGATAACAGTTGCAGTACCGCTTATATTAGTAATTGCATTTGCAGTATTCTTAAACAAGACAGACTCTCCTGGGTTTAAAGGAGTTGTTACAGTGTAAGTAACATTTGGAGGTATACCTGTTTGATCACCTGTTCTATCTTTATACAATTGTATTTTGATAATATTAGCGGCAATACTATTAACGCCTATGTTGGTTATCTCAATCCATTTTTCAGAACCAAAGTGATACACTTGCGTAATCATTGGTATCCCATTAATAGTAGTATCTCTATAATCTAAATCACCAATTGAAGTTGCATCATCATCAACATCACCAAGACTAGCTTTATTAGGAATATTGATACCATCATTTACATTAAAAGCATCATTGTTAGTTCCGTGTTCAAAATTATCATCTAAACCATCACCATCAGTGTCAACTCCTGAGAGTGCATTTAGGTTTCCGTTTTCTAAAATGTCATCAATTCCATCATTGTCAGAATCAGCATCTAAATAATCAACATTGTCAACACCGTCTGTATTTTCTGGAACGATACCAAAAAGAGCCCCATTTTCATAGTTATCATCTAATCCATTATTATTAACATCTGTCATATTAGCACCCACATCACTAGGAGCAATATATCCTCTAGTAGGTTGTCCTTCAATATTATCAGGAATTCCATCATTATCTGCATCAATATCAAGGAAGTCTAATTTTCCATCAGTGTCAGAATCTCCATTAGGGTAGGTGTCTGGATTTCCATCACCACTAGTATCAGCACCCGTAAGGATTAAAGCGTTAGCTGTATTAGCACCAACAGTATCTGTACCTGTAGCTAATGCATTTGTAGGATCTCCATCAACAAGATCATTAAAACCATCAGTATCCGCATCTAGAAAACCATCCGCTTTACCATCTCTATCAGCATCAGTACCACCAGCTTCTACAACATCAGTGATTCCATCATTATCAGAATCTAAATCTAAATAATTAAGAATTCCATCACCATCAGTATCTCCATTAGGGTATGAGTTTGGTTGTCCATCATTATCAGTATCAGTACCTGTAACAATTAAAGCATCACTAGTATTATCACCTGCAGTATCAGTACCGCTTGTTAATACATTTGTAGGATCACCATCAACAACATCGTTAAAACCATCAGTATCCGCATCAATAAAGTCATCAGCGATACCATCACCATTAGCGTCTGTTCCACCAGCTTCTACCACATCCGGAATTCCATCATTGTCGGCATCTAAGTCTAAATTGTCTAATATACCATCACCATCAGTATCTCCATTTGGATAAGTGTTAGGAGTACCATTATTATCATCATCGGTACCCGTAATAATTAAAGCATTGCTAGTATTAGCGCCTGCAGTATCTGTACCAACAATTAAAGCATTTGTAGGATCACCATCTACATCATCATTAAACCCATCATTATCTACATCATTTCCAGCAAAGTTATCAGCTCTACCATCACCATTAGCATCTGTACCACCAGCTTCTACCACATCCGGAATTCCATCATTGTCGGCATCTAAGTCTAAATGATCTAAGATTCCATCATTATCATTATCTCCATTAGGATATGAATCTGGGTTACCATCACCACCTGCATCAGGGCCAGTAAGGATTAAAGCATTGCTAGTATTAGCACCTGCAGTATCTGTACCAACAGTTAAAGCATTTGTAGGATCTCCATCTACATCATCATTAAACCCATCATTATCTGCATCATTTCCAGCAAAGTTATCAGCTCTACCATCACCATTTGCATCTGTACCACCAGCTTCTACAACATCTGGAATTCCATCGTTGTCAGCATCTAAGTCTAGATTGTCTAATATACCATCCCCATCAGTATCACCATTAGGATACGAATCTGGTTTACCATCACCACCTGCGTCGGGACCAGTAAGAATTAATGCATCACTAGTATTAGCCCCAGCAGTATCTGTACCAGTAGTTAAAGCATTTGTAGGGTCTCCATCAACAACATCGTTAAAACCATCGTTATCTGCATCAACAAAGTTGTCTGTTTTACCATCACCATTTGCATCTGTACCACCAGCTTCTACAACATCTGGAATACCATCGTTGTCTGCATCTAAATCTAAATAACTAGGAATCCCATCACTATCAGTATCACCATTAGGATACGAATCAGGTTTACCATCATCATTTGCATCATCACCAGTAACAATTAATACATCTGCTGTGTTTTCTGAAATACCATCTTGACCAACGTCTCCGTCAACAACATCGTTAAACCCATCATTGTCTGTATCAATAAAGTTATCTGCTCTACCATCACCATTAGCATCAGTACCACCAGCTTCTACAACATCTGGAATACCATCGTTGTCAGCATCTAAGTCTTGTGTATTAGGAATACCATCACCATCAGTATCAGGGTTTGCAATATCGCTTCCTCCATTATTTGAATCGTAACGATCATCTAAACCATCATTATCTGTATCATTTACTAATGTACCATCAGTATTGATATCATCAATAAGTCCATTTCCATCAGTATCTTCACCACCAGCTTCTACAATATCTGGAATCCCATCATTGTCTGAATCTAAGTCTAAGTGATTAGGAATCCCATCTCCATCATTGTCATAAACATCAGGAATACCATCACCGTTTAAGTCTGTATAGTCAGTTCCTGTATTACCATCACCACTTGTATTATCGGTAGTATCTTTGTAATTAGGTATCCCATCACCATCTTCATCAGCATCATGTAAATAGACACCACTTTCATCAGTATCAGGTATACCATCATTGTCATCATCTAAATCTATGTTATCTGGAATACCATCATTGTCTGCATCTGGAGAATCTCTATAATCTACATCACCAGTTCCAAAGTTAAAGTCACTATCTTCATCACCATAAGCTGCTTCTAAAGTAGCCGAATCTGTTACTTTATTTCCTACACCTAAACCATCATTTACAGTTGCGCCAGAGATACCAGAATCATCATTATCATCGAAAGCATCATCTAAACCATCATTATCCGCATCTGTACCTAAAGCTACATTATCTGTATCTCCGTTTTCAGTAATATCAGGAATCCCATCATTATCTGAATCAAGGTCTAAATAATCTGCAGTATCAGTACCATCTGTGTTTTCTGGAACAAAACCAATACCACCAACTTCATACACATCATCTACACCATTGTTGTTAACATCTGTCATATCAGTTCCTACATCACTAGGCTCAATATAAGTACCAGAAGGTTGTGCTTCAATATTATCTGGAATCCCATCGTTATCTGTGTCAATATCTAAATGGTTTAACTTTCCGTCGTTATCTAAATCTCCATTAGGGTAAGAGTCTGGTTTACCATCTCCACCAGCATCAGGTCCTGTAACTATTAAAGCATTACTAGTATTTGCACCTGCTGTATCTGTACCTGTAGTTAAAACATTTGTAGGATCACCATCAACAAGATCATTGAAACCATCAGTATCTGCATCTACAAAACCATCAGCTTTACCATCTCGATCTGCATCTATACCACCAGCTTCAATAACATCAGTTATTCCATCGTTATCTGAATCTAAGTCTAAAAGATCTAATATGCCATCACCATCAGTATCTCCATTAGGATATGAATCTGGTTCACCATCACCACCAGCATCAGGGCCAGTAATGATTAAAGCATTGCTAGTATTAGCACCTGCAGTATCTGTACCAACAGTTAAAGCATTTGTAGGATCTGCATCAACAACATCGTTAAAACCGTCATTGTCCGCATCAATAAAGTCATCAGCGATACCATCACCGTTTACATCAGTACCACCAGCTTCCACAACATCCGGAATCCCATCGTTGTCAGCATCTAAGTCTAAATTGTCTAATATACCATCACCATCAGTATCCCCATTAGGATATGAATCTGGGTTACCATCACCACCTGCGTCGGGACCAGTAAGAATTAAAGCATTGCTAGTATTAGCACCTGCAGTATCTATACCGTTAGCTAAAGCATTTGTAGGATCCCCATCAACAACATCATTGAAACCATCATTATCCGCATCAACAAAGTTATCTGCTTTACCATCACCATTTGTATCTGTTCCACCAGCTTCTACCACATCCGGAATTCCATCATTGTCGGCATCTAAGTCTAAATTGTCTAATATACCATCACCATCAGTATCTCCATTTGGATAAGTGTTAGGAGTACCATTATTATCATCATCGGTACCAGTAAGAATTAAAGCATTGCTAGTATTAGCACCTGCAGTATCAGTTCCATTTGCTAAAGCATTTGTAGGATCTGCATCAACAACATCGTTAAAACCGTCATTGTCCGCATCAATAAAGTCATCAGCGATACCATCACCGTTTATATCAGTACCACCAGCTTCTACCACATCCGGAATTCCATCGTTGTCAGCATCTAAGTCTAAATTGTCTAATATACCATCATTATCAGTATCTCCATTAGGATATGAATCTGGGTTACCATCACCACTTGCATCAGGACCAGTAAGAATTAAAGCATTGCTAGTATTAGCACCTGCAGTATCAGTTCCATTTGCTAAAGCATTTGTAGGATCTGCATCAACAACATCGTTAAAACCGTCATTGTCCGCATCAATAAAGTCATCAGCGATACCATCACCGTTTATATCAGTACCACCAGCTTCCACAACATCCGGAATACCATCGTTGTCAGCATCTAAGTCTAGATTGTCTAATATACCATCACCATCAGTATCTCCATTAGGATATGAATCTGGTTTACCATCACCACCTGCATCAGGGCCAGTAAGGATTAAAGCATCGCTAGTATTAGCACCTGCAGTATCTGTACCTGTAGTTAAAGCATTTGTAGGATCTCCATCAACAACATCGTTAAAACCATCGTTATCTGCATCAACAAAGTTGTCTGCTTTACCATCACCATTTGCATCTGTACCACCAGCTTCTACAACATCTGGAATACCATCGTTGTCTGCATCTAAATCTAAATAACTAGGAATCCCATCACTATCAGTATCACCATTAGGATACGAATCAGGTTTACCATCATCATTTGCATCATCACCAGTAACAATTAATACATCTGCTGTGTTTTCTGAAATACCATCTTGACCAACGTCTCCGTCAACAACATCGTTAAACCCATCATTGTCTGTATCAATAAAGTTATCTGCTCTACCATCACCATTAGCATCAGTACCACCAGCTTCTACAACATCTGGAATACCATCGTTGTCAGCATCTAAGTCTTGTGTATTAGGAATACCATCACCATCAGTATCAGGGTTTGCAATATCGCTTCCTCCATTATTTGAATCGTAACGATCATCTAAACCATCATTATCTGTATCATTTACTAATGTACCATCAGTATTGATATCATCAATAAGTCCATTTCCATCAGTATCTTCACCACCAGCTTCAACAATATCTGGAATACCATCATTGTCTGAATCTAAGTCTAAGTGATTAGGAATCCCATCTCCATCATTGTCATAAACATCAGGAATACCATCACCGTTTAAGTCTGTATAGTCAGTTCCTGTATTACCATCACCACCTGTATTATCGGTAGTATCTTTGTAATTAGGAATTCCATCACCATCTTCATCAGCATCATGTAAATAGACACCACTTTCAGCTGTATCAGGTATACCATCATTGTCATCATCTAAATCTATGTTATCAGGAATCCCATCATTGTCTGCATCTGGAGAATCTCTATAATCTACATCGCCAGTTCCTGGGTTAAAGTCACTATCTTCATCACCATAAGCTGTTTCTAAAGTAGCCGAATCTGTTACTTTATTTCCTACACCTAAACCATCATTTACAGTTGCTCCAGAGATACCAGAATCATCATTATCATCGAAAGCATCATCTAAACCATCATTATCTGCATCTGTACCTAAAGCTACGTTATCTGTATCTCCGTTTTCAGTAATATCTGGAATCCCATCATTATCTGAATCAAGGTCTAAATAATCTGCAGTATCAGTACCATCTGTATTTTCTGGAACAAAACCAATACCACCAACTTCATACACATCATCTAGACCATTGTTGTTAACATCTGTCATATCAGTTCCTACATCACTAGGCTCAATATAAGTACCAGAAGGTTGTGCTTCAATATTATCTGGAATCCCATCGTTATCTGCATCTATATCTAAATAATCGTCTATTGTGTCTGAATCTGAATTGGTAGGATTTGTACCAATACCTGCTGAACTTGGTACACCTAAAGTGTTACCAGAAATTCCTACAGTACCATCAGCTTTACCATCTCTATTGGCATCAATACCACCAGCTTCTATAACATCTGTAATTCCATCGTTATCTGAATCTAAATCTAATGAGTTTGGAATACCATCACCATCTGTATCGTTACATAAATTTACTTTAAATAAATCTATAAAGTTACCAGCTGCTGTAGGTCCTCCACCATTGTTACTAGATACCGATGTAAAAGATATTCTTGTTGTTGTTTGACCAGCAGGAACAATATAAGTTCCGCTATATTTTACCCAAGCTGAATTGTCTGTAGACATTTGTTGTTGAAAAGCTTGAGTTGTTGTATTTCCTATATTTACATTTGCAACATCTAAACCTCTTCTTCCTCTGTGATAAATACTCCAAGTCATAACTTGACCACCCACAGTTGTTATATCTTGATAAAGAGAGGCGCTTTCATCTGTTGCATTTATTTCTGCATGATAATCTCCACTATATGAAGGCGTAGGAGCAGGATCTCCTCCATTATGATTGGTATCCCAAATTTCTATAATTCCGTCTGCTGCAGTTGTAGACCAATTTACAACATCTGCTTGAGGCAATTGAAAAGATTGATTTGGAGATGTACCATAAGTATTTACTGCATTAGTTTCAATTACAGTTTCAAAATCTCCATTTAAAGCAACATCACCAGTACAGCCTTCTTCAATATCTAAAATACCATCATTATCATCATCTAAATCATCTTCATCTGCAATTGTATCGTTATCAGAGTCTCCAGGAGTATCTCTAAAATCTACATTTCCTCCCGAAGCTAAATCACTATCTGCATCACCTAAATTACCTGCATTAGGTGGATTGATACCGTTATTTACACCATTATTGTCATCAAATATATCATATAAACCATCTCCATCTGTATCAATTCCTGTAAGTGAATTGTTTGTTGCATCACCATTTTCTGCAATATCTAGAGTTCCATCATTATCAGTGTCTGTATCTATATAATCTGGATTGTCTGTGTTATCTGTATTTGTTGGCACAAAACCAATGCCACTAACTTCATAAGAATCATCTACACCATTTTTATTTAGATCTATCATGGCAATTCCTATTCCAGAAGGAGCTGTATAATCGTTGGTAGTTTGAGCTTCTACATTATCTGGAATTCCATCATTATCTGCATCTATATCTAAATAATCTGGAATTGTGTCTCCATCTGCAGTTTCTGTTGGAGAAGTACCTGTACTTGCTGTACTTGGTACACCGTTGGTTGTTGGAGCAGTTCCTATAGTTCCATCTGCTTTACCATCTCTATTTGCATCTGTACCTCCAGATTCTATTACATCTGTAATACCATCGTTATCTGAATCTAAATCTAAGTGATTTGGAATACCATCTCCATCTGTGTCTTTTGGCAAACAATATTTTAGTTCAAATAGTTGCATCGTTACATTACCTGTATCTCCATCTTCTTTACCTGCAATAAAAGTTATTTTGTTTATTGGTCCATTAGCAGAAACTATAACACTATTATTTGGAGCATTATCTCCAGTAGTATATAAACTAACTACAGATTGGTCATTAATTGTATATTGTCCACTAGGTAAATTATTATTAGCTACCTCAAGTGGTACATCTGCACCGCTTAAACTAGCAGAGAAATCTATTCTATCATCAAAATCTAATCCACCCCATTTAAATTCTACATTATATACAGGTTCTGAAAATGTTAATGTATAAACTGCTACACTAATTGTACCTGCATTGGCAGGATAAGAAGAACCATTAGGGAAATTTGTTGTTTTAGGTTGAACATTAATATAAGTTCCGTCTACAGTAGCAGTTGTTGCACTTGCTACACCAGATACCCAAACAGCAGAGTTTGTTAGTTCGTAAGAAAAAGAAGCGTTTGCACTTCCAAAACTATAGATATTTGCCACAGAACCTGAACTTGAACCACCATTTGTACCTGTATTTGTGTTTGTAAAAGCTTGACCTAAATCTATATAGGCAGCTGAAGGACAATCGTTTTCATCTGTATCTAAAATACCATCATTATCATCATCTAAATCAACATCATTTAAGATACCATCATTGTCAATATCATTTAGAGCAACAAAGTTATAGGGACTATCTATTTCTTTAATAGTAAAGGACGTGGTACTTAATAGTCCTAAAATTAATATACCTGATAGAAAAATTTTTTTGTAACGAATCATTTCCCCAAATAATTCAGTAATCTGTGCTTTGTTTAACATGAAAAACATTTATTTAATTGCAAAAAAAAAATTGTTGTTTTGCCTCAACTACTTATTTTAGACACAAAAAAAACTAAAGGTCACATTTTGTAGCTAATTCCCCCCTAAATCATTGTTTGTTATGTTTTTTTTATGTATAAGTGAACAAAACAAATAATTTGCAATAATACTAAATAAACAGAAAAGTATTGTCTTTGTATGGGTAACATATGGTTAAAATTAAATTAAAGAAAGTTGTAAATTATAATTAATGTTGCATCCCATGAAACAGATGTTGCGTTTTTTTTTTAATTAATATTATGTAATTGTTAAAAAGTAAGGGTTATAAACTGATAATTAAATTCAAAATAATGATTTAAATTTCTATCTTGAAAAGCATTTAACGCATAAGAAGTCTAGTTAGTGTTACTACTAGAGCTTATTTTTTCGGTACCATTATGTCTTATATTATTGATAAAATGAACACCAGGTTTCAACTGAGTTAAAGTATAAATAGAAGGAGCTTTGAAATTCTCAAATACATAAAAAAATTAATGTTTTTTTTATTTTGATAGAAGGAATATAATCCTTCTATTACAAGCCTATTTATTAAGCAATTGTTGCTATATTTAATAGTATTAAGATAAAGTTCATGTTTCTTTAGTTTGTAAACCTATTAATTATCAAATGAAATATTCATTTTTTTTTAAATTAAAGACTCTTGTTCTATCTATTTTTAGCTCAAAACAGAATTATTTAAAGCCAAAAAGGGACTCTTTTGTTAAATTAACCCATTCATTAAACTTAGTCTTATTGAATTAATTATCTTTGATTCTTGAAAGAAATTAAAATAGGTATATACCTATTTAATTAGTCCTTTTTATAATCGATTTTTACACATGAAAAACATATTCTTTTTTTTATTTCTAACATTTAGTTTAGGAATTTTCTCTCAAATAGAAGATCCTTTACAGTGGTCAACATCCGTTGAGAAAGTATCTGATACAGAATTTATATTAATATCTACAGCAACCATAGAAGAAGGTTGGCATTTGTACGCGCAAGAAGTTCCAGAAGATGGACCTATACCTACAACTTTCACTTTTGATGCTTCAAAAGGAGGTTTTTCTCTAGAAGGAAAAACAATAGAAGAAGAAGGGCATACAGTTGATGATCCTGTTTTTGAAATGAAAATTAAGTTTTTTGAAAACTCCGCTATTTTTAAACAAAGAGTCAAAACAACTTCAGATATTAATTCCATAAAAGGAGTTGTAGAGTTTATGGTTTGTGACGATTCTAAGTGTTTAGCGCCTACGGAAATAGATCTGGTCTTTAAATTAAAACGAGGAATTAAAACAAGTGCGATTTCAAGTACATCTGAAGATGTTAAAAATGAAGGAGATTCAGGTTTGTTAACATTATTCTTTTTAAGTTTTTTAGGAGGATTGGCAGCATTGTTAACTCCTTGTGTATTTCCTATGATTCCTA
Organism: Polaribacter sp. SA4-12; assembly: GCF_002163675.1. Taxonomy (NCBI): domain Bacteria; kingdom Pseudomonadati; phylum Bacteroidota; class Flavobacteriia; order Flavobacteriales; family Flavobacteriaceae; genus Polaribacter; species Polaribacter sp. SA4-12. The sequence goes on along the minus strand of NZ_CP019334.1, from coordinate 2,158,145 downwards.
TGACTGTTAGTTTTTTTACGAAACAAAGTAAAACAAAGGCAGCAGGAATTAGAAATGCGATTGTTTATGGATTGTCAATTATAATAATATATGTTGTAATAGGTTTAGCCGTCAGTGCCATTTTTGGACCAGATGCTTTAAATGCTTTGTCTACAAATGTTTGGTTTAATATTATTTTCTTTTTAATCTTAATATTTTTTGCTGCTTCGTTTTTGGGTGCATTTGAGTTGGTTTTACCAAGTTCTTGGGGAACAAAAATAGATTCTAAAGCAGATAGAGGAGGTTTTATTGGAATCTTTTTTATGGCATTAGCTTTAGCGATTGTTTCTTTTTCTTGTACAGGTCCATTAGTAGGTTCTGCTTTAGTTGCAGCAGCAACAACAGGAGAAAGAATTGCGCCAATTGTAAGTATGTTAGGTTTTTCTACTGCAATAGCATTACCATTCGCTTTGTTTGCTGCGTTTCCAGGTTGGTTAAATTCATTGCCAAAATCTGGCGGATGGTTAAATACAGTAAAAGTAGTTTTAGGGTTTTTAGAATTAGCTTTAGCTTTTAAATTCTTATCAAATGCAGATTTAGTTTTACAAGCTCATTTATTAGAAAGAGAAGTGTTTATTGCGATTTGGATTGCTATTTTTGGAACATTAACGTTATACCTTTTTGGTAAAATACAATTACCTCACGATTCACCTTTACAACACATTTCTGTTGGTAGATTAAGTTTAGGTTTGGTGTCTTTAACGTTTACGTTATATATGATACCAGGTTTATGGGGAGCGCCTTTAAATATTATAAGTGCATTTCCACCACCACAACATTATAGCGAATCTCCATATGGAGTAGGATTTACAAAATTAGGGTCAGGTGGAACTGAGAATTACTCAGATCTTCCTGAAGGTGCACATATAATGGCACCATATGATATTGTTGCTTTTCATGATTACGAAACAGGTTTGGCATATGCAAAAAAGGTTGGTAAGCCAGTAATGTTAGATTTTACAGGACATGCTTGTGTAAATTGTAGAAAAATGGAACAAAATGTTTGGGTAAAACCAAAGGTTTTAAAATTGCTAAAAAATGATGTGGTTTTAATTTCATTATATGTTGATGATAAGCGTAAACTAAAAGAAAAAGATATTGTAGACTCTAAATTAAAACCAGGAAAAAAGTTAAAATATATTGGTCAAAAATGGAGTGAAATGCAAACCATTAATTACAAGACCAATACACAACCATTTTATGTTTTAATAGATCATAATGAAGATAACTTAATTAGTCCGGTTGCATATACTCCAGATGTAGACACCTATTACAATTGGCTAGAAAAAGGAATCTCAAACTTTAAATAACTATTTTAGAATTGAAAGTAAAGCTTTTATAAATTATGATTTCATCAAAAGAAAATAGCGTAAAGTCAGATTTAGAACACTATTTTAATCAATTTAGAGAAAATATAGTTGGTATAAATCAAACATTTCAATCTCCTTATGGAGAACAAAAATTGATTTATACAGATTGGACAGCAAGTGGAAGGTTGTATGCGCCAATTGAAGATAAGATGTTACATCAATTTGGACCTTTTGTTGCAAATACACATACAGAAACATCAACTTCTGGAGCTGCTATGACATTGGCATACCATGAAGCTAGAAATATTATTAAACGTCATGTAAATGCAAATTCTAATGACGTTTTAATTACTACAGGAACAGGAATGACAGGAGTTGTCAATAAATTCCAAAGAATTTTAGGTATAAAGGTTTCAGAAAATTTAAAAGATCACACTACGATTCCAGATGATTTAAAACCGATTGTTTTTATCAGTCATATGGAGCATCATTCGAATCAAACTTCTTGGTTAGAAACCATTGCAGATGTAGAAGTTGTTCCTTGTAATCATGAAGGTTTGTTGTGTTTAGAAGAGTTTGAGATCTCTATTCAGAAACATCAACATAGAAAAATAAAAATAGTTTCTATTACCTCTTGTTCTAATGTTACAGGTATAGAAACGCCTTATCATGAAGTTGCAAAATTAATCCATAGTTATAATGGATTGTGTTTTGTAGATTTTGCATGTTGTGCACCTTATGTAAATATTAATATGCATCCAGAAAATGAAGAGGAGTATTTAGATGCTATTTTCTTTTCTCCACATAAATTTTTAGGAGGTCCAGGAAGCTCTGGTGTTTTGGTTTTTAATAAGAAATTATATAAAAATACAATTCCGGATAATCCAGGAGGAGGTACCGTAAGTTATACAAACCCTTGGGGAGAACATGATTATTTAGATGATGTAGAAGCAAGAGAAGATGGAGGAACACCAGGTTTTTTACAAACGATTAGAATAGCACTTTCTATTCAGTTAAAAGATAAAATGGGTGTTCAGAATATTAGAAAAAGAGAAGAAGAAATTAATGAAGTTGTTTTTAATACTTTAGAAAGTTTACCTGGAGTTAAAATTTTAGCGCCAAACCATAAAGAACGATTAAGTATTTTTTCTTTTTATTTTGAAAAACATCACTTTAATATTGTTGTAAAATTATTGAATGATAGATTCGGAATTCAAACAAGAGGAGGTTGTTCTTGTGCAGGAACGTATGGACATTTTTTATTAAATGTAGATCACGCCACTTCTAATAGAATTAAAGATGAAATTTTACACGGCTGTAATACACAAAAACCAGGTTGGGTACGTTTATCTGTGCATCCTACAATAGCAACAGAAGAACTGAACTTTATTTGCCAATCATTAAAAGATTTGACGGAAAATATTGAGGAATGGTCTAAAGACTATCAATATGAAGCAATTAAAAATGATTTTAGCCATAAAACAGTAGCTCCAATAGAAAAACAATTGGTAAAAGAATGGTTTAAAATTTAGAATTATCATTCTAAGAGCCTTTTTGCTTGAAGGATTCTGTAAAATAAGTGATATATTTTATCGGATTTTTAATAATACGTCAATTCTTTTATAAAAAAGGATATATAATTTGTTTGTCTCAATTTAATCTTTAGATTTGTCTCTTACAACAAAAGAATACAAATGTTAAATAATCATTTTACTCGTTTCTATTTTTACTTTTATTTTTACAATAAGAGGAGAGACTTTGTATCGTGTTTTTAGCAAACATTTATAAAATATAAAGTCTCGAATTTAATTCGAGGCTTTTTTTTTTGATATTATTTAAAAGTAATGAATAAAACAATAGCCATACAAGGAGCAGAAGGCTCAAACCACCATAAAGTTGCACGCGACTTTTACGGAACATCTATACAATTAAAAGAATGTATGTCTTTTGATGTCTTGGTAGATAGTTTATTAGACGGTTCTGCAGATCTTGGTGTTATGGCTTTAGAGAACACAATTGCAGGTTCTATTATTCCGAATTATGCATTAATTGATAAACATAATTTACATATTATAGATGAAGAGTATTTAAATATTCATCATCATTTAATGGCTTTAAAAGGTCAGGATATTGAAGATATAAAAGAAGTTTGGTCTCATCCAATGGCATTGTTACAATGTAAAGAATTCTTTAAAAAGCATCCTCATATTAAATTAGTGGAAGATGTAGATACTGCTGAGGTTGCAAAAAGAATTTCGAAAGAAAATTTAGTTGGTATTGCAGCAATTGCACCAAAAATTGCAGCTGATATTTTCGGTTTAGAAGTTCTTGAAGATGAAATTCAGACAATTAAAGACAATTCAACAAGATTTGTAATTGTACAAACTGAGGAGCCAAGTAATGGTGTTGATCAAATTAACAAAGCTTCTTTAAAATTTCAATTAAATCATAAAAGAGGCAGTTTAGCAGCCATCTTAAATGTGTTGAGCGATTGTCAAATGAATTTAACAAAAATTCAATCATTACCAGTTATAGAGACACCTTGGAAATATTCCTTTTTTGTAGATATAACTTTTGATGAATATAAAGATTACAAAAAAGCGGAAGCAATTATAGAAATAATGGCAGAAGAATTCAAGATTTTAGGAACTTATAAAAACGGTAGAAAATAGCGCAGCTATCCTGAATTTATTTCAGGATCTCATTTAAAACAATATGATTAAACCAGCCAAAAGATTAGATACAGTTCAAGAATACTATTTCTCTAAAAAATTAAGAGAAGTTAGCCGTTTAGCAGCTGCAGGAAAACCAATTATCAATATGGGAATTGGATCTCCAGATTTACAACCACCAACGCAAGTTTTAGCGGCAATTCAAGGAAGTTTGAGTGATGCAAGTGCGCATAAATATCAATCTTATCAGGGCTTACCGGAATTAAGGAATGCAATATCTAAGTTTTATAAAAATAAGTTTTCTGTAGATTCTAATCCAGAAAATGAGATTTTACCTTTAATGGGAAGTAAGGAAGGAATCATGCATATTTCTATGGCTTTTTTAAATGAAGGCGATAAAGTATTAATTCCGAATCCTGGGTATCCAACATATACATCAGTAACAAAATTAGTAGGAGCAGAACCACTTTTTTATAATTTAAGTGATGCTACAAATTGGCAACCAAATTTTGAAGAATTAGAAGCACAAGATTTATCAGAAGTAAAAATTATGTGGGTAAATTATCCTCATATGCCAACAGGTACAGATGCAACATTAGAAACATTTGAAAAATTGGTTGCATTTGGTAAGAAGCACAATATTTTAATTATAAATGACAATCCGTATAGTTTTATTTTAAACGAGTTTCCTATCAGTATTTTACAAGTAGAAGGCGCAAAAGACATTGCTTTAGAATTAAATTCTTTAAGTAAAACTTTTAATATGGCTGGTTGGCGAGTAGGTATGGTTTTAGGGAAAGCCACTTATATCAACGAAATATTAAAAGTAAAGTCTAATATGGATTCTGGTATGTTTTACGGAATTCAAAAAGGAGCAATAGAAGCATTACAATTATCTGATGATTGGTTTTTAGCTCAAAATAAAATTTACGAAGAACGTAGAAATCTAATTTGGCAATTAGCAGATAAGTTAGACGCAACATATAGTAAAAATGCAACAGGTTTATTTGTTTGGGCAAAAATACCTGAAGGAAAAAAATCTGAAGAAGTTACAGATTCAGTATTGTATGACAATGATATTTTTATCACACCAGGAACCATTTTTGGATCTCAAGGAGAAGGATACATTCGTTTTTCATTATGTGTAACAACAGAAATAATTAAAGAAGCAATTAGTAGGTTGTCATAGAGTTTGCAGTAGCAGTTTTCAGTTAGCTTGTTTGCAGAAAAATAAAAAAAAGATTGTCGTTGAGAAAAATAATGATGAGACAATCTAAAAGTAAAAATTCCTTTTTTTAAGGTTAGAGAAAAATAAAATGAAGAATATATACATGATTGGTATTGGTTTAATTGGCGGTAGTTTTGCTATCGACATTAAAAAGAACAATCCAGAAGCTGTAATTCATGGAATTAGTAGAAAAGATGAAACCTTAAACAAGGCTTTAGAATTAAATCTAATAGACAAGAAAGCAACTTTAGACGATATAGAAAATGCAGACCTAGTAATTGTCTCAATTCCTGTAGATGCAACTGTAAAATTATTACCAACCATTTTAGATAAAATATCTGATACAGGTTTGGTTGTTGATGCAGGTTCAACAAAAGAAGAAATTTGTAAGGTGGTTGAACATCATCCTAAAAGAAGAAATTTTTTAGCATGTCATCCAATTGCAGGAACAGAAAATTCTGGACCAACAGCAGCGATTTCTGGCTTATACGTTGGAAAAACGAACATTATCTGTGAAGTAGAAAAGACAACTTTTAAGCTTCAAGAAAAAGCTTTAGAACTTTTTAGAGCCATTGGAATGCGTATTCGTTACATGGACCCAGTTTCTCATGACAAGCATATTGCGTATGTTTCGCACCTGTCCCACATAAGTTCATTTATGTTAGGTAAAACGGTTATCAATAAAGCAAAAAACGAACGCGATATTTTTGATATGGCAGGTTCAGGTTTTGAGTCGACAGTTCGTTTGGCAAAAAGTTCGCCAGCAATGTGGACACCAATTTTTAAACAGAATAAAGAAAACGTAATAGAAACGTTAGAAGAATACATCAACAATTTACAACAATTTAAAGAGTTGATGATAAAAGACGATTTTGAAGAAATTTTTAACGAAATGGATAGCACAAATCACATAAAGCAAATATTAAACGGCATAAAATAATAAGCCAAAACAAGTAGAAAAATGGAGAATACAAAAGAATTAAGAACATGGTTGGATGATATGAATTTAGATCATCCTCTAGTAATAGCAGGGCCTTGTAGTGCAGAAACCGAAGAACAGGTTTTAAAAATAGCACACGAATTAAAAGATTCTGATGTAAGTTACTTCCGCGCAGGAATTTGGAAACCAAGAACAAGACCAGGAATGTTTGAAGGTGTTGGTGAGATTGGTTTACACTGGTTAAAGAAAGTAAAAGAAGAAACAGGTATGAAAACCTGTACAGAAGTTGCAAACGCAGCGCACGTAAAATTAGCAATCGAAAACGATGTTGATTTATTATGGATTGGTGCACGTTCTACTGTATCTCCTTTTATCATGCAAGAAATTGCAGATGCATTGGCAGGTACAGATAAAATTGTATTAGTAAAAAATCCAGTAAATCCAGATTTAGCTTTATGGTTAGGTGGTATCGAAAGATTATATACTGCAGGAATTAAAAATCTTGGAGCAATTCACAGAGGGTTTTCTACTTATGAGAAATCAAAATATAGAAATACTCCAGAATGGCAATTAGCGATTGAATTTCAAAATAAATTTCCAGATTTACCTTTAATCAACGATCCATCTCATATTACAGGAAATAGAGAAATGATTCAAGAGGTTTCTCAAACAGCTTTAGATTTAAATTTTGATGGTTTAATGATTGAAACTCATTTCGATCCTGAAAACGCATGGAGTGATGCTGCTCAGCAAGTTACACCAACAAAGTTAAAAGCTATAATGGAAGACTTAAAAATCAAAAAAGAAACAGAAACAGCAGTTAGTTACAGAGAACCTTTAGAAAACTTAAGAGCTCAAATTAACGTTGTAGATGATCAATTAATTGGTTTGTTAGGTAAGAGAATGGAAGTTGCAGACAAAATCGGAGGTTTAAAGAAAGATCAAAACGTTGCTGTTTTACAGTCTAGACGTTGGAATGAAATCTTAGGGAACATGGTTTTAGAAGGTAGCAGTAAAGGTTTAAGTGAAGAGTTTGTTTTAAAAATGTTTAAAGCAATTCACCAAGAATCTATCAATCACCAAGAAAAGATTATAAACGGATAATTTTTGGGCGTTACCCAAGGATCAGGCTTTCATTACTCACTTTTTTTGTTTTTTAAGAAACAAAAAAGAGTTCAAACAAGCCATTCAATCCTTAACGCAAAGAGCAACCCCAAAAAGGAAGTTCTTTAAAAATTACTTTTAGAATATGCAATCAAACCTTACAGTTTAACACTGTAAGGTTTTTTTTATGCATAAAACTATATTTTTCTATTTGCCTATGTGGTCCAAAATAATATGTTTTCTTCACATTACTACTTGTAATATAATTGATATATAGATGATTATTTAATACGTTCTTCTTTTTTAGGCGTAAAAAAACCGCCAATTGGCGGTTCTATAAAAATAAAATATTATTATTATTTAGTGTATGGTATTCTTCGAGAAACTTTTCTCATTAATACATTAATTAAATCTTGTGCATCAGAACCAAGAGTCCCTTTTACTTTTTTAAGATAATTAACAACTAATTCATCATCAACAGTACTTGTAAAATCCATATTCATAGTTGCACTATTTGTAGCAAATAACCCACCAGTTAAAACAGCTAGTCCAATAGCAGCTCCATTAGACATTGGTTTAGAAGTTTCATAAGAACCAGTTATTATTGTTTCTACACCTAATATTTTACCTAATTCGCTAGGTAAATATTCATCGTATGAATGAATATCGATTCCTTTTTTCTTCAATAAAGCATTTGTTCTTTTAGGATTTTGTACTTCTACAAGTAATGTACCTCGCTTTTTTCTTGTTAAAAACCAAGTATACATTGCTTTTTGAATATCTAAAGCTTCATTCTTCCCCATCTCAATAATCTGTTCTGAAGTAAAATCTTTTAACTGTTTTGGTCTTAATTTTACTTGTACATTTAAAGGTAAAATAGCAATTGTTTTTGTGTTTTCAACATACGTTTTAGCATCTGGATGAACATATAGTTTTGTTTGTGCGCTAGTTACATTTACACAAATTACAAGTGCAAATAGGGTAATTAAATTTTTCATAAAAGTTTTTTTTAAATTTGATAACGAATATAAATTTATTTTTAAGACTGATGGTGTAAAAAATAAGTTTTATTTATCTCAAAAAGCTCTCCTTTGCTGTTGATAAAACAAGGTTTACCAAACAATTTTCTCTAAAAAACGAAATCACACCAACTGACATTCCCATTTTTATTTAAAATTCTGCATCTTTGTATTAATGAAAGGAATCGTTTATAAATCTACAGGAAGTTGGTATCAAGTAAAATCAGAAGATGGTAATTTTCATCAATGTAGAATAAAAGGAAAATTTAGAATCAAAGACATCAAAAGCACCAATCCGATTGCGGTTGGCGATAAAGTTGTGTTCGATTTAGAAAAAACAGGAGATGAAGAAGAAGGTGTTATCAAAAAGATTTTAGACAGAGATAATTTTATTGTCCGTAAATCTGTAAACCTTTCTAAGCAAACACATATTATAGCTTCAAATATTGATCAAGTTTTTTTATTGATAACGATCAATAATCCACCAACATTTGCAGCATTTATAGATCGTTTTTTAGTTTCTACAAGAGCGTATCGTATTGATACAATTTTAGTTTTTAATAAAATAGATTCTTACGAGTTAGAAGAACGTGCAGAGATTTTATATTTAAAAGATATTTATGAAGCAATTGGTTACAGATGCATAGAAGTTTCTGCAACTCAAAATATAAACATCGATAAAATTAAAGAAATAATGACAGGTAAAACATCTATGTTTGTTGGTCATTCAGGAGTTGGTAAATCTACTTTGGTAAATGCGATTGAACCTTCTTTAAATTTAAAAACCAAAGAAATTTCTGATCAACATAAACAAGGTAAACACACAACTACATTTGCAGAGATGTTCGATTTAAGTTTCGATGCAAGAATTATAGACACACCAGGTATTAAAGGTTTTGGAGTTGTAGATATTGATAAATACGAATTAGGAGATTATTTTCCTGAGTTTTTTGCCTTAAAACAAGATTGTAAATTCAATAACTGTATTCATACAAAAGAACCACATTGTGCTGTAAAAGATGCGTTAGAAAAAGATGAAATTTCTTGGTCTCGTTATAAAAGTTACCTTCAGATTTTAAGTGGAGATGAAGAGAAAGAACATTTTAGAACAGATGTTTGGGATGAAGAAGATAATGAAGAATAGCTTATGAAAGTTGTTATTCAAAGAGTTTCTAAGGCAAGTGTTACCATTAATAATGTAAAAGTTGCTTCTATAGAAAAAGGACTCTTAATTCTTTTAGGAATTGTAGCAAACGATACTCAAGAAGATATTAATTGGTTAGTTCGTAAAGTTGCAAATCTTCGCATTTTTAATGATGAAGATGGTGTCATGAATAACTCACTTATTGATGTTGATGGAAATGCAATTGTTGTAAGTCAGTTTACATTGCACGCATCCACCAAAAAAGGAAGTAGACCTAGTTATATGAAAGCTGCAAAACCTGTAATTGCAATTCCTTTGTATAAGAACTTTGTAAAAACGTTAGAAACAGAATTAAGTAAAACTGTGCAAACGGGTGAATTTGGCGCAGACATGAAAGTTGAGTTATTAAATGACGGACCAGTAACAATCATTATCGATTCAAAGAATAAAGAGTAGTTTTTATGTTTTTTTTTGATGTTCATACCCATAAAAGATCTTCGTCGAAAAATATCTTTTCGATAGAAAATAAATACCCAAACGCAACAGATTTCACCAAACCTTTTTCAATAGGAATTCATCCTTGGTTTATCAAACCAGAAAATGTAGAAAAAGAACTTTTAATTATTGAAAAAAAGTTAAAAGAAGATAATTGTTTTGCTATAGGGGAATGTGGTTTAGATAAAATTACAGAAACTGATTTTGAACTTCAAAAAGAAGTATTTAAAAAGCAAGTTGAACTTTCAGAAAAATATCAAAAACCTTTAATTATTCATTGTGTAAAAGCATATCAAGAACTTATTGAAATAAAAAAGGAATTGAAACCAAAACAAGTTTGGATTTTGCATGGTTTCAATAAGAACTATCAAGTTGCAGAAAGTTTATTGAAAAACGGAATTATATTGTCTTTCGGAACGGCAATTATCAAAAATAAAAAATTACAAGAAGTTGTTTCTAAGGTTGCTATTTCATCAATATTATTAGAAACAGACAATGATTTAAACATTGATGTTAAAGAAGTGTATCAGAAAATATCAGAAATAAAAAAGATTACAGTTGAAGAGCTTCAGCAAAAAATAAAACAGAATTTTAAAAGTATTTTTAAGAAATGAGTTGGTTAGAGCGTACAGAATTATTAGTGCAAAAAGAAGGTTTAGAGAAATTACAAAATGCCAATGTTTTAATCGTTGGTTTGGGTGGTGTTGGTTCTTATGCTGCAGAATTTATTGCAAGAGCAGGGATCAATAAAATGACAATTGTAGATGGCGATGTTTTTGATGAAACTAATAAAAATAGACAATTACCTGCCTTAGACTCTACTATTGGAGCATCGAAAGCACAAGTTTTAGCAACGCGTTTAAGAGACATAAATAAAGATATTGAGTTAACGGTTTTAGAAGAATTTTTATCGCCAGAAAGAGCGTATGAAATTGTTTCTAAAGAATTCGATTATGTTTTAGATTGTATAGATACAATTACGCCAAAAGTGAATTTAATTGTTGCAGCAAGAAGAAAGAAAGTCAAAATTATTTCTTCTATGGGAGCAGGAGGTAAGTTAGATGCTACTAAAATTAAAGTAAAAGATATTTCAAAAACGAAGAACTGCACCATGGCAAGAGTTTTACGCAAACGTTTAAAAGAACGAAAAGTAGACAAAGGTGTAAAAGCAGTCTATTCAGATGAGGTTCAGATTGCAACAAGTTTAAAAAGAACAGATGGCACCAATTTTAAGAAGTCTTATTATGGTACAATTAGCTATATGCCTGCTGCTTTTGGTTTGCAAGCGGCTGCTCATGTAATTAATCATATTGTAAAAAAGTGAAATTTATTTTCCTTGGAAAATAAATTGATGTATATTTGCCATGGAAAATAAAAAACCAATAACTTAATTTATACAAAAAAATGAAAAAAATAATTTTATCATTAGTAGTAGTTGCATCAGTATTAACTGCTTGTAAAGAGAATAAAAAAGACAAGGTAGAAGTAAAAGAAGCTGTAAAAGTTGAAGCTGTTGTTGCTAAAGTAAATAATGTTGATGCAGCTGCATCTGTTTTAAACTGGAAAGGAACAAAACCTGGAGGCGCTCATAATGGAACAGTAGCTTTACAAAGCGGTGTTTTATCAATTGAAAACGGAGCTTTAAAAGGAGGTGAGTTTGTAATTGATATGAGTACAATTACGAATGTTGACATGAAAGGGAGTGATGGAGCAGGTAAGATTGAAGGTCATTTAAAAAATGCTGATTTCTTTGATGTAGCTCTTTACGCAACTTCAAAATTTGTAATTACTAAAGTAGAAGAAGTTAATGGAAAGTTAGCTGTTACGGGTAATTTACAAATTAAAGATGTTACCAAGAGTATTACAATACCTGCAACAATTTCAACTGAAAACGGAATTACAATATTTAAAAGTGAAACTTTTAAAGTAGATAGAGCAGATTTTAATGTAAAGTATGGTTCTAAAAAATTCTTTGAAGGATTAAAAGATAAGTATATAGATGACATTATGGAATTGTCTTTTGTTGTTAAAACGAAAGCATAATTTAGATTCATTTCAAATTCTTTTTTAAAGGCTAGAAACTTTTGTTTTTAGCCTTTTTTGCTTTTCTTTTTTTTAAATTTGGAAAGCTATATAAAAAAAAGAATGAAAAAGAAAAAACTTCTGCTCCCTGTCGTAGTATTCCTATGTTCAATAGTATCTACTTTTAGTCAAAAAATAAATTATTCTTCCTTACTAATTCCAACAGAATTAAAAGAAAATGCAAATGCAGTTATTCGAGACAATTCAATAGAAATTACTTTTGAAGATGTTGGTGAAATGATTGTGCATAAAAGAAAAGTTGTTACTGTCTTAAATAAATTAGGAGATAGAAATGCATCAATGTATGCACATTACGATAATACTACAAAAATCACGAAACTTTCAGCCGTAATTTACGATGCTTTTGGTACTCAAATAAAAAAATATTCTAAAAGTAAGTTTTTAGATGTCAGTGCAGTAAGTGGTGGAACCTTGTATTCTGATTCTAGAGTAAAATATGTAGATTATACTGCTGTCTCTTATCCTTATACAATTGTTTTTGAATCTGAATATAAAACATCGACAACTAGTTCTATGCCAAGTTGGTACCCGATTAATGCGTATTCTCTTTCAGTTGAAAAGAGTCAGTATAAATTAATAAATCCAAAACAAATTGGAATTAACACAAAAGAAAAAAACTTTAGTGGTTATTCAATTGAAAAAACGCAATCAGATAACGAGTTATATAGTATTATAGAAAATCAACCAGCAATTAAATACGAAGCTAACAGTATTTCTTTTTCTAATATCATGCCTAGATTAATGGTTGTGCCAAAAGATTTTCAAACCGATGGTATAAAAGGCAGTTATTCTAACTGGAAAGAATTAGGGACTTGGATGAACCAGAAAATCTTATCTGGTACTACTGATTTGGATGAAGCGACTAAACTTAAAGTTTTAAGTTTAGTAGAAGGGATAGACAACCCGATAGAGAAGGCTAAAATTGTATATAAATATATGCAGGATAAAACCAGATATATTAGTGTACAAGTTGGTATTGGAGGCATTCAGCCAATTGCCGCAAACCTAGTAGATAAAGTTAGCTATGGAGATTGTAAAGGTTTAACAAATTATACAAAAGCCTTATTAGAAGTTGTTGGTGTTAAATCTAATTATGTTCATGTTGAGGCAGATACTGATGATAAGGTTTCATTCGAAAATGAATTTGCTTCTTTAGCTCAAGGAAATCATGTTATTTTAAATATTCCAAATAATGGAAATGATATTTGGTTAGAATGTACAAGTCAAACAATTCCTTTTGGGTTTTTAGGAGATTTTACTGATGATAGAAATGTATTGGTAATGACGCCTGAAGGAGGAGTTATTAAAAGAACACCAGCTTATAAAAACGAGTACAATCTTCAAGAATTAAAAGCTAAAATTCAATTAGAAGAAAACGGAAGTTTAACAAGTAGTTTAAATAGAGTATCTAAAGGAATTCAATATGATGATAAGTCTTTTTATGAAACTTTATCAGAAGAAGATCTTATAAAAAGATATAAGTCTAGAGTTTGGAGTTATAATAATAACCTAGAAATTACTTCTGTAGATTTAATAAATGATAAAGAAAAGGTAGTTTTTAAAGAAGATTTAAAGGTTTCTATTAAGAATTATGCTTCTGTAAATGAACAAGAATATTTATTTAGAGTAAATGTTTTTAATAGAGAAAGTTATGTTCCTAAGAGATATAGAAGTAGAAAATTACCATTAAAAATTTCTAGAGGTTATAAAGATGTAGATGCTTATGAATTTACAATACCAAAAGGATATGTTTTAGGAGTATTACCATCAGAAAAAGTAATCTCTACAAAATTTGGTACCTACAAAGTTACTTTCACGAAAATAGATGACGCTTCTTTTAAATATCATAAAACGATTATAATTAAAGAAGGCATTTATCCTAAAGAAGATTATAAAACTTATAGAAGTTTTAGAAGAAGTATTGCTAAGTATGAAAATTTAAGAATTGCTATTACCTTAAAATAAATTAAATGAAAAAGATTACAATTGCATTGCTATTATTAAGTCAGTTATCATTATTCGCACAAGATTATAAATTTGGTAAAGTATCTAAAGAAGAATTAGAAGAGAGTTTTTATCCCTTAGATTCTACTGCAGATGCTGCTTATTTGTATAGAAAAAGAAGAACTTATTTCGATTATATTCCAAATGATGGTTTTCAAATGGTAACCGTAATTCATGAACGAATTAAAATTTACTCAAAAGAAGGTTTTGATATGGCAACAAAATCTGTTGCATATTATGACCCAGAAGTTGGAGAAGAACAATCTGTAAGTTCAATAAAAGGATATACATATTCTTTAGTTAAGGGTAAGGTTTCAAAAGAAAAATTATCAAAAAAAAGTATATTTAAAGAGAAGAAAAATAGATCTTACAGTATAAAGAAAATTACAATGCCTAATATTAAAATAGGTACAGTTTTAGAGATAAAGTATAAGCTAATTTCACCATATACAAGCTCTATAAACGATTTACAATTTCAATATGGTATTCCTGTTAAAAAATTAGATTATAAAATTGAGATTCCGGAGTATTATTCTTTTAATAAAAGATCTAAAGGGTATTATTCTGTTAAAATGAAGAAAGACTCTAAAAGTGGAACTGTTGGTTCTACAAATTTTAGAGTTGATGTTTTTTCATTTGATGGAAACACGATTCCTGCTTTAAGAGATAATGAACCTTTTATTAGTAGTATTCATAATTATAGAGGAGGAATGAAATTTGAGCTAACTCAAACAGATTTTTCAAGTCTTCAGGGTAGCGTAAAAACCTTTTCTAATTCTTGGCAAGATGTTAGTAAGCAAATTTTTAAATCTTCTAGTTTTGGTACAGAACTAAAGAAAAGTAGTTATTATAAAGACGATTTAGAAAAGATACTTACAACTTCTAAAACAAATTTAGAAAAAATTGCAGCCATTTTTAATTTTGTTAAAAAGCAAGTAAAATGGAATGGAAATTATAGTAAATACACAGATAATGGTGTTAGAAAAGCATACAAAGAAAGAGTCGGTAATGTAGCAGATATCAATTTGATGTTAACATCAATGTTGCGTTCTGCTGGTTTTAATGCAAACCCTGTATTGTTAAGTACCAGAAAAAATGGTATTCCGTTTTTTCCAACGTTAGATGGTTTTAACTATGTTATTGCTATGGTTGATTTTCAAGATGAAAGTTATGTTTTATTAGATGCATCAGAAGAATTTTCTTTGCCAAATATGTTGCCAACTAGAGCATTAAATTGGAAAGGTAGAAAAGTAACTAAAGAAGGTGGATCTATTTGGGTTGAGTTAACATCATCTAAACATGCTTCTGAAGATAATAGTGTAATGGTGAAAATTTCTGATGAAATGATGGTTGAAGGCATGGTTAGAACAAAATACGATAACCTGAATGCATTAAATTATAGAAAGAATAATAACCACATAAAAGAGGAAGATTTAATAACAAAATTAGAAGAAAAGTACAAATTAGAGATTGAAGATTATAAAGTATTAAATAAAAAGGTGTTAGAGAAAAGTGTTATCAGAAACGTTAAATTTTTAAGTGAAGATTTAATTGAAGAGATAAACGGAAAAATTTATATAGAGCCTTTGTTGTTTTTATCAGAACATAATAATCCTTTTAAATTAGAAGATAGAAAGTTTCCAGTAGATTTTGCAACACCATGGAAAGATAGAAATACAGTTTCAATACAAATTCCTGAAGGTTATAAAGTGGAATCATTACCAGAATCATTAGCAATTGGTTTGCCAGATGGTTTAGGTGTGTTTAAATTTAGAGTAATGCAACAAGGAAATAAGATAAGTACAATATCTATCTTACAATTTAATGAAGGAGTCATAAGTGCTCAGTATTATGCTTCATTAAAAGATTTTTACGGACAAATGGTAAAGAAACAATCAGAGAAAATAGTCTTGATAAAGTTGTAGAATTAATAATCCCAAAATGAAAATTTTGGGATTATTTTTTTAATATAATTTATGATGGAAAACCAAGCATGGTTCCCATACCAACTGTAAATAACCAACAACCATAAATTGCATGTTCTATAGAAACCAAAAGTGTAGATTTTGTTTTCTTAAATGTGTATGCAAAAAGAATACCTCCAATAAAAGTAAGAACTAGTACTAAACTACTTTTGAAAAAAATATGTGCTAACGAAAACAAAGCAGCATTTATAAGAATAAAAACGAACTCATTTTTAAATAGATTTTTATAACGCTGAAAAAAGAATGTTCTATAAATAAGTTCTTGCGGGTATACAGAAAAAAGAGAGTAAAAAAGCAATATTAGAATCCATAATTTGGGTTTGTTTAGAACAACAATAAAAAGGCTTTTAGAATCTGTGAACCAAACAAAAAGGGAGGTAATCAAAGTAATAATTAAGAATTTAATGAATGTCGATTTCCAGAATTTTTTCCAATTAAGGTTTTTATTGATGCTAAATTTATTCTTTTCTACTTTTAATAAAATATAAGTAACATATATAAAGCCTAAAACACCAATAATCAGTTTTAATATTGGTGAAAAATCGAAAGTGTAACTTACTGGAATTACTATAAAAATAAGGATAAGTTCAATAAACTTATAACGGATAGATTGCATGTTATTATAATTTTATAAGTGTTGTGTTTTTTACTTCTTCTATTGCAAATGTACTGTGAGTACTTCCAATATATTTTATTGCGGTTAATTTTGTAACCATAAAACTTCTATATTCATCCATATCTTTTACGTAGATTTTTAAGATGTAATCGTAATCTCCACTCACATGAAAACATTCAGAAACTTCTTCTAATTTTAAAACCTCACGTTCAAAAGTAGTGACATATTCTTTAGAATGTTGAATGAGTTTTATATGACAAAAAACTAAAAAGGATTTTTCTATTTTATTTTTATTGATGATAGCCACATACTTTTTAATGATTTTCTCTTTTTCTAATTTTTTGATTCTTTCATAAATAGCAGTTACAGATAAATTGAGTTGCAGCGAAAGTTGTTTGGTGGTTTGTTTACTATCAATTTGCAGTAAATTGATGAGTTTTTTATCAATAGAATCTAAAGTCATAATTTAAAATTTTCTATAAAATAGTATTTATCAAAGCTGTTTTAGTTTTTAAAACTATAATTAAAATCAAATCTAGTAAAATAAACTATAATAGATTATTTGTATTGATTAATTTTCTTTTATGTTGTTGTTTTGTACTTCTAAAAACTATCAATTATGAAATTCAATCCAGCAGATAAAATTCAAGATCTACAATATTTTGGAGAATTCGGAGGCGTAAATCCATCCATTTCAGATTCATCTACCTATACTTTTTTATCAGCAAAAACAATGCTAGATACTTTTGAAGGAAATACAGATGGATGCCATTTATATTCACGTCATACAACGCCAAGTAATTTGTATTTAGGAGAAGCTTTAGCGGCAATGGAAGGAACTGAAACTGCAAATGTTTCAGCATCAGGAATGGGAGCAATTACGCCTGTTATATTGCAATTAGCTGGTGCTGGAGAACACGTTGTGTCAAGTAGAACTATTTATGGAGGAACGTATGCTTTCTTAAAAAACTTTATACCAAGGTTAGGCATTAAAACTACTTTTGTAGACATCACAAAATTAGATATTGTTGAAGCTGCAATTACAGAAAACACTAAAATTTTGTATTGTGAAGCAGTCAGTAATCCTTTGTTAGAAGTTGCAGATATAAAAGGTTTATCCGCTTTAGCGAAGAAATATAATTTAAAATTGGTTGTAGATAATACGTTTTCACCATTGTCTATTTCTCCAATAAAATTTGGAGCAGATGTTGTAATTCATAGTTTAACAAAATTTATAAATGGTTCTTCAGATACAGTTGGTGGTGTTATTTGTGGAACTCAAGAGTTTATAAATAACTTACGAAGTGTAAACGATGGTGCAAGTATGCTTTTAGGTGCTACAATGGATAGTTTAAGAGCTGCATCTATTTTAAAAAATATGCGAACATTGCATCTTAGAATGAAACAACACAGTTATAATGCTGCTTTTTTAGCTGATAAATTTCAAGCTGATGGATTAAAAACGGTATATCCAGGATTAGCATCTCATCCTTCTCACAAATTATTTAAATCGATGATGAATGACGATTTTGGCTTTGGAGGAATGTTAACCATTAATGTTGGTTCTTTAGAAAAGGCGAATGAATTAATGGAGTTAATGCAACGTAGAAACTTAGGGAATTTAGCGGTAAGTTTAGGTTTTTATAAGACATTATTTTCTGCTCCAGGAACTTCTACGTCCTCAGAAATACCAGAAGAAGAACAAAAAGAAATGGGACTTTCAGATGGATTGATTCGTTTTTCAATTGGTTTAGATAATGATATAAATCGATCTTATGAGATGATGAAAGAGTGTATGATTGAGGTTGGAGTTTTGTAGGTTTGTTATAAAGTTACAAAGACTCAGGAGTTCAAAGACTCAAAGTGTTATTACGAGAAAGAAAGGCGAAGTAATCTGTTTTTTAATAGATTGCTTCGTTCGTTTTTGAAACAAGTTTATAATAGACGTAATTACGATTTATAGAAATGAATTGTTTAATTAAATACCCCAAAACCGTTCTGTAAATTTAGCAAAATCTTCCTTTTTTGGAGAGGTTCCATCAAAAGGTAAAATATCCCATTCTTCATTTTGAAAGAAAATAGTAAAATTGAAAACAGAAGTATTTATATCATTAGGGTTTAACATTGGGTATCTTAAGTCTACATATTTATAAGTGCCTATTTTATCCTTTTTAGAAAGATTGTAATATCCGTTACTAAACCAAGCTAGGGTTTGTAAGTTGTAGTCACTCATATCTATTAAATCATGATTTTTTTCAACCGTAATAATTTTATCTGCAGTTGCGCTTTTATCAAACAAAGAATAAAAAGTTAAGTGATATTGAGAATCTGTTTCTGCAACAGAATACCAAAGAATATTATTTAAAATAGTTGGTTGAGCAGAAAAATGATTGTAAGGAATACCTGCTTTTTCAAAAGATTTTCTAAAAATAGCATCTATATAAAATTTATTAATAATGGTAAATAACATATAGGTAGAGCTAATATAAATACCTGCTTTTAACCACCAAGTTCTTCGTGTTCTTTTTCGGTTGAAAAACATCATAACGATTAAACTCAATAAAAAAGGAACTGTATATAAGGGATCTACAACAGAAATGTTGTTAAAAGCGACTCTGTAATCAGAAAACGGAACAAACAATTGTGTTCCATAAGGTGTAAAACAATCTAAAATAGGATGTGTGAAAATGGATAAAAAGAAAAGCCAAATCCAGTTTTGTTGCGTTGTAGTTTCTTTTCTCGCTCCAGTATTATATAGCTTGTAAGTAATCCATCCAAAGAGAAAAGCACCTAAAACTGCAAATAAAATAGAATGCATAAAACCTCTGTGAAAAGCCATTGCTTGTATTTCATTATTGTAAAGTAATTTTCCTACAAATACATCTAAATCTGGTATTGTGCCACCAATTGCTCCAAATAATAAAGCTTTATTTCCAATCTTTTTACCGAGTGCAATTTCTCCACAAGCAGCGCCAAGAACAATCTGAGTTAACGAATCCATGAAGGCAAATGTAAGCAACCATTTTGATTTGCATAACATTTTGTAAAATCGTAACATTACAATACCAAAAAGAAACGTATGCCAAAGGACAAAAATCTTTCAGAAATTAAAATAGAAGATCAAAAAATTATAGATAATAAAGAGTTAAATCTTTTTGAATCTTTAATTCCAGTTGTGATTTTAATGGGGTTGTTAGCCTATAATATCTTTTTTGTTGAAGGACAAGAATGGTTTGGAGGCTATACAAATCAATATATTTTATTAATGGGAGGTTTGGTTGCTGCATCTGTAGGATTATTTCATAAAGTTTCTTTTACAACAATGATTGCTGAGGTTTGGGAAAACTGGAAAAGTGTTTTTGTGCCAATTATGATTCTTTTTTTAGTAGGAGCATTAGCAGGAACTTGGTTAGTTAGCGGTATTATTCCTGCCATGGTTTATTATGGATTACAAGTTTTAAGTCCAGAAATATTTTTACCAGCATCTGTTATAATTGCTGCAATTATTTCTGTTGCAACGGGAAGTTCTTGGACCACTTCTGCGACTGTTGGTATTGCTTTAGTTGGTATTGGTAGCGCATTAGGTATTCCTACAGGAATGATTGCAGGAGCAGTGATTTCTGGAGCTTATTTTGGTGATAAAATGTCTCCTCTTTCCGATACAACAAATTTAGCCCCAGCAATGGCAGGTACAGATTTGTTTACTCACATTAAATACATGACAATAACAACAGTACCTACAATTATTATAACCTTAATTGTATTTGCAGTTTTAAGCACAACAATAGACACTACAGGTAGTGCCGATATTAGTAATTTATTAGTTACAATAGATAATACATTTCAAATATCTCCTTTATTATTTCTAGTTCCAGGGATTGTTATTATTATGATTTTAATGAAAACGAAACCATTAGTAGCTTTAGGAACAGGTGTCGTTTTAGCAGGAGTTTTTGCATTTATTTTTCAAGGAGATTTACTAAACAGTTTATCAACTTCTAAATTTCAGGCAATAATTAATGCTGTTTTAGTAGACACAAACATTCATACTGATAATGAAAAATTATCAGAATTATTTTCTTCAGGAGGAATGAATGGAATGATCTGGACAATCTTATTAATTATCTGTGCCATGGTTTTTGGTGGAGTTATGGATGCAATTGGTGCATTGGCAAGAATCACTAAAAGTTTATTGTCTGTAGCAACTTCTGTATTTGGTTTGTTTGCGAGTACAGTTGTAAGTTGTTTAGGTTTAAATGCAATTGCATCAGATCAATATTTAGCAATTGTAATTCCTGGTAAAATGTTTAAACAAGCATATGAGGATAAAGGTTTAGCACCAGAAAATTTAAGTAGAACTTTAGAGGATTCAGGAACTGTAACTTCAGTTTTAATTCCTTGGAATACTTGTGGAGCATATCAATCTACAGTATTAGGCGTTTCTGTAGCAGATTATGCCGTTTATGCTGTTTTTAATTATTTAAGTCCTTTTACAACTTTATTATTTGCTGCTTTAAACATTAAGATTAAACAGTTAGTGAAAAAATAATATATGATTGTTAGGGTTGATGAATCTGACGCTCAGGAACTAACTGAAATTGCATTAAAATCGAAATCTTTTTGGGGGTATTCTAATGAGTTATTAGAAAGTTGGAGAAATAACTTAACAGTTACTTCTGCGATGATTTCTAACTGTGCTATTTTTAAATTTCTTGTTGATGATCGTATTACTGGGTTTTATATTTTAAATCCACCAAAAAAGAAATCTATAGAGCTAGAAATGTTGTTTGTTTTACCAGAATTTATAGACAAAGGAATTGGGAAGCAATTATTACTACATTCTTTTGATAAAGCTTTAAAGTTAAATGTAAACTCAATGACTTTATTAGCAGACCCAAATGCTGTTCCTTTTTATAAATCGAGAGGTTTCTATGAAATTGATAAAAAAGAAAGTGCTATTCTTGGTCGTTTTTTGCCAGTTTTGAAAAAAGATTTAAAACAATAGAAATCAATAACAATAACCAAGGAGTTCCGTGCATTAAAATATCAAACCAATCTTGCCCTTTCATTGCGTGTTCTCCAGAAAAAGCATTTCCGCCTAAAATCCATTTGATTTTACCCCAAATATGAGGTTCTCTAAAAGGAGCAAGTCCTAAAGTTAAACTTGCTATTAAAAATAATTTCCAGTTGTTTTTAAGTTGATTTTTCATTTTTTCTTAGAGTAAAAAATTTAAAGATGGAAAATATAAAAATTATTAATGAATGAAAAGTTAAGTAGGTTAAAATTCTAAAGAAAAAGCTAAAACTATATTTATCATCTTCACTTAAAAATATTATAGATAAATATAAGATGATTATAGATATGTTTACTAATATAAATGTTCCTATATTTTTCCACTTGAATAATAGAAGTAAGTTTAAAATACTGGTTATTAATATTATTAGTATAAAAACAAAAATTAATATCATAATTATCTTAAAAAAATATTTTCAAACAAGCTAAAAGTCCTTCCTTTTGGGAAGGATTTAGGATGGGCTTCTTTTTAAATAAACCAGTTCCAAACCATACCAAAACGAATTGTAAAATCTCTATAAGGATAATTAGGAGCAGAAAAATAATTTTTTTCAGTAAAGCTAGAAGTTACATTTTCAATTTTAAAATACAAACGTGTTCTTCTTACTTGTGCATTAAAGAAAACATCTACTGTTGGAAATCCAATTTCTTGAGTGTCTTGTAGTGTGAATTCTGCTAATAACGGATTGTAAGCATTCATTTTATATTTTGTAAAGTACTTAAACGTAGCACCAATATTTACCAGCATTGGCTTTCCTTTAAACCAATAATCTTCATAATACAACGTGTTTCTTGTGACCAATTCTGGTACTCTAAAAACAGAGCTTCCACTGCTAACATTCTGGTACATTACTGTGTTGTCTAAAGCCAATTTCCAATATTTAATCTCTTTACTTGCTTTTACTTTTAAATATGTAATCTGATTTGCAAATTGTTGAGGTTTGTTGTCTTCGTCAAAATAAGTATAGTTATCTATATTGGTGAAATTTAGAGAAGCATTTATCCATTTAGAACTAAAATCAAAACCTAAATCTCTTGTATTTACAGAGCTAAAATCATTTTGCCAATTGTAATCATCATATTTACTTTGATGTAATAAAGTGTTAAAGTTTGGTGATTTAGAACTTATTAGTAAACTTCCTTTTACTGCAAAAAGACTGTCTTTTTTATAAAGAGCTTCACCTTTTAGAAAATTACCAGACAATCTACTGCTTCCAGGAGAAAAATTACCTGTAGCATTTAATTGAAAATTCTTAATTTTAGCATTCCAATCTGCTCCAACTGAAATAGCGCTACCTTCTAGTTTTAATTTAGAGATATTACTACTGCTGTTTAAGATAGTATCATAACCGTGAGAATAATTAGTTAAATTTATTTTAGCTTTAAACTGACCTAATACATATTTAGAATTAAAATCTAAATTCAACTCGTTATTTGTAATTGTGGTTTTGGCTACGTTGTTGCTCGCGTCAGCTGAATTTTCATTACCAAAAATATCAGTTCTGGTAGTGGTTTGAATAAAACTATATTCTTTTGTTTCAGTCGTAAAAACATGTCCAACTTTTAAATTACTAAAGTCTTTTTTATTGATTGTATCTTTACTAGCCAATAATTTATAACTGTGATCTAAATAAACTCTTTTACTGTTAAATTGATTTTCAGCATCATCTAAATTAACATCTAATCTTGCTCTTGTAGTGTAGTTTGCATCATCACTTTGAAACTTATCAATTTCCACTTGTGGTAATCCTCCACTTTCTTCGTTAAAAAAATCTTGAGAAGTTAAATGCCCACGAATTTCGTATCGATTATTTTTTGTTCTATAATGAAAAGCACCTCTAAAATTTCCATGGCTTGCTAAAGATCTTCTATAAGCGCCTAAAGAACGAATTCCTTTATAAGACAAGGAAACATTTAATCTTCTTGAAAAATTTACAGTAAAAATAGCATCTAAAACTTGTCCTTGTTGTAAACCTGTTCTGTAAGTAATTTGAGTGGTTGGTGTAGGAACTTCGTAATATTTTATTTCATCAATATCAAAATAACTAAACTGTTTTGCTGTAAAACCAATATCTGGAAATAACTTTAGATTGCTAAAATCATATCCTAAATTAGTAAAAGTCTGACCTTGATTGTGGAAACCTAATAACTCAAAATTATCTTTTCTTAAATAATTAAATTTATAATCTTTTTGTATCGTTAATGTAGTATCAATATAAGTGGTGTCTCTTTTATGAGAGAAAATTTTATAATCGGTGTATTTTGTTTTTCCAGATAATGTAACCGAAATTTCCCCAGTACTTTTAATCGAATCATTCTGAGATCTATCAGAATTATTAAAGCCACCACTTTTTTGACCACCAGGTTTAACCGTTAGTTGCGAAAACATTGTGTTTACACTTAATAAAACAAGAATTGAAAAGAAAAATAACGATTTGTTCATAGATTGTTTCTGCAATGGCAAATGTAAAATAATTTAACGAAAATAATCGTTAATAATTATCACGAAAACTGTTAATTAAAATAATTTAAAGTTTCCATAAAAATACCATTCCTGTGAAATTTATGCTCAACTTGATTGGGTAACAAGAATCTAAAAGAAAAACTTTTCTTTTCTTTGTAAAATGTTAGCATCAAATTATAGTGGTTTTTCTTTAGAAGCAGGTACAGACGAAGCTGGTAGAGGTTGTCTTTGTGGCCCTGTTGTGGCGGCAGCTGTTATTTTACCGAAAGATTTTACGCATCCTTTTTTAAATGATTCAAAGCAATTATCAGAAAAAAAGCGAGATGAGTTACGTCCTTTTATAGAAGAACATGCCATTGCTTTTGGCGTTTCTTTTGTTTGGCAAGAAGAAGTTGATGAAATTAATGTCTTACAAGCCTCAATTACAGGGATGCATCGTTCTATCGAAATGCTAAAAACCCAACCAGAATACATCATTGTCGATGGAAATAAGTTTAAAGATTACAAAGACATTCCTTACGAAGCTATTGTAAAAGGCGATGCAAAATATTTGAGTATTGCAGCAGCTTCCGTTTTAGCAAAAACGTATAGAGATGAATATATGGCAAAGATTCATCTAGAATTTCCGATGTATAATTGGGCAAAAAACAAAGGCTATCCTACTAAAGAACACAGAAACGGAATAAGAGAATTTGGCGCTACCAAATACCATAGAAAAACGTTTAAACTGTTACCAGAACAGATTAAATTAAAGTTGTAAAATATTTTTTAGAAGCTATTTCCTGCTGTTCATTATATCTTTTTATAGCTGTCATTGAGAAGTTTACTTTTTTGTAAACTGTGGCAATCTCCTTACCTGGTAATGATGCTTATTTAAAAGGCTATAAAAAGGATGCCATTTCCATCAGGGCTAAAATTACTTGCCAACATTTAGAAAATCTCGTTGATTTATTTCTTAATTATTTAAAAACTTCAACTATTTTTACGCTCCAAAATTCTAAGTGATGATAAAAAAAACCAAAGCAGAAATTACCAAATGTATCTTACATAAAGTTGCTAATAAATTTAATAGCGGACACAATGTTTTTTCTGAAGAATTAATTCGTTTCGATCAAGAAAGTTACGATTTAATGAAGAATTTTTTAATGAAACCTTTTGGGAGTTTAACCCAAAGCTACCGATTTTCTCATCATGCAGATGTTCGTTTAAATGAATTAAACAACTATGCTTCAGAAGTTTTTAAAGAAGAAAGTTCTTTTATAGAATATTCTAAGAATATTGTAAACCATTTGTATGAACAATCTAATTCAGCACAAATAAAAACAGGAGATGTACTAGTTGTTTTTATAGAAGGTATAGAATATAAAGATGTATTAACAGAAGCTGTTGGTATTTTCAAAATAGAAAATAAAGTTGACTTTTTTCAGTCTTATTTAGATGATAATGAGAGTTTTGATGTAGTTGTTCAAAAAGGAATTTCTACAAAAAGAATAGATAAAGGGTGTTTAATTTTAAATACTTCAGATACAGAAGGTACTGTTGTTTTATCTGTAGATAATAACAATTACGATGCTCAATACTGGATTAAAGATTTCTTAGCTGTAAAATTAGCAGACGATTATAATTCTCACACAAAAAACTATTTAGAAATGTGTAAAGAGTTTTCTGAAGAAGTGATTAAGCCAGAATTAGGGATGCACGAACAAGCAGATTTTTTAGCAAACACAGTAGATTATTTTAAGGAAAATGAAGCTGTAGATTATGCTGGTTTTAAAGAAGAGGTTTTTGAAGAAGAAAAGCATAAAGAAAAATTTGACGAGTATAAAAAACACTTCGAAACGTTAAACGATGTGTTAATTAGAAATAATTTTGATGTTTCTGGAGTCGTTTTAAAGAAAGAGAAAAATAAGCTTAAAACAGAAATTAAGTTAGATACTAATATTAGTATAAAACTAGATGTAGATGCACCAGAAGCTGCTTCTGAATACTTAGAAAGAGGATATGATGAGGAAAAGAAAATGAAATATTATAAAGTGTATTTTAACGAAGAAAAATAAAATTAAACGTCATTGTGAGGACAAAGGACGTGGCAATCTTTAAAATAATTGCTTTATTTTTCGTTTTCGGTCAGTTTTGTAAAGACAAGAATCTACTCTTATAAATAAAATCCTGCTTAAGTTAGTCTTAAGCAGGATTTTATTTTTTTAAGAATTGATAAATTCATCAACTTCAAAACGTTCTTTAAAATGTTTCAGGATTTTAGATTTTACTTCTTCCATATCTACTTTTTTGCCTAGTTCAGCTTCCATAGAAGTAACTGCTTTTCCTTTAATTCCGCAGGGAATAATATTATCAAAATAACCTAAGTTAACATTTGCATTCAATGCAAAACCATGCATCGTTACCCATCGAGAAGATCGAATTCCCATTGCACAAATTTTACGAGCAAATGGAGTGCCAACATCTAACCAAACTCCAGTTTCGCCATCACTTCTAACACCTTTTAAGCCATATTCTGCAATTGTTAAAATAATAACGTCTTCTAAAAAGCGTAAGTATTTGTGAATGTCAGTAAAGAAATTTTCTAAATCTAAAATTGGGTATCCAACAATTTGACCAGGTCCATGATACGTAATGTCTCCACCGCGATTTATTTTATAAAAAGTAGCCCCTTTTTCTACTAATTGTTTTTCGTTTAGCAGCAAGTTACTTAAGTCACCACTTTTACCTAATGTGTAAACATGAGGATGCTCCACAAATAAAAAATGATTTTTGGTATCTTTTTTGTTATCATTTCTTCGGTTATCAATCTTAACATCAACAATTTCTTGTAATAATTCGGTTTGATAATCCCAAGTTTCTTTATAATCTTTTACAGATAAGTCCTTTAACAGTATGTTTCTATTCATCATTTCGACTACAAAGATAATTATTTCATTATATTTGGAACATTAAACAGTGCTATTTTAAAAACTATTTTATGAAAACTAAATTACCCCTATTACTTATTTTCATAGCTTTGTTTTCTTCGCTTGAAGAAATGAATGCTCAAGATTTCTTGAAAAAGATTGGCAAAAGCAATTCAGCTATTAAAGAAAGTAAAATTTATAAGAAGAAAAACTTACCATCTAAATTTGAACTAATATCTCTTAAAGAAAATGATTTTAAAACATTCTTAAAAGTAAAATCTAAGAATGAAAAAAAGACATTGAGATTACCAAATACTAAAGGAGGGTTCTCAAATTTTGCTATAAAAGAAGTTTCAAATTTTGAAACAAAGCTATCAGAAAAATTTTCAAATATAAAATCATATTCTGCTCAAGGAATAGATGATCCAACTGCAGTTGCAAAAATAAGTGTTGGTACAGATGGTTTTCATGCTGTTGTGTTCTCTGGTAAAGAAGAAACACTTTATATAGATCCTTATACAAAAGATAACAAAACATTAATTGCTTACAAAAGAAGTGATTTAGAAACAAATAAAGATGATTTTACGTGTCAAGTAGAAGAAATTTCAAGAAAAAGTATAACAGAAGGAAAGACAATATCAAATGCAACTGATGGAAAATTAAGAACATTTCGTTTGGCATTGGTTTGTAGTGGTGAATATGCTCAGTTTCATTTAACAAATCAAAATATTGAATCTTCTGCTACAGATGAAGTTAAAAAAGCAGCGGTTTTATCAGCAATGAATACAACGATGACTAGGGTTAATGGGGTTTTTGAGAGAGATTTATCTGTTAGAATGGTAATTGTAGGAGATAATGATAAAGTTATTTTTTTAGATGCTGCTACAGATAATATAACTGATGGTAATCCAAATACAATGATTAATCAAGTACAATCTATTTGTGATAGTGAGATTGGAGATGCTAATTATGATATTGGACATGTTTTTAGTATTGGAGGAGATGGTTTAGCTGGTGGTGGTGTAGTTTGTATTACAGGAAGTAAAGCAAGAGGTGTTACAGGAAGAAGCAATCCAATAGGAGACGCTTATGATATAGATTATGTTGCTCATGAAATGGGGCATCAATTTGGTGCAAATCACACTCAAAATAATGATTGTAATAGAAATAATATAACAGCTGTAGAACCAGGAAGTGCGTCTACCATTATGGGGTATGCAGGTATTTGTTCACCAAATGTACAAGGACAGAGCGATGATTATTTTCACGCTGTAAGTATTGCTGAAATGTGGAGTGTAATTCAAACTTCTGCCAGTTGTGCAGTGATAACGGATACAAGTAATTCTGCTCCAACTGCAAATGCAGGTTCAGATTATAGTATTCCTAAATCGACTCCTTTTGTATTAAAAGGAACTGCAACAGATGCAAATGGAACTTCTAGTTTAACATACAATTGGGAGCAAATAGATAATGAAATTGCATCAATGTCTCCTTTGTCAGCAAATACAGGAGGGCCAATGTTTAGATCATTATCTTCAATGACTTTACCAAACAGATATATGCCAGATTTAACAACTGTTCTTGCTGGTAATACATCTTCCACTTGGGAAGTTTTACCGTCTGTAGAAAGAGATTTAAACTTTTCTTTTTTAGTAAGAGATAATCATGCTGGTGGGGGAAGTACAGCTAGAGATGATATGAAAGTTTCTGTAGAAAATGCTGAAGCTTTTACTGTTTCTGCTCCAAACTCTGCGGTTTTTTGGTCAGTTGGGTCTACTCAGTCAATAACTTGGGTTAAAGGAACTACAGATGCAGCTCCAATAAATTGCTTAAATGTAAATATTAAATTATCTATTGATGGAGGAGTTACTTTTCCAATTATATTAAAATCTAATACACCAAATGATGGAGTAGAAAATATTGTTATTCCTAATAACATAACATCTTCAGCGAGAGTTTTAGTAGAAGCAGCAGATAATATTTTTTACAATGTGAATTCAACAAATTTTACCATTTTTAAGGATCTTTTATTGACAAGTACAACAGATGTAGCGTCTGCGTGTAATACAGAGAGTCAGGAGGCAAGTTATATTTTAAGTGTAAATTTTGCAGATGATTTTTCTGAAACAGTTTCATTATCAAGTACAGGGCAACCATCAGGATCTATGGTAACTTTTAGTCCAACAACTCTTTCTGGAGATAGTAGTATTACTATGAAAATTTCTAATTTAAATGGAATAACTAGTCAAGCGTATTCAATCAATGTAGAAGCAAGTTCTACGAGCGTTACTAAAAGTGTGAATGTACAGTTAAATGTTACTGATTCTAACTTTTCGGCATTAATACTGACTTCTCCTGTCAATAATGAATTAGCTGTAGAGAGAGCTGTTGTGTTAAAGTGGGGCGCAGATGTAAATGCATCTAATTATGATGTTGAGGTTGCAACAGATAGTGGTTTCTCAACAATTATTTCGAGCGGAAATACAACTACAAATTCATATTATTTCTCAAATTCTTCTCAGAATACAACTTATTATTGGAAGGTAAAACCTAAAAATACATGTGGAGATGGTGTTTTTTCAGAAATTTTTAATTTTAAAACAATCTCTTCTTTCTATTGTGCTTCTACTTTTACTGATGAAGTAGGAGGAACAGAGCATATTACCAATGTAACTTTTAATACCATTAATAATAATTCTGGAAACGATACTGTTGATGGATATGAAAATTTTGCTTCTGTTGAAACAAATATTAAAAGAGGAGACTCTCATCAAATATCTGTGACATTAGACACGGGAGGATATCAAGATCATTGTTTTGTTTTTATAGATTGGAATCAAGATTATGTATTTGATAAGGCAACTGAAAGATATGATTTGGGTACAAAGGTAGATGCGGATGGTGACGTCAATACAACAAATAAAGGTACTTTAACGTCTGATATAACAGTTCCTGATGATGCGGTTTTCGGTAGTACAATAATGAGGGTTGTTATTGAATATGATGATTCAAGTAGTTATGGTGATGGTCCTTGTGATTCTGATCATTTAAGCGAATATGGTGAAACAGAAGATTATACAGTAATTGTTGATACTACAGCGTCTATTGATGATGTTGTTTTTGAAGGGTTTAATCTGTTCCCAAATCCAACAAAAGGAGAATTTACTTTAAATTTAAAGGTTATAAATACTGATGAAGTTTCAGTTCAGTTATTTGATATTAGAGGAAGATTGATAGATGAAAAAAAATATTATAATACAATTACTAATTTTTCTAAAAGAATGTCTTTTGAGAAAGCTTCTGCAGGATTGTATTTGTTGAGAGTTATTAATGGAAACAAACAAACAACAAGAAAGCTTATTATAAAGTAAGAGTTGTATAAAAGATAAAAAGCCTCATCAAATTTGATGAGGCTTTTTTTGTAAAACGAACTTTACTATTATCCTAAGAAAGGATATTTATAATCTACTGGTGATACCAATGTTTCTTTTATCAATCTAACAGAAGTCCAACGTAATAAATTTTGTGCAGAACCAGCTTTATCATTTGTTCCAGAAGCTCTTGCTCCTCCAAATGGTTGTTGACCAACAACTGCTCCTGAAGGTTTATCATTAATATAGAAGTTTCCTGCTGCGTTTTCTAAAGCTTTAGAAGCTTGCTCAACAATATATCTATCTCTAGAAAAGATAGCTCCTGTTAAAGCATATTCAGAAGTTTCATCAACTAATTTTAATGAAGCTTCCCACTCAGCATCTTCATATACATAAACTGTCATTACAGGTCCAAATAACTCTGTACACATTGTTGCGTATTTTGGAGAAGTACTAACAATAACAGTTGGCTCAATAAAGTATCCAACAGATTTGTCATGATTACCACCAATAATTATTTCTGCTTCTTTATCTGCTTTTGCTGCATCGATGTAACTTGCAATTTTATCAAAAGAACCTTCATGAATAACTGCATTTACAAAGTTAGAAGTATCTTCTGGAGACCCCATTTTTAACTCACTTGTTTGTGCAATTAAATGTTTCTTAACTTCTGGCCAAAGTGATGCAGGAATGTAAGAACGTGAAGCGGCAGAACATTTTTGACCTTGGTATTCAAAAGCTCCTCTTGTCATTGCAGTTGCAACTTGTAAAGGATTTGATGAATTGTGTACCCAGATAAAATCTTTTCCACCAGTTTCTCCAACAATTCTTGGATATGTTTTATAGGTATGAATATTGTTTCCTATTTGTTTCCATAATTCTTTAAAAACATGTGTAGAACCTGTAAAATGTAATCCAGAAAAATCTGGAGAAGCTAATACAGTATCAGAAATCATAACAGGGTCTCCGTAAACAACATTAATAACACCATCTGGTAAACCAGCTTCTTTAAATAAATCTACAATTACTTGTGCAGAATACGCTTGATGATCAGAAGGTTTCCAAACAACAACATTACCCATTAAAGCTGCTGATGCAGGTAAGTTGGCTGCAATAGAAGTAAAGTTAAAAGGAGAAATTGCATATACAAACCCTTCTAATGGTCTGTACTCAACTCTGTTCCAAACTCCTGCTGAAGATGTTGGCTGATCTTTAAAAATATCAGTCATATATTCTACGTTAAAACGGAAGAAATCAATCATTTCACAAGCAGCATCAATTTCTGCCTGATATACATTTTTAGATTGTGCAATCATAGTTGCAGCATTCATTCTTGCTCTATAAGGACCTGCTAATAATTCAGCTGCTTTTAAGAAAATAGCAGCACGTTCCATCCAAGAAACACTAGACCAAGCTTCCCTAGCTGCTAAAGCTGTAGAAATTGCAGTATCTACATGCGATTTATTTGCAGTATGGTATTGCCCAACAACATGTTTATGATCATGAGGAGGAGTAATGTTTTTTGTATTACCTGTTCTAACTTCTTCACCATTTATGTGCATTGGCACATCGGTGTTGCTATTAAACATCTCTTTGTAGGTTGCTAATAATTCTGCTCTTTCTGGAGAACCAGGAGCATATCCCTTAACAGGTTCATTTACTGCTTTTGGAACATTAAAAAATCCTCTTGCCATATTGTATGTTTTTTAAAATTTATCGACTAATTTTGAGTTTCAAAGTTACAATTTTTGTTTCAATAAATTTAGAGGATTTTTGATGTCTTTTGTTATGGTAAATTCAGTAATAGCATCAAAATGTAAAGTTTATGATAAATAACAACAAATATATATGTGTACAGTAACCTATCTTCCTTTAGGAAATAATAATTTTATTTTAACTTCTAATAGAGATGAAACTCCGTTAAGAAACACAATTCATCCACAAGAATATTTAGAAAATGGAGTGCTGTTAAAATATCCAAAAGACGAATTAGCAGGAGGAACTTGGGTTGGTTTGAGTGATAAAAAACGATTGGTTTGCCTTCTAAATGGTGGATTTGAAATTCATAAAAGAAAGAGTTCTTATAAAATGAGTAGAGGAATTATTGTTAAAAATATTTTATCTGCGGATGATAGTGTTTCTTATATTAATAATTTTGATTTTACAGAAATTGAGCCTTTTACATTAGTTTTGGTTGATTGGAAACAACAATTAGAAACTTATGAATTGGTTTGGGATGGAATAACAAAACATTTTACGAAACTAAAACAAGAACCTAAAATTTGGTCTTCATCTACTTTATATACTCAACAAATGAAACAATTGAGAAAAGAATGGTTTGCAGATTTTCTAAAAGAGAACATAGGTTATCAACAAGATAAAATTGTGCAGTTTCATGAAAATGATACATTAGGAACTCCTGATTTTTCTATTAAAATGAAACGACCTTTTGTAGAAACAGTGAGTATTACATCCATAATAAAAATAGCTTCAAAAGTTAAAATGAATTATTTAGATTTTGTAAATAATTCTAAAACAAAGCAAAAGATATTAATAAAAGAATAGAAATACCAATTGACGAAATAATAAAATAAAAGATGTTTAAAAACGAAAACTTTATAAAGGTTTTAAAATATCCTTGTTTGTAAAATTGCCTCATTGCAATAAATAGATAGAGTAAAAATAATATGGTGAAAATCCAGATTTGAGGTTTTAATCCAAAAATATCTAATAAAAAGTAGATGGATAGCAGCATAAAAAATACTGTCTGTGTATGAAAAACAAAAATTAAATGATCTACATAAGTGTATTTTCTTCTAATATAAAAGAGTTTTAAAAACAAGGTAAATAAAGGGAGAAATACAAATAAAGCTATTGATCCGTAAGAAAGTAATTGATTTACAAATTGTTCTTGACTTTCTTTTTTATCTATAAAAGAATTGATAGCCTTTGCTCTATTGTACAGGAAACGATTAAAAAAAGTTTTCTTTTCTTTTAAGCTATCTAAAGCATCATCAATTTTTACTTTTGGGTGTTTTTTTTGATAATTAACAAACTTACCTACTTTTAGGCCATCTAAATTAATATTATTTGCACTAGAAGATTTAGTTGAATCTTTTGCTTCTTCAGCAACTTTTTCTACAATTTCTTTTCTTTTTAAAGAATCTATTAGAAGCCAAGAATCTTTTAATTCTTTATTTACAACATTTTTTAAAGAGTCTATATTAATGTCTTTTTTATTCTTAATATTATTATTAATTGTAAGTAGACTTGATTCTTGTTTTCTACTTCCATTTTTTAACTCCTTAAACTTATCTAAATTTTTGCTAAGCCCAAGAATCAAAAAGAAAATAATAGAAACCGTTAAGTAAAAACGAAATGGATTTGTGTAGCGTTGTCTTTTTCCAGCAATGTAGTTTTTAGAAACTTCTCCTGGTTTTATTAAAAGTGGAATTATTGTTTTCCAAAATTTTGCATCAAAATTAAACAAGCCATTAAAAAGTTCATGAATAAAGCTCACAAAAGTAATTTTATTCCCTTTATTTTCTTGTCCACAATCTGGACAAAATTTTTCTTGCCCACTAAAAGGATGCCCACAATTTAAACATGCAGGGTCTTTAATTTTAGCGAGTTTGTTTTTAGACTTACTTAGTTTAATATCGTTTGGTTTGTTAGTTGAAAAGTTGGTATAATAACTTTAAATTGTTCAAAAGTTTCCATATTTATCATCGTATAAAAACCTTTCATAGCACCTATGTTAGATTCTAAAAAGCAACCAGAACTATACGTATATGTATCATTTGGTTTTAAAGTTGGTGTTTGTCCTACAACACCTTCTCCACTAACAACTTCTGTGTTGTTAAGTGAATCAAATATTGTCCAAAATCGATCGGTAAGTTTTACGGTTTCTGAAGATCTGTTTTCTATGGTAATTGCATATCCAAAAATATGATACATTTTATAGTTTCTATAACTTGTACCATTATATTTCGTTTCAACAGAAATTTTTATTCCTTTTGTGATCTGATTTATCATTGTTAGTAAATGTAGTTTTTTTGATTAAAAACCACAAATGATTTTCTACATCATTTTAAAGAATAATAAATGTTTTTATTTATTTTGATTGAAATATCCTGTACCAATACCAATTACACGTTCATAAAAACTACCAAAAGGTTTGTAGTAAACAATTACTGTGTATTCGTTTTCGGTTTCATAAAAAGAACCATTAATATCATTGGTGTTTAAGTTACCATCAGAATTTAAAGTTGCAAACGTATAATTGTAAAAACCTTGTTTTAAAAGGATGTTTCCTGTGTAGGATTTTTCTTTTGCTTCATATTGCATTTTGTTGTCATCAGAAATATTAAAATCATTAAAAGCACCATAAACATAAACTTCTTTACCTGTAAAAGGTTCGTCTGCTAAAAGCGAAAAATGCATCATGGCATAATCTGCTTCTGTATTAGAATCATTAGCTTCTAATGTTCTAATTACAAATTGGCCATTAATATCTGGGTTGTAGCTATATTCTCTATATTTATTATAGGTAAAAGGATATAAGAAATGATGAAAAATATCCTTTTTTACAACTCTGACAATGTTTAAACTAGTATTTCTTACAAACTTACTGTCAAAGTTTAAGTATTCATTTCCTCCCCAAAAATTGGTCTTATTTGTATACGTATATAGTAATTGATTTTGTTTGAAAAAGGTAGGTTGTAAATCGGTTATTTTTTCATTCCAATTCTTATTTTTTAAAACAACCACATTTATTTCTTGACCAGGATTGTTAATTGTAATATTTGGGTGATTTATAGAAAACTGAACAGTTTGTTGTGTGTTTAGTGTTTTAGTATTTCTACTTCTTGCAACTGTTACGCCAACTGTTGTAGCGCTTTCATACAAAACAAAACGTCTTGTTAAGACAACTTCGTCATCATAATTTAAAACAGATAAAAGATAATTTCCGCTTTTAGTAATTACGGTATTTACATTCGGAATTTGAATTGAATAATGTGTATAGTTTTGAAATGTATTAAATGAATTGGTAACATTCAAGATGGTGTTTTGGTCAAACCCATCTATATATTGACTTGAAGATAATCTACTAGATTGCCAATCGTGCGTCATGTGTTCAACTTTATATTGATACTCTTTACTATCTGCGTCTAAATCATCAAAAGACAATTCTAAAACTGTACCTAAAGGAACAATTGAAGAAAAGTTGTTTTCTTGAAAAGGTCTTAGTTGAACAGATTTTATGTTTTGCGAAATTACAGTGTTAACTATAAGTAATAAAATGATTGTTATTTTTTGATGCATATTTTTGATAAAAATCTAATTCAAAAGTAGTGAATTTTGAGTTCTAATCTTTATTACAAATATTGTACCTTTTTTAAATCTGAATAGAATATATAATTCTGCAGGGTTAATTATTGTATATTTCAATTTCAAACATTTCCCTACGTTTATCTATTAAATTAAAATGATAAGATATTATTTACTTATAATTATTTTCTTTTTTGATGGAATTGGCTATTCTCAAAATACATCAAAAATTGAAGAAATTAACACTTATTATAATTCTGGTTTAGAGTTAATAGATAATAAAGAGTATGAAAAAGGGCTAGAACTTATTACCTTTGGATTAAAAGAATCAGAAAATATAAAGTACAAAAAATTAATTGGGCAGGGTTATTTTTATATTTCTAGATATTATCAAAAAAAGAGGTTTTATCTAAAAGGAATTGCCGCTGTAAATAAATCTTTAGCAATTTTTAAGGAGCTGAATAACGAGGAAGAAGTTTATAACTGTTTCTACAAACTTGGTTATTTCTATTTAAACAATGATCAATATGATAAATCATTAGAGAATTATTTTGCTGCATTAAAAATTGCAGAAACTAATAATAACGAAGATAAGATTGCGCTAAATCTACAGAGAATTGGTGAGGTTTATTTAAAGACACCAAATTTAAAAAAAGCAAAAATCAATTTTAATAAAGCGATTGCAATTTTTACAAGATTGAAAAATGATCGAAGTGTAATGTTTAATCTAACTAATTTAGGTGCAAGTTATCAAAAAGAAGGAGATTTAGAAAAGGCAATCGACATTTTTAAAGTGGGTATACAAAAGGCTAGAGTGTTAAACGAAAAAAGAAGTGAATCTATTTTTCTAGGTAATATTGGTTCCTCATATAGAAGACTTGAGCGGTATGAAGAGTCTTTAGATTATCTTTTTAAAGCATTATCAATAAAAATAGAACAAGAAAGATATACAAGTATAGCACATACTTATAATGATATTTCTGAGACATATATAGCGATGGATAACCTTTTTAAAGCTAAAGAGTTTGCTTTAAAAGCTATAAACACAGCTAAAGGATATAGTTTGCGTCAAGAAAGGTATGGGTATTTTATTTTATCTAATATCGAGTATGATTTAGGTGAATATAAAAATTCTCGCAATAATTTAAAAGCCTATCAGAAAATAGAAGACAGTATATTTTCAATAGGAAAAACGAAAAGTATCAATAATTTACAGATTAAATATGAAACTGAAAAAAAGAGCTTAAAAATTGAAGCTCAAGAAAGCAATATTGCATTGTTAGATTCTAGAAACAAGGTTAAGAGCCAATGGTTGTTTTTTGGTAGTTTAGGTCTTGTGTCTGGTTTCTTTTTTATTACTTTATCTAGGTCTAGAAATAATGCTAAAAAGGAAAAGAAACAGCAAGAAAAGTTTTCTCAAGATTTGTTAATGTCACAAGAAAAAGAAAGAACAAGAATTGCAAAAGACTTACATGATAGTGTAGGGCAGCAATTAACATTGATTAAAAGGAAATCTCAAAATTTACAACAAGAAGAAATAAGTATAATGGCTAATAATGCATTAGAAGAAGTAAGGAGCATTTCTAGAGATTTATATCCTGTTTTACTAAAACAGTTGGGGTTAACAGATAGCATAGAGCAGTTAATTAATGATTATGATGAGCAAACTGACTTGTTTTTTTCTATGGATATTGATAATGTCAATAGTTTTTTTACAGAAAACACCAGTTTAAACTTTTATAGATTAATTCAAGAATGTTTAACCAACATTGTAAAACATGCAAAAGCAAAGTCGGTAACTATAAACATTAAAAAAGAAAATAATAATATTGTTACTTTAATATCTGATAATGGATTAGGTTTTGATGTAAATGACAGTAAAAAGAAAAATAGCTTAGGTTTAAAAACTATCTTTGAGAGAATTAAAATTATGAATGGTAATTTGTCTATTGATAGTAAATTAAATAACGGAACTAGTTTTATCTTTTCTATACCTGCAAATAATGAATCTTAAAATAAGTATTCTTGTTGCAGATGACCATCCTTTATTATTAAAAGGATTAAGAAATGAACTCTTAAATTTAAACTTTAATGTTTTAGAAGGTGCTAATAATGGTGCGCAAGCTTTAGAAATTATAGCTAAAAAAAAGCCAACAATTGCAATTTTAGATATTAGCATGCCTCTTTTAACAGGTTTTGAAGTGATTAAAAAAAGTAAAGAATCGTTATCAACTACAAAGTTTATAATTTTAACTTCTTATAAAGAAAAAGGATTTATTTTAAAAGCAAAACAATTAAACATTTCTGGATATTTATTAAAAGACGAACCTTTTTCAGAAATCAAAAAATGTATTAAAAAAGTATTAAAAGGGGAGTTTTATGCAAGTTCGGTTTTTGATGATGTTTTTAAAAATGAAGTTTCTCCACAAATTGAAAAAATAAAATTCCTTTCTCCTTCAGAAAGAACAATTGTAAGGTTAATTGCTAATGAAAATTCTACAAAACAAATTGCAGAAATTTTATCCATATCTTCTAGAACTGTCGATAAACATAGAGCTAATATTATCTCTAAGTTAGACTTGCAATCAGACTCAAATGCGCTCTCTGTTTGGGTAAGTAAAAATAAAGATTTATTAGATTTGGTTTAGTATATTATTAAGGATTAATTAAATAATAATAATACTTTTTTCATCAATCTTTTTTAATGATTTTTTTTGTTTGACTTCCTTGACTTGTAATTATTTTTACAAAGTAAATTCCCGAAGAATAATTTTTGAAATCAATAATTGATTCTTGTTGATTTACCTTTTTTTCAAAAACAATTTTTCCATTTAAATTATACACTACAATCTTCTCTAAAGCTTCTTTTTTATTGGTTATTTTTATAAAACCTGAAGTTGGGTTTGGAGCAATAAATAATTTGTTAGAAGGAGTAAAGCTATCTGTTGATAAAACTTCATTATTCAAAAAATAGGATTCAAATTTTTGTAAAGCAATTGAATTTCCAATAAGATCTTTAATATCACTATTGTTTTGTAGTTGTAAAGAAATAGTGCCGATTTCTGAATTTGAATTAGAAATATTCACTCTATATTGGTTACTCAAAATTTCACTTACAGATGAAATTGTTAATTCATTAGACGCCATTCCTTTTAACTCAAAATCTGTAATATCTACGTTTACAACATGCTCATTAAAAGTAACAAGAAACCACCAAGAATCTACATCTGACTCAATAGAAATAGTGTTAATTATTGGTTTTGAAATATCATAACTTAATTCTATTTTATTTGAAATTTCATTTTGATTGTTATTTACATCTAGAGAAGCTCCTGCAGGAAGTTGAACTGAAAAGTTTCTTTGTGAAAGCGGAATAATAGTAGCTTTATAGAATCTCGAATTTGAAGTCGTTAAAGATGTTATTACTGCATTTTCTACTATAAAATCTGATGCTTCTAAATCAAAAACAACTTTAGAGAAAATAATGTCTAAAGAAACTGGAATCGAGTTTGTATTTAAATTTTCTGTACTAGAAATGTTTACTGTTGTTGGGTTATTGTTTAAGGCCAAGGAAACAGAAATCGTGTACTCTTGCAAATTGGCTTCATTTTCGGATATTACTTTATAAATAACAGGATTGGTGAAGTCATTCACAGAACTTCCTGATTCTTGCAAATATCCATCCGCAAAAACTTTTGAATTTACACTAGAATCAAATATTGCGGTTAAAGAGCTAATGTCTGTGCCTTCTGGTAAAACAATGTTTATTTCGTCTGAAGAAATATCTAATAATAAAGAAGATATTCCAGAGAAATTAAAGTAATTAAAAATTGCACTTTCGTTTAATTGTGGATTTGCAATACTATAAGATTGAAAGATTCCTCCAATATTTCCATCAATAGTAAAAGTTTCTGATTTATCAATGTCGATAACAGTTTGAGTTGTGCTATTATATATTTTAAAGTTGATGTTTTCTCTGTCCTCATTTGCGAATACAGACAAGTATGTAACGTATTTATTAGAATTTTCTACAAAGACAACATTAGAAACGCCTCTTATTTCTCCATTTACAAAAGCGGCAACTTTATCATTTGAAGCTGTTAAAGTTGTTCCGTTTATATTTAAAAACGCGGTAAACGTCATGCTATATTGGTAGTTTGCTGTGTTTACAGACCAATTAGGACCTTGAGCATTTATAGTTTGAATAAAAAAACTTATAAAAACAATAATGAATGGTTTATAAATAAATGTTTTCATTTGTTAGTTTTGATGTACATTAATCACTGAGTTTAATAATAAATTTCCTGCTTTATCTTGTATTTTATTCGTCGATTTCAGGTTTAATGAGACTGCTCCAATAAAATTAGTTATATTATTTACATGTATTGTATAGGTTGAATTGTTTTCTTTTTCAACTGTAAATGTTGCATCGTCTACACTTTTAAAATCGGTTGAAAATACGTTTTCTACAGCTTCACTAAAAACAGCAGTAAATTCTAAAGTGTCATTTATTGTAATCTCATTTGAAGGATTTTTTCTTTTAATTGATAACAAATAAGGACTCATTAAATCGTATGTAAAAAGCAACTTATTTGAAGCTAAATTACCTTTACTTTCAATATTTTGAACTTTGTTTTCAGTAATTTCAATTGAAAATTCTCCTTGTTGAATTGGTACAATTTCCAGAATATGCAATAAGTCATTTTCTTTTTTAATTGATGAAACAATAGCGTTTGTTAGTGAGAAATCGTCAATAGAAAAATTAGAAAGAGCAACATTTGTTTCCATATTAATTAAAACAGGAGCGTGATTTACGATCGTATTTGCATTTGTTTTTAACTCAATTTCTGGCGCATCTATATTTGAATTTTCTAAAGTTACATTAACATCGTATTCAACCAGAACTGCTTCATTTTCAGATAAGAGTTTGTATGTAACGGTATTTGTAAAATCGTTTTCTGTAGTTTCTGAAATTTGTTTTGCAGTATTAACAAAGAAATTAGCACCATTACTTATACTAAATTCTGTATTTAAATTTTTAATATTTGCATTTGCTGGTAAAACAATATCAACAGTGTTGCTTGTAATCGTTTTTGAAATACTAGTAATTCCAGAAAAAGCAAATGAATTTAAAAGAGCTTCATTACTTAGGGTAGGACTTGCAATACTATACGATTGAAAGATTCCACCTAGGTTTCCATCAATTTCAAAATTTTGAGTTTCTGTAACTTCATAAACAGTTTCATCTGTGCTATTAAAGATTTTAAAACTGATTATTTCTCCACTTGTATTTGCAAAAGCAGATAGATATACTACATATTTATCTAGACTTGAAACATAGGTAACATTGGCAACGCCTCTAACTTCCTCATTTACTAAGGCAGCAACTTTATCTTCTGATGAAGATAAAGTTTTGCCATTAATATTTAAAAATGCTGTAAATGTCATACTATATTGATAGTTAGATACATCTACTTGCCAATTAGGATCTTGTGCTAAAACATTTGTAAGACAAAAACTCACAAAAAAGAGAATGAGATATTTTTTCATCATCTTATTTTTTAACCATTTTTTGAATACTGTTTTTACCAGAAGAAGCAGTTACTTTTATCAAGTAAATACCGCTAGCTAAATTTGCAGTATTTATTGTTGTTTTAGTTGAATTTGTTTCAATTTTATTAATTAAAACACCAATAGTAGTATAAATTTCAATCTTGGTAATTCTCTCATTTTGTTGTGACGAATCTATTGTGATTGAATTTGAGAATGGATTTGGATACAAAATTACATTACTTAAAAACACATTATCAGTTGATAGACTGTTAGAGTTCAAAATAACAGGAAATTGCATATTTCCATAGACTTTATTGTCTTCAAAAACAAAACTAGAAGTAACGTCAATTTCGGTCTTTCCATCAGAAATTATAAACTTTAAAACATCATTTTTTTCACTGAAAACAGATATGAAACTCATTCTCTTATTTTCTAAAGTTACAATTGGAGATGTACCTCTTAAGGTTCCTTTTGCATCATAGACTAAAACTTCTGTAAATTTATCATTCCCAATTATTTCAACAACAACACTCATATTTCCATTGTATTTAGAGAATAAAGCAATCGTTTCAACAGAGTGCTCTTGTTCTTTAGAGTTTGTTCTCGCTGCGTTTTGAGAATTAGGATAATTCAATGTTTGAGAAGTTCCAGATTTAATCATATATCCTCTATTAGATTGCATATAATTTAAGGTTCCGCTCCAACCAGAATTTGAATCATAGATTGCAAAATTGTATTGATCTTTTAAGACATCTCCATCTGTTGGATTGTAAAATGCAAGTGCTTCTTGTAAGCTAATATTTCTATGAATAGGAAAAGGTAGCCAGTTCCAACCCTCGTTAATTGTTAGGTTTACATTTGCTTCATCAACATCATTTCCTAATAAAACTAAAGGATTCTCATTTGCTAATTTTACTTTGTACATTTTGGTGTTCTCTAAAGTAGATAAAGAACCAAACCAATTATCAGCTTCAAAACGAGTAAATTCATTTTGAGATTTAATTTGATCATCATCTTGTAATGTTAGCCCATCAAATGTAGCTTTCACATCATTAAATCTATTATCTTCTACAAAGAAAGAAACCCAAGTCCAACCTTCATTTAGATTAGTTTGTTGTTCCGTAAATTGTGCTCCAGAAAAAATAGTTGGATTCGTTTTTGATCCTAAAATTTCATTCTGTAAAAAGGAAGTTTTAGGTGTATTATCAATAGATGCAATTAATACAGTACCATTTATGGCATCCCAAATTTTAAAAGTTACTTCTTCTGCACTAGTAACATTGCTATACATTGTTAGGTATACAAAATAACTATCATAATTAGAATCGTATTTTAAATAGGCTTCACCTCTTGGATTGTTATCTACAAAAGCGCCTATTTTAGTGTATTGGTCTCTAGAGAATGTATTATTAATCTTTATTTTACCAATAACATTCATGCTATTAGAGTAATCTGGCGCATTTACAGACCAATTTGGTGCAGGTGTTAATACCCTTAGCTCAAAAGTAAGTCTATCATTAAATTCAGAACCTGTTTCTAAGAAAATATTAGCATTGTAAATTCCCATTGCCAATTCATTATCTACGGAAAAAATAAGTTGTTTAGTAGCATTAGGTGCTACTAAACCAGATGTGTTTTCTAAAGATACCCAAGTTGGTAAACCTGTAATAGCATATGCTTGATTACTTCCACCAATATTTACAATATCCATAGTAAAAGTATAGTCTTCGTTTACATTTTTCTCGTCTTTTATCTCTTTTGTTTGCTCTTTTGTAAACCATTCTATTTCTTGTCTGTTTACAAATGCAGACCAACTTATTGGAGAGATTTGCTCATTAAAATGTTCATCTGATAATCTAGAAACAGAAAAGTCTAAAATTTGACCTTCAAAAAGCGACCATTGTTCTTCCGTTAATTCGGGTTGAATAATCATCTGGTCTCCATTAATTACAGTAGAAAAAGGAATGTTTGTAAATTGTAATTTGGGTTTTAAAGCAGGTGAATCTTGTGAGTAACTTTGAGCGCCTCCATTTAAAATTGAAAAGGTAGAACTTGTTATGTTATTTACTGCAAAATGATTGTATTTTGGTCCTTTTGTAGTATTACCAGCTTCTTGATTAAAGTCTGCATACAGCATTAAACCTTCTGTATTTACATCAATTTCAAAATAACGATCTCTTTTAATTTGTTCGAAACTTCTAGCGGTATTCCATAAACGAATTTCATCTAAATCTCCCGTAAAATGATTATCTATGGTTTCAATAGAAGAAACATCTTCATGGAGTCTTGCTCCAATTAAAATTTTATTTCCAGAAATTCCTCCAATATTTACAGAAGAAACAGAACTAGATTCTAAAGCATCTACATAAGAATTTATAGAGCCACCTCTTTTTACAACCAATGCAATATGATGCCAAGTACCATCAGTAATACTTTGTGTGGTTAAATTATAAGAAATGTTTTCTGATAGTAATTCTAGATTTCCATCAGATTTCATGTTTACAGACCATTTATTTCTTAAGCCATTCGTCTGAACTGGATCAGAATCATTTCCTTTTCCATTTGAAAAAATAGTTCCTTGTGATGCAGTCGAAGTTTTAATCCAAAATGAAAGTGTAATATCTTCTGCAATACTAGGTTGCACAAAACCAACATTTTCTAAGGATAAATAAGAATTATTGGCAAAAGAATACGCTGTTCCTTTAGGTTTAATATCCCAATCTAAGTTTACAGTTGCATTTCTACTTTTTGCTTTATCAACACCCACTTTTCCATTTCCTTCATCTAGTGTCCAATAACCAAGTAGGTTTAATTCTCTTCCTGATAAAGTTTTATCTTTTGCAACAGTTGCTTGTGCTGGTGTAAAGGTTTTAGACCAAAAACGGATATCATGAATATTACCAATTG
This sequence comes from Polaribacter sp. SA4-12, assembly GCF_002163675.1. Lineage (NCBI taxonomy): Bacteria > Pseudomonadati > Bacteroidota > Flavobacteriia > Flavobacteriales > Flavobacteriaceae > Polaribacter > Polaribacter sp. SA4-12. The sequence goes on along the minus strand of NZ_CP019334.1, from coordinate 2,113,877 downwards.
TATTTGTACCACCAATAAAAATTGAACTATTAGAATTGATGTCTAAATTATTGGATAAAACTTCATCTTCTAATTCTATTCCGTTTTCTAAAATAAGTAATTGAGGGTCATTTCCACTTTGATAAACTAGTGAATAAAAATTATATTGAGCAGGATTTATAACCGCTTTTACAGATTGTCCTCCAATACTAAATGTCAATTCATTTCCAACTAAAGTTGCATTAATTCCGTTTTCTTGTGAAATTAATTTCCCTGTTCCTGTAGTTGCATTTTTATACCAGAATTGAACCGTAAATGATTCGTTTGGTAAGATCTGATTTGGAAGTTCTATTTGATTTGCACCGCCATCTAAAAACACAGAAACACTATGGTCTATTACCTGCTGATTACTTAAACCAGACACTTTAATATTGGTTGCACCGCGTTCAAAAATAGCTTCATTAAAACGGATGGAAATATCTTCTCCAACATCTAAAATACCATCTGAAGGTTGAGGTATTCCAAACAAAACAGGAGCATTTAAATTTATGGTTCCAGAAATAATACTAGAAGTATATGTTATATCATCTGTACAAGAAGATATAGCTCTAAATTCATAATTTCCATCAGGAATTTTATCCCCAATAATGTCCCAATTATAAGTGAATTCAGAATCTGAACTACTTATTACAATTCCGTCATCATCTGATGCATCCTCTTTTAATTGTTGCGTACCATAATAGGTGCTAAACTTAATCCAATTTGCAGAACTTGCATTTCTGTATTGCAATTCTATTTTTTTGAAACCTGCAAAATCGGTATTAAAATCTGTAAATGTTATTGGAAATTTGTTTGTGGTTGTTATGCCATTAGCATCTTTAGAGAATCCTTCTGCTCTGTTAAAAATCCAATTATCTTCTGGAGCTGAAACGGTTACTTTAGAACACGATTTCTTAAACTCAACTGATACATCTATCAAACCTTCAGAATCATTAATATCATCACAAGGATTTTTTAAATAAACTCTAATGTTATCGTATTTAAATACACTTGAAGCAGATGATTTATAAACTTCAAAAGGGAATTCTACTGTTTCATTAAATGGCACATAAATATTTACTCCATTTGACGCTATATTGGTTGTGGCTCCATTTAGGGTTAATGCATCTACTACTAAAATATATTCTAAATCAGATTGCGTTTCACTTAAATTCTTCAGTTTTAAAGTAAATAATGCACCTTCACTTTCTGGAACATTAGTTAAAACTGTTTTATCTGCTTTTATTTCTGGAGCATATACTTTATTTGTTGCTTCAGATAAAATTTCTCCTCCAAGACCAACTATTGTTGGATCATATCCAGTTTTTTTATAAAAAAGAGAAGTTACAGCAGGCTCATAAGGGCAAGATGTTGCACCTCCTTTGGTGATAAAAATGGGTCCATAACCATTAAACATATTTACAACATCTACACTTAATACATTGTGTTGGTCATTGTCTTTTAAGGTGTAGGATATTGTAGTTGTATTTTCTGTTTCAAAGTTATCAGCATCAGTATCTACTTCTGTAATACTTCCGTTAATAAATACAGTGGCTCCTGTACCATTAAAAGTAGCACCAAATTCTCTTTTAGCTTCTGCAGAAATTTCTATAGTTTCTTCCGTAGTTCTACCTACAAGATTTATTGTGGCTGTTGAGCTTGTGTACTCGCCAACTCCAGCATCAAAAGATTGATTAGAAAAGAAATTATCTGCTACTAATTGCTTTAATCCTTGAGCGTTAGAACCATAATTTGATCCTATTTTATCTACAATTGATTGTTTGTAAACTGAGCTATTATTTTTAGCATCGTATTTAGACTTTTCATTTTCTTGAATAATTTTACGCCATAAATTAGCTTGATTCTCATAACTTTCTTTAGTTGGTCTTGGTACTAAAGGAGTTGTATTTGGGCTTGTATCTGGAACAAAATTTGCAGCTAATTCTTCTAAAGCAGGAATTAACGTTTCAATTATGTGTTTTTGAGAATACTGAAAAAACGTTTTAGTTGGTTGTTCCGCAATGTAAAAATCTTTAGCAGTACTAATATATAAAGTAACATCATTCTCATTTTCATCTTTTACCGTTAAAGGTAGCGATGCTACAGAGTCTCCATTTGGTAATGTTGGTGGTACATCGGTTACAAACATATTGTTATACAAACCATAATAGACATTTTTTGCATTTCCTATATATAGATCTCCATCTGAACCTACATAATTGGGGTCATCACTTGTAGAAATAGTTGTATTAAAAGTATAGCTATTTAGTGAGGTATTAGATCCCGTGTTTTCTGTTGATTTTGTTATTGATACTTCAATATTGTTTATCACTTCAATTTCAGTTCCTACAGAAAAGAAAGGCGTTCCTGCAACAGTTTCAAAATTAACACCAGCAGCAATTACGGCTCCACCACCTATAGAGTTTCCTCCGGTATTGGATGATTCTTTTGTAAACGAAATTGTTGTTCCTTGTTCTATAGAAGCAAAACTATTAGAACCTGGAGGGTCTCTTAAAATGATATCTGGTTGCTCCGGAGCAATGGTTGCAAATGCAGTACCACTTGTGCTAGCACCTCCTTTAACGATTCCTTTTGCTTTAAATTCTGAAAAATTAGAAATGGTTATTGGGTTACTTCCAGTTATATTATACTCAACAGATAGTGTACTTAAAAAACCATCTACCAATGAAATATTTGGTGGGCCTGCTAAAAATGAATATTTATATTTCTTTCCGTTTTCAATAGAAACTATGGTGCTTTTTCCTGGAATTTCTAAATTATTGGTAATATTAAAAGTTCCTTCTGTATAGAATTCTTTTGTAATTACAGCTTCTGTCTTGTCTTTATTTATATAATTCTGAGAGACTTCAAAAAGAATATTATAGTTCTTTTTTTGAATGTAGATTGGGTTTTGTAAACCACTAATGTCAAATTTGTTCCCTCCAATTATAATTTCCTTTTCATATTCTTGATTAACTAATGCCAAGGTAACAGGCGAGTTATATCTAAAACTCTTTTTATAGTTGAAAGCCTTAGTAACTAATTCTGTCCCGTCTTTTGTTGTAAGGCTGATAGAATCTAACACCGGAGTTGCTAAAAAGTTTAGCGTCTCAGTACTCGATAAAATAGAAATATCTGTGTTTTTAGTTATCTTAAGATCTGCTGTTCTTATATAATAAATAAAAGGAATTAAAGTCGCTTTGTATTCTCCTGTAATAGGATTTGTAGTTACATCAACATCAAAAGTAGGTGTGTCTATGTTTCCTTTAAGTTTTATGCTAGCAACTCCGATATTGTTTTTAGATGAAATAACTTCACTTGCTTCAGTTTCCTCATCTTCAAAATTAATATGTGAAAATTCTCCGTCAATTCCAAAACCAATTGGTTTGTCAGATTCTATTTTACCACCAACAACTCTACCAATTAAAGAAATTCTTGTAGTGTCTATAAACCATCTTGGTTCTATTTGGTCTTCAAAAAATTCAAACGTGTTTGAAGCCGGGAAATAACCAGCATGCTCAAAAGTGTGTCCATCTTTTTTCACTTCAATTTTATGATTTCCAATGGGTACATTTATGGTGAAATGACCTTCTGTATCTGTTTCTACAGGTTGGTTTTCTTCGTTAAAAACAATATTTCCATCTATATAAACATAGGCTTTTTCTAAACCTACAACTGGGTATTTTTTTAATTCTCCATCTTTGTAAAACCCATTTGAAGTGTCAATACTTCCACCTTCATAATAAAATTGTGCTTTGTTAATAATAATTTTAGAACCATTACTACTCACTCTATATTTATTGTAATCAAAATCTTCAATTTGTGTATACGCAGTTTCATCTGTATCTAAATCTATTGTATTAAAAACATTTTGTACGTTGTAAACTGCTCTACCATTAAATTTAAAAGAAGAAATATCTTTAAAATTTAATTGATTTATAACACTTGCTTCAGCGCCTAAAAATACAGTTTGACTTGCAGGTTCAAATTTATGTACACCTAAAGAAGGTGTAATTACAAAAGATTCTCCAGTACCAGAATACGGAATACTAGAAACCGTATAGCTACCATTGGCATCTGTTACTCCAAAAACACCTAGTTGTTCAAAACTTGGTTTTGTGTTACTAAATTGAATACCATTTGTAGCATTTGGTGCTAAAATACCGTTGTTTTTATTTTGACGGAATCCTTTTTTAGATAAATCATATACATTGGTTCCTGCGTTTTCATCCATTCTTAAATAGATGCTTAAAGCAGTTTCTCCACCACTTAAGTACCTTCTGTAGTCTCTTCTTATTTCTTCATTAGAAAGTGCTCGTTGCCAAACTCTAACTTCATCTAAATAACCAGAATAACCATCTACTAAAATTAATTTATTAAGGTTTGCATTCCCAAAAACAGGATAGTTTCCAACTTTATTTATGGTCAGTTTAGGTTTTGTAACTCCATCTGGAATTGTAGCGCTATCTATATAATCTTGCGTAATTTCTCTACCATTAATATAAAATTTTGGTGTTTTTTCGTCTTCTAAAACAGCAGAAATGTGTATAAATGAAGTATCTGTTAAGTCTGAAATATTCTTAAAAACATCTTTTCCTAAAAAATCTAATTCACCTGTTGGATACGAATCTTCTAATGTTATTTCCTGAATATTTACATCACTTACAAGTACCTGAAATTTTAGTGAATTTGCATCAAATTTTCCTCCTACAAATTTTACAACTTTACTATTGTCTGTAGAAAATTTAAAAATCTCTCCAGAATTAGTAACCCAAGATTGTAAAGTTAATTTGTTAGCAGGAATTTCGTATTCAATATTATCTATAGAAACAAATCCGTTGTCAATTTTTAAACTACTTCCACTAGAGTTATTTTCTTCACCATTTGCCTCTGCAAAGACAATAACATCTTGCACTGGGCTACCACCATCAAAACTTACACTTCCTGATACTGTAGCTGTTGGGTTTCTAAAACCGACACCTTCTATATAATCTAAATAAAGTTCATTAAAATTAGAAACACCAAATGCTTCAATTCGATACTTATACAATACGCCGCTTTCTACTTGGGTGTCATTATATTCAAATACATCTTTACTAACACTACCAATTAATTGTTCTGGAGTTGCGCTTCCTAATTCTTGTCTAAAAACATTGATTTTCTCAATTAAATTCTGATTGGCGCCAAATTCCCATTTAATATTTACGCGATCACTAAAATATCCTTTAGAAACTTCGAAACCATCTATTATAAAAGTAGGTGATACGTATAATACACCGTATGGAAAACCTATTGTTGATTTATTATTGCTTTGAACAGAAGAATAAATTATTCTATCTGGCTGTAATTCACCATTTACGATACCACTTCCTAATGCATTAATAATTGTATTTCCATCCTCTAATGTAACCGAAGCTGAAGGAATTGTAACTGTTGGTCCTTCTCCTCCCATATAAACAACACCAGCTACATTATTTACCATAATTACAGCAATAGCACCTGCATTTTGGGCATTTAGTATTTTACTAGCAAAAGTACAGGTACCTCTTCTAATTACAGCTATTTTTCCGTTTAATGCAGCTGCATTTGTAAAAGCAGTACACCCATCATCAGTAGGGTCTGCGTCATCTATTGCTAATACTAAATCTCCTGTAAAGGCTCTATCTAAAGACGCACCAAAAGTTGTGTTAGCATTAAACTCATATTCTCCTGCAATTGAAGAAGGGCTATTAATGATTAGGCCAGCAGCTTTAGGAATAGCAGATCTTATGGAAGACCCTACAATAAAGGGGCTTCCTATGTTCATTTGCATCTGTAAATTAGTGTCTTTATAATCTACTGCAACATTACCAACAAAAAGTTGGTGTTGGCTCTGGTCTTGTGCTTTGGCTAAATAACTAACCAAACACAAACATAATATGTGTAGTATTCTTTTCATCATAATTGTTGTTAAAAATTACTACAATTTTATGATATAATTTACACCATAATTTACTGGACGAGTTTCTGTGTCACCAGTTGAACCAACTGAACCAGACACCACATGGCCATGACTCCCAGCATTAGAACTTGTATTGTTTGTAATACGATACCCTATTTCTCCAGAATTCCAACCACCGCCATCTATACCAGATTGATCTCCTGCTCCAGATTGATAAGCATGCGTATGTGAACCAGCTGTATTCGCAAATAAACTACCACTACCATGTAAATGACTTCTAAATGTATCCGTTTGAAAAGTGCCCAATCCTGGTCCACTTCTACCATTGGTAGGACTTAAACCTGTACCTCTTAAAAATGTACCTTGAAGATTAGGCGCAGTATTACCAACCAATGCTATTAATGCTGCAGAACCTGTTATAGATGTTAAGCTTTGCCCATCACAAAGCACCCAGCCTTCAGGAGCTGTTGTACCTGAATAAGGCATAATGGCACCTGTTGGTACGCCGTCATCTGCATTTGTTGCATTTGTTGCCAATGCTGCTTTTTGAGCAAAAAATGCATAAGGAGTGTATTGAAAAGTTTGGTTATAGACTTCTATGGTGTTTCCTTCATAGACCACTAAAACTTTCATTTTTAAATTTGTTATTGAAAAATCTACATTGTTAAATGCACTAGTAGTTGGGTTTCCTGTACTTACTATATGAGAAAAGACACCAAAATTATCTGTTTTAATAGCTTGCGTTTCTGAATAGAGAACAGTGTTGTCGTTTTTTGTAATGCTAAACGTAAATGTTAAGTTAGTATCTGTTATAGCAGAACTTGCATTATCTCTGGCGATACCTTGTATTGCAATTCCTTGTGCAAATGAGATTGTTGTAATAAACAAAAACAATAATGTGTTATAGAACTTTTTCATGATTTTTGACTTAAATATTTGGTTAGTTAGTTAGTTTATGTCAAAACTATGTATTCCTAATGAGTCTTGATATAAGTAGTGCCTGCAATATATACGTACCTATACGTATATATTGCAGGCACTACTTATGTGTTGTTTTTCTATTTGTGTTTATCTTTGTATCACTGTTATTTGAATTTTAAAGTAGATTATGGGTGATAATTAATTAAATATAAGATCTTAACCAAACTTTTTTACTTCATTTATTTGTAAATTATTTTCCCCCAACATTCTATTTATTTTGAATCTCACATTTAATTTATGTGAGATTTTTCTATTAAACATGTTCTGTTAAATATTCTAGATGAACTACAACGTTTTCATTTAAATTATTATTTAAAATCATTATAAATAGTATTTTTTAGCGAATATAAAAGTCAAAATATATCAGTCATAATGGGCAAAAACCCTAAATTTGCATGATTTTTTAAGATAACTAACAATTCCAAATTTACTATGTCAAAAGACATTCGTATTAAAAAAGGCTTAGATATTAAGCTTGTTGGCGGTGCAGAAAAAACTACTAAAGAGACTTCTTTAAGTAGTGTTTACGCAGTGAAGCCAGAAGACTTTCACGGAATTACACCTAAACTTATCGCAAAAGAAGGCGCAGAAGTAAAAGCTGGAGAAGCACTTTTTTATTCAAAAAGTGACGAACGTATTTTATTTTCAAGCCCTGTTTCTGGTAAAGTTGTAGAGGTAGTACGTGGAGCAAGAAGAAAAGTGTTAGCAGTGAAAATTGCAGCAGATTCAACACAAGAGTATAAAGATTTCGACACTAAAGATGCAGCGAAAATGTCTGCAGAAGAAGTAAAGAATCATTTGTTTGCTTCAGGTTGTTGGCCATTTGTAAAACAACGTCCTTATGATGTAGTTGCAAATCCAAACCAAGCACCAAAAGCTATTTTTGTTTCTGCCTATGCAAGTGCACCATTAGCAGCAGATTTAGATTTTACTTTAGCAGGTAAAGAAGCAGAATTGCAAGCAGCAATTACAGCTGTTTCTAAACTTACAGATGGTAAGGTTCATGTTTCTGTTGGAGCAAATTCTAATTCTCCTTTAGCTAGTTTAAATGGCGTAGAATTGCATAAGGTTTCAGGACCCCATCCTTCAGGGAATGTGAGTACTCAAATTGCAAACATAGATCCTATTAATAAAGGTGAAGTTGTTTGGGTAATTACTCCACAAGATTTAGTAATTATTGGTGAGTTACTTTTAACTGGTAAATTTAATGCAACAAGAACAGTTGCTTTAACAGGTTCTAAGTTTAGCAAGCCACAATATGTAACTGCAATTGCAGGAGCAACTATTTCTGATGTAACTGCAAGTAATTTAGAAAACGATAATACAAGAATCATTAGCGGAAACGTACTTTCTGGAAAGGAAGTAAAAGAAGATGAATTTTTGGGTTATTATGACAATCAAATAACTGCAATTCCAGAAGGAGATGATTATGAATTATTTGGTTGGACAACACCAGTTTTCAATAAGATTTCTACTTCTAGAGCGTTAACTTTTTCTTGGTTAACTCCAAAGAAAAAATACGATTTAAATACAAATACAAACGGAGAGCACAGAGCATTTGTTGTTACGGGTTCTTACGAAGATGTTTTTCCTTTAGATATTTATCCAATGCAATTGTTAAAAGCATTTATGTATAAAGATTTAGACGAAATGGAAGCTTTAGGAGGTTACGAAGTAGCTCCAGAAGATTTTGCACTAACAGAATTTATTTGTGTATCTAAACAACCTCACCAGAAAATAATACGTGAAGGTTTAGATTTAATGAGAGAAGAATTAGGATAAGATTATGGGCTTAAAACAAAATTTACATAATTTAAAAGAGAAATATAAAGGAACAAAAATGGCTCCTGCGTTTAACGCAATCCATACCTTTTTATATTTACCAAATGTTGTTACTCACGGAGGAACACATATAAAAGCAGCAGATGATTTAAAGCGTACCATGAATACGGTAATTTTAGCTTTAATTCCTTGTTTGATTTTTGGAATGTTTAATGCAGGTTATCAACACCATGCAGCAATAGATGCTACTTTAAGAGCAGATGTATTAGCAAACTTTTTTACGTTCGACAATCTTTGGATTGGAATCATAAAAGTGTTACCATTAGTAATCATTTCTTACGGAGTTGGTCTTGGAGTTGAATTTATTTTCGCTATCATAAAAGGGCATGAAGTAGAAGAAGGTTATTTAGTAACTGGTATGTTAGTTCCATTAATTGTACCTATTGATACTCCTTTATGGATGTTATCTGTAGCAGTAATTTTTGGAGTTGTAATTGGTAAAGAAGTGTTTGGAGGAACCGGAATGAATATCTTAAATCCTGCTTTAACAATTAGAGCTTTCTTATTTTTCGCATATCCAACTTGGATGTCTGGAGATAAAGTTTGGGTTCATGGAGCAGATCCTCGTATGGGAATGCTAGGGACTGAAAATATTCCTGATGCAATTTCTGGAGAAACTATTTTAGGTGCTTATGCTCAAGGTCAAGAAGTAATTTACTCTAATTGGGATATGTTCTTTGGTTTTATACCAGGTTCAGTAGGTGAAACATCAACATTCTTAATTCTTTTAGGAGCAGCATTCTTGATTTTTACAAAAATTGGAAGTTGGAGAATTATCGTTTCTACTTTCTTAGGAGCAGCAGTAATGGGGTTAATATTTAATCAAATTGTAGCAGCAGATATTATTACAGAATCTAGCAAGTTTTACGGATTAATGAACACAGTTTGGTGGGAACACTTAATGATTGGTGGTTTAGCATTTGGAGCAGTTTATATGGCTACAGATCCTGTAACAGCATCACAAACAAATAAAGGAAAATGGATTTACGGTTTTTTAATTGGTTTTATTTCAATTATGATTCGTGTGTTTAATCCTGCATATCCAGAAGGAGTATTTTTAGCAATCTTATTAATGAATGTATTTGCTCCAACAATAGACCATTATGTGGTTCAAGGAAACGTAACGAAAAGATTAAAACGTACTAAAGTTAAAACTGCCTAATTATGAGTAAGAGAACAGATAGTAATTCATATACAATGATTTTCGCCGTAATTATGGTGTTAATTGTTGGTTCGGTATTGGCTTTTTTCGCATCGTCTTTAAAACCAAATATTGACGAAAATAAAAGAATCGAAAAGCAGCAAAACATACTTTACGCTATGGGCGTAAATGAAAATGAAGGAACAAGTGCAAACTTTGTTTCTAGAGATATTGCCGGTACTGAGTTTACAAAATACATCAAAAAGCAATTAATTATTCAAGGTGATAAAAATACTGAAGACGATAAAGCGTTTTTTATTGATGTTAAAAAGCAACAAGCTTTAGCCAAAGATGGTAATGTAAGAAAGTTGCCTTTGTTTGTTGGAGAAAAAGATGGTAAAACATTTTATGTAGCACCAATTAGAGGTAAAGGTCTTTGGGATGCAATTTGGGGTTATGTAGCTTTAGATGAAAACATGATTGTACAAGGAGCATATTTTGATCATAAAGGTGAAACACCTGGTTTAGGAGCAAACATAAAACAACGTTATTTTATGGATGATTTTATTGGTGAACATTTAATGACTGAAACTGGAAGTTTTAAAGGAATTACAGTTGCCAAAGGAAATAACGATCCAAAGAACGAAGACAAAACAGATTATGAAGTGGATGCAATTGCTGGTGCAACAATTACTGGTGATGGAGTTTCTGCAATGATCAAATCTGATTTAAAATTATACGTACCTTATTTTAAATCATTAAAAAAATAATTTATGGGACTTTTATCAAAAAAAGACGCAGCATTAATTACAGATCCATTATTGGACAATAACCCAATTACAATTCAAGTATTAGGTATTTGTTCTGCTTTAGCAATTACAGCAGAATTAAAAGCTTCTATTGTAATGGCTGTTTCTGTAATGTTTGTATTAGGTTTAGGAAACGTAGTTATCTCTTTAATGAGAAACATTATACCATCAAAAATTAGAATTATCGTTCAGCTAATTGTAGTTGCAACTTTAGTAATTATTGTTGATTTAGTTTTAAAAGCTTTCGCTTATGAACTGAGTAAAACACTTTCTGTTTTTGTGGGATTAATTATTACGAACTGTATTATTATGGGGCGTTTTGAAGCTTTCGCTTTAGGAAACGGACCTTGGCGTTCTTTCTTAGACGGAATAGGAAATGCAGTTGGTTATGGAGTTATTTTAATAATAGTAGGTTTCTTTAGAGAACTTTTAGGAGCAGGAACTTTGTTAGGATATCCTGTATTAGGGAACCCTATCCCAGGAGAATTATCAGGTTTATATGCTTATGGATATGAAAATAACGGTTTTATGTTATTATCACCAATGGCATTAATTGTAGTTGGTATTATTATCTGGATTCAACGTACTAAGAACAAATCATTAATAGAAGAGAATTAAAAGTAAACAGTAAAACCAGTACTCAGTTGGCAGTCAATGCTGATACTGAAGACTGTAAACTGTAGACTGAATACTAAAAAATATGGAACATATAGAATTATTTTTCAAATCGATATTTATAGATAACATGGTATTTGCAACCTTCTTAGGAATGTGTTCTTACCTTGCTGTATCTAAAAAAGTAACTACTGCTGTTGGTTTAGGAGCTGCTGTAATTTTTGTATTAGCAGTAACTGTACCTTTAAACTGGTTGTTAGATCAGTATATTTTAAAAGAAGGCGCATTAGTTTGGTTAAATCCAGAATATGGAGTTAATGGAAGCGAAACTATGGATTTAAGTTTCTTATCATTTATCATGTTTATTGCAACAATTGCAACCATGGTACAATTGGTAGAAATTGTTGTTGAAAAGTTTTCACCATCACTATACAATTCATTAGGTATTTTCTTACCGTTAATTGCTGTAAACTGTGCTATTTTAGGAGGAAGTTTATTTATGCAATCTCGTGAAATTCCTTCTTTAGGATTAGCACTAACTTACGGAGTAGGTTCTGGAATTGGATGGTTTTTAGCAATTTTAGCAATTGCAGCTATTCGTGAAAAAATTAGATATTCAAATGTTCCTCCTGCATTAAGAGGATTGGGAATTACGTTTATCATTACAGGATTAATGGCAATTGGTTTTATGAGTTTTGGAGGTATGTTAACTGGAGGTGATGAGCCTGTAGAAGAAAAACCAAAAGTAGAAGCTGAAGCTACCATTAAAAAAGAAGAAGTAAAAACAGCAACTAAAGAAATTGTAGCTGAAAACACAAATATAAACCAATAGTAGCATGATATTAGCAGCAGGTACAACAGGAACCATTATTGCAACAGTAGCAGCTTTTTTAGTATTAACACTGGTATTAGTAGCATTATTATTATTTGTAAAACAAAAATTATCTCCTTCTGGTCCAGTAACAATTACTATCAATGGAGAAAAGAAAATAGAAGTAGGTTCTGGTAGCACACTTTTAACAACATTAGGAAACGAGAAAATATTTTTACCATCGGCTTGTGGTGGTGGTGGTTCTTGTGTTCAGTGTGAGTGTCACGTAAATTCTGGTGGAGGTGAAGCTTTACCAACAGAAACACCTCACTTTACAAAGAAAGAGTTAAAAACAGGAATTCGTTTAGCATGTCAAGTAAAAGTAAAGCAAGACATGGATATTTCTATTCCAGAAGAAATTTTTGGAATAAAGAAATGGCCTGCAACTGTTGTAAGAAATTATAACGTAGCCACATTTATTAAAGAGTTTGTAGTTGAAATTCCAGAAGATATGGGATACAAAGCAGGTGGGTATATTCAAATTGAAATTCCAGCTTGTGAAGTAAATTTTGCTGATATGGATATTACAGCGCATCCAGAAGAACACGATACACCAGATAAGTTTGAAGCAGAATGGGACAAGTTTAACTTAAGACCATTAGTAATGAAAAATGCAGAAACTGTAGAAAGAGCATATTCTATGGCTTCTTATCCTGCTGAAGGAAGAGAAATTATGTTAAATGTACGTATTGCTACACCTCCTTTTGATAGAGCGAAAGGTGGATGGATGGATGTTAATCCTGGAGTAGCATCTTCATATATATTTAATTTAAAGAAAGGTGATAAATGTGTAATTTCAGGTCCTTATGGAGAATTCTTCATTAACGAATCTGAAGCAGAAATGTTATATGTAGGTGGTGGAGCAGGTATGGCACCAATGCGTTCTCATTTATATCACTTATTCAGAACCTTAAAAACAGGTAGAAAAGTAACATATTGGTATGGAGGTCGTTCTAAAGCAGAATTATTTTATATCGAACACTTTAGAGCTTTAGAAAGAGATTTTCCTAACTTTAAATTTTATATTGCTTTATCTGATCCAACAGAAGCAGATAATTGGACAAAGAAGACCGATATTAGTGATGAAGCTGGAGATGGTTTTGTAGGATTTATACATAATTGTGTAATTGAAAACTACTTAGATCACCATGATGCACCAGAAGATTTAGAATTGTATTTCTGTGGACCACCATTAATGAATAATGCTGTTCAGAAAATGGGAGAAGATTTTGGTCTTGCTGATGAAAACATTCGTTTTGATGACTTTGGAGGATAAATTTCAATAAATATATATTATTATAGAGCCGATACAAATTTTGTATCGGCTTTTTTTATGTTACTAATTTGATTGTTTATTAACATAATAGATCGTTTAAGAACATTCTTTTTAGGATTACGTAATTATTGATTATTCTTGTAAAAATGTTCCCTACTATTTATGAAACAATGCCCTATTTGTACTAAAAGTAAAAAAGAAAAACTATCTATAAATAGTTTTATCCCTTCTCTTGGGTTTAATAAATGTTTCAATTGTAAAAAGAAGTTTATTTGGGTAAAAGTTCTCAATAAAAACTACTTTTTAAAGAATCAATCATTATTAAGGTAGAATCCTTTTAAGTTTGAATAAGATAAATAATGATTTACCTTATTCGTTTTTATCCTTTTTTAAATGGATTACTAAAAATGTTTCATCTCCTAAAATGTATAGAATATTTTTTTTCACATACTCAAATAATTTAAATTCCTTAAAATTCAGTAGATTAGTAAACTAATCTATATCAATGAACTGGACTTTCTATCTTATTATCTTTCTAAGTATTGTAGTAGTAGTTAGTATCGTTATTTATTTCTTTCAAGAACGTTTTTTATTTCACCCAGAAAAACTGCCTAAAGATTTTCAGTTTCAATATGAAAATCAAGAAGTACAAGAATATAATTTGGAAATTAAAGAAGGTGTTACTATAAATGGATTGCACTTTAAAGCAGAAAACTCCAAAGGATTGGTGTACTATTTAAAAGGGAATTCAAAGAGTATAAAAGGTTGGGGTAAATTTGCAGTAGATTTCACAATACATAATTACGATGTGATTATGATTGATTATCGTGGTTTTGGAAAAAGTACAGGGAAAATGAGTCAAGAAAGCATGAAACATGATGCTTTGTATGTGTATGATAAACTGAAAGAAGTTGTAAAGGAAGAAAATATCATTATTTACGGACGCTCATTAGGTACAGGTTTGGCTACCAAAGTTGCTTCTGTAAATAACCCTAAAATGTTGGTTTTAGCATGTCCTTACTTTAGTATGAAAAAGAATGTAAGAAGGTATCTTCCTTTTATTCCTTTAGGTTTGGTAATGCGTTATTCTATGCCAACCTATAAGTGGATTAAATACGTTGAATGTCCTATCAAAATTATTCATGGTACAAATGATAAAGTAATTAAGTTTGCATCTAGTTTAAGACTATCCAAAATGAAACCAAATCTCACAAAATTGTTTCCAATAATTGGTGGCGGACATAAAGATTTGCATAATTTTGAAAGCTATCATAAAACTTTAAAAGAAATTTTAGTTGCTGAAGAAGAATTAGAGTTTGATAGATCAAAAACAAGTATCGATTTTATAAGAACTAAAAAGAGTAAGAAATAGTGATAAAGAGAATTATAGCTTCCATTAGTTTTTTGTTGATAATAGGATTGGTTTTTTTCTACTTCTTTCAAGAGAAATTTATTTTTATCAATTGGAAAAAATTAGATAGAAATTATCAGTATAATTTTCCAAATAAATTTGAAGAAATTTTTATAAAAACAGATGGAAACAACGAAATTAATGCACTTCATTTTAAATTACCAAACCCAAAAGGAGTTGTTTTATTTTGTCATGGAAATAAGGGTAATTTAACAAGATGGGGAAATCGAGTTGCTTATCTTTTAGAGTATAATTACGAAGTACTGGTTTTTGATTATAGAAATTATGGAAAAAGTACAGGGAATTATAATGAAGAAGCGATGTATAATGATGCTTTATCTACATACAATCATTTAAAAAAGGATTTTAATGAAGAAAAAATTGTTGTCTATGGATTTTCATTAGGAGGAACTTTTGCTACAAGAATAGCATCTCAGAATACTCCTAAGGAATTAGTGTTAGAGGCACCTTTTTATAATTTGAAAAAAGCATTACAATGTTATTCGAAAATTGCACCCACTTTTTTGTTGAAGTATCAATTTAGAACAGATAATGATATCACTAAAGTAACTGCTCCAATTACTGTTTTTCATGGTAATAATGATAGCACAACTTCTTATAAAGGTTCTAAAAAGCTATTAGAACTAAACTCATCAACCAAAAACAAGTATATTAAAATTGATGGAGGAACACACCATAATATTAGACAATTTGATATTTATAAAGAAAAATTGAAAGAAATTCTAGAGCGTTAGTATCTTCTGAATTTTATAAATTGTATTTTTGAATTTCAGAAAGCATAACTTTATGAAGCGTTTAGAAAAGATTTTAAAGAAGAATAAATACATCAAAATAAAACTAAAGAAAATTGCTACTAATCATTTAGAATTGAAAGCAACAATTAATGGTATAAAAGGTAAATTTATTTTAGATACTGGTGCTTCAAATTCTTGTGTAGGTTTAGATTTAATAGAATACTTTAATCTAGATACAGAAGAAAGTGATACAAAAGCTGCTGGAGCAGGAGCTACAGATATGGAAACACTTCTGTCTCAAAGTAACCACTTAAAAATTGGCAGTTGGAAAACTAAGAAATGCCATTTAGTTTTATTCGATTTATCTCATGTAAATACTGCTTTAACGCAACACCATGCAAAAGAGGTTCATGGAATTATTGGAGCTGATATTTTACGAAAAGGAAAAGCATTTATAGACTATAATAAAAATGTTTTGTACTTAAAAAAAGCAAAGAAATAATTAATTTAAAATAAAATAGAATGAGTTTGCAAAAACAAGTAATGGATAAGATGAAAGAAGCAATGAAAGCAAAAGATAAAGTTGCTTTACAAGCTTTAAGAGCAGTGAAAGCTGCATTTTTATTGGCTAAAACTGAAACTGGTGTTCAAGAAGAATTAACAGAAGAACAAGAGTCAAAAATTATTCAGAAGCAAGTAAAACAAAGAAAAGATAGTGCTGCTATTTTTCTGAAACAAAATAGAGAAGATTTAGCAGCTCCAGAATTAGCTGAAATTACAGTTTTAGAACAGTTTTTACCAGAAGCCTTATCAGAAGAGAAAATTGAGGAAGTTGTTATTGCAACAATTGAAAAATTAGGCGCTTCTGGAATGAAAGATATGGGTAAAGTGATGGGAATTGTCTCAAAAGAATTAGCAGGACAAGCTGATGGAGGAACTATTTCTGCTTTTGTTAAGAAGAATTTAATGTAAATAAAAATAAATTTTTGCTCTCTTTTTTTTAAAATTACAAAGGGCAGAAATTACAAAAGGCCCTATAGTTCAACTGAATAGAATATCAGATTTCGGCTCTGACGGTTGCAGGTTTGAATCCTGCTAGGGTCACAAAAAGCTACTAATTACATCATGTAATTAGTAGCTTTTTATTTTATTAAAATAATTCCATTTACTGATATAAGTCATCTTTTAGAAGCGCTTTAATGCTGAAATTTGATATAGGATTTAAAGTCATATATTATGAGGAAAGATGAGCCTGTATCAACAATAATGGCAACCGATTTGGTTACATTATGTATTAGTGATGATTTAGTAACCGCAGAAAAATTGTTTATTAAAAATAAAATTAAACACATTCCTGTAGTTAAAGAAAAAGAAATCATAGGTATGTTAAGTTACACAGACATACAAAGGGTTAGTTATTCAGATATAAGTGACGATCAAACTTCAATAGATAGTTTTGTATATAATACATTTACTATTGAACAAGTTATGGCAAAGAATATTGTAGCAGTTCCTCCTTATACATCTATTAAAGATGCAGCAGAATTGCTTACAAAAAAAGGATTTCACGCATTACCAGTAGTTGAAGATTCTGAGTTAGTAGGAATAGTTACTACAAGGGATTTAGTAAAATACTTGGTAGCAAATTTATAGCAATATTATAGTGGTTTTTATATTGGTTAGTTAGTAAGAAAGAGGCTTTTAAGCCTCTTTTTTCATTTTAATTTTATCTTCAAATATTTTTTTAAAAACAAATTTTGCAATTTTTATTTATTACTATTTGGTTTTTTTATTAGAAAAAAAAGGACTGAAAATATTTACATTTTTTTATGGGCTAACTGATACAGGTCATTTCTTAGACTTTCTTTAATGCTGAAATTTGATTTAAAGTCATAAATTATGAAAAAAGATGAGTATGTTTCAACAATAATGGCAACTGATTTGGTTACATTATGTATAAGTGATGATTTAGTAACTGCAGAGAAATTGTTTATTAAAAATAAAATAAAACACATTCCTGTAGTTAAAGAAAAAGAAATCATAGGTATGTTAAGTTATACAGACATGCAAAGGGTTTGTTGTTCTGATGTAAGTCAAGATAAAACTTCAATAGATAGTTTTGTTTATAATACATTTACTATTGAGCAAGTAATGGCAAAGAATATTATAGCAGTTCCTCCTTATACATCTATTAAAGATGCAGCAGAATTGCTTAAAAGAAAAGAATTTCACGCTTTACCAGTAATAGAAGATTCTGAGTTAGTAGGAATAGTTACTACAAGGGATTTTGTAAGATATTTGGCAGCAGAATTATAGTGATCTTAAATTGGTTAGTTAGTAAGAAAGAGGCTTTTTAAGCCTCTTTCTTATTTATATAAGCTCCTATTATTCGTTGAATATCTTTATTATCTTTTTTGGGTTCTACAAAAAACTGGTAATCTTCTGGGTTTTCTAATTGTTCAGATTGATGAATATCGACATAACCAAAGCCTTGATAAATTCCATCTAAAATTAGTGCAAAACCAACTTCGTTTTTAGTTCTTCCTTTTTCTTTGATCACTAAATTATCTGCTCCAATACCAACTGATTTGATTGCTTTTTTAACTCGTTTATTATAATCTTCAACCGATTCTTTATCGCAACAAATACCTTTGCATTCTTTTAATTGATAATGAAAGCAACGAGAAACATTGGTTTGTAAATGACAGTATTTTGGGCACAATACAAATTCTTTACAAAGTGTTTCT
This sequence comes from Polaribacter sp. SA4-12, assembly GCF_002163675.1. Classification (NCBI taxonomy): domain Bacteria; kingdom Pseudomonadati; phylum Bacteroidota; class Flavobacteriia; order Flavobacteriales; family Flavobacteriaceae; genus Polaribacter; species Polaribacter sp. SA4-12. The sequence continues at coordinate 2,095,470 of NZ_CP019334.1, read as the reverse complement.
AAATGATTTCTAGCTTCTGCCACAGAGTAATATTTCATTATTGGATTAGGAATCAATTTTAGCCTATTAGATGCTAAATGAATGATACCTTTTTGATCTTCATAAGAAAATATGCCAACAGCTTCTCCTGCTCTTCTTTGAGCTCTATTAAATTTTGGATAAATCTGTTTTATTTCTGCTGATTCGTGCAGCAATGCTAACAACTCACTACCTGTTTTTGTGAAAGAAATATCAGCAGTTTCTAAACACATCATTTGCTCTTTTTTCTTTTTGTCATAAAAATGACTGATAACGCGTTGCTTTATATTATTTGCTTTACCAACATAAATAACTTCTTTGGCTGAGTTTTTAAAGTAATAAACGCCAAAAGTTTCAGGTAAATTATCAACGGTCTTTTTATCTAAAAGAGGCGGTAAGGTTGCTTGTCTAGATTTTGGATTTAAAAAAGAGTTGATTGTAAAATTATCATCTCTTTCAATTAATCTTCTAAACAATTCTGTAGTTGCTTCAGCATCTCCTTTAGCTCTGTGTCTTCCATTAATAGGGATGTTTTCTGAAGTACAAATATTCCCTAAACTATAAGAGTTTAAGCCAGGAATAATCTTTCTTGATAAACGAACAGTACAGAGTTTTTTTCGTTTAAAATCGAACCCTAAATTTTTAAATTCTTCGTGAATAATATTATAATCGAAGTTGACATTATGTGCTACAAAAATGGTGTCTTTGGTAATTTCTGCAACCTTTTTTGCAATTTCATAAAACTTGGGTGCATTTCTTACCATTGCATCTGTTATGCCTGTAAGATTGGTAATAAATGGCGGAATGTTTTGTTCTGGATTTACCAAAGTAGTAAACTCATCAACAATAACTTTTCCGTCAAAAACAAAAATGGATATTTCGGTTATTTTAGAACCTTTATATCCATTTCCTGTTGTTTCTATGTCGACAACTGTGTATAACAATTATTCGATAGTCTTTTTTAAGTCAGCAATAGTTTTTGTAGGATTTTCAGATCCAAAAACATAACTACCGGCAACTAAAACATTTGCTCCAGCTTCAATTAATGCATTTGCATTATAAGATGTAACACCTCCATCAATTTCTATCTGACATTCAGATTCTGTGAATTCAATTAAATGTTTTAATTGACTTACTTTTTTATAGGTGTTTTCTATAAATGATTGTCCTCCAAAACCTGGGTTTACACTCATGATACAAACTAAGTCTAAATCTTCAATTACGTCTTCTAAAACTGAAATTGGTGTGTGAGGGTTTAAAGCAACTCCTGCTTTCATTCCTGCTGCTTTTATTGCTTGTATTGTTCTGTGTAAGTGTGGACAAGCTTCGTAATGTACCGTTAAAATATTTGCTCCTAAATCTGCAAAAGTTTGAATGTACTGATCAGGATTTACAATCATTAAGTGTACATCAATCGTTTTTGTAGCGTGTTTAGTAATCGCTTTTAAAACTGGCATTCCGAAAGAAATGTTTGGTACAAAAACACCATCCATAATATCAATATGAAACCAATCTGCTTCACTATTGTTTACCATTTCGATGTCTCTTTGTAAGTTAGCAAAATCTGCTGCTAAAATTGAAGGTGCAATTAAATTACTCATTAGTTAGTTGTTGTGTTGTTATTTAATTTTGCAAAGGTAATTAAATTGTTATTGCGAGGTACGAAGCAATCTCTTAAAAATGTTAGAATAATTTATTATAAAATTCGACCACATAGGCACATAGAAAATAGAGATTCTATGGAAAGAAAGAAAATTATATAAATAGGTTTAGCCCTTATTAAACGGCATCCTTTTTTGTACTAAATTTAATTGACTGTTCGATAAATAAAAAAATCTCTATGTTTATTTTGTCTCTTTTTCTTTTCCATTGATGAATACTGAATCAAGTTCAGCACAGGCTTCAACAAAAATCTAGACTGATTTTAATTTTTTTAAATTCTACTTTGTATTCTACTATCGCATCCAGACCACTACGTTCTTTGGATGCTTGCCGTTCCATACAATTTGAATTTCTACAAAAATTAAAAGTAGGTCGGTAGAAAGAAATTTGTAATTAATTTTAATTTGACCAAATAGATTCATAGAAAATATAGAATTTGTGGTAAAAAGAAAAGTTTATAAATAGGTTTAGCCCTGATTGAAGCGGCATCCTTTTTTATTTTTCATAAAAAAGATATAGCGAAAAGCAGGAAATAGCTTCAAAAAAACTCCCGAAAAGAATTCGAGAGTTTTATAAATATTTTAATTTAGGTTTCGGTATGAGTGAGATACCAAAATCAATCTGCGATTGCTAGCCTAAGTAGGTCATTAAAATTTTAGATCTAGAAGTGTGTTTTAATCTTCTAATTGCTTTTTCTTTAATTTGACGAACACGCTCACGAGTTAAATCGAAAGTTTCACCAATTTCTTCTAAAGTCATTGGTTGGTGTTCACCTAAACCGAAGTATAATTTTACAACATCTGCTTCACGTGGAGTTAGCGTTTCTAAGGCTCTGTTTATCTCGATACGTAAAGATTCGTGTAATAATTTTCTATCAGGGTTTGGAGATTCTCCAGAGTTTAATACATCGTATAAGTTAGAATCTTCACCTTCAATTAAAGGAGCATCCATAGATACGTGACGTCCAGAATTCTTCATAGATTCTTTTACGTCATTAACCGTCATGTCTAATTTCTTAGCAATTTCTTCTGGACTTGGCGGTCTTTCGTTTTCTTGCTCTAAGAAAGCGTACATTTTGTTAATTTTATTGATAGAACCAATTTTATTTAACGGTAAACGTACAATTCTAGATTGTTCTGCTAATGCTTGTAAGATAGATTGACGAATCCACCATACTGCATATGATATAAATTTAAAACCACGAGTTTCATCAAAACGTTTTGCTGCTTTAATTAAACCTAAGTTTCCTTCGTTTATTAAATCGGGTAATGTTAATCCTTGATTTTGATATTGTTTTGCAACAGATACAACAAATCTTAAATTGGCTTTCGTTAATTTCTCTAATGCTCTTTGGTCACCAGCTTTAATTAACTGTGCTAATTCTACTTCTTCATCAGCAGTAATTAAATCTACTTTTCCTATTTCTTGTAAGTATTTATCTAACGATGCAGTTTCTCTATTAGTAACCTGCTTGGTAATTTTAAGTTGTCTCATCTAATTCTCTATGACTTTTTAAAGGATTAATGTATTGCTACATTTTATTATACGTTAGAATCTTAATTTTTGTTACAAAAAGTTTCACATTTTTTTTAAAAGTCTATTTTTTACCATTCACCGAGCAAATATGGTAACTAATCTTTTTATTTATTTTGAATGTGACTTATTGTATTTATTTGTGTCATAAATATAACCGAATTGAAAACACTTGTATTAAAAAAAGTTACCGACGAAGATTTAGTCTTTAAAATTATAGAAACAAATAATGCAGAATTATTTGCTGAATTGTATGATAGATTTTCTAAAGTAGTATATAATAAATGTTATGGTTTTTCTAAAAGTAAAGAAGAAGCAGAAGATTTAACACATGATGTTTTTATTAGGCTGTTTGTAAAACTAAGAACCTTTAAAGGTAATTCTAAGTTTTCTACATGGTTATATTCTTTTACATACAATTTTTGTGTAAATTATGTTCAAAGAAATGCCTACAAGAAAAAAGAGAAAATTACAGTTGTTACAGATCAAATAAAAGATGAATATGTTTTTGATGAAATTGACGATGCTAATTTATTCGAACTAAAGTCGGATAAATTAGTGAAAGTTTTAGCTTTAATTGAGCCAGCAGAGAAAATGATTTTATTAATGAAATATCAAGATGATATGAGTATTAAAGAAATTATGGATGCGTTACAAGTTGGTGAAAGTGCAGTTAAAATGAGAGTCAAAAGAGCAAAAGCAAAAGTTGTAAAAATGTACGATGAACTGTAAAAAATATGAAAAACTCTTTTAAGAAGATCCTCACTACCCATGAGGTCCCTAAAGTTCTTAAGAACAAAATTCTAGATGACATTAGTATGATAAGACGTACTTTTGATATTTCCGATATTTTTTTAATGAAATATCCAGGAACTCTCTCGGATTTTTATATACATGAAGAAATTTCAAATAGATAAAAAATTTAAAATTTGATTGATCGTTGGGGGACTATCAATTATTATTGTGATTTTTCACAAAAAGAAAGAGACCGTTTTAACGGTCTCTTTTCATTTTAAATATTTTGTTTTTATGTGTTTAAAACAACCCGTTTATTTGAGCGTCTATTCTGTCTATAATATATCCTAAATCTTCTTGGTTAGTAACAAAATCAAGATTATCAACATCAATTATTAGCAACTTTCCTTTGGTATAAGTAGATATCCAAGCTTCATAACGCTCATTTAATCTGCTTAAATAATCGATACTAATAGAGTTTTCATAATCTCTACCACGTTTATGAATTTGCCCAACTAATGTAGAAATATCTGCACGCAAGTAAATTAATAAATCTGGAGGAGTCACTAAGTTTTCCATTAACTCAAATAAAGAACTATAATTACTATAATCTCTATTTGTCATTAAACCCATTGCATGTAAGTTCGGAGCAAAAATATGAGCATCTTCATATATTGTTCTATCCTGAATTATATTTTTACCAGTTTCTCTTAATTCTAAGATCTGACGAAATCTGCTATTTAGAAAATATACTTGAAGATTAAACGACCAACGTTCCATTTCTGTGTAAAAATCGTCTAAATACGGATTTTCATCAACAGATTCAAAATGAGGGTTCCATTTATAATGTTTGGCTAATAATTTGGTTAGCGTGGTTTTACCTGCGCCAATGTTTCCTGCAATTGCAACGTGCATATATTAAATTATAATAAGATTAAAAGGTGTGCTAAAGTAGTAAAAATAATAAATAGAAAAGGGTTAACAGATTAATTTATATCTAAATCCTCTAACATTATTGTTTTGAATATTAGTATCGCTTTTTAAATTTTCGCTGAGTTTACTAATAAATACTTACATATAGCTACTATTAAAAAATTGTAGAATTTATATTTTTTTAAAGTTGTTTTAAACCTTTAGGTTTTTCTTAAGTCTTATGTAATGTACATTACATTTATTTTTATTCGAAAATTAAAACCTATGAAGTCAATATTTACATTTATTCTAGCACTTATTTCAATAACTACTTTTGCTCAAAAAGAGTTTCAAGGAAAAGCAACTTACATGTCTAAAACTACGGTAGACATGAATAATTTTGGGAGACCTGGAGGACCACAAATGACAGAAGCAAGAAAAAAAGAGATTGCTCAAAGAATGAAATCGATGTTAGAAAAAACATTTATTTTAACTTTTGATAAAACATCGTCTGTTTATAAAGAAGATGAAAAATTAGCTGCACCAACATCTGGAGGAGGATCTAGATTTATGGGAATGATGGGAGGAAGTGGGGTAAGATATAAAAATACAAAAGATAAAGTAGCTTTAGAATCTACCGAATTTTTTGGAAAAAAGTTTTTAGTTTCTGATGAAATGAAAAACTTAGAATGGGAGTTAGGGAGTGAAACCAAACAAATAGGTAATTACACTTGTTTTAAAGCTACGTTAGTAAAAGAGGTGGATCCTTTAGATTTTTCTAACATGAGAAGACCAGATGATAAAAAGAAAGAGGATGGTGAAAAAAAATCTGATAAAGTTGAAAAACCAAAACAAATTATTATTACAGCTTGGTATACACCACAAATACCCGTTAGTAATGGTCCAGGTGAATATTGGGGTTTACCGGGTTTAATTTTAGAAATCAATTCTGGTAGAACTACAATTTTATGTACTGAGATTGTTATGAATCCAACAGAAAAAAAAGAAATTAAAGCGCCTACTAAAGGAAAAGAAATTACTAGAGAAAAATATACGATTACTGTTAAAAAGAAGATGGAAGAAATGAGAGAGCGATTTAAGAACAGAAGAGGAAATGGTGGAAGAGGACCTCATTAAATTTATATAAAATAACTACAACTTATACACATGAAAAAATTACTACTCGTAACCATTCTTATGGTTACACTATTTACAAATGCCCAAGTTAAACTAACAGGTTTTGTAAAAGATAGTATTGGAGAACCTTTAGAAATGGCGAATGTTTTTGCTGTAAATAAAACAACCAAAAAGGTGAGCTCTTATGGTTTTACAGATTCTAAAGGACGCTATAAATTAGACTTAGATAAAAACTCTTTTTTTAATGTTAAGATTAGTTATATAGGTATGAGAACTGCAGCTTTTGTAGTTGAAACCAAATCAGAAGATGTTGTTAAAAGTGTAGTATTAGCTTTTGATAATACTTTAGATGAAATTAATATTGTTTCTAAAATGCCAGTTACTATAAAAGGAGATACTATCGTTTACAATGCAGATTCTTTTCAAAATGGTACAGAAAGAAAGCTAGAAGATGTATTAGCAAAATTACCTGGTGTAGAAATTAATGATGCAGGAGAAATTGAAGTTGAAGGTAAAACTGTAGAGAAAATTATGGTTGATGGTAAAGACTTCTTTGATGGTGATACTAAATTGGCAACAAAAAACATTCCTTCTAATGCAGTAGATAAAATTGAGATTTTAAAAAATTTCGGAGATGTAACTCAGCTTAAAGGTGTACAAAATAATCAAGATAGAGTTGCAATAAATATTAAACTAAAAGAAGGCAAAAAGAATTTTTGGTTTGGTGATATAACTGCAGGTTCAGGGAATTCTACAGACGAGAGTTTGTATCTTTTACAACCAAAACTATTTTATTATTCTCCAAAATATACAATTAACGTTATAGGTGATGTTAATAATATGGGAGAAGTTGTTTTAAATAGAAGCGATATTAGAAACTTTAGTGGAGGCTTTAGAAGTCAAAGTCCTTCTAACGGAACAAACATAAGTTTAGGAAGTGCAGGAATTGGTTTTTTAAATGCAAATGCAAGAAATGCGAATAAAATTGAAACAAAATTAACAGCTTTAAATTTTAGTTATTCACCAAATCCTAAATTAGATTTAAGTGGTTTTTTAATATTTTCTAGTAATAGTAATGGACAACAAAACAATGTAACTAGCGATTATTTAGATCCTACAATTCCAGATGATTTTACACAAAGCATCACAGACCAAACTAGTAATACAGGTTTATTTAAGTTTACCACGAACTATAAAAAGGACGCAAACAATCAATTAGATTATGATCTTATTGGTCGTTTTTCAAATGAATATAGAACAGATGATGTAAACTCTAGAGTTTTAAGTGATATTAGTGAAAGTGAAAGAGCAACACCTTATAAAATCAATCAAAAATTAAGTTATTTTTATACAGCAAATGAAAAGAATATTTTTGCTTTAGAGGCGCAACATTTGTTACAAGATGAAGACCCTTTTTATGTAGCATCTTTGGAGAATGATTCATCAAATAATGATGATGCAGATAATGATGGTTTTGACGATGCAGCAGAAACATTAGGTTTAGATAGAAGTTTAGAATATTATAATTTAGAACAAGATAGACGTGTGAAGTCGAATCAATTAGATGTGAAATTAGATTACTATAATATTTTAAACGATAAGAGCAATTTAAATTTCGTTTTAGGAACGATACAAAGTAAGCAGAATTTTGATTCTAAGTTTTTTCAGATTTTAGACAACGGAAATACATTTGATCCAACTCCTACAATCCCTGGAAATACAGATCCACAAACAACAAATGATACAGAGTATACATTCTCAGATATTTATGCAGGATTAAGATATCGTTTAAAATCGGGTATTTTTACTTTTACACCTGGTTTTACTTTGCATTCTTATTCTGTTAAGAATACGCAATATGAAACTGAATTATTTGAAGATAAATTTGAAAAATTCTTTCCAGAACTTGCAGTAATTGCTCAGTTTAAAAAGAGTGAAAGTTTACGTTTTTCTTATAAGCAAGAAGTGAATTTTACTGATGTTAATCAAATTGCAAGAGGAATAGTTGCTAATAGTTATGATTCTTTTTATTATGGAAATAGCGAGTTAATGAATGCACATGTTCATAATGTAAATTTAAATTATTTCAGCTTTAATATGTTTAATTATACAAATGTATATGCGAGAATAAACTACAAAAAAACGATAGACCAAATTAACAAAGATGTAAACTTTGAACCAGGTTCTGTAGTATCTAGTAGTACATCATTAAATTCGCCTTTTGATAATGAGAGTTTTAGTGCAAATGCAAGATTTGGTAAAACAATTAAGAAGGTTAAAGCATCTTTAAGTGCTAGTTATAATTACAGTAAAACCTATCAATTTTTAAATTCTGTAGAAAATACGAATACACTTAATTCACAAAATTATTCAGCAAGTGTAGGTACTAACTTTACAAAAGCGCCAAATGTTACTTTAAAATATAGGCTTGGTTTAACAGACCAAAGCAATAGTGCTAATGATAAAGATAATGAGGGAGTGACGCAAGCACCATCTATAAGTTTTGATGCTTATGTTTGGAACTCATTAACTGTTCGTACAGATTTTTCTTATAATGAAGTAAAACAAAACGGAACGGTTGCAAATTCTTTTAAAATTTGGGATGCAACTTTATCATATAGAAAAGATAAAGATGCAAAATGGGAATATGAGTTAGTGGGTAGTAACCTTTTAGCGACAGGTTCTAGAGCATCAGTTAATACAAGTAATGTTTTATTCTCTATAAATGAGACCTTTATTTTACCACGATTTATAAGTCTTAGGGTAAGATATCAACTTTAATATTAATTTATAAGGATTTAATAAAAAATGGCTCAATTTATTGAGCCATTTTTTATTTTGTTTATTTATTTTTGCAAAATGAGTTTATTAGCATCCAAATCATCATTTTACGCTACTTTTAAAAGTTTAGGAATCCTTTATATATTTATTGGGTTTGGTTTGTTTTTAGATAGTTTTCATATGGTGAAAATTACTAAAAACGCACAGTTGTATGCTAATATTAGTATGTCTATTGGTTTTTTTCTTACTTTTTGGCAAGTGAATAATCGTATTAGAGAACAAATGATTTATGCCGTAATTATTGCTGTTTTAGGAGAATATTTGTTTTCAATTCTTTTAGGAATGTACACATATCGATTAGAAAACGTACCACATTATGTTCCTCCTGGTCATGCATTGGTGTATGTTGGTGTGTTGTATTTTTCTAGAGCATCATCAATTATTAAAAACAAACTTAAGATTGAAAATATTTTTACCATATTCATACTTATTTATGCAACAGCATTTTTAATATTTGGTAACGATGTTTTTGGTTTTGTAATGACAATTGCAACGCTATTAATCTTAAGAAAAAAGCCAAGAGAAAGATTTTTTTATTTAACAATGTATATAACAGTTGCCTATTTAGAAATTATAGGAACCAATTATCTGTGTTGGGAATGGCCATCTACAGCTTGGGGAGTTTTCGATTTTCTACCAAGTTTTAATCCACCAAGTGGAATTAGCCTTTTTTACTTTTTATTAGATTTAGGTACTTTATGGTTTTATAAAAAACGTCATAAAATAGCTTGGTCTAGAATGAAAAATATTAGAAAAATTCGTTTATAAATTGCTAATTGTATAAACTAAAAAAGCATTAACTTCGTTATCAATAGTATTCAAACTAAATTTATAAGATGTCTATAAAAGTAACATCAGTTTCTAAAATTTATAAAACTCAAAAAGCATTAAATAATGTTTCTTTTTCTGCGGATAAAGGGCAAATCATTGGTTTTTTAGGTCCAAATGGAGCAGGAAAATCTACGATGATGAAAATCCTTACAGGTTTTATAAAGCCCAATTCAGGTGAAGTTTCAGTAGATGAAATAGATGTGTTACAAAATCCTTTAGAAGCTCAGAAAACGATTGGTTATTTGCCAGAACACAATCCTTTGTATACAGAAATGTATGTAAGAGAATACTTGCAATTTCAAGCTGCAATTTTTAAGGTTGATAAAAGCCAAATAGAAGTTTGTATCGAAAAAGTAGGATTAACAAATGAAGCTCATAAAAAGATAAATCAATTATCTAAAGGATATCAGCAAAGAGTTGGTTTAGCAGTAGCTATTTTACACAATCCAAAAGTGTTAATTTTAGATGAACCAACTACAGGTTTAGATCCGAATCAACTGGTAGAAATTAGAGCACTAATTAGAGAATTAGGAAAAGATAAAACGGTTTTGTTTTCTACACACATTATGCAAGAAGTAGAAGCTGTTTGTGATAGAGTTATCATTATTAAAGAAGGTGAAGTTTTGGTCGATAAAAAACTAGCGGAACTTAAAGAGAATAATCAACAAATAATAGCCGTTACTTTTGATTATAAGATTGAAGAGCAGTTTATAAATAGATTACCGAATGTAGTTTCTTATAAAAATAATTACGACAATACTTGGTATATCACTTTTGAAAGTGAAGAAGATATGCGTTCTACAATATTTGATTTTGCACAAGAAAATGGTTTGAAAATTCTTGAATTGAATACACAAAACAAGAATTTAGAAACACTTTTTAGAGAAGTTACTAGTTAGTCCTTTTTGTAATTCCTGCGTAGACAGAAATTTATATCAATTAAACTTAAAGAAAATAACTAGTTCTTATAAGTTTTTAAATATTGATAAGCTTCTAAAACAGTAGGAAAGGTAAGTACGCTTCCTACTTCTTTTAGCTCTTCTGTAGAGTAATTAGTTGTAATTCCTATAGGCATCATGCCAGCTAATCTTGCTGCATTTGTCCCTGTTAAACTATCTTCAAAAACCCAAATATTATCAAAATCTTCTTCTTTAAAATTTAAAGCATTTGCTAAAGAAATATAAGCTTCTGGTGCAGGTTTTGGTTTTACATAATCTTGTAATCCAAAAACAATAGAAAAGTTTAAATTTAAATGATGAATACTATTTTTTAAAAACTGTTTTGTAGCGTTACTTGCAATTCCATAAGGTATTTTTTCTTCGGATAAAAAGTTCGTAATTTCATGAATTCCAGGTAATAATATAGGAACTTTAAAATGAGAATCTAAATGCTGGTCTTTTAAAAAATATAAATCTTCAGTTTGATTTTTTTTGCCAATCAAACTGCAAAAATATTCTGAAATTAACATAGGAGATTTTCCTGAAAGACTTTTAGGAAAAGGCGCAATTTCAGTATCAAACAATTCTTTAAAAGCAGAAGACCAAGCCGAATTATGGCTTTCTTTACTATCGACTACAACTCCATCAAAATCAAATAAAAATCCTTTAGGTAATAACATTAATTGTTTGTTTTTTCGTTGAATAATTCTGTTAAATATGGGTTTAAAAATTTATTAGTTGGATCTAATTTTCTCCTTAAAATTTTAAAATCTTCCCACTTTTCATATATTTTGGACAGTTCTGTGTTTTTAGCTGCAAAACGTTTAGCCCAATGAGGTTTTCCTCCGTGTTTTAAAAATATTTTCTCAATAGTTTTAAAAGCTTCATACGTATCTGCAGTAGCTGCATTTCTAGAAACGCATCCCATTGTAACAGTATCTTTTTTGTAAGCATAGCTTAACCAAGAAGTGTCTTTGTATACAAAACGAATATCCATAGGAATATGAATAAACGATTTATTATTCCATTTATTTATCTCTGTTTTCAATTCTTCAAAGACAGTTGGAAATTTATCTAAACCAATGGTCCATTCTGCCAATTCTAAGGTAGAACCTCTAGATTTAGTAACGGTTGCTTGGTATAAAGAACCTTTGTGTTCTTTTTTAGAGCTAAAAAAACCTATGTATAAAAGTTTATTTGCAATCGCTGTAAACCAAGGAAAAATATGTGTGTATTTATATAATATTTTAGAAGCTGTTCTTCTATGTTTTAAGAAAGCAGGACCTAAATCTTCTTTAATTTCTGTATTTGGGTCAATTTTATCACCTGTAATTACATACCCTTTATTAGTATGAGGAAGCCATAAAATTCTTAAGAAATCATGTTTTTTAAGTCGCTCATTAATTTTAGGTAACCAAACTTTATCGTCTTCAGGACCTTCTTTTACATGTAACGTATATATTGGTTCACATTGAAAAGTAATTTCAGATAACACACCTAAAACACCTAATGAAACTCTGACTGCATAAATTAATTCATCTTTATCAGTTATTATTTTTACAGAACCATCAGCAAGAACAATGCTACATTTGGTTATGTATTCAGATAATAGTTTTCCACTTGTACCATGTGTTCCTGTTGCTAATGCGCCACCAATTGTAACTGTGTTGATGTCTGGTAAACAAGGAATACACCAACCTTTTGCTTCTATTTCTTCGAGTAAATCACCTAAAATTAAACCAGATTGCACAGTAATTGTACAAGCTGAATCATCAACAGTTAAAATTTTATTATACGAAGTAATGTCAATTAAAGTTTCAACTCCAGATGCAATATCTGCAGATGATTGTTTACTCCCAAAAACACGTATTTTTTCTGATTTTTTAACAACTTCTTGTAATTCCTCTTCAGAGGTAACTTTGTATAGTGATTTGTATTTGTATGTAAGGTTTTCGTTCCAACTTACCCAAGTACCGTTTTCGTTTTGTTTCATTTATTTTTTAAAAGATTAAACAAAAGTAAGCATTATTCTTTTTTTAAACTGCTTATTTTGATTTATTCTACTATTATGAATTAATTCAACTTAAAATCAATATCCTGACTCTTTAACGTTGCTAATAATTCATTAGAAATGTGAACTTTGGTATTTCTACTAGGTAAACTCACCTCTATTTTTTCTTTGGCATCCCAAATAGTAAAGTGTAAATTCTGTTTACCTGGGCTATTTTTAAGAATCGTTTCTAAATTTAAAATGCTATCCTCTTTAATATCTTGTAAAGGAATTTTTATGGTTACTTTTTTACACAATTCATCCATTATATCGTGCAACAATTTAAAATCTGTAAACTTTAAACGAGGTTCACCTTTAACACCTTCTTTGTTTGTCCAACCTGGTTGAATTGTACATCGAACAAATAAGAAAGAATTCGGCGTTAAAAAGTGTTTCATTCTTAAATAATCTTCACCGAAAATTCTGAATTCATTACTGTCTCCATAATCTTCCATTGTAAACATTGCCCAACCTTTACCAGCTTTAGAAACGCGATGTTGAACATCTGTAATAATTGCTGCAAACGTTAAGTTTACGCCTTCATATTTACTAAGGTCGTCCTTAAAATGTCTTAAAGATGCATTACAGAAAATCATTTCGTTTTTAAAATCATCTAAAGGATGCGCCGAAATATAAATTCCAATTACTTCTTTTTCTTGTGATAAAAGCTCCATTGTTCCCCAAGTTTCACATTCAGGAATATCTGGTTCTGGAAATTGAACTGTAGAAGCTTCACCAAACATAGAAACTTGAGCAGAATTTTCGTTTTCTTGAAACTTACTTCCAAATTTCATGGCGCGTTCTAAAAAGGTCAATCCTTTTTCATCTGTTTCAAAATATTGAGCTCTATGTGTATCAGTAAAAGAATCAAAAGCACCAGCTTTTATTAAACTATCAAAAGATTTTTTATTAGCAGATCGTAAATTTACACGTTTTGCTAAATCGAAAATAGAAGAATAGTTTCCGTTTTCTTCTCTTTCTTCAATAATTGCTCTTACTGCTCCAGCACCAACACCTTTTACTGCAGCCATTCCAAAACGAACAGCTCCTTCTTGATTTACAGAAAACTTTAAGTAAGATTCATTTAAATCTGGACCAAAAACGGGTAATTCCATTCGTTTACATTCTTCCATAAAGAAGGAAACAGCTTTAATATCTTTCATATTATTAGAAAGTACAGAAGCCATATATTCTGCAGGATAATGTGCTTTTAAATATGCGGTTTGATATGCAATCCAAGCATAACAAGTAGAGTGAGATTTGTTAAAGGCATAACTGGCGAAGGCTTCCCAATCTTTCCATATTTTTTCTAATTTTTCTGGATCATGACCTTTTGCAGCAGCTTGTTCTACAAATTTTGGTTTCATTTTATCCAGCACCGCAATTTGCTTTTTACCCATTGCTTTACGTAAAACATCGGCTTCACCTTTAGTGAAATCTGCTAGTTTTTGTGATAAAAGCATTACTTGCTCTTGGTAAACTGTAATTCCGTATGTTTCTGCCAAATATTCTTCCATGGCAGGTAAATCGTACTCAATATCTTCTGTTCCGTGTTTTCTATTAATAAAAGACGGAATATATTCCATCGGACCAGGTCTGTACAAGGCATTCATTGCAATTAAATCGGCGAAAACAGTTGGTTTTAGAGACCTCATGTGTTTTTGCATTCCTGGAGATTCATATTGAAAAATACCTACAGTTTCTCCTTTCTGGAAAAGTTCATATGTTTTTACATCATCTAAAGGAAACGTCTCTGGATCTAAAATAACATTATGTCTTGCTTTTACAATTTTAACGGTGTCTTTAATTAAAGTCAGCGTTTTTAATCCCAAGAAATCCATTTTTAATAAACCTGCATCTTCTACAACAGAGTTATCAAATTGGGTAACGTACATGTCAGAATCTTTTGCCAAAGCAACGGGTACATAATTGGTAATATCTCCAGGTGTAATAATTACACCACAGGCATGAATACCAGTATTTCTAACAGAACCTTCTAAAATTGTTGCCTTATTTATAGTTTCGGAAACTAAATCATTTCCGTAAGACATTTGTTTTAGTTCTTCAACTAATTGTTTTTCTTCTGCACGTAAAGCATCAACTTTACCTTTACTCTTTGCATCATCACCGAAGATGTTTTTTAATTTAATTCCAGGAATTAACTTCGCAATTCTATCGGCTTCAAACAGCGGTAAATCTAAAACTCTGGCGGTATCTCTAATAGAAGATTTAGCAGCCATTGTTCCGTATGTGATAATTTGTGCAACTTGATTTGCACCATATTTATTAATTACATAATCCATTACACGACCACGACCTTCATCATCAAAATCAATATCGATATCGGGCATGGAAACACGTTCTGGATTTAAGAAACGCTCAAAAAGTAAATCGTATTTAATAGGATCAATATTTGTAATCCAAAGACAAAAGGCAACTACAGAACCTGCAGCAGAACCACGACCAGGACCAACAGCAACATCCATTTTTCTTGCTTCGCGAATAAAATCTTCTACAATTAAGAAATAACCAGGATATCCAGTTTTTTCAATAACAGATAATTCAAAGTCTAAACGCTCTTTAATTGATTCTGTAATTTCTCCATAACGTTTTTTTGCACCAACAAAAGTTAAGTGTTTTAAGAAATTATTTTCTCCACGTTTTCCTTCATTTTCTTCGTCTCTTACATCTTTAAATTCCTCAGGAATATCAAAAGCGGGTAATAAAACGTTTCTTGCAAGCGTAAAAATTTCAACCTTATCTACAATTTCTTGAATGTTGGTAATTGCTTCTGGAATGTCTAAGAAGAGTGTTTTCATTTCATCCGAAGATTTGAAATAATACTCATCGTTTGGCAAACCATATCTATAACCACGACCTTTACCAATAGGTGTAGCTTGTTTTTCTCCGTCTTTTACACATAATAAAATATCATGTGCATTTGCATCTTTTCTATCTAAATAAAAAGTGTTGTTTGTAGCTACGATTTTAACATCATGCTTTTTAGAAAACTTTAATAAAGTTTCATTAACAATTTTTTCATCTTGTTGATCATGACGCATCAACTCAATATAAAGGTCATCTTTAAATTGTTCTTTCCACCAGATTAAAGCATCTTCTGCCTGTTTTTCTCCAAGATTCAAAATTTTACTAGGCACCTCTCCGTATAAGTTACCTGTTAAAACAATAATATCTTCTTTGTATCTTTCTACAAGTTCTCTATCAATTCTAGGAACGTAGTAAAAACCATCCACAAAAGCTGCCGAAGACATTTTTGCTAAATTGTGATATCCATTTTTATTTTTTGCTAATAAAACAACTTGATAACCATTGTCTTTTTGCGATTTGTTTTTATGATCTTCACAAATATTAAACTCACAACCAATAATTGGTTTCATTGGAGTTTCTGCACTTTTATTATGATTTAAAACCGCATTCACAAAGTGAAAAGATCCCATCATATTTGCAGTATCTGTCATAGCAACTGCAGGCATATTATATTTTGCTGCAGCTTTTACAATATTACCAAGTTGCATGGTAGATTGTAAAACAGAATATTGTGTGTGATTGTGCAAGTGAGAAAATTGTACGTCTTTTAGTTCATCTAAACCAACAGCAGTAGATTTTGTAGTTGCGTTACCTTTTAATTTTTCTAAACGTTGGCGAATTCTATCGCTTTCTTGCTTAAGGTTGATGTGTTTTAAACCAATTACTTGAATCGGTTTCGGATTTGCTTCAGAGAAATTTTTGAAATAATCCGCATCAACATCTAATTGTTCTTTGGTAAATTCTCTTAAACGAATTAACTCTAAAAAACAACGAGTTGTTGCCTCAACATCGGCAGTTGCATTATGGGCATCCCCAAAACCAACGGCAAATAAATGATTGTGTAATTCTGTTAAAGTTGGTAGTTTAAATTTTCCTCCTCGACCACCAGGAATCTGACACATTAATGCCGTTTTTTCTGTACATGTATCTAAAACAGGTAGCGAAAGCATTTTATTTTCTACACCTAATCTATGGAATTCACATCCCATAATATTAAGGTCGAACTGTAAATTCTGACCAACAATAAACTTCGTTTTACCTAAAACTTCATTAAACTTAGTTAAACATTCATCTAAAGAAATACCTTGTTCTGCTGCTAATTCAGTAGAAATTCCGTGAATTCTTTCTGCATCGTAAGGAATATTAAAGTTGTCTGGTCTTATTAGAAAATCGTCGTGTTCTACAACGTTTCCCATTTCGTCATGCAATTGCCATGCAATTTGAATACACCTAGGCCAATTGTCTGTATCTGTAATTGGAGCATTCCAACTTTTAGGTAAACCTGTAGTTTCTGTATCAAAAATTAAGTACATAAATGGCTTTTTTACGGGTGTATTAGGTAGTTTAAATGAACGTGTAAAAATAGTTTTTTTTGATGGATTTTTAAGATGAAGTTATTAACGATTTCTTATTAGTTATGATTAAGCGCGTTAGGGATTGAGCGGTTTGTTTGAGCTCTTTTGCTTTTTAGCAAAAAGCGAGTAGTGAAAGCCCGCTCGAACGCCATAAAAAATATTGATAATTAGGGTTTTAGTTTAAAAAGGTTTTGTATTTTTGCGCCCACTTACTACGAGATAGTAAGATTTTTAATAATAAAGGTCGAGAACCTTAACAAATTAACAAATTATGCCAGTAAAGATTAGATTACAAAGACACGGTAAAAAAGGTAAACCATTTTATTGGGTTGTTGCCGCTGATGCACGTGCAAAAAGAGATGGTAAATACTTAGAAAAAATAGGTACTTACAATCCAAACGTTAACCCTGCAATTATCGATTTAGATATTGATAAAGCTGTAGAATGGTTACAAAATGGTGCTCAACCAACTGATACTGCAAAAAACATTTTATCTTACAAAGGTGCAATGTTAAAGAATCATTTAGTTGGAGGTATTAGAAAAGGAGCTTTAACTCAAGAACAAGCAGATGCAAAGTTTGCAGCTTGGTTAGAGGCAAAAGCTACTAAGATTTCTGATAAAGAAGCTGGATTATCTCAAGCTCAATCTGATGCAAAAGCAGCAGCTTTAGCAGCAGAAAAAGCAGTAAACGAAGCAAGAATTGAAGCAGCTAAACCAGTTGTTGAAGAGGTTGCTGAGGTAGTTGCAGATGTTGAAGAAGCAGCGGAAGCAGCTCCTGAAACAATTGATGAAGCAGCAGCAAAAGCAGCAGAATAAATTATAAATTTATACGAAGATGCGTAAAGAAGATTGTTTTTATTTAGGCAAAATCGTTACAAAATATAGTTTTAAAGGGGAAGTTGTTATCAAATTAGATACCGATGAACCTGAGTTGTACACAGAAATGGAATCAGTTTACGTCGAATTCGGCAGTAACTTGGTTCCATTTTTTATTGATAAAAGTTCACTTCATAAGGGGAATCAATTACGTGTTCAATTTGAAGACATATATTCTGACGAAGAAGCAGATACTATATTAAAATGTGGTGTTTATTTACCTAATACAATGTTGCCTAAATTAACTGGGGATAAATTTTACTATCATGAAGTAATTGGGTTTACTGTTGTTGATGCTAACTTTGGTGAGGTAGGGCAGATTGTTCATATAAATGACAAAGCTGCACAACCACTTTTTGAAATTGACAGAGATGGAACAGAAATATTTATTCCTATGGTTGACGATTTCATTAAAAAAGTAGATAGAGAAAATAAAATAATACAAGTTGAGACTCCAGATGGTCTTATTGCTTTGTATATTTAGAAAGGTGTCTGAGTGGTCGAAAGAGCTACCTTGGAAAGGTAGTGTACTGGCAACGGTACCGAGGGTTCGAATCCCTTCCTTTCTGCTAGAAAGTATTAAAAGTAAAAAGTTTAAAAGTTCTGTGTCTAGCAGAACTTTTTTTAATTAACAACATCTCGATACAAGTTTGATGAAGAATCAAATTCACTCGATGTTACAGAAGGGAAATATAATGTCTAAACCATTCAAATTTAAAGAGTTTACAATTCATCAAGATAAAACAGCAATGAAAGTTGGTACTGATGGTGTTTTATTAGGTGCTTGGTGTTCTGTTGATGGTTATCCTGACTCAATTTTAGACATTGGTTCTGGTACAGGTGTTATTTCTTTAATGATTGCGCAACGTTCTGATGCGATGACAATTGATGCGGTTGAGCTTGATGAAAATGCCTACGAACAAAGTGTAGCTAATTTTGAAGAATCAGACTGGGGAGACAGATTGTATTGTTACAATGCTACTTTTCAAGAATTTTCTGATGAATTAGAAGAGGAGGAGGAGACTTATGATTTAATAGTTTCTAATCCACCATTTTATACAGATGCCTTTGAATCTGAAGATGCGTCTAGAAATAAAGCTCGTTTTACATCGTCTCTATCTTTTGAAGATTTGATTATTGGTGTTTCTAAAATTTTATCAGAAAACGGAATTTTCTCTGTTGTAATTCCTTTTAAAGAGGAGGAGAGTTTTATCGCTTTAGCGAAAGAAAATAATTTGTTTTTGAATAGAGTTTGTAGAGTTCAAGGAAATGAAAAGTCCGAAGTAAAAAGAAGTTTAATGGAGTTTTCTTCTAATGAAGTTGAATTGAAAGAAGAACGTTTAATTATAGAAATTGAGCGTCATCAATACACAGAAGCGTATATTGATTTAACAAAAGACTTTTATTTAAAAATGTAATTATCCAGTTACATGATTAGGATTGTATCCTAAATAAGGAACTTCTCTTTCTGTGAATTTTATTCCGTATTCTTCTAATTCTTTTAAAATTGGTTCATACACTTCTTTAGTAATTGGTCTTTGTACACCTGGAGTTTTAATTTCTCCTTTTAATATTTTTAAAGCTGCAATTCCAACAGGTAAACCAACTGTTTTTGCCATTGCGGTATACGTTTGGTTTTCTCCGTAAACAACTAAACTACTTTCAATTTGTCGTTTTTTACCATTTATTTCATAGCCAAACAAGTGTTGCATCACAATCATATCTTTATCATCTTCTTGTAAAGTCCAAGAATCTTCTAATATTTTTTGAAGCATTTTTGCAGGAGTTGCATTTTTCAATTCAATTTTTTTCTTTGGATTAAAAATATCAAGTTCAATTAATTTTTCCCACATTACATCATCTTGATCTATTTTTAAATAAGAGCGTAATTTTAATTCTACAGAATCTGATGGAGAATACGCTAAAAATAAGTTTACAAAATCCCTGTAACTCATGTTTTCAGAATCTTCAATTGTATAAGAGTCATCTGTCATACCTAATTGAATAAAAATATTCCAAGCTCTAGAAAAACCTACTTTTCTTATGGTTCCTCTATACATTGTTGAAATTTCATCTAATCCATAAATACTTCTGTATTTTAGTGAATCTCTATTTGCATAAGCTTCAAATTTTCCGCTTCCATTAATGTTTAAAAATTCTGTTCTTCTAAATAATTTGTGATATGGTATGTATTTGTAAGTTCCTTCTTGAATAAACATTGCAGCGCCTCCTTGTCCTGCTAAAACTACATTTCTAGGGTTCCATGTAAATTTATAATTCCATAAGTTATTATCACTTTCTGGAGCCACTAAACCACCTGTAAAAGATTCAAATAATAACATTTTTGCATCATTTTCTCTTATTCTATCAATCACTTGCATGGCGCTCATATGATCAATTCCTGGATCTACACCAATTTCGTTCATAAAAACCAAACCTTTCTTCTTTGCAGCTTCATCTAGTTCTTTCATTTCCTTAGAAATATAAGAAGCAGTAACCATGTGTTTGTTATAAGTGATGCAATCTTTGGCAACTTCTATATGAAACCTTGCTGGTAACATAGAAATAACCATGTCAGCCTTTTTGATGAATTGATGGCGTTGTTCAGCATTAAAAACATCTAAAACTACACTTTCAGCATTTTTATGATTATTGATAAGTTTGTTTGCATTACTTGTAGAAATGTCTCCAATAATAAGATGTAATTTTTCTTCATTAGATTTCTCAAGTAAATATTTAATTAAATATGAACTTGATTTTCCTGCGCCAATAATTAGAATGTTTTTCATCAATAATAACCTATTTTTGTATTGATACGAATATACCATTTTTGTTTAAAATTTAACAAAAACCATTAAAAATGTTTAAAAATTTAATTATTGCTTGTTTTTTAGGATTGATTGCTATTGTTTTAGGAGCTTTTGGAGCTCATGCTTTAAAGGATATTTTATCATCTTCTGAGTTGTCTAGTTTTGAAACCGGAGTTAGATATCAAATGTATCATGTAATTGCGTTGCTTTTTGTCAATATTTATGATGGATTTACAGCTTCACAAAAAAATAGCATTACGTATATTTTCTTATTAGGAATTCTACTCTTTTCTGGTTCTATTTATGTGATTCATTTAACATCAATTACAGCGAAATCTATTTGGTTTGTTACACCGTTAGGAGGACTAACTTTAATTATAGGTTGGTTTACTATGATTATCATATTCTTAAAGAAATTACGTAATAGTAAATAATTTACTAATTTTAATGTAAATATTAAAGCTATATGAAATTATTGTGTAGTTTTGCTGGCAACTAATTTATATAATTAAATAATATTGATATGGTAGATACAAATACGAAATCGATTTCGTTAAATAGTCTAGGAATCAAAAATGCAACAGTTCGTTATCAATTAACTTCAGATGAGTTACATAACGAAACCGTTGAAAAAGGGCAGGGAGTTGAGTCTTCTTTAGGTGCAATTGCTGTAAATACAGGTGAGTTTACAGGGCGTTCTCCAAAAGATCGTTTTATTGTAAAAGATGATATAACCAAAGATGAGGTTTGGTGGAGTGATATTAACATTCCTTTTGAATCTGATAAGTTTGATTTATTATATTCTAAAGTTGTTGACTATTTATCAGAAAAAGAAATTTTTGTAAGAGATAGTTATGCTTGTGCTGATGAAAATTACAAACTTAATATTAGGGTTGTAAATGAATATCCTTGGAGCAATATGTTTGCTTACAATATGTTTTTACGCCCAACAGAAGAAGAACTAAAAGGTTTTTCTCCTGAATGGACTGTAATTAATGCACCAGGTTTTATGGCAGATCCTAAAGTAGATGGAACTCGCCAACATAATTTTGCTATTTTAAATTTTAGCAAAAAGATTGCATTAATAGGAGGGACAGGTTATACAGGTGAAATTAAAAAAGGAATCTTTTCTGCTTTAAATTTTATTTTACCAGTTTATAAAGATACGTTGCCAATGCATTGTTCTGCAAACGTTGGTAAAGATGGTGATACTGCTATTTTCTTCGGATTATCAGGTACAGGAAAAACAACACTTTCTACAGATCCTAACAGAAGTTTAATTGGTGATGATGAACATGGTTGGACAGCTGAAAACACTGTTTTTAATTTTGAAGGTGGTTGTTATGCGAAGGTGATTAATTTATCACAAGAACAAGAGCCAGAAATTTATGCAGCTATAAAAAAAGGAGCTATTCTAGAAAACGTTGTACTGGATGAAAATGGAGCTGTAGATTTTGCAGATACATCAATCACACAGAACACAAGAGTAAGTTATCCTATTTTTCATATTGATAATATAAAAGAACCATCAATAGGAAAAAACCCAAAAAATATTTTCTTTTTAACTGCGGATGCATTTGGAGTTTTGCCTCCAATATCCAAGTTAACACCAAATCAGGCAGCTTATCATTTTATTTCTGGTTATACAGCTAAAGTTGCTGGTACAGAAGCAGGAGTAAAAGAACCAACACCAAGTTTTTCAGCTTGTTTTGGAGCGCCTTTTATGCCTTTACATCCTACAAGATATGCAGAAATGCTAAGTAAAAAGATGAAAGATGCTGGTGTAAATGTTTGGTTGATAAATACAGGTTGGTCTGGTGGACAATATGGTGTTGGTAGAAGAATGCCTTTAAAATATACAAGAGCAATGATCTCTGCTGTTTTAAATGGAGATTTAGGTAGTTATAGATATGAAGATTATCACATTCATTCAGTATTTGGAGTAGCACAACCTAGGTCATGTCCTGGAGTTCCAACAGAATTATTAAGTCCAAGAGCAACTTGGAATAATGATGAAGAATATTATAAAACAGCATTTAAATTATCGAATGCTTTTAGACATAATTTTACGCAATTTGAAGAAGTTGCAAGTGAAGACATTCGTAGAGGTGGTCCTCAACGATATGCATTTTAGTAGTAATTTTTTATAGTTTAGATCAAAAAAAAAAGCACCCATATTGGGTGCTTTTTAATTTTATATTAAACGTTTAGTTTCTTACTTTAAAGCAACAACTTCAACATTTTCTTTAACGATTTTTACTTCTTCAATTTTAACAACTTTTCCTTCAGTTTTTTCAGTTTCTTTAATATCTACTGTTTTAGTAGTTGCATTAGTACTTGTTGCTGTTTGAGTAACTTCAATTTTCACATCTTGTTTTGCGTTATTGTAATCTGCAACTGCATCACTATTTAAAGCAATACTTGGCGCAATTACCAATGCTACAACAGACATTAATTTTAAAAGAATATTTAAAGAAGGTCCAGA
This sequence comes from Polaribacter sp. SA4-12, assembly GCF_002163675.1. Classification (NCBI taxonomy): domain Bacteria; kingdom Pseudomonadati; phylum Bacteroidota; class Flavobacteriia; order Flavobacteriales; family Flavobacteriaceae; genus Polaribacter; species Polaribacter sp. SA4-12. The sequence continues at coordinate 2,072,238 of NZ_CP019334.1, read as the reverse complement.
AGTATCTTTAAAAGGATCTCCAACTGTATCACCTACAACAGCAGCTTTGTGAGCCTCTGATCCTTTTCTTCCTTGTTCTTCAATTGTTTTCTTAGCGTTATCCCAAGCACCACCTGCGTTAGATTGGAAAATTGCCATTAAAACACCACAAGTTGTAACACCTGCTAATACACCACCTAACATTTCAGCACCACCAATAAAACCAACAGCTACAGGTACAGCAATTGCTAATAAACCTGGTAATACCATTTCTCTAATGGATGCTTTTGTAGAAATATCAATACATTTTCCATAATCTGCTACACCATCAGCAGCATCAAAAATTGCTCTATCTTCTTTAGAAGCTTTTGTCATATCAGAATCATACTTACGCATAACCTCTAAAGCAGCTTTTAATTTTGGAATATCTCTAAATTGACGTCTAACTTCTTCAATCATTGCCATAGCAGCTCTACCGACAGCATTCATAGATAATGCAGAAAATACAAATGGTAACATACCACCAATTAATAATCCTGCCATAATTTGAGGATGAGATACATCAATAGCAACTACATTTGCTGTCTTCATAAATGCAGCAAATAAAGCTAAAGCAGTTAATGCTGCAGAAGCAATTGCAAATCCTTTACCAACAGCTGCAGTTGTATTACCAACAGCATCTAATTTATCTGTACGTTCACGAACTTCTTTTGGTAATTCAGCCATTTCAGCAATACCACCAGCATTGTCACAAATAGGACCATATGCATCAACAGCTAATTGAATACCTGTATTTGCTAACATACCTACTGCAGCAATTGCAATACCATATAAACCTGCAAAATGATGAGAAACCATAATTGCAGCAGCAATTAAAAGAGTTGGAATCATTGTAGACATCATACCAACACCTAAACCTGCAATAATAGTTGTAGCAGCTCCGGTTTCAGATTGTTTTACAATTGACATTACAGGTTTTTTACCTGTAGCTGTATAATATTCAGTTATTTTACCAACACCTAAACCAGCAACTAAACCAGCAATTGTTGCCCAAAATACACCCATGGCTCCGAAAGGTAATTCAGAATGAGATTCAGGAATTAAAGCATTTATAATAAAGTAAGATGCAACAACCATTAATCCAGCAGAACCAAATTCTCCAATGTTTAATGCTGTTTGTGGGTTTCCACCATCTTTTACTTTTACGAAGAATGTACCTAAGATAGACATTAAAATACCTACAGCTCCAAGAACTAAAGGTAAATAAACAGCTCCTAAACCATCAAATTCAGGTGTTAAGATAAAAGCACCTAATACCATAGTACCAATAATAGAACCTACATAAGATTCAAATAAATCAGCACCCATACCAGCAACATCACCTACGTTATCACCAACATTATCTGCAATAGTTGCAGGATTTAATGGATGGTCCTCAGGAATACCAGCTTCAACTTTACCAACTAAATCGGCACCAACATCTGCAGCTTTTGTATAAATACCACCACCAACACGTGCAAATAATGCAATTGAAGAAGCTCCTAATGAGAAACCAGAAAGTACATTTAGTACTAATGTTAAGTTTTCAGCACCTGGCCACATGCTTTGATATATCATAAATAAGCTACTTAAGCCTAAAATACCTAAACCTACAACACCTAAGCCCATTACAGCTCCACCTGCAAAAGCAACTTCTAATGCTCTTCCTAATGATGTTTTTGCTGCTTGTGTAGTTCTTACATTCGCTTTAGTTGCTACTTTCATTCCAATAAAGCCTGCTAAAGCAGAACAAATTGCTCCAATTACAAAAGAGACTGCAACCATACCGCTAGATCCTACTTCAGAAGAACCTTTAAAAAACAATAAGATAGCTACTGCTACCACAAAAATTGCTAAAACTTTATATTCAGCTTTTAAGAATGCCATTGCTCCATCAGCAATATTCTTTGCAATACGTGACATTTTTTCATCACCTACTTCTTGTTTTGAAACCCAACCGCTTTTTAGAAAAACGAAGATTAATGCTACCACACCAAAGAGGGGGAGAAATTTTACTATTACTTCCATACTTACTTATTTATTTAGTTACTTATTTATTTCGAAATTTGATTATTTTTTTTTGACAAGCTAAAGTAAGAAAATAAATGTCACAAAAAAAACCCATGTAAATTAAAGATACCGTATTTTAGGTTGCTTAAAATTATATTATCCATACTATGACTTATGTCAGGTTTGTTTGTGGAAGTAATTAAATTTTAATATGGTAAAAAAATAATTGATAACTATAATCAATATTAAAAGAGTAAAATAAATTTTTTAAGCAAAAAAAAACATCTTAAAATTAAGATGTTTTTATATTTGGTTTGTTAGCGTTTAATTATATTGTAAACGTTCTTTTCTTCTTGTGTTCACTATTATCATAACGATTCACACATTCGTGATAGATTTTTATAGCAGCTGCTGCGTCTCCCCAACCTCCTGTATCTACTTTTTTCTTTTCTAAGTCTTTATAAACTTGAAAAAAGTGTTCAATTTCTTTTAATCTATGAGGATTTAAATCTGCAATATCTGCTTTGTTACTCCATATTGGATCAGAAACTGGTACACAAATAATTTTTTCATCTGGCCCTTTTTCGTCTGTCATATAGAATACACCAATAGGTCTAACTTCCATAACAACCATTGGGTAGGTTGGTTGATGACCTAAAACTAAAACATCTAAAGGATCTGAATCTAATGCTAAAGTTTCTGGAATAAATCCATAATCACCTGGGTACATCATAGAAGAGAATAACATTCTATCGAATCTAATTTTATGTAATGTAAAATCATATTCGTATTTATTTCTACTTCCTTTAGGTATCTCTATTAAAACGTCAAAAGTTAACTTGCTTTTAGGTTCTTTACTCATAATTGGTTCTTTACTCATAAGTTTAATTTTCTTTCAATATTTGAATTATTTACAAAAATAGTCATAAAATAAGGTTATTTTAAATTATATGAAATAATTTACGCAATGGTTTTCATTAACATATGTGAAAAAGCTTAAAAAACAAAAGTCCTATTCAATTTTGAATAGGACTTTTGTTTACTGCTTTAAAGTGTAATTAAAGGTACATAACCTCTTTTACAGCATCAATTACATTTTGATGATTTGGTATCCATTTCTCAAATAAAACAGGAGAATATGGTGCAGGAGTATCTGCAGTTGTAATTCTTTTAATAGGAGCGTCTAAATGGTCAAATGCTTCTTCTTGAACTCTATAAGTAATTTCAGTAGAGATACTTGCAAATGGCCAAGACTCTTCTAAAATAATTAATCTATTTGTCTTTTTTACAGATGTTATAATAGCAGCATGATCCATTGGACGAACTGTTCTTAAATCAATAATTTCAACAGAAATATTTTCTTTTGCTAACTCATCAGCAGCTTTGTAAGCTTCTTTTATGATTTTCCCGAAAGAAACAATTGTTACATCCGTTCCTGCTCTTTTAATGTCTGCAACTCCAATAGGAATAATATATTCTCCTTCAGGAACTTCCATCTTATCACCATACATTTGTTCAGATTCCATAAAAATAACTGGATCATCATCTCTAATTGCAGCTTTTAATAAACCTTTTGCATCATAAGGATTAGATGGTACAATAACCTTTAAACCAGGTGTGTTTGCAAACCAGTTTTCAAATGCTTGTGAGTGTGTTGCTCCTAATTGACCAGCAGAACCAGTTGGTCCTCTAAAAACAATAGGGCAATTAAACTGTCCACCAGACATTTGTCTAATTTTTGCAGCGTTGTTTATAATTTGATCAATTCCTACTAGAGAGAAGTTAAAAGTCATGTATTCTACAATTGGTCTAAGACCATTCATTGCCGAACCAACAGCTACTCCTGCAAAACCAAGTTCAGCAATAGGAGTGTCTATAACTCGTTTAGCACCAAACTCATCTAGCATACCTTTAGATGCTTTGTAGGCACCATTATATTCTGCAACTTCTTCACCCATTAAATAAATGCTTTCATCTCTGCGCATTTCTTCACTCATAGCTTCACAAATAGCTTGTCTGAATTGAATTGTTTTCATCTAGTATAATTGTAATTAGTGTTTTCAGTTGCAAAAGTAAGGAATTATTGGCATTTTTTTTAATTACATTAGTGTAAACTGTAAGATTATTTTTAAATTATTTCGCAATCGTTTTCGTAAAATGTTAAATAAATAAAAAATACTATGCATGCATAGTATTTTTTTAAAAAAAAGATGTAATTTCGCAAAGAACAAAAAGAATAAAAATAGAAGTTTATGAAAATATTGGTTTGTATTAGTCACGTTCCTGATACCACATCTAAGATTAATTTTACTGAAAACGACTCTAAGTTTGATACAAATGGAGTTCAGTTTGTAATTAACCCTTATGATGAATTTTGCTTAACAAGAGCAATGTGGTTTAAAGAAAAACAAGGAGCTTCTGTAACAATAGTAAATGTTGGTGGACCAGAAACAGAACCTACATTGCGTAAAGCTTTAGCAATTGGAGCAGATAATGCAATTCGTGTAAATGTTAGTCCAACAGACGGATTTCAAGTAGCAAAAGAATTAGCAGTTGTTGTTAAAAATGGCGAATATGATTTAGTTTTAGCAGGAAAAGAATCTGCAGATTATAACGGTCAAATGGTTCCTGGAATGTTAGCAACTTTAACTGATTTTAATTTTATAAATGGTTGTGTTGGTATCGAAGTAGATGGAACATCTGTTTCTGCAACAAGAGAAATTGATGGTGGAAACGAAACTTTAGCTACAAGTTTACCTTTAATTATAGGAGGTCAAAAAGGAATTGTAGAAGAAAAAGATTTACGTATTCCAAATATGCGTGGTATTATGATGGCTCGTAAAAAACCATTACAAGTTGTAGAAGCTGTAGGAGGTGATGTATCAACAAATATTCAATCTTTTGAAAAACCAGCACCAAAAGGAGCTGTAAAATTAGTAGATGCAGACAATGTAGATGAGCTAATTAGCTTATTACATAACGAAGCAAAAGTGATTTAAAAATTGTGTAACTGTTTATACGTTTAATTGTTTAAGCGTTCTCAGTTTAACAATTACACAGTTTAACAATTCAACAATTACACGTTTAAAAAAAATAAAAAATATGTCTGTTTTAGTTTTTGCCGATTCATCGGAAGGAAAATTTAAGAAAACTGCTTTTGAAGTAGTTTCATATGGAAAAAAAGTTGCAGAACAATTAGGTACTAATGTTGTTGCATTAACAATAAATGCAAGTGATTCATCAGAATTATATACGTATGGAGCAGAAAAAGTTGTTTCAGTATCTAACGATTCTTTAAACACTTTTAATGCAAAACAATACGCAGCTGTAGTTACAGAAGTAGCAAAAGCAGAAAGCGCTAATGTTGTAATCTTAGATTCAACGATAGATGGTTTGTATTTAGCACCAATAGTAGCTGTAAGTTTAGAAGCAGGTTGTGTTTCTAACACAGTAGATTTACCTTCAAGTACAAGCCCTTTTACTGTAAAAAGAAAAACATTCTCTAATAAAGCATTTTCAAATACAGTAATTTCTACAGAAAATAAAGTTATTGGGTTAGCTAAAAACTCTTATGGAATTCACGAAAACGCAGTTTCAGGAACCACTGAATCTTTTAATGCTACAATTATTGACTCTGGAGTAAAATCAGAAAAAATAGAAAGAGTAACTGGTAAAGTAACAATAGACGATGCAGATATTGTTGTTTCTGCAGGTAGAGGTTTAAAAGGACCAGAAAATTGGGGAATGGTAGAAGAATTAGCAGAAGTTTTAGGAGCTGCAACTGCATGTTCTAAACCAGTTTCAGATTTAGGTTGGCGTCCACATTCAGAACACGTTGGTCAAACAGGTAAGCCAGTAGCGTCTAATTTATATATCGCAATCGGTATTTCTGGAGCAATTCAGCATTTAGCAGGTATTAACGCATCAAAAGTAAAAGTAGTTATTAACACAGATCCAGAAGCACCTTTCTTTAAAGCTGCAGATTACGGTATTGTTGGTGATGCTTTTGAAGTTGTACCAAAATTAATAGAAAAATTAAAAGCTTTTAAAGCTTCATAATTAAAAAATGTTCTCCGATGTTTTTACTTTGGAGATTCCGTTAAAATGTCATTCCCGTGAAAACGGGAAACTAAATAAAGAATTTTAAGAAATTAATTATTTTTTTGGGCGTGCCCAAATTATTTTAAATTTCGTATTATAAAATCTATCAGAAGTAAAAATTTTGGTAGATTTTTTTTATGAACTTCTATCTAGTTTTAAATAATTTCGTCAGGCTTTCCGCACTCGCTTTTTTATTTTGAAAAAAAATAAAAAGAGCTCAAACAGATGCTTCAATCCTTCACGCAAGAACATTCGTCATTTTTTAAAGAAATATCAGTTTTTAAGCTATTATTTTTATTAAATTGTGCCCTCTAAAAAGTTTGTAAAGAAGCAACCTCAACATTTCTGAATTACTTTTTAGTTTTATGTAAATAAATTTATGAGTTTAATAAAATTAAGTATAAAAGGTATTTCTTATAGTCAAACCCAAAGCGGAGCATATGCTTTAGTTTTGAGTGAAGAAGAAGGAACAAGAACTTTACCTATTATTATTGGAGCCTTTGAAGCACAATCTATAGCAATTGCTTTAGAAACTGAAATTAGACCTCCAAGACCACTTACACACGATTTATTCAAAACCTTTTCAGACCGTTTTTTAATAACTGTAAAAGAAGTTATTATTCATAAATTAGTAGATGGAGTATTCTTTTCTAGCCTAGTTTGTGAAAGAGATGGTATAGAAGAGATAATTGACGCTAGAACTTCAGATGCAATAGCAATTGCAGTTCGTTTTGAAGCACCAATTTACACTTATGAGAATATTTTAGAAAAAGCGGGAGTTTTTCTTAAGTTAGAAGAAGAGTTTGGTATTGAAGATGATTCAGAATCAGAAGAAGACGCTTTAGATTTAGAAGATTTAGTAACTAAAAAAGAATCTACGTTTTCAGACGTCTCTTTAAAAGAACTTCACAACCAATTAAATGACGCAGTAGCTGATGAAAATTATGAGTTAGCTGCAAAAATTAGAGACGAAATAAGCAAACGCTCTTAATATTATACATTTAGATTATGAAAAAAATACTTATTGCAGTTTTTTGTTTATTATCAATTTCAATTTTTTCTCAAAATACAGAAACAGTAAATGCTGTAACAGAAATTTTACCAAGTGAAGGTTTTACTTTTGGTAGTTTTTGGAGAGGAGCTTTAGGAATGTTTTCATTAATTGTTATTGCATTCTTATTTAGCGCAAACAAAAAAGCAATTGATTGGAAAAAAGTTGCTATCGGTATTTCTTTACAATTATTAATAGCAATAGGGGTTTTAAAAGTTGAATTCATTCAAACCATTTTCGAACTTGTTGGAGGAATTTTTATAGAAATATTAGGTTATACAAAAGCAGGTAGTGAGTTCTTGTTTGCAGGTATTGTAGGTGATATGAATAAATTTGGGTACATATTTGCTTTCCAAGTTTTACCAACTATTATTTTCTTTTCTGCACTAACTTCATTGTTATTCTATTTAGGTATTATTCAAAAAGTTGTAAAAATTTTAGCAATCGTTTTATCTAAATTTTTAGGTATTTCTGGTATGGAAAGTCTTTCTGTAGCAGGTAATATCTTTTTAGGACAGACAGAAGCACCTCTTTTAATAAAAGCTTATTTAGAAAAAATGAATAAGTCAGAAATGCTATTAGTAATGATTGGTGGTATGGCAACAGTTGCAGGTGCAGTTTTAGCAGCTTACATTGGCTTTTTAGGAGGTGGAGATAAAGCGTTAGAATTAGTTTTTGCAAAACACCTTTTAGCGGCTTCAGTTATGGCAGCTCCGGGTGCAATTGTAATTTCAAAAATATTATATCCACAAACAGAAAAGGTAAATTCAGATGTTACTGTTTCACAAGAAAAAATAGGATCTAATATTTTAGATGCTATTGCAAATGGAACTACAGAAGGTTTGCGTTTAGCTGTAAATGTAGGAGCAATGCTTCTTGTTTTTGTAGCTATTATTGCAATGTTAAATGGTATTTTAGGTTGGGTTGGAGATATCACAACTTTAAACGGAATAATTGCTGAAAACACAGGTTATACAGCATTATCATTAGAATTTATTTTGGGCTCTATTTTTGCTCCATTAATGTGGTTAATTGGTGTGCCAACTGCAGATATTTCTATGATGGGACAATTATTAGGAATTAAATTAGCTGCAAGTGAATTTGTAGGTTATATACAATTAGCCGAATTAAAAGATGTAGCAAGTGCAACACATTTAACTTTTAATAAATCTATAATTATGGCTACATATATGTTATGTGGTTTTGCAAATTTTGCTTCTATAGGAATACAAATTGGAGGTATTGGCTCTTTAGCTCCAGGACAACGTAAAGTATTATCAGAATTCGGAATGAAAGCTTTAATTGGAGGTACAATTGCTTCTTTAATGTCTGCAACAATTGCAGGTATGATTATAGGTTAGTGGCGAATCGTCACAGATAATCATAAAATGTTATTTTCAATCCGTTAATAACTTTTATACAATATTTAAAAAGCATCAAGTAAAACTATTGATGCTTTTTCTATTTTTACAGAAGTTTATTATTTATGCTTACACAAATAAACCATTAAACGCTTACACATCAGAATGAAACAATATCACGACTTAGTAAAACACGTTTTAGAAAACGGAAACGAAAAAGGAGATAGAACAGGAACAGGAACAAAAAGTGTTTTTGGGCATCAAATGCGTTTTGATTTGAGTGAAGGTTTCCCAATGGTAACCACAAAGAAACTGCATTTAAAATCTATTATATATGAATTACTTTGGTTTATAAAAGGTGATACAAATATTAAATATTTACAAGAAAACGGAGTTAAAATATGGAATTCTTGGGCTGATGAAAGTGGAGATTTAGGTCCTGTTTATGGTCATCAATGGCGTAATTGGAATAGTGATGAAGTAGATCAGTTAAAAGATGTAATTGAGACTATAAAAAACAATCCTAACTCAAGAAGAATGTTGGTTTCTGCTTGGAATCCTTCAGTATTACCAGATAATTCTGTTTCTTTTTCAGAAAATGTAGCAAATGGAAAAGCAGCTTTACCTCCTTGTCATGCCTTTTTTCAGTTTTATGTTGCCGATGGAAAATTATCTTGTCAACTATATCAAAGAAGTGCAGATATATTTTTAGGAGTTCCTTTTAATATTGCTTCTTATGCTTTATTTACAATGATGATAGCACAAGTTTGTGGTTATGAAGCAGGAGAGTTTATACATACTTTTGGAGATGCTCATATTTACAATAATCATAAAGAACAATTAGAGTTACAGTTATCAAGAGATATTAGACCGTTACCCAAAATGAAAATTAATCCTGAAGTAAAAGATATTTTAGATTTTACTTTCGAAGATTTTGAGTTAATAGACTACAATCCTCATCCTCATATAAAAGGACAAGTTGCAGTTTAACTAAAATAAAAAAGAGCTTTCAAATAAATTGAAAGCTCTTTTTTTACCTTTTCATAACCTTATGTTATATGTTTAATACGCTATTTTCTGCACCTGCATAATCACTCCAAGCAAAACCATCTGCTTCTAGTTCATTTACATAAGCACCATCAACTAGGTATCTAAATTCATGAGATTTTCCTGATTCTAAATCTACTGTACCTTTAAAAGAACCATTTTTCAATTTCTTTAAAGGTGTTGCTTTTTCATTCCATTCATTAAAGCTTCCTACAACTGCTACTTTATTAGCTTCTTCAGCTGGTACAGTAAAAGTTACTTTACAAACTGGTTTGCTTTTTAAAAACTGTTTTTTAATTGCCATAATTTTTTAATTCAAGATTTTTGGTAAAAGTATAGAAGTATATACTTATAATAAAAATTGTTGCGAAAGATTTTCAAAGAATTATCAGTTTACTAAAATGACTGTATAAATTATTGATAATATCAAAAAAAAGAGAGCGTAAACTGAAGTTAATATAAAAAAGCGACTGTTTCTTTTAGCTTGATTTTCAGTGTTTTCGAATCGAAAACGTATTCGTAAACATATAAATTTGGCTTAAAATGTATCTAAAACGTCAAATCTTCAGAGAATTACTTTAAATTCGTTTAAAATTTCATGACTTTATGATTACAATTATTGCCGCAATTGCAAAGAACAATGCTTTAGGAAAAGACAATGATTTAATTTGGCATTTACCTTCAGATTTAAAAAGATTTAAGAAAATTACTTCTGGTCACCATATCTTAATGGGTAGAAATACATTTGAATCTATAGGGAAACCTTTACCAAATAGAACAACAATTATTATCACCAGAAATAAAAATTACTTTAAAGATGGTTGTTTAATTGCTCATAGTTTAGAAGAAGCAATTGAATTAGTAGAAAAAGATGATGCTATGTTTATTATTGGTGGAGCACAAATATATAAGGAAGCAATAGAAAAAGATTTAGCAGATCAATTAGATATTACACAAGTTCATCAAGAGTTTGAGGCAGATGTTTTTTTTCCAAAAATTGATTTAAATATTTGGAAAGAAACAAATAGAGAAGATTTTAAAGCTGATGAAAAAAATAAATTTGATTATAGCTTTTTAAGTTTTCAAAAGAAAGCTAATTAATTCTATTGGCTCTAAAGCCACCACCTAAATTCATTTTATATTTTTGCTGAGCAAATAAAAAGTAATTAAATAGTTTGTAATTAACTTCGTATCCATAATCTATGGTAGATTGATAGTCTATAATATTCTCATAAATACTAGAATTAAATTGATTAGGATTTCTAACTCTATTATTCCAAGTAATTACCCAAGCTCTATTTCTAGCTTCTAAATAAGGTTGAGAATAAAACCCTTCTGGTTGAGCAACAGTATTTAAAAAAGCATTAAAGCCAATATCAAAAATGATAACTTCATACTCTAAACTATCGTTAGCAATAACAACAGGTTCTTCTTTTTGTGAAATGTTCTTTTTTATTGGTGATGAGCCACAGGCCCAAAAAAAGACACCAATAGAAAATAGTAAGACTAAGTGTTTAAAAAGTTTCATAATACCTAAAGATAAAGAATTTATATAAGTTTTCCTTGTTTGAAAATGATTATTTTATTCATTTTCAATTACCGTTACTCAAAAGTAGTCTTGTTATTTAATTTAAAAAAGCTAGAATGAGTGTAAGCATGCTTTTAGTGAGTAAACGGGTTTTATCAGTCAAAAATTATTTTAAAATGAGTGATTTTAATTCTTTTAATATTATTTTTCAACTTTAAAATAAAAAGATGAAACAAAGATGCTTTTGGGTAACAGATAGTGAGTTGTATAAAGATTACCACGATAATGAATGGGGAACACCTGTTTATGATGACAAAACGCTATTTGAATTTTTGATTTTAGAAACTTTTCAAGCAGGTTTAAGTTGGATTACAATATTGAATAAAAGAGAAAATTTTAGAAAAGCTTTTGATGATTTCAATTATGAAAAGATTGCAATATATCCTGAAAGTAAATATGAATCACTGCTTCAAGATGCTGGTATTATTAGAAATAAGTTAAAAATAAGAAGTGCCATTACAAATGCAAATTTGTTTATGGAAGTTCAGAGAGAATTTGGTTCTTTTTCTAAGTTTATTTGGAGTTATGTTAACGATAAACCAATTATTAATAAATTCGAAATAAGAGCAGATGTTCCTGCAACAACAACTTTGTCGGATACTATTTCTAAAGATTTAAAAAAACGAGGATTTAAGTTTGTGGGTTCAACGGTAATGTATGCATATATGCAGGCAGTTGGTATGGTGAATGATCATACTACAGATTGTTTTAAATATCCAAATTAATGAAAATATTATCAGTTCCTAAAAAAGATCTAAAACAGATTATTTCTATTTTTAATAGAGAAATTGGTCGTTTCGTCTTCTTTGTATTTGTTTTGTTTTTTGATAGTATTTATTTTTCAGAGAATGTTACGAATTCTCAGCTATTAATTAATATTTTAATGCTAGCTGGCTTCTTTAAAATGTATTTTAGATCTACTCCAAGAGTTAAAGAATTAATGATATATGCAGTGGTCTTAGGTGTTGGAGGAGAGTATTTGTTTTCTAGAGGGTTAAGCATGTATACTTATAGACTAGAAAATGTTCCTTTATATGTACCAATAGGTCATGCAGCGTTATATGGTAGAATTTTTATGTTTAGCAAAAATTCTATTGTAAGAAAGCATCATAAAGATGTGGAGCAATTGTTTTCAATTTTTATAATAATTTTTGCTACTATATACCTGCTTTTTTTTAATGATATTTTTGGTTTTGTAATGACAATAGGTGTTTTTCTGTTACTTTGGAAAAGACCAAAAGATAGATTGTTTTTTTATTCGATGTATATTTTAGTCGCTATTTTAGAAATAGGAGGAACAGCCTTTGGCTGTTGGAAATGGCCAAGCATAGGATTTGAAGTTTTTGAATTTTTACCAAGTAATAATCCGCCAAGTGGAATTAGTTTGTTCTATTTTTTATTAGATGTTAGTTGCTTTTTTATCTATACTCAGCGTCATAAAATAACTTGGAAGCGATTGAAAAATATTAGAAGTATAACCACTTAAAATTATAATATTATCAAAAGAACGTCACAAATATCATACTTAGATTTTAAAGAAATTATTAAAACCTTTACTCGTAAAATAGGGGTTGTATTATTTATTTTTGGAATCATTTATTTAGATAGTGACACCATAACTGAAAACTTTCAAAATAATTTATCCCTTTTAAATGTTTTATCTATAATAGGATTTATCGTTTTGTATTTAAAATCTGTTAAACGAGTTAGAAACTTATTAATATATGCTTTAGTAGTTGCTTTTTTGGGAGAATTTTTCTTTTCAATTATATTGAATATGTATACTTATAGATTAGACTCTATACCAATATATGTTATTTTTGGCCACCCCATAATATATGCAAGAGTTTTTGTGTTTTCGAAATCTTCAATCATAAAAAAGCATCATAAGTTAATAGAAAATATATTATACAGCTTTGTCTCATTGTTTTCATTAGCTTATTTGTGGTTTTTTAATGATGTTTTTGGTTTTGTAATGACAATTGGGGTTTTTGCATTGTTGATTAAAAAAAAGAAAGAAAGAGTGTTTTTTTTAACAATGTATATTGTTGTTGCTATTTTAGAAATTATTGGAACAAAATTTGGTTGTTGGAAATGGCCAGATGTAGCTTTTGGTATTTTCAATTTTTTACCAAGTAATAATCCTCCAAGTGGTATCAGTTTATTTTACTTTATCCTAAGTTTTGGAGCCCACAACATTTATATATTAAGGCATAAAGAATTAGGAGCTAGATTTAAAAATATTAGAAGAATACACATTTAGAATTTGTATATTTATCCTTCAATTATAAATTAAATAGAATGAAAATAAAACAAATCATTTATGCCTTTTCTTTTGCTATATTATTAGCTTCTTGTTCATCAGAAAAGAAGGATGAAAAAGTAAAAGTAGCAACTGAATTTAATCACTTTGTAGAGCAATTTGCAGATATTAAAGTACTACGTTATAAAATACCAGGTTTTGAAGAATTGACTTTAAAAGAAAAAAAACTTGTTTATTATTTAACGCAAGCAGGTTTATCTGGTAGAGATATTATGTGGGATCAAAACTATCGTCACAACTTAAGTGTTAGAAAAGCATTAGAAAATATCAACCAAAATTACAAAGGAGATAGAGATAGTTTAGATTTTAAATCTTTTAAAACGTATTTAAAAAGAGTTTGGTTTTCTAACGGAATTCATCATCATTATTCAAATGATAAAATTAAACCAGAATTTTCAAAAGAATATTTTACAAACGAGTTGTTAAAAAAATCAAACACACAATTATCTGCAGATGTTGTTGAGGTGATGTTTAATGATACTGATAATAAAAAAGTAAATAAGAAATCTGGAGTTGATAATGTATTGTCATCAGCAATTAATTTTTATGCGCCAGATATTACAGATAAAGATGTAGTTAATTTTTATAAAACAGCTTACAAAGGGCCAAAAGGAATGCCAATTGAAGCAGGTTTAAACTCTAAATTAGTTAGAGAAGATGGTAAATTGGTAGAAAAAGTTTGGAAATCTGGAGGAATGTATGGAGCTGCAATAGACAACGTTATTGGTTGGTTAGAAAAAGCACAAGGAGTTGCAGAAAATGAAAAACAAGGAAATGCTTTAGGTTTGTTAATCGAATATTATAAAACGGGTAGTTTAGATACTTGGGATAAATATTGTATTGCTTGGGCAACATCTACTGATGGAAATATAGATTGGATTAACGGTTTTATTGAAGTATATAATGATCCTAAAGGATATAGAGGTTCTTACGAAACAGTTGTTCAAATTAAAGATTTTGACATGTCTCGTAAAATGAAAGTTTTATCTGATAATGCACAATGGTTTGAAGATAATGCACCATTAGACCCAACTCATAAAAAAGAAAATGTTGTAGGAGTTTCTTATAAAACTGTAAATGTTGCAGGTGAAGCAGGAGATTCATCACCAAGTACACCAATTGGAGTGAATTTACCAAATAATAACTGGATTCGTCAACAACATGGTTCTAAATCTGTTTCTCTTGGAAACATCATTGGAGCTTATAATAATGCTGGAGGAACAGGTCGTTTAAAAGAATTTGCAAACGATGAAGAAGAAATTAGATTAGAAGAAAAATACGGTCAGATTGCAGATAAATTACACACAGCTTTACACGAAGTTGTTGGTCATGCATCTGGTAAAATAAATGATGGTATTGGGCAACCTAAAGAAACACTTCAAAATTACGCATCTACGATGGAAGAGGGGCGTGCAGATTTAGTTGGGTTGTATTATTTAATGGATTCTAAAATACAAGAATTAGGATTAACTGATAATTGGAAAGAAACAGGAATGGCTGCTTATGATGGTTATATCAGAAATGGATTAATGGCTCAATTAGTGAGAATTGAATTAGGAAAAGATATTGAAGAAGATCACATGGTAAATCGTCAATGGGTTTCTGCTTGGGCTTTTGAACAAGGAGCAAAAGAAAACGTAATTGAAAAAGTAGTAAAAGACGGAAAAACCTTTTTTAACATAAATGATTATGACAAATTAAGAGAGATTTTTGGAAGATTATTACGTGAAGCACAACGTATAAAATCTGAAGGAGATTTTGAAGCTGCTAAAAATTTAGTTGAAGGTTATGGGGTAAAAGTAGATCAAGAAATACATAAAGAGGTTATAGAAAGAAATAAACAATTTACTTCTGCGCCTTATAGTGGTTTTGTAAACCCTGTTTTAGAGCCAGCTTTAGGTGCCGATAAATCTATTATAGATGTTATCGTAAACCAACCAAAAAGTTTTGAAGAACAAATGTTGTTTTATTCTAAACATTATAATTTTTTGGGTACAAAAAATTAAAATTTGAAAAAAGAGAAAAATTATAATTTTTTAGGAACAAAAAATTAATAATTAAAAAGCATACAATTTTAAAAACCGATTCTGAAAAGAGTCGGTTTTTTGTATTTTTACAATATGGCAAAGAAAGTTAAAGATCCTGGTTTTGGTTATAATTCTAGGCAGAATGCACAAGACATTATCAATGATGATGGTAGTAGTAATGTTTTTCATATCAATAGAAAAAAGAATATGAGCGACTTATATTCTTATTTTATAGATATTTCTTGGTTTCAATTTTTCTTGTTGATTATTCTTGCTTATACAATCTTAAACTTGTTTTTTGGTTTAATTTATGTAAGTATAGGAATCGAACAAATTACAAAACCAAAAGGAAGTTTTTTTGAGGATTTTTTAAACGGATTCTTCTTTAGTGCACAGACTTTAACAACTGTTGGTTATGGAGGTATAGCGCCAAAAGGAATTACTGCGAATTTTATTGCTGCTTTTGAAGCGATGACTGGTTTGTTAAGTTTTTCATTTATTACGGGTTTATTATATGGACGTTTTTCTAAACCAAAAGCAAATATTAAATTCAGTGATAATATAATTTTAAGAGAGTTTAAAAATGAACGAGCTATTATGTTTCGTTTAATGAATAGTAGAAAAACAGTGATGATTGAACCAGAAATAAAGGTAACATTATCTATTACAAAGAAAGATACTAAAGGAGCGTTTAAACGTGATTTTTTTACGCTACGTTTAGAAAGAAATAAGGTGATGTATCTACCTACAATTTGGACAGTCGTTCATCAAATTGATGAAGATAGTCCGTTGTTTAAATACTCTAACAAAGAAATTGAAAAGCTAGATGCGTTTCTGTATATTTTAGTAAATTATCATGAAGAATCTTTTGCTCAAAAAGTATATCAAATCCATTCTTATGATTTTGATAAACTAGAATTAGATGTAAAATATGTGCCTTCTGCAAGTTTTAATGATGAAGGTTTCACTGTTTTAGATCATGATAAATTAAGTGAAGTAGAAAAAATGTAAATCAGATTATTGTCCCCAAAAAAAACGAATAGCAACAAAAATAACGATAACAAGAATTCCGTAAAAGAGCACTTTTTTTCCAGCACCTTTGTAATAACGATCATGGTTTTTAATATCCTTTCTGTAGCTATAAATCATTAAAGCAATAAAAGCAATGATAAATAAAACCATAAAAACGATTCTTCCTGTTGTAAAATGAGCACTTAAAAACATAATTCGTATTCTTTATAAGTTGTGAATCGGTAGTAAAAGAGAAACTTTTATTTTATCAGAAAGTTTCTATATATTGTCTATCTAAAATCAACAAAAGTTGATTTTGTAAAATTACAAATTAAATGAAGAACGCCATCGTTTTTGGAGCAACATCTGGAATAGGAAAATCATTAACTGAAATGTTAGTAAAAGATGGTTATAAAGTTGCTGTTACAGGAAGAAGAATTGAGTTATTAGAAGAACTTAAAAATAAACATCCGAATCAAATTTTGGTAAAACAGAATGATATTCAGAATATAGAAGATGTCGAAAAGGTTTTTAATGAAATTATTGAAGAGTTTAAAACCATAGATTTGGTTATTCAATCTTCAGGAGTTGCTTACATAAACCCTAAACTTACTTGGGGTAAAGAAGAACAGAGTATAAATACCAACGTTTTGGGTGTTACTAGGTTGTATATTTTAGCTTATAATTTGTTTAGAAAGCAACAGTTTGGACATTTAGTAGGTATTTCTTCTATAGCTTCTATTCGTGGAAATCGTTCAGCACCCGTTTATTTTGCATCCAAAGCATATCAAAAAGCATATTTAGAGAGTTTGTATATTAAAACGAAATCGATTAAATCTAAAAAGGTTTTTATCACAGATATAAGACCTGGTTTTATAGATACAGCTATGGCTTTAGGGGAAGATCTATTTTGGTTAGTTCCTCTAGATAAAGCAGTAAAACAAATTTACACAGCAATTAAAAAGAAAAAAAGAGTTGCTTATGTTTCTAAACGTTGGCGATTAGTTGCTTGGAGTTTAAAATTAGCTCCAGCTTGGTTATTAAAAAAAGCTTTGTAGAATTAGCAAGTAATTAATAAAACCAAGAATAAAACAAAATATTAATTTCTAGTACAGAAGAACATTAACGAAAAACACCAATTATAAAACTTAAACCAATTTATGAAAAACAAAATAGCAGGAGTAACGGCATTTCATACTGCATTTAAAATAAATATGAATCAAGAACCAATTGTAAATATTGGTGAAGACAGAAAAAACCTTCGTTTTGATTTAATGAAAGAAGAAAATGAAGAATATTTAGAAGCTGCACAAAATAACGATTTAGTTGAGGTTGCAGATGCTTTAGGTGATATGTTGTATATTTTATGTGGTACTATTATAGAACATGGAATGCAAAATAAGATTGAAGAAGTTTTCAATGAAATTCAGCGCAGTAACATGAGTAAATTAGGTGAAGACGGAAAACCAATTTACAGAGAAGATGGTAAAGTGTTAAAAGGGCCTAATTATTTTAAACCCAATATTGCAGAAATTTTAGAAAAATAAAATATTACAAGTATCTGTTATACCAACTTTCTTCAATAGGGATTTCCCAATTGTTTTCGAAATCAAGTTTAGTGGTAATTAAATTGTCAAAAATGATGGTTTTTGCAGTAACAGCTTTGTTTTTTAGAAGCTTTTTAAAGTCTTTTAAATCTTTGTATTGTACATATTCACCTTGTTTAAAACAAGCATTCATTTTGTCTAATAATTCAATTTCGTATTCTTGTTGTAGACCTAAAATGAAAGAAACAGAAGTATCTATATCAGCATTTGTTAGTGGTGAGTTTTCATCATCAGCAACAAGAATAATAAATCTGTTGTATAGAAACTTGTAGGAAGCTTTAAAGTTTTCGTCATCAGATTTCCAGATTTCAACAAAAGTTTTTATTTTGTTTTCTATTCCTTCAAGTTCATTTGGATAAAATTTTCTACTAGAAGGGTAAATCCAAACTTTTGCTTCTTCGGTAATTAAGGAATAATCTGTAAACATTTTATATATTTTTCGCTGCAAATATACAGAAAAGAAAAACCGCAAATCAATTTATTAATTTGCGGTTTTAAAATTTTATCTTTTAAAGAATTAAGCTTCTTTTGCTTGTAAGTTTTTAACTAGTTTAACAAAATCGTCTTGTACACTTAGTCCTTTGTCTTTGTTGTACCAAACTTGTAAATCTTGCTTAAATTTAGCATCTATAACACCATGTTCAGCCTTATAGTCTGCAACCATTTTACTAGCAACAGTTGGTCTTGGTCCCCAAGTATCAATTACATTATTGTCTTTATCTAAAGCGATTAATTTAGGAATTGCTTTACCACCGTTAGTTAAAAATAGGTTCATTAAATCTTCATTATCGTCTCTTAAAACTACTTTAAAATCAATAAGATTGCTCGTTTCTGCAATTTTATTAATAACAGGTAAATTTTGAGCAGCATCTCCACACCAACCTTCAGCAATTACCAACCAAGTTTGTGGTTCGCTAATTGTATTCATTTCTGCAATTGTTTCTTCAGAAACTTTAATGGTTTTGTCTAGACGTTTCATTCTTCTGTCATTTAACAAACTAAATCCTGTTATTGCTTCAGACTGTGTGTGTCCAGTAGATTTATCTTCAGTTAATAAATGACTAACTAAATCTCTAAATTCTTGATATGTATATGAGTTTTCTAAACTTTTTTCAATGATATTCTTCATCTCTTAATATTTTGTGTAAAGATATTTTTATTGATTAAAATTGACTGTAACTTTTGTTACAAATAACAATTGTTTTTTAATCATTAAAGTAGACGTAAAAAATCGAATATCTTACAACCATATTTTAAAGGAATTATTTTTTTAGATTTTTAAGGATATCTTCTGTCATAGTCGATAAATCAAATTTATGTTGCCAATTCCAATCTTTTCTAGCTTCAGAATCATCAATAGATTCTGGCCAACTATTTGCAATTTCTTGTCTAAAGTCTGGTTGATAAGAAATAGTAAATTCAGGGATATATTTTTTAATTTCTGATGCAATTTCTTCAGGAGTAAAACTAATGGCCGCTAAATTATAACCAGTTCTATTTTTTACATTTTTAGAATCAGTTTGCATTAATTGAATAGTTGCGTTAACAGCATCATCCATATACATCATTGGTAAACGTGTTTTTTCTGATAAAAAACATTCATAAGTACCTTTTTCTATGGCATTAAAAAAAATATCTACAGCATAATCTGTTGTTCCTCCACCTGGTTTAGATTTCCAAGAAATAACACCAGGATAACGTATACTTCTAACATCTACACCATATTTTTCATGATAATAATTACACCAAAATTCACCAGCAACTTTACTAATTCCATAAACTGTAGATGGTTGCATAACCGTGTTTTGAGGTGTGTTTTGTTTTGGGGTTTTAGGTCCGAAAACAGCAATAGAACTTGGCCAATATACTTGTTTTATATGCTTTTCTTTCGCAATATCTAAAACGGCTGACAAAGAATTCATATTTAAATCCCATGCTTTTTGTGGATATTTTTCAGCAGTAGCAGATAACATTGCTGCTAAAAGATAAATCTGAGTTACCTTGTATTTTTTTACTATTTTTAGAATAGTTTCTTTATCAGTTGCATCAACAATTTCAAAAGGTCCAGAAACCATCATGTTTTTATTGCCTTCTCTAATATCCGAAGCAATAACATTGTTGTTACCGTATAAATCACGGAGTTTTTGGGTAAGTTCAACACCTATTTGACCACTTGCTCCTAAAACCAAAATAACTTCACTCATATCCTTAAATTACGATTTTAATAAAAACAAATGTACTTAATTTTGGTATTCGTAAAAAATATTCTTTAAAATAATTATTCAATAATATTTGTTTAGAAAAGTAGTTGTTTGTTACAATTTTCTTAAATAAATAAACGCTGCCGTTAAAATGTGTATTTTTACCAGATATAACAATAGATCTATCGTGAAACATATATTATATTTATTTCTATCATTAATTTTATTTTCTTGTGGAAATAAAAAAAAAGATGCTCTTAAAGCTACACAAGAAAAACCTAAACGAAGTATTGCAAAAAAACATATCCGTTTAGAAAACGTTAGTTCAGATTTTAAAAATAAAATAGAAAATTGGCCAGAATTACAAAATGTAAACTCATTTATAAAGAAGTTCGAAAACGTATCTCCTAATGAAGCTTTAAGTAATGCTTTAGAATTAAGAGATTTGGTTGCAAGTTTAAAAGACAATGCAATACCAGAATTTTGCGACATTCCTTCTTTTCATGCAAGAATAAATGTTTTGCATAATGAAACATTGCGTTTGGCAGATTTAACCCTTATTCCAGCAATTACCTCTGAAGATATAAACTTGCAAGTCGATAAAACAATAAGAGCATTTTCTTCAGTAAATTCAAAAATAAACACCATTTATTCTAAAAAGCGTTTTGAGGATGCTATAGATATAAAAATAGATTATATAGGTATCGATTCTACAAAAATGGATAGTGTCTCAAAGAAATCTATCAATCTTAAGAAAATGAATGGATTGTTAGATAAGAATTATAGAAAGCAGAAATAATGAAAAATCGTTTCTTCATTCTAGTTTTAGTAACTTCTTTTTTTAGTTGTATCCCAAAAAAGGAAATAGCACCCGCGCAAGCAATATCAATAATAAAAACCAACGTACATACTTTGTTAGATGATTGGCATAAAGCTGCCTCTGAAGCAAATTACGAAGGTTATTTTAGTAAAATGGATAGCGTTTCTGTTTTTATAGGAACCGATGCTACAGAAAATTGGAATAAAAAACAATTTGAAAATTTTAGTAAACCATTTTTTGATAAAGGAAAAGCTTGGAGTTTTATAGCTTTAGAAAGAAATATTTACGTAAACGAAGCTAAAAACTTTGTTTGGTTCGATGAGTTGTTAACTACTTGGATGGGAACTTGTAGAGGTTCTGGAGTTTTAGAAAAAAAGAACAAAACCTGGAAAATTAAACATTATGTATTGTCTGTAGAAATTCCTAATAACGATGTTCAGGCAGTTATTGTTGCAAAGAAAAAAAGTGATTCTATCTTTTTAAGAAAGTTTAAGAATTAATTATTTTTGAAGCTATTTCCTGCTTTACATTATATCTTTTTTTGAGAAAAACAAAAAAAGGATGCCATTTCAATCAGGGCTAAACTAGTTGGTCTACTTTCTGTCATTGCGAAGTTTACTTTTTTGTAAACTGTGGCAATCTCATTTTAAAAAAGCAATTACTTCGTTTTCTTGTAATGAAGCTAATTAAGAAACAACTTCATTTACAGTTTTATAAATTAAGTTATTTTCAAAACCTTTTCGCATTAAAAAATCAATCAATTTTTTCTTTCTCTTGTAAATATTAGGTTCAGAAATCACTTCATTTCTATTTTCTGTAATTCTGTAAATAGTTTTTAGATATTCATCTTCATCAATTTCTTTTAAAGCCGTTTTAATATTGTAGGCAGAAATATCTCTAAATTTCAGTTCTCTTACAATACGCTGTTTACCTCGGTTTTTAATTCTAAATTTTCCTCGGGCATAACTTTTAGCAAAGCGTTCTTCGTTTAAAAAATTGTCTTTCATCAAGCTTAAGAGTATCATTTCTTTGGCTTCGGGAATTAAATTGTATTCCCTCATTTTTTGCTCAACTTCTTTATGACATCGATCTTGATAAACGCAATAATTCTCTAACTTTCGTTTTATTTCATCAACTGTAAAAGATTTTTTTAGCTTCATAAAAATTAGAATTAAGATTTTTCTATTATTTTAATTTTATTTTTGTATTTTAATCAAAATTTCCTCTGAATGAAAAAAACAATACTCATACTTTTAAGTATATTTTTATCAAATGTACTCTTTTCTCAAACAATTTTATCAGCTGGTGATATTGCTATTATTCAATATAATTCAGACCCAAATCCAGAAGTTATAAAGTTTGTAGCGTTTCGAAGTATGGAACCTGGAACGACAATTAATTTTACAGATAATGGTTGGAATGGTACTGCTTTTAGAACTACAGAGGGTGTTCATATTTGGACAGTAGGAAGTTCTATTTCTTGTGGAGAGGTTGTGACTGTTAGTATACCTAATAGTAACTTTAATTTAAATGCTAGTGGAGATCAAATTTTTGCTTATCAAGGAACACTAGCTTCTCCAAGTTTTATATTTGGTATAAATGTTAGTACAGGAGATTGGGTAGATTCGACTCCAGCATCTAGAAAAACAGCATTACCTAGCACTTTAATTGATGGTACAAATGCGGTTAGTTTAAGTCATATAGATAATACAAAATATACAGGTTCTTTAAGCGGATCTAAAACTACAATACTTTCTAATATTTGTACTCCAGGAAATTGGACAGGTTCTAATTCTACAGTGCAAAATTTTACGGGTACTTTTAATTCTTCTTCTACTTGGAGTTCTGGTTCTTGGTCTATTGCTGGATCAGATTATTTTGAAGCAATTATTAGTGATGATTATGATACAACAACAGATGGAGATTTTGAAACCTGTAACTGTACAGTAAATTCTGGAAATACATTAACTGTAAATTCAGGAGGAACCGTAAAAGTTATTGATGATATCACAAATAATGGTACCATCTTAGTAGAAAGTGGAGGCTCTGTAGTGCAAGTTTCTTCAGATGGTACAAATTCTGGTACAGGTTATACTGTAGAGAGAGCGTCTACTTCTCAATCATCTTATCATGTTTTTACATATTGGTCTACACCAATTACTTCGGCAACATTTGCGGCAGTTTCACCAAGTACTCATTTGTATTACTCTTTTGATGCAGGTAGTCAAGCTTGGGTAGAAGGGAATTCTGGTACAGCAATGAGTCCTGGAATAGGCTATGCTTTAGAAGGTCCAGATACAGGTTCTTATCCTGGAGTGCAAACATCTTCTTTTACAGGAGCACCATTTAATAATGGCAATATTTCTGTCGGACTTAGTTTTAGTTCAGATGGAGATGCTGATAATGATTGGAATTTAGTAGGGAATCCTTATCCTTCTGCAATTGATGCAGATACTTTTTTAGCTGATAATTCTGCTACAATTGGAGGGACCATTTATTTTTGGACACACAATACAGATGAAGATGGAACAGAAGATAATACAGAAGATGACTATGCAATGTATAATGGAACTGGTTCTGCAGCTGCAACAGGAGGTGTTGCACCTGATGGTAATATAGCTTCTGCTCAAGGTTTTTTTGTACAAGCAATTTCTAGTGGTTTTTTGGTTTTTAATAATGATATGAGAATTTCTGGAAGTAATACTACTTTTTTTAAATCAGAAAAGACAAAAGAAGAAAGTTTCAATAGAGACAGAATCTGGTTAAATTTAACAACAGATAAATCGTTTAGTCAGATTTTAGTTGGTTTTATTAATGGAGCTACAGATGCTGTAGATCGTATGTATGATGGTGTTCGTTTTTTAGGAAAAACAAGTTTAAATTTATATTCATTAATAGATGACATTCATTACGGAATTCAAGGAAAATCTAGTTTAAAAGAAGTAGAAGTAATTCCTATAGGATTTTCCTCAGATGTAGCAAATGAATTTACTCTTTCTATTGAAAAGATTGAAGGTAAATTAGATGAATCTAATATTTTTATAGAAGACTCTTTTTTAAATGTAAAACATAATTTAAAAGATGCTGACTATGTTTTTAATACTACAGAACCTGGAGAGTTTAATAATCGTTTTAACTTAATTATTGAAACAGAAGCATCTGTTTTAGAAGTTAAAGAAAGTGTTGTTTTAGAGGGTGTTACCGTAAAGAATTCGAATAACAATCTAATTATTGAGACTTTAAATAATACTATTATTCAAAAAGTGTTAGTTTATGATTTATTAGGAAAAGAGATTTTAGTTAAAGAGAATAAATTTTCTTATGTACAATTAAAATCATCATTTTTAAAATCTAATACTATTTTAATTATAAAAACATTTTTAGAAACAGGAGAAGTTCTTGTCAATAAAATATATAAAAATTAGTTTTTAATAGTACCGAATAAAAAAGGGTTGACATCATCATGATGTCAACCCTTTTTTTATGAAAATATATTCTTAGAAATTAGATTTGATTCTTCTCATCTAATCTTTTATCCATCTTAAAGACTTCTTCTGTAATCATTTTTTTAGGTGACGTTTTACTTTTTAACCACATTTTAAATTGTGTAATTAAGAAGAATAAAATCGGTACAACTATTAATGTTAAGAAGGTTGCTACGAATAAACCATAAATAACTGTCCAAGCTAAAGGTCCCCAAAAAACAACATTGTCTCCTCCAAAATAGATATTAGGATCATAATCAGTAAATAAACTAAAGAAGTTAATATTTAAACCAATTGCCAAAGGAATTAAACCTAAGATCGTTGTAATTGCAGTTAATAAAACAGGTCTTAAACGTGCTCTACCAGCTCTTACAATCATTTCGTATAGTGTTTCCTTATCTAAGTAATCTTCATGATCTAAACCTAATTCTCCTTTCTTTCTATCAATTAACAATTGTGCGTAATCTAACAGTACAACTCCGTTATTTACTACAATTCCTGCAAGAGAAATAATACCCATCATTGTCATCATAATAACAAATGAACTACCAGAAATAACAATACCACCAAATACACCAATGAAGCTTAAGAAAATTGCGATCATTATAATTCCTGGTTTAGAAACTGAGTTAAATTGGAAAATTAGAATGAAGAAAATTAATGCCAAACCAGTAAAGAATGCCCCAACTAAGAATAACATTTGTTTGTTTTGCTCTTCTAATTGACCAGTGTAATCAATTTTAATTCCTTCAGGTAAATTTTTAAAGTTTTTCATTTCTTCTCTAATCTTACCAACAACAGCACCTGCATCTGTTTCTCCTGGAGCTAAAGCAGAATAAACGGTAACAACTCTTCTTACATCTTTATGTTTAATAGCACTAAAACCAGAGTTATTTTTTTGTGTTGCTACTGTAGAAACCGGAATCTCTTTTATTTTACCAGAAGCCATATCTCTAAAAATAATATTCTGATTAAATAAGGCACTTTTATTATATCTATTTTCTTTGTTAAAACGAACATAGATATCGTAATCTTCACCATCTTCTTTATAAACACCAGCTTTGTTACCAAAAATTGAAGCTCTTAGTTGTTGTCCTACTTGTCCTGTAGAAACACCTAATTCACCTGCTTTTTTTCTGTCAACTAAAACTTCCATTCCAGGTTTGTCTCTGTTTACATCAATCTTTAATTCATCAATTCCAGAAATACTTTTTGTATTAATGTAATCGCGCATTCTTTGAGCTGTAAGAATTAATTCAGCATAATCATCACCTTCAATTTCAATATTAATTGGAGATCCAACTGGTGGACCATTTGCATCTTTTTCTACAGAAATTAAAACTCCAGGATAAATACCAACCAAAGCAGTTTGTACTTTCTGTCGCATTAATTCACTGTCTAATCCTTTTCTATATTTATATTCTCTCATAGAGGCAGTAACTTTACCTTTATGAGGCATTTCTGCTGCAGAACCTCCATCTGTTTGTGGGTTTCCTGCTCCTTCACCAACTTGAGATACTAAGCTTTCCACCATAAAGTTATGGTCTCCATCCATATATTCATCACCATATAAAACGTCGGCAACTCTTTCTTCAATTAGTTTTGTAATTGAATTTGTTTTTTCAATATCTGTTCCTTCTGGATATTCTATATAGACAATAATCTGATTTGGTTTGTTGTCTGGAAAGAACTCTACTTTTGTTCTTTGTGTTCCTAAAGACCATCCAAAAGCTATAAATGAAGCAATTAATAAAGCAAAAGTTAAAGTAACTAAAGCATAAGGCGTTTTACCTGTTAAAGCACCTCTTAAACGGTTTTCGTACCAGCTTTCTAATCTTGGTAATACTTTATTTTGAAAACTATTTGCCCAACCTCTTAAGAATAATCGATAAACCCAAAGCATAATTGCTGTAAAAATCATTAAAGAGCCAAGAGCACTATAAGCACCGCCAGTTATTAAAACAATGATTCCTAATAGCGTCATTACACCTGTAAGAATAGCTATTTTTTTGATCGGCATATCTACATCTTCTACACTCATAAATTGAGAAACCAATACTGAGTTAAAGAAAATTGCAACTAATAAAGAAGAACCTAAAACGGTAGATAATGTTATTGGTAATAATACCATAAAATCTCCCATTACTCCAGGCCAAAGACCTAAAGGGATAAATGCAGCAACAGTTGTAGCAGTAGAAATTATAATTGGAAATGCAATTTCGCTAATTCCTTTTTTTGCAGCTTCAATTCTGCTCATTCCTTCTTCATCCATTAAACGATATACGTTTTCGACGACGACAATTCCATTATCAACCAGCATTCCTAATCCCATAATTAATCCAAAAAGAATCATGGTATTCATGGTGTAGCCTAATAGGTTTAAGATCATTAATGACATAAACATAGACATCGGTATTGCAAAACCAACAAAGACTGCGTTTTTAAATCCTAAGAAAAACATTAAAACAGTTACTACTAAGAAAACACCAAAAATAATGTTGTTTACTAAATCGTCTACTTGACCAATTGTTTTAGAAGATTGATCGTTAACAATAGTAACTTTCAAATCTTTTGGAAAATGATTAAGGATAGCTTCATCTACAATTAGTTGTATTTGTTCTGATGCTGCAACCATGTTCTCGCCAGCTCTTTTTTTAACATCCAACATTACAACCGCTTTCCCTTTTTCTCTTGCGTAGGTTGTTTTTTCTTTATCTTTAAATGCAACAGTTGCTACATCTTTTAAATAAATAGGATTGTTAAATTCAGATTTAACTACAAAATCTTCTAAAGCTATCGGTTTTTCAATTTCACCAATAATTCTAACAGTTCTTCTTTGTCCACTTGTAATAAAGTTACCAGCAGACATGGTTACGTTTCCGTTACTAATTGCAGAAGTAATATCATTAAAACTGACTTTTGCAGCCATCATTTTATAAATATCTACTGCAACTTCAACTTCTTTTTCTTGTGCTCCACGAATATCTGCTTTCTTAATTTCTGATAAATCTTCTATTTCATCTTGTAAATATTCTGCAAACTCTTTTAGTTTGTAAACAGGATAATCACCAGAAATATTAATATTTAAGATAGGTACTTCTTCAGACATGCTTAAATTAAAAACATTAGGCTCTATTTTAGCACCATTAAATGTTGGCCAATCTTCACTTGCTGTTTCTGTAGATAATTCGTCTTTAATTTTTTGTTTAGCAAGTTCTACTGAGATGTTTTCATCAAACTCAACAACTACCATTGAGTAATCTTCTTGAGATGTTGAGGTAACTTCTATAACATTACTTACGGATTTTACTTTATCTTCTATAGGGTCTGTAATCAGTTTTTCTATATCTTCAGCAGTATTTCCAGGGAAAGGTGTACTAATATATATTTTCGTTTCTTTTACTTCAGGGAAATTTTCTCTGGCCATACTTAAATAAGCAGAAATACCATAGAAAAATAATACACCCATTATTACGTAAATGGTTGTTTTATTGTGAATTGCCCAAGAAGATAATTTAAACTCTTTATCGACTTGTTTTTTTTGTTTTGTCATCTCTAATATTTTTATTTATTGATAACTTTTACAGTTTGCCCATTGTTTACACTACGTGCTCCTTCTTTTATAATTTCTGTGCCAACAGGTAAGTTTTCTAAAACTTCAATAAAATTTCCTTGAGTTTTACCTGTCTTAATAATAACTCTTTCTGCAATTGCTTCATTATTTGAGTTTTTACTTTTAATTGCATACACAAATTGTTCACCATTAGCGTTTTCAGAAATAATACTTTGAGGTATTAAAATTGCTGAGTTATCTGTGTAATCATTAATTTGAAGTTTTGCAGTTAAATTAGGTTTTATATTTCCGCTTTTGTTTGTAACAGGTACTTCAACTTTAAAAGATCTGTTATTTGGGTTGATAAAACTACCAACTTGTCTTATTTTACTATTCATAGTTGTTCCAAGTACAGGGAACTCTATTTTTACTTCTTTGTTTTTATGAATACTTGCTATATATCTTTCAGGTACTTCTGCTTCTAAATACATATTGTTAAGATTCACGATTCTAAAAATTTCAGAACCTTGTCCTGGTGCAATAACAGTTCCTGCATCTTTAATAACATCATCTATAACTCCAGAAAAAGGTGCTCTAATTGATGATTTAGCATGTTGACTGTTAAGTTGTTTTAAAGCACTTTTTTGAGATTCGTAACTAGTTTTTGTTTGTAAAAACTGAATTTCTGATCCTATTTTTTGTTCCCATAAACGTTTTTGACGCTCATAAGTAGTTTTAGCTAATTGAGTTGTTCCTTCTAATTGGGTAACTTGGTTGCTTAACCCTCCATCGTCTATAGTTGCTAATAACTGACCTTTAGTAACGTATTGACCTTCTATAACATGAACTTTTTGTAAAATTCCAGCCATTTCAGGGTAAATTAAAATGTTTTGCTTTGTTTTTACACTTCCTTGAATTTCTAAATAATGTTTAAAAATTGCTTCTTTTGCAGTGAAAGTTGTTATTAAAGGCAATTTTTTAACAGTATCTTTTTTAGAAATAGCGCTGTTTATTGCTTCTAACTCTATATTTATTTTTTCTAAGTTGGTTGTGATTTCCTTTTTCTTAGCAGTTAATTCTTTTAAATTACCTGTAGCGACTAAATCTGCTATAGATGTTGTTTTCTTCTCTCCACAAGAAATTAAAACAAGTGTGATTACTAATAATGAATATATTTTTCTCATTGTTTGGTAGTTATTTGATTGGTAGGTTTAATGCGTTTTCTAATGTTGCTTTCTTAGCAATTACATCTAACATAGATTGAATGTAATTTTGTTGTTGTGAGTATAATTGGTTTTGAGCTTGTAGTAAATCGAAGCTAGAAGAAATTCCCTCAAAGAATTTAATTCGTTGTTTCTTTTCTATTCTTTCTGCTAAACCAACATTCTTCTTTGCTGTACTATAGTTTTCGATACTTAATTGATAATCACTTTTTGCTTTTTCTGCCAATAAACTTAAACGTTGTTTGGTTTCTTCTAATCTAATATCTGCATTTTCTAGGGCAATTTTTGCTTGTTTAGTTTTAGAACTTCTTCCTAAACTACTAAAAATAGGTATGTTTAAACTCACACCTAATAATGAAGAGTTAAACCATTGTTGTTCACTTTTTAGAAATGAAAATGTTTCTGAATATCCTTGTGCTCCATAATTTACAAATGCAGACAAAGTTGGTAAAGCTTTACTTTTTTCTAATTGAACAAGTAAGCGTTTAGATTCTCTGTCATTTTCGGCAATTTTAAAATCTACGTGATCAGTAAAACTAAATTTTTCTGATACAATACTTAAATTAATATTGCTTTCTGCTAATGAGTCTAAAGAATCAGTCAGAATAAGTTTAGTTTCAATAGAGCTTCCTAAAGAAAGATTTAGCATTTTGTATGCAATGTCTTTCATTCTCTTTACACTACTTAATTGACTATTTAAGTTACCTAATGTAATTTCTAATTGCTCTACATCCTCTTCTTCATTTAATCCGTTTTCGTAGATTTTTTTTACATCACTTAAGTTTTTCTTAAGAATTTTTATGTTTCCTTCTAAAATAGAAATACTGCTTTCTGAAATTAAAACATTTCCATAAGCATTTATTACAGCTTCTCTTGTTAAGAGTTCTGTTTTTTCATTTGCTTGTTTAGAAATTTTTAAATATGTCTTAGAAGCTTGTAAGCCTACTAAATAAGAGCCATCAAAAAGTAATTGCTTTAATGTAACAGTTGCACCTATATTTTGTTTAGTGCTAAATGTTACTGGCGTAAAAGTACCTGGAGTTCCTCCTGTAATTTCTGCTGGTAACAAAGAAACTTGTTGTTTTAACCAATTTTGATAATCTATTGCACCGTTTATTTGAGGTAAACCGATTGTAGTTGTTTCCCAAACTTTTTCGGTGGCAGATTTAATATCATTTTTAGATGCTTTTGTATTGTAGCTATTCTCTATAGCAAAGGTTATAGCTTCATTTAGAGATAAGTTCATTGTTTTTTCTTGCGCATTTGTTATCAAGAAAAAGCAAGTACTTATACATGCCAGAATTAATTTTTTCATGTGGTTTTTATTTCAGTTTTAATTGGTTTTCTAATTGTTGGATTCCTTTTTCGGTGCAAATTCCTCGTAAATGATATTCTAAATAGTAATTCATTAATGTATTCATGGAATAATCATTTAATGGAAATAGATCTTTATCTTTAATGCTAACCATCCCATTAAAATAAATTCTCGAAATGAATTCAAGATCTATGTCACTTCTATATAAATCGATTTCAATTCCACTCTTCAAATTTTCAATAACGCAACCCTGCATAACATGAAACTGTTTTTGCTTTAAAGATGCATAAATCTTTGGGTAATATTTTTGAAGTTGATACTGTGGAGAAGATTTTTCATCCTTTAAATTGTCCATAACAAACCTTTTTATTGAAAATATTTCATCAATAGGATTCATTTTTAGATCACAAATACCATTAATTCCGCAACTAACAGCATCAAACATATGATGAGTTACAGCAGCAACAAGTTCAGTTTTGTTCTTAAAGTATTTGTAAATCGTTTTTTTTGAAACCCCTAAAGCACTGGCAATTTCATCCATGGTAACACTCTTAAAACCTAGGTTTAAGAAGAGTTCGTTCGATTTTTCTATTATTTTTTCTCTCATAATTTGAGCGCAAATGTACAATAGGAAACTTTAGAAACCAATAAAGTTTCCAAAGTTTTATTAATTTTTTAACATTTGAATTAAAATGTAAAATTTCTTTACATTATTTTTACAAAAAATTACAGATTTGGACATTTTACATTATCAGAAAGATTTCATAGACTATTTAGAATCTAAAAAGTGGGTTAATGAACCTAAAAACTTATATGAACCAATTGATTATATCATAAAATTAGGAGGTAAACGAATGCGCCCTATTTTAACTTTAATGGCTGCAGATATTTTTTCTGGGGGATATGAAAAAGCAATGCCAGCTGCTTTAGCTGTTGAGGTTTTTCATAACTTTACATTAATTCATGATGATATTATGGATGATGCACCGTTAAGAAGAGGTAAAGAAACTGTTCATGAAAAGTGGGATATTAACACGGGTATTCTTTCTGGAGATGCAATGTTGATTTTAGCGTATCAATATTTTGAAAATTACGAACCTGTTGTATTTCAGAAATTAGCACAACTTTTTAGTAAAACTGCTTTAGAGGTTTGTGATGGACAACAATTAGATGTCGATTTTGAAACGAGAAATGATGTAACTATCGAAGAATATATTAATATGATTCGTTTAAAAACATCCGTTTTAGTAGCTGCTGCATTAAAAATGGGAGCTATAGTTGCAGAAACAAGTGAAGAACACGCAAACTTAATTTATGATTTTGGTTTAAATTTAGGTTTGGCCTTTCAGCTTCAAGATGATTATTTAGATACTTTTGGAGATCCTAAAACATTTGGAAAACAAGTTGGAGGAGATATTATCGAAAATAAAAAAACGTATTTATATTTAAAATCATTAGAAGTTGCTAATGAGTTAGATAGAGGTAAGTTGCAGTTTTTTTACAATCAAAAACTAAAAGATAATTCGATTAAAATTACAGAAGTTACTCGAATTTTTGAGGTAAATGATATTCCTGTTTTAATAAAAGAACAGATTAAAAACTATACTGATAAGGCTTTCAGTACTTTATCAGCCATGAATATCTCAGAAGAGAATCAACAAGGTTTAAAGAATTTTGGACTTTGGCTTATGAATAGAAGTGTTTAATTATTTTTTTTTAAAAAATGTATTAATTATTCAAAATAAATAGTACATTTGCAGCCAAAATAATCGGTCCCATAGCTCAGTTGGTTAGAGCATCTGACTCATAATCAGAGGGTCCTTGGTTCGAGCCCAAGTGGGACCACTTTTTTTTAATTCTTATTAATAATAAAAGACTTATCTTTGTTATTTAATAAGTACACATAGTTTCAAAATTTTAATCTGGGGGGATAAAAATGAAAGAAAAAAGATATTTAGCATTTTTTATAATGCTTGCAATTACATTCGTGGCTAGTGGGCAAATTGTACCACCACCAGCGCCACCACCACCACCACCTGGTCTACCTATTGATGGAGGTTTAGTCTTTTTAATTATTACAGGGATTTTATACGGAATAAAAAAAATCAGGAATTAGTTAATCTACTAACCTATTCTCCTTTTTACTATACTTTCAAGTTTTTCTTTTGTGTAAGGTATAATTACAACACAATTTTCCATTTTACTTAGAGTTTATATCAAAAATTAACCTATCACTGTTTAAAGTCATAGGTCATTTTTCTATTGTTATGTTTTTTGTAATTAGAATACTAAAAGTAAAATAGTATTTCCATTTTCTTTTTTAATAAAGGCTATGAGTTCGTTAATCTACTAACATACTTTCCTATAACATCAAATTCTAAGTTTACGTGATCTCCTAGTTCAATATATTTAAAGGTTGTATTTTCTATAGTGTAAGGTATAATTGCAACACTGAACTCATTTTGTTTAGAATTTATAACAGTTAAGCTAACTCCATTTACTGTTATAGATCCTTTTTCTATTGTGATATTTTTATTTGTGGCATCATAACTAAAAGTAAAAACTGCACTTCCGTCTTCTTTTTTAATGTTTGTGCATGTTGCAATTTGATCTACATGTCCTTGTACAATATGTCCGTCTAATCGATCTCCTAACTTCATTCCTCTTTCAAGGTTTACAGAATCAGAAACTTTAAGGTTTCCTGTATTAGTTTTGTCTAAAGTCTCTTTAATAGCTGTAACGGTATATTCATCGTTCTCAATATTTACAACAGTTAAGCAAACTCCATTATGAGCAACGCTTTGATCAACCTTTAGTTCATTTGTAAAATTACTTTTTACAGTTAAATGAATATTAGCTTGCTCTTTAGCAATATTTGTAATTGTACCAAGTGTTTCTATAATTCCGGTAAACATATCTGTAAAATTTAGTTACTTTTGTGATAATCAAAAATAGGAATAATAGAAGAGTTACTATGGATAAATCTGATAAAATTATAGTTGGTATTTCAATAGGAGATTTAAATGGAATAGGATTAGAGGTGATTCTAAAAACTTTTGAAGATAAAAGAATGTTAGATTTTTGTACTCCAGTTCTTTTTGGTAGTACAAAAGTAGTTTCTTATCATAAAAAAGCATTAAAAATAGAAACACTTGTTCACGGAATTACTTCTTTGAGTCAAATTAATCACAATAAGATTAATGTGTTAAATATTTGGAAAGAGGATGTTTCTATAGAATTAGGTAAAGCTACTAAAGAATCTGGTATGTATGCAGCAAAATCTTTGGAGGTCGCTGTTGCTAGTTTAAAGGATAAAAGTATAGATGTTTTATTAACGGCTCCTATTAATAAAGAAACAATTCAGTCGGAGACTTTTAATTTTCCTGGCCACACAGAATATTTAGAAGATAAACTTGATGGAAAAAGTTTAATGATTTTAATGACTGATGAATTAAGAATAGGTCTTATAACGGGGCATATTCCAATTTCTAAAGTGGCAGAATCAATTACTCCGTCTTTAATTAAAGAGAAAGTAGCAACAATGTACACTTCTTTAGTGCAAGATTTTGGAATTAATAAACCAAAAATTGCTGTTTTAGGGTTGAACCCTCATTGTGGAGATAAAGGAGTTATTGGTTTAGAAGATGATGAAATTATAAAACCTACTATTGATGAAATTAGAGAGACTGGTAAGTTGGTTTTTGGTCCTTATGCAGCAGATGGATTCTTTGGTTCGGAAACATATAGACAGTTTGATGGTGTTTTAGCAACGTATCACGATCAAGGATTAGCACCTTTTAAAGCATTGTCTTTTGGAAACGGAGTTAATTATACTGCCGGTTTAAGTGAAATTAGAACTTCACCTGATCATGGTACAGGCTTTGATATTGCTGGAAAAAACACTGCAAACCCTTCGTCTTTTAAGGAAGCATTGTTTACAGCAATTCAGATTTTTAAAACGAGAAAAGAATATAAAGAGCTTTCAAAAAATCCTCTTTTAGTAAAGTAAAAAACTTTTAAAAGAAAACAGTGTAGAATAATAAATTTTTATATCTTTGCACGCTTAATTGATATTTGGTAATGAAACACTTAAAGGAATTCAACATACAGTTTGTAGGATTAAAGGAAGGAATTCATTTATTTGAATATGAAATTAATAATACGTTCTTTGAAGCTTTTAATTATGATGAATATGAAAGTTCATCTATTAAGATCTCATTAGATTTTATAAAGAAAAGTACATTGTTAGAGTTAACTTTTACAGCCAGTGGTTATGTAGAGGTGCCATGTGATGTTACTAATGAACTTTATAAGCAAGATGTTGAAGATGTTTTACGATTAGTTGTGAATTTTGGAGATGAGTTTAATGATGACAATGAGGAGATTTTAATTTTGCCTCATGAAGCGTATGAGTTTAGTGTTGCTCAATATATTTACGAACTAATAGTATTATCAGTTCCTAATAAAAGAGTTCATCCAAAAGTTTTAGACGGAACAATGGATTCAGAAGCATTAAACAAATTTGAAGAATTAGAAATAAAAGAAGTAAAAGCTGTTGAAGAGACAGACCCAAGGTGGGATAAATTAAAGAATTTAATAACAGAAAAAAAGACATAAAATGGCACATCCTAAAAGAAAGATATCCAAAACTAGAAGAGACAAAAGGAGAACGCATTATAAAGCAGCTTCTCAACAAATAGCGACGGACCCTACAACAGGAGAATCACATTTGTACCACAGAGCTCACTGGCATGAAGGTAAATTATACTACAGAGGACAGGTAGTATTAGAATCTGCATCAGCAGGAGCAGAAGCATAAAATAAAACATAAGTTTTTGTAAAAACCCTCATTATTGAGGGTTTTTTTGCGTTTTTTAGGTAAAAATTGTCTTTTTTGATGGTTTTTACCTAAAGTAGTGAAATAAATTTCACTACTTTTGACCTTGCTAACCACATGGAAAACAACTATAACTATGACAAAAATTACTGCCGCAATTACAGCAGTTGGGAAATATGTTCCTGAATATGTTCTGACTAATAAAGAGTTAGAAACCATGGTCGAAACTAACGACGAATGGATTACTTCTAGAACTGGTATTAAAGAGAGAAGAGTTTTAAAAGGAGAAGGTTTAGGTACTTCTTACATGGCTATAAAAGCTGCGGAAGAATTATTACAAAAATCAAATATAAATCCTGAAGAAATAGATTTGGTAATTGTAGGTACTGCAACTCCAGATTTACCAATAGCATCAACGGCGGCTTATGTAGCTTCAGAAATCGGAGCAGTAAATGCTTTCGGTTATGATTTGCAAGCAGCATGTTCTAGTTTCTTATTCGGTATGTCTACTGCAGCTAGTTACATAGAATC
Source organism: Polaribacter sp. SA4-12 (assembly GCF_002163675.1). Classification (NCBI taxonomy): domain Bacteria; kingdom Pseudomonadati; phylum Bacteroidota; class Flavobacteriia; order Flavobacteriales; family Flavobacteriaceae; genus Polaribacter; species Polaribacter sp. SA4-12. The sequence continues at coordinate 2,036,129 of NZ_CP019334.1, read as the reverse complement.
TGGTAGATATAAAAAAGTACTATTAATTGGAGCAGATAAGATGTCTTCTATTATAGACTATAAAGATAGAGCTACATGTATTATTTTTGGTGATGGAGCCGGAGCTGCATTATTCGAACCTAATTATGAAGGTTTAGGTTTACAAGATGAGTATTTAAGAAGTGATGGAGTAGGAAGAGATTTTCTTAGAATTGAAGCAGGCGGTTCTTTAATGCCAACTACAAAAGAAACAGTAGAAACTAATAAGCACTTCGTTTATCAAGAAGGAAAAACGGTGTTTAAATATGCAGTTTCTAATATGGCAGATGTTGCAGAAAAAATGTTAACCAGAAATAATCTTACAGAAGAAGATATTCAATGGTTAGTTGCACATCAAGCTAATAAACGAATTATTGAAGCAACTGCTAAAAGAGTAGGTGTACCATCAGAAAAAGTAATGATGAATATTCAAAAATACGGTAATACGACATCAGCAACTTTACCGCTATTATTAGCCGACTATGAAAGTCAATTAAAAAAAGGAGATAATTTAATTTTTGCTGCATTTGGAGGTGGTTTCACATGGGGAGCTGCTTACGTAAAATGGGCATATAATTCATAAATAAAACAACTAAACAATTATGAGTATGGATATTAAAGAAATTCAAAATCTTATAAAATTTGTAGCTAAATCTGGCGCTAGCGAGGTGAAGTTAGAAATGGAAGATGTGAAAATTACTATTAGAACTGGTTCTGGTAAAACTGAAACAACCATTTTGCAAGCCGCTCCAATGGCAGGTATGCAACAACAAGTTGCAGTTCCTATGGCTCAAGCAGCTCCTGTTGATGCAGCAGCTCCTGCAGCCGAAAGTGAAGATTCTAAATACATTACTGTTAAGTCTCCAATTATTGGAACGTTTTACAGAAAACCTTCTCCAGACAAATCAAATTTTGTTGAAGTAGGAACTGATATCTCTGTAGGAGATACGGTTTGTGTTATTGAGGCAATGAAATTATTTAACGAAATAGAATCTGAAGTTTCAGGTAAAATCGTTAAAGTTTTAGTTGATGATTCTTCTCCGGTAGAATTTGATCAACCTTTATTTTTAGTAGATCCATCATAGTTAAATTAGAAATTTGAAGTTAAGAATTAGATTTTTCTATTTCCCTACTACTAATTTATCTAATTAGCTTATAAACTAATTCAACAAAGATGTTTAAAAAAATATTAATTGCCAATAGAGGTGAAATAGCTTTACGTGTTATTAGAACATGTAAAGAAATGGGCATTAAAACTGTTGCAGTATATTCTACTGCAGATGCAGAAAGTTTGCACGTTAGATTTGCAGATGAAGCAGTTTGTATTGGGCCTGCTCCAAGTTCAGAATCATACTTAAAAATGTCTAATATTATTGCAGCTGCAGAAATTACAAATGCAGATGCAATTCATCCAGGTTATGGATTTTTATCAGAAAACGCTAAATTTTCTAGATTATGTGAAGAGCATAATATTAAATTTATTGGTGCTACTGGAGACATGATTGACCAAATGGGAGATAAGGCAAATGCTAAATCTACTATGATTGCTGCAGGCGTACCATGTGTACCAGGTAGTGAAGGTGTTATTGTAGATTTTGAAGATTGTGAAAAAGTTGCTTTAGAAACAGGTTACCCAGTAATGCTAAAAGCTTCTGCAGGAGGTGGAGGTAAAGGTATGCGTGCTGTTTGGAAAGCCGAAGATTTAAGAGATGCTTGGGATTCTGCAAGACATGAATCTAAAGCTGCCTTTGGTAATGACGATATGTATATGGAAAAGCTTATTGAAGAGCCAAGACATATAGAAATTCAAATTGTTGGAGATTCTTTTGGTAAAGCATGTCATTTATCAGAAAGAGATTGCTCTGTTCAACGTCGTCATCAAAAATTAACTGAAGAAACTCCTTCTCCTTTCATGACCGATGATCTAAGAAAGAGAATGGGAGATGCTGCTGTAAAAGCTTCTGAATATATTAAATATGAAGGTGCTGGAACTGTCGAGTTTTTGGTAGACAAGCATAGAAATTTCTTCTTCATGGAGATGAATACACGTATTCAGGTAGAACACCCAATTACTGAAGAAGTTGTAAACTACGATTTAATTAGAGAACAGATTTTAGTTGCTGCAGGTGTGCCAATTTCAGGAAAAAATTATTTTCCACAAATGCATTCTATAGAATGTAGAATAAATGCAGAGGATCCTTATAGTGGGTTTAGACCTGCTCCAGGAAAAATCACAACTTTTCATTCTCCAGGAGGTCACGGAGTAAGAGTTGATACGCATGTATATGCAGGTTATATGATTCCTCCAAATTACGATTCTATGATTGCTAAATTAATTACTACTGCTCAAACAAGAGAAGAAGCGATTAATAAAATGAAGCGTGCTTTAGATGAGTTTGTAATTGAAGGTGTAAAAACAACAATTCCTTTCCATAGACAATTAATGGATCATCCAGATTATATTGCAGGAAACTATACAACTAAGTTTATGGAAGATTTCACAATGAAATAAAAAATTAAATTTTAGTTTTAAATTGATATAAAAATAGAGAATACAATATGTATTCTCTATTTTTTTTTATCTTTATAATTAAAGATGTAAAAATGAAAATAGATGGTATTGATAAAAAAATTATCAGAAGTTTAATTAAGGATGCAAGAATACCAATTTTAAGTATTGCAAGAGATGTTGGTATATCTGGTGCAGCAATTCATCAAAGGTTAAGGAAATTAGAAAAATCAGAACTAATTGATGGGTATCAAATGATGATAAATCCTAAATCTTTAGGTTACAATACAACAGCATTTGTTGGTGTATATCTAAATAGTTCAGCAGTTTTATTATCAGTAATAAAAAGAATTAAAGAGATTTCAGAAGTTCTAGAATGTCACTATACTACTGGGAAATTTACAGTTTTTATAAAAGTAGTATGTAAAGAGAATGAAGACTTAATGCAACTTTTAGATACTAAGATTAAAGTTATAAAAGGAGTTTCTAAATTTGAAACATTTATTTCGTTAAATCAACAGATTGATAGACAAGTGCATGTGTAGATAATATATATAACATTGTAACTTTACCATTGAACGATTCTTTAAAGCAGGTAAACTAATAAATATGCTTTTTCCCTTTTTTTATTTCATTTTTGCATTATATTAAATTTAAAAATAAATGAAATCCCTATCTATATTACTTATTGATGATGATGAAATTGAAAGAATAAAGTTTCAAAAAGTCTGTACAGATATTAATTTTCCATGTTCTGTTGTTGAAGCAATAAATGGAGAACAAGCTTTAATTTTTTTAAATAGAATAGAAAACACTTTCAATATTATTGTTTTAGATTTACATATGCCTAAAATGAATGGTCTAGAACTTTTAGAAAAGTTAAAATCAAATATTAAGTTTAAAAACACACCTATTATCATAATGTCTAATTCAGAAGACGATAGTGAATTAAAAAAATGCTATGATTATGGTATTTGTGGTTATTTTACGAAACCTGCCGAATTTACTAAATACTCTAAAAAAGTAAAATCAGTATTAAAATATTGGAAACAAAATGAACTTATTTCGTAATTAATTTAATATTTCAGTATAGATGGAGACCCCAAATTTAAATTATATAAAAGAGCTTTCAGGAGGAGATTTAGCTTTTGAACAAAATATCTTAGATGTTTTAAAAAAAGAATTCCCTGAAGAATATTCCCTTTTTAATAAAAACTTCGAAAAGCAAGATTATAACGAACTAGCAAATAATGTTCATAAAATAAAGCATAAAATTAGCATATTGGGGTTTAAAAAAGGCTTAACATTAGCTTCTAAATTTGAAAAAGATTTAAAAAAAGGGGATACAAAATTATATAAAGATTTTATAAATATCTTAAACAAAATTCATGTATATTTAGTGGTTTAATAATTCCCCTAAAATATTATGAATTGTATAGTAATAGATGATGATTTAACTGCAAGACTAATTATTAAGCAGTTATGTAGTAATACTGAGCAAGTTTCTGTAATTGAGGAATTTAGTTCGGCAATTGACGCTATTAAATATCTAAACTCTAATGTTGTTGATCTAATCTTCCTAGATATTCATATGCCAACATTTTCTGGCTTTGATTTCATACAAACGTTAAAATCTCCGCCAAAAATAATTTTAACAACTTCAGATAAAAACTTTGCTTTACAAGCTTTCGAATATGATTGTGTTGTAGATTACTTAGTAAAGCCCATAACCAAAGAAAGGTTTAATAAATCTTTAAATAAATTGACTTCCTTAGAAGAAACAAAAACTTCTAATGAAATTGATACGTCAAAAGAAGAGTCAAGTTTCATATATGTTAGTGTAGATAGAAGGTTGGTTAAAATTAATATTCCTGATATTTATTTTGTTGAAGCCAAAGGAGATTATATTAGTATAAAAACCGAAAATAAAAACTACGTTGTACATTCTACTTTAAAGAAAATTGAAGATAAATTACCTGCAATCTTATTTCTTAGAATTCATAGATCATTTATTATAAACGTCTCACAAATAATAGATATTGAAGATAATAGTGTCTTAATTCAAAAAAGTGTCATTCCTATTAGTAGATCAAATAAGAGTGAGTTAATGAAAAGATTAAATTTACTATAATTCATTTACACTTATCGAAGATATTATTCCATTCACCGATAAATAACATCCACCAATCTAAAAAATGAACTTTCAAGCTTAACTTCAAATTATATTTGCAGTATAATTATGTTTTCATAATACATAATTATGGGTTAATGAAAGTAGTCAATCGTAAGTTGGGGGATTTATAGATTGAATCAAAAAGAGCAGATATTTTATATCGGCTCTTTTTTGTGTTATAGAATATTCAGATGTTATAAAACGTATGAAGTTTAATAATTGATAATAGTGATTCATAAAAGAAAGGTTCTTTGTTTTTTGCATTTTACATTAAAATCTAAAACAATTTTTCATACATATATATGTACTTATTATAGTTGGGTGTTTCCTTTTTTTAAGGCTTAATTAATTTAAGAAGTCTTAAATATTTCAGTAATTAACATTTCTAAAGAGTTTAGTGCATAAAAAAGGTCGGGCTTTGCACTATATCTTTTTAAACTAAATTGATTTCCGCATCTTTTTTCATTGATAAAATCATTCTTAGACTAAATGTTTTGTGAATTTCAAATAAAAAGGATGCCGTTTCAATCCCTAACACGACTTATTTATGGATTAAATCCAAATTTCAAACTGATATCTTATATATAAGAGTCAATTCTTTTAAGTTTTATTCTCATTTTTCATATAAAAAGAACGATCATCTACTATTTTTTTTATATTTCTATGTGTTTACAAAGAGTGTTTATAATGATAATCTAGCTTAGATTTTCAAATATTATAAAAAGAAGAAAAAAAAGATAAAACATTTCAGGTTGTAAAAGGCTTTAAATAATGAAGTTATGTATAGTTTGAAAACTAATTTTAAAAAAGGTTTAAAAAATAGTTGCGAGATTAAAAATACGATGTATATTTGCACCCGCTAACAGGAATATTAGTTTGTTAGTTTAGTTCATTGAGGCGTTGTGTAGGTTGTGATATTAAAGGTTTAGTTATGTAAAATGATTAAATATTTTATAAAAAATAATTCATTTTTTATTGTCAGATTAGAAATAGTTTGTATGTTTGCAGCCGCTAAGAAATACAGCGAAAAAAGTTCAGAGATATTTGGTAAAGGTTTAAGAGAGGCTAATTTTTAGTTTTAAAAAATCAACTAGTTCGATTCTAGTGTTTCTACAAATTTGGGTTTAAGATTTTGTATTAAGGCAGTATTTTAAGATTCAAAAAAGTTCATTGAAAATATTGAAATTGACAGCGTAAACAAAGAGTAGAATAACCATAACAATTAATTTTGTTAAAATTCTTTTGAAACTTATTCATTAAATATTATTTAAAATATACAATGAAGAGTTTGATCCTGGCTCAGGATGAACGCTAGCGGCAGGCTTAACACATGCAAGTCGAGGGGTAACATTGTAGCTTGCTACAGATGACGACCGGCGCACGGGTGCGTAACGCGTATAGAACCTACCTTTTACTGGAGAATAGCCTTTAGAAATGAAGATTAATGCTCCATAGTATTGCGACTCGGCATCGAGATGTAATTAAAGATTTATTGGTAAAAGATGGCTATGCGTCCTATTAGTTAGATGGTAAGGTAACGGCTTACCATGACATCGATAGGTAGGGGTCCTGAGAGGGAGATCCCCCACACTGGTACTGAGACACGGACCAGACTCCTACGGGAGGCAGCAGTGAGGAATATTGGGCAATGGAGGCAACTCTGACCCAGCCATGCCGCGTGCAGGAAGACGGCCCTATGGGTTGTAAACTGCTTTTATACAGGAAGAAACACTGGTATGTATACCAGCTTGACGGTACTGTAAGAATAAGGACCGGCTAACTCCGTGCCAGCAGCCGCGGTAATACGGAGGGTCCGAGCGTTATCCGGAATCATTGGGTTTAAAGGGTCCGCAGGCGGTCAATTAAGTCAGAGGTGAAATACCATAGCTCAACTATGGAACTGCCTTTGATACTGGTTGACTTGAGTCATATGGAAGTAGATAGAATGTGTAGTGTAGCGGTGAAATGCATAGATATTACACAGAATACCGATTGCGAAGGCAGTCTACTACGTATGTACTGACGCTGAGGGACGAAAGCGTGGGGAGCGAACAGGATTAGATACCCTGGTAGTCCACGCCGTAAACGATGGATACTAGTTGTTGGGCATTAGCTCAGTGACTAAGCGAAAGTGATAAGTATCCCACCTGGGGAGTACGGTCGCAAGACTGAAACTCAAAGGAATTGACGGGGGCCCGCACAAGCGGTGGAGCATGTGGTTTAATTCGATGATACGCGAGGAACCTTACCAGGGCTTAAATGTAGTCTGACAGCTTTAGAGATAGAGTTTTCTTCGGACAGATTACAAGGTGCTGCATGGTTGTCGTCAGCTCGTGCCGTGAGGTGTCAGGTTAAGTCCTATAACGAGCGCAACCCCTGTCGTTAGTTGCCAGCAAGTAAAGTTGGGGACTCTAACGAGACTGCCTACGCAAGTAGAGAGGAAGGTGGGGATGACGTCAAATCATCACGGCCCTTACGTCCTGGGCCACACACGTGCTACAATGGTATGGACAATGAGCAGCCATCTGGCAACAGAGAGCGAATCTATAAACCATATCACAGTTCGGATCGGAGTCTGCAACTCGACTCCGTGAAGCTGGAATCGCTAGTAATCGGATATCAGCCATGATCCGGTGAATACGTTCCCGGGCCTTGTACACACCGCCCGTCAAGCCATGGAAGCTGGGAGTGCCTGAAGTCGGTCACCGCAAGGAGCCGCCTAGGGTAAAACTGGTAACTAGGGCTAAGTCGTAACAAGGTAGCCGTACCGGAAGGTGCGGCTGGAACACCTCCTTTCTAGAGAAAGATGGTGAGTTACAAAAGGAAGTTTTACTCTTTGCTGTTAATTTTAAAAAAACAAAATATTAAGCTATTTAGTCTCGTAGCTCAGCTGGTTAGAGCGCTACACTGATAATGTAGAGGTCGGCAGTTCGAGTCTGCCCGGGACTACAATTTTAATATTTTAAGGAAATTCTGGAAGTAAGAGGATTCTACATTCATAATTTAGGATTTATTCTGAATTTCATAATGGGGGATTAGCTCAGCTGGCTAGAGCGCTTGCCTTGCACGCAAGAGGTCATCGGTTCGACTCCGATATTCTCCACAACGTCAATTTCAAAGTATTGACACAAGTTCATTGACATATTGGTAAAATGATATCGTAAGAATCAAATAGATAGAGAACAATTAGAATATTTATATTCTAATTAAATAATTTTTTTATAAAAATATAAAAGAGTTCATTATAGTATGGCAACATACTGTAGCAAAAAGTACAATAAGTTAAGTAAGGGCGTATGGCGGATGCCTAGGCTCTCAGAGACGACGAAGGACGTGATAAGCTGCGAAAAGCTACGGGGAGGGGCACATACCTTATAATCCGTAGATATCCGAATGGGGCAACCCGGCATGTTGAAGACATGTCACCTAGCAATAGGGGTAAACCCGGTGAACTGAAACATCTAAGTAACCGGAGGAAGAGAAAACAATAGTGATTCCGTTAGTAGTGGCGAGCGAACGCGGATTAGCCCAAACCAAAGTTGTTACGGCAATTTTGGGGTTGTAGGGCCACGATATTCGAAGATAAGTGAATTAGAACTGTTTGGAAAGACAGACCATAGAGGGTGATAGTCCCGTAAAAGTAAGCGAATTTTAGATAGTGGTACCCTGAGTAGTGCGGGACACGAGTAATCCTGTATGAATCCACCGGGACCATCCGGTAAGGCTAAATACTCCTGAGAGACCGATAGTGAACTAGTACCGTGAGGGAAAGGTGAAAAGAACCCTAAGTAAGGGAGTGAAAGAGATCCTGAAACCGTACGCCTACAAGCGGTCGGAGCAACTTCGAGTTGTGACGGCGTGCCTTTTGCATAATGAGCCTACGAGTTACTGTTTCTAGCAAGGTTAATTGATTAAGTCAAGGAGCCGTA